>NZ_JAFJSY010000001.1 GCF_019857225.1 Streptomyces plumbidurans
GTGCCGTTCGCGGCGTGCGCGGCGGTGGCGTTCAGGGCGCCCGCGGTGGCCCGGCGCTCCGGGCCGTGCGGGCGCAGCAGGCCGGGGGCCATGCCGACGAGCCAGGACCACACGCCCGCCGCGGCGGCCAGGGCGAGATGGCCCGGGACCTGCCCGAGGGTCTGCGGCGCGAACAGGGAGGCCGAGGTGATGAAGGTCAGCACGACATTGCCGGGCGGTCCGACACGGGTCGCGTCGCACAGCGCCTTGTGCAGCGCGGCCAGCAGGGCGCCGACGGTGACAAGGACGACCGCGTTGCCGGTCAGCGAGGCGGTGACCAGGCAGACCCCGAGACCGCCGACCATGGCGAGGATCACCCGGGCCAGGACCCGGCCCCGGGCGCCGTAGGGGCGGTTGTGGGCGTAGAGCGCGCACAGGGAACCGGCCATCGTGTACATCGCCAGATCGAGCCGGCCGAGTGCCAGCAGCGTCAGGTTGGGCGGGGCGACCGAGGCGACCACGCTCAGCGCGGGCTTGAACCAGATGTCCACGGGCCGGCCGAGACGCAGGACGCCGGTCAGGGGGAGGCGGCGGGGGCGTGGGGCGGTGGTGGCGGCGGCGGAGGTAGAGGCGGAGGTCGCTGGGGTCATGTGACATAACATTAACGGGTGTTTTACTCGTAATGAATTACCAGGCATCTACCCCTGCTACTCACCGCCCGTGCTCCCTCGAATGCTCCCCGTGTACTCCCGTGCGCTCGTATGCGCGCCGCGCCGCGTGGGCAATCACCGACTGTCGACTCCGGCGACTTCGTCGTCGATTCCGTCGAGCGGGGAGGCGCGTGTGCACGGACCGGCTTCGCCCGGCTGGCTGCTGGTCGCGCTGTGCGCCGCGACCGGCGCCTACTGTCTGCTGCGGATGCGCAGCAGCGTCGTCGAACAGCGCAGGTCGGCCGGCGGTGAGGCGCTGATGGGCTTCGGCATGGCCGCGATGGCCGTACCGGCGGCCGTGTTCAGCCCACCGGCCTGGACTTGGCCCCTGTACGCGGCGGTGTTCGGCGCCGCCGCACTGCGCGCCCTGTGGGCGGCACGGACGAACGCGCACCATCTGCACCATCTGGTGGGCGCCTCGGCCATGGTCTACATGGCGGTCGTGATGGCCGCGTCCCCCGGGCATCACGCCGGGCACGGCATGACGTCCGGGGTGCCACTGGTGACCGGGGTGCTCCTGCTCTACTTCATGGGTTACGTGCTGCTGTCGGGCGTACGGCTCATACCGGCACCGGTAACGGTGGCCGCGGGCGGCGGGCCCCTCGGCTGGGGCGACCGGCCGGAGCTGGCGAAGGCGTGCCGGCTGTCGATGGGGATCGCGATGGTGGCGATGCTGATCACACTGTGAACTGATCACGCGGGGCTTCTCGCGGGACCGTTGCCTGCGTCACTTTGCCGTGGCGGACCGTGTCCGGGGCGGGCGTCCACTCATAGGGTGATCGCCATGATGGTTGCCGCGGCACTGCTGCTGCTCGGCGGGCTGACCGCCGTCGGCGCCCCTCGGCTGCTCGCCCTGGCCGACTGGCCGGACCGCGAACCGGTGGTCGCGCTGTGGGTGTGGCAGTGCGTGGTGGCAGCCGTTCTGCTGTGCTGTGCGCTGTCGATGACGCTCAGCGCCGCGGCCGCCTGGCAGGCGGTGCGCGGCCATGTGTTCGCCGGGGCGCCGCACGGGGTCGTGGACGCCTACGCGCTCGGCGCCACCGGGCCCTGGGCCGCGGCGACCGCCGTGACGCTCGCCTGCGCCGGGGTGTGGAGCGGGGCCATGCTGGTGCGTGAGGTCGTGGGAGCGCGGGCGCGCCGTCGGCGGCGCCAAGCCGAACTCCTGCTCCGTGCACCGCTGTTGCCCGGCGAGGAGCCCGCGAAGGGCCGGCTCGTCGTGCTGGAGGGTGAGCGGCCCGACGCCTGGTGGCTGCCCGGTACGGCGCCTCAACTCGTCGTCACCACCGCCGCGCTGCGCCGTCTGGAGGGCCGGAAGCTGGACGCCGTACTCGCGCACGAGCAGGGCCATGCGCAGGCCCGGCACGACTGGCTGCTGCACTGCTCGGACGCGTTGGCGGGCGGGTTTCCGCAGGTGCCGGTGTTCGCGGCGTTCCGCGACGAGATGCACCGGCTGGTGGAACTCGCCGCCGACGACATGGCCTCGCGCCGTCACGGCCGGCTGACGACCGCCCTCGCACTCGTTGAACTCAACGAGGACAAGGGCGTGTTCGGACCCGCCCCCACAGCGCAGGCGCATGTGCCGCAGCGGGTGCACCGGCTGCTCAGCGCGCCCGACCGGCTCCCGCCGGTACGGCGGCTGGGGTTGACGGCGACCGCCGCGCTGGCACCCGTGGTGCCGGTCCTGGTGACGCTCGTACCCGGACTGCGGGCGCTCGGATAGCAGCGGATCACGCGGACATTCGCCTCGCACCCCACCGGTCGGCGACGATCGGTACATGCGCCACCCGCCCATCGAGTCCCCGCCCCGCCCACCGGACCTGCGCACCATCGCTCGTGTCGCCGCCGCGCTCGTGGTGTGCTCCGCGCTGCTGCTGACTCTCGTCGCGGTCCGGTGGCACCCGCTGACAGGCGCCGACGGTGACCTCGCCCGCACCACCCATCGCTGGGCCCTCGACGAACCCGGCCTCACCCATGTGTTCCGCGTCCTGACGGACTGGGTCTGGGACCCCTGGACGATGCGGCTGGTGTGCGCGGTCGCCGTGGGCTGGGTGGTGTGGCGGCGGTCGGACTGGTGGACGGCGCTGTGGCTGGCGATCACCGTGGCGGTCGGCAATCTGCTGCAACAAGGGCTCAAGGCCGCCGTCGACCGCCCGCGCCCCGTCTGGCGCGACCCAGTCGACTCGGCCCACTACGCCGCCTACCCCTCCGGGCACGCGATGACCGCCACGATCGTCTGCGGCCTGCTGCTGTGGCTGCTGCACCGCCGACGCCCCGGCCGCGCGGTGTGGCGTACGGCGCTGACGGTGGCGCTGATCTCCGTGCTCGGGGTGGGTCTCACGCGCGTGTGGCTGGGCGTGCACTGGCCCTCCGACGTGCTGGGCGGCTGGCTCCTGGGCGCGACGGTCGTGGCATCGGCGGCGCTGATCCACCGGCGCCGGCAGCCGTGAGCGCGTCCACGCCGGGCGGCGAAGCTCCGACGCTCCTCCCTCCCGCACCTTCCGGCCGCCGGTGGGCCGCCACGTAAGATCCACACATGACCGCTGTCCTGTTCGACTTCTCCGGCACCCTGTTCCGCATCGAGTCCACCGAGTCCTGGCTGCGCGCGGTGCTGGACGAGGCCGGGATCACGCTCCCGGAACCGGAGTTGAATCAGACGGCGAAGGCCCTGCATATGGCGGGGGCGCTGCCCGGCGGGGCGCCGCCGGAGCAACTGCCCGCGGAATTCGCCGAGATGTGGGCGATCCGGGACCAGAGCTCCGAGCTGCACCGGGCCGCCTACACCGCGGTCGCCCGGCAAGTACCGCTCCCCGAACCCGCGTTGTACGACGCGCTGTACGACCGGCACATGACGCCGGCCGCGTGGTCCGCCTACCCCGACGCCCCCGAGGTGCTGCGCGCGCTGCGCGAGCGCGGGATCGGTGTCGGCGTGGTGAGCAACATCGGCTGGGATCTGCGCCCGGTCTTCCGCGAGCACGGCCTCGACCGGTACGTGGACGCGTACGTCCTGTCGTACGAGCACGGCGTCCAGAAGCCCGACGCACGGCTGTTCACGGTCGCCTGCGAGGCGCTCGGAGCCGAGCCCCGGCAGACCCTGATGGTCGGGGACGACCGGCGGGCGGACGGCGGCGCCTCGGCGCTCGGGTGCCGGGTGCACTTCGTGGACCACCTGCCGGCCGACGAGCGACCGGACGGGCTGCGTGCCGTGCTGGACCTGGTGAACTGACCCGAGGCCGGCCCCAGCCTTAGCCCTGATACCCCTCGACCTGCGAGGACGGTCGCACGCGCGCCTCGTCCGGGTTCGCCCCGAACTCGGTCTTCGCGCGCCGCTGCCGCAACAGGTCCCAACACCGGTCGAGTTCGCGTTCCAGCCGGTCGAGCCGCTGCCGTTCCGTCTCGCTGTCGATCTCTCCCGCGGCGACGGATGCGCGGAGCTTGCGCTCGTCCTCGACCATCTCCGTGATCCTGCTCAGGATCTGCTGGTCCTGTTCCATGTCGCAGGCCTCCTCCGCTCGGCGCACGTGCCCTCTTCTGGAACAGCCAAGGCCATTTCAGGGACAGCCAAGGCCATTTCAGGGACAGCCAAGGCCATTTCAGGGACGGCCAAGCCCACTTTAGGGACGGCCGGATCGTTGTGCGACGGGAGTGCGCAGACCGGAAAAGTAGCCTCAGGACACTATCCGAGGGGATAAAACCGTCCGCCTGAGACGATCCCCCGCGTCGCCCCAGACGGACGGCAGCCCTGACCAGCCCCTACGTGGTTCCGATCGGGACCCTGCTGAGTATAGTTGGCTGGCAGCCAGTCAACGCAGGAGTTACAGCATGTCCCCGCGCAGCGCCTCGGTCAATGAAGAGTTGCGGAGACGTTCCCGGGAGCGGCTCCTGCAAGCGGCCGTCGAGCTGGTCGATGAGCACGGGTACGAGGCGACGACTCTCGGCGCCATCGCGGACCGGGCCGGCTCCGCGCGCGGGCTGGTGTCCTACTACTTCCCCGGCAAGCGGCAGCTCGTGCAGTCCGCGGTGCACCGGCTGATGCACCGCACGCTGGAGGAGGCGGTGGAGCGGGACCCGCGCAGCGAGGACGGCCGGGAGCGGATGGCCCGCGCCATCGACGCGATCCTGAACCTGGGCCGGGACCGGCCCGTCCTGATGCGGCAGCACATGGCCGGGCTGCTGCAGGCGGAGGGCTTCGTACAGTGCCCGGAGCAGAAGCGCCTGGCCGAGCTGCTGCGGGACGTCGTCACCCGGCAGGGGTCGCAGAACGTCGACGAGGACTATCCGATGCTGCGCTCCCTGCTGATGGGCGCGGTCTACGCGATGGTGCTGCCGAACGTCCCGATGCCGATCACCACCCTGCGGGCCGAGCTGTTCAAGCGCTACCGCCTCGACTGGGACATGGGCGTCCCACCGGACAGCGCCCCGGCGACCGGCGAGAGCGGCAAGTCCGACCTGTCACGCTTCTTCGCCACGGGCGAGGGGCGGGGTGAGGGGACGGAATCGACGGAGCAGACGGAACCGGAGAAGCGGGCGCCCGACGCGCAGTAACCACACTCCCCACCCACGCCCTCTTACCATCCGGGCCACCCGCCCCCCTCACCATCCGGACCGCCCGTCGCCCCTCCCCCTTCAGCACCGCGCATGACGAGGCGTCAAAAACCCCGAATCGCGAGCCTGCGAGATGAGGCGCAGGGACTTGCGGCGTCCGTGTCCGGTCGCGCACATCACCGCGAGGACCGGGTCGGCACCCTCCTGCTGGGCCGCACGGTATTCCTGTGCCACACGTCGGCGACCCTCGATGCCGAGGGGCCAGGCGGGTCGGGCCCGCCGCGAGAGTGCGGGTGTGCGATACGCACCGGCCACACCTGCCGCACCGGCGAGCCCGCACGCCTCGAAGAGCGGTTCCTCGATCCACTCGGTGAGCTCCGCGAGGTCGTCCAGGGACAGCGCGGGCTGCGCCCGTACCTCCTCCAGCGCGACACGTCCGTCACACACCACCGCGAGCAGGTCGATCCGGGCGCCGTCGCCGAACCCCAGCCCGACGGTGAACCACGACGTGGTGCGCTCGTCCTCCCGCACTTCCCACGCGGGCCATACGGACACCGTGCCATCCGTCGGACAACGATCAGAAAGATTAAGAAAGGATGCTTCTAGCACACGCGATACGTAACCACTTGATCACATGCCGCGATAACGGACACGCACGGCCAGGCCGCGCCTGCACCCTGTCAGCGCAGCAGCGCCGGCAGGCGCCGTAGCGGAATCGGATGCCGTCGAGTGGGCAGGACACACAGCGGCAACGACCCGGAAATCAACAGACTGTTCAACGCCCGTACGGTCCCATGCTGTTCGGACGTCCCCTCCCCCGCCGCTCAGGAGTGCCCATGTCCACGACCGCCCCCGTCCATCCGGTCGACGAGGTCCCGCCCGTACGGCAGTTGGCCGCCTTCGGGCTGCAACATGTGCTCGCGATGTATGCCGGCGCGGTCGCGGTGCCGCTGATCGTGGGCGGTGCGATGAAGCTGTCGCCCGCGGACCTGGCGTATCTGATCACCGCCGATCTGCTGGTGTGCGGTATCGCGACGCTCATCCAGTGCGTGGGGTTCTGGCGGTTCGGCGTACGACTGCCGATCATGCAGGGCTGTACGTTCGCCGCGGTGTCGCCGATGGTGCTCATCGGGACGACGGGCGGCGGACTGCCCGCGATCTACGGCTCGGTGATCGTCTCGGGGCTGGCGATCATGCTGCTGGCACCGGTCTTCGGGAAGCTGCTGCGCTTCTTCCCGCCGCTGGTCACCGGCACCGTCATCCTGATCATCGGGGTCTCGCTGCTGCCGGTCGCGGGCAACTGGGCGGCGGGCGGGGCCGGTTCGAAGGACTTCGGCGAGCCGAAGAACCTGGCCCTTGCCGCCTTCGTCCTGGTGGTGGTGCTGGTCGTGCAGCGGTTCGCGCCGGCGTTCCTGAGCCGGATCGCCGTACTGATCGGCATCGCGGTGGGGCTCGCGGTCGCGGTGCCCTTCGACTTCACGGACTTCGGCGGGGTCGGTGATGCCGACTGGCTGGGGATCAGCACGCCGTTCCACTTCGGTGCGCCGAGCTTCGAGGCCTCGGCGATCGTGTCGATGCTGGTGGTGGCGCTGGTGACGATGACCGAGACCACCGGCGACCTGATCGCGGTCGGCGAGATGACCGGGCGGCAGGTCGAGCCGCGCCCGCTGGCCGACGGGCTGCGCGCCGACGGACTGTCGACCGTGCTGGGCGGCGTGTTCAACACCTTCCCGTACACGGCGTTCGCGCAGAACGTCGGCCTCGTCGGGATGACACGGGTGCGCAGCCGCTGGGTGGTGGCCGCCGCGGGCGGCATCCTCGTCGTGCTCGGGCTGCTGCCGAAGCTGGGCGCGGTGGTGGCGGCGATACCCGCGCCCGTGCTGGGCGGTGCGGGTCTGGTGATGTTCGGGACAGTGGCCGCGAGCGGGCTGCGGACCCTGGCCCGGGTGGACTTCAGGGACAACCACAACCTCACGGTCGTCGCGGTGTCGGTGGCCGTGGGGATGCTGCCGGTCGGGGTGCCGACGGTGTACGCGAAGTTCCCGGACTGGTTCCAGACGGTGATGAACAGCGGTATCAGCGCGGGCTGCCTGACGGCGATCGTGCTGAACCTGCTCTTCAACCACCGTGCCTTGAAAGCGACTTCAGCCGCCGAGCCGGGTGGCCTGCCGAGCGGCGGCGGCGAGCAGGGCGTCCAGGAGCCCCGGGAAGAGATCGTCTAGGTCGTCCCGGCGCAGGCCGTTCATCTTGGCCGTGCCCCGGTAGCACTGACGGATCACGCCCGCCTCGCGCAGCACCCGGAAGTGGTGCGTGCTCGTGGACTTGGTCACCGGCAGGACGAACTGCGAGCAGGTGAGCTCGGTGCGGTCGGCGGCGAGCTCACGCACGATCTGCAGCCGCATCGGGTCGGAGAGCGCGTGCAGCACGGCTTCCAGCCGGATGTCCTCGCGCACGGGGTGCGGCAGGTCCCGGCTGCTGGCGGCGGGGGCGGCGGTACTCACTCGGTCATTGTACGAGAGCCATCGTAGTTTGACATCCGACGTACTACGATGCCTATCGTACGAACTGTCCCGCAGTCCCGTGAGAACGGAGCAGCTCCCCATGAGCGCCCTCTTCCAGCCCTTCACCCTGCGCGAAGTGACCATCCCGAACCGGGTCTGGATGGCCCCGATGTGCCAGTACTCGGCCGAGCCCGAGGGGCCCGGGACCGGCACTCCGAACGACTGGCACTTCACGCATCTCGCGGCCCGCGCGGCCGGTGGCACGGGTCTGATCCTGACCGAGGCCACGGCCGTGTCGCCCGAGGGCCGGATCTCCCCGTACGACCTGGGCATCTGGAACGACACCCAGGTCGAGGCGTTCCGCCGGATCACCCGCTTCCTCGTCTCGCAGGGCACGGTGCCCGGCATTCAGCTGGCCCACGCCGGCCGCAAGGCCTCGACCGACCGCACCTGGACGGGCGGGGCGCCGCTCGGGCCGGACGCCGGCGGCTGGCAGCCGCTCGCGCCGAGCGCGGTCGCGTTCGACGAGCGGCATGCGGTGCCGACGGAGTTGACGGTCGATCAGATCGGGGAGATCGTCGGCCAGTTCGCGGACGCCGCGCGTCGCGCCCTCGCGGCAGGCTTCGAGGTCGCCGAGGTGCACGGCGCCCACGGGTATCTGATCAACCAGTTCCTCTCGCCGCATTCCAACCACCGCACCGACGCCTACGGCGGCTCGTACGAGAACCGCATCCGCTTCGCGCTCGAAGTCGTGGACGCCGTACGGGAGGTGTGGCCGGACGACAAGCCGCTGTTCTTCCGCATCTCGGCGACCGAGTGGCTGGAGGAGGGCGGCTGGACGGCCGACGACACGGTCCGCTTCGCCGCCGACCTCCAGGCGCACGGCATCGACCTGCTCGACCTCTCCACCGGCGGCAACGCCTCCGGCGTGCGCATCCCGGTCGGGCCGGGCTACCAAGTGCCGTTCGCGGCGCGGGTGAAGGCGGAGACGACGCTGCCGGTCGCGGCCGTGGGCCTGATCACCGAGACCGAGCAGGCCGAGAAGATCGTCGTCAACGGCGACGCGGACGCGGTGCTCCTGGGCCGCGAACTCCTGCGCAACCCCTCGTGGGCCCGCCACGCGGCCCGCGAACTCGGCGCGGACGTGCATGTTCCGGAGCAGTACCACCGGTCGGTGTAGCCGCCCGACCGGTGCACCGGTCTCCAGGGGCCGCCGTCCGCTGCGGACGGCGGCCCTCGACGTGCCGCCATGTCACGACTTGGGCACATACCCTTCACCAACTGCCCACATCTGCGCATCATGCACGTCTGCACCAACGCACAGGGGGCCCTATGCACGACGACGACCTGCTCAGATTCCACAACGGCGACACGCTCCACAACATCCCCGTCGTCCGGGAAGAGCAGCCACGCACATCGCCGTGGCGGACCGTGGGGATGGTGGCCGGTATGGCGGCTCTCGTGGGCAGTGCGGTCGGTCTGTCCTTCGGCCTCGGCGACCGCCACCACCCCGCGCAGACCGTGGCGGCCGCCAACACCTCGCCGCCGGCGTCCGCCACCACGACACCGTCGGCCCAGCCGGTCGTGACCGCCACGGCCACCGTGCAGGCTCCCACCCGGACGCAGACGGTGTACGCCGCACCCACCGACGTCGACGGCACGACCGCCGAGTCCGTGGTCGAGCAGTACTACGCCGCCGTCAACGCGCAGGACTACGCGTCCGCCTGGGCACTCGGCGGCAAGAACCTCAGCCCCTCCTACGACGCCTTCGTCGACGGCTACGCCGACACGACGTACACGCAGGCACAGGTCACCTCGACGGACGGGGAGACCGTGTACGTGCGCCTAGACGCCCTGCGCGACGACGGCAGCACCGCCGTCTACACCGGCAGTTACACCGTCGACACCGGCCGGGACGAGATCAGCCACGGCAACCTGGCCCAGGTCGACTGAGGAACCGGGCCCGGCGGTCGGCCGGTTCAGCGCCCGATCCTCCCGGTGACCTCCCGCTGGAAGTCCCCGTACGCCGCACGCAGGGCCGCACCCGGCCAGTGGGCGGGGAGGAGTTCGGGCGGCAGCACGGGATCGGCCAGCAGATGGCGTACGACCGCGGCGAAGGCGGTGAACCGGTCGGCCGGGCGGTGCGCCTCGGCGACATGGGCCAGCAGACCGCGGGCCGTCGCGGCCCAGGCGTCCAACGGCCAGAGCTGAGCGGCCAGTTCCCGCCCCGGCCGGTCGGGTCGTGTGGTGTACACCTGCGCCACCTGGTCCAGCTCGTCCGGGAGGGCGCGCCTGAGGTTGTCCGGGCGCAGCCACACCCCTTCGCGGAGTTCGGCCAGCCGCAGGGTGCTCAACCGGCCGCGCAGCTCGGCGCGTTCGGCGGGGCCCCGCCCCGTCGCGGTGATCACCACCATCTCCCAGTCGCCACGCCACGCGCGCGTGCGCGCCTCCACCGCTTCGTCCTGGCGGCGCTGGCGCTCCAGCAGACGGTCGCTGAGCCCGTAGACGGCATCGGTGCGCCGCAGGTCACCGGCGGCCACCATCCGGCTGAGCGCGGCACGCAGCGTGGAACCGCCGACGCCGAAGGGCTCCACCGCGCGGACGAGCTCCTTGACCGGCAGCTCCGGCGGATGGGTGCCGAGCAGCAGGCTCAGCACGACCGACCGCGCGGACAGCGGCGGCAGATCGGCCTGGACCGGCTGCGGTGACACGTTCATGGTCACGTACCTTACGTGCGCGTTCTTGTTGCATCATTGCTACGACCGCAGAAAAGGTGCAACATGGCTGCATGGCCTCGACACCCTCCACCGCGCAGCCCCGGCAGCCGTACGCCACGCACGACGTCACCAACCAGCCCCCGGACCTGGCGCCCTACGACGCCGCCGAGGACACCGCCCTGCTGGAAGGCCTGCGCCGCGAGGGCGCCGAGTGGGCCGAGGAGGGCATCCGGCGGCTGGGGCTGCGGGCGGGCAGCGCCGAGGCGCAGGAGTGGGCCGAGCTGGCCAATGTGCACGAGCCCGTGCTGCGTACCCACGACCGGTACGGCAACCGCATCGACGAGGTCGACTTCCATCCGAGCTGGCACCACCTGATGCGGGCCGCGGTCGCCGAGGGCCTGGCCGGCGCGCCGTGGGCGGACGAGCGGCCCGGCGCGCATGTCGCCCGCACCGCGGGCGGACTGGTGTGGGGGCACACCGACGCCGGGCACGGCTGCCCGACCTCGATGACCTACGCGGCCGTGCCCGCCCTGCGCGCCCAGCCCGACCTCGCGAAGATCTACGAGCCGCTGCTGACCTCGCGGGAGTACGACCCGGAGCTGCGGGTGCCGACCGAGAAGCCCGGTCTGCTCGCCGGCATGGGGATGACCGAGAAGCAGGGCGGCTCCGACGTCCGTACGAACACGACCACGGCGTGGCCGACCGCCGAGCCCGGCATGTACCAGCTGCGCGGGCACAAGTGGTTCACCTCGGCGCCGATGTGCGACGTGTTTTTGGTGCTGGCGCAGGCACCGGAGGGGCTGTCGTGCTTCCTGGTGCCGCGGATTCTGCCCGACGGCAGCCGCAACACCTTCCGCATCCAGCGGCTCAAGGACAAGCTGGGCAACCGGTCCAACGCTTCGTCGGAGCCGGAGTTCGACGGCACTCTGGCGTGGCTGGTCGGGCCCGAGGGGCGGGGTGTGAAGACCATCATCGAGATGGTCAACTGCACCCGGCTCGACTGCGTGATGATGTCGGCCACGCTGATGCGCAAGACGCTCGTCGAGGCGGGGCACCATGTGCGTCACCGCAGCGCGTTCGGCGCGCGGCTGATCGACCAGCCCCTGATGCGCAACGTCCTGGCCGACCTCGCTCTGGAGTCGGAGGCCGCGACGACCCTCACGCTGCGGCTGGCGGGCGCGGCGGACCGGGCGGTGCGCGGGGACGCCGCTGAGAGCGCGTTCCGGCGGATCGCGACCGCCGTCGGCAAGTACTGGGTGACCAAGCGGGGCACGGCCTTCACCGCGGAGGCCCTGGAGTGCCTCGGCGGCAACGGCTATGTGGAGGAGTCGGGCATGCCCCGGCACTACCGCGAGGCTCCTCTGCTGTCCATCTGGGAGGGCTCCGGGAACGTCAACGCCTTGGACGTGCTACGGGCGTTGAAGCGGGAGCCGGCCACCGCGCAGGCGCTGTTCGACGAACTCGCCCTGGCGCGTGGGGCGGACGCCCGGCTGGACGCCGCCGTGCAGCGGCTGGAGGGTCAGCTCGCGGCCGGCTCGGAGTCCGGCGCGCGCCGCCTGGTGGAGCAGATGGCCCTCACCCTGCAGGCCTCCCTCCTGGTCCGGCACGCCCCGGCCGCCGTCGCCGACGCCTTCTGCGCCACCCGGCTGGGCGGCGACTGGGGACACGCCTTCGGCACGCTGCCGGACACGGCCGATCTGGACGCCGTACTGAACCGCGCCCTGCCGGACGGGAGTTGAGCCGGACGTCGGGGAGTTGAGCCGGACGTCGAAGGTCAGTGACGCGTGCGCCGCGTGTTGTGCGGCGGCCACGACATCGTGAGTTCGCCGCCCTCGGGCAGTGCGTGCCAGCGCGCGGCGAACGCGTCCAGGCGTAGCAGGATCCGCTCGACGAGCTGCGGCTCACCGAGGTCCGGCGCCCGCGACGCGAACCACTCGGGAAGCTCCGGGCTCAGCCCCGCGCGCAACCGCCACAGCGGATCGCACAGGCAGGCCAGGGTCTCGGAGCGGGCCATGTCGGCGCGCTCGGCGCCGCTCGGCCGGTGCTTCGCCTCACGCCGCGCCTGACGCCTTCGGACCGCGGGATCGGCCGGCCACAGGATGGTGCTGCGACCGGCCGCGAGCCTGCCGAACACACCGCCGGACAGCCCCGCCTCGGCCTCGACGAGGAAGTGCACCGCGTCATGGGGCAGCCAGTCGTCGTAGCCCGGCCCGTGCCGCGGCGCCAGTTCCGGCCCGTGTTCGCGCACGACGCTGATCCGGTAGCGGCGCCCCGGCACCTTGGTGAACGTCACATGCATGGCCGAAACGTAGCTCCGGCTGCGCAGAGATCCCAGCGAATTACCGCTCGTGAGGGGAGCGGCCCCCGGTGCAACCGCTCGGTGAACCAGGGGCGAATTCTGGCTTCTCTCATGGTCGGAAGCCGGACAGGATGGCGGTCGCGGTCCTGTGGCGCGCCTAGGATCACAGGCGCCGCCTCGTTCGTACGACCCCGGGAGGACCGGCATGCCCGAAGCCGCAGTCGGCACCGCAGCCGGCACCGGCCCCGCAGCGCCCCCGCCCCGTCCGGCACGGCGGCGCACCCTGCTGCTCACCGGCGGTGCGCTGGCCGTGGCGGCAGCGGTGGTGGCCGCGGCGCTGGCGGCCGGCGGCTCCGACGGCCGTCGCACGGCGCGCGCCTCCGACGGCCTGCGGCACACCACCGTCGAGATCACCTCCGCCGCCTGCGGCCGTGGCTGGACGCACCCCGCCGCCGGAAAGCAGGTCTTCGACCTGCACAACACGTCGAGCGTGGCGGCCGAGGTCTATCTCACCGACCCGGCGTCGGGCGCGGTCCACGGCGAGGTCGAAGGGCTGGCGCCGGGCACCACACGCCCGCTCCGGGTGACCCTCGGCAACGGCAGCTACGCCTTCAAGTGCGTGTCCGACGACGCCGACGCCGTCACCGGCCCCACCGTGCGTGTCACCGGCGGGAAGGCGAAGGGCGGTCCGGCCGCGGTGCCGGTGACCCAGCAGGACCTGATCCCGCCCACCCTCGCCTACCAGAAGTGGATCGGGGCCCGCACGGTCGAACTGGCCGAGAAGACGGACACGTTGCGTGACGCGATCGACCGCGGCGATCTCACGGCCGCCCGCAAGGACTGGCTCACCGCACACCTGGTGTACGAGCGGATGGGCGCGGCCTACGGCACCTTCGGCGACGCGGACCCGGCGATCAACGGCACCACGGCGGGCCTGGCCGGCGGCGTGCACGACAAGGACTTCGCCGGGTTCCACCGGGTGGAGTACGGGCTGTGGCACGGCGAGTCGGCGAGCGCTCTGCGCGGCCCGGCAGCCCGGCTCGCGGGGGCCGTGCACGATCTGCGCGACGGCTGGCCGGACCAGCGGATGGATCCGGCCGACGTGGGCCTGCGCGCGCACGAGATCCTGGAGAACACCGTGCAGTTCGAGCTGACCGGCCGTACCGACTACGGCAGCGGCACCAACCTCGCCACCGCCCGCGCCAACCTGGACGGCACCGCCGAACTGCTCGGGCGGCTGCGGCCGCTGCTGAAGACCCGCGCCGTCGGCCTGTCGGGCATCGACACCTGGATGGCCCGCACCGAGCGCACGCTCGACGGCTTCGACCACGACGGCCACTGGACGCCGCTGGACCGGCTGACCCGCGCCCAGCGGGAGAAGGTCGACGCGGACCTGGGCGAGCTGGTCGAGCGGCTCGCCGACGTGGCCGCCCTCACGGACGTACGGAGGACCGCGTGAACCCGATGGACGGCGTCGGACGCCGGGGCTTCCTGGCCGGCGCGGCGGCCGTGGCCGGAACGGGCCTGGTGGCCGCCGATCATGGCGCCGCCTCCGCAGCGGCACAGCCCGCCGAGAGCGGCCGCGTGGCCTTCCACGGGCGCCACCAGGCCGGCGTCCTCACCCCGCCGCAGCGGGCCACGGCGTTCGTGTCGTTCGACGCGACCGCCGAGAACCGCGGCGAACTGGCCGATCTGCTGCGCACGTTGACCGACCGGGCCCGGATCCTGACCGCCGGTGGCAGCCCCGACGAACTGGGCATCACCGCCCCGCCCGCCGACTCCGGCACGCTCGGCCCGGACGTTCCGGCGGACGCCCTGACCGTCACCGTCGGCGTCGGCGCTTCGCTGTTCGACGACCGCTACGGCCTGGCCGCCCGCAAGCCCCACCGGCTGACCGCCATGCCGTCGTTCCCCGACGACGACCTGGACGCCGACTGGTGCCACGGCGATCTGAGCGTGCAGTTCTGCGCACCCCACCAGGACACGGTGCTGCACGCGCTGCGGGACGTCGCCCGGCACACCCGGGGCGGCATGCAGGTGCGCTGGCGCATGGACGGCTTCGTCAGCCCGTCGCGTCCCTCGGGCACACCCCGCAACCACATGGGCTTCAAGGACGGCATCGCCAACCCCGACCGGGGCGACCGGCGCGCGATGGACCGTCTGGTGTGGGTGGGCACCGGCTCGGGCGAGCCGGACTGGGCGGTCGGCGGCAGCTATCAGGTCATACGGCTGATCCGCATGCTGGTGGAGTTCTGGGACCGGGTCTCCCTGACGGAGCAGGAGCGGATGTTCGGCCGCGCCCGGGACAGCGGCGCTCCCCTGGACGGCCGCCACGAGAAGGACACCCCCAACTACCCGCAGGATCCCCAGGGCGAGGTGATCCCGCTGGACAGCCACATCCGGCTGGCCAATCCGCGCACGGCGGCCACGGAGGAACAGCGCATTCTGCGCCGCGCCTACAACTACGACCGCGGCACGGACAGCAACGGCAACCTGGACATGGGCCTGCTGTTCTGCTGCTACCAGCAGGATCTCGCCCGCCAGTTCGAAACCGTGCAGAAGCGGCTGGCCGGGGAGCCGCTGGTCGACTACATCAGCCCGTTCGGCGGCGGTTACTTTTTCGCCCTGCCCGGTGTGCGCGACGCCTCCGACTGGCTGGGACGCGCTCTGCTGACCTGACCCGGTCCGATGGTTTTCGGCCAAGGACAGACCAAAGGACCAAGAACTGATCAAGGGGTGATGAGGATTTCCTGACCGAACATTCGCTGCGGCGTCATTGCCGCTCCCCCGCTCGGCCGCCACCATGGCCCAGGATCGTCATCGATGTCATGGCCACCGACGCCGTGGCAGTGGAACTCGGTTCACCGGAAGGCGAGACAGCATGATCGGCACAGGCAGATCCTCAAGGGCGAGGCGCCGGCTGGCGCGCGCGGGCGCCCTGCTCGGCGCGGCAGCCCTGGCGAGCGCGGGCGGGACGTTCCCCGCCTCGGCGTCCTCCGCACACGGCGGCCACGGCCACCACGACCCGCACACCGCGACGCCGATCAAGCACGTCGTGGTCATCTTCGACGAGAACAACTCGTTCGACCACTACTTCGCCACGTACCCGAAGGCGGCCAACACCGACGGCACCAGGTTCAAGGCCGCGCCGCACACCCCGAAGGCGGACAACCTCCTCAACGCCGGGCTGCTGGAGAAGAACCCGAACCTCTACAAGCCCAAGCGGCTGGCCAGTTCGCAGGCCATGACCTGCGACCAGAACCATTCCTACGGCCCCGAGCAGTACGCGGCCAACGGCGGCAAGGCCGACAAGTACGTCGAGAACACCGAGGTCAACAAGTGCACCGGGCTCTTCGGCGAGCCCGGCCTGGTGATGGACTACTACGACGGCAACACCGTCACGGGGCTGTGGAACTACGCCCAGCACTACTCGCTCAACGACAGGTCGTTCAGCTCGACCTACGGGCCCTCGTCCCCCGGCGCGATCAACCTGGTCTCCGGCAACACCCACGGCATCATCTCCGTCGACCCGGCCTCCGGGACGGAGAACCCGAAGCAGACGTCCACGCCGGACCCGTACACCGTCGTCTCCCCCGACGCCAAGGGCGTCGGCACGATGATCAACGACCCGGACCCCGGCTACGACGACTGCTCGGACAAGGACCACACCGCGACCAACGCGCTGGGCGTCATGAAGGGCAGGAACATCGGTGACCTGCTCAACACCAAGGGCGTGAGCTGGGGCTGGTTCCAGGGCGGCTTCAGGCCCAGCACTCCCTGGGACGGCAAGCAGGGCCACTACGCGAAGTGCTCCGGCACCACCCACACCAACGTCGGCGGTGCGGCGTCGGTGGACTACAGCCCGCACCACGCGCCGTTCCAGTACTACAAGTCGACGGCCAACCCGCACCACCTGGCCCCGAAGAGCGTCGCGGAGATCGGCCACAACGGCCGGGCCAACCACAACTACGACCTGACGGACTTCGACGCCACGCTCAAGGCCGGCCACCTGCCGGCGGTCAGCTTCCTGAAGGCCGCCGAGTACCAGGACGGCCACGCCGGCTACTCGGACCCGATCGACGAGCAGCACTTCCTGGTGAACGAGATCAACGCGGTGCAGAAGTCGTCGCAGTGGAAGAGCACCGCGATCGTGGTCGCCTACGACGACTCCGACGGCTGGTACGACCACGTCGTCTCGCCGGTGCTCAACGGCTCCAAGGACACCGCCACCGGCTCCAACGGCAAGGCGACCGACAGCCCCGCCTGCCAGTCGGGTCCGGCCGCCGCGGGCGGCTACGCGGACCGCTGCGGCCCCGGCCCCCGTCAGCCACTGCTGGTCATCTCCCCCTACAGCAAGGTCAACTCGATCGACCACACGGCCACCGAGCAGACCTCGATCACCCAGTTCATCGAGAACAACTGGGGCACCGGCCGCATCGGTGACACCTCGTTCGACCGCCGGGCGGGCAGCCTGGGCGGCATGTTCGACTTCCGGCACCCGAACAACAAGCAGGTGCTGCTGAACTCGGACGGCTCGGTCAGGTCCGTGAGGGGCATCCCGCACCACAGCGTTTCGGCCACCTCCGTCTCGGCCCAGGGCGCCTACCCGCCCTACGTCCAGGACCTCAGGGCCCAGAACGTTGCCGACAGCGGCTCCCCCTCGCCGGCCGTGCCGATCGCCGTCGCCGCCGGTCTCGTGACAGCGGGCGCGACCGCCACCGCGTTCGCCCTGCACCGCCGCAGGCGGCGCCCCGGGCAGCCGACGGCCGCCCAGTAGGAACACGTACGGCCGGGGGCCGCGGGCACAGTGCCCGCGGCCCCCGGGGCTGTTCAGTCGTCTGTCAGCTGGTCTTGCGGCCCCAGTGCGGTCCGAAGCGGGCCCACTCCGTGTCCCACTGGGCCAGGCGGCGGCGCTCGATACGGCCGCACAGGACGCGTCCGCCGACGAAGGGCACGGCCGCCGCGCTCAGTCCCACCAGGACGCCGATCAGCGAGGCGCGCAGCCGGGCCTGGGAGACGGTGGGCGGCTGGGTGACCAGCTCGCCGTGCGGGTCCGTCCACACGGAGACCGCCGTGCCGCGGGCGCTGCCGGGGTCGACCCGGACCTGGCCGGTGTGCCCGGTGCCGTCCGGCGCGGTCCAGCGGACCTTCCCCCAGACCTGTTCGCCGCTCGACCTGGCCGCGTGGGCGGAGGCCGTTCCGGGGGCCTTCTGTGTCACCAGGGCCACGACCTGCCGCCACTCGGCGCGCTCCCGGGCGAGCCCGTCCTCGACCGACCCGGTGGCCAGGAGACCGGCGAGCACCCCGGCCGCGAGCGTGGCCATCCACGCGCCGAGCACGACCCACGCCTCCACCGCGTCGATACGGCGCTTGAGCGGGTTGCGCCGCCAGCGCCACAGCCACGCCTTCGGACCTCGGAACGCCATCGAAGGCATCCTCCTCATGAGCGCACGACCTTCCCGAATCTCCATCCCATACGGGCCGGGGCCATGGGATGCTCAGGCCGACTCCCTCGGCTCGACGGTGCCACGGGTACCCCCGCTCGCGCAGTTGTTGCCGCGAACCCGGCCGGATCTCGGCGCTCGGACCGTCCCGGCCGCGCTGACCTGCACGGATGGTCACTGCGGAGGTGACTGTCAGTGGTGGGGTGCAGACTGGCCGGTGTCTGGGACAAGGACGTCGCGGAGGTGATCGGCATGACCGAGGTACTGCTCGCCGTGGGCACGCGCAAAGGCCTGTTCATCGGGCGGCGGCGCGGGGGCACCTGGGAGTTCGACGAGAGTCCGTATTTCAACGCACAGGCCATGTACTCGGTGGCGATCGACACCCGTGGCGCGCGGCCGCGTCTGCTGGCCGGTGGCGACAGCGCCCACTGGGGGCCGTCCGTCTTCCACTCGGACGACCTGGGCCGCACCTGGACCGAGCCGGCCCGCCCCGCGGTCAAGTTCCCCAAGGACACCGGGGCTTCGCTGGAGCGGGTGTGGCAGCTGCACCCGGCGGCCGCGGAGGACGACGTGGTGTACGCGGGCACGGAACCGGCCGCGCTGTACCGCTCGGAGGACCGCGGGGAGACCTTCGACCTGGTCCGCCCCCTGTGGGAGCACCCCACCCGCTCGAAGTGGGTCCCGGGAGGCGGCGGCGAGGGGCTGCACACCGTGGTCACCGACAAACGTGACGCGCAGGCCGTGACGGTGGCCGTGTCGACGGCCGGGGTGTTCAAGACCGCGGACGGCGGCGCGAGTTGGGCCCCCTCCAACTCCGGTGTGTCCGCGGTCTTCCTGCCGGATCCCAACCCGGAGTTCGGGCAGTGCGTGCACAAGGTCGTCCAGGACGCCGCGACCCCGGACCGGCTGTATCTGCAGAACCACTGGGGTGTGTACAGAAGCGACGACGCGGGCGCCCACTGGACCGACATCGGCGAGGGCCTGCCGTCCACCTTCGGCTTCGCCGCGGCCGCCCACCCGCACCGCGGCGACACCGCGTACGTCTTCCCGATCAACGCGGACGCGGACCGGGTGCCCGCCGACCACCGCTGCCGGGTCTTCCGCACGGCCGACGCGGGCAAGAGCTGGGAACCCCTGTCGGCAGGCCTGCCGCAGGAGGACCACTACGGCACGGTGCTGCGGGACGCGATGTGCACCGACGGCGCCGACCCCGCGGGCGTGTACTTCGGCAATCGCAACGGCGAGGTGTTCGCCTCGGCCGACGACGGCGACAGCTGGCAGCAGTTGGCCTCGCACCTGCCGGACGTGCTGTGCGTGCGGGCCGCGGTGGTCTGATGGGTGCCACGGGGGATGCGCGCGGCCTCGGCCACCGGTTGATTCCCGCTGCCCGTACGGCAGTAGGGTGACGCCCGTGGCTCCACGACCGTTGCATGAAATCGTCGAAGCAGGCTGGGCGAAGGCCCTGGACCCCGTCGCCGGGCGGATCACCGAGATGGGTGACTTCCTCCGCGCCGAGATCGCCGCGGGACGCACGTACCTTCCGGCCGGACCGAATGTGCTGCGGGCCTTCCAGCAGCCCTTCGACGACGTACGGGTCCTGATCGTCGGGCAGGACCCGTATCCGACGCCGGGACACGCGGTGGGTCTGTCGTTCTCGGTGGCGCCCGACGTGCGTCCGCTGCCCGGCAGTCTCATCAACATCTACCGCGAACTGCACACCGACCTGGGGCTGCCGCAGCCCTCCAACGGCGATCTGACGCCGTGGACCGAGCAGGGCGTGCTGCTGCTCAACAGGGCGCTCACCACCGCCCCGCGCAAGCCGGGAGCGCATCGCGGCAAGGGCTGGGAGGAGGTCACCGAGCAGGCCATCCGTGCCCTGGCCGGGCGCGGGAAGCCGCTGGTGTCCATCCTGTGGGGCCGCGACGCGCGCAATCTGCGCCCGCTCCTCGGCGACCTGCCGTCGGTGGAGTCCTCCCATCCCTCCCCCATGTCGGCCGACCGCGGCTTCTTCGGCTCGCGCCCCTTCAGCCGGGCCAACGATCTGCTGGTGCGGCAGGGCGGGCAGCCGGTGGACTGGCGTCTGCCGTGACCGGCACGGCGGTGGGGGTGGGGGTGCTCGCGGTCGACTCGGGGGGCTCCGGTCTGCGGGTCGTCGTCGCCGACCCGCAGCGCGGTCCGCTGGCCCAGCGGGAGTCCCGGGAGCCGGTGCACACCGGGGACCGGGGGATCGACCCCGGGCATTTCATGGCTCAACTGGTGCCGATGGTCCGGGAGTTGAGCGCCGAGACCGGCGTCGGCGCACTGAGTACGGCCGCGGTGGGCGCCGCCGGGCTCGCCACGCTGGGCGACGCCCTGCGCGCCGAGCTTCCCGGTGCGCTGCGGCGGGAGTTCGGCATCCGCTCGGTCGCCCTGGTCGCCGACGCCGTCGCCGGATATGTGGGCGCGCTGGGGCCGTGCCCCGGCGCCGTGGTCGCCGCGGGCACGGGTCTGATCGCCGTCGGCACCGATCTGACGTGCTGGCGCCGTGCCGACGGCTGGGGGCATCTGCTGGGCGACTGCGGCAGCGGCGCCTGGATCGGGCGGGCCGGTCTGGAGGCGGCGCTGCGGGCGTACGACGGCAGACCCGGCGGTTCGGCCGGGCTGCTGGCCTGCGCCGAGGAGATGTTCGGCCCGATGCCGGGGCTGCCGGGCAAGCTGTATCCCCGTCCGGACCGCCCCGCCGTCCTCGCCTCCTTCGCGCCGCAGGTGGCCGCGCGGGCCGACGGTGATCCGGTCGCCGCGGGCATCCTGGGGGCGGCGGCCCGGCACATGGCCGAGTCCGCGGCAGCGGTCTGCCCGGCCGCGGGAGAGCCCCGGGTCTCCGTCACGGGCGGCCTGCTCAAGATGGGAGACCCTCTGCTCGTCCCGCTCCGGGAGGAGCTGGCGCGGCGGCTGCCGCACGCGCCGCTGGTGGCCGCCGCGGGCGACCCGCTCGCGGGTTCCGTGCGCATCGCCGGGGACCTCGCGGCGGGGGCGCTCACCCTCCCGAGTGATGCGGCGATGCTGAGCGTGGTGACCGGCGCGGAGGGCTGATCTCGGCAGGCCGGTAACTACCGATACGTACGTAACTCATCAGACAAAAGCGGACGGATACCGCTCACCTGCACCCTCCCCGAACAGGGGAGCCCAAGAAGCCAGTAACATGCCTCGCCATGAGCTCCCCCACTGGACCCGCGTCCGGCCTGCCAGTACGAATGCCGCGACCTCGCCAGCCCGGGCGGCACCGCCGACCCGAACCGCTGGCGGCTCCCGAGGGCGCGCCCGCGCTTGTCCTCGTGGTGCCGGGCACTCCCGGTGCTGCCACGCGCAGCCTTGCCGAGGAGGTCGTGAGCATCGCGCGCTCCGAGCTTCCCGGCCTGGACGCGCGCATCGCGTACCTGGACGGTGACGACTCGGAGTTCCCCACGCTCCAGGCCGTGCTCACGCATGCCTCCGAGGAGCGCTCGGCCCGCTTCGAGCAGGCCAGGGCCGCCGGAATGGACGTCAAGGAGCCGGACGGCCCCGTCGCCGTCGTCGTGCCGCTGCTGGCCGGCCCGGACGGTGCGCTGCTGCGCCGTATCCGCCAGGCCGTGATGGACAGCCGTATCGCGGCCGATCTGACCGATGTGCTGGGCCCGCACCCGCTGCTCGCCGAGGCGCTGCACGTGCGCCTGTCGGAGGCCGGTCTGGCCCGCGCCGACCGCGCCCGGCTGTTCACGGTGGCGACGGCGGCGGACGGCATCATCCTGGCGTCGGTGGGCGGTGACGAGGCCGTGCAGGCGGCCGGGATCACCGGCATGCTGCTGGCCGCGCGCCTCGCGGTGCCGGTGATGGCGGCGGCTCTGGACCAGGACGGCTCGATCGCGGACGTCGCCGAGCAGCTGCGCGGTTCGGGCTCGCAGCAGCTGGCACTCGCGCCGTACCTGATAGGGCCGGAGATCGACCCGGGTCTGATCGACGAGGCGGCCAAGGAGGCGGGCTGCTCCGCCGCCGAGGCGCTCGGCCCCTACCCGGCGATCGGCAAGCTCGCGCTGGCCAAGTACACGACGGCGCTGGGCATCGTCCCGCCGCAGCCGCAGGGCACGCCGGTGCGCTGACGCGGACGGCACGGCAGATCCGTACGAACGCCGAAGGGCCCGCCTCCTCCGGGCGAATACCCGGGGGGGGCGGGCCCTTCCGCGTGCTTCTCTACTGCTCGCGGCGGGGCTCAGCAGAAGACCACGCAGGAAGCGGCGGGGACGGTGAGCGCGCCCTCGTGGTGCGGCAGTCCCGTGTCCGGGTCGACGGCGAACCAGGCGACCGCGCCGGAGCGCTCGTTCGCGGCGTAGAGGAATCCGTTCGACTCGGTGAGGGCCCGGGGCCAGTGGCCGCCGCAGGGGACCGTGCCGGTCAGCTCCAGGTCGTCGCTGTCAACTGCGAAGGTGGACAGGACGTCCTCGCCGCGGGTGGCGGTCCACAGGAAGCGGCCGTCGGGGGAGGCGACGACGCCGGACGGGTAGGCGTCGCCGGTGGGGGTGCCGGGCAGGACCGGGTGCACGGTCAGCGGCTCCAGCAAGCCGGTCGCGTTGTCCCAGTGGCAGACGGTGACGGTGGGGGTGAGTTCGCTGAGCACGTACGCGCGGGTGCCGTCCGGGTGGAAGGCCAGGTGGCGCGGTCCGGAACCGGGGCGCAGGGCGATCTCCCGGTGCGGTTCGAGTCGGCCGTCCGCCAGGGTGCACACCCGGACCGAGTCCGTACCGAGGTCGACGCTGACGGCCCACCGTCCGCTCGGATCGGGCTGCACCTGGTGGGCGTGCGGTCCCTGCTGGCGGGGGATGTGCGGGCCCGAGCCCTTGTGCTGGAGAACGCCGGAGGCGGCGGCCGCGAGCGTGCCGTCGGGGCGGACGGGCACGGCGGTGACGCTGCCGGAGCCGTAGTTGGCGGTCAGCACGTGCCCGTCGAAGACGCTCAGATGGGTGGGGCTGTCGCCGCCGACCGGCACCGTCGCACCGGCCTTCTCCAGCCGGTCCCCCACCACCCGGAACGCGGCCACCGCGCCCCGAGCCGTCTCACTGACCGCGTAGAGCGTCAGCCCGTCGGGCGCGGGCGCGAGATACGAGGGGTCCGGTACGGCATCCACGCTGCTCAGGACGGTCAGCGCACCGCTGCCCGCGTCCACGTCCGCCGCCACGATTCCGGGGCCCCCGGCCGCCGTGAACGACCCGATGAAGGCCCGCCTGCGCCGCCCACCGCCATCTGCCACCGCTGTCCCCTCTCGGTCTGTGCCTGCGGCGACGGTAGCAGCGATCATCTGCGGTCTAGACCAAGGCCGGAGGATGCACCGGGCCCTCATGGGTCCCTGACGGGCGCGAGCGGCCTGCCCCGGACGGCGCGCGCACCCGGGGCGCGAGGGCCCGGTCAGGCCCCGACGAGCGGCGAGCCGGATGGTGTACGCAAGGGGGTGGCCAGGTCTGCGAGGGCGCGTTCCAGACCGTGGAGGTGGGCGAGGGCCGGTTCCGTCGTGGGGGGTTCGGGGGTGTGCCTCACGTGGGCGGCGCCCCCCGTGAGGGCCTCCACGGCCGCCTCCACCCGTCGGCACGCCGCTGTCAGGCGGGTGTCGTGGGAGGCCTCGGGGTCGGCGGCCACGGCGACCAGACCGCGGGTCTCGCGGGCGCAGTCGTCGAGCAGGGCGAGCACCTGTCGGGCGCGGCGCTTGCGGCCGGACATCGGGTTGAGCGGGTGGACCAGGGGCGCGACGGAGAGCCGTACCCGGCCCAGCAGGTGCTCCAGTTCCGCGATCCGCCGCGCGGGGTCGGCCCCCGGGGAGCCGGCCAGGCGGGCGGCTGCCTCCGCCGTGCAGGCGTGGACGCAGCGCAGGGCGCGCTGGATCCAGACGTCGGTGACGGCGTGCGTGGTGACGGGCAGGACGAAGAGCACCGCGAGGACGGCCCCGAGCGCGCCGATGCCGGTCTCCGCCAGACGCAGGGCGAGCAGGCCGGGGCTGAGCACGCCCAGCAGGCCGTAGAGGAGCTCGGCGAGGAGCGTGACGGAGAGCATCATCCAGGTGTACGACACCGCGGCCGAGTAGAAGATGCCGAAGACGCAGGCGGCGAGGAGCGCGGCCGTGGGGGCACTGGCCCCGTGGAGCGGGACGGCGATCAGCAGGCCGAGACCGATGCCGATCACCGTGCCGAGCACCCGGCGGAAGCCGCGGACCAGCGTCTCGCCGCGCGAGACGGTGTTCACGAAGATCCACCAGGTGGCGCCGACGGCCCAGTACCAGCGCTGCCCCGACACCAACTGCCCCACGACGAGGGCGAAGCCCGCGCCTGCGGTGGCCTGGACGGCCTGACGGGTGGTGACGCGGGCGAGGCCGGTGCCGGCCGGCGGGGCCGGTGCGGGCGGCGCCGGGGGCAGCTGGGCCTCGTAGCACCACAGGCCGAAGCGCACCGCCGAGGCGACGAGCACGGACAGCACCACGGCGGCGCAGTGCTCGGGCAGCCGGTCCGTGGTCGCGTGCAGGAACTGCGCGGCGAAGAACATCATGAACGCGAACACGCCGAGGCTGTGCCCGCGCGGGCCCCAGCGGCGCGCGTAGACGCCCGCCCCGGTGACGGCGAGGAAGGTGAGGTCGCGGGCGACCGGGTGGTCGTGCAGTCCGGCCGCGGCGGCGAGCACCGGCAGACCCACGGCGGGCAGCAGCGCGGTGGTCACGGCCTGGCCGCGGACCGTGGGGTCGGTGACGGTGAACAGGGCCAGCAGAGCGGCCAGGCCCCCGGTGACAGCGCCGACGAGGGAGAGTCCGGCCAGCCCGCAGACGGCGACCGCGAGGCCGATGCCGACGACGGCACGGGCGGCGAAACGCAGCCGTATCCGCCCCGGGTCCGGAGCCACGAACACCCTCTTCAGCAACTGCTTCCCACCCTCGACCGCCACGGCACGAAAAAGGCGCCGCGGAGGTCCGCAGCGCCATCGACACGGGCATTGCACCATCGGGCACCCGGATGGCTCAAGCGGCGTCGCCTAGGCTGGGCCATTGGTACAGCGAGAGCGGTCCGAGGGCGTCCACCGGCAAGCCATCGGACCAAGGCACGAGGAGGCCGGGCACATGGCCGTCGACGAGCTCGACACCCGCATCCTGCGGCTGCTGATGGAGCAGCCGCGCACCAGCGTGCGCGAGTACGCCCGCATTCTCGGCATCGCGCGCGGCACCCTGCAGGCCCGTCTCGACCGGCTGGAGAGGGACGGCGTGATCACCGGCACGGGCCCGACGCTCTCCCCGGCCGCGCTCGGCCACCCGGTGCTCGCGTTCGTGCACATCGAGGTCACGCAGGGGCATCTGGACGACGTGGGGGACGCGCTGGCCGCGGTGCCGGAGATCGTCGAGGCCTTCTCGATCACCGGCGGCGGCGATCTGCTGACCCGGGTCGTGGCGCGCGACAACGCCCATCTGGAAGACGTGATCCAAAAGCTGATCAGCTTGCCCGGTGTCGTGCGCACCCGCAGCGAGGTGGCCCTGCGCGAGCGCGTACCGCAGCGCCTGCTGCCTCTGGTCGAGTCGATCGGCCGCACGGCCCGGAAATGACCTTTGCCGTGCTGTCCCCATGAGCGCGCTCGGCACCACTTCGGTCATCTTCGATCTCGACGGAACGCTTGTGGACAGCGAGCCGAACTACTACGAAGCGGGCCGCCGAACCCTCGCCGAGCACGGCGTCCCGGACTTCACCTGGGCCGACCACGAGCGCTACGTCGGCGTCAGCACGCAGGAGACGGCCGCCCTGTGGAAGCGCGAGTACGGCCTCGCGGCCTCCGCCGACGAGCTGCTCGCCGAGATCGACCGCCGCTATCTGGAGCTGGCCCGCACGGCCACGCGCGTGTACCCGGAGATGCGGAAGTTCGTGGAGCTGCTGGCGTCGGCGGGTGTGCCGATGGCCGTGGCCTCGGGTTCGTCACCGGAGGCCATCGGCGCGGTCCTGGTCGGCACCGGACTCGACACGTATCTGCACACCACCGTGTCGGCCGACGAGGTCCCCCGCGGCAAGCCCGCTCCGGACGTCTTCCTCGAGGCGGCCAGGCGCCTCGATGCAGCACCGGCCGACTGTGTGGTCCTGGAGGACGCCGTTCCGGGCGTCGCCGCCGCGCACGTCGCCGGGATGCGCTGTATCGCCGTCCCGTACGTCCCCGCGCAGGCCGGAGCACCGGAGTTCGCCACCGCGGACCTGCTGCTGCCCGGCGGACAAACCGAGTTCACCGCGCGGGACGCCTACGACTGGCTGCTGCGCTCAACTTTGGCGCCCTGAAGCCCACTTGGAGGGAGCCGGAGCGGCTCCGAGCAGGTGCAGATACATCGTGGTCACATCCCGTACGGCGGTGTCGTACAGGTCCGGCCGTGCCGCGACCCGACCGGCGGCCTCGACGCACATGCCGGCCACCGCGTGGGCCACGGCGAGCGGTTCGACGACCGGGGTCGCATCGCCGCGGTCGGCGAGGCGGCGGATGTAGCGGGCGTGGCGGTGGACGGGCCGTTCGCGGATCTCGTTCCACAGCCGCGCCACGTCCGGGTCCGTGCGGGCCTGTTCTTCCAGCTGGGCGAGCAGCGGCCGGTGGCGGGCGTAGGCGGCGATGACGGCGCCGACCGATGCCTCCGCGACGGCGCGCATGTCGTCCGCGTCGACGCCCGGCACCTCCTGCGCGGCGAGGAACGCGTCCCGTACACGTGCGGCGACGACGCGGAAGATCTCCTCCTTCGAGGCGAAGTAGACGTAGAAGCCCGCCCGCGAGACGCCCGCCTCCGCGGTGATGTCGGCGACGGTGGCCCGGCCGAGTCCGAGCCGGGCGATGACGGTCTCGGCCGCGTCCAGGAGCCGGGCCCGGGCCGGGGCCTCGGTGCGGTCGCGGGCGGTGCGCACCGCCCAGGCCTTGTGGGTGCGTGCCATGCGAGGAGCGTATTGACGTTGACGTCAATGTCAATGAGCATGACGGGGCCGGTCGATGACGTCCTGGAAAGGCCCACGCATGAGTGCCGTACTCGTCGCCAACCGCGGAGAGATCGCCGTACGCGTCCTGCGGGCCGTATCGGACTCCGGGCTGCGTTCGGTGGCGGTGTACGCCGATGGTGACGACGCGCATGTCCGGCTCGCCGACGAGGCGGTGCCGGTGGGCAGTTACCTCGATGCGGATGCTCTGCTCGGCGCCGCCTCGGCGGCCGGATGCGTGTTCCTGCACCCCGGTTACGGCTTTCTGAGCGAGGACGCGGACTTCGCGCGGCGGTGCCGGGCGGCCGGTATCACGTTCGTCGGGCCTTCCGCGGAGGTGCTCGACGTCTTCGGGGACAAGGTGCGGGCGCGTGAACTCGCCGTCGCCACAGGCGTTCCGGTGCTGCCCGCCGCGCACGGCGGGCTGGAGGAAGCGCGTGCGTTCCTTGCCGGGGGCCCGGTGATGATCAAGGCGGTCGGCGGGGGCGGCGGGCGCGGCATGCGCGTCGTGCGAGCGTCCGAGGAGTTGGACGAGGCGTGGCAGCGGTGCGCTTCGGAGGCTCAACAGGGCTTCGGGCGGGGCGAGTTGTACGCGGAACGCCTGCTGGAGGGTGCCCGGCACGTGGAGGTGCAGGTCGTCGGGGACACCTCGGGAGCCGTCACGCATCTGTGGGACCGGGACTGCACCACCCAACGGCGGCATCAGAAGCTGATCGAGATCGCGCCCGCGCCCGAACTCCCGGACGCCGTACGGGAAGAGATCCTCGACAGCGCGCTGCGGCTGGCGCGGGCGGCTCGCTGTTCGAGCCTGGTCACCTTCGAATTCCTGCTCCTGGACGACCGGTTCCGCTTCATCGAGGCCAACCCCCGCCTCCAGGTGGAGCACACGGTCACCGAGGAGGTGACCGGGGTGGATCTGGTCGCCGTGCAGCTGCGCCTTGCCGCCGGGGCCACGCTGGCCGAGCTGGGGCTGTCGGGGCCGCCCGCCGCGCCGCGCGGGTTCGCCGTGCAGGCGCGGGTCAGCGCCGAGGAGGCGGGCCGGGTCACGCGCTTCGACCTGCCGTCGGGACCCGGGGTGCGGGTCGACACCGCCCTCCGCACGGGCACCGAAATCGGCGTCCGCTACGACCCGTTGCTCGCGAAGGTGGTCGCGCATGCGCCGCACGGAGGGGTCGAGGCGGCGGTCACGCGGGTGCGGCGCGCGCTGGGCGAGTTCGGGGTGGAGGGGGTGCGGACGGGGATTCCGCTGCTGCGGGACGTACTCGCGCGGCCCGCTTTTTGGGCGCGCCCGCAGGCGTTCGAGCAGGCTGCACCCGAGGCCGGGGAGGCGGACGGCACGGTCGTCGCGCCGCTCGGCGGCACCGTCGTCTCCGTGGACGTCTCCCCCGGTGAACGGGTGCGTGCCGGGCAGCAGTTGCTGGTGCTGGAGGCCATGAAGATGGAGCACGTGGTGCGGGCTCCCGGCTCCGCGGTCGTACGGCTGCTGCACGCGCGCGTGGGCCAAACGGTGGGCGAGGGCGCGGCTTTGGCCACCCTGGACGACGTCACCGGCTCGCACGACGACGAGCAGGCGACGAAGCCGCTCGACCCGGACTTCGTGCGCGCGGACCTCGCCGAGGCGGTGCACCGGCACTCCTTCGGCCTGGACGCGAACCGTCCCGAGGCGGTCGCGCGGCGGCATGTGCTCGGTCGGCGCACCGCCCGCGAGAACATCGAGGACCTGTGCGACGAGGGCTCGTTCACCGAGTTCGGCGCCCTCGCGATCGCGGCGCAGCGCCTGCGCCGCTCCGTGGACGATCTGATCCGCTCGACGCCGGCGGACGGCCTGGTCTGCGGCACCGGGCGGATCGACGGCGAACCGTGCGTGGCGATGTCGTACGACTACACGGTCCTGGCCGGTACGCAGGGCCTGCAGAACCACCGCAAGACCGACCGGATGCTGGAGATCGCCGAGGAACGGGGGCTGCCCGTCGTGCTGTTCGCTGAGGGCGGCGGCGGGCGGCCCGGGGACACCGACACCACGTCCGTGGCCGGTCTCGACGTGACCACCTTCCAGCGGATGGCGCGGCTGAGCGGACAGGTGCCGTTGGTCGGCATCGCCTCGGGCCGGTGTTTCGCGGGCAACGCGGCGCTGCTCGGCTGCTGCGACATCGTGATCGCCACGCCCGACGCGACGATCGGGATGGGCGGGCCCGCGATGATCGAGGGCGGCGGGCTGGGCGTGTACCGGCCGGAGGAGGTGGGGCCGCTGTCGGTGCAGGTACCGAACGGTGTCGTGGACGTCGTCGTCACGGACGAGGCCGAGGCCGTGCGGGTGGCGCGGCAGTATCTGGCGTACTTCCAAGGAACGCAAGGGAGTTGGGAGGCCCCGGACCAGCGGCTGCTGCGACAGGTGGTGCCGGAGAACCGACGGCGCGCCTACGACGTGCGGGCCGCGGTCCACGGGCTCGCGGACACGGGCTCGGTGCTCGAACTGCGCCCGGAGTTCGGCGTGGGAGTGCTGACCTGTCTCGTCCGTGTCGAAGGGCGCCCCATGGGGCTGCTGGCCAGCAACCCGGCGCATCTGGGCGGGGCGATCGACCGGGACGCCGCGGACAAGGCGGCGCGGTTTCTGCAGTTGTGCGACGCGTTCGGGCTGCCGGTGGTCTCGCTGTGCGACACCCCGGGGTTCATGGTCGGCCCGGACGCCGAACGGACCGCGACCGTACGGCACTTCGCCCGGCTCTTCCTGGTGGGCGCCAGTCTGCGGGTGCCGCTGGTCGCTCTGGTGCTGCGCAAGGCGTACGGGCTTGGCGCGATGGCGATGATGGGCGGTTCGACGCGTGCCCCGCTGGCCACGGCCGCCTGGCCGAGCGGGGAATTCGGCGGGATGGGCCTGGAGGGCGCGGTGCGGCTCGGCTACCGCAAGGAGCTGGAGGCGATCGCGGACCCGGCCGAGCGTGCGCGCGTCTTCGAGGAGCGGGTCGCCGAGTTGTACGAGCGCGGGAAGGCGGTCAACGCGGCGGCCGCGCTGGAGATCGACGCGGTCATCGACCCGGCCGGGTCGCGGGACTGGGTGCTGGCGGCGCTCGGGCGATGCCCCGTCCCCCGCCCGGGGCATCGCCCGTTCGTCGACGCCTGGTGATCCGGCGTATCGACGCCCGGGATCCGGCGTCCGTCCGAGGGGCCCGTCAGCTGGGCCGGATGTTCTGGTTCAGCCGGAACACGTTGTCCGGGTCGAATGCGGCCTTGATGCGGGCCAGCCGCTGGTAGTTGGCGCCATAGCTGGCGCGCACGCGTTCCTGGCCCTCGTCCATCATCATGTTGACGTAGGCGCCGCCCGCCGAGAACGGGTGCAGGGCGTCGGAGTAGTCGACCGCCCAGCGTTTGATCAGTTCGGCGTTGGCCGGGTCGGGGTCGACACCGGCGTAGACGGTGGACCAGGTGGCGCCGCGGTAGCCCCAGGGGGTCTCCTCGGGGCCCACGTCGTGGGCCGCGCCGTCGATCGGGTAGAGGTGCATGGTCGACTGGACGGTGGGCACCTCGGCGCCGAACTTGGCGTGCAGGTCCACGGCCTCGTCCGGGATCTCGTCGACGAAGTCGGCGCGCCAGTACCACTGGTGGCCGGGCGGGTAGAGCCCGTCGAACATGGACTGCAGGTCCGGGTGCGGCATCGGCGCGGTGAAGTGCAGCAGCGGCTCGGGCAGGGCGTCGAGCAGCGGTGCCATCAGGCGTGCGGCGGCTTCGGGGTCGCTGCCCGCGTAGCACCAGACGACGCCGGCCGTCTTGCGCAGCTGGATCTCCTCCGGGAACGGCGGGGCGGGTGGGACGGTGCCGTGCAGGAAGAAGGCGCTGAGCTCGCGGGGCGCGTTGGGCAGGAAGTCCCGGTAGGCGGTGAGCACTTCGGCGCTGACCTCGATGGGCCAGAAGGTAGGTCCGGCGACGACCGTGCCGACCTCGTGCAGCCGGAACAGGAAGGAGGTGACGACGCCGAAGTTGCCGCCGCCTCCGCGGATCGCCCAGAACAGGTCGGCGTTCTCGTCGGCGCTCGCGCGCACCTGCCGCCCGTCGGCGAGGACGACCTCGGCGGAGAGCATGTTGTCGATGGTCAGGCCGCACTTGCGGGTGAGGTGGCCGAGTCCGCCGCCAGTGGCGATGCCGCCGACGCCGGTGGTGGAGACGATGCCGCTGGGGGTGGCGAGGCCGTGCGCGTTGGTGGCCCGGTCGACCTCGCCCCACACGCAGCCGCCGCCGACCCGAACCGTGCGGGCCTCGGGGTCGACCTGGATGTCCTTCAGGAGTGAGAGGTCGGCGACAACCCCGCCGTCCACGGTGCCCATGCCGGCGCCGTGGTGGCCGCCGCCGCGAACCGCGAGCGGCAGGTCGTGGGCGCGGGCGAAGCCGATCACGCGGGCGACGGCGTCCGCGTCGGCGCAGCGGGCGACGAGTGCGGGGCGGCGGTCGATCATCGCGTTGTAGACGGCGCGGGCTTCCTCGTAGGCGGAGTCCTCGGGTCCGATCAGCTCCCCGTTGAAGCCGGAGAGTTCGGTGCGGGCGGCCTGAGCGGGTGTACTGGACATGCGATATCCCCCGTTTGTTAGGAGTCGGGCCGTTCCGCACGTTCTACTCGTGTTGCGTGGGCACGGGCATCCGTGGGCATCACCTAGCTCGGGCCCGCGAACTACCTACGTTTCCTGCCCGGGGGCGAGTCCGAGCTCCTCCGCGCGGACCGCGGCATGGCGCCGGGTGGGTGCGTCCAGCTTGTCCAGGATCGCGCGGACGTGGTTGTCGACGGTACGCACGGACACCACGAGCCGGGCGGCGATCTCGGCGTTGGTCAGGCCCTGGGCCAGCAGCCGCATGACCTGCAGCTGGCGCTCGGTGAGGCCCGCGGGGTTGCCGCGGGTGGCGGCGACGGGGCCGCGCGGAATGCGCTTGACGCCCAGCGCGCGCAGCTCGGCGCGGATCAGCCGGGCCAGTGGCTCGGCGCCCAGGGCGTCCAGCTCGGCGAGCGCCTCGATCTTGTCCGCGGGGTGCGGACTCTCCGCTACGGCGGCGGCGTGCTCGTAGGGGCAGCCGGCCGACTGCCACAGCGCCGCCGCCTCCCGCCAGTGGCCCCGGGCCTGGAGGGCGTACGGGTGGTCGCAGTCGTCGAGCGGGACGGGCCGGCCGGCTTTGGTCAGCCAGTAGCCGAGCTCCGCCCGGTAGGGAATCCCGGTCAGGTGGCGGGCCTGGGCGTGGACGGGGGTGACGGTCTCGATCACGGCGGCGCGGTCGCCGCGCAGCCAGGCGGCCTCGGCCAGCGCGGCCGCCACGGGTCCGGTGCGCTGGAGTTCCCGGGTGCGTACGGCGATCTCCTGGGCCTCGGCGAGGAGTTCACCGGCGCCGGGGCGGCCGGTGCGGGTGCGCACCCGGGCCAGCACGGTCAGCGCCGGGGAGCGTGCGGGCAGGAAGTCGTGGATGCCGAACTCGGCGTGCCGCTCGGCGCCGTCCCAGTCGGCTGCGGCGAGCCGGCGGATGGCCAGCTCGACGTGGAGGTACGTGAGGAAGCCGAGGTGTTCGGCGCGGTCGGCGAGATCCATGGCGGGGCCCAGATAGCGGTCGGCCTCGGTGTACTGGAGGTTGTCCAGCAGGGTCCAGATGAGGTTGGCGTAGGCGCGGCAGGCGTGTTCGACCTCGCCGGCGGCCAGGGCGACATGGAGGCTCTCCTCCAGCTGCTTGCGGCCGTCGGGGTCGCCGCCGCGCCAGCGGGCCGTGCCGACGTTGTTGAGCGCGTGGGACAGGATCGCCGTGTCCTCGGTCTTCTGCGCCAGGGTGATGGCGCGCTCGCCGTGCTCCACCGCCTCCGGGTAGCGATCGGAGAGCATCCGGAGCTGGGCGATGTTGCTGACGGCGAGGGCGAGGAGCCGGTCGTCGCCCGCGTGCTCCAGCACGGTCACGGCCTCGCGGGCGGCGTCCTGCGCCTCGTCGGCGTCCCCGGCCCACCAGTGGATGCGGGACAGCCAGCGCAGATCGGCGCCGAGGGCGGGGATGTCGCCGAGCGAGCGGCGCAGGGCGACCGCCTCGCGCTGGGCGGCGACGGCGGCCGCCGAGTCGGCGATGGTGTAACTCTCCACGGCGTAGCGTTCGAGCAGGTCGGCGAGGTCGGGCGGGGCGTAGCGGTGGCGCTGCCCGAGGACGAGCCGCAGCTGGGCGGCGGCCTCGCGGTGCGCGCCCGCCGAGGCGGCGTCCCGGGCGGCGTCGGGTCCGTAGCGTGCGATGGCGTCCTCGTCGCCGGCCTGGGCGGCGTGGTGGACGATACGGGCGGCATCGGCCCCGGGGCGGGCAGCCAGGGCCGCGAGGACGTTGCGGTTGAGCTCGATGCGCCGGGCGGCGGGTACGGCGTCGGCGATCGCGCGCCGGATCAGCTCGTGCCGGAAGGCCACCCGCTCCGGGGCCACGGCCAGCAGGCCGCGCTGTTCGGCCGCCGCGAGGACGGCCACCCCCTGTGTGAGCAGGGCGTCGACGAGCGGGCGCTCCACCGCCGAGGGGACGACGGCGAGCTGTTCCAGCGCGTCCACGGCGGCGGCGTCCAGTCCGCGCAGGCGGGCGAGCACGGCCTCGACGACGGTCGGGGGCACTCCCCCGGTGCCGCCGGCCGCGAGCACCTCGGCGACGAAGAAGGGGTTGCCGGAGGTGACCTCGTACACCTCCGCCGGGTCGAGCCGGCCGGCGCCGCTGAGGGTGCGGACGGCGTCCAGGGACAGCCTGGCCAGCGGCAGACGGTGCACGCGGGGGGCGCGGGAGACCTGGCCGAGGAGGTGGCGCAGGGGGTGTCCGCGGCTCAGCTCGTCGTCGCGGTAGGTGAGCACGAGCAGGGCGGGCAGCCGCTCCATCCTGCGCACCAGGAAGCGCAGCGCGTCCAGGGAGGCCTCGTCGGCCCAGTGCACGTCCTCGACGACGAGTACTGCGGGGTGCGGAGTCACGGCGAGCTCGCCGCGCAGGGCCTCGTAGACGCGCTGACGGTCGCCGCCGTCGGTGACGGCGCGGGCGAGCTCGGTGCCGACGCTGCCGACGAGGTCGCGGAAGGGTCCCAGGGGGCGTCGCGTGGCGAGGTCGTCGCACTGTCCGACCAGGATCCTGGCCTGCGCGGGAAGCCGCTCGGGCAGGGCTCTGACCAGGCTGGACTTGCCGATTCCGGCCTCACCGAAGACGAGCACCACCGAACCGGCCCCGTCCGCCGCCTCCTGTGCGGCCGCGGTCAGCTGGGCCAGCTCGGGCTCACGCTCGAGAATCCCCCGGTCCACGGGGCCGATTCTGCCACCGGGCGCCCGCAATGTCCGTGGCCGCACGATTCCGCGCCAGGGCGGCAGCCCGCTTCTCCACGACGAGGCTCGCCGCACGGCCGGGTCAGGACGGTGTGAGCGGGAGGTCGTCCGTGTAGGCGTTGACCGGTGGCGCGATGCGGTCCGTGCGGTGGACGTCCAGGGCCGCCGGGGCGGTCCTGGTGCCGAGGGTGCCGCCGGGGTGCCAGGTGCCGGTGACGGCCAGCCAGGTGTTGGCGGGTGCGGCGGGAGTGCCGTACATGCGGACCTTGACGGACTGGGAGTCGGCCGCGCAACAGGTGAAGATGATCCGGGTCAGATACCAGCCGCCGCCCTTCTCCGCGGGGGTGACGAAGCCGGTCATGCGGATGCTGCGGCCCCGCACGGCCTGTCCCCGGTCCTGCTGGACCCGGGCGGTGAAGTCCGACAGGGTCATGGGCAGGGGGGTCGTGGCAGGCAGCGGGTCGAAATGCTGTCCCTTCTTGACGGCCTGGTTGTTCGCTCGCGAGGCCGTGTACGCGCCGAGGGCGGGCGGTGCGAAGAAGAGCAGGCTGAGCGCGGGCAGGAAGAGCAGCCAGGCCACGCGGGGGACGGCGGAGTGGTCGTGGTCGTGGGCGTCGGGGACGGCGGAGTGGTCGTGGCCGTCGGCGTGGGGGACGTTGAAGTGGGCGTGGCCGTCGTCCTCGGGGGCCGTGCGGTCGAGGATCGCTCCCGCCAGACCCAGCAGGACGAGCAGCGCGCCGGAGGCGATCAGGACGGGGCGCTGGCCCTCCTTCACGTAGCGCAGGCACAGGTCGGTGAACAGGGCCGCGTGCAGCAGACCCAGGCCGGTCAGGACCAGCAGGACGGCTTGGATGTGGCGCTTCACAGCAGCGCTCCTCCGATCAGGACGCTCGTGATGACGGCCACCGCCGTGGTCGCGGTGGAGAAGCGGAGCGCGAAGGCCCGGCCGAAGGTGCCCGCCTGAAGGGCGATCAGCTTCAGGTCGACCATCGGGCCGACCACCATGAAGGCCAGCCGTGCGGTGGGCGAGAAGCCGGTGAGGGACGCGGCGACGAAGGCGTCGGCCTCCGAGCAGACGGCGAGCAGAACCGCGAGTCCGGCCAGGAAGAGCACCGACATCCAGGGGGAACCGGAGAAGGCGTCGAGGACGGAGCTGGGTACGGCGACATTGAAGGTGGCCGCCGCCATGGCGCCCAGCACCAGGAAGCCGCCGGCCTGGAGGAAGTCGTGCCGGAAGCCGAGGCGGAACTCCTGCCAGCGGCTGTGGCCCGGCCGATGTCCCGTGTGCCGCGCGGTCGGGCGCAGCCAGTCCTCCCGGCCCAGCCAGAGCCACAGCCAGCCCATCACGGCGGCGGTCACCAGGGAGGCCAGCAGTCGGGCGGCGACCATGGCCGGGTTGCCGGGGAAGGCGACGGCCGTGGCGGTCAGCACGATCGGGTTGATCGCGGGGGCGGACAGGAGGAAGGCGAAGGCCGCGGCCGGGGTGACGCCCCGCCGGATCAGGCTGCCGGCGACCGGCACGGAGGCGCACTCGCAGCCGGGCAGGATCGCGCCCGCCATACCGGCCACCGGGACGGCGAGTGCCGGGCGCCGGGGCAGCACCCTGGTGAACAGGTCGGCCGGTACGAAGGCGTTGATCGCCCCCGACAGGACCGTGCCGAGCAGCAGGAAGGGCAGCGCCTGAACGGTGATGGCCAGGCAGACCGTGCGCCACGCCGCGACGGCGGGGCCGTTGAGCCATCCGACGCCGGTGAGTGCGAGGACGGCCGCTATGCCTGCCGCGGCGAGAACGCCGATGGCCCGGGATCGTACGGTGGTGCGGCGCTCCTGCGAGCAGGACGGCGCGAGAAGCGTCGTCTCCTCCGCCACGGCAACCACTTCATCCGCTTTATACATTTCTACTCCGGATGTCGGATTTCGTGGCGAAGATAAGCCAGCTCCCCTCCCCTCACCGTGCGCACACGCCGCCACCGCCGAATGAAGGGCCGCGGCCGAGACCGGACTTGAGCGTGCAGGGCCAGCAGAATCGCGGCGCCCACCGCGATCAGGTGCTCGCGACCGGCCAGATTGGGCACGGCGATCGACTCCCACAGCATGGATCCACCGGTGAGCGTGAACACGATGGGAGCGCGCCGGACGACGGCGACGTAGGTGAACAGGCCCACGACCGCGGCCGAGGGTCCGGTGTCCAGCACCCGCCCGGCCTCGGGGGGCAGTCCCAGCCCGCCCCAGCCGGGCCCGAGCGCGATCATCACGCGCGCCATGAGAGTGCCGGCCAGCGTGGTCACGTACGAGATGAACAGGGTCCTGGACCGGCCCAGCGTCAGCTCGGCCAGCGCGAACGCGAGGAACAGCTGCGTGATCCCTGCCCACACGGGCAGGTCGAGTGCCGGTACGTACAGCGACACCGGGGTGCGCAGCAGGGCCAGCCACAGCGGCAGATCGGCGTAGACACCACCGAGGACGCGGACCACGACCGCGCCGGTCGGCCGCTGCGCCAGCGCATGGAAGAAGATCACGCCGAACGCGGCCACGAACGCCAGGGCCAGTCCGGACAGCCCGCGCCGCACGAGGGTGCGCACCGGCTCGACGACGATGCCGTACCACTCGCCGCGCAGCGTGCGCCCGATGAATCCCGCCGCTCGCCACAGTGCGACGCGCAGCCGCTCACGGGTTCGGACGGCGGGTGGGGCGGCCGGTACGACCGAGGCGACCGGGGCGACCATCGGCCGACCGGAAACCGGCGCGTGCGGGCCCGCCTCGTCCGTGCGCGAGTCGCCGGTGCCTGGTTCGTTCTCGGCGCCGGGCTCGCAGCGCTCCCCCGTGCGTAGCAAGACTCCCCCTGACCCGGCGAAAGTGACCTCAAGCCGCGCAGGTCACGCCACCCCGCCCGAGGACCAGGGGGTGTCCGGCGGATCAGCTGGGCGTCACGGGGCCCGGCACGCACATGGAGCCCCGGTCGGGTCGGCCGAGACGTACTGTCTCCCGCGGCCGCCCTGATCCGCAGGGCACCCGCCTAGGCCCGGCGGCGGGGCTTCCTGCGCTTGGCGCCCTTGGAGACGCCGGAACCGCCTCGCGGGTTGCCCGCCGTGGTCTTCCCCACGGCGGGCTTGCGCCCAGCACCGGACTTGGCGCCGGCCTTCGCCTTGGTACCGGCCTTCGCCTCGCCCTCCGGCTCCGTCGCCTTACGGCCACGGGAGCTGTTGACCGTGCGGCCGCGGACGATGCCGATGAAGTCCTCGACCAGCTCCGTGGTCGCCTCCTCGGGCCAGGCGAGGGCGACGGCGGACTGGGGGGCGTCCACGACGGGCCGGTGGGTGAGGTCCCTGCGGTGGTGGAGGCGGGCCAGCGACTGGGGCACGACGAGGAGGCCGACGCCCGCCGCGACGAGTTCGACGGCGTCCTCTGTGGTCGCGGGGCGCTCGAAGGCGGGCTCGCCGGGCGGGCGGTCCCACTCGAAGACGTCGTCCAGCGGGTGGAAGAGGACCTCGTCCGCGAGATCGGCGACGGTCGCCTCGTCCGCCGCCGTGATCACGTGGTCCTTGGGGACCACGACGACCGTCGCCTCCGTGTACAGGGGGATGGCGCTGAAGTACGTCCGGTCGACCGGCAGGCGTACGAGTCCGGCGTCGGCCTGCCCCGCGCGCAGCACCTCGCAGACCTCGGCGGCCGGTACGGCATGGAGGCTCAGCGGGATGTCCGGCAGGCGTTCGTTCCAGATCCGCACCCACTTGGCGGGCGTCGCCCCCGGGACGTACGCGAGCCTGAACGCGGGGGATGCTTGCGGGTCTGTCACGCTGCCAGGTTACCGGCCGTGGTCGGTGGGCCCGCACCCGCTCGATACCCTTGACCTCATGAAGTCGCACCAGAGCACCCAGACGATGAAGCCCGCGACCGCGGCGAAGAAGCTGGGTGTCTACCTCGAGGCCACCCCCGCCGAGTTCCAGGAGGGCACCGTCTCGCGGGCCGAGCTCGACCAGCTGCAGGCCGATCCGCCCGCGTGGCTGCGTGAGCTCAGGGCCAACGGTCCGCACCCCCGTCCGGTGGTCGCGGCGAAGCTGGGCGTCTCCATCTCCGGCCTCGCCCGCGCCGGCATCACGGACGCCCTGACCACCGAGCAGATCGAGTCGCTGAAGCAGGAGCAGCCCGAGTGGCTGGTCCAGGAGCGCGCCGTCCAGGCCGACGTCCGCAAGGAGGGCGCGCGCATCAAGAAGCGGAACGCGGAGCGCGCGGCGCGCAGCGAGAGCAAGGACTCCTGAGCCGGACCTTCCGCTACGGCGCCCGGCGTAGTCCGCGACGGTCGGTCGCCGTCCGCTGCCGCTAAGTGCACGACGCATCGACCTGACGGTGCGTCACGACGAAGGTCACAAAAGCGTATCGGACATTCCGCCCGTCAACCTTCACACGAGCCGCACAAGTTGGCTAGCGTGGCATCAGGCCGCTCGAGTTCCTCCGGCGAACCCCGTCGGGACGTGCGGCCTCCGCCGAATCCGGTGCGCCCTCGCGGCAGCCGGAACCGGGGACCCAACCGAACGATGGGGTGAATCGGCCCAACTGCCCACCAGGGCAAGGGTCGTAGGGCATGCCTTCCGGAAACGACCGCCCGAACCCGACAGCTAACTCGGTAGGCGGAGTACGGAAGGAGTACGGCTCCCATGGCGCCGGAACGACCATCGCGCTCGGGCGGCTCCGGCCTCCCCGGAGTGCGCAATTCCGCCATCGCCACGGCGGCCCTCACCTCGGTGGCCCTGTTCTCACAGACCGCCGACGCCGCAGCCGCAGGGGACGAGGGTCCCAGCCGCGAAGACGTCCAGCAGCGGGTGAGCAGCCTCTACGACCGGGCCGAGAGCGACACCGGTCTGCACAACATCACCCGGGCGCAGTCGGCCGCTTCGCGTGGCCGCGGCGCCCCGGCCGGCGGTGGCCGCGCCTCGGATCCCGAGCTGGACGCCATCGCGCGGCAGTGGTTCCAGGGAGCACGCTCGGCGCTGGGCCCGACGGTCCCGGCCGCCCTGCCCGCCGACCGCAAGCCCGCCCGGCGCTCGGCGTCCCGTCCGGAGCGCCCCCGGCCCGCGCGCTCCGCGGAAGGTCCGTCCGAGCCCCGCGCCGGCCGTGAACTGGAGTCCGCCGCCCGACCGATGCTCGAACTGCCCGCCGCGGAGAACCGGCAGCGGCCCGTGGCGGAGCTGACGGCCGCCCCTACGACCGCACTGCCCGCCGTTCCGACGCAGCGGCAGGAGGTCTCGGCTCCTCCCGCGGCCCCCGCGCCCGAGCCCCGGCAGGTCACGCTGCGCAGGGCCAAGCAGAACAACCAGCGCAAGATCGCCTCGGCCAGCGACCTGCTGTACCGCTACACCGCCCGGCAGACGTCCGTGGCCCCGCTCACGGCCGCCCAGCCCCAGCAGGCCCAGCTCCCCCAGGCCCCGGCCCCCTGGCAGCCCCAGGCGGAACAGGCCCACCGCGCGGCCGAGGAGGCCTGGCGCCTGCAACAGCCGTCCGTCCTGGACACGGGCGTACCGGCGACGGATGCGGGGCGCATGATGCAGCCGAGCGTGCTGGACACCGGGGTGCCTGCGGCCGAGGCGGCACGCATGACGCAGCCCAGCGTGCTGGACACGGGGGCGCCCGCTACCGCGGACTGGCGCACGCAGCAGCCCGGCGTTCTGGACACCGGCGTCGGCATGCCCATGAGCCAGGACTGGGGCATGCAGCAGCCGTCCGTCCTGGACACGGGCGTCCCCACGGCCGAGGCGGCGCGCATGATGCAGCCCAGCGTGCTCGACACCGGCGTACCTGCCTCGGCGGACTGGCGCACGCCCCAGCCCACGGTTCTCGACACCGGCATCCCCGCCACCACGGACTGGCGCACTCAGCAACCGAGCGTCCTTGACACCGGCGTCGGCATGCCCCTGAGCCAGGATTGGCGCACCCAGCAACCGAGCGTCCTCGACACCGGCGTCGGCATCCCCATGAGCCAGGACTGGGGCATGCAGCAGCCCAGCGTCCTCGACACGGGCGCTCCCACGGCCGAGGCGGCGCGCATGATGCAGCCCAGCGTGCTCGACACCGGCGTGCCCGTCGCCGCCGACTGGCGCACGCCCCAGCCCGCCGTACTCGACCCCGGCGTCCGGGCGGCCGAGGCGCCCGTCGGGACCAAGGCCGACCGGGCCGTCGCCTTTGCTCGTGCGCAGATCGGCAGGCCGTGTCTGTGGGGTGCGGTCGGGCCGGAGTCGTATGACAACGCCGGTCTCACGCAGGCCGCGTGGAAGGCAGCCGGAGTCGCCCTGCCCCGGAGCACGTCCGAGCAGGCGAGTGCCGGCAGAGTGGTCCCGATCGCCGAGAGCCGCCCGGGTGACCTGATCTTCTTCCACGACAACTTCAGCCACGTAGGCCTGTACACCGGCAACGGCCTGATGATCCATGCGCCCGGCCCAGGTTCGGTCATCCGCGAGGAGTCGATCCACAACGCCGGGGAGGCCGCGATCCGCATAGCCGTGCGTCCTGCCTGAGGGTCCTGAGGGGCTCTAGAGGGTCTGCGCGCAGATCAGCGCCGTCGACACAGCCAGTTCCTGCAGTCCTGGTGGCGTCGACGGCGCTGTGCGGTTTCCGGGCATCGGCCGGGGTGGCGATCCGTGGAGGATCTGGCGGCGATGAGTCGTGCGGGGCCGCCGCTCCCCCGCGTCGGCGGCCCCGCACGGTGGGGAGACTTCGCGGCGTCCCCCCTGGCGCCGGGAGCTCCCCCGCTGCGGCCTGCGTCGGGCCGGTGTGCTGGAGTACATCCGAGAACGACGCTGTTGCCCGGATCAAGTCTCGGGCAGCGTGGGCGTCGCCGGTATGGGGACAACTGCGTACGCGGCGGACGAGCGGAGAGGAACGTGACTCAGGTGCCGGGCGATCCCCGGGAACGCATGCTGTCGGTGGCGGTCGCCGCGCTCAACGAACGGGAGCCCGAGCGGCTGTGGCCGCTGGTGGCGGGCGCGCTGCCGGGTCTGTGCGGCGGCGAGACCATGGTCTACAAGCTCGACGACTGGAACGAGTCCGAAGGCACGGTCGGCTTGCCGCCGGCCCTGACCGCCGCGTTCGAAGGGCTCGCGGAGAAGGACGTGGGCCTGTTGCGTGCGGGGTATCCGTTCGTGGCGCGCTACGCGGCCGGGACCGACCGGACACCCCTGACGGCGAGCCGTACCGCCGGGCGCGCGTGGCCGGTGAGCCCGACGGCACGGCTCATCGGTGACGTCATGGACGCGGACGATGTGCTGGCGATTCCGCTGCCGGGCACCACGACGCCGATCACCGGGTGCATGGTCTACCGCTCCGGCAAGGACTTCACCGACGACCACGTACGCACGGCCCAGCAGCTGCAACCGCTGCTGGCCGCGGTCGAGGAGCAGCGGCAACTGCTGGAGCGCCTGCGGCGGGCGACTGCTTCGTCCCTTGCCGGGGGCTCCACTCTTGAGGTCGCCGCGGACTGCGCGCTCACGCCCCGGGAGCTGACGGTTCTGCTGCTGCTCACGGAGGCCCTGACCGCGGCCGCGATCGGGCGCCGGCTCGGCATCTCCGACCGTACGGTCCACAAGCACATCGAGAAGATCTACCGCAAGCTCGGCACCCGTGACCGCATCAGCACGGTCCTGCGGGCGCAGCAGCTGGGGCTGGTCCCCGGTCCCTGAGCCGGTACAGGTCGCGCAGCAGGGCGATCTCCGCGCCGTGGTGCAGGACCTCCTGGTTGACCCACCACACGATGTCGACGAACGGCTCCTCCGGGTCGCTGCCGTGGGGATAGGTGCAGTGGCCGACCGTGTCGAGCGCCGTGTCGTCGGTGCTCAGCAGCGCGTTGCGCCAGGCCGTGACGCCGGTGTCGAAGGCGGTGAGCGCTGCCGCGGCGTCGCCGCTGACCACGTAGTCGTCGCGGGTGAGGCGGTGGCTGCCCGCGGTGTGGTCGGCGCGGAGCCAGAGCATCTCGCTCAGATGACTCAGCCGCCAGGCGAGGGTGGTGAAGGGCGGCGGCCAGGGGTGCGGGTAGGGCGCGGCGTCGCGTCCCCAGGGGCTGTCGGCCCGGCCGGCCAGGTGCGTCGCTCGGGGTCCCGGCCCGTCCCTGCGCCGCCGCACGGACCAGCAGTCCGGTACGGGCTCCCAGAGGTACTCCTCGTCGGTCAGGGCAGCGACCTCGGTGTCCGAGCCGTCCCCGCTGTCCATCACGGGCCCCGTCAGACGGGCGGCGAGGCGCTCGCAGGCGAAGTCGAACTGGTCCAGCAGCGGGGCAAGGCGCGATGAGGTCACCGACACTCCCTTGGCGAGGTCCGACGGCGCCCGGAGGGACCCGGACCGACCGGTCCGCCAGCCTGGCACGACCGGGCGGCGGCCCGCCTCTCGTTTTCCGTCGCCGGTCTCAGCCCTGGCCCTGTCCCGGGCCGATTCCGCCCTTGAGCCGTTCCAGGTCGGAGGGGCGGACCTGGATGGCGAACAGGGCGATCAGGGCGGCGATCACGGTGAAGATCGCGGCCATGACGAAGGCGGCCGAGACACCGGCGGTGAGGACCTTGTCGGACCAGGGGCTCGGGAGCTGTCCCGTGTGCCGGAAACGCAGCCGTTCGGCCGGGGTCGCCTGGGCCAGGAAGCGCGGGATCTGATCGTGCGCCTCGTTGGTGCTGGCCGTGCCGAACATCGTGACCAGGATCGACAGGCCCAGCGAACCGCCCACCTGCTGGGTGGCGTTGAGCAGTCCGGAGGCCGCACCGGTCTCCCGGACGGAGACGTTGGAGAGCGCCATGAGGGTCAGCGACACGAACTGCATGCCCATGCCGAGGCCGAAGATGAGGATCGGGCCGAGGATGCTGCCCGCGTAGGTGGAGTCCACGTCGGTCAGGGTCAGCCAGGCCAGGCCGACCGCGGCGAGGACGGCGCCCAGCACCATGAACGGCTTGGGACCGTATCTGGGCAGGAACTTCGACGCGAGGCCCGCGCCGACGGCGATCACCAGGCTCACCGGCAGGAAGGCCAGCCCGGCCTGCAGGGGGCTGAAGCCGAGCACGTCCTGCACGAAGAGCGTGAGGAAGAAGAACATGCCGAAGATCGCGGCGGAGAGGCTCAGCATGATCCCGTAGGTGCCCGCGCGGTTGCGGTCGACGAACATGTGCAGCGGCGTGATGGGCTGCGGGGACCGGCGCTCGATCAGGATGAACCCGGCCAGTACGACGACGGCGGCGGCGAACGAGGCCAGGGTGAGCGCGTCCCGCCATCCCTCCTGCGCGGCTCTGATGAAGCCGTAGACCAGCAGCACCATGCCGACCGTGGAGGTCAGGGCGCCGGCGATGTCGAAGTGGCCGGCGTGCCGTTCGGACTCCTTGATGACGCGGGGTGCGGCGAGGGCGATGAGCGCGCCGATGGGCACGTTGACGAACAGCACCCAGCGCCAGTTCAGCCACTCGACGATCATTCCGCCCGCGAGCAGTCCGATGGCGCCGCCGCCCGAGGAGACCGCGGCGAAGACGCCGAACGCCCGGTTGCGTTCGGGGCCTTCGCGGAAGGTCGTGCTGATCAGGGCGAGCGAGGTCGGCGAGGCGATGGCACCGCCGACCCCCTGCAGGGCGCGTGCGGCCAGCAGTTGTCCGGAGCTCTGCGCGAACCCGCCCAGCAGGGAGGCCAGCGCGAAGAGCAGGACGCCGAAGACGAACATGCGCCGCCGGCCCAGGATGTCGCCGGTGCGGCCGCCGAGGAGCAGCAGGCCGCCGAAGGTGAGGGTGTAGGCGTTGACCACCCAGGACAGGTTGGTGGTGGAGAAGTCCAGGGCGCTCTGGATGTGCGGCAGCGCGATGTTCACGATGGTGATGTCGAGGACCACCATCAGCTGGCAGGAGGCGATGACGAGCAGCGCCAGGCCGTGTCCGCCGCTGCCCGGTTCCTGGGCGGTGGCTTGTGCTGCGGGCGTTGGCTGTGGGCTGGTGCTCATGGTGCGTCGCGCTCTCAGTGGACGGTGGCGTCCACTGTCCGACCGTACGCTGCCCCGGTGACCGTCACCACTCGGCGGCGGTCACCGCGCTCACGGCTGCGCGGGAGCCCGCCGTCGTGCTGGGCTCATGGCTCATGTACGGGTCTTGTGGGTCATGGCGAACTCGTCCGCCTCGGGCAGGTCGAAGTCGCCGTGGTCGGTGCCGAGCCCCTGCGCCACCAGTGCCGCCGCCGCGCTGCCGAGGACGGCGGCTTCGCGCGGGGTGCGGCCGAGGCCGATGCCGCGCAGGAAACCGGCCGAGAAGGCGTCGCCGCAGCCGGTGGTGTCGACGACGTCCACGTCGAAGGCGGGGACCGTGTCGGTGCCGTCCGGCGTCACCAGGAGCGCTCCGTCGCCGCCGCGCGTGACGGCGACGAGACCGGCGCCGGCCGCCAGGAACTTCCGCGCGCCGGTGACGAGGTCCTGCTCCTCGCTGAAGCCGAGGACCTGGTCGTCGTTGGGCAGCAGGAAGTCGACGTACGGGAGCAGCGGTTCGATCTGGTCGTAGGTGCCGAGCTCGCCCGGGGCGAGGAGGTCCACGGAGGTGACCACGTCGTGTTCCCGGGCATGCGCCAGGATGCGCGCGGCGACCTCGGCGCCCATCAGCTCGGGGCCGCCGAGATGGAGATGGGAGGCCTCGGCGATCGCGTCCCAGGGCACGTCGTCGAGGCCGTAGGTGATGTTGGCGCCGAGCAGGTGGAGGGTGGGGCGGTCGCCGTTGGGGCGGATGGGCAGCACGGTCGCGGAGGTGGAGGTGTCGGTGCGGCGGACGAGCAACTCGGTGTCGATGCCCGCCCGGTCGAGCAGCTGGATGAGCAGGTCGCCGGTCGGGTCGGTGCCGATCGCGCCGGACGTGCGCACCGAGGCGCCGAGCTTGGCGAGGGTGAGCGCGGTGCCGGCGGCCGTTCCGGCGGCGGTCATCCGGATGTCCTCCACGAGTGTGGCGCCCTGGCCCTCGGGGATCTCCTCCACCGGCCGTACCAGTACGTCCAGTACGTGCACGCCCAACGTGACGACCAGCTGTGCCCTCATCGGTTTCCCTCCTGCGCGGGTGGAACGGGGTGGGTGGTGCCGTAGTTGCGGGCGATCGCGGCCTCGACGACGGCGAGTTGCTGGTGTTCGTCGAGGGTCCGCACCGGTCCGAGGGCGGCCGCGTGCTGGTACACGCCACAGGCCCACTCCAGCAACTGGGCGTGCTCGACCGCCTTGTCGAGGGTGGTCGCATGGGTGACCGCGCCGTGGTTGGCCATCAGGGCGGCGCTGCGGCCCTCCAGCGCACCGAGCACCGACTCGGCCAGTTCGGGGGTGCCGAAGGTGGCGTACGGCGCGACGCGCACGGTACCGCCCAGGTTCAGCAACTGGTAGTGGACGCAGGGCAGTTCGTCGAGTACGCAGGACAGGGCGGTGGCCATCGGGGCGTGGGTGTGGACGACCGCGCCGGTGCCGTAGTGCCGGTAGATGCCGAGATGCAGGTCGAGTTCGGAGGTCGGCTCCAGCGTCCCGGCCACGATCTTGCCGTCCAGGTCGACCACCGTCACCTGCTCCGGGGTGAGTCGGGCGAGCACGGCTCCGGTCGCGGTGATCGCGACCCGGTCCTCCACGCGCACGCTGACGTTCCCTGCCGTGCCGATGAGCAGGCCCTCGGCGCCCAGCCGGCGGCAGGCGTCCGCCACGGCGGCCCGCTCCTGACCCAGCACCGCGCTTGAGTCGGTCATATGCGGGAACCTAACCTAAAGGTGAAACAATGTCACGTTCACATTCGGAGGTTGTTTCGTGGGCGAGCCGTCCGCCGCGCACCTGCGCCGCACCCCCCAACAGGCCCGTAGCAAGGCCCGGTTGGCCCGGGTGCTGCGGGCCGCCGAGCGCCTGCTGATCGACGAGGGCGTCGAGGCGCTCACCACGACCCGCGTGGCCGCACGGGCGAAGGTGTCGGTGGGCTCGCTCTACCAGTACCTGCCCGACCGCGAGGCGATCATCGACGCCCTCGCGGCAGGCTACTTCGCCAAACTCGAAGCCGCCATGGACGGATTCGTCGAGGCGGCCACCGCACGGCACTGGGATGACCCGGTCGGTACTCTCGTCGACGAGTTCGCCGCGATCTACCGCGCCGAACACGGCTTCCGTGCCCTGTGGTTCGGCAGCGGTCTGACCGTGCGGACCCGGACCGCGGACCGGGAGCACAAGCGCCGTATGGCCGACGGAATCCGCCGCATCCTCCTCTCCCTCGGCCTCGCCCAGGACGACGAGCGGCTCACCCGGTCCTGCCACGCCGCGGTCCTGGCCGCCGACGCGCTCGCCCAGGAGGCTTTCCGCCGCGACGCGGAGGGGGATGCGGGGCTTCTGGAGGAGGCCAAGGTCATGCTGCGGGGGTATCTCACGGCTATCGCGGCGCGCGGGTGAGGGAGGCAGAAGGGGCTGCAACTGGCGTGCGGCCAACGGGTGCCGGGGTTCACACCACGTGGGCTTCGGGGCGGGTCGCGGCGCCGGTCCGGAAGCGGTCTGCGCTCAGCGGGGAGATGTCGGTGAACGTCTCGCGCTCCAGGTGCAGGTCGCGCAGGATCTCGCCGACGGCGGGGCCCTGGAGGAAGCCGTGGCCGGAGAAGCCGGTGGCGTAGAGGAAGTTGACGAGTTCGCCGGAGCGTCCGATCAGGGCGTTGTGGTCGGGGGTGATCTCGTAGAGGCCGGCCCAGCCGCCCGCGGCCCTCATCTCGGCGAGTTCCGGGGCCCGTTGGCGTAGGGCCTCGCGGAACAGCTCCAGCCACTCGGGTGTCCAGGTGGTGTCGAAGCCGTCGGGCTCGCGGGGGTCGGCGAGGCCGAACAGGAGGCCGTCGTCGCTGTTGTGGAAGTAGGCCGACGAGGTGAAGTCGATGGTGAAGGGGATGCGCGGCGCCGGGGGCACGAGCGGTTCGGTGAAGGCGAGTTGGCGGCGCACCGGCCGCACCGGCAGATGGAGCCCGGCCATGTCGCCGATCCGCGCCGACCAGGCGCCGGCGGTGCAGATGACGGTGGCGCAGTCGATACGGCCGCGGTCGGTGTGGACGGCGGTGACACGGTCGCCGGTGGTGTCGAGGCCGGTGACGGTCGTGTGCGTGGCGAAGGTGACGCCGGCCCGGGCGGCGGCGTCGGCGTAGCCCCGCACGACCAGGACGGGACGGGCATGTCCGTCGGTCGGCGAGTGGGCTGCGGCCACGAGCCCGTCGGTGCTGACGTACGGGCAGAGGCGGCGGGCCTCGTCCGGGGTGATCATGCGGGTGGGGACGCCCAGCGCGTTCTGGGTCCTGACGGCGGACTCGAAGTCGGCGGCCTGCCGCTCGGTGGTGAGCAGGAAGAGATAGCCGACGGTGTCCAGGCGGATGTCCGCGCCGGGGCGGCGCGGGAAGTCCTCGTAGGCGCGCAGGCTCCGGCTGCCCAGCTCGATGTTGAGCGGGTCGGAGAACTGGGCGCGGACCCCGCCGATCGGCTTGCCCGAGCTGCCGCAGGCCAGTTCGCCGCGCTCGACCACGACGATGTCGCTCACCCCGGCCTCGGCGAGGTGGAACGCGGCGCTGGTGCCCATCACGCCACCGCCGATGATCACGACTTCTGCGGTGGCCGGAACGGAGCGGAAGGTGGGTGAGGAGGACAAGGGCCGTCCCTTCAGAGGGGGGCGAGACGCTGATCGGTCGTCTGTCCGTCATCGTGACGCAGTCCGGCCTGTGACGTCCATGAACCGTTGCCGCACCCGCCCTGTCGGTGCCTTGACGCGGGGGTGCGGCTGCCATGGTGGGCGGGGCCCGGTCGAGCCGGGTCGGGCACGGTCGGCGAGCGAGGAGGGAATTCAGCTGTGATCACCATGGTGGAGGGTGCGCCGTCGATGGCGGCGGCCATCGGCGCACTGCGTGCGAGCCTGCTCGGCGGGCTCGACCCGGAGGCAGGTCCGCCACGTTCGGTCGTGCCGGTCGAGCACGGTCAGCTGCTGCTCATGCCCGCCCAGTGGGGCTCGTACGCCGGGGTCAAGCTGGTGACCGTGGCGCCGGGCAACGTGGCCCTGGGTCTGCCACGCATCCAGGGCAGCTACCTTCTGCTGGACGGCGGCACGCTCACCCCGCTGGCCCTGCTGGACGGGATCGCGCTCACCTCCGTCCGGACCGCGGCGGTGTCGGCGGTGGCCGCCGACGCGCTCGCCGCACCGGACGCGAGCAGTGTCGTGGTGTTCGGGACGGGGCCGCAGGCACGGTCGCACATCGAGGCGCTGCGGTGTGTGCGGCCGGTCGAGGAGGTCGTGGTCGTCGGCCGGGACGCCGAGCGCACGCGGGTCTTCGCCGAGGGGGTCGGGGCGCGGGTCGGCGAGGCCGCCGACGTGGCCCGGGCCGACATCGTGGCGTGCTGCACCACGGCGCGCACCCCGCTGTTCGACGGCTCGCTGCTGCGCCCGACCGCGACCGTCGTGGCCGTGGGTTCGCACGAGCCGGACGCCCGTGAGGTCGACGGGAGGGCCGTCGGCCGTTCCACGGTGGTCGTGGAGGCGGCGTCGGCAGCACTGCGCGAGGCCGGCGACGTCGTACTGGCCGTCCAGGAGGGTGCGCTCGATCCCGGCGCGCTGGTGGGTCTCGCCGACGTCGTGCGGGACAGGGCCCAACTGCCGCCGGGGCGGCCGAGGTTGTTCAAGAGCGTGGGAATGGCCTGGGAGGACCTGGTGGTCGCGGCGGCCCATTACGAGGCATCTCGCTCATGACGCCGACGGTCGTCCAGCGGGAGCCTTCCGCAAGCGGGAGCCTGCCGAGCGCCCACGCGTGACGCGCCTCGCGTCAGCCCGGGACGTCCATGCGCTGGGTACCGACCACCGACAGCAGCCGCAGTGCCTCCTCGGACGGTGAGCCGGGTGCGGCGGTGTAGATGACCACGCGCTGGTCGCGGTCGGTGATGTCGAGGACGTCACAGGTGACGGTGACCGGTCCGACGAGGGGGTGCTCGAAGGTCTTGCAGAGGGTGGGCGCGGCGGCCACCTCGTGGGCGGCCCACAGCCGGGCGAACTCCTCGCTGCCGTCGAGCAGTTCACCGACCAGCGCGCTCACCTCCGGGTCGTCGGGGTAGCGCGCCGCGACGGCACGCAGATGCTGCGCCGAGGACTGCACGAACTCCTCCGCGTCCGAGACGCCGTAGAGCCGACGGCCCGGCTGGTGCGGACCGAGGAACGCGCGCCGTACGAGATTCCGGTCCCGGCGGTCGAGCGCGGAGAAGTCCTCCATGAGGGCGGTGGCCAGGTGGTTCCAGGCGATGATCTCGTACGTCGCCGAGATGACGATCGCGGCGGCGTCCGGCAGCCGGTGCAGCAGATCGACGACGCTCTGCCGCACTTCACGCGAAGGGCCGGGCGCGGGGCCGGGCGGGACGCCCGCGAGATGGTGCAGGTGGTCGCGTTCGGCGTCCGACAGGCGCAGGGCGCGCACGAGTTGGGCGAGCACCTCGCGGGAGGGGTGCGGTCCGCGGGCCTGTTCCAGGCGCGTGTAGTACTCGGTGGAGATGTACGCCAGCTGCGCCACCTCCTCGCGGCGCAGCCCCGGGGTGCGGCGGCGCGGCCCGGCGGGCAGGCCCACGTCTGCGGGGGCGATGCGCTCGCGTCGGCTGCGCAGGAAGTCGGCCAGTTCACGTCGGTCCACCGCTCCAGTGTGCGCGCACGGCGAGGGACCGAGCCAGGTACTGCCGGTGCCTGGCTGCGCCGCCAGGCCGGGCACAGGCTGGTCGGCATGGATACGACCACTGCAACGACCCCCTCCACCACGACCCGCGGGCTCCTCGCCGGCAAGGTCGCCTTCATCAGCGGTGCCGGCCGTGGCATCGGTGCCGCCGCGGCCCGGCTGTTCGCCCGCGAGGGTGCCCGGGTGCTGCTCGCGGCGCGTACGGAACCCCAGCTCAAGGCGGTGGTGGAGGAGATCCGGGCGGTCGGCGGCACGGCCGACCACGTCCGCTGCGACCTGGCCGACCCGGCGAGCGTGCGCGCCGCCGTCGACCGGGCCGTGGAGCTGTACGGCCGGCTCGACGTGGCCTTCAACAACGGTGCCACGATCCAGCGGCCCGGCCCGATGGACCAGCTGCCCGAGGCCGACTTCGACCATGTGCTCGCCGTCAATCTCAAGGGCCCGTGGCTGGCCATGAACGCCGAGGTCGCCGCGATCCGAGCGACCGCGGGACGCGGGGCGATCGTCAATACTTCCAGCGTCGGCAGTCTGATGGCCAACCCCTGGCTGCCGGTGTACGGGGCGGCGAAGCGGGCGGTCAACAGCCTCACCGCGTCGGCCGCGGCGACCTACGGTCCCGAGGGCATCCGCGTGAACGCGATCGCGCCCGGCACCACGCTCACCGAGATGATCGACGAGTGGGAGGCGGACTCCCCCGGCATCGTCGACCAGCTCACCGCCCAGACCCCGCTGGGCCGCGCCGCCGACCCGGCGGAGATCGCCGAGGCCGCCGCCTGGCTCCTCAGCGACCGGGCCTCCTACGTCAACGGCACGGTCCTGAGCGTCGACGGCGGCATCAGGGCCTGAGCAGCGCGATCGGCTCGCGTACCGGGCGCGGCAGGGTGCGCAATGTCGCAATCTTGCAGTGTCGCAATGGCGCAATGGGCGGTAACTCGGCTGCGCACGTGTCGAGTTGAGGTCCGAGGCTCTGGCGGCGGCCCGTTCCCGATCAGGACGCCAGGAACTCCGACAGCCCCGTCAGCAGCCGGTCGACGTCCTCCGCGTTGTTGTAGGGCGCGAGGCCGACGCGCAGGCCGCCGGTGTCGCCCAGGCCGAGGTGGCGGGAGGCCTCGATGGCGTAGAACGATCCCGAGGGGGCGTGGACGCCGCGCTGGGCGAGGAAGGCGTACGCGTCCGTCGTGGAGCGGTTGTCGAACGTCAGCAGCAGGGTGGGGGTGCGGTCGGCCGCCCGGGAGTGGATCGTGATGCCGTCGAGGGCGGACAGGCCCTTGTCGAGCTGTGTGCGCAGGCCGTCCTCGTGCCCTTCGAGCGCCGTGAAGGCCGCGTTCAGGCGCTCGCGGCGGGTTCCCGTGGCGTCCGGGTCGAGTCCGGCGAGGAAGTCGACCGCGGCGGTCGTGCCCGCGAGGAACTCGTAGGGCAGCGTGCCGAGTTCGAAGCGCTCGGGGACCTCGTCGGAGGAGGGCAGGAGCTTGTCCGGGCGCAGGGTGTGCAGCAACTCCGGCCGGGCGGCGAGGACTCCGTGGTGCGGGCCGAGGAACTTGTAGGCGGAGCAGACGTAGAAGTCCGCGCCGAGCTGTTCCAGGTCGACCAGGGAGTGCGCGGCGTGATGGACGCCGTCGACGTGGCAGAGCGCCCCCACCTCGTGCGCCAGGCGGGCGATCTCGGGGACCGCGGGCCGGGTGCCGATGAGGTTGGAGGCGGCGGTGACGGCCACCAGGCGGGTACGTCCGGACAGCACGGCGCGGATGTCGTCGGGGGTCAACTCCCCTGTGGCGGGGTCGAATTCGGCCCAGCGGACGGTGACCCCGGCCTGCGCTGCGGCCTGCACCCAGGGGCGGATGTTGGCGTCGTGGTCGAGGCGGGTGACGACCACCTCGTCGCCGGACCGCCAGGTCTTGGCGAGGGTGCGGGAGAACTCGTAGGTGAGCTGGGTGGCGCTGCGGCCGAAGACGATCCCCGTGGGGTCCGCGCCCAGCAGGTCCGCCATGGCCCGGCGCGCCCCGGTCACGATGGCGTCGGCGTTGCGCTCCCCCGGCGCGATCCGTCCACGGTTCGACAGGGGCTGGGACATCGCGTCGGCGATGGCGCGGATGACCGCTTGCGGGGTCTGGGTGCCGCCCGGGCCGTCGAAGTGCGCCGTTCCGGCTGCGAGGGCAGGGAACTGGGAGCGGATGGCGGTGATGTCGTACGTCACGGAAAGCTCCTGTCGCTGCCTGTCGTGCCTGTCGCTACGCGTCGCTGCCTGTCGCTACGTGCTGCCTGTTGCCGCCTTCGCTACCGGGCCGGAGCAACGATCCTGCGCGATCATCGGGGACGTGGCAACCACGCGTCGGGGGCTGTGCGCGGTGGCAGGAGTTGCCCGGCCCGGTCAGCGATCCGCTTCGCTCAGCGGCCGATGCCGTCCAGTTCGGCCAGATCCTCGCCGGACAGGGAGAGTCCGGCGCCGGCGATGTTCTCGCGCAGATGGGCGGTGGACGACGTACCGGGAATGAGCAGGATGTTCGGCGAGCGTTGCATCAGCCAGGCCAGCGCGACCGACATCGGCGTCGCCCCCAGCCGACCGGCGACCTTCGAGAGGGCCTCGGACTGCAGCGGCGTGAAGCCTCCCAAGGGGAAGAACGGCACGTAGGCGATGCCATCGGCGGCGAGGCGGTCCACGAGATCGTCGTCATGGCGGTGGGCGAGGTTGTACATGTTCTGCACGCACACGATCGGGGCGATACCGCGCGCCTCGGCGACCTGCTCCGGCGTGACATTGCTGACGCCGAGGTGCCGGATCAGGCCCTCTCGCTGAAGCTCGGCAAGCGTCTCGAATGCCTCGGTGATCGAGTCGGGCCGGGTGCCCTGGGCATCGCCCATGCGCATGTTGACCAGGTCGAGAGTGTCGACGCCGAGGGACTCGAGGTTCTCGTGGACCTGTTTGCGCAGGTCCTCGGGGCGCCGGGCCGTAGGCCAGCCGCCCTGTGCGTCGCGGGTCGCGCCCACTTTGGTGGCGATGAACAGCGACTCCGGATACGGGTGCAGCGCTTCGCGGATCAGCTCATTCGTGACGCGCGGTCCGTAGGCGCCGCTGGTGTCGATGTGGGTGATCCCGAGGTCGACTGCTTCGCGCAGGACGGCCAGGGCGCCGTCGTGGTCGGCGGGCGGGCCCATGACCCATGGGCCGGCGAGCTGCATCGCGCCGTATCCGAACCGGGTGACGGTCGAGTCACCCAGCGTCCAGCTTCCGCCCGGAAGGGATGATCTTCCGCCCGGAAGGGATGATGCGGAGGGCGTGTTCATCACGGTGCCTTTCACTTCTTGTCACACCAAGCGGGGTGGGGTCGCTCCGACCCCCTTGCATCAGTGTTGGGGAGTTACTTCCTGCCGGGAAGTAGGCACTATGAAGTGCGTAGCTACCCCTGAGAGTGAGAGGCGACCTCGGTGACGACGATGAAGGACGGCAAGACGACAAAGACCGGCAAGAAGGCGCAGACCAAAGCGGAGTACAACGCGCTTCTGGCCATGTGCCCCAGCCGTCAGCTGCTCGACCGGATCTCGGACAAGTGGGTCGTGCTGATCCTGTGCGCGCTGGCCGGTGAGGCGTCCGAAGAGTCCGGCGAGGCCCGCACCCCGAAGGCCATGCGCTACTCGGAGCTCGCCCGGCTCCTGGCCGGCGTCAGCCAGAAGATGCTGACCCAGACCCTACGAGCCCTCGAACGCGACGGCCTGCTCACCCGCACTGTGACGCCGACGGTCCCCGTCACCGTCACCTACGAGCTGACCGACCTCGGCCTCTCGCTCCACCACATGACGCGCGGGCTCCGCGAGTGGGCGCAGAGCAACATGGACCACGTCCTCGCCAACCGCGAGAAGCACGACGCACGAGCTTGATGCGGGGGCGGGCGAGGACGACGGCCTGATCGAAAATGTCTGGCGGTTCGGGCGCGGGTGGGGTTACGCTCCCGCCGATGACTACTCATTCTGTTGCCAGATTGGGGGTCCCGTCCGCGCAAGGTGAGTGCTGATGGCCACTCACACCGCGAACGGGGATTCCTCCCTCTCCTTCTGGCCGCGCGTGCGCGAGTTCGCCGTGCCGCCCTCCATGATCGAGACCGCTACCGCCCGGCGCCGCGTCGGCGACTGGGCAGGCGCGTGCTCCGCCGCAGGCATGGACGTGGACCTGAGCCTGCGTTCCCTGACACACAGTCACGGCCGTGCGCTCATGGCCCAAGTGCGTGCCGATCTACGGCAGTTGGCGCCCGACCTGCTGCGCTGGCACATGCCGAGGATCGCTCCCGACGGGCTGCTGCGACCCGGTCTGACGATCGCCCTGGCCCGCTACGCCGCAGCGGAACGGGACGAGCCGGGTCCACTGCACCTCGTGGTCCGGACACCACCGGCCTGGGCGGACGCCGGACAGCGCATCAGCCTCGGTCTGTGGGACGGTTCCCACCCCGAGGCGTACGCCCGCCGCCATCCGCATCCTCGCCCCGGCCGACGCTTCCGTCTCGACCTGCACCGGCATCTGTGGGACGCGAGCAGGGCCGACGAGTTGCGCTCGCGGTCAGGGGTTGATCGGCCGGTCGACCACGAACGCGCGTTGTCTGAAAGGGAGTTGTCGGATCCGGAGTTGCCGGAGTTGCCGGAGACGGTTCCCCACCGGGATCGCTGCGCCCTGAACCGCTGGGCCGCCGAGGCGGGGATCGTGCTCCGCGCCGAGGGGCGACAGGAGGCGGGCGGTTCCGTTCTCGTACGGCTCGGGGGCCGGCACCGGCTGGTTCTGGACGTACCGTCCGCGGGGCGGGCACCTGTCGTACGGCTCGCAGACAGTGCCAAGTCCGAACGGGGGCACGGTTCCTCACTGCCGGTGCTCCCCGACGCGGCGACCTGGGTTCCGCCCGACGTGGAGTTGCTGCGCGCCGGTGCGATCGAACCCGGTCGGCTGCATCCGCTGGTCGCCGCCGCGCTCGTTCCGGACCACTCGCCCGGACCGGCCGGTCCTGCCGAACTGCCAGAAGCCCCACGCCTGGTGGATTGCCGTGGCGTACCGCACCGGATCGGTCTGGTCGACGGGGTGCTCGCCCCGCTCGACCACGATCCGGACGAGATCCGGCGCGAGGAACTGCTGGTCGCGCTGACCGGTACGCCGCTGCCCTGTCTGCGCGCGATCGACGAAGCACACCGGCGCCCGGACTGTCTCACCGGTGTCCGCGAACGCCTCGACCACGGCGACATCGCCGGTGCGCTGGCCGTGGTGGAGGGGCTGCTCGGGCCCGAAGCGGTGCTGCGCGATGGCCCGTTGCGGGCCGAACTCGAGGCGGCCGCCCAACGCCGGATCACCTACGGCCTGTTCCGGGCGGGCCTGATCGGCACCGCCCACCGGCCTCCACGTCTGCGTCCCGACGACCCGTGCCGCACCCGGGACAACCGAGCGCATCCGCGCCACGCCTCCCACCGCTGAACCACCCTCACCCGCCGCCGAACCACGACGCACTCACCGCTGCACCCACCCCTCACCCGCCGCTGAACCACCCCTCACCCGGCGCTGCTCCCTCGCACCACCCCGGCCTCCACCCGTCTTCTACATACCCACGGTGATCAAACATGCCTGCTCACACCCTGCCCGCCCCTTCTCAACTCGACGTGGCCGCCGACCTGTTGACCCTCCTGCGTGACACCACGACCGAACCCCGCCCCGACATCCAGCTGGAAGCCCTGACGCTGGCCGTGGCGGCCGACCTGCCGGTGCTGCTGTGGGGTGAGCCGGGGATCGGCAAGACCGCGGCCCTGACGCAGCTCGCCGAGTCGCTGGACCTCCCGCTGACCACGGTGATCGCGAGCGTGCACGAACCGTCCGACTTCGCGGGGCTGCCCGTCGTAGGGGACGATCCGGCGGAGCAGGGGATCCCGATGGCCCCGCCGGACTGGGCGGTTCGGCTGGTGCGGGCCGGGCGGGGGCTGCTGTTCCTGGACGAGCTGTCGACCGCACCGCCCGCCGTGCAGGCAGCGCTGCTGCGGCTCGTACTGGAGCGGCGGATCGGCGCCCTCCGGCTGCCGCCCGGCGTGCGCATCGTGGCCGCCGCCAACCCGCGGTCCTCGGCGGCCGACGGCTGGGAGCTGAGCCCGCCGCTGGCCAACCGGTTCGTGCACCTGCAGTGGACCCACGACCACGAGGTGGTCGTGCGCGGGCTCGCCGGCACCTGGCCGCGCGCCGCGCTGCCCCGCCTCTCCCCCGAGAAGCTGCCTGAGGCGGTGGACTTCGCCCGTCGCGCCGTGTGCGCGCTGCTCACCGCGCGTCCCAAGCTGGTGCATCAGCTGCCCACCAACGAGACCCGTCGCGGGGGTGCCTGGCCGTCGCCCCGGAGTTGGGAGATGACCCTGAGCCTGATCGCCTTCGCGACCGCGGCCGGTTCCTCCCGGGACGTGCTCGCGCTGCTGGTGCGGGGCACCGTGGGCGACGGGCCCGGGCTCGAACTCCTGGCCAGTCTCGACCGGTTGGACCTGCCCGACCCCGAGGTGCTGCTCGCCGACCCGACGGCTGTCGAACTGCCGGAGCGGGGCGATCTGCGTCAGGCGGTGCTCGACGGCGTGGTGGCCGCGGTCCGCAACCGGCCGGAGAGGTCCCGCTGGGACGCGGCGTGGGCACTCCTGGTCCATGCGCTGGAGACCGGGGCGCCGGACCTGGTCGTCGTCCCTGCGACCACACTCGCCACGCTGCGCCGCGAGGACTGGGACGTACCGGCGGCGATCGAGAAACTCGCCGGAGCGGTCTCCGTGTCCCGGCGCGCGGACCACGCGGCGGCCCGTGCCGCCCTCTCCGCGGAGGCGGGCCGATGAGCAGGGCCGAAGCCGGGACACCGGCCGCGACGCGGGTACGCGAACATCCCGGAGTACGCGAACAGCCCGATGCACCGGCCGCGACGGAAGATGCACCCCCCGCAACCCCCGCGCCCCCGGCCACACCCGCCGCCCTCGGACTCGACCTCGACAAGCTCTTCGCTGCCCGTCTGTACGCCGCCCGCGCACGGCCCTATCTCGCGACCGCGCTGTTCGCCCTGCACACCGTCGAGTCGCGGCAGGTGCCGACGATGGCCGTGGACCGGTACTGGCGGTGCTACGTCTCGCCCGCGTTCGTGGACCGTATGCCGGTGGAGGAGTTGGCGAGCGTATGGGTGCACGAGGCGTCGCATCTGCTGCGCGACCACCACGGGCGCGGTGACCGCGTCGCCCGCGAGCGCGGGCTGACCGGCCCCGGGGAACGCCTGCGGATGAACATCGCCGCGGACTGCGAGATCAACGACGACGTCTACGGCGACGGGCTGCCCCGGCCGGAGGGCGCGGTGGAGCCGGCCGTCCTGGGGCTCTCCGAGGGGGAGTTGATGGAGGACTATCTGCGGCAGTTCACGCTGGGCGCGCGGACGCTGAGCATGGCCTGGCTGGACTGCGGCAGCGGTGCCGACGGACTGGACCGGGAGTGGGAGCTCGGTCCGGACGGTGCGCACGGGCTGAGTGCGCAGGAGCAGGACGCGGTGCGGTTCCGGGTGGCGGAAGGTCTCAAGGGGCGTCCGGGCCGCGCCTCGAAGGGGTGGAAGCGGTGGGCCGAGGAGGCGTTCCATCCGCCGCAGCCGTGGCGGGAGTTGCTGGGAGCGGCGGTCCGCTCGGCGGCCTCGGCGCCGGGCGCGGGCGAGGACTACAGCTACGGCCGGCCCTCGCGGCGCGCGGCCGGGCTGCCCGGAGTCGTCCTGCCGAGTCTGCGGCGCAGACCGCCACGGGTGACGGTGATCATCGACACGTCCGGTTCGGTCAGCGATACGGAGCTGGGCAGCGCGCTGGTGGAGGTCACCGCCATCTCGCGTGCCGTGGGCGGCCGTCGCGACCTGGTCACCGTGGTGCCGTGCGACGCGGCGGCCCGGATCGCGCATCCGCTGTGCCGGGCCGAGGGGATTCCGCTGCTGGGCGGTGGCGGCACGGATCTGCGCACGGGCTTCGCCAAGGCGCTGCGCACGCATCCGCAGCCCGACGTGGTCGTGGTGCTGACCGACGGACAGACCCCGTGGCCGGCCGCACGACCGGCGTGCCGGACGGTGGTGGGGCTGTTCCCCCGCCCGTGGTCCACGGGCGCGGACGAGGACGATCCCGGCTATGTGCCGACGGCGCCGCCCGCCTGGGCACGGGTGGTGAACATCGGGTAGCGGTCCGTGGCGCGTCGAATGCCACGAAGCGGCCACGAAGCGGTCACGGAGCGCAGTTGACGGCTACGAAGTGGTAACAGACAGCAACCGTCCGGGCGTTGCTCTGGTCCAGCCCACCATGAAGATCTGTTTCCTGCTCCACAACGCCTACGGGATAGGGGGCACCATCACCACCACGTTCAACCTGGCCCAGGCGCTGGCCGAGCGGCACGAGGTGGAGATCGTCTCCGTGCTGCGCCACCGCAAGCAGCCGAACTTCGTGCTGGACCCGAGGGTGAGTCTGCGCCCCCTGGTGGATCTCAGGCAGGAGAGACAGCATGCGTTACATCTGAGGCCGGCGAGGGTGTTCCCGCGTGCCGAGTACCGCTACGGGCAGTACAGCGAGCTGACCGACCGGCGGATCCGCGAGTGCCTCGCCACGACCGACGCCGATGTGGTGATCGGCACCCGGCCCGGCCTCAATGTGCATCTCGCACTGGAGGCTCCGCCGCATGTGGCCAGGATCGGGCAGGAGCACCTCACCCTCGACAACCACTCCCCCAGGCTGCGCGGTGCGCTGCGCCGCGCCTACCGGCGGCTCGACGTGCTCACCACGGTGACCGAGGCGGACGCCCGCGTCTACCGGCGCAAGATGCGGCTGCCCGGCGTACGGGTGGAGGCCCTGCCCAACAGCGTTCCTGATCCCGTGCTGCCCGCCGCCGACAACAGCGCGAAGGTGGTCGTGGCGGCCGGCCGGCTGGTGCCGGTCAAACGCTACGACCTGCTCATCGAGGCCTTCTCCGTGGTCGCCGCCGCGCACCAGGACTGGCAGTTGCGCATCTACGGCAAGGGTGAGGAGCACGACCGGCTGCAGAAGCTTGTCGCCGAACTCGGCCTGTGGAACAACGTGTTCCTGATGGGCGCGGCGGCCCCGATGGAGGCGGAGTGGGTCAAGGGCTCGATCGGCGCCGCCGCCTCGAACTTCGAGCCGTTCGGCATGACCATCGTGGAGGCGATGCGCTGCGGTCTGCCGGTGGTGAGCACCGACTGCCCGCACGGCCCGGGCGAGATCATCGAGGACGGGGTCGACGGCCGGCTGGTGCCGGTCGGGGACCGCGACGCGCTGGGCGCCGCCCTGCTGGAGCTGGTGGGTGACGACGAGCGGCGCCGGCGTGCGGGCCGTGCGGCACGGGAGAACGCACGGCGATTCGCGCCCGGCCCGGTGGTCGCGCAGGCCGAGGACCTGCTCGCGGCGGCGGTCGCCGCGCGCCGTAGCGGACGGCGCGTCGCACGAGACCGTGCCCGCGCCCACCAGGTGGCGATCAGCCAGGGCTTCGCGGCCCGCGACGCCGCGCTGACCGCGGCGAGCACCGTGCGGCGGACGATACGGAGGACGCGCGGATGAACACCGCACCAAGCGCGAGCTGCACGGCCACCCCCGACGGCAGCATCACCTTCGACCTGCCACTGCCACCCGCGCAGGGACATCAGTTGCTGCTGCGGCTCCGCCCCGGCAAGGGGCAGCCCGAACGGACGCTCCACACCCTGGACTTGGAGCCCACCGACAACGGGAGGGTGCGCGCCGTCCTCGGCCCGGCGCCCCTGTTGGAGGAGGGCCGGTGGGACGTCTTCCTGTTGCGCGGAGGCGACGCCCCCCGGCAGCGGCTGCGCCCGGGGCTGCGTGATCTGCGGGCCCTGGTCGACGGGCATCTGCGGGACCGTGAACCGCCGTTGGCCGTGCGGATCCCCTACGTCACCACGAACGGCTGTCTGGCGATACGGGCCTGGCTGCGGCCCGCGCACGCCGAGGCGGACGGCGTCGACGTCACGGAGCGGACGACGACCGTAGGCGCCCGCCTGCACGGCACGTCGCGGCGGACGGGAGCGGTCGTACGACTGCGTCTGCGGGGCGGCGGGGGTGTGGTGCACACCGTGCAGCCGCGGGCCGGGGACGACGGCCGGGCCTTCTCCTTCACGCTCGACCATGCGGAGCTGGTCGCCGCGACCGGCGCCGCGAGCGGCGTCTGGGACGTCTTCGTTCAGCCTGCGGCGGATGCGCCGCTCGTCCGGGTCGCGCGTCTCCTCGACGACGTGGCGGACCGCAAGAACGTCTTCGTCTACCCGCGCATCGGCGTCGACGGTGCGGTACTGCGTCCGTACTACACGGTCGACAACGACCTGTCCGTGGAGGTGAAGAGGCCCGGCTGACGGGGACGGCCGACCGGGCCCGGCGGCCGCGTCGCCGCGGGGCGGATCTACCCTTGGCCCCGTGACCAGCTTCGATCAGGCGGGCAGCGCGCCCCGGCCGCAGTCGCTGATGCTGACGTTCTTCGGCATCCACGCACTCGGCCGGGGCGTCGCCGTGTCGGCGAGCAGTCTGATCGATGTGTTCGCACAGGCCGGGATCGGCGAGCAGGCCGTGCGGTCGACGCTGACCCGTATGGTCCGGCGCGGTCTGTTGGAGCGGCACCGCAGGGGCCGCAGGACGTACTTCGGCCCGACCGCCCGCGCCACTCGCGTGCTGCGGGACGGCCATGACCGGATCTGGCACACCGGAGCGGTCAACCGGGACTGGGACGGCACCTGGACCCTCGTCGGCTTCTCCCTGCCGGAGGCGTGGCGCAGCGAGCGGCACGATCTGCGGTCGCGGCTGGTGTGGCACGGCTTCGGCCCGCTGCAGAGCGGTCTGTGGGTGGCGCCCGGCACGGTGGACGTGCCCGCGGTGGTCGCGGGGCTCGGCCTCGATGCCTACCTCAAGGTCTTCCAGGAGGCCACGGCCGTCGCCCCGACCGACGCCCGGACGGTCCTGCACTCGGCGTTCGACGTCGAGTCCGTCGCCAAGGGATACGAGGCGTTCCTGGCCCGGTGGAACACGGACGCCGCCGTGGATCGCGACGGGACGGGCGCGCTCGTACGGCAGCTGCTGCTGCACACCGACTGGCTGGAACAGGTCCGTCAGGATCCGCATCTGCCGGCCGAGCACCTTCCCGAGGACTGGCCGGCCGCCCGCGCGGAAGAGCTGTTCCGTGAACTGGCCCGCCGGTACGGCGAGTCGGCCGAGCGGGAAGCCGTGCGCGTGCTGGACGTGATCACGCCGACGGCGGACTCCTGACCCTCCTTCCCACACCCGCCGGGCACTCGTCCGGTCCCCCTGCGACGGACACCCCTGCCTCTCAATATTGGGCAGGCCATTGACCGCCGTCGAAAAACTGCCCTACATTCACAGCGTTTCCCGACGCCGACATCCCCCGTAAACCCGCTCAAAAGGGGAGCCCAGCATGTCCACCGAAGCGCGCACCCAACCCGATTCAGCCACCGGTACGGCCTCCGGCGGCCTGCCCGTCGGCACGCTCGTCGCCGGCTGCTTCGCCGTCTGTCTGGCGCAGATCGCCCTGGCCATGCCGGCCACGCTGAACGGGCTCTTCCAGGAGGACCTGCATCCCGTCGGCTCCCAGCTGACCTGGATATCGGACGCGTTCCTGCTGCCCGTCTCCGTCCTGGAGCTGACCTTCGGCGTCCTCGGCGACCTCTTCGGCCGCAAGCGTCTGCTGGTCGGCGGCGGCGCACTGCTCGTGGTCGGCGAGGCGCTCGCCGCCGGCGCGACCGGGATTCATATGCTCTGGGCGGGCCAGGCCATCGCGGGTCTGGGGGCGGCGGCGCTGTTCCCGACCTCGCTCGCGATGATCGCCGCGGGCACGCATTCCGCCAAGGACCGTGCCCGCACCATCGCGATCTGGGCGGCGGCCCTGTCCAGCGGCGGCTTCGTCGCCCCCGTCCTGGGCGGGATCACCGGCAACTACGGCTCCTGGCGCTGGGCGTTCGTCGTCGTCACCGGCCTGGCGCTGATCAGCACCGTGCTCAGTCAGCTGCTGGCGCACAACTCCAGTGCCCCGCAGGGCCGTTCGCTGGACCCGGCGGGTCAGATCACCGTCGGCGTCGGCATGTTCGCCCTGCTCTACGCGGTCATCCAGGGCCCGGAGGACGGCTGGACCGCGACGCCTGTCGTGGTCGCGTATGCCGTCGCCGCCGTGTTCATCGGCCTGTTCGTGGTGGCCGAGCACCGGGCCGCCTCACCCCTGCTGCGGCTGGACCTGTTCAGGAACCGGGCGTTCGCGGTGGCGTCGTTCGTCGCGGTCGTCGGCATGTTCAGCTACCTCGGCACGGCCTACGCGACCAGCATCCGGCTCGGCCCGATCCAGCACCAGAGCCCGCTGCGCGGCTCGTTCGCCTTCATCCTGCTCAACGCCTGGACCCTGCTGCTGATGCCGCTGATCTCCCGGCTGCTGGAGAAGGTCAGCCCGCGGTGGATCCTCGGTGCGGGACTGGGGCTCATGGCCGCCGGTGACTTCGTCGCCGCCGCCCTGCCAATCCACGACCGCGCCCTGACCTCGCTCATCCTGCCCATCGGCCTGGTCGGAATCGGCTTCGCGCTCACCGTCTCCTCGATCACCGCGACGGCCGTGAACACGGTGGAGGTCCACTACGCGGGCATGGCCAGCGCCTCGACCAGCCTGCTGCGCGACTTCGGCTTCACGCTCGGCCCGGCGGTCATCGGCGCGATCGCGCTGAGTCACGCCGCCGACGAGTTCACCTCGAAGCTGGCCTCCTCCGGCCTCTCGGCACAGGTGAAAGCGGCCGCGGGCCAGGTGGCGGCGGAGGGCGGCCCCCTCGCCGCGAACTCCGTGCCCCCGTCGTCCCCGCCCGGCGGCGCGGCCCCCATCGCCCTGGAGGCACTCGGCAACGGCTATGCGATCGGCTACGTCGTCTGCGGCATCGCGGCCCTGGCCTGCTGCCTCCTGAGCGTGGTCGCGCTGCGCGGCAAGGGCGACCAGGACGCCACGACGGGCATCGAACAAGGCTCCCGCATTTGAGCAATTTGCAGAACAGGTGACCATTTCGCGGATACCCCGGGGAACGTGTAACACGGCAGCGGGTCGCGCGCGCTGACATACAGGCACAGTGACGCGTCAGATGGGAAATCAAGTGAGCAATTTCGACCCCGCGCCGGGATATCAGAGCTACGACCGGCCCCCCGAGTACCCGCACCGCAACGAACGCAGAGACCCCGGCAGCGGGACCCGCAGGGCGGCCCTGGTCATTCACACGATCGCCGACATCGCGGCCGCCTTTCTGGGCCTGTGGATCGTGCTCTACCTGCTCGAAGCCAACCGGGACAATGTTTTCGTGGAGTTCGTGCACTCCGTGGCGAACGCACTGGCCTGGTGGTCACAGGATATTTTCACCATGGACACAGAAAGCCTGCGCGTTCTCCTCAATTTCGGTCTTCCGGCGCTGATTTATCTGGCCGTCGGACATGGCATCTCGGTGCGGCTCAGCCGCGTCTGACCATATTTCCTCCAATGGCTCGCGCCACCTGATTGAGGTCCTGAGAAAGTGACACCCGAATCCAGCGGACACGAACATCTGCCGGTCTACGAAAGCCTGCTCCGTGAGCGCGGTGATGTCGTGGCGGAAGCCCGCGTGGCGGCCGAGCACCTGCAGCACCAGGCACCGCAGCCGCCCGGCGGCCACGCACAGGTCCCCGCACCGCACCATCATCCTGTCCACCGGCAGGGGCCCCACCACCCCCAGCACCCCCAGCACCCCCACCACCCCCAGCACCAGTGAGTGCGCCGCGGGGGCAGATCGCCGGCTGACGGCCGACTGCCCCTGCGGAGCGCACGCACCGGCGCCCTTGCGCCACGCTCCCGGAATCTGCGATCTTTCGGCCCCTCTCCCCGTAGGCTCAACCCTGCTGGCCTGCAAGGAAGTTGAAAGTCGACCGTGCTTCGGCGTCGGTCGGAGGGGGCGGGGAAATGACGCACCAGGGGCTGATCCGGCCGCTGCCGGAGCTGCTGAAGCAGCACGCGGAGAGGTCGCCGTCCCGCGTTGCGTACGCCGACGACGCGCGCGCCGTCACCTACGAGGAGCTGGAGCAGCGCACCGCGCGCCTGGCCGCGTATCTCGCCCGCACGGGCCTGCGCCGTGGCGAGCGGGTCGCGATCCGCCTCGGCAACGGCGTGGAGACGGTGGAGGTCCTGCTGGCCGTCCTGCGGGCGGGGGCGGTCGGGGTGCCGCTCAACCCCCGTTCCTCCGACGCCGAGTTCGCCCACTTCCTCCAGGACAGCGGCGCCTCGGTCCTCGTCACCGACCCCGCGCACCTGGCCCGACCGCACCACCTCGGCCCCGCGTCCGGCGGTCCACGCATCCTGCTCACCGGCACGGGCCCCGTGCCGCCGAACGCGCCGGACGGCACGGTCCTGCTGCGAGCCGCGGCCGACGAACCCGGCGGGCCGCCCCGGGACGATCTCGGGCTCGACGAGCCGGCCTGGATGCTCTACACCTCGGGCACCACCCACCGCCCCAAAGGCGTGGTGTCCACGCAGCGTGCCGCGCTGTGGTCGACGGCGGCCTGCTACGCCCCGCTGTTCGGGCTCTCGCCGGAGGACCGGCTGCTGTGGCCGCTGCCGCTGTTCCACAGCTTCGGGCACTCACTCGCCGTCCTGGGCGTCACCGCCGTCGGCGCGAGCGCCCGCATCATGCCCGACCTCCTCGCACCCGATGCCCTGTTGGCCGAGCTGAGCACACCTCACCGGGCCCTGGAAGGTCCCTACACCATGCTGGCCGGGGTGCCCGCGACCTACCACCAGCTGACGGCCTCGGCCGCGGCCTCGGACCAGACCGCCCCGCCCGGCCTGCGCGTCTGTGTGGTGGCGGGCGCGCCGAGCGGAGCAGCCCTCCGCGGCTCCGTGGAGGCGCTGCTGGGGGCGCCGCTGCTCGACGCGTACGGCAGCACCGAGACCTGCGGCATGATCGCCGTGAACCGCCTCGACGCACCGCGCGTGGACGGCTCCTGCGGGCCGCCGCTCCCGGGCATGCAGGTGCGGATCGTCGACCCCGGCTCGGGCGCCGACGCCGCGGACGGCGACGAGGGCGAGATCTGGGTACGCGGTCCGAGCCTGATGACCGGCTACCACAACCGGCCCGAGGAGACCGAGGCCGCGCTGCGGGACGGCTGGTACCGCACCAGAGACCTCGGCCGCCGCGTCGAGCACGGTCACCTCCGCCTCACCGGCCGGGTCAGCGAGCTGATCATCCGCGGCGGCGAGAACATCCATCCCACGGAGATCGAGCAGGCTCTGCTGCAGTGTCCCGGCGTACGGGACGCGGTAGTTGTCGGCGTCCCGCACGAGGTACTGGGCGAGGTGCCGGTCGCCTACGTCGTACCGGGTCCGGAGGGCTTCGAGCCCCGCCGCGTACTGGACGCGTGCCGGGCGCGGCTGGCCGCGTACAAACTGCCCGTGGAGATCCGGGAGATCGCGGCGGTCCCGCGCACCGCGTCCGGCAAGATCGCCCGCCATGCGGTCGTCGCAGAGCCTGTGCTCAAAGCGGACCGCCGTCCCGCGCAGATCGAAGCCTCGCTACGGCAGCGGCTGCTGTCCCTCCCGCCCGAGGGACGGGAGCGCGCGCTGCTGGAGGCGGTGCTCGCCGAGACGGCCGACGTCTGCGGTAGCGCAGCGGGCGAACCGCCGGACGCCGACAGCCCGTTCACCGATCTGGGGCTGACGTCCGTGGGCGCCGTCACCCTGACCGAACGACTCGGCGAGGCGACCGGACTGCGGCTGCCGGCGACACTGGTCTTCGATCACCCGACACCCGCGGCGCTGGCCCGGCAGGTGCACCGCACGCTCTTCGTCCCGCAGACCGCCACCGCCGCCCAACCTGCCGCGCACCCCGCCGCGGACGACGCCACGGACACCGTTACGGACGAGGTGACAGACACCGTTACGGACGATCCGGTGGTGATCGTCTCGATGGCCTGCCGGTACCCCGGCGATGTCGAATCGCCCGAGGACCTGTGGCAGTTGGTGGCACAGGGCCGGGACGCGATCTCGGACTTCCCCACCGACCGCGGCTGGGACCTGGACGCCCTGTACGACCCGGATCCAGACCGGACCGGCACCTCGTACACCCGTAGCGGCGGATTCCTGCACCGGGCCGCGGAGTTCGACGCGGGCCTGTTCGGGATCTCCCCGCGCGAGGCGCTGGCCATGGACCCGCAGCAGCGGCTGCTGCTGGAGACCTCGTGGGAGCTGTGGGAGCGCGCCGGTCTCGCCCCGGCGGCGCTGCGCGACAGCGACACGAGTGTCTTCGTGGGCGTGATGCACGGCGATTACTCCGCGCGCCCCGTCGACCCGCACGATCTGGAGGCTTACCTGGCCCTGGGCTCGACAGGCAGCGTGGCCTCGGGCCGGATCTCGTACGTCCACGGTCTGCGCGGCCCTTCTGTCACCATCGACACCGCCTGCTCCTCCTCACTGGTGGCCATGCACTGGGCAGCGAAGTCGCTGCGCTCCGGAGAGAGTTCGCTGGCCGTGGCGGGCGGGGTGACGGTGATGGCGACCCCGAACGCCTTCACGGCCTTCAGCCGGCAACGCTCGCTGGCGCCCGACGGCCGCTGCAAGTCCTTCTCGGCGTCGGCGGACGGCACCGCCTGGGCCGAGGGGGTGGGACTGGTACTGCTGGAGCGGCTGTCCGACGCCCGCCGTCACGGCCATCCCGTCCTGGCCGTGCTGCGCGGCTCCGCGGTCAACTCGGACGGCGCGTCCAACGGCCTGACGGCCCCCAACGGGGAGGCCCAACAGCGGCTGATCGCAAGCGCTTTGGCCGACGCGGGACTGCGCCCGGGCGACGTGAACGTGGTGGAGGCACACGGCACCGGCACCACCCTCGGCGACCCGATCGAGGCACAGGCCCTGCTGGCCACCTACGGACAGGGCAGGCCCGAGGACGGGCCGCCGCTGTTGCTGGGTTCGGTCAAGTCCAACCTCGGGCACACCCAGGCGGCCGCCGGTGTCGCCGGGGTCATCAAGATGGTGCAGGCCATGCGGCACGAGGAGTTGCCGCGGACGCTGCACGCGCAGACCCCCACGCCCCATGTCGACTGGTCGTCCGGCCGGGTCGAGCTGCTGACCGAGCCCCGCCCCTGGCCCGCGACCGACTCCGCGCCACGCCGGGCCGGTGTGTCGGCCTTCGGCATCGGCGGGACGAACGCGCACGTGATCCTGGAGGAGGCGCCGGCGCCTCTCCGCAAGGCGCCGCACAGCCAGGCCGAAGAACCGAAGCAACCCGCCACCGTCACCGCGGCGCTGGCGCCCTGGCTGCTGTCCGGCGCCGACGAGCAGGCGCTGCGGGCCCAAGCCCAATGCCTCGCCGATCACTTGGCCACCCACCCTGGCCTTTCGTCGGCCGACGTCGCCTTGTCCCTGGCCGTGTCGCGGTCGGCGCTCGCCCACCGAGCGATGGTTCCGGCCGGGGACCGCTCCCACATGAGGGCCGCGCTGCGGGCGTTGGCCGACGGCGCCGTCGGCCCCGGACCGTTGCGGGCCGTCGCGGACAACGGGCTGCGCATGGCCTTCCTGTTCACCGGACAGGGAGCCCAACGTGCGCGCATGGGCGCGGAGTTGCGTACGGCGTTCCCCGTCTTCGCCGCTGCCCTGGACGAGGTCTGCCGGGAGTTGGACGGCCACCTCGACCGGCCGCTGGACGCGGTGATGTCGGCCGGGCCGGGTTCGCCGGAGGCCGCCCTCCTCGACCGTACGGACTTCACCCAGGCCGGCCTGTTCGCCTTCGAGGTCGCCCTGGCCCGGCTGCTGGAGTCCTGGGGCGTGCGCCCCGACTTCCTGGCCGGGCACTCCGTGGGGGAGCTGACGGCGGCCCATGTCGCCGGGGTGCTCGATCTGCCCGACGCGGCCCGACTCGTCGCGGCGCGCGGCCGGTTGATGCAGGCCCTGCCCGCCGGCGGCGCGATGGTGGCCCTGCACGCGACCGAGGACGAGGTCCGCAGGGCTCTCGACAACGCCGGTGAGCGGGTGTCGATCGCGGCCGTCAACGGGCCGCGCTCGGTGGTGATTTCCGGCGTACGGGAGACGGTGCTCGCCGTCGCGGCCGGGTTCGAGGCCCGCGGCCGCCGTACCGTACGGCTGCGGGTCGCTCATGCCTTCCACTCACCGCTGATGGAGCCGATGCTCGACGACTTCCGGCGGGTGGCACAGGAGTTGACCTTCCGGCCGCCGCGGATCCCGGTGGTCTCGGCAGTGACGGGCCGGCCGGCCGAGGCCGCTGAGCTGTGTTCCGCGGACTACTGGGTGGGGCATGTCCGCCGGCCCGTGCGGTTCGCGGACGCCGTGCGCTGTCTCGGGGACCAGGGAGCCTCGGCCTTCCTGGAGGTCGGTCCCGGTGCCGGGCTCACGGCCGTGGCCGAGGACTGCCTCACCGACGAGGCCCTGTTCGTCGCCGCTGTTCGCGGCGGCGAGCCGGAACCGCAGGCTCTGCTCTCCGCGGTGGGCCACCTCCACGTGCGCGGGGCGCGCATCGACTGGCCCGCCGTGTTCGCGGACACCGGTGCTCGACCAGTGGACCTGCCGACGTACGCCTTCCAGCGGCAGCGGTACTGGCTGGATGCCCTGCCCACTCCACAACCCGCCGCGTCCGCGTACGGCCATCCATGGCTGGGCCCGGCGTTCGCCGTGCCGGACGTCGACCGCACCGTGTTCACCGGTCTGCTCTCCACCGCGGCCCACCCGTGGCTCGCCGACCACGTGATCGCCGGGAAAGTCGTCGTGCCGTCAACGGTGTTCGCGGAGACGGCGGTTGCGGCGGGTCGCGAGATCGGATGTGCCGCACTCGAAGAGCTGGTGGTGCTGGCCCCGCTCGCGCTCCCCTCGGCTGCGGACGTGCGCCTGCAGGTCGTCGTGGGCGCGGCGGACGAATCGGGTCGCCGCCCCGTCGACATCCACGCCCGCCCGGACACCCCGGACGCCTCATGGACCCGGCACATCACGGGCCTGCTCGGCCCGGCCCCCACCCCTCCCCCATCACGGGACACGGCATGGCCGCCACAGGACGCGACCGCGATCGACTTCACGGGCGCCTACGACGACCTCGCGGACACCGGGCTCGCCTACGGCCCGGCGTTCCGGTGCGTGCGTGCGATGTGGCGGCGGGGGGACGAACTGTTCGCGGAAGTGCGATTGCCTGACGCCGAGTTGGGGCGCAGCAACCGATTCGGCGTCCATCCGGCCCTGCTGGACGCGGCGCTTCACGCTGCCCTTCTCGGCGGTTCCGCGAACTCTTCGGGCGCGCCCGGCGCGGTACGGGTGCCCTTCACCTGGAACGGGTTCCGGCTCCACGGAACGGGACTCGCGCAGGCACGGGTACGGATCACTGTCGGCGGGACAGACAAAGTCACGGTGACCCTGGAAGACCCGACCGGCCACCCGTTGGCTGAGTTGGACTCCCTGATCACCCGTGAACTCCCTGGCCGGGATGAGGACTTGACGGGCCGCGCCCTGTTCCGTCCCGAGTGGATCGAAGTAGCGGGCGAGCACTCCGCGGACACCGCGCGCTGGGTCCTCCGGGACGACGTGGACGACGCACCGGACCTGCGCGCGTCGCTCCCCGGCCTGTCCGAGACCGACGTACCGGAGCCGGACACGGTCGTTGTCACGGCCGTTGCCGACTCGACGAACCCCGATCCGCTCGTCGGCGTGCGGCTCCTGACCGACAAGGTGCTCCGCACGCTGCAGGACTGGCAGGACGATCCGCGGACGGCGGGCTCGCGCCTGGTGGTCGTCACACGGTCAGCGACCGCACCGGATCCGGATCCGGCCGGGGCGGCGGTGTGGGGTCTGGTGCGGGCGGCGCAGGCGGAGCTTCCCGGGCGGATCGTGCTTGTCGACACCGACGGACAGCCCGGCTCGCTACGGCGGTTGCATGCGGCCGTGGGCACCGGGGAGCCCCAGATTGCCATTGTAAATGGGCAGTTGACGGTGCCTCGGCTGGTTTCGGCCGCCGCCGCAGGCCCGGGGAAGACCGAAGGCATGGCGAAGGCCGAAGTCCCGGCGAAGACCGAAGACCGGGCGGCGGCCCCCGACGCTCCAGCACTCGCCTTCCAAACTAACGGCACCGTCCTGATCACCGGTGGCACCGGCGCCCTGGGCGCGGAGTTCGCCCGTCACCTCGTGACCTCGTACGGCGTGCGCCATCTGCTGCTGATCGGGCGCCGCGGACCCGATGCGCCGGGTGCCGGGGAACTGCGGGCGGAGCTTGAGAAGTTGGGTGCCGAGGTGCAGATCGTGGCCTGCGACGCGGGTGACCGGGACGCGTTGGCCGAAGTGATCGGGGGGTGCGCCCCCGCGCTGACCGCCGTGGTGCATGCGGCCGGGGTGCTGGACGACGGCGTACTGGCCTCACTGACCCCGGACCGGATGGCCGCGGTGCTGCGTCCGAAGGTGGACGCGGCCTGGCATCTGCACGAGCTGACAAAGGAGTTGGATCTGACGGCGTTCGTCCTGTTCTCCTCCGTGTCGGGCCTGCTGGGCCGCGCCGGACAGGGCAACTACGCGGCGGCCAACGCGTTCCTGGACGCTCTGGCCCGTCATCGCGCCCGACTGGGGCTGCCCTCTCTGTCGTTGGCATGGGGCCCGTGGGAGTCCGAGGGCGGTATGGCCGGTGCGCTGCAGCCGAAGGGGGACGCGTTGCGACCGCTGTCCGCGGCGCAGGGTCTGGCCCTGTTCGACGCGGCGCTCCGTGCGGACGAACCTGTGCTGGCGCCGGTTCTGCTGGACCGGACCGCGCTCCGTTCCGGCGGTGAGCAGGTGCCGCCTCTGCTGCGCGACCTGGTACGCCCCGCCGCGTCCCGCGACCAGAGCCAAGCCACCGAGGGAAACCGACCGGGTCCTGAGCAGGCCTGGCAGCCGGGAGCCTGGCGCAAGGTGCTGGCCGAGATTCCGGCCGGCCAACGCCAGGCGAAACTGGTGGAGTTGATGAACGCGGACGTGGCCGCAGTTCTCGGCTACCCGGACGCCGACGCGCTTCCGGACGGCAGGTCCTTCATCGAGCTGGGCTTCGACTCTCTGATGGCGGTGCAGGTACGCAACCGGCTGAGTATGGCCCTGCGGCTCCGGCTGCCCGCCGCCATGGTGTTCGAGCATCCGACGGCCGCGGACCTGGCCGCCTTCGTCCTGGACCTGCTCCGGGACGACCTTCCTGCCCAGACGCCGGACGCCGTGCGGGGGCCGGACACCATCCCGACGCAGGACATCATCCAGACGCCGGACGCCGGCCAATCAGCGAGCGAAAGGCAACGGCCGCAGCCCCGGCCCCCGCAGACCCTGGCCTCCCTCTACCGGCGCGTCTGTGAGACGGGCCGGGTGGTCGACGCGATGCACATGCTGGTCACGGCGTCCTGGGCAGTGCCGGCCTTCGAGGCGGCCGACCACCAGCGGCATGCGCTGCCCCCGGTGCGTCGCGCGTCCGGTTCCGGGCGTGGCCCGGTGCTCGTCTTCTTCCCGGGCACCAACCCGCCGTTCGCCGCGCCGGGCGGGGAGTTCGCCCGCTTCCACGCTTGTTTCGATGGCGAGTTGGACGTGTTCGAGTTCCCGCATCCCGGCATCGGCGCGGGCGCGGCCGTACCGGCCGACCTGGAGGCTCTCGCCGTCACGCACGCCGAGTCGGTGCTGCGGCAGGTGGGCGGCAGACCGTTCGTGGTCGTGGGGGCCAGCACCGGGGGCGCCGTGGCGCACACCGTGACCCGGCGGTTGGAGGCGATGGGTGCCGCGCCTGCCGCGCAGGTGCTGCTGGACACGTATCTCATCGACGACGGCAACAGCGCCGAGCACTGGCTGCTGTCCCTGCCCGCGGTCATCGCACCGCACCTGGGCGGCAACGAGTTCACCGGCGACGAGGACGCCGGGGTCGCGGCGATGGGGGCGTACACCCGCATGTTCCGCGGCTGGCACCCGGAGCAGGTCGCCACTCCCACCCTGCTCGTGCGTGCCACCCGGCCGACGCCCGAGATGGGGGCGCAGGCCGCGCCGGACGAGTGGCGCACCTCCTGGCCGCTGCCGCATACGCAACTGGACGCCCCCGGCGACCACTTCTCGTTCCTTCAGGAACACGCCGGCACCACGGTGGCGGCGGTCCGCACCTGGATCGACTCCCTCCCGGTCCGGCCCAACTCTCCCGCTCGCGAAGGAGAACAGTGACAACCGAGCACTGGAGAACAGAACAGTGACAGCAGAGGACTTCGACGTGATCGTCGTCGGCGGTGGGCCGGCCGGTGCCACCGCCGCCACCGCTGTGGCCCTGCGCGGCCACCGCGTTCTCCTTCTGGAGCAACAGACCTTTCCGCGCTATCAGATCGGCGAGTCGCTGCTGCCCTCCACCGTGCACGGCGTGTGCCGCATCCTCGGCGTCGAGGACGAGGTCGCCCGCGCGGGCTTCAAGCCCAAGCGGGGTGGCACCTTCCGCTGGGGGCGCAACCGCGACCCCTGGCAGTTCTCCTTCGCGCTGTCTCCCCGGCTTGCCGATCCCAGCTCGTTCGCCTACCAGGTCGAACGGTCCAGGTTCGACGCGATCCTCCTGCACAACGCCCGTCGGGTCGGCGTGGAGGTGCGCGAGAACTGCCGGGTCACGGGCGTTCTCGCGGACGAGGAGCGGGTGCGCGGCGTCCGCTGGACCGGCCTCGGCGGCGAGGTGCGCGAGGCGCGGGCCCGCTATGTCGTGGATGCCTCCGGCAACGGCAGCAGGATCCATGGCGAGGTCGGCGGCAGCCGCACGTACTCCGACTTCTTCCGCAACATCGCGGTGTTCGGCTACTTCGCCGGAGGTGAACGGCTCCCGGCGCCGAACGAGGGCAACATCTTCTGCGCCGCCTTCGAGGAGGGGTGGATCTGGTACATCCCGCTGCGCGACGACCTGACCAGCGTGGGAGCGGTGGTGAGCCGGGAGAGCGCCGCCGCGATCCAGCGCGATCCGGCGACGGCCTGGCGCCGGTTCGTCGACGCATGCCCCGAAATCCGCGACCTCCTGCACGGCGTCGCACAGTCCACCGAGGCGCCGTACGACCAGGTACGCGTGCGCAGGGACTGGTCGTACTGGAAGTCGAAGCTGTGGCGGCCCGGCATGGTCCTGGTCGGTGACGCCGCGTGTTTCGTCGACCCGGTGCTCTCCTCCGGCGTGCACCTCGCCACCTACGGCGCCCTGCTCGCGGCCCGTTCGATCAACGGCGCCCTGGCCGGGACGCTGGACGAGCCGCGCCTGTTCGACGAGTTCGAGGCCCGCTACCGGCACGAGTACGGTCTTTTCTACGAGTTCCTGGTCTCCTTCTACGACATGCACCAGGACGAGCGATCGTACTTCTGGAAAGCGCGCAAGGTCACGAACGTGGGCGCGACGGAACTGGAGGCGTTCGTGGATCTCGTCGGCGGCCTCGCCTCCCGCGACACGGCCTTCGGGGGCCCGGAAGAGACGAGCGTCCGCTTGACGAACTCCGCCTCGCAACTCGACGAGACCGTCGCCCGCCTCCCGCACTCCGACGGCCTGCGCAATCCCCTCTACGAGTCCGCCACCTTCCGCCACACCTTCCAGGAGGGCACGATCCTCCAGGAACGCGGCCTGCTGGGCGGCCCGTTGGAAGCCGAGACCCCTCTGCGGGCCGGTGGCCTGGTGGCGTCGGAGGACGGACTCACCTGGATCGCTCCGTAAAACTGAAAGTCGTTTATTGGCCGCCGACTTGGCTCAGCGTGCGAACTTCGCCACGGCCGCCGCGGTGACCGGGGTGAAGAAGTTGACGAGATTGCCGTCGGGGTCGCGGAACAGCAGCGACCGGTTGCCCCAGGGCATCGTGGTGGGCTCCTGGACGAACTCGGTGACGAAGCCGGTCAGGTTACGGTGCACGCGGTCCACGTCGTCGACGAGGAACTCGACGATCACGCTGCGGTTGTCCGCCGGGCGGGCGGAGCCCGGGCCGAACAGCGGGACGGTGCGGACGCCGGCGATGGCGAGGGTGGCGTGCGCGGTCCTCAGTTCGGCGAAGTCCTCGGTGGCCCACGTCGCCGGCGTCTCCGTCGCCCGCTCGTAGAACTCGACGAGGCGCGCGACGTCGCTGGTGATGATGCGGATCGAGACGAAGTCCATGGAGGTCTCCTCGGCTGGTGGGATCCCTGACTGCGGGAATCGCTGACTGCGGGAATCGCTGTGTTCCGCACGTTAGGCGAGATAGGGGACAGAATCGGTCCTGTATCGGCGTTAGGCTGCGAACATGCCCCGACCCACCGGCCGCGTGCTGACACTCCTGGAACTGCTGCAGTCGGGCGGCACCCGGACCGTGGCCGAACTCGCCGACCGGCTCGGCGTCGAAGGGCGTACCGTCCGCCGCTACGTCGGCCATCTGCTCGACCTCGACGTACCCGTGGAATCGGTGCGCGGCCGCTACGGCGGTTACCGGCTCGCGCCCGGGTACCGGCTCCCTCCGCTCATGCTCAGCGACGACGAGGCGCTGGCCGTGCTGCTGGGCCTGATCGCCGGCCGCCGTACGGGACTGACGACGGAGCTCACGGCGGGCGAGACGGCATCGGCCAAGATCCGGCGCGTGCTGCCGAAGCACATGGCCGGGCGGCTCGACACGCTCCTGGATGCTCTCGCCTTCACGGATCGGCCCGGCGCCCTCGACACTCCGGACGCCGGCGTCCTGCTCACCCTCGCCGATGCGGTCCGTCACCGCAGACCGGTCTCGATCCGCTACACCGACCGTGCGGGCCAGGGCAGTGAACGGACGTTGCACGCGTACGGGATCGTCGCCCACGCGGGCCGGTGGTACGTCACCGGCCAGGACGCCCGGATCGGCGAGGACCGTACGTTCCGACTGGATCGCATCGCGGACGCGAGGGCCCTGCCCGGTTCCTTCGAGGTGCCGGAAGGTCCCGATCCGGCGCAACGCGTGTTGTCGGGCTTCGCCACGGCCGAGTACCGGCATGAGGTGACACTGCGGATCCAGGGGACGGCCGAGCAGATCCGCGCCCATCTCCCGGTCGGAGTCGCGAAGTTGACGGAGCACGAGCCCGCGACGCCGGCGGGCCGGGACCGGGCGGGCGAGCGCTGGCTGCGCGTCGAGCTACGGGTGGAGCGGCTCGACTGGCTGCCCGCGGTACTCGCCGCCCTCGACCGGCCGTTCGTCATCGAGCGCCCCGATGAACTGCGCGATCTCGTCGTCGCACTCGCCGACCGCCTCGCGTCCCGCGCCCGCAAGCCCTGACGGCGAGGAGCCAGGAATTCGGGCCACGAGACGGCCCGGTGAGGTCGGCGGCAGGCGAAGCTCACTCCCAGACGACGACGTTGCGCCGCACCGGCACCGTGGAGTCACCGCTCGCGAACAGCTCCGGTGAATGCGCCCGGATCCGCTCGATGTCGCTGAAGACGGCCCGCAGATGAGCACGCATGGCGGTGCGGGCCGAAGCAAGATTCCCGTCGACGATCGCATCGAAGATCGCGTGATGCTGGTCGGCAAGGGCGGCCGGGGACACCTTTTCGTGCAGGCCCAGGCGCCGGGCGCGGTCCAGGTGGCCCTTGGCGGCGGCGACGGTGGTCCAGACGTTGCCGTGGCCGCTCAGTTTCATCAGGCCCTGGTGGAAGGCCTCGTCGAGGGCGAAGAACTCCTCCAGGCCGAGGTCCGTGCGTCGCTGGCGTGTCAGGTTGTCGCGCAGTTCCCCGACCACCGCGGGGTCGAGTTGCTCGGGCAGGTAGTCCAGCGAGGCCAGCTCGACCGCCTCCCGGAGGAACTGTGCGTCGGCGACCTGGGCCGGGTCGACGCGGGACACGAACGACCCGATCTTCGGGAAGACCTGCACCAGGCCCTCTTGGGCCAGCATGATCAGGCTCTCCCGCACCGGGGTGCGGCTGACACCCAGTTCCGCGGCGAGTTCGTTCTCCGACAGGGCGGCGCCCGGGGCGAGTTCGAGGGTCAGCACCATCTGACGCAGCCGCAGATAGATGTCGCGCCGGCTGGTCCGCCGACCCGCCTGCCGCCCGTTCGATTCGCCCATGTCCACATCTTACGTAGCACCACCACCGGTCGTAGCAGCGGAAACGGGTGTTGCCGTGCTGCCCGACAGCTGCTTGTATACAAGTACTGTACGACAGGGATGGGAGTCGCACGTGAGCACAATCGAGCGGGCCGAGGTGCTCGTCTCCTCGCCGGGGCGCACCTTCGTGACGCTGCGCATCACGACGACCGACGGGGTCACCGGCCTCGGCGACGCCACGCTCAACGGCCGCGAGCTGGCCGTGGCGAGCTATCTGCGCGACCACGTGGTGCCGCTGCTGATCGGCAGGGATCCGGCCCGCATCGAGGACATGTGGCAGTTCATCTACAAGGGCGCCTACTGGCGGCGCGGTCCCGTCACCATGACCGCGATCTCCGCCGTCGACACCGCCCTGTGGGACATCAAGGGCAAGGTGGCCGGCCTCCCGGTCTACCAGCTCCTCGGCGGCCGCTCCCGCGACGGCGTGCTGGTCTACTCGCATGCCAGCGGCACCGACGTGCCCTCCCTGCTCGACGACGTCGAGCGTTATCTGGAGCTCGGCTACAAGGCCGTGCGCGCGCAGGCCGCCGTGCCCGACGTCGGGGGCACCTACGGCGTGCGCGAGGGCAAGGTCTACGAGCCCGCCGCGACCGAGCTGCCGGACGAGCAGCCCTGGGACACCGAGGCCTATCTGAGCTTCGCGCCCGGTTATCTGGAGGCCGTCCGCGAACGGTTCGGCTTCGGCTTCCACCTGCTGCACGACGTGCACCACCGGCTGACCCCCATCGAGGCGGCCCGCTTCGGCAAGAGTGTCGAGAGCTGCCGGCTGTTCTGGATGGAGGACCCGACCCCTGCCGAGAACCAGGAGTCCTTCCGCCTCATCCGCGAGCACACCACCACGCCGATCGCGGTCGGCGAGGTGATGAACTCGATCTGGGACGTCAAGGACCTCATCACCGAGCAACTCATCGACTACGTCCGCACCACCGTCGTGCACGCGGGCGGCATCACCCATCTGCGGCGGATCTTCGACCTCGCCGCGCTCCACCAGGTGCGCACCGGCTCGCACGGGGCGACCGACCTCTCCCCCGTCAGCATGGCCGCCGCCGTCCATCTCGACCTCGCCGTACCCAACTTCGGCATCCAGGAGCACATGGGCCACCCCGACGAGACGGCCGAGGTCTTCCGCACCGGCGTCACCTTCGCCGACGGCATGCTCAACCCCTCCGACGAGCCGGGCCTCGGCGTCGACTACGACGACAAGGCCGCCGCACACTTCCCGTACCAACGGCGCTACCTCCCGGTCGCCCGCCGCCTGGACGGCTCGGTACACGACTGGTGAACGCGAGCCCCCGGCCCTGCGGGCACACGGCACGAGCACCCCGGTGCTTGAACTCGCTTTCGCGGCAGGGGCGTTGCCTTACGGCCGCGCGTCAAGCCGCCCGGCCCCACCGCACATGCAGAGTGGTCGGCTTGCGGAAGACCAACCCCTCCGGGGCCGACGGACGCTCCGGGTCGAGACGCAGGCCCGGAAGGCGCTGCAGCAGGTGGCGGAGGGCGGTTCGGGTTTCCAGGCGGGCCAGGTGGGCGGCGATGCAGTGGTGGGGGCCATGTGCGAAGGCCAGTTGGAGGCGTGCGTTCGGGCGGCGTACGTCGAACCGGTCGGGGTCGGGGAAGACGGCCGGGTCGCGGTTGGCGCCCGCGAGGGAGACGGTGACCGGGTCGCCCTCGCGGATCGTGGCGGGGCCCAGTTGGATGTCGCGGGTGGCGTAGCGGTCGACGACCAGGGCGCCGGGTTCGAGCCGCAGCGACTCCTCGATCGCACCGTCCAGGAGGTCGAAGTCGGCCCGGAGGAGGGCGAGTTGGTCCGGGTTGCGAAGCAGCAGGAGCAGCGCGTTGGTGATCATCGCCTCGGTCGTCTCGATGCCCCCGAACATCATGACCGCGGCGTTGGAGGCCACTTCGGGCGGCTCCAGCCGGTCCGCCGCCGCGACGAGCAGCGAGGCGCTGTGCCGGTCGGCGACCGTGCTCTCGACGGCGGCCCGCAACTGCGCGTACGCCGCGGGGCCCTCGGTGCCCGCGCCCCGTCCGGCCGTGATCTCCGAGACCGACCGGACGATGGCGTCGTACCAGGCGAGGACGGTCTCGGCGGTGGTGCCGGCCAGCCCGAGCGCCTCGGTGACCACGGCGACCGCGAGCGGCCCGGCGAAGGCGCGGCGTAGTTCGGCGGCGCCCGCCGGTTCCAGCGCGTCGACGAGCCGCCCGGTCTCCCGCTCGATGAACGCGGCGAACCCGTCGTGCACTTGGCGTGGCCGGAAGGGGGCGTTGAAGGGTTCGCGGTGCCGGGTGTGCTGTTCGCCGTCCAGGGACAGCATGCTCGGCCCGACGACCTGCGCGGTGGAGAAGCGGGGGTCGTCGACGGTGAAGGTGCGGGCGTCCCGCATCACGTCGAGCGCCAGGTCGCGCCGGGTCACCAGCCAGCCGCCCAACTCGGGCAACCAGGACACGGGCTCGTGCTCGCGCAGCAGGGCGAGCCGTGGGTGGGGGTCCGCGGTGAGTTCGGCAAGGGTGGTCGCGGCACCGATCGGGAAGGCCGCGGCGACGCTCATCGTGGGCCCTGCTCGGGCGCGGAGAAACTCATCACAGGGCAGACTACTGCCGGGTCATGACACGCCGCCGGATGGCCCATCCTCCCGGTAAGTGGCCGATCCGGTCATAGCGTTCGGAATATGACCAAATACCGCATCGCCTACCTGATGTGTACCGCAGTGGTCGTCGGGACGGGACTTGGTGCCGCTCCGCCGGCCGCTCACCACGACGTTCATGTGGTCTGGCCGGGCCAGTCGATCCAGAAGGCGGTGGACGCCGCCGAGAGCGGGGACACCGTCCTGCTGGCCCCCGGCACCTTCCACGAGAGCGTCAAGGTGACCACGCCCGGCCTGACCCTGCGGGGCATGGGGCGCAGCACGGTGCTCGAACCCGGCACGAAGAAGGCCGCCGAGAGCTGCTCCGAGGGCGGCAACGGCATCTGTGTCGTGGGGACGAAGGACCGTGACCTCCAGGGCGTCACCATCGCCTCCCTGACCGTGACCGGCTTCGCCAGGAGCGGCGTGTTCGGCATGGCGACCGACGGTCTGACCGTGCGGAACGTGACCGCGGTGAAGAACGGCGTGTGGGGCATCGCCCAGGAGCGTTCGGTGCGCAGCGTGATCCGGGACAACACCGCCCAGGACAACGGCGACGCGGGCGTGTTCCTCGCCAACACCATCAAGGAGGAGGCGGGCGCCTCCGACACCCACGGAACGGTCGTCGACAGCAACCGCCTCGAGGGCAACCGCATCGGCGTCACCGTCCGGCGGCTGCGCGATCTCACCGTCATGCGCAACCACGTCACCGGCAACTGCGCGGGCGTGTTCGTCGTCGGTGACGAGAACAAGCCCAAGGCCGGCGACCTCGCGGTGCGCGACAACTTCGTGGCGCAGAACAACAAGTCGTGCCCGAAGACGGACCGGCTGGACGCGCTGCAGGGTTCCGGCATCGTCGTGACCGGCGCCGAGGACACCGCCGTGACGGGCAACGTGGTCAAGGACAACGCCGGCAAGTCCCCGATGTCGGGCGGCATCGTGCTGTTCAAGAGCTTCGTGGGCGTCACCAGCGACCGCAATCGCATCACCGGCAACGTGCTCAAGGGCAACGCGCCGGCCGACCTCGTCAACACGGACCTGGGCAAGAACAACACCTTCCAGGGCAACTCCTGCCGCGCGTCCAAGCCCGCGGGGCTGTGCTGACCAGGACACGAGAGAAGAAGGGAAGCGGCACATGACGACCGCACAGACCGCCCCGACGCCGTCCATGCGGCTGAGGGAGCTCGCGTTCGCGGCGGCATGTGCCGCAGCGATCCGGGCAGCCGCCCGGCTGGGCGTACCCGACGCGCTCGGCGACAGCCCGATGACCGTGGAGGACCTCGCGGCCGCGGTGAAGGCCGAGGCCCGCCCGCTAAGGCGGCTGCTGCGCACCCTGTCCTGCTACGACATCTTCGCCGAGCTGCCGGACGGGACGTTCGCGCACACCGACGTCTCCAGGCTGCTGCGCGAGGACGCTCCGGACAGCCTGCGCGCCATCTCGCTGTGGTGCACCGAGCCATGGACGTGGGACGCCTGGCCGAGGCTCGACGAGGCGGTGCGCACCGGGCGCAACGTCATCGAGGACCTGTACGGCAAGGAGTTCTTCCCCTACCTCAACGAGGACGCCCCGGAGTCGGCCGACGTCTTCAACCGCGCCATGACGACCTCCAGCGTGCAGTCGGCGCGCGATGTCGCCGAGTTCCTCGATCTGTCGGGGAGTTCGTCGGTCGCCGACCTGGGCGGCGGTCAGGGTCACGTGGTGGCCAGCCTGCTGGAGAAGTACCCCTCGATGCGGGGCACGTTGATGGATCTGCCCCGGGTGGTGGAGAACGCGGTGCCCAGGCTGCGCCCCGGGGGCGACCTCGCCGAGCGGGCGCGCATCGTGCCCGGCGACGTCCGGGAGGCCGTGCCCGTCGAGGCGGATGTCTACGTCATCAAGAACATCCTGGAGTGGGACGACGAGAGCACCGCCCGTACGCTGCGCAACGTCCGTGCGGCGGGCGGCCCGGGCACCCGGGTCGTGGTCATCGAGAACCTCGTCGACGACACGCCCTCGATGCGGTTCAGCACCGCGATGGACCTGCTGCTGCTCCTGAACGTCGGCGGTGCCAAGCACACCACGCAGAGCATGGTCGACCGGCTGACCGAGGCGGGTCTGGTCATCGACGACATCCGGCCGGTCAATCCCTATCTGCACGCCTTCGACTGTCACGTGCCCGGCTGACGCGGCCGTTCACATCCGGACGCACCGGTGGCCGGGCCCGCGACGCTGCGGGTCCGGCCACCGGTGTGTCCGGCCGGTTCAGCGGGCCGGGTCGCGCTCCCAGAGGTAGAAGCGCTGCGCCATGGCGTCCTTCGGGGACCGCCAGGTGGCGGGGTCGTAGGCGCTGACGTAGGAGGACAGCCGTTCGCTGACGTCACGGAAGTCGGGGTGCTGCGTGACCTTGGCGATGGCGGGGCCGGGCTCGCGCTCGGACTCGATCAGATGCATGTAGACGTCGCCGAACTGGAAGAGGCTGCGCCGGACGACGCCGACGAGGTGCGGCAGCTCTCCCCGGTCGGACTCGGCGAACACCTTGGCGATGTCGGGAGCCGATCCGGGTGCCATGCGGGCGACGATGAGGGCTTGGTGCATGGGGGGGTGGTTCTCCGTCCGGCTCAGCCCGTCAGGCCCGGGGTGGCCCCGCGCTCGGCGGCCGCCTTCTCGATGCGGTCCCGGATCAGGGCCATCTGGACCTTGGAGTTCCGGTTGATGTTGTCGGTCATCCACGCGTCGTCGACCTGTGCGTCCGGCATCATCGCGAAGTCCTGCGTCCAGACCATGCGCGTGCCGCCGGGCACCTCCTCGTAGCTCCAGTGGATGTCCATGTGGTCGAAGGGACCCGTCTCGACCCGGCGGGCCTTGACGCTGAGCGACTCGCGGTCGGGCTCGCGCTGCGAGACCCAGCTCCACACGGTGCCGTTCTCGTCGGGGTGCATGGTCAGCCGGAAGGTGGTCCGGTTGCCCTCCCGCGAGATGACCTCGACGGAGGCGTACTCGCTGAACAGCTGCGGCCAGTTCTCCAGGTCGTTGGTCATGTCCCAGACCAGGTCCAGGGGTGCCGCGATGGTGATGTCGTTCTGTGTGTGTCCGGTCATCTCACGCTCCTGTCATGAGGGCACTGTTGACGAGTTCGAGGAACTGCCGGGGCGTCTTGGAGCGTTCGGCGTCGGGCGGCATCGGTGTGCCGTACCGGTTCTCCAGTTCGCCGACGATGCCGAGCAGTCCCAGCGAGTCGACGCCGAGGCTGTCGAAGCCCGGGTCGTTCGCGCGGAGTTCCGCCGGGGCGACGGTGACGCCGGCGGACTTCTTCATGAGTTCGGCCAGCTCTTCGACGGTGATGCGATCGGTCATGGCGTGTTCTCCTTCTCTGCTGCGCGGGTGCCTCGTCACGAGGCTCCGGTGGCGCGGCGTTGCAGCACGAGCGCCGAGTTCGACCCCATGAGTCCGCGGCTGAGGACCAGCGCCGTGCGCAGTTCGGCGGTGCGGGCCCTGCCAGTGACGAGGTCGAGGTCATGGCAGATGTCGAAGACGTTGGGGGTGGGTGGGATCACGCCGTGCTCCATGGCGAGCACGGCGGCCACGGCGTCGAGGACGGGGGCCGCTCCGTAGCCGCGGCCGATTCCGGTCTTGGGTGCCGTGACCGGAACGCGGGTGCCGAGCACGTCGGCGATCGCGAGGGCCTCGGCGGTGTCCGCCTCCGGGACGCCGAGGGCGTCGGCGAAGACCACGTCGATCTCCTCGGGGGCGCAGCCTGCCTCGTCCAGCGCGCCCCGCACGGCGTGGGCGAGGCCGTGCCGGGACTCCTCCCAGCGGGAGGCGCCGGTGAAGGTGGCCGCGTGTCCGGCGAGCACCGCCCGCACCTGCGCCCCGCGCTCCCGGGCCGTGTGCTCGTCCTCCACGACGAGCATGGCGCCGCCCTCGGCGGGCACGAATCCGCAGGCCGCCGAGGTGAAGGGGCGGTAGGCGCGGGTCGGGTCGCTCTCGGTGCTGAGCTCGTCGTAGCCGAGCTGGCAGACCATGGAGTAGGGGGCGAGCGGTGCCTCGGTCGAGCCGGCCACGATCACGTCGGTGCCGCGTCGCACGGCCCGCGCCGCGTGGGCGAGGGCGTCCAGGCCGCCGGCCTCGTCGCCGGCGACGACGGAGCAGGGCCCCTTGAAGCCGCGCCGGATGGATATCTGGCCGGTGCTGGCGGCATAGAACCAGGCGATGGACTGGTACGGCCCGACGTACCGGCTGCCCTTGCCCCACAGTTGCTGCAGTTCCCGCTGCCCGAACTCGCCGCCGCCGGAGCCGGCCGCGGTGACCACGCCCACCGAGAAGGGGGCGGCGTCGGTGACGGTCCGGCCGAGGCGGGCTTCCTCCAGGGCCAGGTCGGCGGCGGCCATGGCGAAGTGCGTGAAGCGGTCGGTCTGGACGAGGAAGCGTTCTTCCACCGCGGCCGACGGGTCGAAGTCGCGCACCTCGCCCGCCACGCGCAGCGGCAGGTGCTCGCAGCCCTCGCGGGTGACCCGGTCCAGGACGCCGATGCCCTCTCTGGTGGCCTTCCAGAAGGTGTCCGTACTGGCTCCGTTGGGCGCGATCACGCCCATGCCCGTGATGACCGCGCGGCGTGAATGGGGTCCGCTCATCGTGTCTTCTCCCTCGGCCGGGTCAGGACCACCGCGGACTGGAAGCCGCCGAACCCGCTGCCCACGGAGAGCACGCTGTCGAGTTTCCGGGCGCGTGCGGTGCGCGGGACGTAGTCCAGGTCGCACTCGGGGTCGGGGGTCTCGTAGTTGGCGGTCGGCGGAACGGTCTGGTGGGCCAGCGCCAGCACGCAGGCGACGAGTTCGATGGCGCCGATCGCGCCGAGCGAGTGGCCCACCATGGACTTGATGGAGCTCATCGGGGTGTCGTAGGCGTGCGGGCCCAGGGCCCGTTTCACGGCGGCGGTCTCGTGGCGGTCGTTCTGCTGGGTGCCCGAGCCGTGTGCGTTGACGTAATCGATGGCCGTGCCGTCGAGCCGGGCGTGGTCGAGGGCGGCCTCGATGGCCTTCGCCATCTCCAGGCCCTCACGGGTCAGCCCGGTCATGTGGTAGGCGTTGCCGAAGGTGGCGTAGCCGCCCAGTTCGCAGTACACCTGCGCGCCGCGGGCCCGGGCGTGTTCGAGCTCTTCCAGGACGAGTACGGCGCCGCCCTCGCCCATCACGAACCCGTCCCGGTCGGCGTCGAAGGGGCGCGAGGCGTGGGCCGGGTCGTCGTTGTTGGGGGACGTGGCCTTGATCGCGTCGAAGCAGGCCATGGTGATCGGGGAGATCGGCGAGTCCGACGCCCCTGCTATGCAGATGTCGGCCCGGCCCTCCTGCACGGTGTGAAAGGCGTACCCGACCGCGTCGAGGCCCGAGGTGCAGCCCGTCGAGACGGTCTGCACCGGGCCGCGTGCCCGGAACCGCTCCGCGACCGTCGAGGCGAGGGTGCTGGGCGCGAACGCCCGGTGCAGATGCGGCTCGGCCCGGTCGGGGTCGACGTCCCAGCGCTCACCGTCGTGGCTGACGAGGACGTAGTCGTGCTCGAGGCGTGTGGTGCCGCCGACCGCGGTGCCCAGGGAGACCCCGACGCGCCACGGGTTCTCCCGCTCCATGTCGAGCCCGGCGTCGCGTACCGCCTCCGCGCCGGCCACCAGGGCGAACTGTATGTACCGGTCGCACCGTGCGATCTGCTCGGCGTCCAGGCCCCCCGCCGCCGGGTCGAAGTCGCACTCGGCGGCGATCCGCGACCGCAGCCCCGCCGGATCGAAGAACGTGATGCCCCGCGTCGCGGTGCGTCCGGCGGCCAGGAGGTCCCAGAACGCCGGTACGCCGATGCCGCCCGGTGCGACGATGCCTATGCCGGTGACGGCCACCCGTCGGCTCATGAACCGACCTCGGCGACGGGCTCGGTCTCCTCGGTGTCGACGTGACCGAGCTGCGGGCTCGGTGCGAGCGGGCCGAGGTGGAAGACGATGCGGGCCTCCACGTTGCCGACGTTGCGGAAGCGGTGGCGCATGTGGGCGGGGATCATCAGCCCCTGCTCGGGCCGCAGCGGTTGGGGGACGCCGTCCAGGTCGACCTCCAGCTCCCCGCACACGACGTACACGAACTCCTCGGAGTACGGGTGGTAGTGCTCGGCGATGCGGTCGCCGGGCTGCACGATGGCGACGCCCATGAATCCGCTGGTGGAGCCGACGGTGGTGGGGGTGAGCATGGCGCGCAGGTCGCCGCCGCGCCGGCGGTTGGGCGCGACCTCGCTGAGATCCACGATTCTGGGACGGGATGTGATCACGACGTTCCTCCGTTCAGGTCCTGCATCGACGTGGGGGTCTGCCCGCCACGGCCCGGTGGGACTTCAGGCCTCGGGCGAGCGGCGGTCGGTGACGAGATCCATGCGGGCGAGCTTCACGAAGCGCGCCAGCTCGGCGTCCCTGGGCGCGGACGCCTCGGCGGGGAACTCGGTGAGCTCGACGGCCTGCGCGGGGTCCGCGAGGCCGAGGATCAGCGCCGGGTCGGCGGCGTCGAGTCCGCCGCTGACCTCGACCAGCCGTACGACGACGTCGTCGCGCTGGAAGATGGTGCTGCGCACGACCGGGCTGCGCAGGTCGTCGGCGGCCGCCTCGTCCTGACGGGCCAGCAGTTCCGCCAGGCGCATACCGCGGCCGGGCCGGGCCGGGTAGGACAGGGCGTACCGCTCCGCGTGGCCCGCCTGCCGCTCGGCCGTCACATGGTGCACGGCGGGCAGCGCGGCCCGGGTGAAGAAGACCCGGGCGGACTCGGGGTCGTTGAGGTCCCGGTCCTGCTCCAGATAGGGGTTGACGGCCTCCTCGACGGCGCGGATCTCGGGCTGGCGGGAGACATGGCGCAGCGCGGCGAGCAGGTCGCCCCGTACCTCGATGGCCCGCACCACCCGGTTGCCGTGCATGAACAGGGAGGTGCGGCACAGCCGGGTGGTCTCGTCGACCTTCGGCTCGGGCGAGGCGTAGTCGGCGAGGATCTTCGCGACCTTCTCCTCGCTGCCCGGCTTGACGGTGAAGGTGAGGGCGTGCCGGATCAGGCCGTCGCCGATCCTGGGCGCCGACTGCAGGCGGCGCTCGGCGGACTGGGTGCCGGCCGCCGGACCGCCGGTCTCGCGCACGACGTGGAAGCGCAGCGACCGGGTGTCACGGACGCAGCTGTGCAGCGGCTCCACCATCCGTACGTGTTCCTCGCTGTTGACCCAGGCGAGGAACGGCGGGGCGCTCTCCCACTCGCTGGTGATCAGCCACTGGGAGGGGTTCTCGATGGACTGGCACAGCTGGTCGCTGACGTGTCCGGGGACGGAGGCGACCTGGTTGCACAGGAGTTCGTACGCCTCCAGGAACTGCTGCTGGGCGCCGTCGTAGACGTCCACCAGGAGGACGACCCGGAGTCTGGAGCCGTCGAACACGGACTGGGAGACTCGGGGCGACACCTGTCGCGAGGGCGAACCGGTTGCACGTTCCGACGTGGTGGTCATCCTGCGCACATCTCCTTCAAGGGCGGAAGTGGTCCTTCGGCCGCGGTGATGCGGCGTCGGCGTTCCTCGATCGTGTGCCTGTGCCCGGAAGCCCGCGACTCGTATGAACTACGCGGGTGATCTCTCAGACGAGACGGGCGAAGACCACGAGGTTGTCGGTGTAGTCGTGGACCGAGCGGTCGTAGTCACCCGCGCAGGTGATGAGGCGTGCCTCGGCGCGCGGGGTGTCGTCGTAGACGCGGTCGCTGGGGAAGTCGGACTTCTCGTAGGTCTGCGCGTCGTAGACCTGGAAGGTCGCCGTGCTCCCGTCGGCCCGGTCGACGTAGAAGAGGTCGCCCTTCTCCAGTTCGCCGAGGTTGGCGAAGACGGCCGCGGACGTCTTGGTGTCGACGTGCCCGGCGATGACCGCGGTGCCCGTCTCCCCGGGCGAGGCGCCCTTGGCGTGCCAGCCGACGAGGTTGGTGTTCGCGGCGGGAGGCGGTTCCAGCTGCCCGGTGGGGCCGATGTAGAGGTCGGTGAAGGGTGCGTCGACCCAGATCTTGGGGATGCGCAGGCGCACCGGCTCGGAGCGGCGCAGATGCTTGCCCACCGGCCGGTCCTCGGAGGAGTCCGGGGCGGCGTCGTGGGACGGTGACGCGACCGGCCGGGGGGCCGCGGCGGCGGGGCGCGGGGCGGTCGAACGGCCGGAGGCGTCGTTCGCGGAGTTGTGGCCGCTGATCAGGCTCGCGACCAGGAGCAGACCGGCGGCGGCGCACATCATCATCGCCCCCGAGCGGGACGATCCCGGCCCGCCGGGGCCCGGCTCGTCGTCGGTGGGTGAAGAGGGGGGAGCTGCCATCGGAGAACCACCTCAATCGGACACGGCAGCGGGGTGGAGCGGGTGCGGGGACAGCGGGCCGGGCCGCCACTCGGGGCACAAGTGGCGGCCACGGCTTCGCTATCGCATCCGGCACGGGTCGTCAGGCCGGGTTTCCGGCCGGCCTCTTGCGGCGCACCGCGTACAGGCCGGTGGCGGCAACGGCCAGCACGGCCAGACCGCCGGCGGTCGTGGTGGGGGTGGCGAGCGCTCCGCCACCGGTGTGCATTCCGCCGCTGGGCTTCTCGTGCCCGCCGCCCCAGGAGTCGTTGCCGCCGCCGTCGCGGTCGCCCCAGTCGCTCTTGCCGCCGTTGTCCTTGTAGGTGTCGGGGTCCGTCTTCGGGTCCCGCGAGCTGCCCCAGTCGTCGTGGTCGTTCACCGCGGTCAGCGCACCGCCACCGGTGTGCATGCCGCCGTGCGGTGATTCGTGCGTGCCTTGCTCCTTGCCGTGCGAGGATCCGTCGCTGTACGAAGAGTCGTCGTGATCCCAGTTGCCTCCGGCGGCGTACGCGCCGGGGGCGCCGAAGGCCAGGGCGGCGGAGGCCGCCGCTGTGGCCAGGATCAAGCGGGCAGAGCGCATCTGATGGTCCTTCCGTCACGGCCCGGCAGCTGGGACTTGGTCAGCTGACTTGACCGGGCCCCGACGTGATCCACCGTCAGTCACTCGGGTCCGGGCCACCAGTCGGGACGATCAGCCGGGTGAAGCGGCCCGGCTTCACCCGTGACTGCGCTCATCGAGTGATCAATCCCGTGCCAGCGCCTTGGCGAGGACCTCGTGCAGCACGGTTTCGGCGTCCGCGACGGGGCCGGCCGACCGCCAGGCGACGAACCCGTCCGGCCGAACGAGGACGGCGCCCCCGCGGGTGACGCCGTGGGCCTGCGCCCAGTCCGCGTCGCCGTCGGTGACCAGGTCCGCTCCGGTTCCGGTGCCCACCCGGTAGGAGGTGAGCGGGACCGGGATCCGCTGGGCCAGCCGGACGGCGGCGCGGTGCCAGCCGCTGGGGTCGCCGGCGTCGGACAGCAGGACCGGCGTGCGCTCGTACAGGTCGAGGGTGGAGACCCTCTCCTCCTCGCGCCGCACCCACAAGTGCGGGGCCCGGCTGCCGGGCTCGCCGGACAGGTCGAGGTTTTCCGGTACGACGGCTGCCGCCGGGTCGGCGCCGACGACGGCGCCCTGCGGATAGCGGTAGCCGAGGGCGACGTTGAGGATGCCGCGCTGGGGGCCGCCGCCGGCGCCGGGCGGCGGGGTGAATCCGGGATGGCTGTGCTCGGCCGAGCGGACGGCGGCGCGGGCGCTGGTGGCCTCCGCGACCGGGCGGCGCTCCGCGTCGTAGCTGTCGAGGAGCCCCTCCCCCGCCCAGCGGCCGAGGACGGCGGCCAGTTTCCAGGCGAGGTTGTGCGCGTCCTGGATGCCGGTGTTGGAGCCGAAGGCCCCGGTGGGCGACATCTCGTGGGCCGAGTCGCCGGCCAGGAAGACCCGTCCGGAGCGGTAGCGCTCGGCGACGCGCTGCGCGGCGTGCCAGGGGGCGCGGCCGGTGATCTCCACGTCGAGGTCCGCGACTCCGACGGCACGACGGATGTGCTCGATGCACCGCTCGTCGGTGAACTCCTCGAGGGTTTCGCCGTGTTCGGGGTGCCAGGGGGCGTGGAAGACCCAGTTCTCGCGGTTGTCCACGGGCAGCAGCGCACCGTCGGCGTCCGGGTTCGTCAGATAGCAGACGATGAAGCGGCGCTCGCCCACGACGTCGGCGAGGGCGCGGGAGCGGAAGGTGACGCTGACGTTGTGGAACAGGTCGCCGGGGCCGCTCCGGCCGATGCCGAGCTGTTCGCGGACGGGGCTGCGGGGGCCGTCGGCGGCGACGAGGTAGTCGGCGCGGACGGTGGTGTGCTCGCCGGTCTCCCGGCTCTTGACGACGGCGGTGACGCCCGTGGGGTCGCTGTCGAACGACATCATCTCGGTGTTGAAGCGCAGCTCGCCGCAGAGCCGCGCGGCCTGGTCGAGGAGGACCGGCTCCAGGTCGTTCTGGCTGCACAGGCACCAGCCGCTGGGGCTGAAGCGGGCGAGTCCGCCGCCGGGGTCGATCTCCTTGAAGAGCCATTCACCGGCGTCGCCGACCAGGGTGGGCGTCTGCAGGATGCCGTGGTTGTCGGCCAGGGTGGCGGCGGCCCGTCGGATGCCCTGCTCGACGCCGGCCACCCGGAACAGCTCCATCGTGCGGACGTTGTTGCCGCGGCCGCGCGGATGGATGGAGGTGCCGGCGTGCCGCTCCACCAGCAGATGGCGCACGCCCAGGCGGCCCAGGAACAGCGACGTCGACAGGCCGACCAGGGAGCCGCCGACGATGAGCACCGGGACCCTGAGGGTGCCGTGGTCGGCCTGATCGGCTCGTTGCTTCATGACGCTCGCCTTCCGCTCGTCGTCCGCGCGCCCGTTTCATGCGCTCGTCCGGATCGGTCCGGGTTCTCATGCATGCCCCGGCAAGCTGACGACACCTCAGACTTCACCCGGCTGGCACCCGGTGGGCGGTGCGGGGCGGGGAGCTGACGGGGTGTGAGTACGGCGGGGGGCTACAAGGCAAGCAGCGACACTCCGTGCCGACGATCGGTGCGGGCGCCGCGCGCGGGGCGTTCGGGTCGCGCGAAGGTCGGCGATTCTTCACCCAACGCACGCAACGTGCCCTTGAGTTCGGCGCTCGACGGTGTGAGATTACGAATGACCAACGCTCGGCACGCAGGTAAACGGGACGGACCACGGGGGACTGATGGCCGATTGCCCGAGCACGCGCATCGGAGTCGCCGGATACGGCTACTGGGGGACCAAACATGTCCGGGTACTGACAAGTCTGGCCGGTGTCCAGGTCACCGTGATCGAGCCCGACGAGGAGCGCAGACGCCGGGCACGGGCCGACCATCCCGAAGTGGGCGTCGTACGGGACCTGGACGACATGCTCGACGGACTCGACGGACTCGTGGTGGTCACCCCGCCCGCGACCCATGCCCGGCTCGCCATCAAGGCGCTCGGCGCCAAAGTGCCCACTCTGGTCGAGAAGCCGCTGGTGCTGCTGGAACAGGACGGCGTCGCGGTCGTGGAGGCCGCGCGGGCGGCCGGCGTGCAGCTGATGGTGGGTCATGTCTTCGCGTACGACGCCGCCGTCCGCAAACTCCGGGACGTCATCGCCTCCGGTGAGCTCGGCCGGGTGCTGCACATCGACTGCGCCAGGCTGAACCTCGGGCGCTACCGGCAGGACTGCGACGTCGTCTGGGATCTGGCGCCCCATGACATCTCGATCGTCGCCCACCTGCTCGGCGAGCTGCCCGCGACGGTCTCGGCCTGGACCCACCGGGCGGCGGTGCGGGCCGCGCACGCCGATGTGGCCCACCTCCGGCTGGACTTCGCGGAAGCGGGTGTTTCCGCCTTCGTGCACGTCAGCTGGCTGGCCCCGGAGAAGGTCCGGCGCATCACCGTCGTGGGCGAGAGGAAGACCGCCGTCTACGACGACCTCGCCGGGGACCAGCGTCTGAGGATCCACGACGTCGGTGTGGACCTGTCCGACCATGACGCGGCGACGGACTCCGGCTCCCCGGTGGTGCACCGCTGCGGTGACATCGTTTCCCCACCTGTTCCCGGCGCCGAACCGCTGATGGTGCAGGACGCCCATTTCGTCGACTGCGTGCGCGCCGGTACGCCGCCCGCGACGCCCGGCGAGCAGGGCCTCGCCGTCGTCCGGGTCCTGGCCGCCGCGGACCGGGCGGCGAGCACGGGAGCGCCGGCCACCGTGGCGCGGCGCCACACGGCGGCCGGTGCGGGATGGGGCCGGACCTCCGTCGAGGTGGCCTCGTGACCGGGGCACCTGCACCTCTCCTCCTGCGTCGTGCCGCCCGGCCGGCCGGAAGGGGGTGAGTGTGATGTCCGAGTCCGCCGAACCGGCCGACACGGCCCCGCCCGCGGAGGCCCGCGCTCGCCCGTCCGGATCCCGCGTCGGCCGTCTGCTGCCCGCGGGGCGCAGGGCCCGCGCGGTGCTGGTGGCCGTGCTGACCGTCGTGGTCACGGCCGGCATCGGGCTGGGCGTGGCGTTCGCCTTTCCGACGCAGTACGCGGCACGGGCCCAGCTGGTCTATCTGCTCGGGGACGAGCAGCCCACCGGATTCCTGCGCGAGGACCGCAACCTCTCGACGCAGGTGCAGCTGCTGCGGAGCAGGGCCGTCCTCGAACCGGTCGCCCGCAAGCACGGTCTGACGGACAAGGACCTCGGCCGCAAGCTGCACATCGATCTGGTCTCGGGCACCGAGGTGATGAACCTGCGGCTCGACGACCCCTCGCGCAGGGCCGGGCGGGCGGTGCTGCAGGAGGTTCTCGACCAGTACATGACCGTGGCCGACCATGTCGCGCCGTCGACCCTGCGGTCGTATCTGGACAAGCAGCTCGCGGACGTGCGCGGCCAGATGCGCAAGCCGGGCCTGTCCGGCTCCGAGCGCCAGACGCTGCTGGGCAGGGAGATGACGCTGCTCGACCGGCTCGACAGCGTCAACCTGGCCGGTGCGCAGGTGAAGGTGGTCGTGCCGCCGTACTCGGATCCCGACGCGGTCAGTCCCAGGCCGCTGTTCGGGCTGGTCACCGGGGCGCTCGTCGGGGTGCTGACCGTGGGCTGCGTGACGCTGTGGCAGGCGCGCCGATGGGCACGGGAGTGAGGACGCCATGAGCCGGTCCGGGACGCCCCGTCCTCGCGCGGTCGGCCGGCGCGCGCCGCGCGTCCTGATGTACCACTTCTTCGGCGACGTGCCCGCCGGGGCGGATCCGGCCGGGCTGTTCGTCCGCCCGGAGGCGCTGGCCGAGCAGTTGCGATGGTTGCGGGGGCACGGCTGGCGGGCGCTGACGCTGGACGAGTATCTCGCCGCACTCGACGGCGCTTTGACGCCGCGGCGCTCGTATCTGCTCACGATCGACGACGCACACGAGTCGGTCCTGAGGATAGCCGCGCCGCTCCTGGCCGCGGCGGGCGTCCCGGCGGTCCTGTACGTCCCCGCGGGACTCCTCGGCGGCCGGGTGACCTGGTCGTCCCACGCCGTCTACGGCTCCGAGCGGCTGCTCGATGCCCAGCAGGTGCGCGAACTGGCCCGGGCGGGCGTCGAGATCGGTGTGCACGGGCACGACCACACCCGACTGCGGGGGCTGAGCGCGGCGGACCTGGCGCCGCATGTCACGGGGGCCCGCGACCTGCTGGCCACGGTCACCGGCGGTGCACCGAGAACGTTCGCCTACCCGTACGGGACCTGGGACGAGGCCTCCCGGCGGGCGGTGGCCGAGGCGGGCTATCTGGCGGCTTTCGCGGTCGCCCGCCGGGGCGGCCGGTTCGCGGTGGACCGGATCGGCGTCTCGGGCACGGACTCGCTACTCGTGTTCCGGTTCAAACTCTCCCTGTCCTACCGGCTGTTGTCCCGCGCGGCGGGGCGGGCCTGGCGGCTGCGGCATGCCGTCCGCCGGGTGGTCGCGCGAGGGGGGACGTGAGGTGTGCCGGCGGGGGCACGGCGGACGGCGGCCAAGCCCTGAGGTCCGCCGCGGCGCCCGCCGAGGACGGCACGGCCCGCCGTTCGCTCGTCGTGTCCGGCTGGACGCTGGCCAGCCGGGTCGGGGGGCTGGTACGTGTGCTCGTCCTGGGCGCCACCCTCGGGCCCACCCTGCTCGCCAACGGGGTCCAGACCGCGCTGGTCGTGCCCAACCTGGTGTTCACGGTCGTCGCGGGCTCGCTGGTGATGATGACCGTCATCCCCGTCCTGGTACGGGTCGGGGCGGACGCGGGACAAGTCCGTGCCGTCGAGGTCCTGGGGCGCATCAGCGCTCGTCTGCTGCTCGCCGCCGCCTTCTGCGCGCTCGCCCTGGCCTGTGCATCGCCCCTGGTCGCGAGGCTGCTCAGCCTGGGTGTCCACGGCCAGCGGGCGGCACAGGTCCATCGGTCGCTGACGCTGCTGGTGATCCTGGTCGCCCCGCAGATCGTGCTCTATGTGGTGGCCGCGCTGGGCGTCGCGGCGCAACAGGCACGGGGCCGTTTCGCGCTCGCGGCGGCCGCTCCGGCCGTGGAGAACGCCGTTGTCGTCGCCGGTGTGCTGCTGGCGGACGGGTGGTTCGGGCCGGTGCGGCAGCTGCAGAGCGCGCCGGTCGGCTTCGTCGTGGTGGTCGGGACCGGGTCCACGGCAGCTGTCGCCGCCCATGCCGCGATCCAGGTGACCGGTGCCGCGCGGGCGGGGCTGCGGGTGCGGCCGAGGCCGGGTCTGAAGGGGGACGTGGACGCGCTGGCGGCCGCCCGGCGGCTGCGCCGCTCGGTCGGTGTGGCCGCGTTTCCGTCCACCGGGCTGGGCGCGATGCTCCTCGCGGCGACCACGGTGCCGGGCGGGGTGCTGCTCATGCAGGTGGCCTACCAGCTGTTCGCCGCGCTGTCCTATCTCGGGCCGCGCGCGGTCTCGATGGTCGTGCTGCCGCTGCTGTCCGCCGTCGCCGGCCGGTCGAGCAGGCGGGGGTTCGCGGCGGCCTGGCACTCGGCCCTGTTCCACACGGTGGCGGCGGCCCTGCCCGCGCTGGTCCTGCTGGCGGTCTTCGCGCGGCCGACCGCCGGCCTGCTGTTCTGGTTCGAAGGCGAACAGGGGCTGCTGCTCGGCCGGTTCGCGGGCTGTCTGCTGATCGTGGCGGTCGCCCAGCTGGTGGGCGGGCTGCACGACGTGGGACGGCAGGCGCTGTTCGCGCGGCTGGAGCACAGGGTTCCGGCGCGGGCGAGCGCCTGCGCGCTGGTGGCCGTCCTGGTCATGTGCGCGGTGTCTCCGGCGGTCGACGGCGCCCACCGTCCGCTCCTGCTCACCGGCGCCGTACTGCTGTCGGAGGGCACGGCGGCCGCGGTCGTGCTGGCGCGACTGCGTACGGCGCTGAGCCCCGAACCGCTGCTCGGCGCACCCCTGGTGTGGGCCGCTGCGGTCGGCGCGGTCACGCTGGTTCCGCTCGCTCTGGCCGGCCGGTGGGTGCTCGCCGCCGTCGACCCCGCCCCGGCGGGGACGCTCGGGATGCTGTTGGTCATCGGGCCGGTCGCCCTGGTCGCGTATGCCGCCGTGATGCGGCTCGTGATGCCGCGGATCGGGGTGGGGACGCAATGAGCGGCGTCGAGGCGAACCGGGCCGCCGGGCCCGCACGTCTGCGCCGGGCGGTTCTGGTGCCGGGTGCCGCGTCGGTCGCGTTCGGGGTGAGCCTGGTCGCGTCCGCGGCGGACCCGGTGCTGGGCTGGACGGTGCTGGGCGCTCTCGCGCTGTGCGCCCTGATCGCCGTCGTGGCCTGGCGTCCGGCCGTCGGCACGTATGTGTATGTGTCGACGGTGTGTCTCGTCGCCGGCATCGACCGCAACACGCTCATTCCGCTGCTGCGTCCCAATGAGGCGCTGCTGTCGATCGTCCTGGTCGGCGCCTCGGTCGGCGGCTGGTACCGGTTTCTCGGCGGGGCGCGTTCCCCGATGTCCTTCACCCGGGTCGATCTGGCCCTCGCCGGGTTTCTGCTGTTCTCCACGGTGTGGCCGGTGACGTCCGTACTGGTGCGGGGTGCGTGGCCGACCTCCCTCGACGTGGCCTCGCTGCTGCCGGTGTGCAAGCTGGTCGCGCTCTATCTCCTGGTCCGGCACACGGTGTTGACGGAGCATCAGTGTGCCCTGTTGGTACGGCTGATGGTCCGGTCGGGGGCCGTCGTCGCGCTGATCGCCCTGCTGCAGACCCTGCATGTGGGCCCGGTGATCGGTGTGCTGCACCGGTTCTACGCACCCGACGAGTCCGCGGGCGAGGTCGGCGACCGGGGCGGTGCCACGCTGGGCTCTCCGCTGTCGACCGGTGATGTCGTGGTGATCGCGCTGGTGCTGCTGCTCTGCTGTCACCGGCGGGCGCTGTTCGGCCGCAAGGAGAGCCTGGTGCTGGGCATCGTGCTGTGCGCCGGTGTGCCCGCGGCCGGGGAGTTCTCCACCTGGATCGCCGCGGTCGTGGCGCTCGGCCTGCTGCTGTGGCGGATGCCGGAGCTGCGCCGGCCGGCGCTGCGGGCGACGCCTCTGGTGGCGGTGGCCGCGGTGGTCGGGGCTCCCGCGTTCCTGCGCCGGGTGGGCGAGTTCTCCGGCTCGGGGGTGCCCGAGAGCTGGCTGGGGCGGTGGGACAACCTGTCGAACTTCTTCCTACCGCGCTTCGACCTCACGCACATCGTCCTGGGAGTGGCGCCGAACCCGGTGCTCAACGCCCCGGAGACCTGGCGCGAGGTGATCTATCTGGAGTCCGGCTATCTGTACTTCCTGTGGATCGGCGGCATACCGCTGCTCGTCGCCTTCATCTGGCTCTCCGTCGAGGTGCTGCGGGCGGTGCGCCGCGACCGCCTCGTACCGGGTGTCGGGGGCGGGTGCGCGTCCGCGCTGGAGATCCTGTGGTGGGTGCTGCTCGTCCTCACGGTCCTCGATCCGCATCTGACGGTGCGCGGCACCGGAGATCTCCTCTTCCCGCTGCTCGCTCTCGTGATGGGACGCTCACGTGACCGACAACCCGCTTGAGGACGGCGCCGTGCGACGGGCGCGCGGGCCCGCGCGTGCGGCGCACCGGGCGCTGGACCTCGTGCTGACCACGGTCCTGCTGGTGGTGCTGGCCGTTCCCATGCTTGCGATCGCGGCGGCGGTACGGATCGGCAGCCCCGGGCCCGCGCTGTTCCGCCAGCCGCGGGTGGGCCGGTTCGGCGAGCCGTTCGTCATGTACAAGTTCCGCTCCATGCGCGTGGGCGCGCGTGAGCAGGGTGAACGGGAGCAGATCGCGGGCGAGTTGAGCGGCGAGCGGCTGCCCGAGCGCGGCAGCTTCAAGCCGGACCGCGATGTGCGGGTGACGCGCCTGGGGGCTGTGCTGCGCAGGACCAGCCTCGACGAGCTGCCGCAGCTGCTCAATGTGCTGCGCGGGGACATGGCCCTGGTGGGTCCGCGTCCCTGTCTGCTCTGGGAGGCGGAGATGTTCCCGCCCGAGTTTCGGCCGCGGTTCAGCGTTCCGCCCGGGATCACCGGCCTGTGGCAGGTCAGCGGCCGCAGCAGGCTGAGCACCCTGGACATGCTCCGCCTCGACGTCGCCTACGTGCAGAGCCGGTCCCTGCGCACGGATCTGAGCATTCTGCTGCGCACCGGTCCCGCGCTGCTGAGGGGGGACGGCGCCCGATGACGACTCTTTTCGTGGCGACGACGGGCGGACATCTGGCCCAGCTCGCCGAACTCGCGGACCGGCTGCCGGTGGACGGGGCGGCGGTCTGGGTCACGCACGACAACGAGCAGAGCAGGTCGCTGCTGTCCGGCCGCGACGTCATGTATGTGCCGTACATGGGGCCGCGGAGCGTCTCGGGCGTCGTCCGCACCCTGCCCCGGGCCGTCCGGCTGCACGCCGGACGCCGTATCACCCGTGCCTATTCGACCGGGTCGGGGCTGGCCCTGGCGTATCTGCCGTATCTGGCGGCGCGGGGTGTGCGGTGCCACTACATCGAGAGCGCGGCACGGGTCGTGGGTCCCTCGCTGACCGGCCGGGTTCTGCACCGGGTGCCCGGAGTGCGCACCTACACCCAGTATCCGCAGTGGAGCGACGGCAGTTGGCGCTACGGGGGCAGCGTCCTCGACAGCTACCGTGCCGTACCGGCCGCGGGCGGTACGGGAGATCCGCTGCGGGTGGTGGTGACCGTGGGCACCGCCACGGAGTATCCCTTCCGTCGGCTGTTCACGCGTCTGTGGCAACTGCTCGCGCCGGGAGGCCCGTTGGAGCGGCGGACGGGCCGGGTGGTCGAGGTGCTGTGGCAGACCGGTGGTACCCCGGTGGCCGAACTGCCTCTGCGGGCCACTCCGTTCCTGCCCGCACGCGAACTGATCCGCGCCGTCTCGCGGGCCGACGTCGTGGTCAGTCACGCCGGTGCCGGTTCGGCGCTCGCCGTTCTCGGGGCAGGGCGCTTCCCGGTGCTCGTCCCGCGCACCCGGCGCCACGGGGAGGCCGTCGACGACCATCAGGCGCAGCTCGCCGAGGAGTTGGTCCGCCGCGGCCTCGCCCTGCACGCCGACGCCGACGACCTGACGGTCGAGCAGCTGCTCGCCTCGGCCACGAAGCGGGTGGTGAGGGACAAGGAGGCGCCCGCTTTCGCACTCGCCTGACCTCACATCACCGGACGACGAAATGGGGGACCGGACAGATGAGCAGCGCATCCGCCCACGACCGCACGACCGTCCACGACATCGTGCCGGTCGACCCGCGCACCGACGCCCGCTGGCTGCGGCTGGCCGCATCGCAGGCGGGCAGCGTGTTCACCTCGCCGCCGTGGCTCAGCGCGGTGTGCGGAACGTACGGCTTCACTCCCGAGGCGCGCATCGCCGTGGACGGAGCGGGGGCGCCGGTGGCGGGCTTTGCCTGGGCCGTCGTGGACGACCTCCGTGGCAGGCGGGCGGTCAGCCTGCCGTTCAGCGATCGCGCCGAGCCGCTGTGCGACTCCGGCGACCTGTGGCGAAGGCTCGCGCGTGACTGCCTCGGCTCGGTTGTGCCGTTCAGCGTGCGGTGTTTCGACGGCTCGCCGGTGTCGCGCGATCCGGGCATGGTCCGGGTCGGGGAGGCCGCATGGCACGGGACTCCGCTCTCCGGTCCCCTGGACGCCGTGTCGGACCGCTTCTCGCGCGGCGTCCGTCGCAACATCCGGCTGGGGCGGCGCCGGGGTGTACGGGTGCTGGCGAGTACCGAACGGTGGGCCGTGCACGCCTTCCACCGGCTCCATGTGGGCCTGCGCAAGCGGAAGTACCGCATGCTGGCCCAGCCGCTCGGCTTCCTGGACCGCGTGTGGGAGGAGTTCGCCCCGGGCGACGGTGTGGTGACGTTCCTGGCGTACGTCGACGACGAGATCGTGGCCGGAGCCGTCTATCTGGTCTGGAACGACGTCCTCTACTACAAGTACTCCGCCTCGGACATGGACAGGCTGACCGTCCGGCCGAACGAGGCCATCGCCTGGTCCGCGATCCAGTGGGCGGTGCAGCGGCACCTGACCCTTCTGGACTGGGGCCTGTCCGACCTGGACCAACCCGGGCTGGTCGCCTACAAGCGCCGCTGGGGCTGCGTGGAGAGGCGCATCGGGACCTGGCAGGCGCGCCCGGCGCACGGCACGGACGCCGGGACGGGCCGGCTGCTGCGGGACCTCACGGACCTGCTGACCGAGGACACGGTGCCCGACGACATCACGGCCAGAGCGGGCGCACTGCTCTACCGCTACTTCTGCTGAGCCGGCGTCAGGGGAGCATCCATGCACAGCGCACACGGCCGCAGGGTCGCGGTCCTGGGGCAGGGCTACGTGGGACTGCCTCTGACCATGCGAGCGGTCCAAGCCGGTTTCGACGTCGTGGGATTCGACGTCGACAAGGCCCGGGTCGACCTGCTGGCACGCGGCGAGTCGTTCATCGAGGACATCGGCCCCGCCTCCGTCGCCGGGGCGTTGGCCACGGGCCGCTACCGGCCCACCTGCGACCCCGCGCACCTCCGCGGCTTCGACGTCGCCGTGGTGTGCGTACCGACGCCCCTGCGGGACGGGGCACCCGACCTCACCCATGTCGAGCAGGCGGCACGCACCTTGTCCGGGCACCTGCGCCCCGGCGCTCTGGTGGTCCTGGAGTCCACGACGTATCCCGGAACCACCGAGGAGGTGTTCCGGCCCCTGCTGGAGGGCGGTGGCGCGCTGAGGGCGGGCCGCGACTTCCGGCTGGGATACAGCCCCGAACGCATCGACCCCGGCAACCCGTCCTGGCACCTGGCCAACACGCCGAAGATCGTGTCAGGTGTGGACGAGGACTCGCTGCGTGCGGTCGGTGAGTTCTACGGCGCTCTTGTGGACGTGGTGGTCCCGGTGCCGGGGCCGCGCGAGGCCGAGTTGGCGAAACTGCTGGAGAACACCTTCCGGCACGTCAACGTCGCTCTGGTCAACGAACTCGCGATGTACTGCCGGGCGGCCGGGGTCGACGTCTGGTCGGTGCTCGACGCGGCCGGCACCAAGCCCTTCGGGTTCATGCGCTTCACCCCGGGCCCCGGTGTCGGCGGTCACTGCCTGCCCATCGACCCGTCCTATCTGTCCTGGCAGGCACGGCGGTCGCTGGGTTCCGGCTTCCGGTTCGTCGAACTCGCCAATGACGTCAACGACCGTATGCCCGACTACGTCGTCTCCCGGGCGACCCAGTGTCTCAACCGCCGGCGCAAGGCGGTCAACGGCAGCTCGGTGCTTCTTCTCGGGCTGACGTACAAGCCCAACTCCCGTGACGCCCGCAAGTCCCCGGCACTCGCGGTCGCCCGTCAACTCGCCTCGCTGGGCGCGGAGTTGAGGGCAGTCGATCCGCTGATCGCCCCTGCCGACGTGCCCGAGGGCATCACGATGGTGCCCTGCGACGACGCTCAACTCGCCTCGGCGGACCTGGTGGTCGTCCTGACCGACCACGACGCCATCGACTGGAGGGTGGTCGAGCGGCACGCGGGGCGGGTCCTCGACACCCGCAACCGGCTGCGAGCCGCCTCCGCCGAGGGGTTGTGAACCATGCCGGACGGGCGAGGTGAGGTGTCGGTGACCGTGTCGTCGCGGCCGCCCCCGGAGGTCCTCGCGGACTGGGACCGGCTGGTCGACGGGACGCGGGGCGGCGATGTCGCCCAGCTGTCGGCGTGGGCCGCGGTGCGGCGGGAGGCCGGATACACGCCCCGGTATGTGCTGGCCCGGCACGCCGGACGGCTCGTCGGCGGTGCGCTCGTGCTGCAGCGCGCACTGCCACTGCTGGGGACGGTGGGCTACGTCTCCCACGGCCCGCTGATCGCACCCGGCCCGGCGCAGATCGCCGCCGTAGAGGCCGTCGGCGACGAGCTCACCAGGCTCGGCCATGGGCTCGCAGGCCTGTTCGTGCAGCCGCCGTACGGCGCGGACGACGTCGCCGCGCACCTGCTGGGGCGGGGGTTCAGGCCGTCCACGGCAGGGGTGAGCCCCGCCGCCTCGGTCCGGGTCGATCTGACGGGCGACCTGAAGGACGTCCTCGCCCGGATCCGGCCGAGCAACCGCCGCAGCATCCGCGGTGCGGCGCGCCGCGGCATCACCGTCCGCGCGGGCGGCGAGGACGACCTCCCGCTCGCCGCCGGGCTGCTGGCCGAGTCGGCGGCACACCATCGCTTCGAGCCGTTGTCACTGGGCTATCTCCGCGTGCTGTACCGGGAGTTGGCCCGCGACGGGCATGTGCGGATGTTCGTGGCGGAGCTGAAGGGCGTTCCCGCCGCCATGATCCTGTGCACCGGCTGCGCGGGAACGCTCACCGGCCGCCTGGTCGGGATGCGCGGGGACGCCGAGGTGCGCCGGGCCGATGTCGTACGGCAGGCCGACTGGCACGCCATCGTCTGGGCCAAGCGCCACGGTTACCGGGACTTCGACTTCGGGGGCCTTCCCGCCGACCTGGTCGATCCGATCCGCCGGGGCGCGGACGACCTCGCGGCACGACTCACCGGACCCGCGAGGTACAAACTGTCCTTCGGCGGTGAGCCGTTCCGCTATCCGCAGGCGGTCGAGCTGATCTCCTCACGTCTGCTGCGGAACGCATACGACTGGTTGCGCGGCTCCGGCTCCGGCGGTCGGCTGCTCGTGAACGCGGCACGGCGGCTGATGCGTGGTGGCGCGGAGCGGCGCACCGCGCCGAAGGTTTTCGGCAGTTCTCGATCGCAGCACGGGCAGAGGGGTTAGCCGTTGCACCGACCGTACGCAGTCATGAGATGCGCCCTGCCCGCCCTGGCCGCGGCGCTGCTGATGTCGTGCGCGCCCCCGGCCGCGAAGATGCCGGACACGCCGGGGCCGTCCGCCTCGCCGTCGCTCGCGCATCGGATGCTGCGGGTCTATCTGACCGGCTACGCCTATCACGACAACTCCCCCGCCCGGTCGTCGACCATCTGCTGCCCGGTCCTGCACAAGTCGGCCGGGGGGAACGGCACTTACGACGACCCGATCACGGCGGCGGTCCCGGGCAGCGGCGCCACGATGGAGTGGCCGCCCGGAACCCGGTTCTATCTGCCGGGCATCCGGCGGTACGTGATCGTCGAGGACAGCGGTGCCGGCAGGACACCGGCCGGGGTCGAGGGTCATCTCGATGTGTGGGTCGGCGGCAAGGGCGCGCCGGCGGACGAGGTCGACGCGGAGATGGACCGGATCACCGGCGATGTCACGGCCGAACTCAGCCCACCGCGTGGACGGCCCGTGATCAAGGGGCCGTTGTTCGCTCCGTAGGGATCAGGCCGTGTCGGCCTTCGCCGTGCTCGGTGCCTGTGTGCCCGTGCTGCCGAAGCGGATGCCCTTGGCCTCCTTGCCGACCGCGCTGAGCACGATCACCAACGCGAAGGCGGGCACCACGGTCCAGGTCATCGCCGCCGGGTAGCCGTGGTGGTCGGCGATGGCTTCCTGGATGGGCAGGTTGAGGGCGGCGATCAGGTTGCCGAGCTGGTAGGTGACGCCCGGGTAGAAGCCGCGGATCGCGTCCGGGCTCATCTCCGTCAGAGGTGCGGGGATGACGCCCCAGGCTCCCTGGACGCACACCTGCATCAGGAAGGAGGACAGCATCAGCCAGCCCACCATCGAGGACAGGGTGAAGAAGGGCACGATCACCAGGCCGCCGACCGCGGCGATCATGATCGTACGGCGGCGTCCCAGCTGTTCGGACAGGGCGCCGAGCAGGGCGCCGCCGATGATGGCACCGATGTTGTAGACCACCGCGATGGCGATGGAGGTGTCCGGGGACAGTCCCAGGCCCTTCTTGACGAAGGTCGGGTAGACGTCCTGGGTGCCGTGGGACATCCAGTTGAAGGCGGTCATGAGCGCCACGAGGTAGACGAAGCGCTTGAGCACCGCCGGGTTCTTGAAGACCTGGTAGGCGGGGGTGCGGTTGGCCTTGACGGTCTTCTCCCACACCTCGCTCTCCTCGACCCGGGTTCGCACCCACAGGGCGACCAGGGCGGGGATCAGGCTGAAGGCGAACAGTCCGCGCCAGCCGAAGGCGGGCTCGATGCCGAAGAAGGCCACGGCGGCGAGCAGATAGCCCAGCGAGTAGCCGCTCTGCAGCAGGCCGGACCAGAAGCCGCGCCGCTCGGCCGGGATCTTCTCCATGGCGAGCGCCGCGCCCAGGCCCCATTCGCCGCCCATGCCGATGCCGTAGAGCAGGCGCAGCACCAGCAGCACCGTGTAGTTGGGGGCGAAGGCGCAGGCGAAGCCGACGATGGAGTAGAAGATCACGTCGACCATGAGCGGGACGCGGCGGCCCTTGCGGTCCGCCCACATGCCGAAGAGCAGGGCACCGACCGGCCGCATCACGAGCGTCGCGGTGGTCAGGAAGGCCATGTCGGTCAGGGAGACGTCGAAGTCGTCGGCGATCTCGCTGTAGACGAGGACGACGAGGAAGTAGTCGAAGGCGTCCATCGCCCAGCCCAGATAGGCGGCGAAGAAGGCGTTGCGCTGGTCCTTGGTGAGACCTGTTGCCTGTTCACGGACGGTTTTCAGCATGCACGCCCTCCCACGGCTTCGAAGATCACGCTAGGGGCGGGCCGAGCGGCCGACAATGCAAAGACCGGCAAAGTGCACACCACAATTGTCTAAAACCGGCACCCAGTTGGCGCAGGCACCTCCCACCCCCTTGCGCGCGGAGCGCTGTCGTCCGATTGCGCAAGGTGAAGCACATCACGTTGGCCCGCACTCTCCCCGCGGGTAGGTTCCAGCGATCAAAGCAGAAGGACGTCGTACGACTTTCGCGAGCGCCAGTCCTCCTGGGACCTTCCTCTGACGAGAGATACGGACATGTCGGCTGATGCATCCTCGCACCACCCTCCGCAGCTCATCGGCGTGGTCGCCGAGTCGGCCTCCGGGGAGACGCGCGTCGCGGCGACCCCCGCGACGGTGCGGCTGCTGCTGAAGCTCGGCTACGAAGCCGTCGTCGAGACCGGCGCCGGTGAGGCCTCGGGCTTCGACGACCAGGCGTACGTCGAGGCCGGCGCCCGGATCGGCGATGCCTGGGACGCGGATGTCGTTCTGAAGGTGAACGCCCCCACCGGCTCCGAGATCACCCGGCTGCGGGAGGGCGCGACCGTCGCCGGCCTCCTCGCACCCGCGCAGAATCCCGAACTGCTGCAGGAGCTGTCGCGGGCCGGGGTGACCGCGTTGGCGCTGGACGCGGTGCCGCGCATCTCGCGGGCCCAGTCGATGGATGTGCTGTCCTCGATGGCGAACATCGCCGGGTACCGGGCGGTCATCGAGGCCGCGCATGTCTTCGGCAGGTTCTTCACCGGCCAGGTCACCGCGGCCGGCAAGGTCCCCCCGGCCAAGGTCCTCGTCGCCGGCGCGGGCGTCGCCGGGCTCGCGGCGATCGGCGCCGCGTCCTCCCTCGGCGCCGTCGTGCGCGCCACCGACCCGCGCCCCGAGGTCGCCGACCAGGTGAGGTCGCTGGGCGGCGAGTACCTGCCGGTGGACGTAGTTCAGGAGGCGAGCACCGACGGCTACGCCAAGGCGACCTCCGCCGACTACGACCGCGCCGCCGCCGAGCTCTACCACGAGCAGGCCCAGGACGTGGACATCGTCGTCACCACGGCGCTGATCCCGGGCCGGCCGGCGCCGCGGCTGCTGACGGCCGCCGACGTGGCGGCGATGAAACCGGGCAGCGTCATCGTCGACATGGCCGCCGCGATGGGCGGCAATGTGGAGGGCACGGTGGCGGGCCGCACGGTGGTCACCGGCAACGGCGTGACCATCATCGGCTACACCGACCTCGCCTCCCGGCTGCCCGCCCAGGCCTCGCAGCTCTTCGGCACCAACCTGGCGAACCTGGTCAAGCTGCTCACCCCCGGCAAGGACGGCAGGCTGACCGTCGATTTCGACGACGTCGTGCAGCGGGCCGTCACCGTGGTGCGCGGCGGCGAGATCACCTGGCCGCCACCGCCCGTCCCGGTCTCGGCCGCGCCCGTCGCGCAGACGGCGGAGGCGGCACCCGTGGAGACCGAGCCCGAGCGGCCGAGGCTCACGCCCGCGCTCCGCTTCGGCCTGATCGGGCTGGGGATGCTCGCGATGTTCCTGCTTGTCGCGTTCGCTCCGGCCCAACTCGCCGAGGACTTCACGGTGTTCGCGCTGGCGGTGGTGATCGGCTACTACGTCATCGGAAAGGTGCACCACGCGCTGCACACGCCGTTGATGTCGGTGACCAACGCGATCTCCGGAATCGTCGTGATCGGCGCCCTGCTGCAGATCGGGCACGAGAACAACCTCGTCACCGCACTGTCCTGCGTGGCGATCCTGCTGACGAGCGTCAACGTCTTCGGAGGTTTCGCCGTCACCCGCCGCATGCTGTCCATGTTCTCGAAAGGCTGAGCCGAGATGACCTCCACGACGGCCTCCCACGCGGCCGACCTGGTCGCCGCCCTGCTGTTCATCCTCAGCCTGGCCGGCCTGTCCCAGCACCGCACCTCCCGCGCCGGCGTCGTCTACGGCATCGGCGGCATGGCCCTCGCGCTGATCGCCACGATCGTGGTGGCCGCGCAGAGCATCAGCGCCGGTGCGGTGGCACTGATCCTGGTCGCCACCGCGGTCGGTGCGGCGGTCGGGCTGTGGCGCGCCCGCCGGGTCGAGATGACGCAGATGCCCGAACTGATCGCGGTGCTGCACAGTTTCGTCGGCCTCGCCGCGGTGCTGGTGGGCTGGAACAGCTACCTGGAGGTGGAGTCGCACGGCGACGCTCAGACCAGGATCGGCGCCGACCTGCTGGGCATCCACCACGCCGAGGTGTTCATCGGCATCTTCATCGGCGCGGTCACCTTCACCGGCTCGATCGTCGCGTTCCTGAAGCTGTCCGCCCGCATCAAGTCCCGTCCGCTGATGCTGCCCGGCAAGAACGCGCTCAACATCGGCGCGCTCGTCGCGTTCGTCGCGCTGACCGTCTGGTTCACGATCAGTCCTGACCTGCCGCTGATGATCGCCGTGACCGTGCTGGCACTGGCGCTGGGCTGGCATCTGGTCGCCTCGATCGGCGGCGGCGACATGCCCGTGGTCGTCTCCATGCTGAACAGCTACTCGGGCTGGGCGGCCGCCGCGGCCGGCTTCCTGCTCAACAACAACCTGCTCATCGTCACCGGCGCGCTGGTCGGCTCCTCCGGCGCCTATCTGTCGTACATCATGTGCAAGGCCATGAACCGCTCCTTCCTCTCCGTCATCGCGGGCGGCTTCGGCATCGAGGCGCCGTCCGGCGGCCAGGAGGAGGAGGGCGAGCATCGCGAGGTGCGCGCCGCGGAGGCGGCCGAACTGCTCGCCCAGGCCCGCTCGGTGATCATCACCCCCGGTTACGGCATGGCGGTCGCCCAGGCCCAGCACCCGGTCGCGGAGCTCACGCGGCGGCTGCGCGAGCGGGGCGTCGAGGTCCGGTTCGGCGTCCACCCGGTCGCCGGCCGGCTGCCCGGCCATATGAACGTGCTGCTCGCCGAGGCGAAGGTGCCCTACGACATCGTCCTGGAGATGGACGAGATCAACGACGACTTCGCCGACACCTCCGTCGTGCTGGTCATCGGCGCGAACGACACCGTCAACCCGGCCGCCATGGACGACCCGAGCAGCCCGATCGCCGGTATGCCGGTCCTGCGCGTCTGGGAGTCGGAGCAGGTCATCGTCTTCAAGCGCTCGATGGCCTCCGGCTACGCGGGCGTACAGAACCCCCTGTTCTTCCGCGAGAACAGCAGCATGCTCTTCGGCGACGCCAAGCAGAGCGTGGAGGCGATCCTGCACGCGCTCGGCTCCGACGGCGGCCACGGGGAGTCATCGGCGGGGCGCCAGACGACGTTTGCGGGACGCTGAGGCTTTGGGGGGACGGCGAAGCTCTGGAGGGGCGCTGAGGCTCGCACCTAACGGCCTTGCTCACGCCAGGAACGACAGCCGCACCGTGCGGTCCGGGTTGTCCTTGTTCGTGTCGACGAGGCAGACGGACTGCCAGGTGCCCAACTCCAGCCGTCCGCCGATCACCGGCAGGGTGGCGTGGGGCGGGACGATGGCCGGGAGGACGTGGTCGCGCCCGTGGCCGGGGCTGCCGTGGCGGTGCTGCCAGCGGTCGTCGGCGGGGAGGAGGGTGTGCAGGGTGGCGAGGAGGTCGTCGTCGCTGCCGGCGCCGGTCTCGATGACCGCGATACCGGCGGTGGCGTGCGGCACGAACACGTTGAGCAGGCCGTCACGGCCGGCGGCCGCCTCCCGCAGGAAGGCCTCGCAGTCGCGGGTCAGGTCGACGACCCGCTCGCCGGAGCCGGTGGAAACGTTCAGCACGCGCGTGGTGAAGGCATCGGACATGTCTCCATCCTGACCCATGCGGACCGTTCCCGAGGGCAGAGGAGTGCTGGGGAAGATCCGCGGCCGCGGCCGAGTTGGTAGAAGCGTGAACAACACGCGCGAGGTCGAGGCAGTCGTCGTAGGCGCCGGGCAGGCCGGGCTGTCCGGCGCCTATCACCTGCGGCGCACCGGTTTCGAGCCGGAGCGCGACTTCGTGGTCCTCGACCACTCCCCCGGTCCGGGCGGCGCCTGGCAGTTCCGGTGGCCGTCACTGACGTACGGCAAGGTCCACGGGATGCACTCGCTGCCCGGCATGGAGCTGACGGACGCCGATCCGGCGCGGCCGTCCTCCGAGGTCATCGCCGAGTACTTCGCCACGTACGAGCGCACCTTCGATCTGCGGGTGCGGCGGCCCGTCGAGGTGCGTGCGGTGCGGGAGGGCTCGGGCGGGCGTCTGCTCGTCGAGACCTCGGACGGCGACTGGTCGACGCGGGCGCTGATCAATGCGACCGGCACCTGGGACCGGCCGTTCTGGCCGCGCTATCCCGGTCAGGAGACCTTCCGGGGGCGGCAGTTGCACACGGCGCGGTACCCCGGGCCCGAGGCGTTCGCGGGCCAGCGGGTGATCGTGGTGGGCGGCGGCGCCTCCGGCACCCAGCATCTGCTGGAGATCGCCCCGCTCGCGGCCGCCACGACCTGGGTCACCCGGCGGCCGCCCGTCTACCGCGAGGGTCCGTTCACCGAGGAGTTCGGCCGGGCCGCGGTCGCGCTGGTGGAGGAGCGGGTACGGCAGGGGCTGCCGCCCCAGAGCGTCGTCTCGGTGACCGGGCTGCCGCTGAACGACGCAATCCGGCGGGGCCTCGCGGACGGCGTCCTCGACCGGCAGCCCATGTTCGACCGGATCACGCCGGACGGGGTGGCCTGGAACGACGGGCGGCACGTCGACGCCGACGTCATCCTGTGGGCGACCGGCTTCCGCGCCGCGATCGACCACCTGGCGCCGCTGCGGCTGCGCGAGCCGGGCGGAGGCATCCGCGTCGAGGGCACCCGGGCCGTCGCCGACCCGCGGATCCATCTCGTCGGCTACGGCCCGTCGGCCAGCACCATCGGCGCCAACCGGGCGGGCCGTGCCGCCGTACGGGACATCCGGCGGCTGCTCGCCGAGAAGGCCGTGCCCACCGAGCAGGAGCCTGCCGCCGCGTGACGACCCGCCGGGCCGGGCTCACGCGGACGGCGACGGCGACGGCTTCTTCTGCCCGGCGTTGAACTCGGCCACGTTGCGCTGGTGCTGGGCGAAGTCGGCGGTGAAGCGGGTGTCGCCCGGCTTGACGGTGACGAAGTACAGCCAGTCGCCCGGCGTCGGGCTGATCGCGGCGCGCATCGCGTCCTCGCCCGGGTTGTCGATCGGCGTCGGCGGCAGGCCCATGCGCCGGTAGGAGTTGTAGGGGCTGTCGACCTTGGTGTCGCCGCTGGTCGTCTTCAGCGTCGTGCGGTTGAGGGCGTAGTTGAGGGTGGAGTCCATCTGCAGCGGCATCCCGCGTTCCAGCCGGTTGAAGACGACCCGGGCCACCTTGCCCATGTCGGCCTTCGAGGCGGCCTCGGCCTGCACGATGCTCGCGACGGTGACCGCCTGGTAGACGTTCATGGCGTTGCGCTGCGCGCCTGCCGCGACCGGGGCGCCGTTGAACTTCCTGTCGGCGGTGCGGACCATGGCCGTCAGCAGGGACTCGGGGGTCGCCTTCTCGGGGACCGGGTAGGTCGCCGGGAAGAGGTAGCCCTCGGGGTTGCCCTCGGCGTCCTTGGGCAGCTTCAGGTGGGCTTTGGCCACCGAGTTCTTGGTGCTGCCCGCGGGCAGGGTGAGGGCCTTGTCCACGGCGGCGTAGATCTGGCTCGCGCGCCAGCCCTCGGGGATCACCAGGGACGCGGGCCGCGCGACCTCGCCGCTTCGGATCATCCACAGCGGCACCGCCACGACGGTGCCGGCCACGACGGCCCCGGTCACGACGAGGACGAGCTTGCCGCGCCGCGTCAGTCGAATCGTGCTCCGTGGCGGAGTGTTCTTCTGCATGCGGGCACGGTAACCCGCATAACGCCACAAACCCGGCATATCTTCAGCTCGTCGGCTTCAGTTGGGCATCCCGGCGTACGAGGGCCGCGTACCGCCCGTCCAGATCCAGCAGTTCCTCGTGCGTGCCGCGCTCGACCACGCTCCCGGAGTCGAGGACCGCGATCTGGTCGGCGCCACGGATGGTCGACAGGCGGTGCGCGATGGTGAGCGTGGTGCGGTTGGCCGACAGGGCGTCGATCGCGTCCTGGACGGCTGCCTCGGTGCGGTTGTCCAGGGCGCTGGTCGCCTCGTCGAGAATCAGGACCGGCGGGTCGCGCAGGATGGTGCGGGCGATGGCCAGGCGCTGCTTCTCACCGCCGGAGAAGCGGTGGCCGCGCTCGCCGACGACCGTGTCGTAGCCGTCGGGCAGGGACGCGATGTGGTCGTGGATCTGTGCCGCCTTGGCGGCCGTGCGCAGTTCCTCGTCGGTGGCGCCCGGCTTGGCGAAGCGCAGGTTCTCGGCGACCGAGGCGTGGAAGAGGTACGTCTCCTGGGAGACGACGCCGACCGCGCGGGCGAGGGTGTCGAAGTCGAGGTCGCGCACGTCGATGCCGTCGAGGGTGACGCGGCCGCCGGTGACGTCGTAGAGCCTCGGGACGAGGTAGCCGAGCGTGGACTTTCCGGCGCCGGTGGGGCCGACGACCGCGAGGCTGCTGCCGGCCGGGACGGTGACGTCGATGCCGTCGAGGATCGGCCCGCCCTTGTCGTCGTAGCGGAACTCGACGTCCTCGAAGCGGACTTCGCCCTTGATCTGGTCGAGGTGGACGGGGTTGTCCCGCTCGGTGATGTCGATCGGCAGGTCGAGGTATTCGAAGATGCGCTGGAAGAGGGCGAGCGAGGTCTGGATCTGGACGCCGGTCGACAGCAGGCTGACCGTCGGGCGGAACAGGCCCTGCTGGAGCGAGACGAAGGCGACGATCGTGCCGATCGAGACCTGCGGGCCGCCCATCTGCAGGGCGATGCCCGCGGTCCAGTAGATGACGGCCGGCATGGCGGCCATGACGATCGTGATGACGGCCATGCGCCAGCGGCCTGCCATGTTCGAGCGCACCTCGAGGTCGACCAGGTCCTCGGACTCCTCGGCGAAGGACCTCGTGAGGGAGTCGGAGCGGCCCATGGTGCGGCCGAGCAGGATGCCGCTGACGGAGAGCGACTCGGTGACGGTCGCCGCCATCGCGGCCATCTGCTTCTGGCGCTGGGTGGTGATCTTCTTGCGTTCGTTGCCGACGCGGCGGCTGACCCACACGAAGACCGGGAGCAGCAGAAGCGAGACGACGGTCAGCCGCCAGTCGAGGGCGATCATCGCGACGATGGTGGCGACCACGCTGGTCAGATTGGAGACCAGGGAGGTGGCGGTGGAGGTGACCGTGGCCTGCATGCCGCCGATGTCGTTGGCGATGCGGGACTGCACCTCGCCGGTGCGGGTGCGGGTGAAGAACGCGAGCGACATGCGCTGCAGGCGGCCGTAGACGGCGGTGCGCAGGTCGTGCATGACGCGCTGGCCGACGGTCGTGGAGATCAGGGTCTGCAGGACGCCGAAGATGCTGGTCAGGACGGCGCTGAGGATCATGCCCAGCGCGAGCAGGCTGAGCAGTCCGGTGCGGCCCTGCGGGATGGCGACGTCGAGGACGGCCTTCAGCAGGAAGGGCGTGGCCACGGAGACCAGTGATGCGGCGCCGACCAGCAGGCCGACAACGGCGAGGCGGGCGCGGTAGGGACGGAAGAGCTTGAGGATGCGACGCACCTGCCGCGGCTGTTCCTTGGCGTCGGCAGGCGGTGTCCAGCGGGGTTCTCGATCGGGGTTCATGGGCTCCTACGGGATGGGAGGACGAACGTCGGCGCGCATCCGGTGCGGCACCGACTTGCGGAGCTTAGCTCATTGTTACCTATGCTCACAATGAACTAGGTCCTGATATTGTTCCCGCATGACGACCCCGGATCCCGACAGCCTGCTCGCCGAGCAACTGCTGCGGTTCACTCGGCGCATGCACCGCATCCAGAAACGCCACATCGAACGGGCGGGCCTGGGTGCCACACCGGCCCAGTCCCGGCTGCTGCGCATGCTGGCGCAGTACGACGCGCCGCCGCGCATGGCGGACCTCGCCGAACGCCTGGAGGTCGTCCCCCGCGCCGTGACCACTCTGGTGGACGGCCTGGAGGCGAACGGCAAGGTGCGCCGTGTACCCGACCCGACCAACCGCCGGGTGATCCGGATCGAGCTCACCGAGGACGGGCACAAGGCCGTACGCGCGGTGTTCGCGGCCCGCAGAGCGGCCGCCGAGGAGGTGCTCGCACCCCTCACGGAGGAGCAGCGCACGGTCCTCGGCGGGCTGCTGGACGTACTGGTGGACGGGGCGCCGGAACCGACGGGGCGCTGCTGAGGCGGTTGGGCGACGTCTGGGGCGGTCGGGCGACGTCTGGGGCGGGGGTCGCCTCGGTGAGCGTCGCGGTTCTGGGTGAGCCCGCCGGGTGCAGGACGCGTTCGCTGCCCGGCACCTACGCCTTCAGGTTCGCCCTGTCCCCCATCACCACCACCGGATGCTGGTGTGGATCGAGCGTTCGCAGCAGGTACTGCATCGCCGCCTCGGAGAGGCTGATGCAGGCCGACGTACCGCTGCCGTGGTCCAGGTGCAGCCAGATGCTGCCGCCCTTCGCGTCGCCCTGAGGACGGGTCGGATCGTCGGGCGGGGTGCCCTTGAGGCGGTTGTAGTCGATGGCGATGACGTAGTCGAAGTCGTGCCAGTGCGACTTCGCCCACCAGCGCGGGGCCGCGAACGACGCGTCGCGGGTGTACGGCAGCCGGGTGCCGGGGTCGGCGAGGACGCCGCCCGCGTCGGTGAGGGTGAACACGCCGACCGGGCTGCGGCGATCGTCCTCGTGATGGTGGGTGGTCCAGCCCTTCTTGCCGTTGTGCGCGGGCCAACTGCCCTGCCGCCTCCAGGACTTGCCGTGCCGGGTGTAGAGCACGGCGGTGGACCGCGCGGAGTCCCTGCCGGCGCCGTAGACCGCCACGACCTGACCGGTGTCGGCGGGGATCCGCCGGTACAGACGGTCACCGACGCCGGGGATGCGGGTACTGCCGACGGCGGGCCGGTGCGCGGAAGACCCGCTGGCCGAGGCGTCCTTGTCGCCTCCGTCGCTCTGATGTGTGCCGCCGCAGGCGGACAGTGACGCCAACAGGGTTGCCAGGGACGCCACAGCGACCGCCGTACGAGATGCACCGTTCTTTCGCATCGCCCCATTCTGTACCGCGCGCGGAAAACCGTTTGCTTCCGACCACGCTGCGAGGCGAACCTTTCACGGTTTGCTGCCGCCGTTCGCGGCTGTCCTCCTCACCCCTGACACGAGCCCCTGGGACGTCCGTCGTCATGCAGATTCAAGACCTTCCGTACGCCGACCCGGGCACCCCGGACGCGCGCTCGGGTCCCCGGTTCCTGTGGTGGCTGGCGCGCAATCAGCCGGGCGGCCAGGTCAAGGCGCTGGTCTGGGGGCTGCTGCACTTCACCTCCGTCTGCGCGCTGCCGTTCTGCGTCGGCGCGGCCGTCCAGGCGGCGGTCGACCGCTCGGGCAGCCGACTCGCCCTCGCGGGCGGCCTGTTGGCCCTTGCCGCGGTCGGCATCGCTCTGGGCGACACGTACTTGCACCGTGCCGCGGTCACCAACTGGATCACGGCCGCCGCCCGCACCCAGCAACTGCTCGCCCGCAAGGCCGCCCTGCTGGGCTCGGCGCTGACCCGGCGCGTCGCGGCCGGCGAGGTCGTCACCGTCTCCACCGGTGACGTGGAGAAGATCGGCTGGTTCGTGGAGGCCGTCTCCCGGTTCACCGCGGCAGCCCTGACCGTCGTGCTGGTCTGCGTGGCCCTGGTCGTCTACCAGCCGGCGCTCGGCGTGGTCGTCGCAGCGGGCCTGCCCGTGGTGGCGCTGGCCGCGCTGCCGCTGCTGCCGCGGGCGACCCGGCGGGCCGACTTCCAGCGCGAGAAGGCGGGGCGGGCCACCGAACTGGCCTCGGACACCGTCGCCGGTCTGCGGGTGCTGCGCGGCATCGGCGGCGAGGAGCTGTTCCTCGACCGCTACCGCAGCGCCTCCCAGGAGGTCCGCCGCGCCGCCGTGCGCAGCGCACGCATGTGGGCGCTGATCTCCGCGATCCAGGTGCTGCTGCCGGGTCTGCTGATGGTCGCAATCGTCTGGTACGGCGTCCATCTGGCCCGCGAGGGCCGTATCACCGTGGGCGAACTGGTCACCGTCTACAGCTCGGTGATGATCCTGAGCTATCCGCTGCGGCACTTCGAGGAGATCGCCATGGCGTACTCCTTCTCGCGCCCCTCCGCGCGACGGGCCGCGGGGGTGCTGGCGCTGGAGCGGGCCACGGACGCGGGCGGGGTGCGCACCGCTGACCTCGACGGTGGGCGGTCGGCCGGTGTGCCCGGCGGTGATCTGTACGATCCCGCCACCGGTCTACTCGCCCCCGCCGGGCGGTTCACCGCCGTGGTGTGCGGTGACCCGGACGCGGCGGGCCTGCTCGCCGAACGGCTGGGCGGACACCCCGCCGAGCGGAGCACCTCCGTACTGCTGGGCGGGGTGCCCCTCGACGAACTGCCGTTGGACACGGCCCGCACGGCGGTGCTGGTCCAGGACAAGGACCCGGTGCTGCTGTCCGGTTCGCTGCGCGAGCTGCTCGACGTACCCGCCTCGGGTGGCGTCAGTGCGCGCGACGCGCTCACGGCCGCCCAGTGCGCCGATGTCCTGGAGGCGCTGGCACAGGGGTCGTTGGACGCCGAGGACCCGATGGACACCCGGATCACCGAGCGGGGGCGGTCACTGTCCGGCGGGCAGCGCCAACGGCTCGCCCTGGCCCGGTCGTTGATCACCGACCCCGAGGTGCTCGTCCTGGACGAGCCGACCTCGGCCGTCGACTCGCACACCGAAGCACGAATCGCCCAGGGGGTGCGCGATCTGCGGGAGGGGCGCACGACGGTGGTGTTCACCTCCTCGCCGCTCCTCCTCGACCGCGCGGACCAGGTCGTGCTGGTGCACGAGGGCGCGGTCGCCGCGGTCGGGGTGCACCGCGAACTGGTCCACAGCGAGCCCCGCTACCGGGCCGTGGTGACCCGGGAGACGGACGAGGAGGCCGCCCTGAACGGTGTCCTCGACGAATTGCCGAGGGCCGGACTCCCCGGGGAGCAACTCCGTGGGGGCGAACTTCGTGGAGAGGAACTTTGTGGAGGCGAACTCCGTGGAGATGCACTCCGGGGAGATGACCTCCGGGGAGACGAACTGCACCGGGACGAACTGCACCAGGACGAACTTCACCGTAACGAACTCCAAGAGATCGAGGAGTCGGCATGATCGGCGTGGCGCCACCGGCGTACGACCCGGCGGCCCCGACGACGGCGAACACCCTGCCCGTCGGCGCCCCGGCGACCGTACGCGCCTATGTGACCGAGCTGTTCCGGCGGCATCGCCGGGCCTTTCTGGTCCTGATGGCCGTCAACACGGTGTCCGTGATCGCCTCGATGGCCGGTCCGTGGCTGCTGGGCGACCTCGTCGAGCGGGTCTCGGACGATGCGCGCGAGCTTCATCTCCCGCTCACCGTCTCGCTGTTCGCGCTCGCACTGGTCGTCCAGGCCGTGTTCGTACAGCAGGTACGGCTGCGCGGAGCGATGCTCGGCGAGCGGATGCTGGCCGACCTGCGCGAGGACTTCCTCGTACGGTCGGTCGGGCTTCCGCCGGGCATCCTGGAACGGGCCGGCACCGGCGACCTGCTGTCTCGCATCACCACGGACATCGACCGGCTCGCCAACGCCATGCGCGAGGCCGTGCCGCAGCTTTCGATCGGCGTGGTGTGGGCGCTGCTGCTGCTCGGCGGACTCGTCGTCACCGTGCCGCCGCTGGCGCCCGCCGTCCTGATCGCCGTGCCACTGCTGATGGCAGGCTGCCGCTGGTACTTCAAACGGGCGCCGTCCGCCTACCGTTCGGAGGCCGCCGGATACGCCGCCGTGGCCGCCGCCCTCGCCGAGACCGTCGACGCCGGACGCACCGTCGAGGCCCACCGCCTGAGCGAACGCCGCATCGGCCTGTCGGACCGCCGGGTGAAGGAGTGGACTGCCTGGGAGCGCTACACGCTGTGGCTGCGCTCCGTGCTCTTCCCGGTCATCAACCTCACCCACGCGACTGTGCTCGGCTCGGTCCTGATCATCGGCGGCGTGTTCGTGCTGCACGGCTGGATCGGGGTGGGCCAGCTGACCACGGGCGCGCTCATCGCGCAGATGCTCGTCGACCCGGTCAACCTCATCCTGCGCTGGTACGACGAGCTGCAGGTGGCCCAGGTGTCACTGGCCAGGCTGGTCGGCGTGCGCGACATCGAGCCGGACGCCGGGGACCGCACGGTGGCCCCCGACGGCCGTGACGTGCACGCGGACCGGGTGCACTTCGGCTACCGCGAGGGCGTCGACGTGCTGCGCACGGTGTCCCTGCGGGTCGCGCCCGGCACCCGGCTGGCGCTGGTCGGGCCGTCCGGCGCGGGCAAGTCCACGCTCGGCCGGCTCCTCGCCGGTATCTACGCACCCCGCGACGGCCACATCACCCTCGGCGGCGCCGAGCTGTCCAGGATGCCCGCCGAACGCGTCCGCTCCCACGTGGCACTCGTCAACCAGGAACACCACGTCTTCGTGGGCTCCCTGCGCGACAACCTCCTGCTCGCCCGGACCTCCGCGACCGACGCCGAGCTCTGGGCGGCACTGGGCGCGGTCGACGCGGACGGCTGGGCGCGGGCGCTGGACGACGGCCTGCACACCGAGGTCGGTTCGGGCGGTCTCGCCCTCACTCCGGCCCAGGCCCAGCAGATCGCACTGGCCCGTCTGGTCCTGGCGGACCCGCACACCCTGGTCCTGGACGAGGCGACCTCCCTGCTCGACCCCCGTGCGGCCCGCCACCTCGAACGCTCCCTCGCCCGAGTCCTCGACGGCCGCACAGTGGTCGCCATCGCCCACCGCCTGCACACCGCCCACGACGCCGACGTCATCGCCGTCGTCGAGAACGGCCGCATCGTCGAACTCGGCAGCCACGAGGAACTGGTGACGGTGGATGGCGGCGCGTACGCGGCGCTTTGGCGGTCTTGGCACGGGTGAGGGAGGTTGGGATTGCGGGTGAGGTGGGGTGGGGTGGGGTCAGGTTCTCCGGGGCCGGGACTTGGGTGAGGGCGCGGTCCGGAGCGGGGCGGGGCCGGGGCCCAGTCCGGGTCTGGGGCGGACGGCCGAGTCTGAGGCGCGATCCGGGGCCGTGCCTTGGGCGGGGTCGACCGACTCGCCCGGAGTCTCCCGTACCGCCGCTCCCGACCAGGTCAGTAGCCACCACCACCGCTGCTGTTGCCGTTGTCCGTGCTGCTCGCCGCCGGGGCGGCCGTCTTGATCGCCGTGCCCTTGGCGTTCATGACATACCAGATCTTGTCGATGCCCTGCCCCTTCACATCGCCGGACGCCCGGTCGTTGGCGTAGTAGTACAACGGGTGTCCGGCGTAGGTCACCTGCGCCTTGCCCCCGCCCTTCGTGGCGCCGATGAGGCTCGCCTGCGCCCCCTTGCCGGCGTGCGGCTTTCCCTCCATGTGCGGCCAGAGCCTGATGCAGGCCGCGTCGCAGTTCATCGAGTTGGTGTTCTTGCCGTCCTCGGTGAACAGGTACAGCGTGCGTCCGCTGCCGTCGGTGAGGATGTTGCCGAGCGGCGAACTGGTGACCTTGATCGTCGAGGTGTCCATGACGGCCGGGGCCGGACTGCCGGCCTGGCTTCCGCTGCCTGAGTTGCTGCTACCACTGCCGCTGCCACATCCGGCCAGCGCCAGCGCCGACGCGAGGGCGAACCCGGCCACGGTGATCCTGCTGATGCTCATGATCTCTCCGTCCGTTTCGACGGAGGTTGTACGGGCGAAAGGCGGCGAGAGATTGCACCTGGTTCCGTTCAATCCCTTTGCCCCCTTCGTACGTACCTATGGATGTGGAACTGTTCCCGCGCACCGACCGGGTCGACGACGCCTCGCTCGTCGCCGGCCTCGCCCTGGGCGACGAGCAGGCCGCACTCGCCTTCGTGCGCCGCTTCCAGGACGCGGTCTTCGGCCTGGCCGTATCGGTGACCCACGATCGCGCCCTGGCCGAGGACGTCAGCCAGGAGGTGTTCGTACGGGCCTGGCGCGCGGCGGGCAACTACGACCCCCGGCGGGCCTCGGCCCTGACCTGGCTGCTGACCATCACCCGCAACGCCGCCATCGACGCCGTCCGGGCGCGGCGCCCCACTCCCGTTCTGGCCGAGACGCTGGAACGGCTGCTTGACGTGACCCTGCGGTCGGCCGCCGACACGAACGGCACCGAGCGGCTGGCTCTGCTCGCCCTGGAGAGCGAGCGTGCCTTGGCACGACTGCGGGCCCTGCCCGAGGAGCAGGCCCGCGCGGTCGCGCTGGCCGTGCTGGGCGGCTGCACCGCCGCCGAGGTGGGCCGGCACGAGAACATCCCCCTGGGCACCGCCAAGACCCGCATCCGCACCGGCCTGCGCAGGCTGCGCGAGACACTGAAGGAGGAGAGCCGTGACGGAGCGCCACCCCGACGAGCAACGCCACCCTGACGAGCGACGTCATCCTGACGAGGACGAACTGACCGCCCTTGCCCTCGGCACCCTCCCCGGCGAGCCGGCCACGCTGCTGCGCCATCTCACCGCCTGCGTGACCTGCCGCGCCGCCTATGACGAGCTGTCCGCGGCCGTCGACGCCGTCCTGCCGGCGGCCCCCTCGGTCGCGGCACCGCCGGGCTTCGACACCCGCGTGCTCGACCGCCTGGAACTGCGCCGCCGCTCCCCCGCCCGCCGTAGGTACCGCACCCAGCTGCTGGTCGCCGCGGCCGCCGCGGCCGGACTCTGCCTGGGCGCGGGCGGCACGACACTGCTTCACCACGAGTCGGCCCCGGTGCAGGTGGCCGCGAGCGACCACGGGGCCCGGCTGGTCACCGGCTCGGGAGCGGCAGTGGGAACCGTTGAGCCGAGCCGCGCCGGCACCGAGCGTGTCCTCGTCATGCAGATCACGGCCGGGCGGCCCGGCACCCACTACACCTGCCGCCTGCTGCTCAAGGACGGCTCCACCCGCGACGCCGGCCAGTGGTGGATGCCGCAGTCCGGCCGGGCCACCTGGATCGCCTACGGATCGGCCGGCTCCGTCGATCGCGTCCAACTGGTGACGGACGACGGCCACGTCTGGTCCTCGGCCGTACCGCGCACCTGACGCGGGCCGCTGCCCGCCTCCTCCCGCCGTGCCGTTGCGCAGTCCCGAAAAGGGGTGGAAGGCTGGATATCGGCACGGGCTCGGGGAGCGCCCAGGGACCCGAGGTCCCTCCGGGCGCAGCCGGTGCTCCGCGCGACGGCGGCCGGCGCCCGACGCGGTGAGAAGCGGGCCCGTCCCCATCACCTGGAGGTATCCGTGAACAGCGTCGACGGATGGGGAGACGACGTCTACCAGCCCGACGGATCCGAGATCCAGGAGGACTCCGGACTGCTCGACGTGGAGGACACGCTCGACGACGACGGCGTTGACGACCCCCTCGACCGGGGCTGGTCCCCTCCGGAGAGGCCGTGGGCGGTGGAGCGCGACGACGTGACCGCGGCGGAGCGCCGTCACGGGGAGACCCTGGAGCAGCGGCTCGCCGAGGAACTGCCGGAGCTGGTGATGTCCGACGGCGACGGCATCGGAGACTGCGACGGCTCCGACGGGGAACTCCTGGACGACGAGGTCGGCGCCACCCGCTCCGGCCGTCTCGTGGCCCCGGACGAGGGGGTGCACGAGGATGAGGAGAGCGCGCTGATCGCCACGGACGTGGGCATCGACGGTGCCGCCGCGTCCGCCGAGGAAGCGGCGATGCACATCGTCGACGGGGACGCCCTGGCCGGCTGACCGGACGCCCACCAGCCCGAGGAGGACGCATGCAGCAGGACAAGCAGCCCGACTACCACCCGGTGGTCTTCCGCGACCGTGCCGCGGGCTATGCCTTCCTGACCCGGTCCACCGCGACCAGTGAGCAGACCATCGAGTGGGACGACGGCGAGACCTACCCGGTGGTGGATGTGGAGATCTCCTCGGAGAGCCACCCCTTCTACACCGGCAAGGCACGCACGGTGGACACGGAGGGCCGTGTCGCCCAGTTCGAGCGACGCTACGGGGGCGGCGCGGGCCAGGGCTCGGGCACCGCGGGCTGAACCCGCGGCCGGCCGGCGCCGCGCTGCTCAGATGACGTTCAGCGCGGCCGCGCAGCCCACCCCGCCGAGCAGCATGAACACCGGCATCAGAACCTTGAGCTCGACCCAGCTGCCCGCACGGAACCGCATGAACTTCGGCGGGCCGATCGGGTACCAGCGCTTGCGGCCCACCGGGATCGGCCACAGTATCGGGCAGCCGGAGACCGTCAGCGCGTCCCCGATGTCGTGCACCAGCGCGCCCAGCACGATCGGCAGCCCCAGCCACAGGTACTGCTGGCCCGGCTCCGTGAACAGCCAGTGCGAGCCGTTGCCCGGCTTGTCCAGGACCTGGGCGAGGATCCAGGCGCTGGTGGCGGCCAGCAGCCAGACCAGGACGTCGCTGCTGGAGCCGCGGGCCGCCCGCCACAGCAGGCCCTCGATGGCCAGCACCATGTGGACGAAGAGGATGGCGAGGACCGCCCAGCGGCCACCCGTGATGGCGAGGACCGACGTACCTCCGCCGATCAGGACCGCCCAGAGCCAGGTGTGGGTGAGTGTGCGGTGGCCGCCGGAGCGGCGCGGGTCGCCCTTCTTCTTCGTCGCCTTGTAGACGCCGTAGGAGAGCTTGTCGACGATCTCGCACAGCGCGCGGGAGAGGGGGCCGAAGGCCCTGGAGATGGTGGCGGCCTTGTGGTCCAGGTCCGGGGCGAGTGCGGCTCCGGCGCAGATCAGCGAGCCGACCAGGAGGACCGGCCAGGGCATGGAATGCCCGGCCGCGGCGGCAGCCGCACCGACGCCGAGCCAGGCGGCCGCGCCCGACAATGAGTGTGCTGGTCCCATCATGGCCGTTCCCCGCCCCATTCCTCTTGTGCCGCTGTCCAGTTGACCGGGTGCGCTGACACTCCGTCGGCGTCACAGCGTACTGCTCGTGATCTTCGTGCCGGCAACCGATTCCCCCATGAGCGGGGACGCCAGGCAAGATGGGTGCGTGACCCTCATCGATCAGCTGCCGCAGACCGCCGACCCCGACGCCCTCTACGAAGCCTTCGAGTCGTGGGCCGGGGAGCGCGGTCTCACGCTCTACCCCCACCAGGAGGAGGCGCTGATCGAGGTGGTCTCCGGTGCGAACGTGATCGTGTCGACGCCCACCGGGTCCGGCAAGAGCATGATCGCGGCGGGTGCGCACTTCGCCGCCCTCGCCCGGGACGAGGTCACCTTCTACACGGCACCGATCAAGGCGCTGGTGTCGGAGAAGTTCTTCGAGCTGTGCAAGCTCTTCGGCACCGAGAACGTCGGCATGCTGACCGGTGACGCGTCCGTGAACTCCGATGCGCCCGTGATCTGCTGCACCGCCGAGGTCCTCGCCTCGATCGCGCTGCGTGACGGCAAGAACGCGGACATCGGTCAGGTCGTCATGGACGAGTTCCACTTCTACGCGGAGGCCGATCGCGGCTGGGCCTGGCAGATCCCGATCCTGGAGCTGCCACAGGCGCAGTTCGTCCTGATGTCCGCGACGCTCGGTGACGTCTCGATGTTCGAGAAGGACCTCACCCGGCGCACCGGCCGCCCGACGGCGGTGGTCCGCTCGGCGACGCGTCCCGTGCCGCTGTCCTACGAGTACCGGCTCACCCCGCTCACCGAGACGCTCACCGAGCTCCTGGAGACCAGGCAGGCGCCGGTCTACATCGTGCACTTCACGCAGGCGCAGGCGGTGGAGCGGGCGCAGGCGCTGATGAGCATCAACATGTGCACGCGCGAGGAGAAGGACCAGATCGCCGACCTGATCGGCAACTTCCGCTTCACCACCAAGTTCGGCCGCAACCTCTCCCGCTACGTCCGCCACGGCATCGGTGTCCATCACGCCGGCATGCTGCCCAAGTACCGGCGCCTGGTGGAGAAGCTGGCGCAGGCCGGGCTGCTGAAGGTCATCTGCGGCACGGACACTCTCGGAGTCGGCGTCAACGTCCCCATCCGCACCGTGCTGTTCACGGCGTTGACCAAGTACGACGGCAGCCGGGTGCGCACGCTCCGCGCCCGTGAGTTCCACCAGATCGCCGGGCGGGCCGGGCGGGCCGGCTTCGACACGGCGGGCTTCGTCGTCGCGCAGGCGCCCGAGCACGTCATCGAGAACGAGAAGGCGCTCGCCAAGGCGGGCGACGACCCCAAGAAGCGCCGCAAGGTCGTGCGCAAGAAGGCACCCGAGGGCTTCGTCGCCTGGACGGAGAACACCTTCGAGAAGCTCATCGCCTCCGACCCGGAGCCGCTGACCTCCCGCTTCAGGGTGACGCACACGATGCTGCTGTCGGTGATCGCACGCCCGGGCAACGCCTTCGAGGCGATGCGGCACCTCCTGGAGGACAACCACGAGCCGCGCAAGCAGCAGCTTCGGCACATTCGGCGCGCGATCGCCATCTACCGTTCGCTGCTGGACGGCGGCATCGTCGAGAGGCTCGACGAGCCGGACGCCACCGGCCGCATCGTCCGCCTCACGGTGGACCTGCAGCAGGACTTCGCCCTCAACCAGCCGCTGTCCACGTTCGCCCTCGCCGCGTTCGAACTGCTCGACCCCGATTCGCCGTCCTACGCCCTGGACATGGTCTCCGTCGTCGAGTCGACACTGGACGATCCGCGGCAGATCCTCGTCGCCCAGCTGAACAAGGCCAAGGGCGAGGCGGTGGCCGCGATGAAGGCGGACGGCGTCGAGTACGAGGAACGCATGGAGCGCCTGCAGGACATCAGCTACCCCAAGCCCCTGGAGGAGCTGCTCTTCCACGCGTACAACACCTACCGCAAGAGCCACCCGTGGGTGGGCGACCATCCGTTGTCGCCGAAGTCCGTGATCCGCGACATGTACGAACGGGCCATGTCCTTCACGGAGTTGGTGTCCTTCTACGAGCTGGCCCGCACCGAGGGCATCGTGCTGCGCTACCTCGCCAGCGCCTTCAAGACCCTCGACCACAACATCCCGGACGACCTCAAGTCCGAGGACCTGCAGGACCTCATCGAGTGGCTCGGCGAGATGGTCCGCCAGGTCGACTCCAGCCTGCTCGACGAGTGGGAACAGCTCGCCAACCCGGAGGAGCTGACCGCCGAGGAGGCCCAGGAGAAGGCCGACGAGGTCAAGCCGGTCACCAGCAACGCCCGCGCCTTCCGGGTCCTGGTCCGCAACGCCATGTTCCGGCGCGTCGAACTCGCCGCCCTCGACCAGGTCGAGGAGCTGGGCGAGATGGACGCCGACGCCGGATGGGACGCCGACGCGTGGGGCGAGGCCATGGACAAGTACTGGGACGAGTACGAGGACCTTGGCACCGGCCCGGATGCGCGCGGCCCCAAGCTGCTGATCATCGAGGAGGACGCGGAGCACGGCCTGTGGCGGGTCCGCCAGACTTTCGCCGATCCGAACGGCGACCACGACTGGGGCATCAGCGCGGAGATCGACCTCGCTGCATCCGACGCCGAGGGCCGTGCGATCGTACGTGTCACCGACGTCGGCCAGCTGTGAGCCAAGGAGAACCCCACGCATGACGAACCCGGCCGAGAGCCTCGTCGACCTGCTCGACCTGGAACGGATCGAGGTCAACATCTTCCGTGGGCGCAGCCCGAACGAGTCCCTGCAACGGGTCTTCGGCGGGCAGGTGGCGGGCCAGGCACTGGTCGCCGCCGCACGCACCACGGACGGTGATCGTCCGGTGCATTCGCTGCACGCGTACTTCCTGCGCCCGGGGCGGCCGGGCGTTCCGATCGTGTACCAGGTGGAACGGGTGCGGGACGGCAGATCGTTCACGACCCGTAGGGTCACCGCCGTGCAGCAGGGCCGCACGATCTTCAATCTCACCGCCTCCTTTCACAAGCCTGAGGAAGGATCCTTCGAGCATCAGCTGCCGCCGGCTCGCAAGGTCCCCGACCCGGAGTCCCTGCCGACGGTCACTCAGGAGATCCGTGAGCATCACGGCGATCTGCCCGAGCAGTTGGAGCGGATGGCACGCCGCCAGCCCTTCGACATCCGCTATGTGGACCGGCTGCGCTGGACGCCCGAAGAGGTCAAGGACGCCGAGCCACGCAGCGCCGTGTGGATGCGCGCGGTCGGACCGTTGGGGGACGACCCGGTCGTGCACACCTGCGCGCTGACCTACGCCAGCGACATGACCCTCCTGGACGCCGTCCGCATCCCGGTCCAACCCCTGTGGGGCCCGCGCACCTTCGACATCGCGTCGCTGGACCACGCCATGTGGTTCCACCGGCCCTTCCGCGCGGACGAGTGGTTCCTCTACGACCAGGAGTCGCCGATCGCGACGGGCGGACGGGGCCTGGCTCGTGGACGGATCTACGACGCCGAGGGCCGGCTGCTCGTGTCCGTGGTCCAGGAAGGTCTGTTCCGGGCGCTGTGAGTCACGCGGTCCTGTGACGTCTCACTCCGTCTTGCGGCGCAGCCAGCCGAGCAGGGTGCGGGGGCGCGCCGCTTCCTGGGGGGTTGGCTGGCTCTGTTCGATGGTTGCCGGTGGTGTGGGTTGTGTCTGCTTCGGTACTTCAGCGGGCCTTGGCTCGGGAGCCGGGCGTGGGGCGGGAGTCGACCGAAGCGGCGCGAAGTTTGGGCGCGGTGTGAGGCTTGGGCGCGGTGTGGGGCTCGGGCGCGACACGGGGCCTGGGCATGGCGAGGGAGTTGGACGCAGCGCCGGGGTTGGGCGCGGCGCGGGCTGGAGCCTGCGTGCGTCGCTCACCGCCTGGGCGAGGTCGGCCCGCAGCCAGCCGATCTCGTCCGGGTCCTGTGCCATGGTGATGCGCTCGGCCAGGTGCGCGGCGGGCGAGTCGGGGGCGCCGTGAGCCGGAGTCCTGGGCCGGAACCGGTTCAAGTGGGTGCGCTCATAGGGGTCCTGCACGATCTCCGCGACCTGAACGGCATCGAGCAGCGACGCCACGGCGGCGGCATGCGCCCAAGGATGGTCGCCGGCCTGACGCCGCAGGAAGCCCAGATGCCGACCCCGCCAGTTCCGGGGCCGCAGATCCAGCCCGTCCGCCAGCTGTCCGCGTACATCGGCGGGCGTACGGCCGCTCAGCAAGGGCGCGTTGGTCTCGTCGGCCTCGAACTGGGCGAGCTCTTCGGCCAGATAGAGCCAGACGACGGCCCGATAGCGGTTGAGATAGAACCGCACCGGGACGACGACGCCGAGCCGGGCCAGCCTGGTGAACCTGCCGTGGGACACCTCCAGCAGCTCCGCGCCCTCCCGGGCGCCCACGGTCTCGACCCGCTTCTTCAGCGCCTCGGGAAAACCCTCTTCGGCATGCAGCCGGTCGATCTCGCTGCGGGCGACCCGCAGCCCCCCGCCCCCTTCATCGGGCATCGTGCGGATGTGTCCGAGATTCACCGCGAGGTCGAACTCCCCTCGCCTGAGACCCAGTTCCCGGCAGGCCCGGCTCGGCGTGCAGGAGGCGCTGGGTGATTGCGTGACGATGTTGCCTGACATGGTCGGTCTCCCCCGTGGAGCAAGTGGTCGGCGCCGTCTGCGCGACCTCGGTGAAAAAACCGTAGCCGCTTCGGCCGATCTTGTGGCGGGCCTGTGGATAACTCCACGGGAGAGGGCGAACCCGCAGGTCAGGAATCTGCGGTCGGGCTTCCCTCGGGCTGCCGAGCCTCTACGTCGAGGTGCTCTCCGACCCGGTTGACGAGCAGGGTCATCTCGTAGGCGATCTGGCCGATGTCGGCTTCCGCGCCGCTGAGCACACACAGGCAGCTGCTGTTTCCGGCGGCGGTGACGAACAGCACCGCGTCGTCGAACTCGACCATCGTCTGGCGTACTCTGCCCGCGCCGAAGTAACGTCCCGAGCCTTTGGCCAGGCTGTGCAGCCCGGACGAGACGGCGGCAAGGTGTTCGGCGTCCTCGCGCCGCAGCCCCGTACTTGCCCCCGTCACCAGCCCGTCGTTGGACAGGACCAGAGCGTGCCGTACATGTTCGACACGCTCGGTCAGATCGTCCAGCAGCCAGTCAAGCCCCTGGTTCTGCTCCATGTTCCGGTCTCCCCGTGTGACGACTCCCCCTGGCCGGAGGATCTCCTCGCCACCCTTCACCACCACCGGCCCACGAGCAAGGAGGATAGGGGCATGGCTCAGAAGATGACCGATGAGGAATGGCGGGCGTTCGTGTCACACGGCACGCGCACCGGCAAGCTGTCGACCGTCCGGGCTGACGGAAGCCCGCATGTGGCGCCGATCTGGTTCGTGCTCGACGGGGACGACCTGGTGTTCAATACCGGCAAAGACACGGTCAAGGGACGGAATCTGGCTCGCGACGGCCGAGTCGCCCTATGCGTCGACGACGACCGGCCGCCGTTCGACTTCGTGGTGCTGCAGGGCCGTGCCCGGATCTCGGAGGATCTCGGGGAGGTGCGGCACTGGGCCGCCAGGATCGGGGCCCGGTACATGGGTGAGGAACGTGCGGAGGAGTTCGGGGAGCGCAACGGCGTTCCGGGCGAACTCCTTGTGCGCGTCGGGATCGAGAAGGTTTTGGCGCACAAGGCGATCGCGAGCTGAGCGGTCCTGTCCCCGGGCGGCCGGATCCTCTTGGAGGGTGGCCGTCAGCCGGCCGAGGCGCGACGCCGGACGGTGTGCATCCGCCCGGCGTCGCGGTTGCGGCTAGGCCGAGCGGCAACGCGGCACAGCCCAGGTGGTCTCGGGTGTGGCGGTGGTCAGGCCCAGGGTGCCGCCCGTGATCGCGTTCTCCGCGATGTCCAGCGCGGTGTGCGCAGGGATCAAGAAGCAAGAGGGGCCGGGAGTCTTGATCGTTACAGGTGGCCGCTGATTGGCTGGCCGACATGGATGATCTCGGACCCGTAGTGTGGCCGCCTGTACCGATCAAGACCGAGAGGCTCGTGTTGCGTGAGCCTGAGGCCCGGGACCGTGCGTCGTTCCTTGAGCTGTACGCCTCGTCGGAGGTGCACACCTATCTCGGCGGCCCTCGCCCGCGTGACGAACTCGAGCGCGAGATGCCCGGGGTGCCCGGGCGGCGGCCCGGGAGTTTCGTCGTCGATCTCGACGGGGCGATGATCGGTCAGATCCTGCTCAGGAGGGCAACAGAGCACCTGTGTCCCGTTGCCGTGGGGAAGGTCGATCTTGGCTACCTCTTCCTGCCGCGGGCGTGGGGATTCGGGTATGCCTCCGAGGCGTGCGCGGCTGCCCTGGACTGGCTCGCAGGCGTCCTTCCGGGTGAGCCGGTGGTGCTCACCACCCAGACGGCCAACGTCCGTTCGATGCGTCTCGCGGCGAAGCTGGGGTTTACCGAGGTGGAGCGGTTCCGGGCCTGGGACGCCGATCAGTGGCTGGGCTTGCGGGCCCCGATAGTGCGATAGTGCCGTCCGGTTGAGCCCGACACCTCGGATCTGTCGACGTGCTGGTGACGGAACCAGGCGGGATCGCTGGTCACGCAGGCGCTCCCGTTGGAACATGGCGCAGATGTGCATCAGTACGACGACGTAGGGTTCGAACGTGTGCACCGCGGAGTCATCGGTGTCGGTGAGGGATCATGCGGAACATGAGCGACGACCACACGCACGTTCAGGAGTTCTTCGGTGCCCGTGCCGCCGACTGGGACAGCCGGTTCCCCGACGACGGCCCCGCCTACGCCGCCGCGGTCGCCGATCTGCAGCTGCGCGAAGGAGACCGGGTGCTCGACGCGGGATGCGGCACCGGTCGGGCCCTGACGCCGCTGCGTGCCGCCGTGGGGCCTTCGGGAGTCGTCGTCGGGGCGGACCTGACCCCGGCCATGCTGCAGGCCGCCGAACGGGCCGGCAGGCACCGCGACGGGCAGCTGCTGCTGGCTGACGTGGCGGTGCTGCCGCTGCGGTCGCGGTCGCTCGACGCGGTGTTCGCCGCCGGCCTCATCGCCCACCTTCCCGACCCGGAGGAGAACCTGCGGGAGTTGGCGCGGGTGGTGCGCCCGGGCGGCACGCTGGCCCTGTTCCACCCCATCGGCCGCGCGGCACTGGCCGCACGCCAGGGTCGGCAGATCACCCCCGACGACCTGCGCGCGAAACCCAACCTGCGGCCCCTGCTGGCCGGTTCCGGATGGCGTATGACCTCGTACGTCGACGAGGACGCCCGCTTCCTGGCGCTGGCCGTCCGGGAGGGCTGAGTCTCAGCTCGGGCCCGGCCGCATCATCCCGCCGCATGGGCCCTACCCCCAGGGGACCGACATTTGCCGGCACGCGCGCGTGGCTACCGTCCACAAACGCTTCCACCTCGTAGGAGGCGATATTGCTGCTGCCCGCAGGTGGGCGACCGCTCGGCGTCCAGGTTGGCCTCCGTGAGAACCGGCCGGGAAGCGAGGTCCAGCCGCCGACGGGCGACCTCGACGGCGACCGTGAGTGTGAACGAATGTGCAGTCGATCGCTTCACGCGCCCGTCACCCTTCTGCCGCCCGGATTCCAACTCTAGGTTGAACAGCAGGAGATGAACGATCGGCCATGGGCAACCACGCAGGGGGAAGGTGGTCAGCATGTTGGGCAGGGTGCGCAAGTCCTGTGCAAGATTCCTCAACGCCGTACGCGCGGACCTCGGCAACGGTCGGGACAAACGTACACACAATCTTTTCGAAGCCGCCGCCGCCTATGTCTCGGCCTGCGCGGAGGACGACCAGGACCGTATCGACGAGGCGGCGGGTTGGGTGTCCCCGGAGGCTCTGTCCTTCGGGGTCAATGAGCTGGCATGCAGGGCAGTCATCGCACTGGCCCGCGAGCGCGACGAGTCGCCGGGGACGGTGGCCCGCGCGCTGCTGGGGCTCCCGGCGGGCTGACGACATCGCGTCGGGAGTGGCCGATTCGCCCCGTCCAGCCGGAAAACTGCAGGTCCACGTGTGCTTCCGAGTCGTGACAAGCTGCTTCCGCGCGCATTAGGGTGCGCGCGATCGGATGAATCGATGGGGAGGCAGGCATGGCCGGGACGGACGAGGACGCCGTCGCCGCCGCGGACGAAGCGCTTTATGTGCTCACGGCGGTACTTCTGACGCCGGCGAAGTTCCCGAGCGTGCTCGGCGACGACTATCCGGAGGCCTGCTCGGCGCTCGGTCTCGCGCCGCTCGCCGACGGATACGGCCTGGTACTCGGCCAGGACGGCGACGGTGCCCGGTGGACCGTCGTGGTCGACGACGTCTCCCTGGTCGCGGTCGCCATCGCGTCCTGGGACTGCGGGATGGAGTACGACCTGTCTCCCGACGAGCGTTCGGTAGTGGCCGCGCTACCGGGCTGGCCGCTCGCGGTCGCCGTCGCGGCTCCCGGCGTGCCCGCGCCACACGATCCCGACCCCGAGGTGGCGGACGGTCCGCCTCTCACGCCGCCGGACACGAGCCGATGGGGGCCCGCCCAACGGCGCCTGGGCGCCGACGAGATCGCGCTGCAGTGGGCCATCTGGCGGGAGCAGATCGACGATGCCTCCTTCTCGAACCAGGCCTCGGCATCCGACGGATCCGCTGAGGCAGCAGAGAAGGAAGTGAAGGACGAGGACACCGAGCAGGACGAGCACGCCGCGCAGGACGGACAGGACGGGCAGGTCGACGGTCCCGACAAGCACGGCGGGATACGGCGCGTGCTCGCCGAGGCACGCGGCTACGTGGAAAAGCCGCCGCCGCTCGGCCGTGTCCGGTCCTCCTTCGCACCCGGCGACGCGCGGACGCTGCGCGCCGATGGTCCGGGCTGGTCGCTCGTGGCCAGGACCGACGACATCGCGTTCGTCCTCCTTGACGCCGAGCCCGGCGAGGTACTCCCGGTCGGCCGAGGACCGGAACTGCCCGGCCTCCTGGAGGCGCTCGAAAAAATGGCTGTCCGGCCCAGTTGAGTTCCCGCTCCGCGGTCACCCAACTGTGGGCACCTGACGGCGGATCGGTCCTTGCACGCTCACCTCGAAGGACCGTTGTTCGCCGATCTCCCTCCTGCGCGCGGGACTTCGCTTTACGCCGGACTGCACACACGACCCTGTACTGAACCGCCATGCCATGAAGGCCTTCACTGTGGTCCCGGCACATGGATGCCATGAGCGCCGGACCACACCATGGGGCAGCCCGCGGCGCCCGCACTCCTGCGGTCGTCCTTTCGCTCCCTGCCCCGGAGGCCGTCATGCGTCCGTCCCGCAGTGTTCCGCTCGCTGCCGCCACCCTGGTGACAGCCGCCCTCGTCTGGCCGGCCTCCGCCCAGGCCGGCACAGCCGGCGGCAGTCACTGCGCCCGCCTCGACCGGGTGCATGTGCCGGGCGCCGCCTTCCAACAGAGCGCCTGTCTGCCCGATCTCACCACGACGGGGCTCGCCGGTACGCCGTACACCGACATGGCCGACCAGGCGGGGCTGACGGCGAAGGCCACCCGCACACCGTCCGGGGTTGCCGGGGTGCAGATCGACGGCTACTTCCCGGACTCCTCGCACTTCAACACCACCCACGGATGGCGCCACGACGCGCAGTTCGTGATCCGGATGCCGGACCACTGGAACGGTGGCCTGGTGGTCACCGGCGCTCCCGGCACACGCAAGCAGTACGCGACGGACACCGCGATCTCCGACCAGGTGCTCGCCGAGGGCTATGCGTACGCCGCGACGGACAAGGGCAACAGCGGCACCGACTTCTACCGCGACGGAGCCCGACCCGGAGACGCGATCGCCGAATGGAACGCACGGACCACTCAGCTCACCCGAGCGGCCAAGCGCGCGGTCGCCCAGCGCTACGGGCACGCGCCCCGCCGCACCTACATGACCGGCATCTCCAACGGCGGCTACCTCACCCGCTGGCAGCTGGAGAACCATCCTGAGCTCTACGACGGCGGCGTGGACTGGGAAGGCGCTCTGTGGACCGCCGACGGCCCCAGCCTGCTCACCTCGCTGCCCACCGCTGTGGCCCGGACGCTGGGCTCGGCGAACGACGAGGACATGTACGCGGTCGGCTTCGCGCGCGGCTCCGAGTTCCTGTGGCCCTACCACGAGAAGGCGTACTGGGGGATCACGCAGAAGACTTACCGCGCCGAGTTCGACCCGGCCTACGACCCCGGCTGCCCGGGCCCCTCCGCGGGCAGCACCCCGGAGCAGATCCTCTCGCCATGTGCCCGCGACGCAGCGTACGACTACGCAGCACGCCCCGCGGCCGTCCGCCGGGCCGTGGCCCGGGTGTCGCTGACCGGGCGCATCGGCAGACCTCTGATCACGCTCCACGGCGACCTGGACTCCCTGCTGCCCAAGGCGACCGACTCGGATGTGTACGCGCGCATGATCGACGCGAGCGGACGCGGCCCGCTGCACCGCTACTACACGATCCAGGGCGGCACACACGTCGACGGGCTGTACGACACCTTTCCAGACCGGCTGCGGCCGATCCTGCCCTGCTATCGGTCGGCGTTCGACGCGCTGGTGACCTGGGTGCAGCAGGGCGTCCGACCGCCCGCGGACCACACCGTCGCACGACCGGCGGACGGCGATGTGGTCGACTCCTGCAAGCTGTCCGAGCGGGTCGATTCCGTGCGGTAGCGGATCCGCGGGTTGGGTGTCAGCGACCGAGCTCCTTGCGGGTGACGCGACGCAGCCTGCGCCGCTGCGAGGGGTCCAGCATGAGGTACGCGGCGGTCGGCACTCCCAGGACTATCAGGAGCGAGGCCCACCACGGCAGCCAGATCAGCAGGATGAGCCCGACCGCCACACCCCCTGCGGCGATCTTCGCGTTCTTCGACATGTGCGTCGCCTCCTTCGCGGCCACTGCCGCTCTCTGTCCTGAAAACGGGCCCGGGCCGCCGACGGTTCCGGACCGCGACCCTGAGACGTCCCTGATGCGCAACCCCGACGCGCCCCTGAGAGCCCGCTCGATCATTCCGCCCTGAGCGGCTCGCCCACCTCGTGCAGATGACGCAGTGCCTGCCGGTAGGAGTCGACGAGCCCGGTCTCCGCATAGGGAACACCCAACCCCAGGCAGTGCGCGCGCACCAGTGGTTGGGCGAGCCGCAGATGCGGGCGGGGCATGCTGGGAAAGAGGTGATGCTCGATCTGGTAGTTGAGACCGCCGAGGAACCAGTCGGTCAACAGGCTGCCGCGGATGTTGCGCGAGGTCAGCACCTGCCGGCGCAGATGGCCCCACCTTTCGCCGTTCGGGTCGGGCATTTCCATGCCCTTGTGGTTGGGCGCGAAGGCCATCCCCAGGTGCAGGCCGAACAGCATGTGGTGGAGGGCGGCGAAGACGAGCGCCTTGGCCGGGGACATCGACGTGAGCAGCAGGGTCGCGTACATGAAGACGTGGGCCAGCAGGAGCAGTCCCTCGACGATGCGCTCTCGAAGAGGCTGCCGGCGCAGATCCCTGAAGCCGTGGACCTTCAGGGCGACGCCTTCGAGGAGGGTCAGGGGGAAGAAGAGCCAGGCCTGGTTGCGGGTCAGCCAGCGTCGGAAACCCGACCGCACCTTGGCCTGTTCACCAGTGAAGACCAGGACGTCGGCGACGACGTCCGGATCCTTGTCGATGTGGTTGGGGTTGGCGTGGTGGCGGTTGTGCTTGTCGTTCCACCAGGCGTAGCTCATGCCCAGCAGCAGGTTGCCGTGGACGAGGCCGATCGCGCGGGCGGCCGACTTGTCGGCGGTGATCTGGGAGTGGCCCGCATCGTGCCCTATGAAGGCCGTGCGTGCGCAGAACACCGCCAGGAGCGGGGCCAGGAGGAGCGACCACCACGAGTTGCCTATGAGGACGACGCCCGTGACGATGGCGGCCAGTGCGATCGCGTTGACGGCGATGCGCAGCGCGTACCAGAGGGGGCGTCGTTCCAGGAGACCCTGGCCCCGGACCGTGCGCAGAAGGGGCGCGAAGTCGCTTCCCCCGGACAGGCCGTCCGCTGTTCCCCGCAACGGTTCGGCGACGGCTGTGGTGGGCTCGGGCATGTCCGGTCTCCGGCTCTCTCGGGCAACGAGCTGACCTGTGAAAACGTATGAGCTGACGACCTACGGCGGCCATGACGCCATCCCCCGGGTAGGGGAGGGGGCCAGCCCGTGGCAGACAGGGGGGCTGGCAACACCCCGGGGTACGACGGTGGGCATGTCGGGGGTACGTCGGCACGGATGGCGGGAGTACAGCGGTCCCAATGCCGGCGCGTTGCTACGTCCGGGGCGCGCCGCGTCCTCCGACGGCAGATGGCGCTGACCACGGACAGACGAGGCGATGCCCGTGACCGGAAAAATTGATGTACCCTCGGCGGCCCCGACTGGGTAGTCAAATTTGAGGAGCGCGGCTTCGCTGTGCAGATGTTCCCCGCGGCAACACCGTCCGAGATCTCTGAACTGGTCCGCTGCAGTGCCGTTTTCCTGCCCGGAGACCCGGCCCGCAGCGGCCGGGTCGCTTTCTGGCGACCCGATGGCGACGCCCCTTCGGGCATCGCCTCTGGGTCCGTCGAGGACCTGAATGTCGTCCTGCCGTGCGGCGAGGGTGTCGATACGGCACGGGTTGCTGCCGTCCTGCTTCCGGTGCGGGCCGCGTTGCCGGTCCTCACGCGCGCGCGTACCGATGCGCACGGACACCGAGGAGCCGCCTTCTGGGGTGCGGCCACGGTCCTGGCCCTGCAGTGCGTGGCGCGCGGGCTGCTGCTGCCCGGCCTGTCCCCCGGTGACCACGACGCGTGGCGGGTCGGCCCCCTGCCCTTGGAGGACATCGAGCGCGTACGCCGATTGGCCGCCGCGATGCCGCCTGAGGCGCACGCAGTCCCCCTGGACGACGCCGGACCGCCCCGGTTGCCCGATGCGGAGCGGCTGCTGCGCGCCTTCCTGAATGCGGTGGCCGACACCCTCCCGCGCTCCCCCGCCGCCCCGCTCGTGACGGGCGGGCCCGCCTATGCGGCGCAGAAGCCGCAGCACATGCCCGAGCAGCGCGCGTGGGCCGCCGATGTCGCCGCGGGCCATGACGCGGGCGTACGGCTCTCGCTGCGGGTCGAGGTGCCCGGTCTTGCCGATCTGACGCGGGACGCCGCCGCAGTGCCGTTCCGGGCGGTGCTGCAGGTGCACAGTGTCAGCGATCCGACGCTGATGGCGGACGCTGCTGACATCTGGGGCGGGTCCTCGGACGGGGGAGGTTCCGGGGACGCAGCCGCTGCATTCGGTCCACGCGCGCGTATGGACGCACTGCTGGCGCTGCGCCGCGCCGCCCGGACCTGGCCGCCGCTGGCGCCCCTGCTCTCGGCGAGCGTGCCGGATGCCGTCGAACTCGCCGACGAGGAGGTCACCGAACTCCTCGGACACGGTTCCCGGGCGCTGGCCGGGGCCGGAGTCGACGTGCACTGGCCGAAGGAACTGGCCCGCGGGCTGACCGGCCGCGCGGTGATCGGCCCGCCGGAGGAGGAGCCGTCGGACGAGAAGCCGTCGAGCGGGCGGGCCGTCTCGCAGGCGCCGTCGTTCCTCTCCGCCGACGCGCTGCTCGCCTTCAACTGGCAGTTCGCGCTGGGCGACCAGCGGCTCACGCGCGAGGAGTTGGACCGACTCGCCGAGGCCAACCGCCCCGTGGTGCGCCTGCGCGGGCAGTGGGTCCTGGTCGACCCGCAGGAGATGCAGCGCGTCCGTACCCAGCAGGACCGCAAGCTCAGCACCATCGAGGCGCTCGGTGCCGCGCTGACGGGCTCGGCGGAGATCGACGGGCGCCGGATCGAGGTGGACCCCACGGGGTGGCTGGCGAGCCTCAGGGAGCGGCTCGCGGCCCCGGAGGCACAGGAGCCGGTCGCACAGCCCGCCGCACTCGCGGCCACGCTGCGCGACTACCAGCGGCGAGGTCTGAGTTGGCTGGCCCGGATGACGTCCCTGGGGCTCGGCTGCTGTCTGGCCGACGACATGGGGCTTGGCAAGACCATCACGCTGATCGCGCTGCATCTGCACAGGCAGAGCGCTGCCGCGACGGCCGGTCCGACGCTCGTGGTGTGCCCGACATCCCTGATGGGCAACTGGCAGCGCGAGATCGAGCGGTTCGCGCCCGGCACACCCGTGCGCCGCTTCCATGGGTCTCGGCGCAGCCTGGAGGGCCTGGCCGACGGGGAGTTCCTGCTCACCACGTACGGGACGATGCGCCTGGACGCGCGCAGGCTCGGCGATGCGCAGTGGGGTATGGTCGTGGCGGACGAGGCGCAGCACGTCAAGAACCCGTACTCGGCGACCGCGCGGGAGCTGCGGTCGATCGGTGCACGCGCGCGCGTGGCGCTGACCGGCACCCCGGTGGAGAACAACCTCTCGGAGCTGTGGGCGATCCTCGACTGGACGACCCCGGGGCTGCTGGGCCGGCTCGGCACCTTCCGCGCGCGGTACGCGCAGGCCGTCGAGGGCGGTCAGGACCCGGCCGCCGCCGAGCGACTCTCCCGGCTGGTGAGCCCGTTCCTGCTGCGGCGCCGCAAGTCGGACCCGGGGATCGCGCCGGAGCTGCCGCCGAAGACCGAGACGGACCGTGCGGTGTCCCTGACGAAGGAACAGGCGGGGCTGTACGAGGCGGTGGTGCGCGAGACGCTGGCGGAGATCTCCGGCGCCGACTCCATGGCGCGCCGAGGGCTGGTCATGAAGCTCCTGACGGGGCTGAAGCAGATCTGCAACCACCCGGCGCACTACCTCAAGGAGGAGCGCCCGCGCATTCCCGGCCGCTCGGGGAAACTGGAGCTGCTGGACGAGCTGCTCGACACCGTCCTCTCCGAGGGGGCGAGCGTTTTGGTCTTCACGCAGTACGTGCGCATGGCGCGCATCATCGAGCGTCATCTGACGGCCCGCGGCGTCGGCTCGCAGTTCCTGCACGGAGGGACGCCCGTCGCTGAGCGCGAGGCGATGGTGCGGCGCTTCCAGGACGGCGAAGTCCCGGTGTTCCTGCTGTCGTTGAAGGCCGCGGGCACGGGTCTGAACCTGACCCGGGCCGAGCATGTCGTGCACTATGACCGCTGGTGGAACCCCGCGGTCGAGGCGCAGGCCACCGACCGCGCGTACCGCATTGGCCAGACCCGGCCCGTGCAGGTGCATCGGCTGATCGCGGAGGGGACGGTCGAGGACCGCATCGCCGACATGCTCGGCCGCAAGCAGGAACTGGCAGACGCGGTCCTGGGCATCGGCGAGGCGGCATTCACGGAGCTGACGGACGCCGAACTGGCCGATCTGGTGGAACTGCGAGGGGGCGGGCGATGAACCACGAGGACATGGAACGCGATCACCGGGACGTGGAACGCACCTTCGCCGCGCTGCCGCCCGCGCACGGGCGGGGGTTCGCGGGCACCTGGTGGGGTCAGGCCTGGCTGAAGGCGCTGGAGGACACGGCGCTCGACACACAGCAGCTGAAGGCGGGGCGCAGGCTCGCGCGCGCGGGAGCCGTGGGCGCGGTTTCCGTGCGCCCGGGGCGGATCACGGCCGTGGTCCAGGGCAGTGATCGCACGGCGCACCGGGCCGACGTCCTGCTGGAGGAGCTGGACGGCGAACAGTGGGACCGTTTCCTGGACATGACCGTCGAGCGGGCGGGACACGTCGCGGCGCTGCTGGACCGCGAGATGCCGCCGTATCTGGTGGAGGACGCGGCGGCCGCGGGCATCGAACTCCTGCCCGGCCTGGGCGATCTGGAGCCGGAGTGCGACTGCGGCGCCTGGGACCACTGCGGGCACACAGCGGCCCTGTGCTACCAGGTGGCGCGGCTGCTGGACCAGGATCCGTTCGTGCTGCTGATGATGCGCGGGCGTGGCGAACACACCCTGCTCGACGACCTGCAGGCCCGCAGCACCCGGCGCACCGACGCTTCCTCGGAGCCGGAAGGTGTGGACGCGGTCGAGGCCTACAGGAGCGCCGACATCCTGCCGCCGCTGCCCCCTCCCCCGGAGCTGCCCCCGGAAGCCGGTACACCGCCGTCCCTGGACACCGAGACGCCGCCCGGGCCGGGCGTCGACCCGGACGCCTTGCGGCACCTGGCCGCGCAGACCGCAGTGGAGGCCCATCGTCTGCTTGCCAGGGCTCTTCGTTTTGATGCGGAACAGCTGCCTCCCGAAGGGGAGTTGACGGTCGGACAGGATGCTGTGCGGCTGTCGGCGGGAGGGCCCGGGAGGGCGGTGGCGGACCGGCTGGCCGACGGGTCGGCGCGGGATCGGGAGGGGTTGGCGCGCGCCACGCGCGCGTGGTGCCTCGGAGGTGCGGCCGCGCTGTCCGTGCTGGAGGAGGAGTGGGCCGTCAGGGGTGAAACGCTCGCACGTGCGCGTGCCGCGCTGGAGTCCACCTGGGACGAGGACGAACGGCCGTCGCTGAGAGCGAAGGGCAACCGCTGGACGGTCGTCGGCGCCTCAACCCAGCTGCGCCTGGGGCGGGACGGGCGGTGGTGGCCGTATCGCAAGGAGCGGGGTCGCTGGATGCCCGCGGGAGCCGCCTGCCAGGACCCGGCGACCGCTCTGGCGTCGATGGAGGCGGTGGGCGGGGCGGAGCCCGTCTGAGCCGGGCAGAGCCGGGCAGGAGCCCGTCTGAGCCGTACAGAAGGTGCGGCAGGCTGTTCACGGGCGACCGGCGCCCCATCGGGTGGTGGCTCAGTCCTGCCCGGTGGGGCGCCGGGCCCAGAACAGGGCGTGTCCCGAGTCGCCCTCGGGCAGGAACTCCTCCCGCTCCACGGTCAGTCCGGCCTCGCGGATCCAGGCGCGGCTGGTCGCGGCGTCCGCGTGACTCCACCACATCGGCGCCCCACCGCCGAGCCAGTTCGGCTCGGTTCCGGTCCAGGCGGCGTGTCCAGTGGTGGCCACGAACCAGCCGCCCGGACGCAGCCATTGGGCGATTCTCCGCAGCAGTGGCGGCTGCTCCATCAGCGGAATGTGGATGAGGGCGTACAGGGAGACGATGGCGTCGAAGGAGGCGGGCTCGAAGGCGGCTGCGGTGGCGTCACCGTGAATGAACTGCGCCTGCGGCACCCGCTCCCGGGCCCTGCTGATCTGCACCTCGCTGATGTCCATGCCGGTGACCCGGTGACCGGCGGCCACGAGATCCCGCGCGACCGGCACCCCACTTCCGCATCCGATGTCCAGTACCGCGCTGCCGGCCGGGATCGCCCGGCACAGTTCGCCGAGCAGTACCTGGTACTTGGTGTCGGACCCGTAGGCGTCGTCGTAGAGCCGGGAGACGGCGTCGTACCCGCGCCGGACGATGTCTTTGGGGTCCTCGGGGTTCTTGGGCTCCTCGGTGTCCACGCTGCGTGAACGTAGCCAGCGGTGGAAGGTCCTTGCGAACTGTTTTTTGCCGCTCGGCCTGCTGCGGTAGCCCGTGTGCTCCGAAACCCGACGCCCCGTGTTCACCCTCCGGTGGCGACACGTTCGCCGCAGGGCCCGAATGTAACCGCTGTCAACACAGTTGCTCCTCAGGAGGCTCGATGTCCCCGCACGCCACCGGTCGGCCGCAGGTCCGGCGCTCCGTCGCAGCCGGCGTTCCGCTTGCTGTGATCGCGGCCCTTGTCGCGGCCTGTCCGCCCGCCAGTGCGGCGTCGCAGGAGGCGCACGTCGTCCGCACCGCGACGCTCGGCGACATTCCTCTCGGCGCCTTCAGCAATGCGCTGCTGCCCGGGACGGTGGACGACGACCGGGGCGTCGACCTCGGCGGCATCGGCAGTGACGTCTATCCGGCGGGCCGCAAGGGCGAGTTCTGGACGGTGACCGACCGCGGCCCCAACGGCCAGATCAAGGTGGACGGCACGAAGCGCCGCACCTTCCCGGTGCCGGGCTTCGATCCGGCGATCGTGAAGATCCGGGTGTCCGGCGACACCGTGAATGTGCTGGACGCGATCCCGATCACCACCTCGTCGGGCAAGGCCGTCACCGGCCTGTCGAACCAGGCGAGCCGCGACGAGGCGCCGTACTCCTACGACGCCTCCAAGCCGCTGTCGTACAACCCGAACGGGCTGGACACCGAGGGCATCGTGCGGGCGAAGGACGGAGGTTTCTGGCTCGTCGACGAGTACGGGCCCTCCTTGGTGCATGTCTCAGCGCGCGGGAGGGTGCTCACGCGTTACGTGCCCGAGGGGCTGAACCTCACGGGCACCGACTACCCGGTGGTGGAGGCGCTGCCCGCGATCCTGCTGCACCGGAAGATCAACCGCGGATTCGAGGGGCTCGCCCAACTGCCGGGCGGTGACCTGGTGATGGCCCTGCAGAGCCCGCTGTCGCTGCCGGACGAAGATGCGGGCGACGCGTCGCGCACCACGCGTCTGCTGCGTTTCTCGCCGAGGAAGAAGGCGGTCACCGCCGAGTACGCGTACCGCTTCGACCCGGTGAACGTGGTGGACCCGAGCGAGGACGACACCTCGGAGCTGAAGATCTCCTCGGTGGTCGCCGTGGGCGGCGACCGGCTGCTCGTGGAGGAGCGCACCGACAGGGCCGCGCGACTGCAGCTGGTGAAGCTGGACCGGCGCGCGAACATCCTCGGTGGCTCATACGACGACGACACGACGTCCCCGTCGCTGGAGCAGCTCGAGGACCCGGCGGCCTCGGGCGTGCCGGTGCTGCGCAAGCGGCTGGTCGTCGACCTGGGCAAGGTCGCGGGGGTGCCCGGGAAGATCGAGGGCATCGCGCGCGTGGACCACGACACGCTCGCCCTCGTCAACGACAACGACTTCGGCATGACGGACGGCGCGGGCGCGTTCGACGCGCAGGGCCGGCTGGTCGACAGCGGGATCGAGACGACGGTGACGTACGTGCGGCTGCCGCACGGCATCTGACCACCGCGACCGGTCGGGCGGTCACGGCAGTTCGATGTCCCCCAGGGACGGAATGAGTGATTCCAGGCCGCTCGGGATCTCACTGGGCAGTTCGCTGGGCAACTTCGACGGCAGCTCGCTGGGCAGTCTGCTCGGCAGCTCCGTCGGGATGCTCAGCGACGGCTTGGACGAGGGGCCGGTGCTCGCGCCTCCGGGCCCCTTCTTGTCGGGCGAGTCGTCGTTCCCGGACGCCATCAGGACGACTACGACCACGGCAGCGATCGCCACGAGGCCGATCAGGGCGAGGACGAGCGGGTTGCGGCGCCTCCTGGGCGGCTGCGGCGGCTGCGGCGGCTGCGGCGGCTGCGGCGGCTGCGGCGGCTGCGGCGGCTGCGGCGGCTGCGGCGGCTGCCAGTCAGCGTAGGTGGGCGGCTCGTTGCTTCCCGGCGGAGGGCCGTACCCACCTCCGGTCCCGTAGCCCCCTCCTGCTCCATGGCCGGAGCCGTAGTTGTCGGGAGGCGGTCCGAAGCCGCCGCCCGGAGGCGGCGTGTCACCCGGCGGCCCGGGCGGCTGAGGCGGTACGGGCGGCATGGCCATACCGTCCAGAGTCGCCGCACTCCGGGCAGGAGGCGACCCCCGTACGGAACTTGATACGGATCCATGGCCTGGACCGCATGATTCCGGAGCATTCCGCACGGAGATCGCTCACGCGCGTGCGCGTGCAGCTCTGTCACGGACACCGGGCACGCGCGGGCACCAGGGTGCGTGAACACCGTGCACGCGCGCGTGGACGTCGCTCGGCCCACGCACGCGTGCGTGCGTTCAGCCGCGGACCCCCAGCAGGTGGTCCATGGCCAGCTGGTCGAGGTGCTCGAAGGCCATCCCGCGCGCGGCGGCCGCCTCGGGGTCGAACTCCTCGAAGGCGCTGCGATCGGCCAGCAGGGACTGCAGACCGTCCGAGGCGGTCGCCTGGGCGAGCTGGTCCAGGCGCGAGGCGCGCAGGGCCTCCTGCACCTCCGGGTCGGCACGGAAGGCGGCCGCACGGTCCTTGAGGATCAGGTAGTTGCGCATGCAGCCCGCGGCCGACGCCCACACGCCGTCGAGGTCCTCGGTCCGCGGCGGCTTGAAGTCGAAGTGGCGGGGGCCCTCGTAGCCGGCGGTCTCCAGGAGGTCGACCAGCCAGAACGCGGCGCGCAGGTCGCCGGCACCGAAGCGCAGGTCCTGGTCGTACTTGATGCCGGACTGGCCGTTGAGGTCGATGTGGAAGAGCTTGCCCGCCCACAGGGCCTGCGCGATGCCGTGCGGGAAGTTCAGCCCGGCCATCTGCTCGTGGCCGACCTCGGGGTTGACGCCGTACATCTCCGGGCGCTCCAGGCGCTCGATGAAGGCGAGGGCGTGGCCGACGGTGGGCAGCAGGATGTCGCCGCGCGGCTCGTTGGGCTTGGGCTCGATCGCGAACTTCAGGTCGTAGCCCTGGGAGATCACGTACTCGCCGAGGAGGTCGAAGGCCTCCTTCATGCGCTCGAGGGCGACGCGCACGTCCTTGGCGGCGCCGGACTCGGCGCCCTCGCGGCCGCCCCAGGCGACGTAGGTCTTGGCGCCGAGCTCGACGGCGAGGTCGATGTTGCGGATGGTCTTTCGCAGCGCGTAACGGCGCACGTCGCGGTCGTTCGCGGTGAACGCGCCGTCCTTGAAGACGGGGTGCGTGAAGAGGTTGGTGGTGGCCATCGGCACGGTCATGCCGGTCGTGTCGAGAGCCTGGCGGAAGCGCTTGATGTGCGACTCGCGCTCGGTGTCCGAGGACCCGAAGGGGATCAGGTCGTCGTCGTGGAAGGTGACGCCGTAGGCGCCGAGCTCGCTCAGGCGCTGCACCGACTCGACCGGGTCGAGGGCACGCCGCGTGGCGTCGCCGAACGGGTCCCTTCCCTGCCAGCCGACAGTCCACAGGCCGAAGGTGAACCTGTCCTCGGGGGTGGGCTGGTAGTTCATGCCGCGGCTCCTTGCTGCTTCGACGTACTTGCTTCGGATCACTTGCTCCGACTATTTCGTCATGGCAGTTTACAAATTAGTATGCGGACGCAGCTCTGGGAAGAGACAAGATGTCTTTGTCACCTCACAGCCCCAGTCTTCGTCTCGCAGAGCCGCGCAAGAGAGCCGCGTAAAAGGGAGAGCCCGATGTCAGCAGCCGAGGGTCCGCTCGTCGTCGGCGTGGACACGTCCACCCAGTCCACCAAGGCGCTCGTCGTCGACGCGGCCACCGGCCAGGTCGTCGCAAGCGGCCAGGCGCCGCACACCGTCTCCTCCGGAGCCGGCCGCGAGAGCGACCCGCGCCAGTGGTGGGACGCCCTGTGCGAGGCCCTGCACCAGTGCGGCGAGGCCGCGCACGAGGCGTCCGCGGTCTCGATCGGCGGGCAGCAGCACGGCCTCGTCACACTCGACGAGCAGGGCGAGCCGGTCCGCCCCGCCCTGCTGTGGAACGACGTGCGCTCGGCGCCGCAGGCCCGCCGCCTGGTCGAGGAGCTGGGCGGCCCCAAGGCCTGGGCGGAGCGCGCCGGAAGCGTGCCCGGCCCCTCGTTCACGGTCACCAAGTGGGCGTGGCTCGCCGAGAACGAACCGGAGGCGATCCGCGCGACCAAGGCGGTGCGCCTGCCCCACGACTACCTCACCGAGCGCCTCACGGGGCAGGGCACCACCGACCGCGGGGACGCCTCGGGCACCGGCTGGTGGGCTTCGGGGACGGAGTCGTACGACGAGGAGACCCTCGCGCATGTGGGCCTGGATCCCGCGCTGCTGCCGCGTGTGGTCCGGCCGGGCGAGGTGGCGGGCACCGTGCGCGACATCCACGGCCTGCCGTTCTCCAAGGGCACTCTGGTCGCTCCGGGTACCGGCGACAACGCCGCCGCCGCGATGGGCCTCGGGCTGCGCCCGGGCACCCCGGTGCTCAGTCTCGGCACCTCGGGCACGGTGTACGCCGTCAGCAAGCGGCGCCCCGCCGACCCGACCGGCACCGTGGCGGGCTTCGCCGACGCCCACGGGGACTGGCTGCCCCTGGCCTGCACGCTGAACTGCACGCTCGCCGTCGACCGCGTCGCCACGCTGCTGAACCTGGACCGTGAGGCCGTCGAGCCCACCACCGGCGTGACCCTCCTGCCGTACCTGGACGGGGAACGCACCCCCAACCTCCCGGACGCCTCCGGTCTGCTGCACGGGCTGCGCCACGACACCACCGGCGGTCAGCTGCTGCAGGCCGCCTACGACGGCGCCGTGCACTCGCTGCTGGGCGCGCTCGACCTGGTCCTCGACGAGGACGCGGACCGTTCTGTCCCGCTGCTGCTGATCGGCGGCGGCGCCCGCGGCACGGCCTGGCAGGAGACCGTACGTCGGCTGTCGGGCCGCCCGGTCCAGGTCCCGCAGGCCAAGGAACTGGTCGCGCTCGGCGCCGCCGCGCAGGCAGCGGGCCTCCTGACCGGCGAGGACCCGGCCGCGGTCGCCCGGCGCTGGAACACGGCCGCCGGCCCGGTGCTGGACGCGGTGGAACGGGACGAGGAGACGCTGGCGAGGATCGCCGGGGTACTCTCCGACGCGGCCCCGCTGCTGGAGCGGAGCACGGACAGCCATTGAGGACGGGGGCATGACCGCACCGCTGCACGAGGCCCACCCGTCCGGCCCCGGACGAGTGCTGTCCGACACCCAGCAGGGCATGCGCCGCCGCAATCTCGCCCGGGTGATGCACACCGTCAGCGCCGATGGGCCGCTCTCCCGCGCGGCCGTCGCCTCGCGCATCGGCCTCACCCGGGCTGCGGTGTCGACTCTGGTCGACGAGCTGATCCGTACGGGACTGCTGGACGAGCTGGGTCCCGAGCGGCCCGGGCGGGTGGGCCGTCCAGGCTCGGCGCTCGCCGTCAGCGGACACGGTCCGGCCGGGATAGGCGCCGAGGTCGGTGTGGATCATCTCGCGGTCTGCGCGGTCGATCTGCGGGGACGGGTACGCGCGCGTGCCGTGCGGCACGGCGCGAACCGCGGTCGCGCCCCCGAGCCGGTGCTCGAAGAGCTCACCGCGCTCGTACGCCGGGTCGTCGCCGAAGCGGAGGGTGAGCGGCTGTGGCCTGCTGGGCTCGCGGTGGCGGTGCCGGGTCTGGTGGCCCGCGACGCCCGGACCGTCGTACGCGCGCCGAACCTCGACTGGCACGACACCGACCTCGGTGCCCTGCTGCCCGCCGACATCCCGCTGACCGTCGACAACGAGGCCAACTTCGGTGCGCTCGCCGAACTCTGGCTCGGCGAGCGCACTCCCCAGGACTTTCTGCACGTCTCGGCGGAGATCGGTATCGGCGCGGCGGTCGTGGTGGCCGGCGGGCTGCTGCGCGGCACGCGCGGCTTCGCGGGCGAGTTGGGGCATGTGCCGGTGCGACCGGAGGGGCCCGCATGCCCGTGCGGCGGGCGCGGCTGCCTGGAGCAGTACGCCGGTGAGGAGGCGGTGCTGCGCGCCGCCGGTCTGGAGCCTGGCGAGGACCACGTCGGGCTGCTCGCGAACCGGGCCGCCGAGGGCGACGAGAACGTACGGGGCGCGCTGCGCGACGCGGGCACGGCGCTCGGCATCGCGCTGACCGGAGCGGTGAATCTGCTGGACCCCGAGAGCGTCGTGCTCGGCGGCGCACTGGCCGGGCTCGCACCCTGGCTGCTGCCGACGCTGGAGGCCGAGTTGGAAGGGCGCAGCGCGGGCCCGGCCTGTCCGGTGATGGTGTCCCGGCTGGGTTCCGAAGGACCGCTGCTTGGGGCAGCGCAGTCGGTGGTGCGGGCGGTGCTGGACGATCCCGCGGCGGTAGCCGAGCGGGGCTGATCGCGGCGTCCGTGTCCGGCGGGTCGGGTCGGGTCAGGTCGGGTCAGGTCGGGTCGGGTCGGGTCGGGTCGGGTTGCTGCAAGATCCGGCGCCGCGAGGCGGCGTACCGCATCGGCGCCACGGCCAAGCCCTAGGCTTGCGCCCTGCGTCAGCGCCGACGTCAACTCCCGTACCCAGAGGAGCTCGACCGTGATCGACCCCGCCCCGGAACACCCGTACCCCGACAGCCACCGGCCCGACGCGACCCCCGCACCGCACGCGCTGCTCACGCCCGTGCTCGGTCTGCTCGGTACCTGGCGGGGGCGGGGCCAGGGCGGGTATCCGACGCTCGACGCGGACTTCGTGTACGGGCAGGAGGTCACCTTCAGCCATGACGGCCGGCCCTTCCTTCATTACGAAGCCCGGGCCTGGCTGGTCGACGCGAATGCCGACGACGCGCCGCTGCGCCCGGCGGCCCGCGAGAGCGGCTGGTGGCGGCTTCAGCCCGACGGCCGGGTGGAAGCCCTGATCACCCAGCCCACCGGCATCGCGGAGATCGCGGTCGGCCGTGCGAGCGAGGACACGATCGACCTGTCCACCCACGAAGTGGCTGTCACGCCCACCGCCAAGCAGGTGGAGGCCACCCGCCGCCGCTACACCTTGACCGGCGGCGACACCCTCACATTCGTCTTCGACCTCGGCGCGGTCGGCCGACCGTTGCAACACCATCTCTCCGCGAGCCTGCGACGCGTCCGGTAGGCCGCGCCGACCCGGCCCAGCACGGCCGACCGCTGAGCTCACGCTCGCGGTCCTCACCCGTTCGGGTGGTCGAGTTCTCCACATGCGCGCCGCCGTCCACCGAAGCACGCCACGCCCTTCTGCCCAACTCGCAAGCGCCGTACCGTGAATCACGCGAGACGCACCCGTCGAGTCGGGTGGCACAGGACAAGTCGGCGTGAATTAAGGGGGGTTCACATGTCGGGGGACGAAGTCGCAGGTCTCAGGCGCGACGCGATCGGGCTGCGCGAGGTCCTGTTCCAGAGCATCACGGCCATGGCGCCGGCCGCCGCGGTCGCCGCGTCCATTCCGTCCGGTGCCGCCTTCGCCGGCGGAAGCCTGCCACTCGCCGTGCTCATCGCGCTGGTGGCCTGTCTGTTCACCGCGTCGTGCGTGGCCGAGCTGGCGCGCGAGCTGCCGGCCGCGGGCTCGGTGTCCACCTATGCGGCGCAGGGCCTGCATCCGACCGTCGGCTTCCTCGTCGGCTGGGGCTATGTGTTCGTGGAGGCACTGGTGCCGCCACTGCTGCTTCTGCAACTGGGCTTCACCACGGCCGGCACCCTGCACCAGGAATGGTCCTCGTATCCGGCGGACCTGTGGTGGCCCTGGGCACTTGCAGGTGCCGCGATCATCGCGACCGCAGGGTACTTCGGAGTGCGCGCCTCGGCCCGCTTCGGCACGGTCCTCGGCATCTTCGAGGTCCTCGTCCTCCTCGTCTTCGCCGTCTGGCTCATCGTCAAGGCGGGCGGCGACAACAGCCTCACGGTGTTCGGCACTTCGCACACGGCCGACGGATACGAGGGGATCAGCGGCGTCTTCGCCGGATCGGTGTACACGGTGCTCGCCTTCGCGGGCTTCGAGGCCGCTGCTCCGCTCGCCGAGGAGACTCGCGACCCGCGCCGGACAATGCACCGGGCGGTTCTCGGCGCGGCCCTCGGCATCGGCCTCTTCTACGTGGTGACGACCTACGCCATGACGGTGTACTTCGGACCGGACAGGTTCGCGAAATTCGGGGCCTCCGGCGACGCGTCCTGGGAGGGCGTGGCCAGGGCGTCGTTCGGACTGTTCTGGGTGCTGGTCTTCCTGGCCGTGGTCAACTCGACGATCGCCAACGCCAACGCGTGCGCCAATGTCTCCACGCGCACCGCCTTCGCACTGGCCCGCATCCGCGTCCTTCCCCGCTACTTCGCTGTGCTCCATCCGAAGCACCGCTCCCCCGCCACCGGCATCGCCGTGCAGACCATCGTGGCGGTGGGCGCGGTGCTGGGCCTGGGGCTGGGCTACGACCCGGTGACCGCCTTCCTGCTTCTGGCCACGGTGATCGTCACGGTGGTGATCGGCGTCTACATCGTCGTGAACGTCGCCTGCGCCGGGTATTTCCTGCGCCGCAGACGGGAGTTGTTCCGCCCCATACGTCATCTGCTGCTGCCCCTGCTCGGCATCGTCGCGTTCGTGCCCGCCCTGCTGACCGCCGCGGGACTGCCCGTCTTCGACTTCGTCACCGAGCTGACCGCTCCCGTCTCCTACGCCGGTCCCATCGTCGGCGTGTGGATGGCCGCCGGAGTCGTGGTGCTGCTCGTTCTGATGCGACGTCACCCCGAGCGCATAGCCGAGACCGCCCGCGTCCATTTGGACGACCCCGCCCCCGTCAGTCCTTCGCAGAACGGAGCAGCGCAAGCATGAGCGACCCCCGCATCCTGACCGTCCGGCCCGAACCGGGCGACTACGCCTGGACGTTCGGCGGCGCGCCGCCCGTCGCGCGGATCGCGCCCGGCACCGTCCTCGACCTGTATACGGAGGACTGCTTCGCCGGGCGGGTGCGGTCCGAGAAGGACCTGGTGTCCGAGGTCTGCGAGTTCCCCTTCCTCAACCCGCAGACGGGTCCCTTCCACGTCGAGGGCGCCGAGCCGGGCGACACGGTCGCCGTGCACTTCGTCTCGATCGAACCGGCCCGCGACTGGGCCGCGTCGACGACGGTCCCCTTGTTCGGGGCGCTCACCTCCACGCACACCACGGCCACCCTGCAGCCGCCGCTGCCCGAGACCGTGTGGATCTGGCAGCTGGACCGAACGCGGCGCACCGCCATGTTCCGGGCGCACGACAGCGACATCGAGGCCGAGCTGCCCATGGACCCGATGCACGGCACCGTGGGGGTGGCCCCTGCCAATCTGGAGGTCCGCTCGGCCCTCGTGCCCGACGCGCACGGCGGGAACATGGACACACCCGAGATGCGCGCCGGCGTCACCTGCTACCTCGGGGTGAACGTGGAGGGCGCCCTGCTCAGCCTCGGCGACGGGCACGCCAGACAGGGCGAAGGCGAGACCTGCGGGGTCGCCGTCGAGTGCGCGATGAACACAATCGTGATCGTCGAACTGCTCAAGGGCGTCGCGACACCTTGGCCGCGCATCGAGTCGGACACGCACATCGTCTCGACTGGTTCGGCTCGCCCGTTGGAGGACGCGTTCCGTATTTCGCAGCTCGACCTGGTGCAGTGGCTGGTGCGCGACTACGGGTTCAGCGAACTGGACGCGTACCAGTTCGCGACCCAGGCGGTCGAGTCGCCGCTGGCCAACGTCTGCGACACCAACTACACCTGCGTGGCCAAGATCCGCAAAGAGTGGCTGCCCGCGCGCGAGACTCACCGCGGAATGCATGCGCAACTGCGGGAGATCGCAGCGACCCTGCGGGGCTGAGCCACGCACACCTGCGAGACGGTGCCGCATCTGCGGGGCGGCGCCACATCTGCGGGACAGCCGTACCCGCGGGGTCGCGCACCGCCCTGCGGGGTCGCGCAACACCCCGCGGGGCGGCACCACACCCCGCGGATACGGCACCACCCGCGGGACAACACCACACCTGCGGCGCCCTGGCCGCAGCCCATCGGGCGATTCATCTCCCCCCACCGAAAGGCACTTCATGGAACGGGCAAGACCGACCACCAGCAGGCGGCGGTTTCGGAAGGGCGCCGCCCTCGCCGCCGTGCCCTACGCCTTACTTCCCGACACGCAGGCCGGAGCCCAGGCCCAGGCCGTCGACTACCCCGGCGCCGAATGGCAGCCGGCCAGCACGTCCAACTACACGTCGTCGAACCGCCCCACGGCCTATCCCATCGACTACGTCGTCATCCACGTCACGCAGGAGACATACGCCGACGCACTCTCCATCTTCCAGAACCCCGCCAAGCAGGTGTCCATTCACTACCTGGTGCGCTCGGCGGACGGACACGTGGCGCAGTGCGTGCGGGAACGCGACATCGCCTGGCACGCGGGCAACTGGGACTACAACACGCGCAGCATCGGCATCGAGCACGAGGGCTGGGTGGACCAGCCCGCCTATTTCACCGACGCCCTGTACGAGCAGTCGGCCAAGCTCACCGCGGCGCTCTGCACCAAGTACGGCCTCCCGAAGGACCGGGCACACATCATCGGCCACTACGAGGTGCCGGGCACCGACCACACCGATCCCGGGCCCCTCTGGGACTGGACGCGCTACATCAGACTCGTCAACTTCGCCTGACCGCGGCGGGACGGCTGCCGCCGGCCTCGGCGGCAGCTCCGTCCTTCGGGGTGACCTGGGTCGAAAAGGTTGTCCGAGTGCGTACCCGGAGTGACGATGTCACCAGCCGCACTGCCACGCCGGGAGGCCGACTTGACCGATCCGTGGGTGGCCCTCGAGCCGGGGGCCGACCCCGCCGAACACGCGCGGATGCTGCGCCGCGCGCATGAGACGTTCACCGAGGCGGGCACGGTGACGCGTCCGGTGCGCTCGGTGGTGGCCGAGTCGTGGCGGCGTTCGGCACGGGCCGGCGTGGGGCCGGACGGCACGGCGAGTGTGGAGCTCGTCGACGGTGACCTGGGCAGCTACCGGGCCGAGCACCCGTTGGCGCGGGTGATGCCGTTGTTCCGTGAGCTGATGGGGACGTTCGCGGCCGACGGGGAGCATCTGCTGGCGGTGTGCGACGCGCACGGCAGACTGCTGTGGGTCGAGGGACATCCCACGACCCGGCGAAACGCGGGGCGGATGAACTTCGTGCCGGGTGCGCGGTGGGCCGAGGCTGCGGTGGGGACCAATGCGCCGGGGACGGCGGTCGCCGTCGACAGGCCCGTGCAGGTGTTCGCGGCCGAGCACTTCATCCGGCGTGTGCAGCCCTGGACGTGCGCGGCGGCTCCTGTGCACGATCCGCGCACCGGGCGGGTGCTCGGGGCAGTGGACATCACCGGCGGGAACGGGCTCGCGCATCCGCACAGCCTGGGCTTCGTGCAGGCGGTCGCCCGCGCCGCCGAGTCCCAACTGGCGCTGCTCGCGCCGGAGCAGTCCGCCGCCGACACCCCCGAGCTGACGGCACTGGGCCGGGACGAGGCGCAACTGCTCGTCGGCGGGCGCCGGATCAGGCTCAGCCGACGGCACAGCGAGATCCTGGTGCTGCTGGCCCGCCACCCGGAGGGGCTGACCGGCGACGAGTTGCTGTGCGCGCTCTACGAGGACGAGTCGGTGACGCCGGTGACCCTGCGAGCCGAACTGGCGCGGCTGCGCAGGGTGCTGAGCCCGGGGCTGTTGGCGTCGCGGCCCTACCGGCTGACGACACCTGTCGAAAGCGACGTCGCCGTCGTGGAACGACGGCTGGAGGCCGGGGCGGTCACGGCGGCGGCGAGCGCGTACACGGGGCCGTTGCTGCCGGGTTCCCAGGCCCCGGCGGTGGTGCGGCTCAGGCACCTCCTCGCCGATGGCCTCCGTACGGCACTGATCACCCGCCGCGACCCCGACCTGCTGACCGACTGGGCACACTCGCCGTGGGGCGAGGACGACCTCGACGTATGGCGGGCGCTCGCTGCGGTCCGACCGACGGCGCCGGTCAGGTCCCGACTGGCCGCCCTGGAGGGCGAGTTGGCGGCACCGTCCGACTGGCCGGGTGCCACGGGGCGCCGGGGAGCCACGCCGACGTAGCGCCCCAAACGGGCCCAGCGCACCGCATCGGGCGGCACCGCACATCGCACATCGCACCGGACCTCGTCACGTCCGCGCTGAATCTCGCCACGTCTGCACCGGACCTCGTCCCGTCCGCACGGACTGCGAAACGTCGGCACGGACCGCATCACGTCCGCGCGATCCGGCCCCGCGCCCGCGCAAGTCACCGCCCACGCCCGCGAGCCTGCCCGCCGCGCCCGCGCAAGCCAGCGCAGCCTGCGCGGTCCTACTCCCTGCCCGTCAGTCCCACCCCTATTCGCCCAGTCCTACCCCTGCCCGCCCAGTCCCGCCTCCCGTCTCGGCACGAGCCCGCCCCGCGCCCGCACAAGCAACCGCAACGCCCGCACGAACCTGCCTCGCGCCCGCACCGGCCCCACCGACGACAGTCATCCCCACCCAGCGACGTACGGCAACGTGTTGCCCCAACACCGCAGGCAACGTAGTTGCAACCTCCCCCTCCCTACCCTCCGGACGGAAGCTGCCCAACGGCGGGCGGCACCGCCAAGGAGGCTGAGAAGCATGACCCGTTACGCGGCGCCCGGGACCGACGGCGCGATCGTCTCCTATCAGGCACGCTACGACCACTTCATCGGTGGGGAGTACGTCCCGCCGGTGCGCGGGCAGTACTTCGAGAACCCCTCGCCGGTGAACGGGCAGCCGTTCACGGAGGTCGCGCGCGGCACGGCGGCGGACGTGGAGCGCGCACTCGACGCGGCGCACGCGGCCGCGCCCGGCTGGGGCCGTGCGTCGGTGACCGAGCGGTCCGACATCCTGCTGAAGATCGCCGACCGGATGGAGTCGAACCTCGAGAAGCTGGCGGTCGCAGAGAGCTGGGAGAACGGCAAGCCGGTGCGCGAGACGCTGGCCGCCGACATCCCGTTGGCCATCGACCACTTCCGCTACTTCGCGGGCGCGATCCGCGCGCAGGAGGGATCGCTGGGCGAGGTCGACGACGACACGGTGGCGTACCACTTCCACGAGCCGCTCGGCGTGGTCGCACAGATCATCCCGTGGAACTTCCCCATTCTGATGGCGACTTGGAAGCTGGCGCCCGCCCTCGCCGCGGGCAACGCGGTGGTCATCAAGCCGGCGGAGCAGACGCCGGCCTCCATCCACTACTGGATGAGCCTGGTCGCGGACCTGCTGCCGCCGGGTGTGGTGAACATCGTCAACGGCTTCGGTGTGGAGGCGGGCAAGCCGCTCGCGTCCAGCCCGCGGGTGGCGAAGGTGGCGTTCACCGGTGAGACCACGACGGGGCGGCTGATCATGCAGTACGCCTCCGAGAACATCAAGCCGGTCACCCTGGAGCTCGGCGGCAAGTCGCCCAACATCTTCTTCGACGACGTATGGGCGCAGAACGACGACTTCAGGGACAAGGCGCTCGAGGGCTTCACCATGTTCGCGCTCAACCAGGGCGAGGTGTGCACGTGTCCCTCGCGGGCGCTCGTCCAGCGCGGCAACTACGCCGAGTTCATCGAGGCGGCGGTCGCCCGCACCGAACTGATCAAGCCGGGGCACCCCCTGGACACCGACACGATGATCGGCGCCCAGGCCTCCAACGACCAGTTGGAGAAGATCCTTTCCTACCTCGACATCGGCCGGCAGGAGGGCGCGAAGGTTCTCACCGGCGGTGAACGCGTCGAGCACGAGGGTGAGTTGAAGGGCGGTTACTACGTCCAGCCGACCATTTTCGAGGGCGACAACCGCATGCGGATCTTCCAGGAGGAGATCTTCGGCCCGGTCGTCTCGGTGACCTCCTTCGACGACTTCGACGACGCCATCAAGATCGCCAACGACACGCTGTACGGCCTCGGGGCCGGCGTGTGGACACGGGACATGAACACGGCGTACCGCGCGGGCCGGGCCATCCAGGCGGGCCGTGTCTGGACGAACTGCTACCACGCCTACCCGGCACACGCGGCGTTCGGCGGCTACAAGCAGTCCGGTATCGGACGCGAGAACCACAAGATGATGCTGGAGCACTACCAGCAGACGAAGAACCTGCTGGTTTCCTACAGCCCACAGAAACTCGGTTTCTTCTAGAGCCTCAAGCCGGTTGCCTGGACACGTCGTTGTGCTCCAGGCAACCGGCCACGCGCGAACACTCCGACCGCGGTGCCCAACTGCCGTCCACCGCGGGCCACCCCGAAGTCGATGCGGGCCGCCATTCCCGCGGCGGGCAGCCGCGAGAGGTTGTCCAGCTGTCCAGCCCCTGGCCCAAGCACCGCGAAAAGGTCCTTGTTTTCTCCGACCACGGAGGGCAGCAGTTGTCTGACGGCGGCGTAGCGTTCCTGGCGCACGCCGAGGCCGCCCCGTTGTCTGTCAGAAGGTACGGGAGCGGCCGTGACCGGAGGATGGCGCGGATGCCCGCGCCGCCGATGAGGGCCCGCAGACCGCCGGGTTCCTCCTGGTCACCGGGCATGGGGTCGGACCGGCCCTGCGTGGGCTACTCCTGAAAAAAGCCATAGCCCTCCTGCGTCCGTGCGCGACGTCAGGCCGCTAACCAGTGCGCGCACCGGCTCAATGGCCGTCCCGTCCGGCGGGCCCCTCTTGTTGACGGTCGTCTCGGCCAACTGCTATCCATGCCTAGCCGTTAGGGGTGGTGGATGCAGGACGCGATACTGGCGATGCTGGCGAAGGAGCCTGCGCACGGCTACGACCTCGGCGTCCGCCTGCGACGGGCACTGGGGCCGCTCGGGGAGTCGATGAACGCCGGTCAGGTCTACGTGACCTTGGGCAGGTTGGAGAAGGCCGGACTCGTCGTCCACCACCGTGCGGACGGTCAGCCGGCCCGTCCGGACCGCAAGGTGTACGAGCTCACCGAGGCCGGGCAGCGGCGGGTGGCCGCCTGGCTGTCCGAACTGAAGCTGCCGAAACCCGACTTGGTGGAGTTCCATCTCAAAGTCGCCACGGCGAGCGCGGGCCGTCTCGCCGACCCAACGGAGCTGGTGGCCGCTCAGCGCCACGCTCTGAGGCAGCGCCTGCACGAAGTGCAGCGGGCCGTTCTGGGCGAACCGGAGGGGTCGACCACCGGACTGCTGCTGGAAGGGATCGCGTTGCGGCTGCAGGCGGATCTGCGGTGGCTGGATGCCTGCGACAGCGTCTGGGCGAACTTCGAGAACAAATCCGAGGAAGAATGAGCGAGTTCAACGCTGTGTTGCGGGTTCGGGGACTGTCCAAGGAGCACGGCAGCGGCGAGAGCCTGGTACGCGCCGTCGACGGAGTCGACCTGGAGGTGCCGACGGGACAGACCCTGGCGGTGATGGGGCCCAGCGGTTGCGGGAAGTCCACACTGCTGCATCTCCTGGGCGGACTCGAGCGGCCCACCCGCGGAGAGACATGGCTGGCGGGCCACCGGACGGACACCGCCGGCGAGCGTGCCCTCGCCCGGCTGCGCAGCCGTTCCGTGGGCTTCGTCTTCCAGGCCTTCCATCTGATCGAGGAGTTGACGGCGGCGGAGAACGTGGAGCTGCCCGCGCTGCTGGCGGGACGGTCCGCGCGTGCTGCGCGACGCCGTGCGCGTCTGCTGCTGGAGCAGGTCGGACTGGCCGACCGGTCCCGGCATCTGCCCTGCGAGTTGTCGGGGGGACAGCGCCAACGGGTGGCCATGGCCCGCGCCTTGGCGAACGAACCGCTGGTGCTGCTGGCGGACGAGCCGACCGGCAACCTGGACACCGCGGCGACGCTCGACGTGCTGCGCCTTTTCCAGGACCTGCGCGGCGCGGGGCAGACCCTGGTGATCGTCACGCACGACGAGCGGGTCGCGGCGAGCGCGGACCGGCTCATCACGATGCGTGACGGGAGGTTCGTCGACGACACCCAACTGGCGGGCAGCGTCGGCGGACTTGGCGGCCTCGCCGGATGGGAGGACTGAACGCCGTGAGCCGTTCCCTGGTCGTACTGCGCCTTGTTGTGGCCGACGTGCGGCGGCACCCCGCCCAGGCCCTGCTGCTCCTTCTTTCGCTGACCGTCTCAACCGCCGTGCTGGCGCTGGGGTGTTCGCTGTCCCGGGCGACCGACGCACTCTACGAGAACACCCGCGCGGCGACCGCCGGACCGGATCTGGTGGCGGTCGTGAACGGAGACGGCACCGCCCCGTCGGCGCTCAGGTCTCTCCGGAACGCGCCCGGAGTGGTCGCCCACAGCAGGACGTACCAGCGTTACTCGACGACGCTCACCACCCAGGGCTCCTCCGTGCGCACCGTGGCGCAGAGCGCCGACGCCAGGCCCGGTCCGATCGACCGCCCGCTGGTGACGTCGGGACGCTGGGTGCGGCCTGGGGGCGTCGTGGTCGAGCGCGGTTTCGCCGCCGCCCTCGGTATTCGTGTAGGAGACCGCGTAGGCGTCGCGGGCCGCGCCCTGCCGGTCGTCGGGATCGCCGTGACCGCGGCCAGTCCCATCTATCCCTGGGCAACGATGAGCGGCCCCGGCAGTGGCCCGACCGACCACAGCGGACTGGTCTGGCTGGACGAGGCGGACACCCGCCCGCTTGTCTCCGCACACGTGCCCACCACCTCGTTGCTCTACCTCAAGCTGCGTAACCCCGACGCCGCCCAGGCGTTCGCCGACTCCCACCGCGACCCCGCAGCCCCCGTCAACTTCTTCACTTGGCAGCGCATCGCCGAGCATGACGCCCTCATGCTGCGCGGCCTGCAGACCATCCTGGTCATGGGCAGTTGGATGCTCGGCTTCGTGGCCGTCGCCGGAGTCGCCACCCTCGCCGCCGGACGTGCCGCCGCCCAGACCCGGCGAATGGGTCTGCTCAAGGCCGTCGGCGCCACGCCCGGCCTCGTCGCCACCGTCCTGTTCGCCGAGTACCTGACCCTGGCCCTTATCGCCGACGCCCTGGGTCTGACAGCCGCAACGCTGACCTCGGGCGCGCTCACCAACCCCGGCGCCGGGCTGATCTCCACCAGCACCGCTCCCACCGGCACGGTCGCCGTCATCACCACTGTCTTCGCGCTGGCCACGGCGACGCTCACCACCCTCGCGCCGACCCTGCGTGCCCTGCGCACCGCTACGGTCAAGGCGCTCGCCGACCCGGCCCGCACGCCCAGGCACCGGCCCCGGTCGACCGCGGTGTCCGCAGTGCTGCCGACGTCCCTCCTGCTCGGGGTACGCCTCGTCGCCCGCCGTCCGGGCCGCGCCTTCCTGCACGCGTGCGGCACGGCAACCACGCAGACCGGGATCACCTTCCTGCTCCTGGTCTACGCCGACCGGACACAGGGATACGACCTGGGTGCAACGACACTGACCGATCTGCGGATGGTCCACGGTCGGCACGTTCTGCTGGCTCTCACCGTCGTCATGGCCGTCCTCGCACTGGTGAACACGGTCACGATCACCTGGACGACCGCGTTGGAGGCACGGCCCACCATGGCCGTCGCCCGCACCTTCGGCGCCACTCCCGCCCAGATCACCGCCGGACTCTCCCTCGCCCAGCTCCTGCCGGCCCTGCTCGGCGTCCTCGGTGGCATGCCACTGCTGCTGCTCCTCCCCCTCGTCTCCGACCAACCCTCCTATCCACCGGCCTGGTTGCTCCTGTCCGCCGCACTGGCCCCGCTCCTGGCGACCGTGGCACTGACAGCGGTTCCGGCACGCCTCGCCGCACGCCGCTCCGTGACGGAGGCCCTCGGCGTCGGGACGGTCTGAGACACCGGTTGCCGGCGCCGCCGAGACGGCCGGCTTCGTGATTTCCCACGACCCGTCCTGAAAAGCCCGACTCCACTTGCCTTGTTGTCGCGTCACGCGTCCTGATAACGCGAGGCGAGTTGCCCGCCCATCGCGGTGCGGATCTCTGCCTCGGCGGTGCCCAGTTGTTCGAGGGCCGCAGGGTCGGTGAGACCGGGAATGCACACGATTTCCCCCGTGCGCAGCGCGGCGAGCGAGGCGGTCACCACGTCCGGCGCGGACATCCCGTCGCCCTCGGCGATCGGGGTGTCCCCGTCGACCGGCCGGTCGCCCTGGGTCAGATGGAACTCGGTGGCGGTGTATCCGGGGCAGACGACCTGTACGCGTACCGGCGAATCGGCGCCCAGTTCGCCCGCGAGAATCCGCGAGAACGTGACGAGGTAGCTCTTGGTGGACGCGTACACGGCACGACCCATGCCCGGGCGTGTGGGCATGCCACCGGAGAAGGCCAGCAGTGAGGCCACGTTGATGAGCGCGCCATGTCCCCGCTCGATCATCCCCGGGAGTGCGGCCCGGGCCAGCACCGTCGGCGCGGTGACGTTGACGGCGGCCACTCGTGCCTGCAGCTGCGGGTCGACCTCGGTGAAGGGGCCGTAGCCGTTGATGCCGGCGTTGTTGACGAGCAGCGTGACGTCGGGGCCCGCGACCCGTTCCGCGACCTTCGCCAGGTCGTCCGCCTCGGCGAGGTCGGCGGTCACCGTCTCGGCCCGTACTCCGTACTCGCCTTGGAGACGCTCGGCCAGCCGGGTCAGACGGTGGGTACGGCGGGCCACCAGGACCAGGTCGTGGCCCATCGCGGCGAGTCGGGCCGCGTACTCGTCGCCGATCCCGGACGAGGCGCCCGTCACCACGGCGGTGCCGGGACGGACGGCTGGGGAGTGCGTCTCTGTCTCCAAGGTGGTGCTCCTCATGGCTCGTGCCTGCCCAGGCAGGCGTCAGGTGGGGGACGTCGGACGTCAGCAGCGGTTGTGCACGTGGGGAGGCCGGTCAGTCGCGTTCGCGCCGCACGTACTGCTCGAACGTGGTGGGCGGGCGGCCCAGGAGCCAGCGCAGCACGTTGGGGTTGCCGAGAATGCCGTAGCGGTCGTACTGGTTCACCAGCCGGGTGAAGCCGTCGATCGTGTAGTCGGGGGCGTGCTCAGGGAGCACGGCGTCGAGGGGGACCAGTTCGGCACGGACGGGAGTGCCGCCGACGTCGCTGAGAATCTCGGCGACCTGGTGTCCGGTGAGGGTGTCGGTGCCACACAGTTCGTACGTCGCCCACAGGTGTTCCTGCGGGGTGGTCAGGACGGTCGCGGCGACCTGACCGACATCGGCGAGGTCGACGAACGACAGCGGCCGGTCCAGCGAGTACGGCTGGGCGAAGCGGCCGGTGGCCAGACAGTCGGCGACCCGTACGTTCTGCATGTAGTGCATGGGCTGCAGAATCGTGAACGGCAGGCGCGAGGCGAGCAGGTGCTGTTCCACGGCCAGCTTGGACTGGTGGTTCAGCAGGGGTTCCAGCTGCGGGTGGGTCACCGACATCTGCACCACGTGTTCGACGCCGGCCCGCTGGGCGGCGTCGATGACGTTCTGGCCCATGGTGATCTCCCGCGGGTGCATGGGCGGCCCGATGTGGACGACGGCGGTGCATCCCTCGAGAGCGGTCTGCACCTCCCCCGGGTGCGTGAGGTCGGCGACGACGACCTCCTGGGCGCCCAACGCGCGTACACGTTCGGTCCGTTCGGGGGAATGGACCAGGGCGCGTACCGGGAGACCGGCCGAGTGCAGTGCGCTCAGGATGTGGCGGCCGGTGGTGCCTGCGGCGGCGGTGATCGCGATCAAGGGCTTGCCTTTCTGCCGCGTGTGGTCAGGGGCGGGTCTGGTACCGGTCGGCGAGCACGGCTCGGTTGCCGTCTCGCACCAGGGCGGACTCGACTTCCAGGAGTTGCTCCAGCAGCTCGGGATGTGCGAGTCCGGGTACGCAGACGGTGTCGCCGCGCTCGACAGCGACAGCGGTCGCGGTGGCGACGTCCTGGGCGGACATGATGTCCGCGCCGTTCTGGTTCCGGCCGGCCGACCACTCGGTCGCGACCCGGCCGGGGCAGACCACGGTGGCGCTGACACCGGTCCCCGCCAGTTCGCCCGCGAGAGTGCGGGTGAATGCCACGGTGGCGGACTTCGCCGCGGCGTAGAGGGTGCGCGGCGGCATGGTGAGGGGCGCGGTGGCGTTGGCCGAGGTGAAGGACCGCATCCCTGCGCTGAACGCCAGCAGCGAGGCGACCGTGACGATGCCGCCCTCGCCCTTGGCCAGCAGTGAGGGCAGGACGGCGTGGGCCAGGGTGACCGGCGCGGTCGCGTTCAGCCGCCACAGCCCGTCCACGTCGGTGGCGGGTACGTCCTTGAGCGGTGCGTACCCGGCGTTGCCCGCGTTCGAGACGAGCAGGTCCACGTCGCCGTTCGCGGCCCGCTCGGCGGCCGAGGCCAGGCCCTGAGGCGTGGCGAGGTCGGCGATGAACGTCTCCACCGCGGCGCCGCGTTTCTCGGCCTCGGCCGCGACGCGCTCCAGGCGGTCACGGTTCCGGGCGAGCAGCAGGAGGTCGTAGCCGCGGTCGGCGAAGGTCAGGGCGAGTTCGGCGCCGATGCCACTGCTGGCACCGGTGATCAGGGCGAGAGGACGTGTAGCCATGCTCCCACCATAGCAATTGGTTGAGTGTCATCAAGTTCTTGACATTCGCCAATGGCTGTACGCTGACCCTCATGAGTGACAGACCGGCCCCGGATGCGCCCCCCACCGGCGAGGACGTATTCGCCCGCGTGGCCTGGGCACTGCGCCGCGCCGACCTGAACCTGCAGACCGCCAAGGAACGCCCGCTGCGCGACGTCGGCGTGCCCGGGTCCCATTACTCGGTCCTGATCAGCCTGCAGACCACCCCCGGTCTGACCGGTGCGGAACTCGCCCGTCTCATCGGCGTCACCCCGCAGGCGGTGGCCCTGCTGGTCGGCAAGCTCACCGACCAGGGGCTCGTCGAGCGCCGCCCGCACCCGCGCCACCGCAATATCCAGGAACTGCATCTGACCGACGCCGGCCGGGCGGAACTCACCAAAGCCGAACGCATCGTCAGCGACCTGGAGCAACACATCCGCCGGTCCCTGGGCGACGCGCGCTACCACCAGCTGCGGGAGCTGCTGGGCCAAGTGATCGACGACCTGCCGAGCTGGACGCCTCCGCAGCCCGGCTGACCCGCTTCCGACGGAGCCCGACCGCCTGCCGCCGGGATGAGCCGACCCTTGCGGCCTCGCAAATCCAGTTGGGCGCACCTTCCTGGTTGCCCTAGTCCATTCCGGCGATGGGCTCCGTGAGGTAGCGCTGCAGGACGGGGCCGATCGCGGCGACGAGGACGTCCGTACCGCTGTCCAACAGCGGCTGCACTCCCACCACATGACGCGCCATGATCAGGCCCACCATCTGTGAGGCGGCCAGAGCCGCGCGCAGCTCGGCCTGGGGAGCGTCCAGTCCCTTGGCGAGCGGAAGGAGCATGGCTCCGGTGATCCGGTCGCGGACCATGCGGGCGGCCGCTTCCTCCGAGGCGGCCGCCCGCATCAGGCCGGTGAGTTTCTGACGCCCCTCCGTGTTTTCGGTGAGCCGCAGGACGTGCTGGGCCAGCCGTTGCCCGATCGTCTCCCGCGGCCCGCCGAGCAGGTCCGCCAGCACCTCCTCGGGGTCCATCGGAAAGGGCGCCGCGGCGGCGAACAGCTGCTGCTTGGAACCGAAGTAGTGCGAGACGAGCGCGGCATCCACCTCGGCGTCCGCCGCGATCCGTCTCAACGAGGCCCGGTCGTAGCCGAGTTCGGCGAACTGACGGCGCGCCGCGTCAAGGATCGCCTCCTTGGCGCGGGCATCGCCCGGGCGGCGGCCGCGTGGGGGGCGTGTGGACATCGTGCACCTCCTGGCGCGGGTTGACAGCGCATTTCATCAACCGCAGAATTAAATTTCATCACGCGATGAAATGAAGTCTAGCGGCCTGATCATGGCCGCCTTATCGCCGTGTCCATCGAAACCCTCTCCGCGCGGGAGCGCCCACTCATGCCCATCGACACACCGCAAACCCAGTCGGCAGCATCACAGGACGACGGGGCAGCCCCGCGTCACTGGTGGATCCTCGCCGTCATCGCCGTCGCCCAGCTGATGGTGGTCCTGGATGCCACGATCGTGAACATCGCGCTCCCCTCGGCGCAGCGCGACCTCGGATTCTCCGACGCGGACCGGCAGTGGGTGGTGACCGCCTATTCACTGGCGTTCGGCAGCCTGCTGCTCATCGGCGGACGCCTGGCGGACCTCCTCGGCCACAAGATCGTCTTCCTCGTCGGCGCCACGGGCTTCGCGGTCTCGTCCGCCCTGGCCGGTGCCGCCGACAGCTTCACGCTCCTGGTCTGCGGTCGAGCGCTCCAGGGCGTGTTCGGTGCCGTACTGGCACCCGCGGCCCTCTCCCTGCTGAACATCACCTTCCCCGAGGGCAAACCGCGCGCCAGGGCCTTTGGCATCTTCGGCGCCATCGCGGGCGCGGGCGGCGCCATCGGCCTGCTGCTCGGCGGCGTACTGACGGAGCACCTGAACTGGCGCTGGACCCTCTACGTCAACCTCGTCTTCGCGGTCATCGCCGTCATCGGAGGCGTGCTCCTGCTGGACAAGCGCCGCCACGACGACACGGCCCGCCTCGACATTCCCGGCACCCTGCTGGTCTCCGCAGGACTCTTCGGCATCGTCTACGGCCTTGGCAACGCCGATACGCACGGCTGGTCCTCGGCCATGACATGGGGCTTCCTGGTCCTGGGCCTCGTGCTCGTCGCGGCGTTCGGCTTCTGGCAGGCGCGTGCCGCCAACCCGCTGCTGCCGCTGCGCATCCTGAACGACCGCGACCGCGCAGCCTCGTTCTCGGCGATCCTCGTCGCGGCCTCCGGCATGTTCGGCATCTTCCTCTTCCTCACCTACTACCTTCAGGTGTCGCTCAAGTACACGCCGGTCGGCACCGGTGTCGCGTTCCTGCCGATGATCGCCGCAATCGTCATCTCCGCACAGCTCGCCACCAACCTCACCGTTACGAAGGTCGGCGTACGTGTGGCGGTCCCCACGGGCATGGCCCTCGCCGCCGTCGGCATGGTCTGGCTGACCAACATCGGCCTCGACACCTCGTACAACACGCACGTCCTGCCGCCGCTGCTGGTGATCGGCCTCGGCCTGGGACATGTCGTGCCGCCCGCCCTCGGCACGGCCACGGCCGGAGTGGGCCGCGACGACGCCGGCGCGGCGTCGGCCGCGACCAACACGATGCAGCAGATCGGCGGATCCATCGGCACCGCCCTGCTCAACACCATCGCCACCAGTGCCGTGAGTTCCTACCTGAAGGGCAAAGTCCCCAGCAAGTCGGTCCTCGCCCAGGCGCAGTTGCACAGCTACACCACCGCGTTCTGGTGGGCGGCGGGCATCTTCGGGCTCGGCGCCCTCTGCACCGGGCTGCTCTACCGGAGCCGCAGCCACGACACCGCGCCCGACGCGGAGCCCGTGAGTTCCTGAGCGTCCACGTCCGGTCCGACGAACCGCGCCCAGCGGTTCGCAACCGGCACCGGCCCGGACCCGGCCACCACAGGCCGGGTCCGGGCCGGTGCCCGTCAGGGGCGTCTCAGAGGGGGAAGTGCTGATCGCGGTTGATGGTCACGGTCTGCAGGTACGTGAACTCGTTGATCGTCCCGGCGCCGCCGAACCGGCCGTAGCCACTGTCCTTGACGCCGCCGTAGGGCACATGCGACTCGACCGCGAACGTCGAGCCGTTGATGTGCACGTTTGCGCTCTCCCAGCGGCCGGCCATCTCCAGTGCGAGCGTGATGTCGCTGGTGAAGATCGAGCCGGCCAGGCCGTACGCGGTGTCGTTCGCGATGGCGAGGGCCTCCTCGGCGCTGTCGACCCGGGTGATGCACGCGGCCGGCCCGAACGTCTCCTCGGTGTAGATGCGCATGCCCGCGTCGACATGGTCGAGGACCGCCGGCTGGATGAAGGTCCCGTCGCGTCCGCCACCGGTCAGCAGGGTGGCACCGCGGGACACCGCGTCGTCGATGAGTTCCTTCACCCGTACGGCCTGTTCCTCGCCGATCAGGCACGTCAGATCGACCTCGCCCAGCCGGGGGTCGCCCACCCTCAGGGTGGCGGTGCGCTCGGCGAGCCGGCGGGCGAACTCGTCGGCGACCGGCGCCTCCACGAGGATCCGGCCGGTCGTCATACAGATCTGGCCCTGGTAGAGGAAGCTGCCCATCGTCGCGGCGGACACGGCCTGGTCGAGGTCGGCGTCCCGCAGGACGATCATCGAGTTCTTCCCGCCGAGTTCGAGCAGCACCGGCTTGAGGTGCTCGCCCGCCAGGGCGGCCACGATCCTGCCGACCTTCGACGAGCCGGTGAAGTTGACGTGCCGTACGGAGGGGTGAGCGACGAGCGCGCGGACGATGTCCGGGCCGTTCTCGGGTGCGTTCACGACCACGTTCACCACCCCTTCCGGGAAGCCCGCCTCGGCGAAGACCTCACCGATGAGCAGATGGGTGGCCGGGCTGAGTTCGGACCCGCGCATGACCGTGGTGTTGCCGCACGCGAGCGGCATCGCGACCGAACGCGTCGACAGCGAGATCGTCCCGTTCCACGGCGCGATGCCCAGCGTCACGCCCAGCGGCCGACGGATGCTCATGGTGAAGACGCCGGGGAGGTTGGAGGGGATCACCTCGCCGTTGATCCGGGTGCACACCGACGCGGCCTCGCGCAGGTTGTTGGCCCCGATAGCCATGTTGTGACCGATCGCGCGGCCGGTCGCGGCCACCTCGGACGTCAGCAGCCGCTGCAGGTCCGGCCCGCGCTTCTCGAGGAGGTCGGCCGCCCGCAGGAGCAGCCGCCTGCGTTCGATGGGCTTGGTCTGTGACCACTCGGGAAAGGCGGCAGCGGCCCGGTCGACCGCGGCGGTCGCCTCGGCGACGGTCATCGCGGGCGCCGTGCTCGCGACCTTGCCGGTCAGCGGCTCCAGGCGTTCGAACACCGGTCCCGCGTCGGGGGCGTGGTCAGGTGTGGTCAGCGTCATTGCTGTACTCCTTCGACGGTGCGGGTGCTGTTTTCAGACGGGGTCCAGGCCCAGCAGGCGCTCGGCGTTGCTGTGGGCGATCTTGCACTTGTCCGCGGGCGCCAGAGCCAGCTCGTGCAGGAACCGCACGGCCGGGCCGGTCTCTTCGTACGGGTAGTCGATGGCGAACATGACGTTGTCGATGCCGAGGGCGTGGACGGCACCGATCAGCGCGGCCGGTGAGCACACGCCGCTGGTGGTGATCGCCAGGCGCTGCCGGAGGTACTCGGAGGGAAGCTTCGTCAGTTCACGAGGCAGCTTGATCTTCTGCGCCATGGAGTCGAACCGGGCGAGCTGGAAGGGCAGGAACTCCCCCATGTGCCCCAGGATCAGACGGGCACCCGGGAACCTGTCGAAGACACCCCCGAAGACCAGGCGCATCGCGTGGGCTCCGGTGTCGGATGCCCAGCGGTACATGGCACCGCCGAGTTCCGGGTGGCCGTCGAGCACCTTCCACGCGTCGTCGGCGGGCGCCGGATGGGGGTGCAGATAGAGCGGCTTGCGCAGCTGTTCCAGTTCGGCCCAGACCGGGTCGAAGCGGGGCTCGTCCAGGTAGTGACCCAGGGTCGGGCCATTGACGAGTGCGCCGCTGAGCCCCAACTCCACGACCGCGCGCCGCAGTTCCTTGGCGGCGGCGTCGGGGTTCTGCAGGGGCAGCGCGGCGAGCCCGGCGAAACGGGTGGGGTGCGCGGCGATGACCTCGGCGAGGAAGTCGTTGGCGCGCCGCGCGTCGTCGACCGCCGCAACCGCGTCCGTCCGACCCTGCACGCCGGGCGATCCCAGGGACAGAACCTGCACGTCGACGCCGTGCTCGTCCATGTCCGGGATCCGGTACTCGGTGAAGTCGCTGATGCGTTGCCTGACATGGGTCAGCATGGCGGGCTGCATGACGCGCTCCACCGCGCTCATCGGCCGGCCGCCGGGGGGCACGTCCGGTGACCGGGGCGGGGCGATCCGGAACGCTTCTTCCAGGGCGATGATCCTCATCCTGGCCTCAGCTCCCGCTCGACGCGGTGGCGACGAGACTCCAGCCGGAGCCGTCTGCGGACCTGTCCCGGACCCAGGTACGCGTCACGCTGGCCACCAAGGGGCGTCGTTGGTTTCCGCGGGCCACGGTGGCCTGCATCTTGCCGGTGATCACGGCGGTGTGGTCGAAGTGCAGGCTCGGCCCCTCGGTCATCGTGAACTCGACGATGCGCGGTCCGTCGCTCTGCTCGTTCCGGTCCAGGTAGGCGCGACCGGTCTCGAACCGGCCGTCGTGGTGGACGACGACTGCGTCCGGTCGCAGCAGCTTGCGCAGCGTCGCGATGTCTCCGGCGCCCATGGCCTTCTGCCATGCGTCGTCGTAGGCCGCGACCTCGTTCGGGACAGAGGATGCGTCGGTCATGTCTTCCTCCCAAGGTGGATGCGCTCCCGAGGTGGAACGCTCCCGAGGTGGATACGGCGTCGCCGACGACCGCCCCGTGGTGCCGGGGCGGACGGTCGGTCGGGAAGGAGTGGAGAAGTACCTGGGGTCGGATCAGGCCAGGTCAGGTGAGGTCAGGCCAGGTGAGGCCAGGTCAGGTCAGGTCGGATCGCGCCGGCAGGGCGCCGGAGATCGACTCCGCGGCCCGGTGGACCTTCTTGCCGTAGTCGTCGAGCAGCTCGTCGGGCATCCGGCTCGCGGGCCCGGAGATCGACAGTGAAGCGACGGTGTGGCCACCCTGCCGGATCGCGGCGCCGACGGAGACGACGCCTTCCTCGATCTCCTCGTGGCAGACCGCGTAACCGAGCTCGGTGATCCTCGCGAGCTCCGCACGCAGTACGGCGGGGTCGACGATGGTCCGCTTGGTGGTGGCCGCCAGGCCCTCCGCCAGGTAAGCCTCGACTTCCTCGGACGGAAGCGAGGCCAGGATCGCCTTGCCGTTGGACGTGGCGTGCAACGCGCCGCGGGTGCCCAGCGACACCACCGCGCGCAGTGGCCGTGGGCTGTCGATCCGCTCCACGAGGACGGCGTCGCGACCGGAGGGCACCACGAGGTGCACGGTCTCGCCCACCTCGGCACTGAGGGCCTTCATGACCGGCAGCGCTGCCGATCGAAGCCCTCCGCGAGAACTGACGACGCTGCCCACCACGAAGGCCCGCACCCCGACCTGCCAGCGACCGGTGTCCTCGTACGGCTCGATCCAACCCGCCTCGGCGAGCGTGGCCAGGCTGCGTTGCACCGTGGCTTTGGGCAGTCGGAGGGTCCGGGCCAGCGCGCTGAGCCCGACGGGTTGGTCGACCGCCACCGCTTCGAGGACCTGGAGCGCGGTGGTCACGCTGCGCATGGCCGTGCCACGTCTCCCGGCGGTTGGCACGGTGTCCTCCGTTCGATCACCGCGCACGCTCGTCAACGCGATGGTCACTGGCTCGTACTCGCTGCGTTCCGTGTATCCGGCCGTCATTCTTCGACTCTCATTCGGGACCGTCAAGGAGACCCGCGCCGCCGGTCGCCCGCCGGACGAGCTCGACTCCGTAGTCGTTGCCGTTCGGCGTCCGCACGAGGGTGTGGGTGTGGAACTTCTCCGGCTCGGGGTTGGCCAGGAAGATCCCCGCGTGGTGGTCGAACTCGACGAGTACGACCGGGCTCTGGATCCGGTAGTAGAACGGGTCGTCGTGCCCGCGGCCGCCGATCCAGCAGAAGTACGTCTCGTCGAGGTGGCGGCGGACCGCCCGCATCCGCGCGGCGCGGGGGCCGTCCGGCTGGTAGGCGAGGAAGAGTTGCACGATCTCCAGCAGCCGCCGCCGCTGCATCCCGTCGAGCCCCGTGGCGGGGATTCCCTCCAGGGGGATCTCGCGGTTGTCCTGGAAGGCGCCGCCCAGGTGGAGTTCGTCGCCGGGGTGCAGTCGGCCCGGAGGCATCGCCGGGTCCCGCTTGTGCCGGTAGAGCACGGCACGCCCGGCCTGTTCGTCCGTGAGGCTCTGCGCGAGGGCGAGGCCCGCCCGTTCCTGCTCCCCGAAGAGCGTCAGCCCCGCGCGCTCGCCGCGGTCGACGCGGTTGGGCTCGGCCCCGAAGAAGACCGGCGTGAACACCTGCCGGCCGCCGACGAACAGGCAGTTCAGAGCCAGATGATGGCCCCACAGATTCCAGCCCCACGGCTCGGACGCCGAGGGCGTTCCGAACAGATTGAGGTTGTAGCTGTTCTCGTTGAGGATGCGTGGCAGGCCGACCAGCTCGCCCAGGAACTTGTTGACGTGCATGACGTCACGGACCGTCCGTGCGCCGGTGGGGCTCAAGGACGCGTCGGCCAGATCGAAGACGCGGTTCCGCACCGCACGGTCGACTTCCTCGAGGCGGATCCCGAAGCGGTTCAGGTAGAACTCGGGGTTCATCCACGCGCGCCACACCCTGCTGTCCAGCGGGTGCACGGTCGCCTCCCGCTCCTGGGGGCTCAGGGAGCGGATCAGCGCCTCGGCGGCCGCCACCGCCGCACCCGTCGGCGCGGCCTCGTCGGGCCCCAGCTCGAAGAGGCCCGGTCGCACGTACCCGTCGGTGGTGACGCCCTTGAACCGGGTCTTCTCGAACAGCTCGGTCCAGCCGGACAACGCCTCGTCGACCGCGGGCACTTGACGCATCTCGTCGACGTAGCTGCGCGGGTCGCACGACCGATACGCCGCCAACCGCGGGTGGTCCAGCGGGAAAACGTGATCCCTGAAATCGCCGGCCATGTCACCTCCAGCCAGAGGACGGGACTACGACGACCCGTCCGAACCCTGACGCGTCCACCGGCACGCCGCTCTTGACGCCTCCGGAACGCCCGACCTAATTTGCCAGAGGATCGCAATGCAGTCCAGTGGTCCGCATCGTGGACCAATAGGCGAGAGGTCGGGAGACGATGACGACATCCACCAGCCGTCCGAACGGGCCTCCGTTCCTCCAAGGCGTACGTGTTCTGGACATCACCGGCGCCCTGGCCGGCCCCTACTGCACGACGATCCTTTCCGACCTCGGAGCCGAGGTGCTCAAGGTCGAGCCGGTGGGCGGCGACACGATGCGCACGCGGCGGATGGGGCCCGGACAAAGACCGCTGCCCTTCGATCTCATCCATCGCGACAAAGGCAGCCTGGCGGCGGACCTGAAGTCGGACGAGGGCAGAGAGATCGTCCGCGACCTGGCCCGGCGCAGCGACGTCCTCGTCGAGAACTTCCGCGCCGGAGCGATGGCCCGGCTCGGGCTCGGCTATGAGGACCTCCGTGACGACTGCCCCGACCTCGTCTACTGCTCGATCTCCGGCTTCGGGCAGTTCGGACCGATGCGCGACGCGAAGGGCATCGATCTGATCGCGCAGGCGTACAGCGGCCTCATGTCGGTGACCGGTTCGCCCGACGGCCGGCTGGCGAAGGCGGGCTTTCCCGTGTCCGATGTCGGGACCGGCATGTGGGGAGCCATCGGCGTGCTCGCCGCTCTGCTGCGCTCCCGGGCCGGTGGCGGCGGCGCCCACATCGACGTAGCCCTGGCCGACTCGGTGGCGGCGTGGTCGCTGTGGGAGGTCGCCGACTACCTCGCGACGGGGGTACAGCCCGGGCCGCTCGGCACGGCGCACCGGCTGGCCGCACCCTACGAGGCCTTCCGCTGCGCCGACGGGAACACGCTGGTCATAGGTGCGGTCGAGCGCGCCTGGACGGCGCTGTGCCGGGTGCTGGGCATCGACCTGTCCGGCGACGCGCGATTCGCCACGGAATACGAACGCTTCGTGCACCGCGAGCCCCTCGCGGAGATCCTGCAGAAGCAGTTCGTCACCGCCGACCGTGCCCATTGGATGGCGGCCCTGCGGGCGGCCGGGGTGCCGTGCGGGCCGGTGAACGGGATCGGCGACATCGTCGGCGACGAGCAGTTCCTCGCGCGCGGACTGTTCGTCCACGACGAGGACCGCCATGGTCAGCCGACGATCGTCAACACGCCGATCATCTCCGACGGAGCACCCCGGGCGCGGGGAGCGGCGCCGGAACTGGGCCGGGACACCCGCACGGTCCTCGCCTCACTCGGCTACGACGAACAGCGCGTCGAAGCCCTGATCGAGGCCGGCGTGGTGGCCGCGTCCTCGGTCGGAACGGGCCACGTCGACCAGCGACCGGTCCCGACGGGTGCCGACGCGTCGACCGGGCCCGGTCTCCCCCGCCACGACCCGATGAGACTGGAGACACCGTGATGAGACAGGAGACACTGCAATGACCGCATACTCCGCCGTCGACTGGTCCGACGGCCTGGGGCTCGCACGGACCGCGACCGGCGACGGGCCCCTCGTCGTTCTGCGCCGCGACGCCGATCCCGCCGCCGCGATCGCACTCGTCGACGGCCGGCGTTTTCCGGACCTGCCCGCTCTGCTGGAGGCGGCCGACGGCGATCCGTCGCGCATCACGGCCGGAGACCCGCTCGACGCTCCCGACCGGGCACTGCTGAGCCCGGTCGGCCGGCCGGGAAAGATCATCTGCGTCGGCCAGAACTACCTCGACCACGTCCACGAAGGGGGCCGGACCGACGGCCCCGCGCATCCGGACCTGTTCCCCAAGTGGCACACATGCCTCAGTGGCCCCTACAGCGACGTGCCCCTGCCGCCGGAGTCCGACCAGATCGACTACGAGAGCGAACTGACCGTGGTCATCGGCCGACGCGCCCGCCGGGTCGTCGCAGGGAACGCCGCCGACGTGGTGTTCGGGTACACCGCCGCCGGCGACGGTTCGGTACGCGACTACCAGGTCCACACCGGCCAGCGCACGGCCGGGAAGGCGTGGGACTCCCTGACTCCGCTCGGGCCGGTCGTCGTGCCCGCCGAACAGCTGGGCGGCGCCCGCCCCGATCTCGCGATCACCGGGCTGCTCAACGGCCAGGTCGTCCAGGACGACCGGACGGCGAAGCTGCTCTTCGGCATTCCCGAACTCATCGCCTACATCACCACGGTGATGACGCTCGAGCCCGGTGACCTCATCCTGACGGGGACCCCTTCAGGCGTCGGGGCCGCCCGGACACCACCACTGTGGCTCGCGGACGGTTCGGAGTTCGAGGTGCGCATCGAGGGCATCGGCTCGCTGCGCAACCGCTACGTCACCGAGCAGGTGCCCCGGTGACGGCCACGACCACCGGCAAACCGGCGATCACGACCAGGGTGCACGACGGCGTCGGCACGATCGAGATCAGCAACCCGCCCCGTCGCAACGCGCTGTCGGTGTCGATGATGCTCGATCTCTCCGCGGCCCTGCACGCCCTGGACTCCGACCCCGATGTCCGCGTCGTCGTCCTGCGCGGCTCGGGCGAGGAAGCGTTCGTCTCGGGGGCCGACCTCAGCGAGAGCGAGTTCGGCGCCGGGAGGGAAGAGGCACAGGAGCGCTTCGACGCGGCGCTGGACAGGCTGTTCACCCGCCTCGCCCACTTGTCCGTCCCGCTGATCGCCCGCATTCACGGCCACTGCCTGGGCGCCGGCGTCGCGGTCGCGCTCCACGCGGACCTGCGCTGCGCCGACACCCGCACGGTGCTGAGCATCCCGGCCGCCAGGCTGGGCATCGGCTATCCACTGGCGCGAACCGCCGACCTCGTCCACACGGTCGGGCCCTCGGCCGCGGCCGACCTGCTCTACACCGGCCGCCGTGTCCCCGCCGCCGAGGCCCTGGCCATGGGGTTGCTGGATCGTGTCGTAGAGCCCGAGCGGCTGGGTGAGGTCGTCGACGGACTCGCGGCGACGATCGCCGCCAACGCGCCCCTTTCGGTCCGGGCGGCCAAAGCCGCCATCACAGCAGTGCGCCGTACGGCAGGCATCGCGCCGGACCACGACGAGATCACACGCCGCGCCGAGGCCGAGATCGCGCGCTGCGCCGCCTCCGGGGACCGACGCGAGGGAACCACCGCGTTCCTGGAGAAGCGGACACCCCATTTCACCGGCCGCTGACGGGCCGACACCGACAACCAGCGGGAGTACTGATGCACATCGTCGTGATAGGTGCCGGAGTGGGAGGGACCGCGATGGCCCTCGGTCTCCAGCAACGCGGCCTGGACGTCGCGGTGTTCGAACAGGCGTCGGCCGTGACGCCCGTCGGCGCGGGGGTCATCATCGCCCCGAACTCCCACCGCCTGCTCACCGACGAGTGGGGCATCGACGCGGTACCCGGCAGCGTGCAGCCGCCCACACTGCACCTGCGCCGATGGCAGGACGGCAGCACCATCAGCGAGCAGCCGCTGGGGCCGGTCGCGGTCGAACGCTTCGGAGCCCCCTATGTCGCGATGCACCGCGCGGATCTGCTCGACGCGCTCGCCACCGGCCTCCGGCCCGGCACCCTGAACCTGGGCAAGCGCCTGAGCGGTCTCGTCCAGGACGACGAGGGCGTCACCGTCACGTTCGAGGACGGCACGGTCGAGCGCGCCGATCTCGTGATCGCCGCCGACGGGACGCGCTCCGCCGCGGCGGCCGCCCTCGGGGAATCGACGGTTGCCCGCCCCAGCGGCTTCGCCGCCTACCGAGGCTTCGCTCCCCGGCAGTTGATCGCGGAGACCGGCGAGTCGCACAACACCTGGCTGGGCCCGAACCGGCACTTCGTCCACTACCCGATCAGCGGCGGCGAGCTGCTGAACTTCGTCGCCATCGTGCCGACCTCCCGCCAGGAGACGGAGGCATGGAGCTCACCGGGCGACATCGCCGACGTCCGCCGGGCGTTCACCGGCTGGGACCCTCGGGTGCGGCGGATACTCGACGCGACCGACTCGGTCACCCTGTGGGGCCTGTACGACCGTCCCGTCCGCGACCGACTCGACTTCGGCCGGGTCGCTCTGCTCGGCGACGCCGCTCACCCGGTCCTGCCCTTCTTCGCGCAGGGCGCCAGCCTCGCGCTCGAGGACGCGGCGGTACTCAGCGCCCTGGTCGCCGACGCACCGGCCCTCGGCCTCGACCGGGTGCTGTCGGCCTACTCCCGCATCCGGGTGCCACGCATCCGGCAGGTCCAGGACGCCTCGTTCCGCAACGCCACGACGTTCCACCTCCCCGACGGACCGGAACAGCAGCGGCGCGATGCCTTCCTCGGTGATCCGGCCAGCCCGAGCCCGTTGCGCGCCAACGCCTGGCTGTTCGGCCACGACGTCCGTGACGATGTCGCTGCCGCACGTGCGAAGCTGGCTTCCGTGGGGCCGTGAGCGACACCGCAGTCCGCAGGGAACCTCCCCGGGAACTCCGGTCCAGCCGCCCCGAAGCGCACCGGATACAGTGCGCGAGAGGGCAGCCTGGTCAGGAGGGGAAGCGTGACCGACACCAGCGAAACACGGACCGCCGACGGTGAGGCGCGGGCGCCGCGGCAAAGCCGCCTGCATCGCCTGCTGCGCTACATCCCCATGGTCGCCCCCGTCCTGCTGTGGGCCGTGCCCTGCTGGGTGCTCCTCTACGGCGGCCAGGACTGGCCGCTGCCCGTCACGCTGGCCGGCACCGCCGTGTTCGTCCTCGGTCTCGTCGGTATGCCGCTGGCCATGACGCGCGGCCACGGCAGGCGCCAGCAGGACTGGGCGGCGATCACCGGTGACACCCTGCTGGGGAGCAGCTGGGTCCTGTTCACGTGGTCCGTGCTGCTCGGTGTCTTCCTGCGGCTCGCCCTCACCGTGGCCGGCGTCGGCCAGGGTCAGGATCGGGCCCGAATCGTCACGTGGGCCGTGCTCGGCGTGACCGCCGTACTGCTCGTCTGGGGATACGTCGAGGCCCGTCGCGTGCCACGCGTGCGCCGGCTCGACGTGCAACTCCCCCGGCTCGGTGCCGGGTTGGACGGCACCCGCGTCGCCCTCATCACCGACACCCACTACGGCCCGCTCGATCGTGCCCGCTGGTCGGCGCGGGTGTGCGAGACGGTGAACACCCTCGAGGCGGACGTGGTCTGCCACGCCGGCGACATCGCGGACGGCACGGCCGAACGCCGCCGCGCCCAGGCCGCACCGCTGGCTACGGTGCGGGCCGGCCGGGCCCGGGTGTACGTCACCGGCAACCACGAGTACTACAGCGAGGCCCAGGGCTGGGTCGACCTGATGGACGAGCTGGGCTGGAAGCCGCTGCGCAACAGCCATCTGCTGCTCGAACGGGGCGGCGACACCCTCGTGGTGGCCGGTGTGGACGACGTCACCGCCGAGTCCTCCGGCCTGGAGGGCCACCGCGCCCACCTCGAAGGAGCGCTGGACGGCGCCGACCCCGAACTGCCCGTCCTGCTGTTGGCACACCAGCCCAAGTTCGTCGACCGCGCGGCGGCCCACGGCATCGACCTCCAGCTCTCTGGCCACACCCACGGCGGCCAGATCTGGCCCTTCCATTTCCTGGTCCGCATCGACCAGCCCGCCCTCGCTGGTCTCAGCCACCACGGCACCCGCACGCTCCTCTACACCAGCCGTGGCACCGGCTTCTGGGGCCCGCCGTTCCGCGTCTTCGCCCCCAGCGAGATCACCCTGCTCGTGCTCCGGGCCCCGCAGTCGCCCACCTCGCCCACCTCGCCGTAAAGCGCGCCAGGGGCGGAGGGCGCCGCCTGGGCACCTGCCGCACGGGGCGCTGCCCGAGTGCGTCGTACGCAAGTCGTTGACATGGCCCTGCCGGATGGCTAGCTTCACGAAGGGTTCACAGCCACACCCCGGGCGCCATCCGTCCCGGACGTACGACTCATGAGCTCCACGGTCAGGCACCTCACCTCCAGAGCCCGACAACGTTGTCACCCACGCATACGTGATCACCTCCATCGCACCAAGCGCACCTGATCACCCTGCCCCCTCCCGGACGCCCGCGTCGGAGACAACGTTGTCGGACCCCCCCGCTCCGAGTAGAGGAGAACTCTCGTGACGACACGACCGATGCCACGCACGCTGAGACCCCCGAGAAACACGGTGATCGGCGCGTTCGCGGTGGCGGCGCTGGCCGCGGCCGGTTTGTGCGCGCCCGCGTCGGCGGCGGAGAAGCCCGCGTTCGTCGCCTCCCCGGCCACCGTGGTCAACCCGTTCATCGGGACGTCGAACCAGGCCAACGACTTCCCCGGCGCCGACGTTCCGTTCGGGATGGTGCAGTGGAGTCCGGACACGCCGTCGCGTCCCCCGGGCGGAGGCTACGAGTACAACGACTCGTCGATCACCGGTTTCAGCCTGACCCACATCGCCGGTCCCGGTTGCGGCGCTGCCGGTGACGTTCCGGTCCTGCCCACGGTGGGGGCCGTCAACACCGGTGCCACGGACGGGTTCTCGCACTCCAACGAGTCCGCGTCGGCCGGGTCGTACAAGGTCGCGCTCAACAACCAGGTGACGACCGAGCTGACCGCCACGACCCGCAGTGGCATGGCCCGCTTCACCTTTCCCTCAACCAGCCAGGCCAATCTGATCTTCAAGTTGACGGGCAGTCAGAACGGCGCCGGCAACACTCAGTTCACGAAGGTCTCGAGCACCGAGGTGAGCGGCCAGGTCACCAGCGGCCGTTTCTGCGGCGCGGGAAACACCTACACCGTGTACTTCGACATGGTCTTCGACCAGCCCTTCAGCTCGCAGGGCAGCTCCCTCGCCAAGTCGACCCTCAAGCCCGTCCAGCAGGGCAAGGCGTCCAAGAACGCAGCCGAGAAGCCCAACAAGCCGGTGCTGCACGGCAAGGTCCCGACCGGGGCGGCATCGAAGTCCGCCAAGAGCAGCGCCTCCCCGGACGCCGCAGCCTCGAACGGCTACGTCACCTTCAACACCACGTCCAACCACGTCGTCCAGGCAAAGGTCGGCGTCTCCTACGTCTCGGTCGCCAACGCCGTCGCCAACCGCACGGCGGAGAACTCCGGTTGGGACTTCGACGCGACCCGCACCGCCGCGCAGAACGCCTGGAACAGCGCGCTCGGCAAGGTGCAGATCGCCGGCGGGACGGCCGCGCAGCAGGAGAGCTTCTACACCGCGCTCTACCACTCACTGCTGCACCCGAACGTCATCAGCGACACCAACGGCCAGTACTACGGCTTCGACGGCAGGACGCACACGGTGGACTCGGGGCACAAGGCGGTGTACGCCAACTACTCCGGCTGGGACATCTACCGTTCGCAGGCCCAGCTCGAAGCCCTGCTCGCTCCCCAGGTGGCGTCGGACACCGCGCAGTCGATGGTCGACGACTACGCCCAGACCGGAATCTTCCCCAAGTGGTCGGAGAACAACGGGGAGTCGTATGTCATGGTCGGCGACCCGGCGGACGCCATCATCGCCGACTACTACGCCTTCGGCGCCCGGGACTTCGACACCAAGGCCGCCCTGGCCGACATGGTCAAGCAGGCGAGCACCACCAACAACGACCGCCCCGGCCTCAACTACCTGAACTCCCCCGGGTACATGCCGCACGACGGCAGCTACGGCTGCTGCAACTTCTACGGTCCGGTGGCCACCACACTGGAGTACGACACCGCCGACTTCGCGATCTCCGCGATGGCCGGGGCGCTCGGTGACACCGCCAACCAGAAGACGTACGCGAACCGTGCGCAGGACTGGCGCAATGTGCTCAACCCGGCCTCCGGGTTCGTCGAGCCGCGCAACGCCAGTGGTGCGTGGACCGGCGGGTTCGACCCCACCAGCGGCACCGACATGGTCGAGGCCGACTCCTGGATCTACACCGGCATGGTGCCCTTCAACGTCGGCGGTCTGGCACACGCCAAGGGCGGCAACACGGCGATGAACCACTACCTGGACACCGTGCTGCGCAGCTTCACCGGCGCCAACGGCTATGCCTGGGTGGGCAACGAGCCCAGCATCGAACTGCCCTGGGAGTACGACTACACCGGGCAGCCGTACAAGACGCAGGGCACCGTGCGGGCGATCCAGGACCAGATCTGGGCGAACACACCCGGTGGACTGGCCGACGGCAACGACGACCTCGGCGCGATGAGCGCCTGGTACGTGTGGTCCGCGCTCGGCATGTTCCCCGAGACCCCGGGCACCTCGGATCTCGCCCTGGGCTCACCGCTGTTCACCCAGGCCGTCGTCACCCTCCCGTCGGGCAAGAGCCTGACGATCAACGGCAACGGCGCGGCGGACAACGCCCCCTACGTGCAGTCCGCGGCGTGGAACGGCTCCGCCTGGAACAACGCCTACGCCCCCACGACAGCGATCACCGCGGGCGGCACCCTCGACTACACCCTCGGCACCAGCCCCAACACCTCCTGGGCGAGCGGGGCTTCGGCGGCGCCGCCCTCCTACGCCGGGGACACCACCGCACCGGCGTCGCCGCGCATCGGCCCGCTGGCCTCCTCGGTCGCGGCGAACCTCTGCGCGGACGACGCCAACTCCGCCACGGGCGACGGGACCCACGTCCAGATCTACACCTGCAACAACACCTACGCGCAGGACTGGCTCATCGCCGGCGACGGAACGATCCGCTCCCTCGGCAAATGCCTCGACGCCGATCACAGCGGGACCACCAACGGCACCCTGATCCAGCTGTGGACGTGCAATGGCAGCGGCGCCCAGCAGTGGACCCAGGGCGCCAACGGATCACTCGTCAACCCGCAGTCCAAGCTCTGCCTGGACGACCCCAACTCCTCGACCACGAACGGCACTCAACTCCAGCTGTACACCTGCAACGGCTCGGCCGCCCAGAACTGGAAACTGCCGAGCTGAGCGTCCCGGGGGTCCCGCTCGACAAGGTGTCGGCCAGTCGTTCCTGGTGTAGGTGCCGCGGACGATGGGGCCGGGCCCGACGTCGATCGGGACTCCTTGCCGTTGACGACGAGCGGGAGGACGGAGGCATCGGCGACTTCGCCGCCCTGCGCCTGCTCGGGCACGAGGTGGCCGCGAGGACCGTAGGCCGTCTCGGTGGCGGTCAGCCGCCGCGCCGCACCCGGGCCGCTCGGCGGGCCTCGGCGAGCTTGCGGGCCTCGTTGCTCTTGCGGGACGACCCGCCGCCGGAACCGTCCTTCGTCGCGTCCTTGCTGCTGCCCAGGCCGCGGAACGGGGCGTTGTGGTTCTTGGTGCGCGGTGCGGCAGGCCCGCCGTCGAGCGGCTGTCCGGAGGGGGCCTTGGCGCCGGTGATACGGCTCAATTCGGCCTCACCGGAACGCACTTTGGCGACCTTCGGGACGACGCCGGCGTCCGCCATGACCTGGCTCGTCTCGCGGCGCTGCCCCGAAAGGACGAGTGTCACGACGGTGCCGGAGCGGCCGGCCCGGGCCGTGCGGCCGGCGCGGTGCAGATAGTCCTTCGGGTCGGTGGCCGGGTCGACGTTCACCACGAGGTCGAGGTCGTCGATGTGCAGGCCGCGTGCGGCGACGTTGGTCGCCACCAGCGCGGTGACCTGCCCGTTCTTGAACTGGGTTAGGGTCCTTGTGCGCTGCGGCTGGGCCTTGCCGCTGTGCAGGGCGGCGGCGGACACGCCATTGGCCCGCAGATGCCGCGTGAGCTGGTCGACGCCGTGCTTGGTGTCCAGGAACAGCAGGACCCGGCCGTCGCGGGCGGCGATCTCGGTGGTCACGGCGTACCGGTCCGGACCGTGCACGACGAGGACATGGTGCTCGATCTCGGAGACCGCACTGGACGAGGGGTCCACGGAGTGCACGGCCGGGTCGCGCAGATAGCGCTGCACCAGCTGGTCGACGTCGCGGTCGAGGGTGGCGGAGAACAGCATCCGCTGCCCCTCGGGACGCACCTGGTCCAAAATCTCGGTGACCTGCGGCAGAAAGCCCATGTCACACATCTGGTCGGCTTCGTCCAGGACGGTGATGCGCACCCGTCCCAGCCTGCAGCCCTTGCGGTCGATGAGGTCGTGCAGCCGACCGGGTGTGGCGACGACGATCTCGGCGCCGTCCCGCAGCGCGGCCGCCTGGCGTCCGACGGACACTCCGCCCACGACGGTCGCGAGCCGCAGCCCGAGCGCCTCGGCGTACGGCCTGAGCGCCTCACCGACCTGCTGCGCCAGCTCCCTGGTGGGCACCAGCACGAGCGCCAGCGGCTCCTTGGGCTGCGCGCGCCGCCCGGCCGTCCGGGCGAGCATCCCCAGGCCGAAGGCGAGCGTCTTGCCCGATCCCGTACGGCCCCGGCCCAGGACGTCACGTCCCGCGAGCGCGTTGGGCAGCGCCGCCGCCTGGACGGGGAAGGGCACCGTCACACCGTGCTCGTCGAGCACCCGCAGGATCTCGGCCGGCAGCCCCAGCTCCGCGAAGGACGCCACCGTGGGCGGCGCCGCAGTCGTGTCCGAAGACGCCGCCGACTCGGACGCCTCTGACGCCTCGTACTGCTGCCGGGCATCGGCACGTGCCGGTTCGCTCACAGAAAGCCTTCCTCCGTAGGGACCGTACCGAGGAAGGCGCGGCGGGGACGCGGCCACCGGCCATGAACCCGGAGCCGGGCACGGACAGCACGGTGACGCTGCAAACGAGCCACGTTAGCACGAGGGCGGACCACCCGGTCCGGGCCCGGACCGGACGACGGTCAGCCGATCTCGGTGCGGACCGCGAGGAGCTCGGGGAAGAAGGACAGATCCAGGGCGGCCTTGAGGAAGGAGACTCCGCTGGAACCGCCGGTGCCGCGTTTGAAGCCGATGACGCGGGTGACGACCTTGAGGTGGCGGAAGCGCCAGAGCTGGAAGCTCTCCTCGACGTCGACCAGCTCCTCGCAGGTCTCGTACGCGCCCCAGTGCTCCTCGGGGTGTTCGTAGATCTCCTTCAGTACGGGCAGCAGGCCGTCGTGGAACACGTGGGCCTGGGAGACGTCCCGCTTCAGCAGGTCGTCGGGGACCGGGTGGCCCGCGCGGGCGAGGTAGCGGAGGAACTCGTCGTAGAGCGTGGGCAGTTCGAGGGCCTCCTCGAGGGCCGCGCGCGCCTGCGGGTCATGGGCGAAGACCTCGGTCATACGGGCGTTCTTGTTGCCGAGCAGGAACTCCACGACGCGGTACTGCGCCGACTGGAAGCCCGAGGCATGTCCGAGCACGCCGCGGAACTGGGCGTACTCGCTCGGGGTCAGGGTGGCCAACACCGCCCACTGGTCGACGAGTTGGTGCTGGATGTGCTTGACGCGGGCGAGGGACTTGAGCGCCGGCTGAAGGTCGTCCGCGGCCAGCCGGCGCATCGCCTCGCGCAGTTCGTGGATGACGAGCTTGAACCACAGCTCGGAGGTCTGGTGCTGGATGATGAACAGAAGCTCGTCGTGGTGGGGCGGATCGCTGAGCGGCTGCTGCGCGGACAGCAGCCGGTCGAGCCGGAGATAGCCGCTGTACGTGGTCTGCCGGTGCAGGTCGGTGTGGATGCCCTGCTCGATCTCACGGGTGTTGTGCCGTGACGTGTGCTCAGACCGCGACATCGGGCGCCTTTCAGATCGAGGACGGGTACGTCGCCGGGAACGGGTGGGTCGCCAGGAACGGGTGGGTCGCCGAGAACGGGTGGGTCGCCGAGAAGCGGAACGTCATCCCGCTTCCGTGGTCAGCGCCTTGATCCACTCCTCGGGCCAGGGAGTGCTGACGCGCTCCTCCCCCGGCGGCACATGTACGACCGTATAACGCCCCGACGCCGCGAGCCCGCGCGGACGGCCCTCGTGCTCCTCGCCCCACACCTCGAAGCCGAACGTCATCGAGGACGTACCGATGCGCTCCACGGTGATGGTGGTCGTCACCTGCTGCCCGAACCACAGCGGGGAGGCGAAATCGACCTCGTAGCGCACTCGCGGCGCCGCCCCGAAATAGCCGACCACCCCGCACTCGCGCACCAGCACCGCCTCGGCCGCCTCCACGAACCGTCCGATCGCCGCGTTGTGGTAGTGACCGGAGGCGTCGGTGTCCCACCACTCCACACGGCACCGATACACGGCGCGGGCGCCACCCGTCGGCTCCCCGGATCGGTCGGTCGAGTACATGTCCATCGGGACACGACTACCCCGGTTGTCCCTCTCCGACTCCGACTCCGACTGCACGAGGGTCACGAATCACGCGGCCAACGAGCAAGGGCGCCTGACGGGTGTCTGCCCTGTCAGGCGCCCTTTGCACGGTCACCCAGCTTCACCTGGTTGTCACCACCGAGCCGACGAGCGCGGCGAGGCACTCCCGGGCGGCGGCTTTCTACGGCGCAGACGTCACTGCTACCAGGACGTCGACGACTTGGACGGGTGGTCGGGAGCGGACGGGTGGGAGGGCATGTCCGGCTTCATCGAGTGCGCGGGCATGTCTGGCTTCATCGGGTGGGACGGCATCTCCGGCTTCATGGGATGCGCGGGCATGTCCGGCTTGGCCGGGTGCGCCGGGTAGTCCGGCTTCATCGGCAGAGCGGGCTTGTCCGGGTGGGCGGGCTTCTCCGGGTACGCCGGCTTGGCCGGGTACGCGGGGTAGGCGGGCGCCGCGGGCTTCTCCGGGTGCGCAGGATAGGCGGGCTTCTCGGGGTAGGCCGGCTTCTCCGGGTGCGCAGGATAGGCGGGCTTCTTGGGCTTGGCGGGATAGGCGGGCTTCTCCGGCTGAGCAGGCATGGCCGGCTTCTCCGGGTAGGCCGGCTTGACCGGCATCGCCGGCTTCTCCGGATACGCAGGCTTGACCGGCTGAGCAGGCATGGCCGGCTTCTCCGGGTAGGCCGGCTTGACCGGCATCGCCGGCTTCTCCGGATACGCAGGCTTGACCGGCTGAGCAGGCATGGCCGGCTTCTCCGGGTAGGCCGGCTTGACCGGCATCGCCGGCTTCTCCGGATACGCAGGCTTGACCGGCTGAGCAGGCATGGCCGGCTTCTCCGGGTAGGCCGGCTTGACCGGCGTCGCCGGCTTCTCGGGGTACGTCGGCTTGGCCGGGTAGGCGGGCTTCTCCGGCATCGCGGGCTTCTGCGGGTACGCGGGCTTCTCCGGCATGGCCGGCCTCTGCGGATACGCAGGCTTCACCGGCATCTCTGGCCGCGTGGGGTACGCAGGCATGGCCGGCTTCGACGGGAGGGCAGGCTTCTCCGGCTTGGCCGGGTAGGCGGGCATCGCGGGCTTCACCGGATACGCAGGCAAGGCGGGCTTCACCGGATACGCGGGCATCTCCGGCTTGACGGGGTATGCCGGCTTCACCGGATAGACGGGCATCGCCGGCTTCACGGGGTACGCGGGCTTTACCGGATAGACAGGCATCTCCGGCTTGACGGGATACGCCGGCTTCACCGGGTACACAGGCATCTCTGGCTTCACCGGATAGGACGGCTTCACCGGAACGGCAGGCATCTCCGGCTTCACCGGGTACACCGGCTTCTCCGGGAGAGCGGGGAGCGCAGGTTTCACCGGATAAACGGGCTTCGACGGATACTCCGGCTTCACGGGGTGGGCCGGGTACTCAGGCTTGACCGGATGGGCGGGGTATTCAGGCTTTACGGGATGCTCCGGGCGCTCCGGGTACGCCGGGTGCTCAGGCTTGCTCGGGTGCTCCGGGTAGGCCGGGTGCTCAGGCTTCACCGGGCGCTCAGGCTTCGCCGGGTGGCCCGGGTGTTCCGGCTTCGCCGCGTAACCCGGATGTGCGGGCTTTGACGGGTGTCCCGAGCCCTCTGGCTTGGCCTGATCCTCCGGGCCTGCGTTCCGGGTCTGATATACCCCCTTGGACGGGTTCGCCTGGTGGGCGAAAGGCCCCGGATACGGATGCGGGGTCGCGTCGTCCTGAGCGTGGGCGATTGCCGGGGTCACCAGCGGGGTTGTGGCGAACGCGGCCACCATGGTGGCCGACGCCAGAACTGATCGCCATCTCGGCGATGTAGTCATTGCTTCCACTCTCCTCGACTTGGTTCAGGGCTTCTGACCGCTGGTCAGTACCTAGAGCCGGATAGTGGAATAATCTGGAAATCGGAGGCACACATAACGCTGCAACCGCCATAAGCCACCGGATGGGGTAGCCACGGCCGCCAGTTGGCCTTGCCATTCGGTGAGAAGTTTTACATGTGCGGCCTATTGGGCGCGGTCAAGCTCAACGCGCATGTTTTGCCGAGAATTGCACCCGCGGAGTAGAGCTCGGTCAGGTCAGGTCAGGTCAGGTCAGGTCAGGTCAGGTCAGGTCAGGTCGGGGTGGTCGGTGAAGCCAAGGTCGCGGTAGAGCAGGCCCCGCATGACGGCACGGCCGTATCCGCGCCGCCGGTGCGCCGGGTCGGTGACCACGCCGATCACCTGCCCGATCCGACCGTTAAGCAGATGCGGTCCCGGCAGCCGCTGCTCGATCGAGCCGATGCCGCAGGCCGCGAGGCCCCCGCCCTCATTATCGCCGTCACCCCCACCATCGGCATCGACGACGAGGATGCGTACGTCGTCCACCGTCAGCTGTTGCTTCAGGACCACCGCGAGGGCGTCCAGCCAACTGCCGTCCCCCGTCGCCGGGTTGAAGAAGTCACCGGCGAGGTCGTCGAAGAGCAGGCTCCGCAGGCGCAGGCGCTCCACGAGGTCGTACTCCGCGGCCTGCCGTACAGCAATAGAGGCTGCGGTTGCGGTGCGTTGTGGCATGTTCATCAGACTGCGCCGACCGCTGCCGCCGGCCTGGTGGTGGACGCGACCGATGAGCACGAGCGGGCTGCGGTGCTCAACGCCATGCTGGCGTCGGCCACGGCCTACCCGCGGCTGACTGATCACGCCGGGACCGGCTGGCATGTGCACTACCGCGACGATGATCAGCCGCTCGGCAGGCTGCTGCTGTCGCTGATCTCAGTGGGCACAGCCCTGCATCTGGCGGGGCGCGGTATGCACCGTCTACGGCGCTGCGACGTGACCGAGTGCACCGTGATCTTCGCCGACACCTCGCGCACCGGACGGCAGCGCTACTGCTCGCAGCGCTGCGCCAACCGCGACGCGGTGCGCCGCCACCGGGCCCGTTCCGCGTCCGGTGTCTCCTGATGCGGCTGGCACTCGGGGTCGGCGCCGCAGCGCCCTCAACCGGATCAGTGCCCTGTAGCCGGCCGCCAGTGAGGGGAGGGTTCGACGCCGTCCCTGACCGGGACGTACAGTACCCCCAGGGGTATGAGTCGACGGAGGTGTGGTCGTGGACATGGAGCTCGCGGGTGCTGAGCTGAAATCGGTCCTGAACCGGCTGCGTCGTGCTCAGGGGCAGATCTCCGGGGTGATCCGGATGATCGAGGAGGGACGCGACTGCGAGGACGTCATCACCCAGCTCGCCGCCGCCTCACGGGCTCTGGACAGGGCGGGGTTCGCCATCATCGCCACCGGTCTGCAGCAGTGCGTCACCGATGCCGAGTCCGGCCGGAAGAACGGCGAGGACGTCGAGCAGATGCGGGCCCGCCTGGAGAAGCTGTTCCTGTCGCTGGCGTGACACCGGCCGGCACCTCGCCCCCGCCGGCGCGGCTCCGTCAGAGCAGGCAGAACTCGTTCCCCTCGGGGTCGGCCATCACCATGTGGTCGGGCCTGCCGTCCAGACTCTCCTCACCGACCACGGTCGCGCCCGCGGCCGTCAGCCGCCGCACGGCTGCCTGCACGCGCGGCCAGCGCTCCTCCCAGGGCGTTTCCCGGCCGCCGCCGACCTGCACGTCCAGGTGCAGCCGGTTCTTCGCCACCTTGCGTTCCGGGACCCGCATGAACGAGATGTCGGGCCCGACCCCGTCCGGGTCGGAGAGATAGGCGCCCTCGTCCCACTCGTCCTCCGGGATCCCGTGGTGGACGAACCACTCCTCCCAGCTCCCGAACCCGTCGGGCGCGGGCCTTTCCGCATAGCCCAGCGCCAGCGCCCAGAAGGCGGCCAGCTTCGCCGGCTGTTCGCAGTCGATCGTCACGGTCCACCTGGTCGCCATGCGCGCCTCCCACCGGTCGCCGTCGCGGGCCCCTCTCGGCCGGACAGGGCGACGCTACCGGCCGATACGCGCGACCCACAGCAACTGACGTACGTCCCTGTATGGCTTGAGGGAACTCCGCGCGCGCGATACCGTCCCCGCACCCACCACCCACCACCCGCCAACCACCACCCACCACCCACCACCCACCAGCGTCTCCCCCGCACCTTCCCGGTCAGTCGGCCGGGATCGTATAGTTGCGCCATGAGCAACCACACGGCAGATGGCGAAACAACGGGGCCCGCGGGGAGCGGGGTGCAGTCCGTCGACCGTGCCGTCAGCGTTCTGGAGATCCTCGCCCAGCGCGGGGAGGCCGGCGTGAGCGAGGTGGCCGCCGAGATCGAGGTGCACAAGTCGACGGCGTTCCGTCTGCTCGGTGCGCTGGAGGCGCGCGGCCTGGTGGAGCAGGCGACCGAGCGGGGCAAGTACCGGCTCGGCTTCGGGATCGTGCGCCTGGCGGGGGCGGTGACGGGCCGGCTCGACATCACCCAGCAGGGCAGGCCGGTGTGCGAGCGGCTCGCGGAGGAGTTCGGCGAGACCGTCAACATCGCGGTCCTGCAGGAGCATTACGCGGTCAACCTCTGCCAGGTACGCGGTCCGGGCGCGGTCGGCACGCACAACTGGGTCGGCCAACTGACCCCGCCGCACGCCACGTCCAGCGGCAAGATCCTGCTGGCCCACCTCTCAGCGGAGGCGCGCGCCGAGGTGCTCGGGGACTCCGGATTGCGGAAGCTGACGCCCAACACCCTGACGGCCAGGGCAAAGCTGGACAAGGACCTCGCCCTCGCTCGGGAGCGGGGCTACGCGATCACTCTGGAGGAGCTCGAGATCGGCCTGCACGCCATGGCGGCCCCGATCCACTCCCGCGACGGCGAGGTCATCGCCGCGCTCAGCGCCTCGGGACCGGCCTACCGCTTCACGGAAGCGCGGATGCACGAGCTGGCGCCCACGCTGGTCAAGGGCGCGCAGGAGATCAGCAACAGGATGGGCCACCTGGGCTGAGTCCGCCCAGGAGACGCCGGGGACGATCGCCTCAAGCAGGAGCCCGGGCTGCCGCTTCCGCGCCCCAACGGGCCGTCACCCGTACCGCGTCGAGTGTCGATGCGACGTCGTGGACGCGCAGGCACCAAGCGCCGTGGGCCGCGGCGAGGGCGGAGACGGCGGTGGTCGCGGCGTCGCGCAGTCGCGCGGGGCGGGGCTCTCCCGTCATCGGGTCCGCGAGCAGGTGCCCCAGGAAGGACTTGCGGGACGCACCCACGAGGACGGGATGGCCGAGGGCGGCGACCTCGCCGAGACGGCCGAGCAACTCCCAGTTGTGCTCGGCCTCTTTGGCGAAGCCGAGCCCTGGATCGAGGATCAGGTCGCAGGGCGCGATCCCGGCGTGCAGGGCGGCCTCGACCCTCAGCCGCAGTTCGTCGACGACATCGGTGACGACGTCGCCGTAGACGGCGTTGGCCTGCATGGCGGCGGCGTGGCCGCGCCAGTGCATCAGGACGTACGGCGTGCCCGCGCGCGCCATCAGCGGCAGCATGGCGGGGTCGGCGAGGCCGCCCGAGACGTCGTTGATCAGTCGTGCGCCCGCGTCGAGGGCACGGGCGGCGACCTCGGCGCGCATGGTGTCGACGCTGACGACGGTGCCCGCCGCGACCAGTTCCCGTACGACGGGCAGGACGCGCCGCAACTCCTCGTCCACGCAAGGGCGTTCGGCGCCGGGTCGGGTCGACTCGCCGCCCACGTCGACGATGTCCGCGCCCTCCTCGAACAGCGCGAGACCGTGAGCGACGGCTGCTTGCGTGGCGAACCAGTGTCCGCCGTCGGAGAACGAGTCCGGGGTGACGTTCACGACGCCCATGACCAGTGCCCGGCCGGGCCGCGGGAGCCCGTGGGGGTGGAGGCGCGGGGCCCCCGCGGGTGTGGCCGTGGCGGCGCGGGCGGTGCCGATCACCTGGACCGGACCGTCCGCGCCGCCGAGTCCGTCACGCCACCCCTCCTGCGGCCACCGCTCCGAGCCGGGCCGCGACGCAGGTCGGCGGGAGGTTCGGCGGGGCGTCGGACAGCTCGACGTAGAGCATGCCGTTCTCGACGAGGACCTGGTGGGTGCGCACCGGGAGCCGGGCCGGCGGGGCGTCCACCTTGCCCGTCCTGAGGTCGAACTTCGAGGCGTGCAGCGGGCATTCGACCTCGCAGCCCTCCAGCCAGCCGTCGGCGAGCGAGGCGTCCTGGTGGGTGCAGGTGTCGTCGATCGCGTAGAGCTCACCGTCATCGGTGTGGAACACGGCGACGGGCGGTTCGCACTCGAGCCGGATCGACTCGCCTTGCGGCAGATCGGCCAGAGAGCACGCGGGAATCCTCATGATCACCTCGACACGGATGCGTAATATGCAACGGCGTGCGCTTAACGCAACGCCAGTTTGGGGGCGCACCCCTCCCCTGTCAAGGAGTCGGCGAGACGCCCCCGAGGCGCCCAGGTCGGGGGCTAGGAGGCCGGAGCCGGGATCTCCTGCTCGGCCCAGATGATCTTTCCGTCGGCCGTGTAGCGGGCGCCCCAGCGGTCGGTCAGCTGGGCCACCAGGAAGAGGCCGCGACCGCCCTCGTCCATGCTGCGGGCGTGCCGCAGACGCGGTGCCGTACTGCTGGCGTCGGCGACCTCACAGGTCAGGCGGGCGTCACGGATCAGCCGGAGCCGGATGGGCGGTTCGGCGTAGCGGATCGCGTTGGTGACCAGCTCGCTCACCACGAGTTCCGTCGTCATGGCCAGGCCCTCGCCCAGCCCCCAGGCCGCCACCTGCCGGGTGGCGCGGGCCCGGATCTCGGCCACGGCGGACGGGTCCAGGGGCACGTCCCAGGAGGCGACGTGGTCGGCGCCCAGGCTGTGCGTGCGGGCCAGCAGCAGGGCGATGTCGTCGGGCTGCGGCACGGGCACCAGTTGCTCCACCGCCGAGTTGCACAGGGCGCAGAGGTCGGCGTCGGAGCGGGCCAGCAGGTCGCCGAGCCGGGACATCCCGCGCTCCATGTCGCCGTCGGTTCCCTCGATGATGCCGTCGGTGTAGAGACCGAGCACGCTGTTCTCCGCGAGCTCGATCTCGGCGGCCTCGAACGCCATGCCACCCAGCCCCAGCGGGGGCCCGGCCGGGGGTTCGGGGAAGGACACCTGCCCGTCCGGTGCGACGACGATCGGGGGCGGGTGTCCGGCGCGGGCCATCGTGCACCGGCCCGTGACGGGGTCGTAGACGGCGTAGAGACAGGTCGCCCCGAGGAAGGAGGTCGTGCTGCGCTGCGCCGCCTCGTCGTCGGCCTTCTCCCCGCTCAGCCGCAGCACGAGGTCGTCGAGGTGGGCCAGCAGTTCGTCGGGCGGCAGCTCCATGTCGGCCAGGGTCTGCACCGCGGTGCGCAGCCGCCCCATGGTCGCCGCGGCGGTGATGCCGTGCCCGACCACATCGCCCACCACGAGACCGACGCGCGCCCCGGACAGCGGGATCACGTCGAACCAGTCGCCGCCCACGCCGCCCGACGGGTCCGCCGGCAGATAGGCGGAGGCCACCTCCACCGCCGTACCGCCGGTGAGGGCCTGCGGCAGCAGGCTGCGCTGCAGGGTGATCGCCGCCGTGTGCTCTCGGGTGTAGCGGCGGGCGTTGTCGACGCACAGCGCCGCCCGCGCGACCAGTTCCCGGGCCAGCAGGACGTCGTCGGGCTGGAACGAGATGGGGTTGAGCGAGCGGATGAAGGTGGTGATGCCCAGGGCGGTGCGGCGGGCTCGCATCGGCACGGAGATGAGGGAGTGCAGTCCCAACCGGCGGATACGGTCGGCCCGTTCCGGCTGCCCGACCGTCCACTGCTCCTCGGACGGGTCGAGGACGGGCAGCAGGATCGGCTCGCCCTCGACGAGCAGGTTCAGGTCGTGCGAGGGGGGCAGGAAGCCGGCCGTCTCGCCGACCCGCACCACGGCTTCCGGGCAGCCCTCGCGCACCGAGCTCATCCCGGCGCGGCGCAGCAACGGCCGTACGGAGGCAGGCCCTGCGTCCGTCAGCCAGGCCCCGTGCCCTTCGGTGCTCAGGACGGGCTCCAGGAGGTCCACGACGACGAAGTCCGCGAAGCGGGGTACGGCGAAGTCGGCGAGCTCCTGTGCCGTGCCCAGCACGTCCAGGCTCGTGCCGATGCAGGTCCCGGCCTCGTTGACCAGCATCAGCAGCCGGCGGGCGGTCCACCGCTCGGTGACGTCCTGGACCATGTAGCAGACCCCGGTGACGTTGTCCGCCGCGTCCAGCAGGGGGAAGAACGACGTGGAGTAGGCGCGCTGGCGGTGCGGGTCGGCCCAGCTCCAGCCCAAATACTCGTAGTCGGTGACCGGGACCCCGGTCTCCAGGACCTTGCGCATCAGGCTCTCCAGGGTGGTCGCCTGCAGACCGGGCAGCAGCTCGCTCAGCCGGCGTCCCAGCCGCTGTTCACGGGGTACGCCGCCGAAGCGTTCCAGGGTGTCGTTGAGCCAGATGTAACGCAGCTCCAGGTCCATCACGGCCATGCCGACCGGGGAGCGGGTGAGGAACCCGTCGAGCACGGTCTGGCCCACCGTCCACTGCGGCCGTCGCTCCCGCCCGGACAGCAGGAAGCAGTCCTGCCCGCCGAACCGGAACGACGCGGAGACCCGCAGGTCGACGTCGACGGCCCGGCCGTCGCTGTGCCGCAGCGTGACCACGCCGTTCCATCCCATGCCCGCGCGGCACCGCTCGACGACTCCGGCCACCCGGGCCGGGTCCCGGGGCATCGCCACCACCCGCGCGGCCGGGCCGCCGACCATCTCGGACGCGGGTCGGCCGAGCAGGGCCTCGGCGCCCCGGGTCCAGCCGAGCACCACGCCCTCGCCGGACACGATCGCCGCCGCGTCCGTGGACGCGTCGAGAAAGTCGCGCGGTGCCGCGGGCGCAGAACCGTCGGACGCGTCACGCGCGGAATCCTTGGGTGCCATAGCATTCCGTCCTTTACAGCACCATGTTCCTGCTTGTCCGGCCATTGCGCACGGTTCCGGAGAAACAGGTCCCCGACCGCCTCTGCTTCCGCCCGGCGCGAGGCGGGGGCAGCATGGAAGGGCCACAGGTGGAGGTGGTCGCGAGATGGCGGCAGATTCCTTCCAGCCCGATTCTTCTGAGCCCAGTACTTCTGAGCACAGCTCTTCTGCGCACGGCTCTTCTGCGCACGGCTCTTCCGAGCCCGATTCCTCCGAGCCCGAGTCCGTCCAGGACGACTCCGCCCCGCCCGGTTCCCTCCGGTCGGAAGCGGAGCCCCGGGTCACCGGTCTGCTGGATGTGCTGAGCGTGTCCGCGGTGGTCCTGGACACCGACGGGCGCATCGTCTTCTGGACCCCGCAGGCCGAGGAGTTGTTCGGCTACACCGCGCAGGAGGCACTGGGCACGTATGCGGCGCGGCTGTTCATCCACCCCGAGCACATGACGGCCGTGGTCAACCTGTTCACGGAGGTGCTGGAGACCGGCCGGAGCTGGGCGGGAGCCTTCCCCATCCGGCACAAGGACGGCAGCTCCCGGCTCATGGAGTTCCGCAACATGCGGCTCCAGGACGATCTCGGTGACGTCTACGCCCTGGGCCTGGCCGCCGACCACAATCTGCTCCAGCGCGTGGAGACCGACCTGGCCCTGTGCGAGCGGCTGATCAACCAGTCCCCGATCGGTCTCGCCCTGCTCGACCCCGACCTGCGGTATCTGCTGGTCAACCCGGCGCTGGCCCGGATCGACGGCATCCCCGCCGAGGACCATGTGGGCCGCACGCTGCGCGAGGCCCTGCCGCTGCCCGACGTTCACACCATCGAGTCCGCGCTGCGTCAGGTGCTGACCACCGGCACCCCGCTGCTCGACCAGTACCACGTGGGCCGGCCCCCGGCCGACCCCGAGAACGAGCACGCCTGGTCGCTGTCCTTCTACCGGCTGGAGGACCCCGGCGGGCGTGTCCTGGGCGCGACCATCTCGGTCGTCGACGTCACCGAACGGCACCGCGCGGCCGCCGAGGCCGACCGGGCCCGGCGTCGGCTCGCCCTCATCGCCGACGCCTCGGTGCGGGTCGGCACCACGCTGGAGGTGGAGGACACCGCCCGGGAACTGGCCGAGATCGCCGTCCCGCAGCTCGCCGACGTGGTCGCCGTGGACGTACTCGACTCGGCGCTGGCCTGCCGGCGCTCGCGCAGACCGGACGACGGCCCGGAGCTGTTCCGTTCACTGGCCCTCAAGGCTTCCCACCCGACGGTGGCGCTGCGGGCCGCCGATCCGCCCGGCGGGCTCGCGGCCTACGACGGGGACCGCCTGGTCACGCTGTGCGTGCACTCCGGGCGGCCGGTTCTGGTACGCCATGTCGACGCCCAGGACCTGCCCCGGATCGCCCGGGACGCCGAGGCCGGGTCGCTGCTGGCGCGGGCCGGGGTGCACTCGTATCTCGCGGTGCCGCTGATCGCCCACGGCGAGGTGCTCGGCGCCCTCGACCTCAAGCGCACCCGCAATCCGCTCCCCTTCGACGAGGACGACGTCGTGCTGGCCGGCGAACTGGCGGGGCGGGCGGCCGTGGCCATCGACAACGCCCGCTGGTTCCAGAGCGTGCGCAACACCGCCCTCACGCTGCAGCGCAGCCTGCTGCCCGACCACCCGCCCGAACACTCGGGGCTCGAACTCGCCTCCCGCTACCAGCCCGCCCAGGCCACCAGCGAGGTCGGCGGCGACTGGTACGACGTCATCCCGCTCAGCGACGACAAGACGGCCCTGGTCGTCGGCGACGTCATGGGCAACGGCATCGACGCCGCCGCCACCATGGGCCGCCTGCGCACCGCCACCTGCGCCTACGCGGACCTCGATCTCGCCCCGAGCGCCGTGCTCCAGCACCTGGACAAGATCACCTGCGATCTGGAGCACTACATCGTCACCTGCCTCTACGCCGTTTACGACCCCCGCACCCATCGGTGCCAGATCGCCAACGCCGGACACATGCCGCCCGCGCTGGCCGGACCGGGCCACTCCCCCGAACTGCTCGACCTGCCCACCGGTGCCCCGCTCGGTGTCGGCGGTGTCCCCTTCGAGGCGACCACGACCCGGCTCGGACCCGGCGAACTGCTCGTGCTGTACACCGACGGTCTCGTCGAGACCCGGCACCACTCCATCGACGACCGCCTGCACACCATGCTCGGCTTCCTCGACGAGCCGCTGCGCCCCCTGGAGGAGACCTGCGACCTCCTCCTCCACGGCCTGCGCCACCCCGAGGACCACGACGACGTGGCCCTGCTCGTGGCACGGGCGATGTGAGGGGGCAACGAACTGCACTCCACGCAGCTACGAGGACGGGCTGAACTCCACGCTGTCAGGGCTTCGGCGTCGGCTCCCCACCCACTCGAACACCACCACCGAGCACACCGCCGCGAACGCGCACCAGGTCGAGACGAACTCCAGTCGCCACAGGGCCCAGCAGACCAGCGCACCCGCACCGGCGAGCACCCCCAGCACGCGCACCCGGCGGTCGCCGGAGAGCAGCAACGCGCCGACGGTGGCGAGGAGATAGCCCGCGACGAGCAGCTGTCCGTGCGGCAGGCCGATGACGTAGCCGACGGTGTGGCCGCGGATCTCGGCCCGGACGGTGCGGGTGGCGATGACGTACGCCAGCACGGCGCCGGTCACCAGGCCGGACAGCGCGGGAATCGCGAGCCGGGACCGGACCGGGCGGGGCTCGGCGCACACCACGGCCAGGGGCACCCACAGCGCCAGTAGGGGAAACGCGATCACGGTCCAGGCGATGACGGCCGGTCCGCTGCCGCCCTCGACCTGCCACACCCGTGCCTCGACCAGCTGATGGATGCCGAGCAGCAACGGCAGCGCGGCGAGCGGGAGATCCCCGATCCGCCGCACCCGCGCCACACAGGCGACACCGACGCAGGCGATCCCCGTTCCCGCGACCAGATCGGCCGTCGCACTCCAGCACATGACCCCACCATGACACCCCCGCAGCGGGCACGGCGTGCGTGGCGGCGACGGGCGAGTACTGCACATGCCACCCGAGGCGTCCCCCAAAGCGCGAAAGACCTCCGCCTTTGACATCGTTCCGGGCCTTTGCGGCAAGGCCGCCTACGGATTCGCCACTGTCTCACCCCCTTCAGAAGGAGGCACACCGCATGGTCGCCAGACATGCTGTGGGCGCGCGCCGCGCCGCCCTGACCGCGCTCGGCGCTCTCGTCCTCACCCAGGTCCCGTCCGCAGCCGCGGCCCCGCCACCACCCGCGCCGGGCCCCGTCAGCATCGCCGCCCGCACCCTGGACACCGTCCGGCCGTCCGCGCAGATGCTGCAGGCGATGCAACGCGACCTGGGCCTGACGCGGCAGCAGGCGAAGGCCAGGCTGACCAACGAGGCCGAGGCCGGCACCCGTGCGGGCCGCCTGCGCAACGCACTGGGCGGGCACTTCGCCGGCGCCTGGGTGCACGGAACGACCTCCGCCGAACTCACCGTCGCCACCACGCACGCGGCGGACGTGGCCGCCATCCAGGCGCAGGGCGCCAAGGCCGCGGTCGTCACCACACCGCTCAGCACCCTGCAGGCACTCAAGGAAAGGCTGGACGCGACCGCTCTGCACCGCCGTTCCCACGACACCCCGGTCTGGTACGTCGACGTACCGGCCAACCGGGTCGTCGTCCAGGCGACCAGGAAGTCGGCGGCCAGCGCCTTCGTCAAGGCCGCCGGCCTCGAAGGGCGGGGCGTGGTCATCCGGGTGTCGGCGGCGCGGCCCAAGCTGCGCGAGGACATCGTCGGCGGCGACGCCTACTACATCGACAACAGCGCCCGCTGCTCCGTCGGCTTCTCGGTCACCAAGGGCAGCCGGCAGGGCTTCGTCAGCGCGGGCCACTGCGGCAAGCCCGGCTCGACGACCACCGGGTACGACAAGACCGACCAGGGCACCTTCCAGGCGTCCACCTTCCCCGGCAAGGACATGTCCTGGGTGGCCGTCAACAGCAACTGGACCGCCACGCCGGACTACAAGGGTCAGGGCGGCAAGCGGGCGCAGATCGCCGGCTCGGTCCAGGCGCTCGTCGGAGCGTCCGTGTGCCGCTCCGGCTCCACCTCCGGCTGGCACTGCGGCACCATCCAGCAGCTCGGCGCCACGGTCGACTACGAAGAGGGCACCGTCACCGGCCTGACCCGCACCAGCGTGTGCTCCGAACCGGGCGACTCCGGCGGGCCGTTCGTCTCCGGCGCGCAGGCCCAGGGCACCACCTCCGGCGGCTCGGGCGACTGCACCACCGGCGGAACCACCTTCTTCCAGCCGGTCAACCCGATCCTGAGCGACTTCGGCCTCACCCTGAAGACCGCGGCCTCCCAGTCCGGCACGCAGGGCCCGCAGGACAACGCGGCCGACGCATGGCGGGCCGGGCGGGTCTACCAGACCGGTGACACGGTCAGCCACGCAGGCGTCCGCTACCAGTGCCTGCAGACCCACCAGGCACAGGCGGTCTGGACCCCGGACGGCACGCCGTCCCTGTGGCAGCGGGTGAAGTAACGGGTGGAGTAGGAGTACGGCATGTGCGGTGCGGGGACACGATCCCCGCACCGTTCGTGTGTCCGGGCCCTGGACCGCCTACGCCTCGGCCAGCAGCCGGTACGCCGTCGCCACGAAGGGGTCGTGGGCGCGGACGCGGCGTGTGCACAGGGCGACCAGGGCGGTGCCGGTGTCGGGGCGGAAGCCCAGGAAGGCCTGTTGGCCGAGGGTGGCGCCGCCGTGGAAGTACAGGGGACCGGTGTCGGTGGGGTGCCGGAACCAGGCCGTGGTGTGGACGTGGCGGTGCCCGAGTCCACGGCGTAGCACCGGTGTGCGGACCGCTCGCAGGGCGCCGGCCAGGCGGGTGTCGGGCGGGTCGAGGTGGGCTTCGAGGAAGGTGAGCAGGTCGTGCGGGGTGGCGCGGACGGCGCCCGCCGCCTGGAAGCCGCCCGCGTCGAAGGCGGGCACGGGGGTGCGGCCGTCCTTGCGGTGTCCGGCGGCATCGGTGCCCGGGCCGTGCGCGTGCAGGGCGGTGTCGTCGAGGTCCAGTGGGCGCAGGATCTGCTCGGTGAGCAGGTCCTCCCAGGCGGTGCCGGTCGCCGCCGCGACGGCGTGGCCGAGTACGGCGACCCCGAAGTTGGAGTAGCGCCAGCGGGTGCCTGGACGGGGTGCGGGGCGGCGGCGCAGGAAGGCGTCGATGACGCGTTCGGCTGGGTAGCGGGCGTAGGGCGTGGTGTGCCAGACGGGCAGGGAACGCGGGAAGAAGTCGGGTGGCAGGGCGGGCAGTCCGGAGGTGTGGGTGAGGAGGTGAGCGAGCGTCACGGGGGTCGCGCCGCGGTGCCGGGCAGGGGCCAGGCAGACGGTGGCCGGCTCGCCCCCGGACAGCACGCCGCGCCGGATCAGCTGGGCCAGCAGCAGTCCGGTGAAGGTCTTGGAGGCGGAGCCGAGTTCGTAGCGCAGGTCCTGACGGGGCGTGGGTGGCGGCGGGGCGGTGCCGCCGCAGTGCAGGGTGCGGCGGCCGTGGCGGGAGACGGCGAGGACGACGTCGGGTGCGTCGACGGCGTCCACGGCCGCCTGCAGGCGCTGGCCCAACTCCTCGTCGTGCGCGGCCTGTTTGCGCTCCGTCTCCGCGGAGCGGCCCGCCCGAAAGTCGTCCGCGTCGTGCGGGTCGCCCGGCCAGGGCCCGGCCGAGGTGCTCAGGAGGAAGGTGTTCATGAGGTGACGTGCGCCATCTCGGACAGGGCGCGGGAGGTGGCCAGCACGGAGGCGAAGGCGGCGACGAGGGTGGGGTGGTAGACCAGGTCGAACACCTCCTCGGGCTCGCCCTCGGGCATGGTGCGTACGGCGGGCATGGCACCGTCGGGCTGCTGCGCCGCGGCGAACGCCTGCCAGGCCCGCTCGTCGAGGGTGGGGCGGGGCAGACAGGCGTCGACGACGAGGAGTTCGCCGAGCAGGTCCCAGCGCTCGAGGTCCAGCCAGTCGTCGATCCACACCGGCAGCCAGGTGGCGAGGTAGTCGGCGATGCGCGGCGGCAGGCCCTCGGGACGCTCTCCCCAGTCGGTCAGGTGGAACACCGCGTGGGTGATGTCGTAGGCGATGTGCCCGCCGACCGTCCAGGGTTCGGGAGTGCGGCCCAGCCAGGTGTTGCCGACGATGTCGGCCTCCGGTGGGCGGGGCGTGAGGCCGTAGCGGCGCTCGAAGGCGGACAGGCCGAGGCGGCGGGTGGGGTGCAGTTCCAGCGCGGACCAGCTGGTCAGCCGGTGGTAGAGGGCGGTGGCGCGTTCCACCTCGGGCTCGCTGTAGCCGAGTTCCCGGTAGGGCCGGTACACCTCGAAGGGGATGGGCGAGAGCGGTTCGATGCGCTGGCCGCGCACCAGCGCGCGGCCGCCGTCCAGGGTGTCGCGCCAGGTGTGGTCCACCAACCGGCGTGCCAGTTCGGCCTGTTGTGACCCGGCCACGCCCTCGCGGAACAACACGCCGCAGATCAGGGCGAGTTCGCCGACCGGTTTGAACCGCTCCAGGAAGCCCACTTCCGGATCGACGTCGGGTTCCAGGCGGAAGCCGTCGCGGTGGGCCCACAGCCAATCGAGGGCGCGGACGCCGACGGTGTGCAGCAGACGGGTGTCGGTCATGCCGGTACTCCCTGTGTCAGAGCCGCGGCGAAGGCCAGCATGAGGGTGGAGTGGTAGCCGTGGACGAAGCCCGGCTCCGGGTCGGCCGCGTCGGTGTGCGCGGGGTCGGGGGCCACCAACGGGAGTGCGCCGGAGGGGTGTTGGACCCGCGCGATCCGCGTCCAGGCGTCCCGCAGCGTGGCCGCGTCGATCGGGCGGGGCAGGCTCGCGGCCACGATCAGCAGTTCGCAGGCGAGGTCCCACATCCCGGCGTCCAGGCAGGTGTCGAGCCAGGGCGGCAGCCAGTCGGTCAGATAGGCGGCCAGTTCGGCGGGGACGTCCTGGGCGGTGCGGCCCCAGTCGGTGAGATGGAAGACGACGTGGGTGAGGGCGTAGCCGGAGGCGCGCTCGAAGGTCCACGGTTCCGGCAGTCCGCCGAGCCAGGTGCGGCCGAGCGCCTGCGTGAACGGCTCCGGACGGTGGATGTCGCTGCGTCGCTCGGCGTTCAACAGGCCGAGCCGCCGGGTGGGTTCCTGCTCGGTGAGGCGCCAGCCGCGGCTGCGCGCGACCGTGGCGGCCGCCGCCTCGTACCCGGCGTGCCGCAGTCCGGCGCCCGCGAAGACGGAGTACACCTCCAGCGGGTACGTCGCGAACGGCTCGGTGCGCTGCAGGCGCAGGAACAGCTCGCCCCGGACCGTCTGCTGCCAGGCGAAGTCCAGCAGGTCGGACGCGCAGGCGTGCAGCGGGTCCGAGGGCGGGGTGCAGCGGCGCACGCTCACGCAGGTCTGGGCCAGTTCGCCGAGGGGTTTCCAGGTGAGGTCGACCGGGCCGTCGGTGGTGAGGGCGTCCGCGCCCAGCGCGAAGTCGCCGCGGTGGGCGGACACCCAGCCGAGCGCGGCGACCGCCACGTCCCGGATCAGCCGGGTGTCCACGGCGGTCGTCATACGAGCGCTCCGGCCCGGCGCATCGCGCGTGCCGCCGCCACCTGGAGGGCGACCCGGGGGTCGCTGCCGCCCATCAGCTCCACGAAGTCGAGGCCGCCGTCGAGGCCGAGCGTGTCCGGCACCCCGTCCAGCAGGGTCAGCCAGCGGCCGGCGCCCGCGGCCTGCTGCCAGTCCCTGCGGCGCACCGCCCTGACGAAGCCGCGGGCGACGTCGACCGGGCGGCTGCGCGCGGCGCGCGCCACCGCGCAGTCCGCGCCGGGCACCGCGAGCGGTGCCAGGACGGCGAGTTGATGGGTGAGGTACTGCCAGCTCGCGCCGTCCAGCCAGGCGCCGTCGGGCTCCGGTCCCTCCTCGGCCGCGGGCGTGGAGTCCGGGGGCTGCTCGAAGTGGCGCAGGGTGCGCCGCATCGCCCAGTGGCTCCATACGACGGTGGGGGCGGCGTCGGTGCGGGGCGGGAAGGCGCTGACCGTCTGCCGGAGCGTGTCGAGCGTGTCCGGGGGCGGCGGGGTGCGGGCCAGGAGGTGCGGCAGCAACAGGTCCGCGCCCAGAACGCGTACGGCCGCGACGGTGATGCCGTCCTCGGGGCCGCCGGTGACCGGGGCGTGGCCCCCGCCCCGAAGGGCGGAGGCCACGTCCGACGAGAGGTCCTGCACCGCGCCCTGCAGGAGGGCGCCCGTGCCTGACTGCTCCATTCAGCTGCTCCCGTCGGCTCGCTCAGCCCTTCTTCGGGCGGGGGGTCGGCGGGGAGAGCAGCAGTGAGGTGGTTCCGGAGGTCAGCGCGAGTGCGGCGCACTCGCGGCTGTCACGGTAGACGCCGTCGGGCTCGGCCGGGTCGAGTGCCGCCTCGATATCGACGCTCTGGATCTCCGTGAGTTCCGCGACCGTCTTGTCCGTGGAAGGCATACGACCATCTCCTCTGGGTGTACGAACAGCCTTCGTAACCCAGGTCACCATATGCGCACAAAGCATGCAAACCGTCACAAAGTTCTCATTGGTAACTCCTTCAACAACCCGCTCAGGCCAGGTATTCGGTCGCCGCGTCCAGCAGCCAGTCCGTCAGATAGCCGGCGAAGGAGGAGCGCACCAGCACCCAGAATCCGGCGCGTGGTTGGTCCCGGGCGACCAGGACGACCTGGGTGCGGGCCAGCGTCGTCTGGGCGCAGCGGCCGGCGCCGAACACCCGCGGGTGCAGGTCGAGCGAGCAGCCGTGGGCCAGCAGGTCGCGGGCGCGGGGGCCGGCGACCAGCAGCGTGGTGCGCTGGGCGGAGACGTCGGTGACGGAGACGTGCTCGTCCCCGGCCGCCTCCCGGATGCGGGCCTCCACGGCCGCCTGGCTGCCCGGCGCCCCCACCACCAGCCATTCGTCCGGGCCGAGCCAGACCGCGGTCAGCTCCCCGGTCCGTACGACCGTGTTGGGTTCCAGGGGCAGTTGCAGTCCCAGCGCGAGCCCGACCGCGTCCGCCGCCCCTCCCTTGGCGTCCAGGCGGACGTTCACCTGGGCCAGGAAGGGCAGCTCGGCCAGCCGGATCGCGCCCCGGGAGGCGCGGGTCGCGGCGGCCAGGCGGTGGGCGTCGTGTGCCAGGGGGCTGCGGGGCGGGGCGGAAAGCGCGGTGTCAGCCATCGCGGTGGGCTCCCTCGGGGTCGTAGAGGACGGGGCTTGCGACGGTCACCGGGACCAGTCGGCCGCCCACGGGGGCGTACAGCCGCTCGCCGATGCGGTCCCGGCCGCCCTTGACCAGGGCCAGCGCGAAGGTCCGGCCCAGGGCGGCGCTGCGGTAGCTGGAGGTGACATGGCCGAGCATCGGGACCGGCGGGGCGGGCAGCACGCTGTCGGCCACCAAGTGGGTGCCCTCGGGCAGGAAGGTGCCGGGCTCCTCCGTCAACAGGCCGACCAGGTGCTTGCGGTCGGGGCGGGCGGTGTCGGCGCGGGCGTAGGAGCGCTTGCCGATGAAGTCGGGCTTCTTCTTGGACACCGCCCAGCTCATGCCGAGGTCCTGCGGGGTGACCGTGCCGTCGGTGTCCTGCCCGACGATCGGGTAGCCCTTCTCCGCCCGCAGCACATGCATGGTCTCGGTGCCGTACGGGGTGATGCCGTACGGGGCACCGGCCTCGCACAGCGCCTCCCACAGGGCGAGCGCCTCCCACGGCGATACGTTGATCTCGTAGGCGAGTTCACCGGAGAAGCTGATCCGGCACACGCGCGCGTCGAGCCCTGCGACTGTCGTCTCTCGCCAGGCCATGAACGGGAAGTCCTCGTTGGCGACGGCCAGTTGGGGTGCCAGCGAGCCGAGGACCGCGCGCGACTTGGGGCCGACCAGGGCAACGGTGGCCCACTGCTCGGTGACCGACGTGCAGTGGACGCGCAGTTCGGGCCACTCGGTCTGCAGCCACTCCTCCATCCAGTCCAGTACGGCGGCGGCGTTGCCCGTGGTCGTGGTGACCAGGAAGCGGTCCTGGGCGAGACGCATGACCGTGCCGTCGTCGAAGACCATGCCGTCCGGGCGGCACATGACGCCGTAGCGGATCATGCCGGTCTTCAGGGTGCTGATCATGTTGGTGTACAGCCGGTCGAGGAAGAGTGCCGCGTCCGGGCCCTGCACGTCGATCTTGCCCAGCGTGGAGGCGTCCATGAACGCGACGCCCTCGCGGGCGGCCGCGCACTCGCGCAGCACGGCCGACTCCATGTCCTCGCCGTCCTGCGGGTAGTACCAAGGACGCTTCCACTGGCCGACGTTCTCGAACAGCGCGCCGTGCGTGACATGCCACGCGTGCAGGGCCGTCGTACGCACCGGGTCGCTCAGTCCGCCCCGGTCGCGGCCGGCGAGCGCGGCGAAGGAGACCGGGACGTAGGGCGGTCGGAACGTGGTCGTGCCGAGCGCGGAGATGTCCACACCGAGCAGCTCGGCGACCACCCCGCTGGCGAGCACGCCGGAGGTCTTGCCCTGGTCGTTCGCGGTACCGGCGGTGGTATAGCGCTTGGTGTGCTCCACCGAGCGCATGCCGGCCGCCGTGGCGCGGGTCAAGTCGTCGACGGTGACGTCCCGTTGGAGGTCCACGAAGCGCGGGGCGCCCTCGCGGCCGGGGACGGTGAAGACCTGCATCGGCGGGGTAGGCCGCGGCTGTGCCGGTACGGCCGGGAGGGCGGGGGCCTGCGCCGCGTATCCCTCGGCCTCCAGCGCACGGACACCCGCCGCCGCACCCTGCGCCAGGACCCCGGCCAGGTCGAGAACACCGCTCGCACTGCCCGCGACCTCGACGGCCTGACGGCAACTGTCCGGCACGAAGGTGCCGAGCGTTTCGTCGTGGCGGAGCCTGCCGCCGGCCTGGCTGAACAGGTGCGCCACCGGGTTCCAGCCGCCTGAGACCAGGAGGAGGTCGGCGGTGAACTCCCTTTGTTTTTCGGTCCTTCCGTACGTGGAGACGGTGACCGAGGTCAGGCGGGTGTCGCCGTCCGTGCCGGTGACCGCGTGGCCGGGCAGCACCTCGATGCCTGCCGTGCGGGCACGCTCGGCCCACTCCCCCGCATCGTCACGGGTGTCGACGATCGCGGCGATCTCCACGCCCGCCGCGGCGAGGTCCAGTGCGGCGGCGTAGGCGCTGTCGTTGGTGGTGAACACGACGGCGCGGCGGCCGGGCAGGACGCCGTACCGGTTGGCGTAGGTGCGGGCCGAATGGGCCAGCATCACGCCGGGACGGTCGTTGTCGGCGAAGGCGAGGGAACGCTCGTGGGCGCCGGTGGCGAGCACGACGCGGCGGGCGCGGATGCGGTGGACGCGTTCACGGGCGACGTTGGGTGGGGCGGCGGCGCCTAGGTGGTTGGTGCGGCGCTCCACGGCGAGGAGGTGGTTGTCGTCGTAGTAGCCGAAGACGGTGGTGCGGTGAAGGACGCGGATGTCCGGCGATGTGGTCAGCAGCCGGGTCGTTTCGCTTACCCAGGTGGGGAGTTCGCCGGTGCCGAGGAGGCTGCCGCCGAGTTCCGGCTGGTCGTCGGCGAGGATGACGCGGGCGCCCGAGCGAGCTGCCGCTGCGGCTGCGGCGAGGCCTGCGGGGCCCGCGCCGACGATCAGTACGTCGCAGTGGTCGTGAACGGCGTCGTAGCGGGCCGGGTCCGGTTCGGTGGCGAGGCGGCCCTGGCCGGGGAGGCTGGTGGCGACGAGGCCGTCGTAGAGCTCGACGGTGGTGGCCGGGAGCATGGGCTCCGGGAAGGGTTCTTCTATCTGGATGACGGCGTTGGGTTCCTCTGCGCCGGCGGAGAAGATGCCGCGGGGGCGGCCGAGTTTGATACTTGTGGCGGCTTGGATGACGCCGTTGGCGAGCAGGGCGGAGGCCAGGGTGTCGCCTTCTCGGCCCTGGTATTCGGCGCCGTCGAACGTGAAAGTCAAGGTGCGGGTGTTTGTGCGGGTGCGGGTGCGTGCTGGGGGCTCTGCCCCCAGACCCCCGATCGGCCCCGAAAGGGCCTCGTCCTCAAACGCCGGACGGGCTGAATACAGCCCACCCCGCTCAGCCGTTGCGGGACGCTCCTCCCCCACTCGGTACACCGTCAGGATCTCGTTCGTCGATGTGTCCCGTACCGCGTTGAACCAGCGGCGGCATCCCGCCGTGTGGTTCCAGCGTTCGGCGAAGGGGCCCTTGGGGTTGTCGCGGAAGAAGAGGTAGCGGGCCCATTCCTCGTCGGTGAGGGCCGACGGGTCGTCCGGGTAGGGGATGTGGGCCTGGCCGCCGTAGTGGTACTCGGACTCGTCGCGGGGCCCGCACCACGGGCAGGGGATGAGCAGCATGGGTTGGGCTCCCTAGTGGGCCACCGCGGCGGCGCCGTGTTCGTCGACGAGCGCGCCGGTGGTGAAACGGTCGAGCGAGAAGGGGGCGTTGAGGGGGTGGGGGGTGTCGTGGGCGATGGTGTGGGCGTAGACCCAGCCGACGCCGGGGGTGGCCTTGAAACCGCCCGTGCCCCAGCCGCAGTTGAGGTAGAGGTTGTCGACGGGGCTGAGGCCGACGATGGGTGAGGCGTCGGGGCTGACGTCGACGATGCCGCCCCAGGTGCGCAGGACGTGGGCGCGGGCGAAGACCGGGAAGAGCTCCAGGGCCGCGGACATCTGGTCCTCGATGATGTGGAAGGCGCCGCGCTGGGTGTAGGAGTTGTAGGCGTCGATGCCCGCGCCCATCACCAGCTCGCCCTTGTGGGCCTGGCTGACGTAGACGTGGACGGCGTTGGACATGACGACCGTCGGGTGGACCGGCTCCAGGAGTTCGGAGACCAGGGCCTGCAAGGGGTGGCTCTGGACGGGGAGTTCGATGCCCGCCATGGCGGCGAGGACCGAGGTGTGGCCCGCCGAGCACAGGGCGACCTTGCCCGCCGCGATGGGGCCCAGATTGGTCTGGACGCCGACCACGCGGTTTCCGACCACGTCCAGGCCGGTGACCTCGCAGTTCTGGATGATGTCGATGCCGGCGGCATCGGCGGAGCGGGCCAGGCCCCAGGCGACGTGGTCGTGCTTGGCGATGCCCGCGCGCGGCTGGTAGGTGGCGCCGAGGACGGGATAGCGCACGTCCTGGCTGATGTTGACGATCGGGCAGACTTCCTTGACCTGCTCGGCGTCGAGGTACTCCGCGTCGACTCCGTTGAGCCGGTTGGCCTCGACGCGGCGCACGCTGTCGCGGACGTCCTGGAGGCTGTGGGCGAGGTTCAGCACGCCGCGCTGGGAGAAGAGGATCGGGTAGTCGAGGTCGTCGGCCAGGCCCTCCCAGAGCTTGAGGGCGTGCTCGTAGATGCCGGCGCTCTCGTCCCAGAGGTAGTTGGAGCGGATGATCGTGGTGTTGCGGGCCATGTTGCCGCCCGCGAGCCAGCCCTTCTCCAGTACGGCGACATTGGTGATGCCGTGGTTCTTGGCGAGGTAGTGCGCGGTGGCCAGGCCGTGTCCGCCGCCGCCGACGACGACGACGTCGTACGAGCGCTTCGGCTCGGGTGTGCGCCACAGGAAGTCGGGGTGTTCGGGCAGCTCGGCGCCGGGGGTGCGGGGGCTCATGCGGTGTCTCCGGCTTCTGTTGCCGCCTGTGACAGGGATGCCGCCTGTGACAGGGATGCCGCCTGTGACAGGGATGCCGCCTGTGACGGGGATGCTGCCTGTGACAGGTGCGGGTAGAGCGGGTGCCGGGCGGCCAGGGCCCGGGTGCGGGCGCGCAACGCGGCGGTGTCGGGGGCGGGTTGGAGGGCCAGCGCGATCACGTCGGCGACCTCGGTGAAGTCGTCCTCGGTGAAGCCGCGGGTGGCGAGCGCCGGGGTGCCGATGCGCAGGCCCGAGGTGACCATGGGCGGGCGCGGGTCGAAGGGCACGGCGTTGCGGTTGACGGTGATGCCGATGTCGTGGAGGAGGTCCTCCGCCTGACGGCCGTCAAGGTCTGAATCGCGCAGGTCGACCAGGACCAGGTGGACGTCCGTGCCGCCGGTGAGGACCTTCACGCCGGCAGCCGCCGCGTCGGCCTGGGTGAGGCGATCGGCGAGGATGCGGGCGCCGGCCAGGGTGCGGGCCTGGCGGTCGGCGAACTCCGGTGAAGCGGCGACCTTGAAGGAGACCGCCTTCGCGGCGATGACGTGTTCCAGCGGGCCGCCCTGCATCCCGGGGAACACCGCCGAGTTGATCTTCTTGGCGAGGTCGGCCTCGTTGGTGAGGATGACGCCGCCGCGCGGGCCGCCGAGGGTCTTGTGCGTGGTCGTGGTGGTGACATGGGCGTGCGGCACGGGGTTGGGGTGCAGTCCGGCGGCGACCAGGCCCGCGAAGTGCGCCATGTCGACCATGAGCAGCGCGCCGACCTCGTCGGCGATGCGGCGGAAGGCGGCGAAGTCCAGCTGCCGGGGGTACGCCGACCAGCCCGCGATGATCATCTTGGGGCGGTGTTCCTTGGCGAGGCGCTCGACCTCGTCCATGTCGACCAGGTTGTCGGCCTCGGAGACGTGATACGGCACGACGTTGAGCATCTTGCCGCTGTAGTTGATGCGCATGCCGTGGGTGAGATGACCGCCGTGTGCGAGGTCGAGGCCGAGGACGGTGTCGCCGGGCTGCAACAGGGCGAAGAAGACGGCCGTGTTCGCCTGGGCGCCGGAGTGCGGCTGGACGTTGGCGAACCCTGCCCCGAACAGGGACTTGATCCGCTCGATCGCCAACCGCTCGGTGACGTCGACGTGTTCGCAGCCGCCGTAGTAGCGGCGGCCGGGATAGCCCTCGGCGTACTTGTTGGTGGCGACCGAGCCCTGCGCCTCCATCACGGCGGTGGGCGCGAAGTTCTCGGAGGCGATCATCTCCAGGGTGGACTGCTGGCGGTGCAGTTCGGCGCGCAGGGCGTCGTGGACCTCGGGGTCCAGCTGGGCCAGCGGGGTGTTCAGCGCGTTCATACCGGGTTCGCGTTCCTCTCGGCGGCCTCGACGACGTTGGCGAGCAGCATGGCGCGGGTCATGGGGCCCACTCCCCCGGGCATCGGCGCGAGCCGTCCGGCGACCGAGGCGGCCTCCGGGTGCACGTCGCCGACCAGCCCCTGCTCGGTGCGGGTGATGCCGACGTCCAGGACGGCCGCGCCGGGGCGCAGCATGTCCTTGGTGATCAGTCCGGGCGACCCGGCGGCCGAGACGACGATGTCCGCCTCGCAGGTGTGCCAGGCCAGGCCCTTGGTTCCGGTGTGGCAGAGGGTCACGGTGGCGTTCTCCGACCTGCGGGTCAGCAGCAGGCCGATGGGGCGTCCGACGGTGATGCCGCGCCCGATCACGCACACCCGTGCGCCCGCGAGGGGCACGTCGTGGCGGCGCAGCAGCTCCACGATGCCGCGCGGGGTGCACGGCAGCGGCGCCTCGACGCCCAGCACGAGCCGGCCGAGGTTGACGGGGTGCAGTCCGTCGGCGTCCTTGGCCGGGTCCATCCGTTCCAGTACGGCGTTGGCGTCCAGGTGTGCGGGGAGCGGCAGTTGGACGATGTAGCCGGTGCAGGCAGGGTCGGCGTTGAGCTCGTCGATCACGTCCTCGACCTGGCTCTGCGAGGCGTCGGCGGGCAGATCCCGGCGGATCGACGCGATCCCCACCTGCGCACAGTCGCGGTGCTTGCCACCGACGTAGGCCCGGCTGCCCGGGTCGTCGCCGACCAGGACCGTGCCAAGCCCCGGCGCGCGGCCGGTGGTGGCTGCCAACTTGGCCACGCGCTCGGCGAGTTCGCTGCGGATGTCGGCGGCAGTCGCCTTGCCGTCGAGGAGTTGTGCGGTCACCGGTGGTGTTCCTTTCCTCGGATGCGACGCGGAGAGTCAGCCGCGCAGACGGGACATGCTCGGGTCGAACAGCGGCTCCTCGGCCACGACCGCCTCGATCCGCTGGTCGAAGTAGCCGATGTGCAGCGCGGTCCCGGGCACCGAGAGCTCCGCCGGCAGCCACGCGTAGGCGATCCCCTTGCCGATCGTGTAGCCGTACGCCGCGCTGGTGACGTAGCCGACGGCCCGCTCGCCGTCGTACACCGGCTCCTTGCCCATCACGACCGACCGCGGGTCGTCGATGGTCAGACAGGTCAACTTCCGCCGCACGTTCTCCTTGCGGTGCGACAGCGCCTCCCTGCCGGTGAACTCCCCCTTGTCGGGCTTGACGGCGAAGCCGACGCCCGCCTCGTAGGGGTCGTGCTCGTACGTCATGTCGGCGCCGAAGGAGCGGTATCCCTTCTCCAGGCGCAGGCTGTCGAACGCGCCCCGCCCGGCGATGATCCCGCCCAGCGGGCGAGCCGCCTCCCACAGCGTGTCCCAGAGCTTCAGGCCCTGGTCGGCGGTGGTGTACAGCTCCCAGCCGAGTTCGCCGACGTAGGACAGGCGCATCGCAGTGAGCGGGACGCTGCCGATGTAGGCGTGCTTGGCGCGGAAGTACTTGAGGCCGTCGTTGGTGAAGTCCGCGTCCGTGAGCGGCTGCAGGACCTTGCGGGCGAGCGGGCCCCACAGGCCGATGCAGCAGGTGCCGGGGGTGATGTCGCGGACCTGGACGGTGCCGTCGGCCGGCAGATGGCGGCTGAACCAGTCCAGGTCGAGGTTGCCGTTGGCGCCGACCTGGAAGCGGTCGCGGGCCAGGCGGGCCACCGTGATGTCGCTGCGGATGCCGCCGTCGCGGTCGAGCAGCAGGGTGTAGGTCACCGAGCCGACGGACTTGGCGACCTTGCCGGTGACCAGGCCCTCCAGGAAGGCGGCGGCGCCGGGGCCGGTGACCTCGAGGCGCTTGAGGGCGGTCATGTCGTACATCGCGACGGTCTCGCGGGTGACCTGGGCCTCGGCGCCGACGATGGGCGACCAGTACCGCGCCGCCCAGTCGTTGGGCGTGGGGATCGAACGGCCCTCCACCAGGTGCGCGTTGGCCTCGTACCACTGCGGGCGCTCCCAGCCGTTCGCCTCCAGGAAGAAGGCGCCGTGCTCCTGCTGGCGGGGGTGGAAGGGGCTGGTGCGGATCGGGCGCGGGTCTCCGGAGGGCTGCAGCGGGTGCAGGATGTCGTAGACCTCGACGAAGTTCTGGCAGTCGCGGGCCAGTACGTACTCCGGGGAGAGCTGGTGCGGCTCGAAGCGGTTGACGTCGCACTCGTGCAGGTCGAACGAGGAGCAGTGGCCGTCGACGAGCCATTCGGCCATGGCCCGCCCGACGCCCGCGGAGTGGGTGACCCAGACGGCCTCGGCGACCCAGAAGCCCTTGACGTCCGGGGACTCGCCCAGCAGCGGGAAGTTGTCGGTGGTGAAGGAGAACAGGCCGTTGATGCCTTCCTCGATCTTCGCCTCCCGCGTGGCGGGCAGCAGGGACTGGGTCTCGGCCCAGGCGGGCTCGAAGTCCTCCTCGGTGAACTTCAGGACCGAGGGCATCTCGGCGGCCTCGTCGAAGGAGAGGATCTCGTCGGCGGTGGTGGGCATGGGGCGGTGGCCGTAGTAGCCGATGCCGATGCCGTCGAAGCGGTCGCGGTAGTAGAGGTCGGCGTCCTGGTGGCGCAGGATCGGGCGGACCGCTTCCTCGGTCTGACCGGCGAGGGCCGGGACGGGGCCGGTCCAGGCGAGCTGGTGGCCGAGCGGGGTCAGCGGGAGGTTCATGCCGGCCATGCGCGCGATCTTGGGGCCCCAGATGCCGGCGCAGCACACGACGATGTCGGCGTCCAGCTCGCCGTGGTCGGTGACGACGCCGGTGACGCGGCCGTCGTCCTGGCGGATGTCGAGAACTTCGTGGCGGGCGAGGAAGCGCACGCCGCGCTCGGTGGCCCGGCGGATCTGTGCCTCGACCGCGAGGACCGCCTTGGCGAGGCCGTCGGTGGGTACGTGCAGGCCGCCGAGGACGCGGTCGCGGTCGACCAGCGGGTGCTGCTCGACGCACTCGTCGGGGGTCAGCAGCCGGGCCTCGATGCCCCAGGCCGTGATCCAGCCGTGGCGGCGCCGCAGTTCGGCCAGGCGCTCGGGGCTTGTCGCCACTTCGAGGCCGCCGACCTGGAGGAAGCAGGGCTGGCCGTCGACGTCGAGGGAGCAGAACTTCTCGACGGTGTAGCGGGCCAGTTCGGTCATGGTCTTGGAGGAGTTGGTCTGGAAGACCAGGCCCGGTGCGTGCGAGCTGGAGCCTCCCGTGGCCGGCAGCGGGCCCTGGTCGACCACGGTCACATCGGTCCAGCCTCGCGCGGAGACCTCGTCCGCGAGGGCCGCTCCCACGACGCCCGCTCCGATGATCACCACTCGGGGTCCCGCCATCGCCGCACCTCCGAAATCAAAACCAGCTAGTTGCTTTCTGCGCAACGCAGTTCGGGTTGCGCAACTCAATGTGCCTGCCGTGGGGAGGGGTGTCAAGAGGTCCGTGACGTCGGAGGACGCGGCCCGGAACGGCCCGGGACAAGGCGATGCCCGGCGGGCGGTGCACACCTGTGCGCACCGCCCGCCGGGCATGGGGTCACTGCTGTCAGACGGGGCTCACTTGACCCAGGCGTCCACCTTGTCCTTGTTGGCGTCGACCCATTTCTTGGCCGCCGCGTCGGGCGTCATCTTGTCCACCGCGATGTACTTGGCCACGGTGTTCTGGTCGTCGTTGGTCCAGTGGAACTTCTTCACCAGGTCGTAGGCGGGACTGCCCGACTTGGCGAACTTGGCGCTGACGATCTTGTCGAGGTCGTAGACGGGATAGTCACAGGCGATCTTGGCCGCGTCCGCGTCGCAGCCCTTCTTGTAGGCGGGCAGGGCGACCTTCTTCAGCGGCACCTCGGACATGAACCACTGCGGCTCGTAGAAGTAGCCGATCACCCATTCCTTGTCCTTCTCGGCCTTGCGGTAGGCCTGGATGAGCGCGGTCTCGCTGCCCGCGTACACCACCTTGAAGTCCAGCTTCAGATTCTTGACGAGGGCGGCGTCGTTGGTGACGTAGGAGGGGTCGCCGTCCAGGAGCTGGCCCTTGCCGCCGGACTCCGACGTCTTGAACTTGTCCGCGTACTTGTCGAGGTTTCTGTAGTCGAGGATGTCGGGGTGCGCCTTGGCCAGCCACGGCGGCACGTACCAGCCGATGACGCCCTTGTTGCCGGTGGAGCCGGCTTCGACGGCGGTCTTCTGACCGGTGATGTACTTCTTCTTCAGGTCGTCGTGGCCCCAGTTCTCCAGGACGGCGTCGATCTCGCCGGTCCCGAAGCCCTGCCAGGCGATCTCCTCCTTGAGGTCCTTCTTGTTGACCGTGCAGCCCAGGTCGTGCTGGGCGACGTAGGCGACGACCGCCGCGTCCGCCTCGTAGCCCACCCACGGGTTGACGGCCAGGTTGAAGGTGCCGCACTTGCCCGAGCTGCCGCCCGAGCCCGCGGAGTCGTCGCCGACCTTCGCACCTCCGCACGCGGTGAGGGTGAGGCCGAGGACGGCCAGGCCGGCCGCGCCGGCTCGCCAGGTTCTTGCCATGGTGTCCTGCTCCTTATGCACCGGTGCGTCGCGCCGCAGCCTGAGTGATCCGGTCGAACATGACTCCGAGCAGTACGATGGCGAGCCCCGCCGCCAGCCCCTTGCCGTACAGCTCTCCCTGCGAGAAGCCGGCCACGACGTCGTAGCCGAGGGCGCCCGCGCCCACCAGGCCGCCCACAACAACCATCGACAGCACGTAGATCAGGCCCTGGTTGGTCGCGAGGGTCAGGGCGCTGCGTGACATCGGCAGCTGGACCTTGGTGATGATCTGCCGGGTGTTGCTCCCGGCGGAGGTGGCCGCCTCCACGGTGGCCTCGGGCACCGCCCGTACACCGTCCGCGATGATCTTTATGGCGACGGGTGCCGCGTAGACGACGGCGGCGACGATGGCCGTGAAGCGGGTCGCGCCGAACAGCGCCAGGAACGGCACCAGATACACGAACGGCGGCATGACCTGGGCCGCGTCCAGGGTGGGCCGCACCAGCCGGTCCACCAGCATGCTGCGGCCCATCCACACCCCGAAGACGATGCCGAGCACCATCACCAGGACCGTCGCCACCAGCGTGGAGGCGGTCGTGGTCATGGCGTCCGACCACACGCCGGTGCCGACCAGCAGGCCCACGCACACCGCGGTGGTGACACCGGCCTTCCAGCCGCCGAGCACCACGGCGAGCGCGACCAGCACCAGGCCGACCAGCCACCAGGGCGAGTCGGTCAGCAGCGACTGGAACGGGTTGAGCAGCACGTTGGTGATCACGTCGCGGATCGCGTTGGTCAGACCGGAGAGGTTGTCCTGCGCCCAGTTGGTCACGCTGTCGGCGGCACTGGCGATATGGCTGCCGACGGTGCCGTCGCCGGGGAAGTCGGCCGCCCACACATAGGTGTGCGACAGATAGATCAGTACGGCGGCAACGACTGCGCCGGCGCCGAGCAGCGGGTTGCGCCACTTCAGGAAGCGGTTCTTGGAGCGGCGGGCGTTCTCCTCACGGGTGCTGGCCGCAGTGGTCACACGGTCGAGCACGATCGCCATGACGACGATGGCGAGGCCCGCGTTGAAGGCGGTGCCGACGTCGAGGGACTGCAGTGCCTGCACGACGGTCTTGCCGAGGCCGGGCGCGTCGATCAGGGCGGCGATGGTGACCATGGCCAGGGCGGCCATGATGGACTGGTTGACGCCCATCACCACGGTCCGCTTGGACATCGGCAGCAGGACCTTCTGCAGCGTCTGCCGCCGGGTCGCGCCGAGGGAGTCGGCCGCCTCCGCCGTGGTCTCGGGTACGGAGCGGATGGCGTGCGCGGTGATGCGGATCGCGGGCGGGGCCGCGTAGATGACGGTGGCGATCGTCGCGGAGGCCGGTCCGATCAGGAAGATCAGGGTCAGCGGGGCGAGATAGACGAAGGTCGGCATCGTCTGCATGAAGTCCAGGAACGGCGTCACGATCCCGTTGAACCGGTCGGACAGTCCCGCCCAGATGCCCAGCGGGATGGCGAACAGCAGCGCCACGAACACCGCGGAGATCGTCAGGGCCAGGGTGTCCATGGACTCCTGCCACAGGCCCTGCAGCCCGAAGAAGGTGAAGCCGGCCACGGCGAGCAGCGCCACGCGCCAGTTGCCCACGGCCCAGGAGACATAGCCCGCGATGCCGACCACGCCGAGCCAGCCGATCTGCGGGAGGGGACGGCCGGGCGGCGGCTGGGAGATCAGATGCTGTACGAAGGTCACCAGGTTGTCGATGACCAGCCGGATCTCGTTGAAGAAGTACAGGAAGAGCGGGTTGGAGTTGCGGTTGGCGCCGACGGAGTCGTTGACGTCGTTGAACCACCGGTGCAGATCGGTGAGATCGGCCGTGGCGAGCGTGAGCGTCTGCTTGCCGCGCAGCACGAAGAACAGCACCAACCAGGCGACCAGGATGCCCGCGACCACCGTGGTCCGGTTGACCTTGCGCACCTCCCTGGCGGGCGCCTCGGGTGCGGCCGGGCCCGTGGTCTCGGGTTTCTCGATGGCGACGGTCATCACGCGCCGCCTTCCTGCCCGGCCACCACGGAGAGGATCTCCTCGTCGCCGACGATGCCGAGCAGCTTGCCGTTCTCGACGACCTTGACCGGCCTGTGGGCGGCCAGCACGGTCCGGGTGGCTTCCCGTACGATCACGTCGGGGCCCAACTCCGGCCCGTCCAGGGCGTCTTGGTCCTCCGGTGCGCGCATGATCCAGCGCAGGGTGAGGACTTCGCCGCGCGGCACGTCCTTGACGAACTCGCTGACGTAGTCATCGGCCGGTGCGCCGACGAGTTCGTCGCCGGTGCCGCACTGGACCATCTTGCCGTCGCGCATGATCAGGATGCGGTCGCCCAGCTTGAGCGCCTCGGAGAGGTCGTGGGTGATGAACACCATGGTCTTGCCGACCTCGTGGTGCAGCCGGATGACCTCGTTCTGCATGTCGCGGCGGATCAGCGGGTCCAGCGCGGAGAACGGCTCGTCGAAGAAGAGCACGTCCGGATCGCCCGCCAGGGCGCGGGCGAGGCCCACCCGCTGCTGCATACCGCCGGAGAGCTGGTCGGGGTAGGAGTTCTCGTAGCCGGACAGGCCGACCAACTCCACCACTTCCAGGGCCCGTTTGGTCCGCTCGGCGCGGCCCATGCCGCGGATCTCCAGGCCGAAGCACACGTTGTCGACGACCCGGCGGTGGGGCAGCAGCCCGAAGTGCTGGAAGACCATGGAGAACTTGCTGCGGCGCAGGTCGCGCAGCCGTTTGTCGTCGGCCTGGCGGATGTCCTGGCCCTCGAAGACGACCTCGCCCGCGGTGGGTTCGATCAGCCGGGTCAGACATCGCACCAGCGTGGACTTGCCCGAGCCGGACAGGCCCATGACGACGAAGACCTCGCCGGGCGCCACGTCGAAGCTGACGTCGCGTACGGCCGCGGTGCAGCCCGTGCGGTCCATGAGCTCGCGGCGGGTCAGGCCGCACAGTTCCTCGGAGTCCGGCACCCGGTCCGCCTTCGGTCCGAACACCTTCCACAGTTTGCGCACGGATATGACCGGAGTCCCGTCCGACTCCTCGGGCGTGCCGCGCCGCTGCGCCACCTCGGTCTGAGTTGGGGTCACGATCGACCTCTTTTCGGCGTTCAGCCGCTGAACCAGCGCTGCGGCCGGGGTTGGATGTTCTGCCAGATGTGCTTGGGCTCCCGGTACTCGTCCAGGCCGCTGCGGCCCAGCTCCCGGCCCACGCCCGAGTGTCCGAAGCCGCCCCATTCCGCCTGGGGTACGTAGGGGTGGTAGTCGTTGATCCACACCGTGCCGTGGCGCAGCCGCCGGGCGACCCGCTGGGCCCTGCCCGCGTCCTGCGTCCAGACGGCGCCGGCCAGACCGTAGTCGGTGTCGTTGGCGATGCGTACGGCATCGTCCTCATCGGTGAAGCGTTCCACGGTCAGCACGGGCCCGAAAGACTCCTCGTGCACCACGCTCATGTCCTGCGTGCAGGCGTCGAGGACGGTCGGCGGATAGTAGTGGCCGTTCGCCAGCGCGGGGTCGTCCGGGCGGGTGCCGCCGCAGCGCAGCACGGCGCCCTCGGCGATGCCTGCCGCGACGTAGGCCTCGACCTTCGACAGGTGCTGCGCGGAGATCAGTGCCCCGGTCTCGGCGTCGGGGTCGAAGGGGCCGCCGAGGCGGATGAGGCGGGCGCGGCGCACGACCTCGTCGACGAAGCGGTCGTGCAGCGCGTCCTCGACGATGAGCCGGGCACCGGCCGAGCAGACCTGCCCGGAGTGCAGGAAGACGGCCGTCAGCGCGAAGTCCACGGCCGCTTCGAAGTCGGCGTCGGCGAAGACGACGTTGGGGTTCTTGCCGCCGAGTTCGAGGGCCACCTTCTTCACCGTGGCGGCGGCGGAAGCCATGATCCGCTTGCCGGTCTCCAAGCCGCCGGTGAAGGAGACCAGGTCGACGTCGGGGTGCTCGGACAGCGGGGCGCCCACCTCGGGGCCGGTGCCCAGGACGAGGTTGGCGGCCCCGGCCGGCAGGCCCGCCTCCTGAAGTGCCTTCATCAGCAGGACGGAGGTGGAGGGGGTGAGCTCGCTGGGCTTGAGGATGATGGTGTTGCCGGCCAGGAGCGCCGGGGCGACCTTCCAACTGGCCTGCAGCAGCGGGTAGTTCCAGGGTGTGATCAGTCCGCAGACGCCGACGGGTTCGTAGACGACGCGGCTCACGGCGTCGTCGCGGCCGGTGTCGATGACGCGTCCGGCGTCGGTGCCGGCGATGCCGCCGTAGTGGCGGAAGCAGGCGACGACGTCCGCGATGTCGTACTCGCTCTCCACCAGCCGCTTGCCGGTGTCCAGCGACTCGGCGCGGGCGAACTCCTTGGCGTCGCGCTCCATCAGGTCGGCGGTGCGCAGCAGCAGTGCGCCGCGCTCGCGTTCGGGGGTGCGGGGCCAGGGCCCCTCGTCGAAGGCCCGGCGGGCCGCGGCGATCGCGGCCTCCGTGTCGGGGCGCGTCCCTTCCGCCACGGTCGCGACGAGCGTGCCGTCGGCGGGGCAGCGGATGTCGCGCTGCCCTTTCGCCACCGGCTCCCGCCATTCGCCGTCCACATACAGGTGTGCCACGCGCCAAGCCCTTCAGCCGAAATGCGTTGCGCATCGTGCATTCGATTGCTTGTGGTGGAACACAGTGGCGAAAGCGCCGACGCCCGTCAAGTGGTTGGCGGATGACGATTTGGCCATGTGGCCCATTACCGGGCCACCCCTTGACCGCAGCCGCACGACGAGCCGACCATGTTGCGCATCGCTCACCTTGTTGTGCAATACGCACCGACGGAGGCCGCCCATGTCCCCTCGTCCGCAGCCCGGCCGCAGTTACGTGCTCACGCTCTCGTGTCCCGACAGCGCGGGACTGGTCCATGCCGTCAGCGGCTTCCTGGTCCGCAACTCCGGCAACATCCTGCAGAGCCAGCAGTTCGACGACCGCCTCCAGGACCGCTTCTTCATGAGGGTCCACTTCGACGTGTCCGATCCCGACGCGGATCTGCAAACACTGCGTTACCGCTTCGGCCCGGTCGCCGAGGCCCACCGCATCTCCTGGACCCTGCACGACGCCTCGACCCCGACCCGGACGCTGATCATGGTGTCCAGGTTCGGGCACTGCCTCAACGACCTGCTCTTCCGCTGCCGCACCGGCGCCCTCAACATCGAGATCCCGGCCATCGTCTCCAACCACCGCGACTTCGAGGGCCTGGCGCAGACGTACGGCATCCCCTTCCACCACGTCCCGGTCACCAAGGACACCAAGCCCGAGGCCGAGGCACGGCTGCTGGAGCTGGTACGGGAGCTGGACATCGACCTGGTGGTGCTGGCCCGCTACATGCAGATCCTCTCCGACGACCTCTGCAAGCAGCTCGAGGGTCGCGCCATCAACATCCACCACTCCTTCCTGCCCAGCTTCAAGGGGGCACGACCCTACGAACAGGCCTACGCCCGCGGCGTGAAGCTGGTCGGCGCCACCGCGCACTATGTGACGCCCGACCTGGACGAGGGCCAGATCATCGAGCAGGACGTGGTCCGCGTCGACCACTCGCTCGACCCCTCCGAACTGGTCACGGTGGGCCGCGACGTGGAGGCGCAGGTGCTGGCGCACGCGGTGAAGTGGCACAGCGAGAACCGCGTGATGACGCACGGCAACCGCACGGTGGTCTTCCGCTGAGCGGGACGTGAGCTACGGGCGGGCCGGACTTCCGGCCCGCCCGTCCTTCGTATACGAATGCGGCGCTACGGCGACAGGGCCCCGAGCCGCGCCAGCAGCGCCCGGCGCCAGCGCTCCGTCTCGGCGATCTGGTTGAAGGTGAACAGGTGCAGACCGGCCACCCCCGCCGAGGGAGCGGTCAGCGCCCGCTCGCTGCGGGACAGGAACCGCTCGGGCGCGTAGCCGCCCGGTGCCGCGAACCGCCAGAACCAGGACGCGTGCCTGGTCAGAAAGCGCGTCGACTCCCCCACCCCGATCTTCGTCGCCACGGCCAGCAGCTTCGCCCGCTGCACCGGCCCGGCGACGCCCACGTACAGGGGCAGGGTGACGCCCCGCCGCCGTATCCGGGCGATCCACTCGTCCAACACCCGAGGATCGAAGCAGAGGTTGCTGACGATGTAGTCGGCGTGGGCCTGCTTGTCCCACATCGCCTGGACCGTGAGGTCGTCGTGGAGGAGCGGATGGCTCTCGGGATAGCCGGTGATGCCCACGCGGGCGAACGGCTTGCCCAGTTCGCTCAGCCGGCGCAGCACCGGCAGCGCCCCGTCGTAGGGCCCGGCCGGCGGGTCCGCGTCGCCCGCGGGCACGAAGACGTCGTCCACGCCCGCACCGCGCAGCCGTTCCACGACCTCCTTGAGGTGGACGTCGTCGCGCAGCAGCCGCGCGGGCACGTGCGGCACGACCCGGTAGCCGTGCGCGGTGAGCCGGCCTGTGAGGTCGAGCGTCGGCTCCAGGCCCTTGACCGGCGACGCCGTGACGGTGATCGCGACGTCGCGCGGGACATGGGCGAGGACCTTCTCCTCGGTCGCCCGCGCGGGCAGCACTTCGTAGCGGACGCTGCCGAGCAGCGCCCCCAGTCCTGCGGCACCCAAGGTCTCACCCCGTCTGCTTCTGGGCGTCGCGCTGCTTCCTGGCGTCGGGGTGGCGGTAGTACGCGGCCTTGGATGCGGGCAGCGGCTCCTTGCCCAGGATCAGGTCGGCGGCCTTCTCGGCGACCATCATGACCGGGGCGTAGATGTTGCCGTTGGTGACGTACGGCATCACCGACGCGTCCACCACGCGCAGGCCCTCCAGTCCGTGCACCCGCATGCTGGTGGGGTCGACGACGGCCATCTCGTCGGTGCCCATCTTGCAGGTGCAGGAGGGGTGCAGGGCGGTCTCGCCGTCCTTGGCGACCCAGGCGAGGATCTCCTCGTCGCTCGCCACGGACGGTCCGGGAGAGATCTCGCCGCCGTTGTAGGGGGCCAGCGCGGGCTGGTTGAGGATGTCGCGCGCGACGCGGACGGCCTCGACCCACTCCCGTCGGTCCTGCTCGGTGGAGAGGTAGTTGAAGCGGAGCGCCGGCTTCACGTTCGGGTCCCTGCTCTTGATCTTCACTGAGCCGAGGGCGTCGGAGTACATGGGGCCCACGTGGACCTGGTAGCCGTGGCCGCCCGCGGGCACCGAGCCGTCGTAGCGGACCGCGATCGGCAGGAAGTGGAACATCAGGTTGGGGTAGTCGACGTCCTCGTTGCTGCGGGCGAAGCCGCCGGCCTCGAAGTGGTTGGTCGCCGCCGGGCCCTTCCTGAACAGCCATTGCAGGCCGATGAGGGGCGCCCGCCACTTCGCCAGGTACGGCTGCATGGAGACGGGCTGCTTGCAGGCGTACTGGATGTACACCTCCAGGTGGTCCTGCATGTTCTCGCCGACGCCCGGCAGGTCGTGCACGACGTCGATGCCGAGGGCACGCAGCTCCTCGGCGTTGCCGACGCCCGAAAGCTGCAGCAGCTGCGGGGAGTTGATCGCGCCGCCGCAGAGGATGACCTCCTTGGCGCGGACCTGCTGCACGGCGCCCTTGCCGCGCCGGAACTCCACGCCGACCGCCTTCTTGCCCTCGAACAGGACGCGGGTGACCAGGGTGCGGGTCTTCACGGTGAGGTTGGGCCGCTTCATGGCGGGCTTGAGGTAGGCCTTCGAGGCCGACAGCCGGCGTCCGCGGTGGACGTTGCGGTCGAACTTGGCGAAGCCCTCCTGCCGGTAGCCGTTGACGTCGTCCGTGGGGGCGTAGCCGGCCTCCTCGGTGGCCTTGAGGAAGGCGCCGAAGAGCGGGTTGGTGGCCGGGCCGCGCTCCAGGACGAGGGGGCCGTCGTGGCCGCGGAACTCGTCGTCCGGGTCGGCCGCGAGGCAGTTCTCCATCCGCCGGAAGTACGGCAGGCAGTGCGCGTAGTCCCAGTTCTCCATGCCTGGGTCGGCGGCCCAGCGCTCGTAGTCCATGGGGTTGCCGCGCTGGAAGATCATGCCGTTGATGCTGCTGGAGCCGCCCAGCACCTTGCCGCGGGCGTGGTAGACGCGGCGGCCACCCATGTGGGGCTCGGGTTCCGACTCGTACTTCCAGTCGTAGAAGCGGCTGCCGATCGGGTAGGTCAAAGCCGCCGGCATGTGGATGAAGACGTCCCACGGATAGTCGGACCGGCCGGCCTCCAGGACCAGCACGCGGTGGGCCGGATCGGCGGAGAGTCGATTCGCCAGTGCACTGCCGGCCGAACCGCCGCCGACGATGACGAAGTCGTATTGCAGTGGAGCCATGGTGCCTCGTCTCGCTCGCGCCGTCGATGTGCGACGCATGCTAGCGCCGTACCGCGATGCGCACCAGGTTGCGAACAACGCAACCTGACGGCCGTTGTGGGCCACGGCATCCGCGACGGCGTGACTGATTCGCATGACATACGGCGGCCTGGGCAGGCGAGAACCCGAAGGGCTCTGCCTGCGGGTGGCCGGGCCGGCGAGGCGGGAGGCGGATATGGAGGGGCAGCCCTTGCGGCTCACGCCTCGCTGGATGGATGCCCACCTGCTGGTCGTCGAGGCGGAAGGGGTGTTCGACGCCGAGTCGGCGCCCCTGTTGTGCGGGCCGCTGGTCCGGATGCTGCGGGTGGGACACCGCCAGTTCGTGATCGACTTCCAGCGGGTGACGCGCTTCGACAACGCCGGCATCCAGCTTCTGGCGGCGGCCCGGCGCACCATCCGCGCCGAGGGCGGCATGCTCACGCTGGTCGCGGGGCCGGATGCGCGCAGCGCCTTCAACACCGCGGACCTCGGCCGTCCGGCCTTTCTGTACGGCAGTGTCGTCGAGGCGTCGCGGGCATGCAGAGCCGCACGTCAGGACTGAGATGCCTGCGCAACGGTCCACAAACCGGCTACCGACAGGTAACAACTTGTGCCGTAGTGCGCGTATAGTTTCGCTGTGAGCAACCATAGTGAAGAAGCCGAAACGTCCCATGCACCGGCCGGTGGAGTGCAGTCGGTCGATCGCGCCATCAGCGTCCTGGAGATCCTCGCGCAGCGTGGTGAGGCGGGCGTGAGTGAGGTGGCCGGTGAGATCGACGTCCACAAGTCCACCGCCTTCCGCCTGCTCGGCGCGCTGGAGTCGCGCGGACTGGTGGAGCAGGCGGGCGAGCGGGGGAAGTACCGGCTCGGCTTCGGCATCGTGCGCCTCGCCGGAGCGGTCACGGGCCGTATCGACATCACGCAGCAGGGCCGCCCGGTGTGCGAGCGGCTCGCCGAGGAGCTCGGCGAGACCGTGAACATCGCGGTCATGCAGGAGCACTACGCGATCAACCTCTACCAGGTGCGCGGCCCCGGTGCGATCACGGCCCACAACTGGGTCGGCCAGCTGACCCCGCTGCACGCCACCTCCAGCGGCAAGGTCCTGCTCTCGCACCTGCCGGCCAAGGACCGGTCCGCGCTGCTGGCCGAGACCGGTCTGAAGAAGGTCACCGCGCGCACCATCACGGCGAAGACGAAGCTGGAGAAGAGCCTGGCCGAAGCGCGCGAGCGCGGGTACGCCTGGACCCTCGAGGAGTTCGAGATCGGGCTGCACGCCATGGCGGCGCCGGTGCGCAACCGCGACGGCCAGGTCATCGCCGCGCTGAGCGCCTCCGGCCCGGCCTACCGCTTCACCGAGGGCCGCATGCACGAGCTGGCGCCGGTCCTGCTCAAGGGCGCGGAGGAGATCAGCCACCGGATGGGATACCTGGGCTGAACCGTTCGGCTACCGAGGCTGCCGGGTGCCCAGGCGCTCGTGCACCCAGTCGTGGAACGCGCCGATGTGGTGCTCGCTCGGCACCAGTACGCCTCCCTTGGCGTACAGCCGGGAGCTCATCGCGGGCTGGGTGCGCTCGCAGGCGTCGAAGTCCTGGCGGTTGACCCGGTCGAAGAGCTCCACGGACCGGCTGACGTCCTTCCCGCTCTCCACGACGTGCGGCAGGTAGAGCCAGTCGCACTCGACGATCGTGCGGTCGACGGACACCGGGTACATCCGGTGGAAGATGACATGGTCGGGGACGAGGTTGATGAACACCTGCGGCCGTACGGTGATCGCGTAGTAGCGGCGGTCCTGGTCGTCCGCGACGCCCGGGATGCGGTCCAGCCCCTCCGAGCCGTCGACGGTGAACCCCTTGACGTCCTCGCCGAACTCCGCGCCGTGCCCGACGTAGTACTGGGCGGCGTATCCGTCCGCGAACTCCGGGAGCACTTCCGTGAGTTCGGGGTGGATGGTGGCGCAGTGGTAGCACTCCATGAAGTTCTCGATGATGAGCTTCCAGTTGGCCTTCACGTCGTAGACGATCCGCTTGCCGACGGAGAGACCGGCGATGTCGTAGTGGTCGATCGCCTCGACGTCCCCGAGGCGGGCGACGACGTCCCCGATGACCTCCTCCTCGAAGGAGGGCGGGTCCTCGGCGAGGCAGACCCAGACATAGCCGAGCCATTCGCGCACGGCCACGTTCACCAGGCCGTACTCGGTGCGGCCGACGTCCGGCATCTTGGTCAGATTGGGCGCGGCGACCAGCTTGCCGTCCAGGCCGTAGGTCCAGGCGTGGTACGGGCACTGGAAGGCCCGCTTGACCTCACCGGACTCCTCGGTGCACAGCCGCGCGCCGCGGTGGCGGCACACGTTGAAGAACGCGCGGACCGAGCCGTCGCGCGAGCGGGTCACGAGAAGGGACTCGCGGCCCACGTCGACGGTCCGGAACGCGCCCGGCTTGGCGAGATCGGACGAGCGCACGACACAGAACCACATGCTCTCGAATATGCGCTCCTGCTCCTGGGCGAAGATCGCCGGGTCCGTGTAGGAGGAGCCGGGAAGGGTGGCGATCAGGCTGTCCGGCAGACTGGTCGAGGTCACGGTGCACTCCTCGGGGGACGAGCGCCCCGTAGGGGCGCGGGGAACTGCGCGAGCAACCACAACGGCGCCGCGCACAGACAACAACCCATGTCGGCGCTCACAGCGAAGCGGCAAGCCTCTTGCGCCAGCGCATGAACATCCGCGGCTGGTTCATTCCGAGCACCGCAACCGGGACGCCGGCACGCCGATAGACGGCCAGGACGTTGCGGTCGTCCACGGCGCCCTCCTCGACGGTCAAACTGTCGGCGCCCGCCGCATGCCCGGCGAACTGGATCTTCACGCCGTACTGGTCCGACCAGAAGTACGGCGGCCGGGGCACACCCGGCTCCACCGCCCCGCCGGCCAGCAGGGTGGCGATCGCGGCGTCGGGGCGCTCGCGGGCGCCGGTCCAGTGCTCGACCCGGCGGTGGGTGCCCGCGCGGGGGTCGTACCAGTTGGCGCAGTCGCCGACCGCGACCACCCCGGCCAGGCTGGTGCGCCCGTCGGCGCCGCACTTGACGCCGTTGTCGAGCTGGACGCCGGAGCCCTCCAGCCACTCGACACAAGGGCGGGCGCCGACCCCGACGACCACGATGTCCGCGGGGACGGTGCGACCGTCCTCCAGCAGTACGGCCTCGACCTGGCGCTCACCGCTGAGGCCCTTGACGCCCACCCCGCACAACAGCCGTACGCCGTGGTCCGCATGGAGTCCGGAGACGACGGCGCCCATGGTCTCGCCGAGCGGTCCGGCGAGCGGGGTCGGGGCCGCCTCGATCACCGTCACGTCCAGTCCCAGGGCGCGGGCGGTGGAGGCGACCTCGGCGCCGATGAAGCCGCCGCCGATCACCACCAGCCGTCCCCCGCGGGCCAGTTCGTCCCGCAGGGCGCGGGCGTCGTCCAGCGTGCGCAGGGTGTGCACTCCGGCCAGGCCCTCGGAGCCCGGCAGGCCGCGAGCGGCGGCGCCGGTGGCGATGACGATGCCGTCGGCGCGGACCTCGCTCCCGTCGGCGAGGCGGACCGCGCGCCGTGCCGGGTCGAGTCCGGTGGCGCGGGCGCCGAGCAGCCACTCGGCTTCCAGGTCCTCGTCGTCCGTCTCCAGGACGAGGTCGGCCTCGCCGATGGTGCCGGCCAGGAACTCCTTGGACAACGGCGGCCTGTCGTACGGGCGGTGGGGCTCGTCGCCGATGAGGACGAGCCGTCCGTCGTAGCCCCGCTTGCGCAGGCAGCGGGCCGCCGACAGACCGGCCAGCGAGGCGCCGACCACGGCGACCGTCCTCACGCGATACCCCCGGCGAGGCGGGCGGCGATGCAGGGCGGCAGGTTCGGGGCGTCCGTGGACACCCGCACGTAGACCGTGCCGTCCTCGATCACGACCTCGTGCGTCCGCACCGGGAGCCGGGCGGGCGGGGCGTCGACCGCGCCGGTCCTGAGGTCGAACTTCGAGGCGTGCAGCGGGCATTCCACCTCGCGGCCCTCCAGCCAGCCGTCGGCGAGCGAGGCGTCCTGGTGGGTGCAGGTGTCGTCGATGGCGAAGACCTCGCCGTCGTCGGTGTGGAACACCGAGACCGGTGGATCGATGTCGAGCCTGAAGGCCTCACCTCGCGGGAGATCCGCGAGACGGCACGCGGGAATCATCATGACACCTCGGGTGCGTATAACGAAACGGATTGCGGTAAGCGCAACATCAGTCTGGGGTCGCCCAGAACCGCTGTCAAGGCGTTCCGGGAGCAGGTTTATGGCCCGAACGGAGTTGCTCCATATGCAACTTGCAGCAACATGAGAAACAACGGAAGCATGGGCAAGCCCGCCTTTCCGTCCGGTGCGCACCGGACGGAAAGGCGGGCTTGCCTGCGGCAACGGCCCCGCTCAGCCCTCAGAAACCGCGGTCGATCCACTCCTGCAGATGAGGCGCCTCGGCGCCGACGGTGGTCGTGTCCCCGTGGCCGGTGTGCACGGTGGTACCGGCGGGCAGCGTGAGCAGCCTTTCCCGGATGGACTCGACGATGGTCGGGAAGTCGCTGTACGACCTTCCCGTGGCCCCCGGCCCGCCCGCGAAGAGGGTGTCACCGCTGAAGAGCGCCCCGAGGGCGGGCGCGTACAGGCATACGGCTCCGGGCGCGTGGCCGGGCGTGTGCAGCACGGTCAGTTCTACGCCGGCCACCGTCAGGGTCTGCCCGTCGGCCAGGTCGGCGTCGGGCGTCCGGTCGGGATGCGTCTGCTTCCACAGCGGCAGGTCGTCCGGGTGCAGCAGGACCGGTGCGCCGGTGCGGGCGGCCAGTTCGGGGGCGGCGTTGACGTGGTCGTCGTGGGCGTGGGTGCAGACGACGGCTCGCAGGGCGCGGTCGCCGACGGCCTCGGCGATCGCGTCCGCGTCGTGCGCGGCGTCCACGACGATCACCTCGTGGTCGTCGCCGACGATCCAGACGTTGTTGTCGACGTCCCAGGTGCCGCCGTCCAGCGAGAACGTGCCCGAGGTGACGAGGCGTTCGACGCGCACGGCGGCCATCAGAACACCACCACCGAGCGCAGCACGTCGCCGCCGTGCATCCGCTCGAACGCCTTCTCCACCTCGTCCAGCTCGATCGTCTCGGTGACGAACGTGTCCAGCGGCAGGCGGCCCTGGAGGTAGAGGTCGATCAGCATCGGGAAGTCGCGGGAGGGCAGGCAGTCGCCGTACCAGGAGGACTTCAGGGAGCCGCCACGGCCGAAGACGTCCAGCAGCGGCAGCTCCAGCTTCATCTCCGGGGTGGGCACGCCGACCAGCACCACGGTCCCGGCGAGGTCGCGGGCGTAGAAGGCCTGCTGGTACGTCTCCGGGCGGCCGACCGCCTCGATGACGACGTCGGCGCCGAAGCCGCCGGTCAGTTCGCGGATCGCCTCGACCGGGTCGCCCTCGCGGGAGTTGACGGTGTGGGTGGCGCCCAGCTTCCGCGCGGTGGCCAGTTTGCGGTCGTCGATGTCGACCGCGATGACCTTGGCGGCGCCCGCGAGGTTCGCGCCGGCGATCGCCGCGGCTCCGACGCCTCCGCAGCCGATGACGGCGACGCTGTCGCCGCGGCCGACACCGCCGGTGTTGATCGCCGCACCGATGCCCGCCATGACACCGCAGCCGAGCAGACCGGCGGCGGCCGCGGACGCCTTCCGGTCGACCTTGGTGCACTGCCCGGCCGCGACGAGGGTCTTCTCGGCGAACGCGCCGATGCCCAGCGCGGGCGACAGCTCGGTGCCGTCGGTCAGGGTCATCCTCTGCTTGGCGTTGTGGGTGTTGAAGCAGTACCAGGGGCGGCCGCGCAGACAGGCCCGGCACTGACCGCACACGGCACGCCAGTTGAGGATCACGAAGTCGCCGGGGGCCACATCGGTGACGCCCTCCCCCACGGACTCCACCACGCCCGCCGCCTCGTGGCCGAGCAGGAAGGGGAAGTCGTCGTTGATGCCGCCCTCGCGGTAGTGCAGATCGGTGTGGCACACCCCGCACGCCTCGATCTTCACCAGCGCCTCGCCCGGGCCCGGGTCGGGCACGATGATCGTTTCCAGGCTGACGGGGGCACCCTTGCCCCGCGCGACGACGGCGCGGACCTGATGGGTCATGGCGACTCCTCGGCTGTGAAGAACTCGAACGTGGAAGCCAGTCGGAACTGAGTTGCTCAATACGGCACGTATCTCGTGTGTCGCAACACAGCATCATGGAGCGCGGACCGTGGGTCAAGACGCGAAACGGCCCCGGCACGGCAGAAGCCGTACCGGGGCCGCCCCATCGGGTCAGCGCCGGGATCACCCGATCTCGACGAGCAGGTCACCGCCCTCGACCTGCTGGATCTTGGTGATCGCCAGCCGGGAGACGCGGCCCGCCTTCGGGGCGGTGATCGCGGCCTCCATCTTCATGGCCTCGATGGTCGCCACGGTCGCCCCGGCGTCCACCTCGTCGCCCTCGGCGACCGCGAGGGTGACCACACCGGCGAACGGTGCGGCGACATGGCCCGGGTTGGACCGGTCGGCCTTCTCCGTCACCGGGATGTCGGAGGCGGCGGAGGTGTCGCGCACCTGGATCGGCCGCAGCTGGCCGTTCAGGGTGGACATCACGGTGCGCATGCCGCGCTCGTCGGCCTCGCCGACGGCCTCCAACTCGATCAGCAGCCGGACGCCGGGCTCCAGGTCGACGGTGTACTCCTTGCCCGGACGCAGACCGTAGAAGAAGTCCTTGCTGTCGAGCACGCTGGTGTCGCCGTAGGCGTGCCGGTGGTTGTCGAAGTCCCGGGTCGGGCTGGGGAACAGCAGCCGGTTGAGCGTGGCGCGCGGCTCCTTCGCCAGGCCCTCGCGGTCCTCCGCCGTCAGCTCCTGGACCGGGCGGGGCTCGGCGCGGCCTTCAAGTGCCTTGGTGCGGAAGGGTTCCGGCCAGCCGCCGGGCGGGGTGCCCAGCTCGCCGCGCAGGAATCCGATGACCGAGTCGGGGATGTCGTAGCGGTTCGGGTTCGCCTCGAAGTCGGCCGGGTCCACGCCGGCGCCCACCAGGTGCAGCGCGAGGTCGCCGACCACCTTGGAGGACGGGGTGACCTTCACCAGGCGGCCCAGCATCCGGTCGGCCGCCGCGTACATCGCCTCGATGTCCTCGAAGCGGTCGCCGAGGCCGAGCGCGACGGCCTGGGTGCGCAGGTTGGAGAGCTGGCCGCCGGGGATCTCGTGGTGGTAGACGCGGCCGGTCGGGGAGGCGAGGCCCGCCTCGAAGGGGGCGTAGATCTTGCGGACGCTCTCCCAGTACGGCTCCAGGTCGCCGACGGCCTGCAGATCCAGTCCGGTGGGCCGCTCGGAGTGGTCGGTGGCGGCGACGATCGCCGACAGGGAGGGCTGCGAGGTCGTACCGGCCATGGAGGCGACCGCGCCGTCCACCGCGTCCGCGCCCGCCTGGATCGCGGCGAGGTAGGTGCCGAGCTGGCCGCCTGCGGTGTCGTGGGTGTGCAGGTGCACCGGCAGGTCGAACTCACGGCGCAGCGCGGAGACGAGGGTCGCGGCGGCCGGGGCGCGCAGCACACCGGCCATGTCCTTGACGGCCAGGACGTGGGCGCCGGCCTCGACGATCTGCTCCGCCAACCGGAGGTAGTAGTCCAGGGTGTAGAGGCGCTCGTTCGGGTCGGACAGGTCCGCGGTGTAGCAGAGGGCGACCTCGGCGATCGCGGTGCCCGTCCCTCGTACGGCGTCGATGGCGGGGCGCATCTGGCCGACGTCGTTGAGGGCGTCGAAGATGCGGAAGATGTCGATGCCGGTGGCCGCGGCCTCCTGCACGAAGGCGTCGGTCACCTCGGTCGGGTACGGGGTGTAGCCGACGGTGTTGCGGCCGCGCAGCAGCATCTGCAGACAGATGTTGGGCACGGCCTCGCGCAGCGCGGCCAGCCGCTCCCACGGGTCCTCGGCGAGGAAGCGCAGCGCCACGTCGTAGGTGGCGCCGCCCCAGCACTCCAGGGACAGCAGCTCGGGCAGGGTGCGGGCGACCACCGGGGCGACCGCGAGGAGGTCCTTGGTGCGCACCCGGGTGGCCAGCAGCGACTGGTGCGCGTCGCGGAAGGTGGTGTCCGTGATGCCGATGGTCGGCGACTCGCGCAGCGCGCGGGCGAAGCCCTCCGGGCCCAGCTCGACGAGCCTCTGCCGCAAGCCCGCGGGTGGCTCACCGGCGGGCAGCGCGGGCAGCTTGGAGGTCGACTCGATCAGGTGGGGGCGCTCGCCGTGCGGCTTGTTGACGGTGACGTCGGCCAGGTAGGTGAGCAGCTTGGTGCCGCGGTCGGCGGAGGAGCGGGCGGTCAGCAGATGCGGCCGCTCCTCGATGAACGACGTCGTCACCCGCCCGGCCCGGAAGTCCGGGTCGTCCAGCACGGCCTGCAGGAACGGGATGTTGGTGGCCACACCGCGGATACGGAACTCGGCCACGGCACGCCGGGCCCGGCCGATCGCGGACGGGAAGTCCCGGCCCCGGCAGGTCAGCTTGACCAGCATCGAGTCGAAGTGGGCGCTGATGTCCGTACCGGCGTGGGTGGTGCCGCCGTCCAGCCGGATGCCCGAGCCGCCGGGCGAGCGGTAGGCGCTGATGCGGCCGGTGTCCGGGCGGAAGCCGTTGGCCGGGTCCTCGGTGGTGATACGACACTGCAGGGCCGCGCCGTGCAGCCGCACCGTCTCCTGCGACAGGCCCAGGTCGGCCAGGGTCTGGCCGGAGGCGATGCGCAGCTGGGACTGGACGAGGTCGACGTCGGTGACCTCCTCGGTGACCGTGTGCTCGACCTGGATGCGCGGGTTCATCTCGATGAAGACGTGGTTGCCGTCGCGGTCGAGCAGGAACTCCACCGTGCCCGCGTTGCGGTAGCCGATGCCGCGCGCGAAGCGCACCGCGTCGGCGCAGATGCGGTCGCGCAGCTCGGGGTCGAGATTGGGCGCCGGGGCCATCTCGATGACCTTCTGGTGGCGGCGCTGCAGGGAGCAGTCGCGCTCGAAGAGGTGGATGACGTTGCCCTCGCCGTCGGCGAGGATCTGCACCTCGATGTGGCGGGGGTCGACGACGGCCTTCTCCAAAAAGACGGTCGGGTCGCCGAAGGCGGAGGCCGCCTCGCGGGACGCGGCCTCGATGGACTCGCGCAGCGCGGCCGGGTCCTCGACGCGGCGCATACCGCGCCCGCCGCCGCCCGCGACCGCCTTCACGAACACCGGGAAGCCGATCTCCTCGGCGGCGCGGACGAGTTCGTCGATGTCGTTGGAGGGTTCGGAGGAACCGAGGACGGGGACACCGGCCGCACGGGCGGCGGCCACGGCGCGCGCCTTGTTGCCGGTCAGTTCCAGGGTCTGCGCGCTGGGGCCGACGAACGTGATGCCCGCCTCCTCGCAGGCGCGCGCGAGCTCCGGGTTCTCGGACAGGAAGCCGTAGCCCGGGTAGACCGCGTCGGCGCCCGCCTCGCGCGCGGCGCGGACGATCTCCTCGACGGAGAGGTAGGCCCGCACGGGATGCCCCTGCTCACCGATCTCATAGGCTTCGTCGGCCTTGAGCCGGTGCAGCGAGTTGCGGTCCTCGTACGGGAAGACGGCGACGGTCCTCGCACCCAGCTCGAACCCGGCGCGGAACGCCCTGATCGCGATCTCACCACGGTTGGCGACCAGCACCTTGCGGAACATCACCGCTCCCTTCAGCCTGCCGATGACGTGCACCATGGTGTCGGTCACGATCCCGTCACGCCATGTGAGCCGGGCCACTCACATCAAGATGTGCTCTCGGTTGCCGCATTCCTGATTGCCTCGCGTGTGCCGGGGTAGCTGCCGCGGCGGCCCATGTTCTCGGTGCGATGGATGTCCTCGTCGTGACGGGCCTCCGACGACCACTCCTCGTCGCCGAGGTCGAGCAGTGCCGCGATCGTGTCGGTGTCCGGCAGTGGGCCGTGGTCCCCCGTCACGCGGAGGGCCGACGAAGCGGTGATGTGGCCGAGGCGCAGGGACCGTCGCAGGGCCTCGCCGCGCAGCAGGCCCGCCAGGAAGCCGGCGGCGAAGGCGTCGCCCGCGCCCACGGGCTCGACGACCTCGGTGCGCAGGGCCGGAACCGTGCACGCTTCTCCGTCCGCGAAGGCGTGGGCCGCCACCCCGCCGTCCTTGACGACCAGGATGCGCGGGCGGGCCAACAGCCGTCGTACGTCGGCCGGTTGGAGGTCGGCGCCCCACAACTCCTGTGCCTCGTCGAGGCCGACGAAGGTGATGTCGGCGTGGTCGGCCAGGTCGCGCAGCACCGTGGCGGCCGTGCCGTCGGGCCAGAGGGCGGGGCGGTGGTTGACGTCGAAGCTGACGGCGTGGGGGCGGTCGCCGGGCGGGGTGCCGAGGGCGGCTTCCACGAGTTTCCGGCAGGACGGGGAGAGGGCCGGCGTGACTCCGGTGAGGTGCACCAGGGCGGCCGACCGCACGCGTTCGTCGTCCAGCGTCTCGGGCCCCAAGGCCGAGGCCGCCGAGCCGCTGCGGTAGTAGTGCACGCGGGTCCGGTCGCGGCCCGGGTCCTTCACCAGCAGGCCGGTGGGCCGCTCCGGATCGGTCCGTACGCCCCTGACGTCTACGCCCGCGGCAGCCACGGCCGCCCGCACCCGCCGCCCGAAGGCGTCGTCGCCGAGAGCGGAGAGCCAGGAGACGCTGCGGCCCAGATCGGCGAGGTACATGGCAACGTTCGACTCGGCTCCGGCCACTGACAGCCGCAGATCCTCGGCGGTGTCGAGGGGCACGGGCGGGGTGGGCGCCAGGGCGGCCATGGTCTCGCCGATGCAGACGACACTGCCGTCCGACGGGAACGGAACATCGAGGACGCCGTTCATGACACCTCCGAAGAGGGGCGGTACGCGGCCGCCGGCGTGCCCGGCACGTCGACCCGGGCGGTGAACACGGCGCCGTCGTGCGGGCCGGGCGCGGTGAGGCCGACGCGGGCGGTCGTGATGTGCAGGACGTCCTCCCGCAGACAGACCCCCGCGGGCTGCCTCGCGGGCAGACGGAGGGTGCGGTCGAGTCGGCCGTCGGACAGATACCGGCGTACGGTCCCGGTGCCCCACACCGCGATCCAGACGGCGCCCTCGGCATCGACCGTCATGCCGTCGGGGCTGCCGTCGTCCACGGTCAAGAAGGTCTCCGGCGCGCCGAGTTCACCCGTCGCCGGGTCCACGGGATAGCGGCGGACGAGCCCGCGTGCGCTGTCGGCGAGGTACATCGCCGTGCCGTCCGCCGTGAACGCGGGCCCGTTCGGCACGGTGATGCCGTCGAGGACCCGGGTCACCGTGCCGTCGTGGTCGACCCGGTAGAGCGAACCCGCTCCCTCGTCGGCGTCGTAGGCCATGCTGCCCGCCCAGAACCGGCCGGAGGGGTCGGCGGCCGCGTCGTTCATCCGCATGGCGACCGGGGCGCCGTCCTCGGGCCGCGCCAGCCACGTCGTCTTCCCGTCGGGGGCGAGCAGGCAGATGCCGGTGCCCGCGGCGGCGATCCAGGTGCCGGGGCGGTCGGCGACGGGCGCCACCGCGCCCAACGGGAAGGGCAGGTGGGCCAGTTCCCGTAGGGGGGCGGTGGGATCGTCGGGCGCCGAGAGCAGGCGGCCGGCCAGGATGTCGACCAGGACCATCCCCTCATCGGTCCAGCGGATGCCCTCGCCGAGTTCCAGACGGTCGGGGCGCAGGGGCTCGTCGGGTAGCAGATCGCTCACTGCGCTGACAGTCACTGGTCGAACTCCCCCACCACGGCCCGGAACGCGCGGGCGCGCTCCCGCAGGTCCGCGATGCTGCCGCCGTCCGCCGCGTCGCCGATGAGCGGCGAGCCGACACCGACCGCGATCGCACCGGCGGCCAGGTACTCCCGCGCGGCGGCCTCGTCGACCCCGCCCACCGGCACGAAGGGGGCATCGGGGAACGGCCCGCGCAGCGCCTTGAGGTAGCCGGGGCCGCCCGCCTGCGACGCGGGGAAGATCTTCAGCGCGGCGGCGCCGAGGCCACGCGCGGCCACGATCTCGGTCGGGGTCATCACCCCCGCGAGGACCGGCATGCCCAACTCCTGTGCGGCGCCGACGCCTTCGCCGAGCGCCGGGGTGACGGCGAAGTCCGCCCCCGCCCGGTGCGCGACCCGCGCGTCGTCGGCGGTCAGGACCGTACCGGCGCCGAGCGGGCGGTCGGGGCCGAGGGATTGCCGGGCCTGCTCGATGACGGTGAGGGCGTCCTTGCCGGTCAGCGACACCTCGATCAGCTCGATGCCCTCGGCGGCCAGGGCCAGGACGGTGCGCAGGGCGGCGTCGGGGTCGTTCCCCCGCACGATGGCGACGAGACGGTGGGCGGCCAGGGCCGCTCGCAGATCCATGAACACAGGCTCCAATGCGTACGGTTTCAGGGGCAGTTGCAGGCCGCGGTCACGGTGAGCCGCCAGCGCACCTCGCCGGACGCGGGCACCTCGGCTGCGTCGCCCGGACCCGCCTCGGCGAGGTCGAAGACTCGGCCGAGCATGGGCTCGACGCCTGTGCTGCGGTAGGGGCCGGTGTCCGGGAAGCCGCCGAGGTTGCGCCACAGGGCGATCGACACGGGCTGAGCCGCACCCCCGAATACTTCGAGCGCGAACGACAGGCAATCCTCGTCGTCGTGGACGCACGCACGGGCCGCGTCCACGACCGCTCCGACCGCGGTGCCGTCGTCCGGTCCGAAGCGGTCCAGGCGCGTTCCGGCGGGCGTGGGCCAACTGCCCCGCATCCAGGGCCCGTTGGCCGTCGGATACAGCCGCGTATCCGCCCCCTCGGGCAGCTGCACGACCGCCCGCGACGAGAGGTCCAGCAGCGCGTGCGCGGCCCACACGAACCGGAAGCCGGGGTCGGCCGACAGGACGTAGTCGACCCTGCCGCCCTCCCCCACCGTCCGGTGCAGCGAGAACCGCTCGCAGCGCACGCTCTCCGTGCCGGCCCCGTCGCTGGTCCACGCCCGCGACCAGGCCTCACCGTGATCGGGCGTGCCCCGCACGGTCGGCACGCACTCCTCCAGCCCGCCCGCGTCGACGAAGGCGTCGCCGGGAGACACCCGCTCGCGCCCCACACCGTCGCGTCGCCACAGCCACTCGCGGCCGCCGGCACTCAGTGACGTCCAACGCCCGCCGTGCGCCGGGTCGGTGACGATCTGCAGCGCGCCCACCGTCGCCCCTTCCGTCACCACTCCGCGAACGACCCGTCCGCATGCCGCCACACCGGATTGCGCCACGCATGCCCGGTCCGGTCGGCCGCGCGCACCGCCGCCTCGTCGATCGTGACCCCGAGCCCGGGTGCGTCGCCGCGCGGCGCGTACCCGTCCACGAACCGGAACGGCTCGGTGTCGACGACGTAGGAGAGGAGATCCGCGCCCTTGTTGTAGTGGATGCCGCGACTCTGCTCCTGGATGAGGAAGTTCGGCGTGGCGAAGGCGACTTGGAGGCTGGCCGCCAGGGCGATCGGGCCGAGGGGGCAGTGCGGGGCGAGCTGGGCGCCGTAGGTCTCGGCGAGTGAGGCGATGCGGTGGACCTCGGAGATGCCGCCGGCGTGCGAGAGGTCGGGCTGGGCGACGGCGACGCCCGCGGCGAGGACGGGCAGGAACTCCGAGCGCGAGTACAGGCGTTCGCCGGTGGCGAGCGGCACCGAGGTCGAGGTGACGAGGCCCGGCAGCAGATGGCTCTGCTCGGGCAGGACCGGTTCCTCCACGAACAGCGGGTGCAGCGGGGCGAGTTCGGCGAGGACGCGGCGGGAGGCGGCGGCGCTGAATCGGCCGTGGAAGTCGACGGCGACGTCCCGGTCCGGGCCGAGGGCCTCGCGGGCGGCGGCGACGCGGGCGACGACGGCGGCGGTCTCGGAGACGGTGGAGACGGGCGAGGTGGCTCCGGCGCCGTTCATCTTGACCGCGGTGAAGCCGGCCTCCACCTGTTCGGCGATCTGCTCGCCGAGTGCGGCGGGTTCGTCGCCGCCGACCCAGGCGTAGACCCGGACCCGGTCGCGTACGGGGCCGCCGAGCAGGGCGTGCACCGGGGCGCCGTAGGTCTTGCCCGCGATGTCCCACAGGGCCTGGTCGATGCCGGCGACGGCGCTGGAGAGGATGGGGCCGCCGCGGTAGAAGCCGCCCTTGGTGAGGACCTGCCAGTGGTCCTGGATGCGCAGCGGGTCCTGGCCGATCAGGTATTCGGCCAGGACGTCCACGGCGGCGCGGACGACCTCGGCGCGGCCCTCGACGACGGGCTCTCCCCAGCCGACCACGCCGTCGTCGGTCTCGACGCGGCAGAACAGCCAGCGCGGCGGGACCAGGAACGTCTCGATTCGGGTGATCTTCACTGGGTGGGGGTGCCTTCCGTCTCGTCGGCGGTGCCGATCCGGTCCAGGTCGCGGCCGGCCTGTTCGAGCAGGGCACGCATGGCGGCCTCGGCGGCCACGGGGTCCTGGTCGCGTACGGCGTCCAGGACGGCGCGGTGGGCCGGTATCGGGTCCTGGCTGTGGGGGGAGCTGTGCACGATGCGGTCGCGGTGGGCGAGACCGGACTCGATCACCATTTCCATGCGTTCGAGGAGTTCGTTGTGGGTGGCGGTGAGCAGGGCGCGGTGGAAGGCGAGGTCGGCCTCGACCGCGTGCGACGCCCCGGCGTCCTCCTGCCCCATCGCGGTGATCGCCGCGTCGAGGGCGACCAGGTCGGCGTCGGTGCGGCGCTGCGCGGCCAGGCGCACCGCGGCGGGTTCGATGATGGCGCGGACCTCGGCGAGGTTCTGCAGCAGCGCCCGGTCGGCGTCGCCGGTGCGGCCGCCCTCGAACTGCCAGCGCAGCACGTCGGCGTCGAGCAGGTTCCAGTCGGCCCGCGCGCGGACGAAGGTGCCGCGTTTCTGGCGGGCGTCGACCATGCCCTTGGCGGCGAGCACCTTCAGGGACTCGCGCAGCGCGGTGAGGCTCACGTCCAGCTCGCTCTGCAGCGCCACCAGGTCGAGCGTGGCCCCCTCGGGGATGTCACCGCCCAGGATGCGGCGCGCGAGGGCCTCGACGGTCTGGCCGTGCACACCTCGGCGGGCGTAGGGGGTCATGTCGTAGAGCCTTTCTGCTGCTTCGTCTGCTTCACGACGGGCGTCCTCTGCTTCACGATGGGCATCCTCATGCCGAGGCCTTCACAACGCTCCAGCCACCGTCCACCACGAGACTCGTCCCGGTGATGTAGGACGCCTCGTCGGCGGCGAGGAACGCGATGGCCGCGGCCACCTCCTCGGGTGTCCCGAACCGCCGGGCCGCGGTCTCCGCGACGCTGCGCTCCCGCTCGTCCTCGGGCACCCTGTCCCACGCGCCGGTCAGGATCGGCCCCGGTACGACGGCGTTGACGCGCACCTCGGGCCCGTACTCGACGGCGAGCTGCCCGCACAGGGAGAGCAGGGCGCCCTTGGAGGCGGCGTAGGCGGGGTGTCCGGGCAGGCCGCGGTGGGCGTGCACGGACGAGGTCAGCACCACCGCGCCCTGCCGCTCGCGCAGATCGGGCAGGAAGGCCCGAACGCCCAGGAAGCTGCCGGTCAGGTTGACGTCGAGCTGGCGCTGCCAGGACGGCAGGGTCATCTCGTGGGCGGGCGTGACGTCGACCGTGAAGGCGTTGCTGACCAGGACGTCCACGGGCCCGTAGGCGTGCGCGGCGGCGGCGATGCGGGACCAGTCCTCCTCGCGGGCGACGTCGGCGGTCACGAACCGGGCCCGGCCGCCGTCCTTGCCGATGCGCTCCGCCACGGCCTCGCCGCGCTCCTCGGCGACGTCGGCGAGCACGACGTGGGCGCCCTCCTCGGCGAGGCGTGCGGCGGTCGCGGCTCCGATGCCGGAGGCCGCTCCGGTGACCACGGCCGTGCGGCCGGTGAAGCGGCTGCCGTGCCGTCGTGCGGGCTGGTCCATCGTGGAATCCGACTCCTTCGCGGGAAAGGGCTTGCTCGAAAACATACGGGGCTCATTCACGTGTCACCCGACGAGGTTCGCGTATCGGCACGAGCGGGTTCACGGGTCAGTACGACCAGGTCGGCGTCGTGCCCGGCGCTCCAGGCGAACGGCAGCCCGTAGTGCAGCAGATGGGCCCCGCCGTACGTCGTCCCGGTCGCCGTGTCGCGGTAGCGGGCCGCCGGGTCGAGTCCGCGCAACCGCAGCCGGTCGGGGCGGCCGGGCAGCAGCGGGGCGCCGTCGAGGCGGCCGGTGCTCAGCGCCGCGACGACGGTGCGCCCGCCGGCGTCGTACTGCACTCCGCAGGTCGGGTTTTCGGGGCTGCCGAGCAGCCGCGCCTCCCCGTGGTGGATGACGTCGCGCACCTCCTTGTAGCGGGCGATCCAGTGCGCGGCCTCGGCCCGCTGCTCCGGGCTCCAGGTCCGCAGGTCGGCGCCGATGCCCAGGACCCCGCACATGGCGTTGACGAAGCGGAAGGCGAGGCTGCGCGGGCGCGGGTCGAAGACGCCGGGGGCGTCGGTGACCCAGGAGCTCATGACGTGCGGAGCGTGTGCGTGCAGGAAGCCGTGCTGAATGGCGAGGCGGTCCAGCGGGGCGGTGTTGTCGCTGGGCCACACGACGTCGGTGCTGGCGATCGTCGCGTGTTCGACGCGTCCGCCGCCGCCCGCGCAGCCCTCGACGGTGACGCCGGGGTGGGCGGTGCGCAGATGGTCCAGGACGCGCAGGTAGCCGGCGACGTGCTCGGCGTCCAGGTCGAGGCGGTCGGCGGGCCCGGCGCCGGGGCGGCCGCGCTCCGTGGGCGGGCGGTTCATGTCCCACTTCAGGTAGCTGATCTCGTGGGCGCCGAGGAGCCGGTCGAGCGTGCCGATCACGAAGTCCTGGACATCTCTGCGGCCGAGGTCGAGCAGGAGCTGGTTGCGGACCAGGCGGGCCGGGCGCCCCTCGATCCGGTACGCCCACTCGGGGTGCTCGGCGTACAGCCGGCTGCCGGGGCTGACCGCCTCGGGCTCGACCCACAGGCCGAAGTCCAGGCCCAGGGCCCGTACGTCGGCGACGAACCGGTCGAAGCCGTCCGGGAAGGCGGCCGGGTCGGGGTACCAGTCGCCCAGTCCCCCGGTGTCGTCGTGCCGCCCGGTGAACCAGCCGTCGTCGACGACGAACAGCTCGGCGCCGATGTCGGCGGCCACCTTGGCCAGCTCCAACTGCCCGGCGGCCTCGACGTCGAAGCCAGTCGCCTCCCAGGAGTTGTAGAGCACCTTGCGGGGGCGGTGCAGGCGATCGCCCGTCAGCAGGCGTTCGTAGCGGTGCCAGACGCGGGAGAGGCCGTCGAGCCCGTCCGGGCTGAAGGCGCAGGTCAGGCGGGGCGTGACCAGGGTGTCGCCGGGCGCCAGGAGGACGGCGCCCTCGTGCGGGACGCGCCCGGCGCGCACGCGCACGCTGCCGCCCGGCTCGGCCTCCGCCGTGATGTGCCAGTTGCCGGGCCACTCCAGGGCGACGCCGTAGGCGGCCTCTTGGTCCTGCACGGCGAGCCAGGGCGCGTACGCGTGTCCGGGCGCCCCCTGTCGGCTGCCGATGCCGAACGTGCCTCGGGGCAGCTCGAGTTGGGTGCGCTGGAACTCCTGCGACCACTGCCCGCTCAGATACGTCAGCCGGGCCGCCGCCCCCGCCACGGGGATGTTCACCGCTGCCGAGTCGAACCGCTCCAGCCTCAACTCCCGGTCTCGGGCAGTGTGTTCGGTCCAGCGCAGTAGTACGTCCGTGCCGGGCACGGTCTCGTAGCACAGGACCGTGCGCAGGCCCAGCAGTTCGTCGGCGAAGGCGAGCCGCAGGCTTCCCGGGCCCTCCTCGGCGCCGTCGAACTCCCACCACACTCCCCGCTCGCCGCCCGGCCCGGCCGCCACCAGCTCTGCGCCGGTGAACGGCCGCAGTCCGTACGGCAGATACTCGGCGGGCGCGGCGTCGGCGGGCGTGATGAAGTGGGTGCGGTGCGACCAGTCCAGGGCGGAGGGACCGTCCTCCACGCCGAGCGGACCCCAGGCGTCCAGCTCGGCCCACGGGCCGTCCGGGGAGAGGCGCACCGTGTAGCTGGTGTGCTCGGTGCGCAAGGTCCAGCGCCGGTGGGTCACTTGACCGCTCCCAGGTTGAGGCCCGCCACGAAGTGCCGTTGGAAGCGCAGGAAGACGGCGACCGTGGGGGCGGCGGCGATGACCGAACCGGCGGCGATCACGTTCCACATCGACACGTACTGGCCCTGCAGTCCGATGAGGGCGGCGGTGATCGGCATCTTGGTGTCGCTGCGCAGGACGGTGATCGCCCAGAGCAGGTCGTTGAAGATCCAGGTGAAGGACAGGGCGCTGAGCGCGGCCAGGGCAGGGCGGGTCAGTGGGAGGATGATGCGCCAGAAGATCTGCCAGGGCCCGGCGCCGTCGACGACCGCGGCCTGCTGGATCTCGGTCGGGATGGACCGCATGAAGCCGTGCAGGACGAAGACGTAGAAGCCGACGCCGAAGCCGATCTGCACGCCGATCAGCGCGGGCAGGGTGTCGTAGACGCCCATCATCTCGCTGAGCTTGGAGACCGGGATGAGCAGGATCTGCGGCGGGAGCAGGTTGCCGCCGAGCATCAGCAGCAACAAGGCGCGGCGGAACGGGAGTTCGTAGCGGCTGAGGGCGAACGCGGCCATCGCGGCGAGCGCGAGCGTGACGATGACGCAGGGAATGGTCACGATCAGGCTGTTGATCAGGGCGCGTTGCTGGCCGCCGTCGTTCCATGCCTGGCCGAAGTTGGACAGGGTGAAGGAGTGCGGCCAACTGCCCAGGCCGTGGGCGGCGATGTCGTCGAAGGAGCGCAGGCTGGTCACCAGGACCAGCAGGATGGGCAGCAGCCACAGCAGGGACAGGGCGCCGGCGCCGAGGTGGAATCCGGCCGTCGCGGCCCTCCTGCGGCGTACCGCCGTGGAGTTGGCGGACATCAGTCGGCCTCCCGGAACGCGCGGACGAGGTAGGAGCAGATGACGCCGAAGGCCAGCACGAAGATGACGACGGCGAGGGCGGAGCCGTAGCCGAGGCGCAGGGACTGGAAGGCGGTCGAGTACATGTAGGTGCTCAGCAGCTCGGACGAGTGGTAGGGGCCGCCGCGGGTCAGGGACCACACGACGTCGAAGGAGCGCAGCGAGTCGATGATGATGACGGACAGAACGACCGCGTTGACACTGCGCAGTTGGGGCAGGGTGACATGGCGGAAGCGCTGCCAGGCACTCGCGCCGTCGACCTTGGCGGCCTCGTACAGCGCGGGGTCGATGCCCTTGAGGCCGGCCAGGTACAGGACCATGACGTAGCCGATCTGCCGCCACAGCGCGGGCACGATCACCGCGTACAGGGCGGTGTCCTGGTCGGCGAGCCAGGGGTGTTGGAGGCTGCCGAGGCCGACCGCGTCCAGGAGGCGGTTGAGGACGCCGTCGGGCTGGTAGATCGCCTGCCAGACCAGGGCGGTCGCGACCAGGGAGAAGACGACGGGCAGGAACAGGGCGGCGCGGTAGAAGCCGACGCCGCGCCGTTCCTGCTGGAGCAGCAGGGCGGCGGCGAGGCCGAGGACGGCGGACAGGCCGCCGAAGACGACCAGCCACAGCACGGTGTGGGCGGCCGCGCTGCGGAAGACGTCGTCGTTCGCCATCTCCCGGAAGTTGTCCAGGCCGACGAACTGCGGTGTCGAGACGCCGTCCCATTTGGTCAGGGCGAGGTAGAAGCCCTGCAGGGCGGGCCAGAAGACCCACACGGACTCGGCGAGCAGCGGGACCAGGACGAAGGCGAGGACGAGGGGTGGGGTGCGCCGGGGGCCCCGGGCCCGCTTGCCGCCTGCGGGCGTGCGGGCCGGGGACTTCCGTTCGGGTGCGGTCAGGACGGCCATCTCAGGCGTTCCAGATCTTCTCGGCGTCGCGTTGCCAGTCGGTCAGGATGGAGCCGATCTGCTGGGGCTTGGCCAGGAACTTGGTGAGCGCGGTGTCGGCGGTGGGCTGGAGCGCGTCGCTGGAGTCGCGGTTGAAGAACTGGGTGATCTCGGTGGCCGAGGCGACGTGTGCCCGGCCCTTCTTGACCAGCGCGGTCCCGGCGTCCTTGGCGTCGGGGTTGCAGGGCAGGACGGTGCCGGAGGAGCCCTTGATGTAGGTCTCCTGGGCCTCGACGGTGGCGAGGTAACGCATCAGGTCGTAGACCTGCTCGCGGCGGCCGGTGCGGGCGCTGGCGAAGTAGCCGTCGACGGGGGCCTCTTCGGCGAGCGGGACCTTGGCGTCGATGATCGGGAAGCGGAAGAAGTCGATGTCGTCCAGGGCGTTCTTGGGTGCCGAGTCGGCGAAGAAGGTGCCGATGAGCATCATGCCGGTCTTGCCGTTGAGCAGGGCGGTCGTGGCGTCCTGGAAGGCGAGGGCGGTGCCGTTCGGGTCGAAGTAGCGATGCACCTCCTGCCAGCGGTCGAAGACCTTGCGCACCTCGGGGTCGTCGAACCGGTGCTTCCCGGCGAGGAGTTCACGGTGGTACTGGGCGCCGTTGATGCGGATGTCGAGGTAGTCGAACCAGGCGGAGGCCACCCACGGGGTGTTGCCGCCGGCGCCGAGCCCGATCGGGGCGATGCCCTTGCTCTTGAGCTTGTCGCACAGGTCGAGGAAGTCGTCCCAGCTCTTGGGGAGTTCACGCACGCCCCACTTGGCGAAGTTGGACTTGCGGTAGAACATGCCCCACCAGTAGTAGGTGGCGGGCACGAAGACCTTCTTGCCGGCGCTGGAGGTGCACAGCTTGTTCTGTGCCTTGGAGTAGCGCTTGAGGTCGTGCGAGGAGTTCCACACCTCGTCGAGGTCGAGCAGCAGGTTCTTCTTGGCGTACGCGTCCGCCACCGAGCCGGGGTACCAGGTGTAGACGTCCGGCGGGTTGGCCGAGGTGAGATACGTCGGCAGCTGGGTGCGGAACGTCTCGGCGGCGACGGTGTTGAGGCTCGCCTTGCCTGAGCCCTTCTTGGCGTAGGCGGCGACGATGTCCTCCATCGCCGTCTTGGCCTGCGGGGCCGAGAGGTTGGACTGGAGCGTCACATTGCCCTTGGAGGAGCTCTTGCCCGAGGAGGTCGAGGTGACGCAGCCGCTGAGCAGTGCCGCTGTCCCGGCGGCACCGAGTCCGCCGAGGAACCGGCGTCGGCTGGGCTGAAGGTTGGCCATGATTGATTCCTAATTTATTTGAATTGGGTCCGGTGCACGTAGCCGTCGACTCCGCGGAACACCGCGTCGACGGCTCCGTCCGGTCCGGCGACCGCGCCGAGCGCACCGTCGAGGGCGGCGCTCGGGAACTCCTCCCGCTTGCTCCAGCCCTGCCAGGCGCCGTCGGCGTACCGCTGCTGCCAGAGCGTGTAGTCGGCGGCCCGCGCGTACAGCACGACCGCGTCCCCGGTGGCGACCAGCGTCGGACTGCCGCTGACGGTCCCGCCGAGCGAACTCCACGCCGACCACTGGCCCGACGCGTCCCGGGTGCGGGTCCAGATCTCGTCGGCGGCGGTGCGCACGGCGACATGGACGCGGCCCGCGCTGTCGACGACGGCGGACGGACGGCCGTAGGTCTGCTTGTCACCGGGCAGTCCGAGCGACATCCAGCCGGTCGCGGGGCCGCGCTGCACCACCGCGCCGTCGGCGCCGCGCGCGAACAGTGTCCAGTGCGCCGGGTCGGTGAACACCACGGACGGCGCGTCGGTCAACTCGCCGCCCAGCGACTGCCATTGAGCCCAGTGGCCGTGGTCGTAGCTGCGCCGGTAGGCGCGGTCGTCGGTGCCCCGCACGAAGACGTCGATACGGCCGTCGGCGGAGGCGTACGCGGCGGGCTGGCCAACGAACTTCCCGTGGGTCGGGCCGCCGAGATCACGCCGCCCGTTGTCGTTCGCGGCGACGAGCGAGCCGTGCGGGCCGCGGAAGAAGGTGGTCAGGCCGGAGCCCTCGCGCACCACGGCCGGGCTCGCCGAACTCTTCTCCCCCAGGCTGGTGCCGGGCGCGGCGTCAGTGCCGGTCAGCTTCAGGAACGCGGTGCCGTGCGCGGGGACCTCGACGGTGTACGAGCCGGTGTGCGTGCCCCGGTCGGCGCGCGCCCGCAGGTCGCGGACCTGGACCTTTCCGCCGAGGCCGGCGTCGGCGAAGCGCACGGTCCGCTCGGCGGGTCTGTCGGAGCGGTTGAGCAGGACGACCGCGCGGCGGCCGTGGCCCGTGAGGACCTTGCTGTAGACGTCGCCGGTCGCGTCGGTCGCCACCCGGACGCCCTGGACGGCCAGCGGGTCCTGGTCGACGGCGATGATCTCCGGGTTGCGGAGCGTCCTCAGCATGGATTCGGACAGGGTGCGCGGGTCGGAGCCCAGCATCAGCGGCGAGCCCATCTCGGCCCACATCACGAACTGGCTGGTGGACTCCTCCTGCGTCAGCTCGTACGTCCCGTCGGTCATCTTCCGCATGGGGATGAGGTAGTCGGGGTCGTTGTGGTGGCCGGGGCCCTGTGCCTCGGGGTGCCAGGCGTTGGCGTCCATGTTGCGCAGGATGTTGGGCCACTGGCCGGGGCTCGGGGTGCCCCAGGCGATGTCGGTGCCGGTGCGCCAGGAGTCGGCGGTCGTCGGGCCGTAGACGTAGGTGTTGTGCGCGTCCTGCTCGGGGGTGTGCGGCAGGCCCCAGTCGTCGGTGAGCGGGTTGCACAGGTTCAGCAGCATCTTCCGGCCGGACTTGGCGACCGCGTCGCTGAACTCCTTGAACGCGGGCCCCGGATCGAGCTTGGCGCCGATGCCGCACAGGAAGTCGACCTTGACGGCGTCGAACTTCCAGGCCGCGAACTGCTTGGCGTCCTGGTCGTAGTACCCGCGGCTGCCGAGGCCGCAGCTCTTGCCGCCGTCGTAGGTGCCGGCGTCGGTGTAGATGCCGGCGCGCAGCCCTCGCTTGTGCAAATAGGAAACCAGCGCCGGGATGCCGGAGGGGAAGCGCTCCGGGTTGGCGGTCAACCGCCCCTGTGCGTCACGGGGGTTGTCGGCCTGCCAGCCGCCGTCGAGCCACACGATGTCGTAACCGGCGTCGCGCAGGCCGCTGCTGACCAGCTTGTCGGCGACGGCGCGCACCTCCGTCTCGGTGGGCGCGCCGATGCCGTAGTAGGTGTTCCAGCCCATGTAGGGCGTTGGTGCGAGACCGCTGTCGTAGTACGCGGGAGCGCCCTGGTCCACGGCGCCCTGCGCGGTGGCCGTGGGAGCGGCGGTCACGGTGAGAACGGTCGCGACGGCGGCTGTCGCCGCCAAGCCTTGCAGGGGTGAAGTCGTCACGGCGAAGACTGTGGCCCGTGGCCGGAACCCTGTCAATATTAATTCCTAATTTATTCAAACACCCAGGATCCCGCTGTCACAGGTCTTGACACCCACCCCACCCAGGTGCACTGTTTGGCAACGTTGTCAGAGGCCAATGTCGCTGATCGGAGCCGCAGTTCATGTCGGACCAGTCCCTCAGACCTTCGCGTCGCACCCTGCTGTCCACCGGGTCCACGCTCCTCGCAGGTTTCGGCCTCGGCATGGCCCTCCCCGCCGATGCCCTTGCGTCGAGTTCCGGGTCGCCGGACCGGCCCGCCGCACCCGGCGAACTCGCCGCCTACCGCCCCGTCGAGGTCTCCTCCACCGACTACGCGCCCACGCCCGCCGAGTTCGCCGTCGACGGCGTCCCCGCGGCGGGCGTGCGCGGCACCGGCTGGCGCGCCGCGGACGGCGACCCGCAGTGGATCTCCGTCGACCTCCAGGCCCTGTGCGAGGTCGAGTCGGTCCACCTCACCTTCGAGGCGACCTCGGACGACCCGCCCTTCGTCGGCTCCTCCGGCAGCAACCCGCGCACCGACACCACCGGCCAGGAGATCCTCTCCAGCTGCGCGGTGGACTACGTCGTCGAGACCTCGCGCGACCACAAGAGCTGGACGCAGATCTACAGCACCACCTCCGGCAAGGGCGGCGCCGTCGAGATCGCACCGGCGAAGCCGGTCACCGCCCGCTGGGTCCGCATGACCGTGCACAAGCGCTCCAACACCAACCCGCTCGGCCTCAACGGCTTCCAGGTCTACGGCACCTGCCGCACCGAGCGCCCGCATGTCACCGGCTGGACCGACTGGGGCACCCACCACCGCACTCCCCCGGCCCTGAAGGTTGCCGCGGACGGCACCGTGCCGCTGGAGTCCGGCTGGGACCTGACCATGGACGACTGGGCCGACGGGGACGGTGCCGCGCTGTCGAAGCCGGCCCTGGACACCAGCGGCTGGCTGCCCGCGACGGTGCCCGGCACGGTGCTCACCTCGCTGGTGGACCAGGGCAAACTGCCCGAACCGGTGGCCGGCTTCGGCAACCTCCATGTCCCGGAGGCCCTTTCGCGCCACTCCTGGTGGTACCGGCGCGGCTTCCGCCTCCCCAAGGGCGTGCGCACCGGCGCCGGACGCCGTCTCTGGCTGGAGTTCGACGGGGTCAACCACAAGGCCGAGGTGTGGCTGAACGGCAGCCGGGTCGGAGAGGTCACCTTCCCGTTCGCGCGGGCCGCGTTCGACGTGACGAGCCTGATCGGCGACGGCGGCAGTGACAGCGGCAGCGGCAGCGGCGGTGAGCAGGCGCTGGCCGTGAAGATCACGCCCATGCCGTTCCCCGGCAGCCCCGCCGACAAGGGCCCGGCGGGCTCGTCGTGGGTCGACGCCGGGGCGAACATGATGAACCGCAACTCGCCCACCTACCTGGCCTCTTCGGGCTGGGACTGGATGCCCGCGGTGCGCGACCGCGCGGCCGGCATCTGGAACCACGTCCGGCTGCGCTCGACGGGCGCCGCCGTCCTCGGCGACCCCCGCGTGGACACCCGCCTGCCCGACCTGCCCGACACCGGTACGGCCGAGCTGACCATCCTCGTCCCGGTGCGCAACGCGGACCCCGACGACCGGCGCGTGACCGTCTCCGCGTCCTTCGACGGCATCCGGCTGTCCCAGACGGTCACGATCCCAGGCGGCAAGACGGCCGACGTCACCTTCACACCCGCCGACCACTCGCAACTGAGGCTCAAGAACCCCAAGTTGTGGTGGCCCAACGGCTACGGCGACCCGGCCCTGCACGACCTCACCCTCACCGCCACGGTCAACGGCGCACAGAGCGACCGGCGCACCACCCGCTTCGGGATACGCCAGTTCGGCTACGAGTCGGAAGTGCCGCTCACCTTCCAGTCCGGCAGCGACGCCTACGCGCAGAAGGTGACCTTCACCCGCCGCACGGCCCGCTACGTGCGCATCATGTGCCGTACGCGGGCGACGAGTTGGGGCTCGTCGATGTGGGCCCTGTCGGTCACCGACAGCTCGGCTCCCGGCACCGACCTCGCCCTGCACAAGGACGCCACGTCCTCCTCCGTGGACGATCCGGGGAACAAGCCCGGCAACGCCACCGACGGCGACGACGGCACCCGCTGGTCCTCCTCCTTCGAAGACGACCAGTGGATCCGGGTCGACCTCGGCTCGTCCGTCTCCTTCGACGCCGTGACCATCACCTGGGAGCAGGCCTACGCCCGCACGTTCACCGTCCAGGTCTCGGACGACGGCGACAACTGGACGGACGCTGCCGACGTCGACAACACGGCGGTCCCGCTGCCGTTCCGCAGCAGCGGCTCGGCGGCGCTGCAGACGGTGGACTTCACCGCGCGGACCGCCCGGCATCTGCGGATCAACTGCCATGACCGCGCCACCAGTTGGGGCTCGTCGATGTGGAGCCTGTCGGTCCTGGACAGCTCCGCTCCGGACAAGGACCTGGCCCTGCACCAGCAGGCCACGGCCTCGTCGGAGGACGAGGACGACCACAAGGCGGGCAACGCCACCGACGGCGATCCCAACTCCCGCTGGTCCTCCGTCTACGAGGACGACCAGTGGATCGCGGTCGACCTCGGCTCCTCGGTGACGTTCGACCGCGTGGCGATCCTGTGGGAGACGGCGTACGCGAAGTCGTTCACGATCCAGGTCTCCGACGACGGCACGACGTGGACGGACGTGAAGTCGGTCGACAACAGCACCGTGCCGCTGAAGATCAGCGTCAACGGGGTGCGGGTCTTCTGCCGCGGCGGCAACTGGGGCTGGGACGAACTGCTGCGCCGCATGCCGGCCTCGCGCATGGACACGGCGGTGCGGATGCACCGGGACATGAACTTCACGATGATCCGCAACTGGGTGGCAAGCTCCAACCGCGAGGAGTTCTACGCCAGTTGCGACGAGCACGGACTGCTGGTGTGGAACGACTTCCCCAACGCCTGGGGCATGGACCCGCCGGACCACAAGGCCTTCCTCGACCTGGCCGAGGACACCGTGCTCCGCTACCGCATCCACCCCAGCGTCGTCGTGTGGTGCGGCGCCAACGAGGGCAACCCGCCCGGACCGGTGGACGACGGCATGCGGGCGGCGGTGCGCGCCCAGGCGCCGGACGTGCTCTACCAGAACAACTCGGCGGGCGGGATCGTCTCCGGCGGCGGCCCCTACAGCTGGGTGGACCCCGAGCGCTACTACTCCGCCTCCACCTACGGCAGCGGCAGCTTCGGCTTCCACACCGAGATCGGCATGCCGGTCGTGCCGACCGCGGAGTCCATGCGCAACCTCGTCGGCGACGAGCCCGAGTGGCCGATCGGCGGCGCCTGGTACTACCACGACTGGAGCACCAAGGGGAATCAGGCGCCGCAGAACTACCGCGCGGCCATCGAGACCCGGCTCGGCACGGCGAAGGATCTCGACGACTTCTGCCGCAAGGCGCAGTTCGTCAACTTCGAGAGCCACCGCGCCATGTTCGAGGCCTGGAACGCCAACCTGTGGGACGACGCGAGCGGGTTGATGCTGTGGATGTCCCATCCCGCCTGGTACAGCACGGTGTGGCAGACCTACGACTACGACTTCGACGTCAACGGCGCCTACTACGGCGCCCGCAAGGCCAGTGAACCCGTCCATGTGCAGGTCGGCCCCGACGGCCGGGTCATCGCGGTCAACCACACCCCGCACGCGCTGACCGGCGCCACGGTCTCCGCCCGCCGCTACGACCTCGCAGGCCACGCCCACGGCCCCGAGCAGCGGGGGTCCGTGGACGTCGCGCGCTCCTCGACCGCGGACGCGTTCACCCTGGACGACCAGGACGGCCTGCCGGCTCTGCACCTGCTGCGGCTCCGACTGGCCGACGCACACGGTCGGTTGTTGTCGGAGAACACCTACTGGCAATACGGCAAGCCCGAGGACATGCAGGCGCTCACCGCCCTCGAACTGTCCCGGGTGTCGGTCGACACCTCCGGCACCCGCACCTCGGGCGGCCGCCGCGAGCTGTCGGCACGGCTGCGCAACCGCGGCTCCTCGGTGGCGGCGATGGTCCGCGTCTCCCTCGTCGACGCGAAGGGCCACCGGGTGCTGCCCGCGCAGTACAGCGACAACTACCTGTGGCTGCTGCCCGGCGAGTCCCGCACCCTCACGGTGTCCTGGCCCGCCGACGCGCCGGCGACGGCACGGCTGAAGGTGGAGCCGTACAACGCCCGCTGACCATCAGGGAGTTCGCTGGCATGGTCAGCCCTCGGTCGCACTCGACCGAGGGCTGACCAGTCCCGTCTCGTACGCCACCACCACCGCCTGGGCGCGGTCGCGCAGGGAGAGCTTGGTGAGGATGCGTGAGACGTGGGTCTTGACGGTGGCCTCGGAGAGGTGGAGGCGGGCGGCGAGGTCGGCGTTGCTCAGGCCCTGCGCGAGCAGCCGCAGGACGTCGAGTTCACGGGGTGTCAGGGCGCTCAGGTCGCGGTGCAGGGCGGTGGTGCCGGGGTCGCTGCGGGCGAAGCGCTCCACCAGGCGGCGGGTGATGGCCGGTGCGAGCAGCGCGTCGCCCGCGCGGACCGTGCGCACGGCCGCGACGAGCTGCTCGGGCGTGACGTCCTTGAGCAGGAACCCGCTGGCTCCGGCGGTCAGGGCGGCGTAGACGTAGTGGTCGAGGTCGAAGGTGGTGAGCATGACGACGCGGGGTGCGTCGGGCGGCGCGTCGGCGAGGATGCGGCGCGTGGCCTCCAGGCCGTCCATCTCCGGCATCCGGATGTCCATCAGCACCACGTCGGGCCGGGTGCGCCGCACCGCCGCCACGGCCTGCTCGCCGTCGGTGGCCTCCGCGACCACGTCGATGCCGTCGGCGCCGAGGATCAGCCGGAATCCGGTGCGCACCAGGGCCTGGTCGTCGGCGACGACGACGCGCAGCGGAGGGTTCACGAGTGCTCCAACTCTTCGGTACGCACGGGGATCCGGGCCTGGACGCGGTAGCCGCCGAGCGGGCGCGGTCCGGTGCGCAGGGTGCCGCCGTAGACGGCGAGCCGCTCGCGCAGGCCGATGAGTCCGCGGCCGTTCCCGGTGGCCGCGCCGGGCCCTGGCGGGCCGCCGGTGTCGGTGACCTCGACGTCGAGGCCATGGTCGTCGTAGGCGATCCGGACGCTCGCCCTCGCGCCGGTCGCGTGTTTGACGGTGTTGGTGAGGGCTTCCTGGACGACGCGGTAGGCGGCCAGTTCGGCGCCTGGTGACGGGAGTTGGCGGGGTGTGCCGGTGACGGTCAGTTCGACCGGCAGCCCGGCGGCGCGCATCCGGCCGACGAGGGCCTTCAGTTGGCCGAGTCCCGGCTGCGGGGTGAGGGCGTCGGCGGTGTCGGTGTCCGGGGTGAGCAGCCCCATCACATGCCGCAGCTCCCCCATCGCGGCCCGGCCGCCCGCCTCGACCGCGAGAAGCGCCTCCCGTGCCTCCTCGGGCGACTTCTCCATGATCTTGCGGGCGGCCCCGGCCTGGATGACCATGACGCTCACGTTGTGCGTGACGACGTCGTGCAACTCCCTTGCGATCCGGGCGCGTTCGTGCTCGACGGCCCGGCGCAGCACCTCGCTCTGCTCGCGCTCCACGGTCGTCAGCCGCGTCCGCGCCTCGGCGGCCCGCCGCCGCCAGGTCCGCAGTCCCACGGCGGCCATCACGACGGGCACGGAGACCAGCAGAGGCACGTACTGGGTCGGGACCGTGGGCTCGAAGTAGCCGTAGGGCGACCGGGGTGTGTCGGGCCGGCCGATCAGTCCGACCGCGACGGCGAGGCTCGCCAGCGTGGCCGGACGGTAGGGGCTGTAGGCGGCGGCCGAGTAGGCGGCGATCACGCAGTGGTAGAAGGTGATCCGCTCGACGCTGTCCGGGGTCAGGGCCGTGGCGAGCAGTACGGTCCACAGCACGGCGAGGGGGTAGCGGCGCCGCCAGGCCAGCGCCGCCGACGCCAGGAACGCCAGGTCCCACAGGCCCACGATGCTGTGCGCATGGGCCTGCTCGTATCCGTCACCCATCGTGAAGCCGGCCGAGAGCGCGGCCAGCAGCAGAGCCAGGCCCGCGTCGAGGAACCGGCCGCGCCGCGTCGGCACGGGCAGCGGCCCGGTCGGACGCAGTAACGCCCCGGCCGCCTCACGCATACGGTCCAGGACTCCCTCTCGCGTGTACCGCCACACCGTCACCGCCCCATTCTCCCGGGCGGCCGCGGCGCCGGGAATCCCTCCTGAGACCGGCTCGCGTACATCCCGCGCGTACATCTCAGGGATGACGCTCCACGGCCTCCTCCCGCTGCGGTACGGCGATTACCCCCGTGGGCCGTCGTGCCGCCCCCGGTGGCGTTCCTAGCGTCGAGGCACCCAGTCGATGCGCCCGACCGAGGAGACCGGCATGACGACGCCACTGATCGAACTGCGGGACGTGAGCCGCCGCTACGACACCGGACCGCCCGCGCTGCGGGACGCGTCGCTGACCGTGAACGCCGGGGAGGCCGTCGCCGTCCTCGGCCCCTCGGGCAGCGGCAAGTCGACGCTGCTGAACCTGGTCGCGGGACTGGACCGGCCGGATGCCGGGACGGTCACGGTGGACGGGGTGCGGGTGGACCGGCTCGGCGAGGCCGCCGCCGCGCGCTACCGGCGGGCGAAGATCGGCATGGTGTTCCAGTTCTTCAATCTGCTCGACGACTTGAGCGTCCTCGACAACGTGGTCCTGCCCGCACGCCTGGCGGGCCTCGGGCGGCGCGAGGCGCAGCGGCGTGCGGAGGCCCTGCTGCAGTCGCTCGGCATCGACCGGCACGCCCACGCCTTTCCGGGCCGCCTGTCCGGCGGCGAACGGCAACGTGTCGCGGTGGCCCGCGCCCTGATGAACCGCCCGCCCCTGCTCCTGGCGGACGAGCCGACCGGAGCCCTCGACTCCGCCTCCGGCCAGGACGTCGCCCGCCTGCTGAAGGAACTCAACGACGACGGCCAGACGATCGTGGTCGTCACCCACGACCTGCAACTGGCCCGGGCGTGCACGCGCCGCACGGTGCGACTGGCGGACGGATGCGTCGCGGGCGACACCGACACGGCTGCCGGCGCGAGCACAGCCTCCGAAACGGCGACCGGCGCGAGCACCGACACGGAGCCGGTCCGATGAGCGCGCTCTTGCGGGTCGTCGGCGCGGGAACGGCCCGTCGCCGGGTGCAGGCGCTGGTGATCGGGCTGGCCACGCTGATCGCGGTGACGGCATCTGTGCTGGGCGGGTCGTTGCTGGTGGCGTCGCGGGCGCCGTTCGACAAGGCGTTCGCGCGGCAGCACGGGGCGCATCTGAGCGCGCAGTTCGACGCCGGGCGGGCCACGTCGGCGCAGGTGGCGGCGAGTGCGCGGGCCGCCGGGGTCGGTGCAGCGTCCGGTCCGTTCCCGACCGCCTCTCCCGTCATGGGCTTAGGCGGACAGGCCGTGGCGTCGCTGTCCGTCGTCGGGCGGGCCACGCCCGGTGGAGCCGTCGACCGGGTCGACCTGACCGAGGGCCGCTGGGTCCGCAAGGCCGGGGAGATCGTCGTGTCGGCGGACACCGGACCGGCCGTGCCCCTCGGCCGCCGACTCTCCTTCCCCGACCTGCCCGGCAGCCCCTCGTTGACGGTGGTCGGCGTGGCCCGCTCGGTCAGCCGTACGGCCGACGGCTGGGTGCTGCCGTCCGAGATCCCGGCGCTCAGCGCGTCCGGCCGGGCCGAGGGCTACCAGATGCTGTACCGGTTCACGCACGCGGCGACCTCCACCGAGATGAGCCGGGACCGGGCCGCGGTGGAGTCGGCGGTGCCCGGCAGCTCGCTGACGGGCGCCCAGTCCTGGCTGTCCGTGCGGAAGGTCGCCACCCGCAGTACCTCGCTGTTCGTGCCCTTCCTGGTCGCGTTCGGCGTCCTGGGCCTGGTCATGTCGGTGCTGATCGTCGGCAACGTGGTCGCCGGCGCGGTCGCCACCGGACGCCGCCGGATCGGTGTCCTCAAGGCGGTCGGCTGCACACCCGGCCAGGTCGTACGGGCCTGCGCGGCCCAGGCGTTGCTGCCCGCCGCGCTCGGGGCGGTGCTCGGCACGGTCGCGGGCCAACTGCTCGCCGTACCGCTGCTGTCGGACACCGAGGACGCGTACGGCACCGCAGGGCTCGGCGTCGAGCTCTGGCTGGATGCCGCCGTGGCCGGCGGGGTGCTGGCCGTGGTCGCCGTGACCGCATGCACCGCCGCCTGGCGAGCCGGACGCCTGCGCACAGTGGACGCGCTCGCCGTCGGCCGCACCCCCGCCCCCGGCCGAGGCCGACGGGCGGCGCGCCTCGCCGCCCGACTCCCGCTGCCCCGACCGGTCGGCCTGGGCCTGGCCCGGCCGTTCGCCCGCCCGGCGCGCACGGCCTCGATGGTCGCGGCGGTCGTATTCGGCGCGGCGGCGGTCACCTTCGCCACCGGTCTGTCCGGCTCCCTGGGCGAGGTGATCGCGGCCAAGAACCACAACGCCGCCGATGTCACGGTCGGCGAGGCCGTCCCAGGACCGGGCGGACCGCACACGCGTCCGGGCGGTGGCCGCCAGACGCCCGCCGATCCCGCCGCGATCACCAAGGCGATCGAGGACACGGACGGCACCCGCAGGTACTACGGCACCGCCACCGCGCAGGCGGCCCTGGCCGGTGTCTCCGGGGAGATCAGTCTGGTCGCGTACGACGGGGACGCCTCCTGGGGCGGCTTCCGGATGGTCTCGGGACGTTGGGTCCACAAGCCGGGTGAAGTCGTCGTCGCGTCATCGGTGCTGACCCTCGCCGGAGCGAAGGTCGGCGACACGATCACGCTCCGAGTGCACGGCAAGCCCGTGCCGGTGCGGATCGTCGGAGAGGTCTTCGACACCGGCGACGACGGCACCCGCGTCTTCACCGACGCGGCCACCCTGTGGTCCGCCCTGCCGGACCTGAAGCCCACGACGTACGCGATCGATCTGACGGCGGGCACGGACAAGGACGCCTATGTGAAGGCGCTCGACTCGGCGTTGCAGCCGCTGGGCACCAGTGCGACCGGCGAGAAGTACGTCAACGGCAGCGACAGTGTCACGGTCATCGACGCCCTTACCGCGTTCCTCACGGCGCTGCTGATCTGCGTGGCCGCGCTCGGCGTGCTGGGCGGCGTCGTCCTCGACACCCATGAACGCATCCGGGACCTCGGCATCCACAAGGCGCTGGGCATGACGCCCCGTCAGACCGTCACGCTCGTCATCACCTCGGTGCTGCTGCCCGGCATCGTGGGAGGCGCGCTGGGCGTGCCGCTCGGGGTCGCGGTGCACGACGCGGTGGTACCGGCCATGGGCCACAGCGGCGGACTGCGGCTGCCCGAATCAGTGCTCGCCGTATACGGCACGCCCGAACTGGTCCTGCTCGCCCTGTCCGGCGCGGCCGTGGCCGTCCTGGGCTCGCTGCTGCCGGCGGGCTGGGCGGCCCGCATCCGCACCGCGACCGCGCTGCGCGCGGAGTGAGGCGGCGGCCGAGTGGGGCGGCCCCGGCGTGCAACCCTCTCGCAACCTTGCCCGTGCTGCCCTGGAGGCATGGCTGAGCAGAATCCGCAGTACGAGGACATCCCGCGCGTCGAACTCACCCCCGCGGCCGCCGATCTGTTGCGCCGGCTGCGCGCCACGCACGGCCCGCTGATGTTCCACCAGTCCGGTGGCTGCTGCGACGGCAGTGCGCCCATGTGCTACCCGGAGGGCGAGTTCCGTACCGGCGGCTCGGACGTCCTGCTGGCGGAGCTGCAGGTCGAGGGAGTGGTGGAGCCGGTGACGTTCTGGATGTCGCGCAGCCAGTACGAGGTCTGGAGCCACACCCGGCTGATCGTGGACGTGGTGGAGGGCCGCGGCAGCGGGTTCTCGCTGGAAGCCCCCGAGGGGGTGCGTTTCCTCACCCGTTCTCGCGTTGTCGACGCATAGCCATCCCATTGATCACCCCGATCTGCTGCACTTCCCCTGAGGCCCGAGGCACTTGACGTTCTCTCAGGGGGCAATGTGACGCATCGTCAGAGGCGTGTTGCGGCAACCGGATCGGATATGGGGGTGACCAAGCCGGAAAGAACGGTTCGAGCGTCGGTGAGATCGGCACTGACGCTTCTCACGGCATTCGGCGCGCTGGCCGGTGCGGCCCTGGTGGGGGCGGCACCGGCCAGCGGCGTGCAGAGCTCCACGTCGATCGCGCCGGGGGTCACCTACCGGCAGTTCGACATCCAGGGCGCCAAGGGACCGGCCCACGCCCATGTGATCACCGTCGACCTGCGCGACAGCCATGTCCGCCTGGGCCTGCTGTACCCGGGAGCCGTGGCCGCGCGGGCGCCCGTCTCCCAACTGGCCGACACCCAGGGCGCCGTCGCGGGTGTCAACGGCGACTTCTTCAACATCACCGAGACCCAGCACCCGGGCGTCGAGGCGACCGGCTCGACCGACGGCCCGGCGATCGCGAACGGCCATGTGCTCAAGGCAGCGGTGCCCGACGGGCAGCGCTTCGGCCCGGCCCTGCCGCCCGGCACCAGCACCCGGGACGTGCTCGGCGTGGGCATCGACCGCAGGGCCCGCCTGGACGCCCTGAGCCTGACCGGCTCGATCCGTACGCCGGCGGGACGGCTGCCGCTCGGCGGGCTCAACCAGTACGCGCTGCCGGTGGATTCGATCGGCGCCTTCACCTCCGACTGGGGCGGTGTCTCCCGGATCCGCGCCACCTGCGGCACCGACACCGACCGGGCCGCGCCCTGCAGCACGGACACCTACGAGGTGACCGTCCGGCGCGGCCGGGTCGTCGCCACCTCCGACACCCCGGGCAACGGCGCCATCGCCGCGGGCACCACGGTGCTCGTCGGACGGGAGGCGGGAGCGCAGAGGCTGCGGAAGTTCTTCGAGGGCGAGCCGGTGAAGGTGACGCACCGGCTGGTCGCCGCCCGCTCCAGGATCCCGTACAGCTTCGCGCTCGGCGGCTACCCGGTTCTGAGGGACGGGCGTCCGCTCGCGGGTCTGGACGACGCGACCGCGGCCGTGCGCACGGCCGTCGGCTTCGCGGACGGCGGGAAGCGGGTGTTCCTGTTCGCGCTGGACGGTGCGCCCGCGTACCGCACCGGCCTGACGATCGCCGAAGTGGCCTCCGCCATGCGGTCGTTGGGTTCGACCGATGCCTTCAGCCTGGACGGCGGCGGCTCGACGACGCTGGTCGCCCGCGCGCCGGGGGCCTCGGCCGTGTCGGTGCGCAACCACCCGTCGGTCGACCCGGAGCGCCCGGTCGCCAACGGGATCGGGGTGTTCAGCGGGCGGTGATCCCCAACAGTCCTGACCCGGCCGTCACGGACGCAGACTGCTGACGATGTCCGCCGTCGCGCTGACGCCGCTGTGAATGGTGGGCGCGATGTTCGTGCCGGCGAGATAGAAGCCGAGCAGCGCGCACACCAGCGCGTGGGAGACCTTCAGGCCTCCGTTGCGCAGGAAGATCACCGCCAGGATCAGTAGCAGCAGCACCACAGAGATGGAAATCGCCATTGTCAGCCTCCTCCGCTACGCCGCCACGTCCGTTTCACGGCGTTCGGCGGCAAGTGTGGCGTAGCGGAGGGTTCGTCCGGGCGGCTGACCTGTCCTCCGAACGTGTGGTGTCTACGCCGCTTTGTGCGCGTCCAGGAAGGCTTCGAGTCCTGCCAGGTCGTCGGTGTTGAGGTAGTCGACGTCGGCCGCGAGCAGCTCGCCCCACAGGGCGTCGCGCGCCGGTCCCGCCAGGTCGGGCGTGTTCCAGAAGCGGACCTTCTGTCCGCGGCTGTGCGCCCGGGCGATGATGTCGCGCAGCTTCTGCCGCTCGGCGTCCGGGAACGCGCCCTCGCCGAGCCAGGTGAAGTTGAGCTGCCAGTCGTCGCTGATCAGCGGGACGAAGGAGGCGGGCGCCGCGGTGCCGAGGTCGGTGAGCCGGCCGTCGTAGAAGGCGCGCCGTACGGTCTGGGCCTCCATCGGGGTACGCGCGGCACGGTCGCCCGAGATCACGTTGGTGACGGCGCCGGGATACACGCGGCCGTGGGCGTACGTGGTGAACAGGTGCCGGTAGCGCCGCAGATGGCGGTCGAGTTCGAGATAGGTCGACGAGCCCTCGGTCTTGATGTCGATGAGCAGCTGCAGCGGCCTGCGCTCCCCCCGGTACACGGAGCCGTGGTTGGCCCTGACGATCCTGGCGAGCGGGTCGAGGTAGAGGGACTCCAGGGTGCGCGTGGGGTCCAGGTCGTCGGCGGTGTGGCCGATCAGGAGCTGGTCGCCGACGAGGAAGATGTCGGCCTCGACACTGCCGAACCGGTGGTCGAGGGCGTCGAAGAGGGGGCGCGGGTGCTCGTAGTCGTTGTGGGCGTGGGCCCGCCACAGCGGGCGGGGGCGGTGCTTGCCGCTTTCCGCGAAGGCGCTGCCGGCGGGCGGGGCGAGCACGGCCGCGAGCGTGGCACCGAACGCGGTCAGCGCTCTGCGGCGGGTGATGAGGGCCATGTTCTGCCTCCCTGTGGGGCGGGTTCGAACCACAGGGAGTATGGGGCGGATTGGGCCTCGATGAACCTGTACATGCCAGGAGTTGGCCGGACTGCCGCCCCTTGTTCACTCCTTCCGCCCAGGCGCACGGAAAAGCCCGCCCCAGGTGGGGCGGGCTTCACCGAGGGAGCGTCAGGGTGCTTGCAGACCGACGAGTTCGGCCACGGCGGAGCGGTGGGCTCCGGCCGTGCCGTAGGCGATCGAGTCGGCCTTGGCCCGCTTGAGGTAGAGGTGGATCGGGTGCTCCCACGTCATGCCGATGCCGGCGTGCAGCTGGAGCGCCTCCTCGGCGGCGTGCACGGCGACCGGCGCCGCGTAGGACTGCGCGACGGCGACCGCGACGTCGACGTCCTCGCCGGTGGCGAGCGCGTCCGCCGCGTTGCGGGCCGCCGCACGGAGGTTGACGGTCTCCAGCCACAGCTGGGCGAGCCGGTGCTTGAGCGCCTGGAAGCCGCCGACCGGACGGTTGAACTGCTTGCGCTCCTTGAGATAGCGCACCGTTTCCGTCAACGCCCATTCGGCGAGCCCGAATTGCTCGGAGGCGAGCAGTCCGGCGCCGGAGCGCAGGGCGCGCCGCACGGCGGGTTCGGCGTCTCCGAGCCTGCGCGCCCGTGCCCCGTTCAGGGTGACGGTCGCGAGCGGCCGGGTGAGGTCCAAGGAGGACTGCGGGGTGACGGTGGCGTCGGACGCGTCCACCGCGTACAGCCCGCCGTCCTCGGCCGGCACCAGCAGGACGTCGGCCGCCACGGCGTCCGCGATCGCGGTCAACTCGCCGTGCAGGACGCCGTTCTCCAGTCGTACGGCGGGAAAGGCGGTGCCGGGGGCACGGTGCAGCCCGACCGCGAGCACGCCGACGGCCCGCCCGGAGGCCAGCTGCCCGAGCAGCTCCTCGTCCCCGCACTCCAGCAGGGCCTCGGTGGCGACGACGGCGCTGGAGAGATACGGAACGGGGGCGACCGCGCGCCCCAACTCCTCCATTACCACGGCGACTTCGCGGTGGCCGGCGCCCTGGCCGCCCTGTGCCTCGGGCACCAGCAGTCCGGCCAGGCCCATGCCGTCGGCGAGCGCCTTCCAGGCCGCGAGGTCGTGCGGGGCGTCGGACTCGGTGCGCGCGATGACGCCGGGGGCGTCGCAGTGGTCGGCGAGCAGGTCCCGTACGGCGGCCCGCAGCGCCTCTTCCTCTTCCGAGTACAGCAGGTCGGTCATCGGGCGAGGTCCTTCCAGGCGACGTCCTTGTCGGTGCGCGGTTCGGCCGGCAGGCCCAGGACGCGCTCGGCGACGATGTTCAGCAGGATCTCGCTGGTCCCGCCCTCGATGCTGTTGCCCTTGGCGCGCAGATAGCGGTAGCCGGCCTCGCGGCCGGTGAAGTCCACGAGTTCGGGGCGGCGCAGGGTCCAGTCGTCGTACAACAGGCCCTCCTCGCCGAGGAGTTCGACCTCCAGGCCGCTGATCTCCTGGTTGAGGCGGGCGAAGGCGAGCTTCATGCCGGCGCCTTCGGGTCCCGGCTGCCCGGCCACCAGCTGCTGGCGCAGGCGTTCGCCGGTCAGGCGGGCGACCTCGGCCTCCACCCACAGCTTCAGCAGTCGCTGGTGCAGATCGTGGGTGCGCAGCTCGGGGCGCTCGCGCCACGCCTTGGCGACCGGGGCGATCATGCCGCCCTCGCGGGGCAGCCGCATGCCGCCGATGGCGACACGCTCGTTGTTCAGGGTGGTCTGCGCGACCCGCCAGCCGTCGCCGATCGCGCCGAGGCGGCGGGAGTCGGGGATGCGCACGTCGGTGAGGAAGACCTCGTTGAACTCGGCCTCGCCGGTGATCTGGCGCAGCGGCCGGACCTCCACACCGGGGTCGGTCATGTCGCAGATGAAGTAGGTGATGCCCGCGTGCTTGGGCACGTCCGGGTCGGTGCGGGCGATGAGGATGGCCCAGCGGGCGTTGTGCGCGCCCGATGTCCACACCTTCTGCCCGTTGACGATCCAGTCGTCCCCGTCCCGCACGGCCCGGGTGCCGAGCGCCGCGAGGTCGGATCCGGCGCCGGGCTCGCTGAACAGCTGGCACCACACCTCCTCGCCGATCCACAGCGGCCGCAGATAGCGCTGCTTCTGCTCCTCGGTGCCGTACTTGAGGATGGTGGGGGCGGCCATGCCAAGGCCGATGCCGTTGCGGCGCGGGTCGTTGTCGGGGGCGCCGGCGGCCTCCAACTCGGCGTCCACGACGGCCTGGAGGGAGCGCGGGGCACCCAGTCCACCCAGGCCCTCCGGGTAGTGCACCCAGGAGAGCCCGGCGTCGAAGCGGGCCTTGAGGAAGTCGAGCCGGTCGGTCGTGGCCGGCGGGTGCGCGGCCAGCAACTCGGCCGTACGGCGCTGGAGTTCGGCTGAGTCGGTCATGCCGCGGCTCCGTTCGCGAGGGACGGTACGACGGCCACCCGGCCGGTGGTCACCCCGTCGCCGACGCGCTGCACGGCGGCCGCGGCACCCTCCAGCGGTACGCGCTCGCTGACCAGCGGCTTGATCGCGCCGCGCGCGGCCAGCTCGGTGAGCTGCTCGTGGCAGTGCAGGATCAGCTTCGGGTTCTTGGTGCCGTACAGGCCCCAGTGCAGGCCGAGGATCGCGTAGTTCTTCACCAGGGCGTGGTTGAGCCCCGGGCTGGGGATCGTGCCGGACGCGAAGCCGACGACGACGATCCGGCCCTCGAAGGCGACGACCTTGGTGGACTGCGTGTAGGCCTCGCCGCCTACGGGGTCGTAGATCACGTCCGCACCGCGGCCGCCGGTGGCCTCCTTCACGGCGGCGATGACGTCCTGGCTCTTGCGGTCGATCACGACGTCGCAGCCCAGGTCGCGGGCGACGGCGGCCTTGTCGGCGCCGCCGACGACGCCGATGACGGTGGCCCCGGCCGCCTTGCCGAGCTGCACGGCCGCGCTGCCGACCCCTCCCGCGGCGGCGTGGACGAGCAGCGTCTCACCGGCCTCCAGGTGGGCGCGGCGGTGCAGTCCGAACCAGCCCGTCTGGTAGCCGATGTGCAGGGCGGCGGCCTCGGCGTCGTCCAGCGAGTCGGGGGCGGGCAGCAGGGCCCGGGCGTCGGCGAGGGCGTACTCGGCGAAACCGCCGTGCGGCAGCGCGGGGTTGGCGAGCACCCGGCGGCCGTCCTCGGTCTCGCCGCAGATCTCCACGCCCGGCGTGAACGGCAGCGGCGGACGCACCTGGTACTGACCCCGGCACATCAGCACGTCGGGGAAGTTGATGTTGGCGGCACGCACCTTCAGCAGCACCTGGCCGTCGCCGGGCGTGGGCCGCTCGACCTCCTCGAGCCGCATCACCTCGCTCGGCTCGCCGTTCTCGTGCACTTGCCATGCCTGCATGCGGTGCCTCCACGGGACTGCGGTGTCTGACCGGGGTCAACCGCATACTAAGCGGTCGCTTGCCGCTCTGGGAACCGCCGACATCAGTCGTCTTCGCCACGTCCCTGCTTCGGCCGCGCCCTTACGTGCATCCGCTCGCCCTGCGGCCCGAACAGGCTCAGGAACTCCACCGGCCCCTCCCCCGTCGAGCCGAACCAGTGCGGCACCCGCGTGTCGAACTCCGCGGCCTCCCCCGCCGTGAGCACGACGTCGTGGTCGCCCAGCACCAGCCGCAGCCGCCCGGACAGGACGTACAGCCACTCGTAGCCCTCGTGGACGCGCGGCTCCGGCTCCAGTTTGCGCTGTGGTTCGAGCACCTTGAAGGCCTGCAGTCCGCCGGGCTGGCGGGTCAGCGGCCAGTGGGTGCGGCCGTAACGCACGATCGGTTCGGAACGCACCCTGGGGTCGCCCGCCGCGGGGGCGCCGACCAGCTCGTCCAGCGGCACCTGGTGCGCCCGCGCGATCGGCAGCAGCAGCTCCAGGCTGGGCTTGCGCAGCCCGGACTCCAGCCGGGACAGCGTGCTGACCGAGATCCCGGTCGCCGCCGACAGCCCGGCGAGCGTCGCGCCCCGCTCCTTGCGGATCCGGCGCAGCCGGGGCCCGACCTCGGCAAGGACCTCTTCGGTGTCGTCAGTCATGAGTTCATTGCAGTTTCGGCAAACGCGTTTGTCAATGCGGCAGCGATGGCGCGACTGTCGTACGAGGAGGTGGTCACCCATGGCGTCATCCATGACGGAGCAGACCGAGAAGACCGAACAGACCGGGCGGTACGAAGTGATCGTCGTCGGCGGAGGAGCGGCCGGGCTCTCCGCCGCACTGGTCCTCGGACGGGCCCGGCGCCGCACCCTGGTCGTCGACGCGGGCGAGCCCCGCAACGCGCCCGCCGCCCATATGCAGGGCTATCTCTCCCGGGACGGCATGCCGCCCGCGGAGTTCCTCGCGATCGGCCGCGAGGAGATCGCACGCTACGGCGTCGAGCTGGTGCGGGACCGGGCCGTGGACGCGAGCCGGGAGGGGGCCCACGGGGACTTCGCCGTGACCCTGGCCGGCGGCCGCACCGTCCGCTCCCGCGCGCTCGTGATCGCCACCGGCCTCAAGGACGAACTACCGGACGTGCCCGGCGTCGCCGAGCGCTTCGGCCGCGACGTGCTGCACTGCCCCTACTGCCACGGCTGGGAGGTGCGCGACCAGCCCTTCGGGGTGCTGGCCACGACGCCGATGAGCGTGCACCAGGCACTGATGGTCTCCCAGTGGTCCAAGGACGTGACGTTCTTCCTGCACGAGGTCGCCGAGAAGGATCTGTCGGACGACGACCTGCGCAGGCTCGCCGCGGCCGGGGTCAAGGTCGTGCCGGGCGAGGTGGCCGCGCTGGTGGTCGAGGACGACCGGCTGACCGGGGTGCGGCTCGCTGGGGGCACCCCCTCTGGGGGAGGCTCCACGCACGAGCGGTCGGTCCTGTTCGTCGCGCCGCGCCCCGTCCCGCAGAACGACCTGCTGGTGCGGCTGGGGGCCGAGCTGCGGGAGACGCCGTTCGGCGCCTACCCCGTGATCGACGAGCGCGGCCTCACGACCGTGCCCGGTCTGTGGGCCGCGGGCAACGCCTCCGGCTTCGCCGAGCAGGTGATCAACGCGGCCAGCCGCGGCTACCGCGCGGGCGCCACCATCAACGGGGAGCTGCTGATGGCCGACCTGGACGGAGCGCTCTGACGGGCGCGGGGAGCCGCGTGCCCTGAGAGGCGCGGGGAGCCGCGTGCCCTGAGGGGCGCGGGGAACTGCGCGACCAGCCACAACGAGCCAGTAGCCGAAAGACGCCCCTCGTTCCGGGTGTGCTCCGGCAGAGCGCGTTGCACGATTGCTAGATGCTGCTCGCCCGCCTGGCTCAGGCATCCCAGGAGGTCGCCGCCACCTCGGCGCGGTCCCGGAAGATCGCTCTGCTCGCGGAGCTGTTCCGGGACGCCGAGGCCGACGACGTGCCGATCGTGATCCCGTATCTCGCGGGACGGCTGCCGCAGGGCAGGATCGGCGTCGGCTGGAAAGTGCTGAGCAGCCCGGTCCCACCGGCCGCCGAGCCCACCCTCACCGTGCGCGAGGTGGACGCCCTGCTCACCGGTCTGAGCAAGGTCTCCGGCGCCGGATCACAGGCCGAACGGGCCCGGCTGGTCGGCGAGTTGCTGGGTGCGGCCACCGAGGAGGAACAGCGGTTCCTGTTCGGACTGCTCACCGGCGAGGTGCGGCAGGGCGCCCTGGACGCCGTCGCCGTGGAGGGCCTGGCACAGGCGACCGAGGCGCCGCCCGCCGATGTCCGCCGGGCGGTGATGCTGGCGGGATCCCTGCAGTCGGTGGCGCAGGCACTGCTCGTCGAAGGACCGGCCGCCCTGGACCGCTTCCGCCTCACCGTCGGCCGCCCGGTCCTCCCGATGCTCGCGCACAGCGCCTCCTCGGTCGCCGAGGCGGTCGGCAAACTCGGTACGTGCGCGGTCGAGGAGAAGCTGGACGGCATCCGCGTCCAGGTCCACCGCGACGGCGACACCGTACGGATCTACACCCGCACCCTCGACGACATCACCGACCGCCTGCCCGAACTCACCACTGCCGCGCTGGAGTTGAACGGGCAGCGGTTCATCCTGGACGGCGAGGTGATCTCCTTCGACGCGGACGGGCGGCCCCGGTCCTTCCAGGAGACCGCCGGGCGCGTCGGCTCCCGCGTGGACGTGGCGACCGCCGCCGAGGCCGTCCCCGTCTCCCCCGTCTTCTTCGACGCCCTGTCCGTCGACGACCACGACCTGCTCGACCTGCCCTTCGCCGAACGGCACGCCGAACTGGCCCGGCTGGTCCCCGAACCGATGCGGGTACGCCGCACCCTGGTCTCCGGACCCGACGACCTGGCCGAGGCGGAGCGGTTCCTCGCCGACACGCTGGAGCGCGGCCACGAGGGCGTCGTCGTCAAGGGCCTGGACGCCGCCTACAGCGCGGGCAGGCGCGGCGCGTCGTGGCTGAAGGTCAAGCCCGTACACACCCTCGACCTGGTGGTGCTGGCCGCCGAGTGGGGCCACGGCCGCCGCACCGGCAAGCTCTCCAACCTCCACCTCGGCGCCCGCAACCCCAACGGCTCCTTCACCATGCTCGGCAAGACCTTCAAGGGCATGACCGACGCGATGCTCACCTGGCAGACCGAACGCCTCCAGGAACTGGCCGTCGAGTCCAGCGGCTACGTCGTGACCGTACGCCCCGAACTCGTCGTCGAGATCGCCTACGACGGCCTGCAGAGGTCCACCCGCTACCCGGCCGGCGTCACCCTCCGCTTCGCCCGCGTGGTCCGCTACCGCGAGGACAAGCGCCCCGAGGAGGCCGACACCGTCGAGACACTCCTCGCCGCGCACCCGGAGGTCCGCCCGTGAGCGGGAAGCGGAGTGCGGGCCTGCTGCTGTACCGGCACACCGACCACGGCCTCGAAGTGCTCCTCGGCCACATAGGCGGCCCCTTCTTCGCCCGGCGCGACACCGGCGCCTGGACCGTGCCCAAGGGCGAGTACGAGAGCGCGGAGGAAACCGCCTGGGACGCTGCCCGGCGCGAGTTCCAGGAGGAGCTGGGACTGCCGCCGCCCGACGGCGACGCGGTGGAACTGGGCGAGGTCCGCCAGTCCGGCGGGAAGACCGTGACGGCCTGGGCGGTCCGGGGCGACCTGGACCCGGCGACGATCACCCCCGGCACGTTCACCATGGAGTGGCCGCCGCGCTCCGGGCAGACGCGGGAGTTCCCCGAGCTGGACCGGGTGGCCTGGTTCCGGCTCGACGGCGCCCGCGATGTGATCGTCAAGGCGCAGAGCGCGTTTCTCGACCGGCTCGCTGAGCACTCGGACAACGCCCGGTAACCCCACGGCCGCCCACGCGTTGCGGTCCACGGCAGCGCGCGGGAAGGTCGAACCAAGCCCGCCCCCAGGAGGTCAGCCATGCCCATCGCGACGGTGAACCCGGCGAACGGCGAGACGCTCAAGACGTACGAGGCCATGGGCGAGGAGGAGCTCGAGCGCCGGCTCCAGCTCGCCGAGGCGACGTTCCGCACCTACCGCACGACGACGTTCGCCGAGCGCGCCCGGCTGATGCACAAGGCCGCCGACCTGCTCGACGAGAGCGGCGAGGACATCGCCCGCGTGATGACCACCGAGATGGGCAAGCCGATCAAGCAGGCCCGCGCGGAGGCCGCCAAGTGCGCCAAGGCGATGCGCTGGTACGCCGACCACGCCGAGGAACTGCTCGCCGACGAGGAGCCCGCGGAGTCCGACGCCAAGGACTCCGGCGCCTCGCGCGTCCTGGTCCGCTACCGGCCGCTCGGCCCCGTGCTCGCGGTGATGCCGTGGAACTTCCCGCTGTGGCAGGTCGTACGCTTCGCGGCGCCCGCGCTGATGGCGGGCAACGTGGGCCTGCTCAAGCACTCCTCCAACGTTCCGCAGACCGCCCTGTTCCTGGAGGACCTCTTCCACCGCGCGGGCCACCCCGAGGGCTGCTTCCAGACCCTGCTGATCGGCTCCGGCGCCGTCGACGACATCCTGCGCGACGACCGCGTCAAGGCGGCCACCCTCACCGGCAGCGAGCCCGCCGGACGCGCGGTCGCCTCCACCGCCGGGGAAATGATCAAGAAGACGGTGCTGGAGCTCGGCGGCAGCGACCCGTACGTGGTCATGCCGTCCGCCGACCTCGACCGGGCCGCCGAGATCGCGGTCACCGCACGCGTTCAGAACAACGGACAGTCCTGCATCGCCGCCAAGCGGTTCATCGTGCACACCGACGTCTACGACGCCTTCGCCGAACGGTTCGTGGCGGGCATGAAGGCGCTGAAGGTCGGCGACCCGATGGACGAGGACACCGACGTCGGGCCGCTCTCCACCGAGCAGGGCCGCGCCGACCTGGAGGAACTGGTCGACGACGCCACCCGCAGCGGGGCCACGGCCCTGTGCGGCGGCCACCGGCTGCGCCGGCCCGAGCTGCCCGGCTGGTACTACCCGCCGACGGTGCTCTCCGGGATCACCCGTGAGATGCGCATCCACCGCGAGGAGGCCTTCGGCCCCGTCGCCACGCTGTATCGCGCGGCCGATCTGGACGAGGCGGTGCTGATCGCCAACGACTCGCCGTTCGGGCTGAGTTCGAACGTCTGGACGCGGGACGAGGCGGAGGTCGACCGGTTCGTACGGGACCTGGAGGCCGGCGGTGTGTTCGTCAACGGGATGACCGCCTCCCACCCGGCGTTCCCCTTCGGCGGGGTGAAGCGCTCCGGGTACGGGCGTGAGCTGTCCGGGCACGGAATCCGCGAGTTCTGCAACATCACCACGGTTTGGCACGGTGCGTGAGCGCTCCGCGGTTAACATCCGGTCTGTGAACCGCGAAGTGACTCTGCCTCTGATCGTCGACGACCGCGGGACCTTGCAGGTGGCTGCCGCCGATGTGAGCAAGTTGTTGCGGACGGTCGGTGGGAGGTGGGTGCGGCTTGTCGAGTCCGGGGAAGGGGGGCTTGATGAGGACACGGTGGCGGCGTTGACCATTGAGTTGGCCAAGTTGGCCGATCGGATTGATGTGGCGTGTATTGCTCATAGCAGCGGGGGTGCGCCGTAGGGGGTGCCTATGAGTCGCCGGGTGCGGGTTTGTGTGTGGTTGATCGCGCAGTTCCCCGCGCCCCTAGGGGAGCTGCAGCAAGGTTGTCCAGAAGAGGGACTCGTAGCTTTGTAGTAGGCGGCCGTAGCGGAATGCCTGTTCCAGGTTCAAGGTGTCCCTGCCTGCCTGGACTGCTGCTGTGGCCTTCTCGTCCAGGTCTGGGGACGGTTCGGCGAAGAAGTCGAAGAAGGCGCAGGCTTCGGGGGTGAAGCCGTAGTGGGTGCGTAGGGACTTGGCGATGGTGGCGCAGTAGCCGCCCCAGGCGGAGAAGTTGGCGGTGATGGCCACGACCGCGTCCGCCGGGGAGGCGTTGAGGGCGAGCCAGGCGATGCAGGACGGGTAGGCCTGGCAGCCGGGGAGCGGGTCGTAGGCGCGGGTGCGGGTCTCGTCGATGCCGCAGGCCGCCGCGAAGGACTCCAGGTGCCGGCCGGCCAGCGTCTCGCCCTCGGCGAGCGTCTCGAAGTACGCGGCGATGTCGGGCTCGTTCGTGCGTTGCGCCAGATGCAGGAACGCGGTGCGGTCCGCCGGGATCACCCAGTGCTGCTCCAGGGCCAGGGTGGCGAGGGTGTCGCGGGAGGCGTCGCCGCGGGCGATCAGCGGTACGAGGGGGTTGGCGGCGGGGTCCGGGGCCAGTGTCCTGGCGGCGTTCTCCAGCAGTTCCGTGGCCGTACGCGTCATCGCGTCCTCCGTGGTCTCGGATGTGGGGCTGCTGATCCGACCCTGGCACGGGGTCCCCGGTTCGGAGTAGTCCGACGGGAGATAGTCGCCCCGACGGGTGATCGTGAAGCATGGCCACTTTGTGCAGACCCTCGGTGTCCGTACCAGAGCACGTGATCACGATGGAGGAGACGCTGGAGCTGGCACGCTCCCGACACGCCGACCATCCACAACTGCCGCTGGCCCTCCGGCTGATCGAGAACACCGGTGTGCGGACCCGGCACATCGTGCAGCCCATCGAGGAGACCCTCAGGCACCCCGGCTTCGAGGACCGCAACAAGGTCTACGAGTACGAGGCGAAGGCCCGGGTGCCCGCTGTCGTCCAGCGGGCGCTGGACGAGGCCGAGCTCCTGAGCACCGACATCGACGTGATCGTCTATGTGTCGTGCACGGGTTTCATGATGCCCTCGCTCACGGCCTGGCTGATCAACTCCATGGACTTCGACAGCACCACCCGCCAGATACCCATGGCCCAGCTGGGCTGCGCGGCAGGCGGCGCGGCGATCAACCGGGCGCACGACTTCTGCCGCGCCTACCCGGACGCCAATGTGCTGATCGTCGCCTGCGAGTTCTGCTCGCTGTGCTACCAGCCCACCGATCTCGGCGTCGGCTCCCTGCTCTGCAACGGCCTGTTCGGCGACGGGATCGCCGCGGCGGTGGTGCGCGGCCGGGGCGGCGAGGGCATGGAGCTGGAGCGCAACGGTTCGTACCTGATCCCCAAGACCGAGGAGTGGATCATGTACGACGTCCGGGCCACCGGCTTCCACTTCCTGCTGGACAAGCGGGTGCCCGGCACGATGGAGCCGCTGGCCCCGGCGCTGAAGGAGCTGGCCGCCCGGCATGGCTGGGACGCCTCCGACCTGGACTTCTACATCATCCACGCGGGCGGTCCCCGGATATTGGACGACCTCAGCAAGTTCCTGCAGGTCGACCCGCACGCCTTCCGCTTCAGCCGGGCCACGCTCACCGAGTACGGCAACATCGCCAGCGCCGTCGTCCTGGACGCGCTGCGTCGGCTGTTCGACGAGGGCGCCGTCCAGCACCGGGCGCGCGGGCTGCTGGCCGGGTTCGGTCCCGGCATCACCGCGGAGATGAGCCTGGGCCGCTGGCACCGCCCGGGCGAAGGGACGGCGTGAGTACGGCATGGCTGAAGAGACCCTGACGGAGACCCTGCCCCCGGTACGGCACTGGCCGGCCCTGGATCTGACCGGCCTCGACTTCGACCCGGTGCTGACCGAGCTGATGGCCGAGGGCCCCGTCACCCGCATCGCGCTGCCCAACGGCGAGGGCTGGGCCTGGCTGGTGACCCGCCTGGACGACGTACGCATGGTGACCAACGACCCGCGCTTCGGCCGCGAGGCGGTCATGGACCAGCCGGTGACCCGGCTCGCCCCGCACTTCATCCCCGAGCGGGGCGCGGTCGGCTTCCTCGACCCGCCGGACCACACCCGGCTGCGCCGTTCGGTGGCGGCGGCCTTCACGGCCAAGGGCGTGGAGCGGATCCGCGAGCGATCGCGGTGCATGCTCGACGAACTGGTCGACGAGCTGTTGCAGGACGGCCCGCCCGCCGACCTCACCGAGACGGTGCTCCGCCCCTTCCCCATCGCGGTGATCTGCGAACTGATGGGCGTCCCGGCGGCCGACCGGCACGCCATGCACACCTGGACCCAGCTGATCCTGTCGTCCTCGCAGGGCAAGCAGGTCAGCGAGAAGGCCAAGCACGAGATGGGCGCCTACTTCACGGATCTGATCGGCCGGCGCAAGGGGGCCACGGGCGAGGACGTCGCCTCCCTGCTCGGGGCCGCGGTGGGCAGCGGCGAGATCACCCGGGAGGAGGCCGTCGGCCTTGCCGTGCTCCTGCAGATCGGCGGCGAGGCGGTCACCAACAACAGCGGCCAGATGTTCTATCTGCTGCTGACCCGCCCGGATCTGGCCGAACGGCTGCGCACCGAGCCGGAGATCCGGCCCCGTGCCATCGACGAGATGCTGCGCTACATCCCGCACCGCAACGCGGTCGGCCTGTCGCGCATCGCGCTCGAGGACGTGGAGATCAAGGGCGTACGGATCCGGGCGGGCGACCCGATCTACGTCTCCTATCTGGCCGCCAACCGCGACCCGGAGGCCTTCCCCGACCCGGAGGCGATCGACTTCGGCCGCAGCCCGAACCCGCACGTGTCCTTCGGCTTCGGCCCGCACTTCTGCCCCGGCAACATGCTGGCGCGGCTGGAGTCCGAGCTGCTGGTCGGCACGCTGCTGGAGCGGGTGCCGGGGTTGCGGCTCGCCGTCCCGCCCGGTCAAGTGCCGTTCAAGAAGGGCGCGTTGATCCGGGGCCCCGAGTCCCTGCCCGTGACGTGGTGAGCGCCCGGTGACCGCGACGGAGGGTCTGCTGGTGCCGCCGGGTCACGGCAGGGTCGTGCAGAGCGCCGCCCAGCGCGTGACGTTCAAGGTCACCGGCACCCACTCGCGCACGGCCTCCACCTTCGAGGTGGAGGTCCCGCCCGGCTTCGACGTCGGCGCCCATGTGCACACCCACAGCGAGGAGTTGTTCTACGTCCTCGACGGCGAACTGGACGTCCTGGCCTTCGAGCCCCGCGTCCGCACCCCCGACAACTGGCAGCGGTGGGTGTCGAGTTCGGGCAACCGGGTGGTGCGGGCGACGCCGGGCACGGTCATCGTCGTACCGCCCGGCTGCCCGCACGCGTTCGCCAACCCGACCGACAGCCCGGCGAAGATGTTCTTCCAGGCGTCCCCGCCGCCGGACCACGAGCGCTACTTCGAGGAGTTGCTGGAGATCCTGGGCAACGGGGGGCCGCCGGACCACGCGGCGATCGAGGAGCTGCGGGCCCGCTACGACATCGAGCAGCTGACTCCCTTGCGGCACCGCTGAGTTGACGTCACGCAGTGGCGCCCTCGGGCGTGCGCGGCACCGCTCGGCTCACTCCCTGGCCCCGATCGCCTCCACCGGACGGATCCGCAGCAGCAGCCGGGTCGGCGCCATCGTGCCCCCGACGGCCAGGGCGGCGGTGATGCCGGCGATCGCCAGATAGCCGAGGCCCGGTACGGCCGGCCAGGGCGATCCGCCCAGCCCGAGGGCGACGAGCGTCAGCGGGAACGCGGCGAGCACCGTGCCGAGGCCCACCCCGGCCAGCACGACGACGGCACTCTCCTTGCGCATCATGCCGGCGACCTGTCGGCGGGCGGTGCCGGAGAGCCGTAGCAGGGCGAACTCCCGGCGGCGGGCGGCTGTGGCCATCGCGAGGGTGTTGACGACGGTGATCGCGGTGTAGGCGATGATCAGGCCGACGACGAGGTAGTTGACCCAGGCGTTCGCGCGCTGTTCCGCGAGCTGGTCGTCGACGGCGAGGCCGTCGCGCAGGACGGTGCCGGGGTAGTTCGCGGCGAGAGCGGACAGTGCGCGGGTGAGCCCCTGCCCGTCCGCGCGGTCGGCGGAGCGGACGAGGACGGACTGGTCGGTCTTCTGCGTGGTGTGGGCGAGCAGCAGGTCGTGGTCAAGGGTGACGTCGGCGAAGCCGAACCCCCGGGTGTAGACGGCGATCACCTTGCCGCGGAACGGGGTGCCGTCGCCGAGGTGGAGCCGTGCGGTGTCGCCGACGCCGAGACCCAGCCAGGAGGCCGCGGTGGTGCTGATCGCCAGCGTGCGGGGCGAGAGGTTCGACAGGTCGCCGTGACGGGCGTGCAGGTCGATGGTGGTGCCGAGCGCGCCGGGGTCGACTCCCTGGGCTCCGAGCGAGACGGCCTCCTGGGCGCCGAGGAGTTGGCCCGCGCCGACGACCTTGGACTTCACCAGTCCGGTGGCCGACTCGACCTGCTTGAGGTGGCGCACCTTGGCCGCGAGGTCGGGCGACACCCCGCCCGGCGCGGTCAGCACATGGTCGGCGACGAGTCCGGCGCGGACCTGGTCGGTGGACTCCCGCAGGGCCGTGGTCTGGGTGAAGACCACCGTCGAGGCGAAGGAGACGGCGAGTACGAGCGGGGTGATGGCTCCGGCCAACCGGCCCACGTTCGCACGGGTGTTGGCGGCCGCGAGGTAGCCGGTGACGCCCGTCCTGTCGAGGAGGGGGGCGAGGAGCCGTACGGCCGCCCGGGACAGCAGCGGTCCGAGGACCGCGGTGGCGATCACCAGGATGAGGACGAGGGAGTTGGCGAGCGAGACCAGAGTGAAGAAGTCGGCGTGCTGGGCCAGCCCGGTGCTGAAGCTCCCGGTCGCGAGTGCCACCAGGACCCAGCCGGTGATTTTGCGTCCCCGGCCGAGCCCCGTCGGTTCGACGGCGGCCTCGCCGAGGGCTTCCGTCGGGCGGATCCGGGTGGCGCGCAGGGCGGAGATCAGGACGGCGGCCAGGGCGGTCAGCACGGTCACCAGGATGGCCGCGAGGAACGGCAACGGGCTGAGGGCGAGCGGGAAGTCTGGCGGCACGATGCCGTGTCCGGCGAACCGGTCGCGCAGCCAGTACACCAGGAGCAGTCCGAGCGGCGAGCCCAGCACTCCGGCGACCAGCGCGGTCACCGCCGCCTCCGACGCCAGCATGCGCCGGATCTGGCCGGGCGTGGTGCCGATCGCGCGCAGCAGGGCGATCTCGCGGCGCCGGTGGCGTACGGACAGGGCGGTGGTGGCGTAGAGGACGAAGACGGCGATGAGCAGGACGTTGCCGCCGATCGCGACGGCCAGCAGCACCAGGTTGGATCCGCTGACGACGACGTCGAGGAACTCCGCCCGGCCGCGTCCGTCGCCCGTGTGCACGGACAGGCTGTCGTCGTCGAGCGCGGAGTTGATCGCGTGGGCCAGTCGGCCTGGCGAGGTTCCAGGGTCGGCGAGGACGCCGAACGCCTGCACGGCGGGGCCGAGTTGGCGCAGGGCCGGGTCCGACAGGAACAGCACCGACCGGCGCGGTGCACGGCCGTCCTTGAGCGCGACGAGTCCGGTGACGGTGTAGGTGCGCGGCACGGACGTCGTCATCAGCCGGACCTCGTCGCCGGGGCGTACGCCTGCGCGTGCGGCGAGTGCCGAGTCCAGTACGACGTCGTCGGCCGTGCGCGGGGCGTGGCCCCGGGTGAGGCGGAAGTCGCCCAGGCGCAGTCCGGCCCAGTTGTGCGCCTGGAGGGCGGAGCCGTGGCGGCCGGGTACGGGCCGGTCGTGGGCGTCGGCGAGGCGTACGGTCACGGCGTCGTCCTCGATCACCGTGCGGACGCCGTCGACCTTGCCGAGCCGTTCCGCCAGGGATGCCTTGAGGGGGACGCGTTCGGGCAGCGGCTGCGACTCGTGGAGGGTGGAGCCGTCCAGGTCCTTGAGGGTCAGTTCGACCTCCTGGCGGCCGGTGACGATCGCGTCGGCCGCCGCGTAGCGCTCGGCGGAGGAACCGGCCCGGATGCCCGACTCCAGCAGGACGCCGCAGGCGCCGAGCACGGCGGCGCCCAGCAGCAGCGCGACGAAGGTGCCCACGAAGCCGCCCTTGCGGGCCCCCAGGGTCTGCAGTGCGAGGGTGAACATCACACCGCCCTGCGCAGGCCGGACATGACCTCGGCGACGCGGTCCGCGCCGGGTCCGACCATGCCGTCGACGACGCGTCCGGCGTTGAGGAAGAGCACCTGGTCGGTGTGGGCGGCGGCCACCGGGTCGTGGGTGACCATCACGACCGTCTGGTGCAGATCGGTGACGGCCTGGCGCAGCAGGATCAGGATGTCCCGGGCGGTCTCCGGGTCGAGGGCGCCGGTGGGTTCGTCGGCGAAGATCACCTCGGGCCGGGTGACCAGCGCGCGGGCGATCGCCACCCGCTGCTGCTGGCCGCCGGACAGCTGCGCGGGGAACCGGGCCAGCCGCCCGCCGAGGTCGACGGCGTCCACGATGTGCCGCAGCCAGGTCTCGTCGGGCTGCTGACCGGCCAGCCGCAGCGGCAGCACGATGTTCTGCTCGACGGTCAGCGAGGGCAGCAGGTTGAAGGCCTGGAAGACGAAGCCGATCCGGGTCCGGCACAGCTCCGTCAGCCGCCGTTCCCTGAGCGCGGACAGCTCCTGGTCGCCGAGCCGGACCTCACCGGAGGTGGGCCGGTCCAGACCGGCGGCGCAGTGCAGGAACGTGCTCTTGCCGGAGCCGGACGGCCCCATGACGGCGGTGAAGGTGCCGCTCTCGATGCCCGCGCCGACCCTGTCGAGGGCCAGCACCGCGTCCGGGCCCTGTCCGTACTGTTTCGTCACGTCCGTGAGGTGGACCGCGTACCGGCTTGCGAGCACCGTGACTCCTTGTGCGACTGTCCGTGGGTGATGTCTCAAGTGCACCGGCACGGGCCGCTCTTGGCCTCGGCCGTGCCGTCGAACCGGCGTCTCGGCCGGTCGGGCGAGGTGCCCCGGCGTCTCCTCCTTGCGGAGGAGGCTGCACGGAGGAGAGCGGCCCGAGGCTTTCCACCCCAGGTGAGATCACGTGGCCGGGTGGCGCGGCTACGGTGGTGACATGGACCGGATGGAGTCGCTGGCGGGGCGCCGCATCCCCCGCGCCGTGACCGACACGGCCCTCGCCCTGGTGCTGGCCGCGGTGTGCATGACGCTGCCGATGGCGATGCCGCCCGGCGGTCCCGAGCTGCGTACGACGGACGCCGGGTTCTTCGTCCTGGTCCTGCTGGCGACGCTGCCGCTGGCCGTGCACCGGTTCCTGCCGGTGCCCGTGCTGCTGGTGACGGCGGTGTCCGCGGCCGTGCTCCAGGGCCTGCACTACGTCCCCGAGCTGTCCGGGCCCGAGGGCACCTCCATCGGGCCCACCTACGCCGCCGTCGGCACGGCCGTCTTCCTGACCGCCACGCGCAGCACGCCGCGGATCGCCACGCTGGTCGTGTCGGTGTTCATCCCGGCGGCCGCCGTGACCGAGGCGGTGCTCGCCCCGGACGGGCACCGTCTCGCCGCGCTGTTCACCGACGCGGTGCTGCTGGTCGCCGCGTGGGCGCTGGGGCGGCTCACCCGGGCGCGCGCGGCCATCCGCGACCAGGCGGTGGAGCGGGCCGCGGCGCTGGAGCGGGAGCAGGTCGCCAACGCGCGGGCCGCGGTCATGGAGGAACGGGCCCGGATCGCCCGTGAGCTGCACGACATCGTCGCGCACAACGTCAGCCTGATGGTCGTGCAGACCATCGCCGCCGACCGGGTCCAGGAGCGGGACGCGGCCAAGGCGCACGAACTGCACGGCACCATCGAGGAGACGGGCCGGGCCACCGTCACCGAGCTGCGCCGCCTCCTCGACGTGCTGCGCACCGACGAGGGGGCGGAGGGCGATCCGAGCAAGGAGCCGCCGCAGCCCACGCTCGACAGCCTGCCCGCGCTCGTGGACTCGGTGCGCGCGGCCGGGCTCCAGGTCGACTTCAGCACCAGCGGCACACCCGCCGCACTGCCCGCCGGATCACATCTGACCGTGTACCGGGTGGTGCAGGAGGCCCTCACCAACACCCTCAAGCACGCCGGCCGCACCCGGACCGTGCTGCGCGTCGCCTGGGAACCGGAGCGCGCCCGGCTCACCGTACGGCTGTGCGACGACGGGCCCCGGCCCGACGGCGAGCGGGCCGACGACGACCGGAACGACGAGGCGCCGGTACGGCCGCCGGTCGTGGCGCACGGCGCCGGGCACGGTCTGGTCGGCATGCGCGAGCGCGTCGGCGCGGTCGGCGGTTCCCTGCACACCGGCACCCGGCCCGGCGGCGGCTACTGCGTGCACGCCGTCATCCCGCTCCCCACGACCGCATCGGCCTCCTCCCCCGCACCCCGGCACGAAGGGCACTCCCCGTATGCAGAGCATCCGCGTCCTGCTGGTCGATGACCAGCCGATGATCCGGACGGGATTCCGGCTCATCCTCGAATCGGAGCCGGACATCGAGGTCGTGGGCGAGGCCGCGGACGGCGAGGAGGCCGTGCGGAGCACCGGCTTGCTGGAACCGGACATCGTGCTCATGGACATCCGCATGCCGGGCATGGACGGCGTGGAGGCCACCCGGCGCATCGTGGGCTCGGGCTCGGCCGGCCGGGTCGTCATTCTGACCACCTTCGACCTGGACGCCCATGTGGTGGACGCGCTGCGCGCGGGAGCCAGCGGGTTCCTGGTCAAGGACGGCCCCGCGGACTCCCTGGTGGGCGCGATCCGCACGGTCGCCCACGGGGACGCCGTGCTCTCGCCCCGCATCACCCATCGACTCCTCGACCGCTTCGCCCACTTGGGAGCGCCCGCAGACGCCCCGGTCCCCCGCCGCCTCGACGCCCTCACCGGCCGCGAACTGGACGTACTGCGCGCCCTCACCCGCGGCCTGTCCAACGCGGAGATCGCCGCAGACCTGGGTGTGGGCGAGACGACGGTGAAAACCCACATCGCCCACATCCTGGAGAAGTACGCCCTCCGCGACCGGGTCCAGGCAGTCATCCTGGCCTACGACTGCGGCCTGGTGGTCCCCCGCGGAGGCCGCGCAATTGATTGACGGGGCGATCGCGCCCCGCCAGGGGCGCGGGGAACTGCGCGCCCAGCCACGACGACGCCGCAGACGCAACACAACCGCGGCCCAGGCGGCGCAACAGGCCGTGCACGGGACGGCGCCCGTCGAGTCAACGGCACGGCAGCACCCCCGAGGGGCGCGGGGAACTGCGCGGCCAGCCGGGACGGCGCCTCAGACGCCACGCGGCCGAGGCCCCGCGACGCAGCCGCGCCACCCCGCCGCACCCGAGCCTCAGCGAATCGGCATACCCGCCAAGGTCCGGGCAATCACCAGCCGCTGAATCTCACTGGTCCCCTCAAAAATGGTGTAGATCGCGCTGTCGCGATGCATCCGCTCCACCGGGTACTCCCGGGTGTACCCGTTGCCGCCGAGTATCTGCACCGCCTGCGCGGTGACCTTCTTGGCGGTCTCGCTCGCGTACAGCTTGGACATGGAGCCCTCGGCCGCCGTGAACGGCTTGCCGTTGACGGCCATCCAGGAGGCACGCCACACCAGCAGCCGGGCCGCGTCGATCTGGGTGCGCATGTCGGCGAGCTGGAAGGCCACGCCCTGGTTGTCGATGATCGGGCGGCCGAACTGCTCGCGCGTCTTCGCGTAGTCGAGTGCCACCTCGTACGCGGCACGCGCGGTGCCCACCGCCATCGCGCCGACGGCCGGGCGGGACGCCTCGAACGTGGCCATGGCGGCGTTCTTGACGCGCTCGCCGCCCGCCTTGGCCCGCTCACGGGCGCGGGCGAGGCGCTCGTCGAGCTTCTGCTTGCCGCCGAGCAGACAGGAGCCCGGGACGCGGACGTTGTCCAGGACGACCTCGGCGGTGTGCGAGGCGCGGATGCCGTGCTTCTTGAACTTCTGCCCCTGGGACAGGCCCGGGGTGCCCGGCGGGACGATGAAGGACGCGTGGCCCTTGGAGCCGAGGTCGGGGTCGACGACCGCGACCACGACATGGACGTTGGCGATGCCGCCGTTGGTCGCCCAGGTCTTGGTGCCGTTGAGCACCCACTCGTCCTTGGCCTCGTCGTACACGGCACGCGTGCGCATGGAGCCCACGTCGGAGCCGGCGTCGGGCTCGGAGGAGCAGAAGGCGGCCACCTTGACATCACTGGGGTCGCCGTACATCTGCGGGATCCAGGTGCCGATCTGCTCCTCGGTCCCGTTGGCGAGAACGCCCACGGCGGCCAGGCCGGTGCCTACGATCGACAGAGCGATGCCCGCGTCGCCCCAGAACAGCTCCTCCATCGCCATCGGGATACCGAGCCCGGTGGGGTCGAAGTACTGCTGGGCGTAGAAGTCGAGGGAGTAGATGCCGACCTTCGCGGCCTCCTGGATGACAGGCCAGGGAGTCTCCTCACGCTCGTCCCATTCGGCGGCCGCGGGGCGGATGACATCGGCGGCGAAGCCGTGCAGCCAGTCCCTGACCTCCTTCTGTTCGTCGTTGAGCTCCATGGTGAACTCGGCCATGACCCCTCCAGAGGCGGCGCACATCTGTGTTACTTGCGGTAACACTAATGTGTTACCCGTCGGTAGGAAAAGTCAACTGCGGATGGCGCTCGGCAGCCAGTTCGATGCGGTGAGCATGTTGAGTGTTAGTTTGCGCAGGCGTCACCGAAACAGCACGGGTGGGGAGAGCTCATGGACACCACGCAGCGGACCGAACAACAACGGTCCGCCGACCGACGTCGGCGTGAACTGCTGGAGGCCGCGGACCGGGTCGTGCTGCGTGACGGACCGCAGGCCTCGATGAACGCCATCGCCGCCGAGGCCGGCATCACGAAGCCGATCCTGTACCGGCACTTCGGCGACAAGAGCGGACTCTACGCCGCCCTGGCCACCCGCCACACGGACGCCCTGCTCGATTCGCTGCGGGCCGCCCTGGACGCACCGGCCGACCGGCGTGAGCGGGTCGAGGCCACGCTGGACACCTACCTCGCCGCAATCGAGGCGCGCCCGCAGGTCTACCGGTTCCTGATGCATCCGGCGGAGGGCTCCCAGAGCGATCCGGGCAGCGACCAGGGCTTCGACGTCGGCAAGCACACCGCCCCGCTGCTGCGCAGGATGGGCGAGGAACTGGCCCAGGTCATCGAGGACCGCCTCGACCTCGGACCGGAGAGCCAGCAGCTGGCCCGGGTGTGGGGCCACGGCATCGTCGGCATGATGCACGCGGCCGGCGACTGGTGGCTCTACGAACGCCCCTGCTCGCGCGCCGACTTGGTGCGCATCCTCGCCGACCTGCTGTGGGGGAGGCTGGCCGCGGCGGGCGACAAGGTCGGCGGGCCGGGGTTCTGACCCTGCCCGCTCCAGGACGCCTTCGCCGCCTGGCGCAGCACCCTCCGCCTGCGCCATCCGTCGAGGCGGTCCACGTACACCCCGCCCTCCAGGTGGTCGCACTCGTGCTGGAGGCAGCGGGCGAAGAACCCCGTGCCGCGCACGGTGACCGGCTCCCCGGTCACCGTCCGGCCCTCGACCACGGCCTGGTCGTGGCGCTCGGTCCCCGCCTCCAGACCCGGCAGCGACAGACAGCCCTCCGGCCCCCGCAGCACCAGGCCACCGGTCTCCACCAGACGCGGGTTCACCAGATGCCCGAGATGTCGTACGTCATCGTCGTCGGGGCAGTCGTAGACGAACACCCGCAGGGACTCCCCCACCTGGTTGGCCGCGAGGCCCACGCCCCGGGCCGCGTACATCGTCGCGAACAAGTCCTCCACCAGCGAAGCCAGTTCGGGGCCGAAGTCGGTCACGTCCGCACAGGGGGCGTGCAGCCGCGGGTCGCCGTACAGGGTGAGCGGTCTCACGCGCCCGCGGGTGCCCGGGATGGAGCTGTTTCGCATGGCCGCAAGGGTACGGCGATTCGGGAGTGCCAATGGATCTCGATAGGCTGACCACCACCACGTTGCCGTCAGGCAGGAGCGCGGCGCGTACGCAAGGAGGATCGAGAACTGATGTCAGGCAACTCGGACCCGCTCACGCCGCGGGCCAAGCTCGCCGTGACCGCGGGCAAGGCGGTCGCTGCGGCGTCGCGTGCCGCGGGCCGCGGCAGCGGATCTGTGATCGGTGGCCGGGTGGCACTCAAACTCGACCCCGACCTCCTCGCGCGGCTCGCGCAGAACCTGGACGTCACCCTGGTCTCCGCGACCAACGGCAAGACCACGACGACCCGGCTGATCGCCGAGGCGCTGCGGGCCGCGGGACCGGTCGTCTCCAACGCGCTCGGCGCCAACATGCCCGCCGGCATCACCTCGGCCCTGGCCGGCAGCTCGGACGCCCGCTACGGCGTGATCGAGGTCGACGAGAAGTACCTCGCTGGCGTGGCCCGGGACACCGACCCGAAGTGCATCGCCCTGCTCAACCTCTCCCGCGACCAGCTCGACCGCGCCGCCGAGACCCGCATGCTCGCGGAGAACTGGCGTGAGGGGCTCGCCGGTTCGAAGGCCGTCATCGTCGCCAACTGCGACGACCCGCTGGTCGTCTGGGCCGCCTCCTCCTCCCCCAACGTGATCTGGGTCGCCGCCGGGCAGATGTGGAAGGACGACGCCTGGTCCTGCCCGTCCTGCGGCGGAGTGATGCAGCGGCCCGGCGACGACTGGTTCTGCGGCGAGTGCGGCTTCCGCCGGCCCACGCCCAGCTGGGCCCTGTCCGGCGACCACGTCCTCGACCCGCACGGTTCCGCCTGGCCGATCCACCTCCAGCTGCCCGGCCGCGCCAACAAGGCCAACGCCGCCTCCTCGGCCGCCGTGGCCGCCGTCTTCGGCGTGCCGCCGCAGGTCGCCCTGGAACGCATGTACCAGGTGCAGGCCGTGGCCGGCCGCTACGACGTCGTGCAGTTCCAGCAGCGCGACCTGCGGCTGCTGCTCGCGAAGAACCCGGCCGGCTGGCTGGAGACGTTCAGCCTGATCGACCCGCCGCCGACCCCGGTGATCCTCTCGGTGAACGCGCGCGGCGCCGACGGCACCGACACCTCCTGGCTCTGGGACGTCGACTACACGCGCCTGACCGGCCACCCGATCTGTGTGATCGGCGACCGCAAGCTGGACCTCGCCGTGCGTCTGGAGGTCGCGAACCAGCAGTTCCAGGTCTGCGAGGACCTCGACCAGGCGGTCAAGATGAGCCCGCCCGGGCGCATCGAGGTCATCGCCAACTACACCGCGTTCCAGGACCTGCGCCGCCGCGTCGGCAACTGACGTACTCGTAAGGACAGGACTTCATGAGCGACAACAGCCTGCGGGTCGTCTGGGTCTACCCCGACCTGCTCAGCACCTACGGCGACCAGGGCAACGTCCTGGTCGTGGAGCGCCGGGCCCGGCAGCGTGGCCTGGACGTGGCCCGGCTCGACGTGCGCAGCGACCAGCCGATCCCGACCTCCGGCGACATCTACCTCATCGGCGGCGGCGAGGACCGGCCGCAGCGGCTCGCGGCCGAGCGGCTGCGCCGCGACGGCGGTCTGAACCGGGCCGCGGAGAACGGCGCCATCCTGTTCTCCGTGTGCGCCGGCTACCAGATCCTCGGCCACGAGTTCATCAACGACCTCGGCCAGCGCGAGCCGGGCCTCGGCCTGCTCGACGTGGTCTCGGTGCGCGGCGAGGGCCGGCGCTGCGTCGGCGACGTGCTCGGCGACGTCGACGCCCGCCTCGGCCTGCCGCCGCTGACCGGCTTCGAGAACCACCAGGGCGTCACCCACCTCGGCCCGACGGCCCGCGCCCTCGCGCAGGTCCGCTTCGGCAACGGCAACGGCACGGGCGACGGCACGGAAGGCGCGTACAACGACACGGTCTTCGGTACGTACATGCACGGCCCCGTGCTGGCCAGGAACCCGCAGATCGCGGACCTGCTGCTGAAGCTCGCGCTCGACGTGAACGCGCTTCCCCCGACCGACGACCGCTGGTACGAGGCACTGCGCAACGAGCGCATCGCCGCGGCTCAGCAGCCGGCCTAGTCCGGGAACCGGCCCGTCCGGCGGTCCGGGAACCAGCCCGTCTGACGGCGCGTCCGCACAGGTGAGCGCGGTCGTCCAGCAGTCGGACGTACAGTGCGGCCCCGCCCCCTCCTGCCGTTAGGGTGGCGGGGTTCGAGCCGGACGACGTGGTCCGGATCCGACCACGTTGGAGAAGGTTTTTCGGGCTATGCGCATTGGTGTCCTCACGTCCGGCGGCGACTGCCCCGGCCTGAACGCCGTCATCCGATCCGTCGTCCACCGGGCCGTCGTCGATCACGGCGACGAGGTCATCGGATTCCGGGACGGCTGGAAGGGCCTCCTGGAGTGCGACTACCTCAAGCTCGACCTCGACGCGGTGGGCGGCATCCTGGCCCGTGGCGGCACGATCCTCGGCTCCTCCCGGGTCCAGCCCTCACATCTGCGTGACGGCGTGGAGCGGGCCAAGGGCCATGTCGAGGAACTCGGGCTCGACGCGATCATCCCCATCGGCGGCGAGGGCACGCTCAAGGCGGCCCGGCTGATGTACGACAGCGGGCTGCCGATCGTCGGCGTCCCCAAGACCATCGACAACGACATCGCGGTGACCGACGTCACCTTCGGCTTCGACACGGCCGTCGGCGTCGCCACCGAGGCGCTGGACCGGCTCAAGACCACCGCCGAGTCCCATCAGCGCGTCCTGGTCGTGGAAGTCATGGGCCGCCACACCGGCTGGATCGCCCTGCACTCCGGCATGGCGGCCGGCGCCCACGCCATCGTCGTACCGGAACGTCCTTTCGACATCGAGGAGTTGGCCCGCAAGGTGGGCGAGCGCTTCGAGGCGGGCAAGCGGTTCGCCATCGTCGTCGCCGCCGAGGGGGCCAAGCCCCGGGTCGGGACCATGGAGTTCGACGAGGGCGGGAAGGATGTCTACGGGCACGAGCGGTTCGCCGGGATCGCGCGTCAGCTGTCCATCGAGCTGGAGCAGCGACTGGGGAAGGAAGCTCGGCCGGTGATTCTCGGGCATGTACAGCGTGGGGGGACGCCTACGGCGTACGACCGGGTGCTTGCCACTCGGTTCGGGTGGCATGCGGTGGAGGCTGTGCATCGGGGGGAGTTCGGGCGGATGACGGCGCTGCGGGGGACGGACATTGTGATGGTGTCTCTTGCGGAGGCCGTCGAGACTTTGAAGACGGTGCCGGTGGAGCGGTACGACGAAGCGGAGTGTGTGCTTTAGCCGGCTGTCGGGTGCGGGTTGTTTTGGGTTGCTCGCGCCCACGCGGCGGAGCCGCAAATTGATACAGCCCCGCGCCCCTGGGTGGGTTGCAGTTGCCCCCGGTCGTAGACGCGGCCGGGGGCAGTCTTAGTCTGTGTGCGGACAGACTTGCACAACCCCCACGAATCAGGAGCCGGCCGATGGACCATAGCGGGCACGGCATGACCATGGATCTGCCGCCGTTCACGCTGGGACGGGGGCTGGAGTGGTCCACGGATCCGTTCTTCCTCGTGGCCTGCCTCCTGGGGCTCGGGCTCTATGCGTACGGCGTCGTACGGTTGCGGCGGCGGGGGGACAAGTGGTCGGTCGCGCGGACGGTGTCGTTCGTCATCGGGGTGCTGACCATCGGGCTCGTGATGTGCACGAAGCTCAATGACTACGGCATGGTCATGTTCAGCGTGCACATGGTGCAGCACATGATCATCAGCATGCTGTCGCCGATCCTGATCCTGCTCGGCGCCCCGGTCACGCTCGCCCTGCGCGCGCTGCCGACGACTGGCAAGGGTCGCAAGGGTCCGCGCGAGCTGCTGCTGATGCTGCTGCACAGCCGGTACATGCGGATCATCACGCATCCGGCGTTCACCATCCCGCTGTTCATCGCGAGCCTGTACGCGCTGTACTTCACGCCGCTGTTCGACTTCCTGATGGGGTCGAAGACCGGGCACGTCGCGATGATGGTGCACTTCCTGGCCGTCGGCGTGGTGTTCTTCTGGCCGATCATCGGCGTCGACCCCGGCCCGCAGCGCCCGGGTTACCTCATGCGGATGCTGGAGCTGTTCGCGGGCATGCCGTTCCACGCGTTCTTCGGCATCGCCCTGATGATGGCGTCGACGCCGATGGTGGACACCTTCAAGCACCCGCCCGCCTCGCTCGGCATCGAGGCGCTCTCCGACCAGACCGCGGCCGGCGGTATCGCCTGGGCGTTCAGCGAGGTCCCCTCCGTGCTGGTGCTGCTCGCCCTGCTGTTCCAGTGGTACGGCTCCGAGCAGCGGCAGGCCAAGCGCCAGGACCGGGCCGCCGACCGCGACGGCGACAAGGAACTCGAGGCATACAACGCCTATTTGGCCTCATTGAACGCACAGGGCCGTTGAACGCTCCGCCTTTCGCCGCTTTTCAGTAGCATGAAGTGCATCGGGGGAACCGCAAGGGGGAGCGGTGATGACACTTCGCGCGTTTATGCAGGGTGCGGGGAAATCGGCGATTCGAAAGATCGCCGTCCTGCTTGTTTTCTTGCTCGTCCTCAGCGGGTGTGACCGGGGAGCGCCGCTGCTCGTGGTGAAGGCGGTGGCCGCGGGGGTTCCTTCGCTGTCGCCCTTCTTCGACGAGCACAGCGGTCTGGGCCACGACGCCGAGGGAATCAGGCCGCAGGCCGTGCACGGCAGCCTGCAACAGGGGGACACGCCCGGGCTGTACGGGGGCACGAGGCAGCCGACGATCTGCGACGTCAAGCGGCTCAAGGCGTTCCTCACGGACCCGGCGAACCATCGCAAGGCACGAGCCTGGGCGGCGGCGCTGCACATGTCCACGGCGCAGATTCCCGGATATCTGGACCGGCTGACTCCTGTTCTCCTGCGTCACGACACGCTCGTACTGAACCACGACTACAAAAAGGGAAAAGCCACCCCCTTCAACTCCCTGCTGCAGACGGGAATCGCCGTTCTCGTCGATGAGCGGGGAATTCCGGCTGTGAAGTGCTCGTGCGGAAATCCGCTCCGTCCCTTCACGGGCGACACGAACAGGATTTCGGTCAAGTTCGAGGCCGGCAACAAGAAGTGGCACGGATATCAGTCTTCGTCGGTCGTGTCCGTGCGGCCGGCGCCGCGGAAAATCGCGCGGCTCACCCTGGTCGACGTCGCGGATCCGGGCCGGGGCATCGACCGGCCGGTGGGCACCACGGGCGCGCGGGACAAGACCTTCGACGCGCAGAAGCGGCGTGTCGTGCCCCGCCTCTCCGGGTCCACGTTCGCGGACGCGAGCCGGCGGCTGACCGGCCGGGGCCTGGCGGTCGGGTACGCCGGGAAGCGGCGGCCCGCCGACGACGCCCGGGTCACGGCGTCGGATCCACCGGCCGGGACCGCGCTCGGGTTCGGGGCGTACGTAACGCTGAGCGTGGCCGGGGGTGCGTCGGGCGGCACGTCCGACGAGAAGCCAGGGGGCACCTCCGGGGGCGCCTCCAGAGGCACGCCCGGAGGGGCGTCCGGAGGGGCGTCCGACGGGTCGGGGACTCCCCCGGGGTCGTCATCCTCCGCTACGAAGTCCACGCCACCGCCGTCGTCCTCGCCCTCGTCCTCGCCCTCGTCCTCGTCCTCGTCCTCGTCCTCGTCCTCGTCCTCGAAGCCATCGTCCAGGCCGCCTTCCACGCCCCCGTCCACGTCTCCGTCCTCGCCGCCGAGCACCGGCCCCGGCCCCTCGTCCTCGGCGTCCACCTCGAAACCGCCGCCCGAGTCCACGGCACCGCCGTCCAACACGACGTCAAGCGCGACGACGACCGCCCCGCCGCCTCCGCCCCCACCCCCGCCTCCGCCCGAGACCACGAGCGCTCCGAGCGTGAGCGACCCGGCCACGAGCGAGCCCGCGAGCAGCGCCCCCGTCACGAGCGGGCCCGCGTCCCCCGGGTCCGCCTTGACCGCGATCACCTAGCGCCCCCGCAGAACCCGGGAGTCACCGGATGCCATCAGGATCACCGACGTCAGGAGTGGGCCGGGTCATCGCCGGCCGTTATCTGCTGCTGAACCGGCTCGGCAGCGGCGGCATGGGCCATGTGTGGCTCGCCCACGACCAGAGACTCGCCTGCGAGGTCGCGCTCAAGGAGATCGTCTTCCGGGAGCCCGAGCCGGACGCTGGGGAGCGCGAGGCGCGGGTCGCCCGTGCCCGCGCGGAGGCCCGGCACGCGGCGGGGCTGCGCGGCCATCCGCACGTGGTGACGGTGCACGACGTGCTGGAGCACGACGGGCTGCCGTGGATCGTGATGGAGTACGTCGAGGGCGCCGTCGATCTGAAGGAGCTGGTCGAGCGGCGCGGCCCGCTCGCCCCCGCGGAGTGCGCCCGCCTCGGGCTCGCCGTGCTCGACGCGCTGACCGCCGGGCACCAGCGAGGGGTGATGCACCGGGACGTGAAGCCGGCGAACATCCTGCTGGCACCGGACCGCACGGGAGCGCCGTACGGCCGCATCCTGCTCACCGACTACGGCATCTCGGTGCAGCCGGACGCCGGTGAGACCCGGTACACGCTGGCGTCCGTGCTGGTGGGGACGTCGGGATATCTGGCACCGGAGCGCGCGACGGGCGGCTCGCCCACTCCGGCCGCCGACCTCTTCTCGCTGGGCTGCACGCTGTACTACGGCGTCGAGGGCCGCGGCCCCTTCGAGCGCGAGTCCAACCTCGCCGAGGTCACCGCGGTGGTCATGGAGGAGCCGCGCCCGACCGTGCGGGCGGGTGCGCTGGGCCCCGTACTGCAAAGCCTGCTCGCGAAGGATCCGGCGGAGCGGCCGTCCGCGATCGAGGCGGAGGCGGCGCTGTCGCGGATCGTGACACCGCAGGCCGACTCCTACGCCCGTACGCAGACCGACCTCGGCTCCCAGCCGCCGTGGGCCGCGGCGGCCCCCGCCCCGCTTCCGCCCGCGCCGACCGCTCCGGTGCCGGACGGCTTCGGGCCGGTCGTGGTGCAGTCGCCCGCGCATCGGCGCCGCGAGCTGCCCCGCGCCCTGCGCGCCGTCCTCGCCGCCTCGCTCGGCCTGGTGCTCGCTCTCGGCGGGGTGTGGTACGCCACGGCGCATCAGGAGTCGGGCGGCGGCGCGAAGGCGAAGCCGTACGGCAGCGCGGTCGGGCTCGCCGAGCCGCTCAAGGACGGGGACTGCGTGCTGGCCGACTGGCCGGACTCGGCCCGCTTCCAGGGCACGCCCCGGCTGCGCCTGGACGCCTGCGGCAACGTACCGGACGGGCAGGTGATGGCGTTCGTGCAGGCCGCCTCGGCGGACGAGGCCCGCAAGCTGGGGCCCGGGCGGTGCGAGGAGCGGACCCAGGAGATCCGGGAGCGGCTGGCGGACGTCCGCACCGTCGCGATCGTGCCGAGCGGCGACGGGTTCGAGGCCGCGGGGCGGCGCACCGCCTGTCTGGTGCTGGGCGCCCACGGGCCGGTGTACGGGCCGCTCGGCGCCCACCGCAAGCCCGGTACGTCCTTCACCGACACGGCGAACATGCAGCGGCGGGACTGTCTGCAGGCCCGTACGAACCGGGACGCCCGTCTGGTGTCCTGCGCCGGCCCGCACGACGAGCAGGTGCTCGGGTTCACCCGCCTCGGCAAGGACGTCACGCTCGGCCGGGCGCGTACGGAGTCGGACGCGGCGTGCGCGAAGGACGTGCCGCCGCGCGAGTACGGCTTCGACCCGTCCGTCTACACGTCTGGCTCCTGGACCAGCGCCGGATCATGGAAGTCGGGCACTCATTTCGTCGTGTGCACCGTCCGCAGGCAGAACGGAGGCACCATGGAGGGAGAAGAATCCTGAGGAGGGTGTTGCGATGCCCGGTTCCACGGACAGTTCGACGAAGACGATGGGGGCGCTCACGGTCGGCGGTCTCGTCGTGGTGACCGCCTACACGGTGGCGCTCGGCTCCAACGGCTGGCTGTGGTTCGGCTGGGTCGTCCTTGGCCTGCTCACACTCGGCATGATCGCCACTCGCAGCAACACGTGACACTCAGTCCCCCGCGCGACTCTCGGCGATGTGCCCGGACGGATGCACGCCCGGCTGGTACTTCGGCAGGCGGGCGGTGACCTTCATGCCCGCGCCCACGGCGGTTTCGATGACGAGCCCGTAGTCGTCGCCGTAGACCTGGCGGAGCCGGTCGTCGACGTTGGACAGGCCGATGCCGCCCGAGGGGCTGACCTCGCCGGCGAGGATGCGGCGCAGCAGGTCGGGGTCCATTCCGGCGCCGTCGTCCTCGATGACGACCAGCGCCTCGGCCCCCGCGTCCTGGGCCGTGATGCTGATGCGGCTCTTGCCCGCGGCGGCCGCCTTGCCCTCCAGGCCGTGCTTGACGGCGTTCTCCACGAGCGGCTGCAGGCACAGGAAGGGCAGGGTGACGGGCAGTACCTCGGGGGCGATCTGCAGGGTGACGGAGAGGCGGTCGCCGAAGCGGGCCCGCACCAGCGCCAAGTAGTGGTCGATGGCGTGCAGTTCGTCGGCGAGGGTGGTGAAGTCGCCGTGCCTGCGGAACGAGTAGCGGGTGAAGTCGGCAAATTCCAGGAGGAGTTCACGGGCGTGCTCGGGGTCGGTGCGCACGAACGAGGCGATCACCGCGAGTGAGTTGAAGATGAAGTGCGGGGAGATCTGGGCCCGTAGCGCCTTGATCTCGGCCTCGATGAGCCGGGTGCGGGACTGGTCCAGATCCGCCAGCTCCAGTTGCACGGAGACCCAGCGGGCGACCTCACCGGCGGCCCGCACGAGGACCGCGGACTCGCGGGGCGCGCAGGCGACGAGGGTGCCGTGCACGCTGTCGTCCACGGTGAGCGGGGCGACGACCGCCCAGCGCACCGGGCAGTCCGGGGTGTCGCAGGTGAGGCGGAAGGCCTCGCCACGGCCGGTCTCCAGCGGTCCGGCGAGCCGATCCATGATCTCGCTGCGGTGGTGGCCGCCCACTCCCTCCCAGACCAGCACGTCCTTGCGGTCGGTCAGGCACAGCGCGTCCGTGCCGAGCAGGGTGCGCAGTCTGCGGGCGGACTTGCGGGCGGTCTCCTCCGTCAGGCCGGCCCGCAGCGGGGGCGCGGCGAGGGAGGCGGTGTGCAGGGTCTCGAAGGTGGCGTGCTCGACGGGGGTGCCGAGGCCGCCCTGGCTCTCCGGCCGGGCCGTGCGCCGCCCGAGCCAGAACCCGGCGGCCAGCAGCGGCAGGACGGCCACGCACAGCCCGGCGAGGAATCCGCTCATGCCTTCACCTCCGCCCGCAGCTGCTCCGGCAGATGGAACCGGGCCAGGATCGCCTCCGTGCCGCTCGGCACCCGTCCCGGCGTGGCCAGGGACACCAGCACCATGGTGAGGAAGCCCAGCGGCACCGACCAGAGGGCGGGCCAGGCGAGCAGGGAGTGCAGCGCGCCCGTGCCGGGGAAGTCCGCCATGGTGACGGCCACCGCGACGAACGCGGAACCGCCGCCGATCAGCATTCCGGCGGCCGCGCCGGGCGGGGTCAGCCGCCGCCACCAGATGCCGAGGACGAGCAGCGGGCAGAACGAGGAGGCGGACACGGCGAAGGCGAGGCCCACCGCGTCGGCGACGGGCAGGCCGCCCACCAGCACGCTGGCGGCGAGAGGCACCGCCATGGACAGGACGGTGCCGAGCCTGAAGTGCCGTACGCCGCGCGTCGGCAGGACGTCCTGGGTGAGCACTCCGGCCACGGCCATGGTGAGTCCGGACGCGGTGGACAGGAACGCGGCGAAGGCGCCGCCCGCCACCAGCGCGCCGAGCAGGTCGCCGCCGACGCCGCCGATCAGCCGGTCGGGCAGCAGCAGTACGGCGGCGTCCGCGTCGCCGGTGAGGGTGAGTTCGGGGGTGTAGAGCCGGCCGAGGGCGCCGTACAGGGGCGGCAGCAGATAGAAGGCGCCGATCAAACCGAGCACGGCGACGGTGGTGCGGCGGGCGGCGACGCCGTGCGGGCTGGTGTAGAAGCGGACGACGACGTGCGGCAGGCCCATGGTGCCGAGGAAGGTGGCGAGGATCAGCCCGTACGTGGCGTACAGCGGGCGTTCCTCGCGGCCGGTCTCCAGGGTGGTCGAGATACCGCCGGCGGCTCCGCGGTCCGCCGCGGGGACGGGGCTCCCCTTGGCGAAGGTCAGCCGGGTGCCGGCCTCGATGTGGTGGGTACCGGCGGCGAGTTGGATCCGCCGGCCCTGCCGAGTACGGCCGTCGATGGTGCCGCTGGCCGTCACGGTCAGCGGGCGGTCGAGGGTGAGGTCGAGGCTGTCGTCGACGCGTACGACCCGCTGTTCGCGGAAGGTCGCCGGTTCCTCGAAGGCGTGGCGGGGCGCGCCGTCGCCCTGCCAGGCCAGCACCAGGAAGAGGGCGGGCACGAGCAGGGCGGTGAGCTTGAGCCAGTACTGGAAGGCCTGTACGAACGTGATGCTGCGCATGCCGCCCGCGGCGACGGTCGCGACCACGACGAAGGCGACGATGATCCCGCCGAGCGACTGCGGCGCACCGGTCAGCACCATCAACGTCAGCCCGGCGCCCTGGAGTTGCGGCAGCAGATACAGCCAGCCGACGCCGACGACGAACGCCCCGGCAAGGCGCCGTACCGGATAGGAGGCGAGCCGGGCCTCGGCGAAGTCGGGCAGCGTGTAGGCGCCGGAGCGGCGCAGCGGGGCGGCGACGAAGAGCAGCAGGACCAGATAGCCGGCGGTGTAGCCGACCGGGTACCAGAGCATGTCGGGGCCCTGGACCAGGACCAGGCCCGCGATGCCGAGGAAGGAGGCGGCGGAGAGGTACTCGCCGCTGATGGCCGCGGCGTTGAGGCGGGGGCCGACGGTTCGGGAGGCGACGTAGAAGTCGGAGGTGGTGCGGGATATGCGCAGGCCGAACGCGCCGACGAGGACGGTCACCACGACGACGAGGGCCACCGCGGGAATGGCGTAGCTCGAGTTCATCGCTCTTCTACGAGTCGCACGAAGTCCCGTTCGTTGCGCTCGGCGCGCCGTACGTACCACAGGGCGAGCAGGACGAGCGGGGCGTAGAGGCAGAAGCCGAGGACCGCCCATTCCAGGCGGCGGGCGTCCGGCATCGCCGCGAACACCAGTGGCAGCGGGCCGATGAGCAGCACGAGGAACGCGAACACCGCGAGGCCCGCGCGCAGTTGGCTGCGCATGAGGGAGCGGACGTAGGTGTGGCCGAGGGTGGTCTGCTCGTCGATCTCGGTGCGCGGGCGGTAGTAGCCGGAGGCCCGGCGGGCGCGGCGGGCCGGGCCGGTGACGACGACGCGGCGCTCGGCGGGGTCCTGGCCCGGCACGGCTAGGGCCTCCTCATCAGCAGGTCCCGCAGCTCGCGGGCGTGCCGGCGGCTGACCTGGAGCTCCTCGCCGCCGACCAGGACGCTCACCGTGCCCGCGTCCAGGCGCAGTTCGCCGACATGGCGCAGGGCGACGAGGTGGCGGCGGTGGATGCGCACGAAGCCGCGGGAGCTCCAGCGCTCCTCCAGGGTGGACAGGGGGATGCGGACGAGATGACTGCCTCGGTCGGTGTGCAGCCGGGCGTAGTCGCCCTGCGCCTCGACATGGGTGATGGCGTCGACGGCGACGAAGCGGGTCACACCGCCGAGTTCGACGGGGATGTGGTCGGGGTCGGGTTCGTGCACCGGGATGCGGGGGGCGGCGCCGGTGAGTTCGGCGGCCCGGCGCACCGCCTCGGCGAGCCGCTCCTTGCGCACGGGTTTGAGGACGTAGTCGACGGCCTTGAGGTCGAAGGCCTGTACGGCGAAGTCCTCGTGCGCGGTGACGAACACGACCAGCGGCGGCTGGGCGAACCCGGTCAACAGCCGCGCCAGATCAAGCCCGTCGAGGCCCGGCATGTGGATGTCGAGAAAGACGACGTCGATGGCCTCGGGACCGCCCGGCCCCGACTCCAGCGCCCGGTTGATGCGACGCAGCGCCTCGGTCGCGTCACCGGCGCCCTCCACGCTGCCGATGCGGGGGTCGGCGTTCAGCAAGAAGAGCAGTTCCGCCAGCGAGGGGCGTTCGTCGTCGACGGCGAGGGCGCGCAACATGACCCCGGAGTCTAGGTGTTATCAGGACGGCTGGACATGTGCCGGGTATGGACGTTCTCGCTGGATACAGTGCGGGCATGAACAGCAGGCTCGCGCCGTTCGACGAGACCGACCGGAAGATCGTCAACGCGCTGATGGTCAATGCCAGGACCAGCTTCGCCGAGATCGGCGCGGAGGTCGGGCTGTCGTCCACGGCGGTCAAGCGGCGCGTGGACCGGCTGCGCGAGACGGGTGTGATCACCGGGTTCACGGCGACGGTGGAGCCGTCCGCGCTCGGCTGGCGCACGGAGGCGTACGTCGAGGTGTACTGCGAGGGCGCTGCCCCGCCGCGGCGGCTGACGGAGGTGGTGCGCAACCACCCGGAGATCACGGCGGCGATGACCGTGACCGGCGGCGCGGACGCGCTGCTGCATGTGCGGGCGCGGGACGTGGAGCACTTCGAGGAGGTGCTGGAACGCATCCGCACCGAGCCGTTCATCCGCAAGACGATCAGCGTCATGGTGCTGTCGCATCTGCTCCCGGAAAGCCCCGAGGCGGGCGCCACCCAGGCCGCTCCCGAGTAGGCGTCCGAAAAAAAGGGACGAATGCGCAGCAGCGCTGCGCGGAACCGGTCCAAGACGCAGCATTCCTGCGCGGACACGCAATTCTCCTTCCTTGTCGCTCGTTGCGGTCACTTCCTACCTTGGTGTCAACCCGTAGTCGACACTCAGGAAGCGGAGGAACCCCTCTGTGCCCACCTCGCGTGTGCCGCGCCGGCGGCGCTTCCTCGTCTGCGAACCCAGACATTTCGCCGTGCAGTACGCGATCAACCCCTGGATGCGGCTCGACGCCCCGGTCGACGTCGATCTCGCCAGGGAGCAGTGGCAGGCCCTGATCGGCGCCTACCGCACCCACGGCCACACCGTGGACGCCGTGGATCCCGCCCCCGGCCTCCCGGACATGGTCTTCGCCGCGAACTCCGCGGTCGTCGTCGACGGCCGCGTCTTCGGCTCCCTCTTCCACGCGCCCGAACGGCGCCCCGAGTCCACCCACTACGACACCTGGTTCAAGTCGGCCGGCTTCGACGTGCACCGTCCCGAGTCCGTCTGCGAGGGCGAGGGCGACCTCGTCTGGACGGGCCGCTACGTCCTGGCCGGCACCGGATTCCGTACGACCCGTGAGGCGCACCGCGAGGTGCAGGAGTTCTTCGGTCACCCGGTGATCAGCCTGACCCTGGTGGACCCGCGCTTCTACCACCTGGACACGGCGCTGTTCGTGCTGGACGACTCCGCCGACGGCAACAACATCGCGTACTACCCGGAGGCGTTCTCGCCGGGCAGCCGCGAGGTGCTGGCCCGGCTGTATCCGAACGCGGTGCTCGCCACCCTCGACGACGCACTGGCCTTCGGCCTCAACTCCGTCTCCGACGGCCGCAACGTCTTCATCGCGCCCCAGGCGGAGGCGCTCGCCTCCGCCCTCAACGACCGCGGCTACGTCCCCGTGCCCGTCGACCTGTCCGAGTTCCGCAAGGCAGGCGGCGGCATCAAGTGCTGCACTCAGGAGATCCGTTCATGACCGCACCCGTGACCGCCCGTTCGTCCGCCGACCTCATCCGTGCCGAGGAGCCGGTCCTGGCGCACAACTACCACCCGCTGCCCGTGGTGGTGGCCCGCGCGGAGGGCGCCTGGGTCGAGGACGTGGAGGGCCGCCGTTACCTGGACATGCTGGCGGGCTACTCGGCACTGAACTTCGGCCACCGCCACCCGGCGCTGATCGAGGCCGCCCACCGCCAGCTGGACCGGCTCACGCTCACCTCGCGGGCCTTCCACAACGACAAGCTGGCCGAGTTCGCCGAGCGGCTGGCCGCGCTGACCGGCCTGGACATGGTGCTGCCGATGAACACCGGCGCCGAGGCGGTCGAGTCCGGCATCAAGGTGGCCCGCAAGTGGGCCTACGAGGTCAAGGGGGTCCCGGCCGACCGGGCCACCATCGTGGTCGCCGCGGACAACTTCCACGGCCGTACGACGACGATCGTCAGCTTCTCCACGGACGAGACGGCGCGGGCGGGGTTCGGGCCGTTCACGCCGGGCTTCCGGATCGTGCCGTACAACGACCTGGCGGCGCTGGAGGCGGCGGTCGACGAGACCACGGCCGCCGTGCTCATCGAGCCCATCCAGGGCGAGGCGGGTGTCGTCATCCCGGACGACGGCTATCTGACCGGGGTGCGCGAGGTGACCCGCCGCAAGGGCTGTCTGTTCATCGCGGACGAGATCCAGTCCGGGCTCGGCCGCACCGGCCGCACCCTCGCCGTCGAGCACGAGGGCGTCGTCCCGGACATGTTGCTGCTGGGCAAGGCACTGGGCGGCGGCATCGTCCCGGTCTCCGCGGTCGTCGCCCACCGCGACGTACTGGGCGTGCTGCGTCCGGGCGAACACGGCTCCACCTTCGGCGGCAACCCACTGGCCGCCGCGGTCGGCACGGCCGTGGTCGAACTCCTGGAAACGGGCGAGTTCCAGCGCCGCGCGGCCGAACTGGGCGCGACTCTGCGCGACGGCCTGGCGGCCCTGTCCGGCAAGGGCGTGACGACCTTCCGCGCCCGCGGCCTCTGGGCAGGCGTCGACATCGACCCCACCATCGGCACCGGCCGCGAAATCGGCGAACGCCTCCTCCACGAGGGCGTCCTGGTCAAGGACACCCACGGCTCCACCATCCGCCTGGCCCCACCCCTGACGATCACGGCGGAGGAGCTGCGGTCGGCGCTGGAGGCGCTGGGGAAGGTACTGGGGGCGTAACTGGGCGGGGGGGGGCGGCGGTGCCCGTTTCGCCCCGCTCCCCCCGGCGACTGCACGCGGCCGACACCCCAAAGCCCCCCACCCCAAGCCGTCCGCCAAAGGCACCCCCCCGGGGAGCCCCTCCCCCCAATGCACAAAGTGGTGAAGATTGGGGCAAGAGGTGGTAGACCACTCTCAGCGACAGAGAGGTCGGCCGTGGGCACATACGAGGAGCAGGACGTCGCCCGGCGGCGGTTCGACGTGGCGGATGCCGTGCCCTTGTTGCTGGACGCGCAGGGTGCGGTGATCAGCTGGACACGCGATGCCCAGCGCCTGCTGCACTATGCCGCTTCCGAGGTGGTGGGTACGAGGGTGGCCGGGCTGCTGACCGCCGAGGACGCCGCGCGGGTTCCGGAGCTGGCCGAGCGCTGCCGCAGGGACGGCGGCTGGTCGGGGCTGCTGACCGTGCGGCGCAAGGGCGGCGGGCAGGTCAGGGTCATGGCGCGGGTCACTCCGGCCGCGGAGCCGGGCGGCTCCCCCCGCTGGCTGGTGCTGCTCTCCGACATGGCCGATGCGCGGGGCTGGGACATGAGCCGCGAGGTGCTGGAGCAGATGGTCACCGGCTCTCCCGTCGGCATAGCGATCGTGGACACGACCCTGCGCTGCGTGTGGTCGAACACCGCGCTGGAGCAGTTCGGCGGCGGCTCGCCCGCCGAGCGCCTGGGGCGGCGGGTCGGGGAGATCCAGCCCGGCCTGGACCCCGCGGGCATGGAGTCGCAGATGCGGCACGTACTGGAGACCGGGGAGCCGGTGTTCGGATACGAGCAGGTGGGCCATGTGCGCTCGGCGCCGCACCGGGAGACCGCGCACATGCTGTCGTTCACCCGGCTCGAGGACGAGCAGGGCCGTCCGATGGGCGTCTACTACACGGTCGTGGACATCACCGACCGGCACCGCGCGCGGCAGCGCCTCGCCCTGCTGGACCGGGCCGGTGAGCGCATCGGACGTTCCCTCGACATCGTGCAGACCGCGCAGGAACTGGCCGACGTAGCGGTGCCGGACTGCGCCGACTTCGTCTCCGTGGATCTGCTGGAGTCGGTGCTGCACGGCGCGGAACTCGCCTCCGGGCCGCTCAGTTCCAGCGAACTGGTGCCACTGCGCCGGTCCGGGCAGCAGTCGGTGAACCCGGGGGTCCCGGAGGCCGTCGTCCAGGTCGGCGGGGTGGCGCGGTATCTCGCCGGGTCACCGCCGATCCGCTGTCTGACCACGGGCACCTCCTGGCGCGAGGAGCGGCTCGACCCGCTCGCCACGACCTGGGCCACCGACATGACCGACGGCCGGGCGGCGACCTTCCTGGAGCTGGGCCTGCACTCGGTGATGATCGTGCCGATCCGCGCCCGGGGCGTCACGCTGGGCGTCACCACCTTCTTCCGGCGCCGCCGCCAGGAGCCGTTCGACGACGACGATCTGAGCCTGGCCGAGGACCTGGTCTCGCGGGCGGCGGTCTGCGTGGACAACGCCCGCCGCTACACCCGGGAGCGCGATGCCGCGCTGGTGCTGCAGCGCAGCCTGCTGCCCCGTCGGCTGCCCGAGCAGAACGCCGTGGACGTGGCCGCCTGCTACCGGCCGGCCGACGAGCTGACCGGACTCGGCGGCGACTGGTACGACCTCATCCCGCTGTCCGGCGCCCGGGTCGCCCTCGTCGTGGGCGAGGTCCCGGGCCACGGCATCGACGCCGCCGCGGCCATGGGCAGGCTGCGCACCGCCGTACGCACCCTCGCGGCGCTGGATCTGCCGCCGGAGGAGGTGCTCGCGCACCTGGACGACCTGGCGGCGCGGACCAGTCTCGAGGAGGGCGCCGCGGAGGACGACGACGTCCAGGTCTCCGGGTCCGCCTGCGTCTACGTCGTCTACGACCCCGTCGACGGCCAGTGCACGATGGCCGCCGCGGGCCACCCCGCCCCCGCCGTCGTTTTGCCCGACGGCACCGTCAGCTTCGTGGACCTTCCGCAGGGGACACCGCTCGGCACCGGCGGGCCGCCCTTCGAGGCGGTGGAGCTGGCCCTCGCGGAGGGCAGCACCCTCGCGCTGCACACCGACGGGCTGCTGGCCCGCGAGGACCACGACTGGGCCGTGGACGCGGACCGGGAGCGGCTGCGCCGGGCCCTGGAGCTGGTCGAGCCCTCGCTGGACCTGCGCTGCCGTGCCGTGGTGGACGCCCTGGTCCCGGCCCGCCCGCACGACGACGTGGCCCTGCTGATGGCCCGCACCCGGCTCCTCGGCGCGGAGCAGGTCGCGGACTGGGACCTGCCCGCCGATCCGGCCGTGGTCGCCGACGCCCGCAAGGAGGCCGCGCGGCAGCTGGCCGCCTGGGACCTGGACGAACTGGCCTTCACCACCGAGCTCGTGGTCAGCGAGCTGGTCACCAACGCCATCCGGTACGCCTCGGGCCCCATCCGGCTGCGCCTGATCAAGGAGCGGGCGCTGATCTGCGAGGTGTCCGACGGCGGCGCCACCGCGCCTCATCTGCGCCATCCACGCGCCACCGACGAGGGCGGCCGCGGGCTGCTGCTGGTCTCCCAGTTCAGCCGGCGCTGGGGCACCCGCTTCGTACCCGAGGGAAAGGTGATCTGGGCGGAGCAGTCCCTGGAGGAGTCTCCGGCCTGACATCTCGGCCGCGCAGACCTCGCAGACCGTGTGAAAATGACGTGAGACCGGCGGTGAGGCGGTGGCCATGGACGACGAGGCGATCGACTACGCGACGGTGTTCCAGAGCCTGCCCGCCATGGTGGCACTGCTGACCCCCGAGCTGGTCTACGCCGACGCCAACGCCGAGTTCCTGAGGATGTCGGGGCGTACCCGCGAGGAGGTGGTGGGCCGCTATGTCTTCGACGTCTTCCCGGAGAACCCCGACGACTCGGCCCCCTCCGGCATGCGCAATCTCGCGGCCTCGCTGAAGCGGGTCCTGGAGACCGGCGAGCGCGACACCATGGCACTGCAGCGCTACGACGTCGAGGACCCGCGCCGCCCCGGCGAGTGGACCGAGCGCTACTGGAGCCCGGTCAACGCCCCGGTGCGCGGCCCGGACGGCGAGGTGGTGCTGGTGGTGCACCGCGTCGAGGAGGTCACCGAGCTGATCAAGGCCCGGGGCGCCCCGACCGGCAGCCGGGCCCGGGGTCTTGAGGCCGAGCTGTACACCCGCGCCCGCGAGCTGCAGGACCTCAACGAGCGGCTGCGGGAGGCGCATGCGCGCGAGCGCGAGGTGGCCATCGCCCTGCAGGAGGCGATGCTGCCCGCCCGCCGGCAGGTCGGCCACCACGACGCCGCGGTCCGCTACCGCCCGGCCGTCGGCGCGCTGAACGTGTGCGGGGACTGGTACGACGTGGTCGACCTGGTGGGCGGCAACCGCATCGGGGTGGCGGTGGGCGACGTGGTGGGCCACGGGCTGCGGGCCGCCGGGATCATGGGACAGCTGCGCAGCGCCCTGAGCGCGGCCTCCCGCGTCGCGGCGGGCCCGGCCGAGGCGCTGAACGTCCTGGGCCGGTACGCGCATGTGGTCGACGGCGCCGAGTCCGCCACCGCCGTCACGACCTTCATCGACTTCGACGAGCACACCATCACCTACAGCAGCGCGGGCCACCCGCCGCCGGTCCTCGTCCACGCCGACGGCCGTGTCGAGTTCCTCGACCAGGCCACCGACCCGCCGCTGGACGCCCAGTTCGACCCCGTACCGAGACCCCAGGCGAGCATCGGATACGCCGACGGCGCCATCCTCGTCCTCTACACCGACGGCCTGATCGAGCGCCGACGCGAGGACATCGACACCGGCCTGGCCCGGCTCGCCGAATCCCTGCGGCGGCACCGCGGCGAGGACCCCGAGACCCTCGCCGACTCGGTGCTGCTCGAACTGCTGCCCCCGGGTGGCGCCACCGACGACACCGCCCTTGTCATCGTGCAGTTGTGAGCCGGCAGGGGGTGCTCCAGGCGCGCAAGAGCCCGGCGTGCGCCGTGTTCCGGCGGACTGCGCCTGCACTTACACTGGCACCCCCACGACACGTCGGTTGACCTGCTGGAACGAGGCGGCACGGGCGATCCGCCGGAGCGAGGAGCGACCCCTTTGTTCTACTACGTGCTCAAATACGTGTTGTTGGGCCCCCTGCTGAGACTGGTCTTCCGGCCGCGTATCGAGGGCCTGGACAATGTGCCGGCGGAGGGTGCGGCCATCGTCGCCGGCAACCATCTGTCGTTCTCGGACCACTTCCTGATGCCGGCGATCCTCAAGCGCCGCATCACCTTCCTCGCGAAGAAGGAGTACTTCACCGGTCCCGGCATCAAGGGCCGCCTGACCGCGGCCTTCTTCCGCAGCGCCGGGCAGATCCCGGTCGACCGCACCGGCAAGGAGGCGGGCCAGGCGGCGATCCGCGAGGGTCTCGGCGTGCTGCGCAAGGACGAGCTGCTCGGCATCTACCCGGAGGGCACCCGCTCGCACGACGGCCGCCTCTACAAAGGCAAGGTCGGGGTCGCGGTGATGGCGCTCAAGGCCCAGGTCCCGGTGATCCCCTGCGCGATGATCGGCACCTTCGAGGCGCAGCCGCCCGGCAAGGTCATCCCGAACCTCCACCCCGTGGTCATCCGCTTCGGCAAGCCCCTGGACTTCTCCCGCTACGCCGGCATGGAGAACGAGAAGGCGATCCTGCGCGCCATCACCGACGAGATCATGTACGCGATCCTGACGCTGTCGGAGCAGGAGTACGTCGACCAGTACGCGGCGGTCGCGAAGGCCGAGCAGGCCGCGGCGGACGGCGCCGCCGAGAAGGAGCGCCGCTTCCGCCGGATGCCGCTGGGATAGGACCCGTCGACACGAGTGAGGGGCGGCCCGGAATGCTCCGGGCCGCCCCTCACCGTCGTACGGCCGCCTGTTACGGCTTGGGCGTGGCGTGCGGGGTGCAGGTCACGTCCTTGGCGTCCAACTTGCCGTTCAGCAGGTAGGCGTCCACCTTCTGGTTGATGCACGGGTTGACCAGACCGGTCACACCGTGCGAGCCCGCGTCCTTCTCGGTGATCAGGCGGGAGCCCTTGAAGCGGTGGTGCAGTTCGACGGCGCCGTCGTACGGAGTGGCGGCGTCACGCGTGGACTGCACGATCAGGACCTGCGGCAGGCCCTTGCCCGTCCTGACGTTCACCGGGTTCTGCTGCTTCACCGGCCAGGTGGCGCACGGCAGGTTCAGCCAGGCGTTGGCCCAGGTCATGAACGGGTAGTCCTTGTTGAGCTCGGTGTTGTCGCGGTCCCACTTGTGCCAGCTGGTGGGCCACTTGGCGTCCGTGCACTCGACGGCCGTGTAGACGGCGTTGCCGTTCTCCGCGGAGATGTTGCCCGCGGTGTCCGACAGGTCGGGGGCGGCGGCGTCGACCAGCGCCTGGGTGTCGCCGGCGACGTACTTGCTGAAGACCGTCGCGACCGGCACCCACGAGGAGTCGTAGTACGGGGCGTTCTGGAAGAAGCCGATCAGCTCGGCCGGGCCGACGACCCCGCCGATGGGGTTCTTCTTGGCGGTGGCGCGCAGTGCGAGCCACTTGGCCTGCACGGCGGCGCGCGTGGTGCCGAGGTGGAAGGCGGCGTCGTTGGCGGCGACCCAGTCCTCCCAGTCCTTCCAGCGGCCCTCGAAGGCGACGTCCTGGTCCAGGTTGGCCTGGTACCAGATCTTCTCCCGCGAGGGGTTGACCACGCTGTCCACGATCATCCGGCGCAGATGGCCGGGGAACATGGTGCCGTAGACGGCGCCGATGTAGGTGCCGTAGGAGACGCCCAGGTAGTTGAGCTTCTTCTCGCCGAGCGCGGCACGGATCACGTCCAGGTCGCGCACGGTGTTGGGCGTGGTCATCTGCTGCAGCATGGCCTTGCCGGTGCGGTCGGCACAGCCGTCCGCGTACTCGCGGGCCAGCTTGCGCTGGGCCTGCTTGTCGGCCTCGCTGTCCGGCACCGGGTCCATCTTCGGCGCCTTCACGTACTCCTGCGGATCGATGCAGGAGATGGGCGCGGAGTGGCCGACGCCGCGCGGGTCGAAGCCCACGAAGTCGTACGCCTTGGCCACGTTCGCCCAGACCGGGTTCTTGGTGGTGACCCGGGTCGGGAAGCGCAGTCCGGAACCGCCTGGTCCGCCCGGGTTGTAGACCAGCGAGCCCTGCCGGTCGGACTTCGTGCCGGTGTTGCCGATGCGGTCGACGGCGAGCTTGATCTGCTTGCCGTACGGCTTGGCGTAGTCGACCGGCACGCTGACCCAGCCGCACTGGATGGGCTTGGCCAGAGCCCAGTCGGCCGGGCAGTCCGCCCAGTCGATGCCGGTCCTGGCGGCCCGCTGGGCCGCGACGGCGACGCCGCGGGCCTCGCGGTCCTGCCCGTGGCGCGAGTCCGCGTTCGCGCTGGCGGTCGGCGCCGTGACGGCGCCGGCTATGAGTGTGGCGGTCACGAGCGCACCGGCCGAGCCGAGCGCGGTGATCCGCCTGTTCGGTCGCATTCCCCTCAAGTGGGACCCTCCCCCTGCGTCATGTGATGGGTAGGGGGATCCTTTCGGCTGTGAACTGCCTGAGAACAGGGGTCGTTGACCTTCTTTACCAATCCGATAAACGGAGAAGGGCATCCCGCTCAGCGGAGATCACCCGAGGTCGGCCAGCGCCTCGTCCAGCACCCGCCGCAGCCGCAGGGCGTCGGCCGCCACCGCACTCACCAGCACGGCGGGCCCCGCGAGCGGCATGATCGCGGCCCCCTCACCCACTACCCGCGCCGCGACCGGTTCCCACGCGAACTCCGGCCGTACGACGACAAGTTGGCCCACCGCCCGGTGCCCGCCCAGCACGGCGGGACCGTCCCAGCCGCCCGGCGCGCCGGGCCCGCAGGCCAGCTCCTGGTCGAGCAAAGTCCGCCCCTCGACGCACACCGTAAGACGGCTGCTCAGCCGGCCGGGTTGCTCGCCTGCCCGGCCCAGTACCTGTTCCTCCCGCAGTACGAGCCGGGCGCCCGCACCCAGTCCGACCCTGGTCGTGACGTACAGATCACTGCCCTGCGCCGAGATCAACTGCTCGGGCAGCCAGTGCAGTTCGGCCCCGTCGGCGACGTCGAGGCGTACGTCGTAGCGGGCGGCGCCCTTCGACTGACCGGGTAGCGCGATGGTGGCGGCGGCCGAGCCGACGCGCAGCCGCGCCCCGCTCTCCACCGCCGCCCGCACCGCGAACACGTCCCCGCCGAGCGGCCCGCCCATCGCCCCGACGAGCATCACCCGGGCCTCGCCACCGCTCCCCCGCGTCCGCCGCGGCGCGAGCGGCCCCTCACCCTCCAGGATCGGCAGCGCCGTTCCGCCCCTGCCGTCGGCCCGGGCGACCATCCTGGCGAAGGCCCGCACCCCGCTCGTCGTCATGCCGTCACGCCGTCCACACGGCGAGCTGCGCCCGCACCCACGCGGCGACGTCCTTCACACCGTCCCCGGTGCGCAACGACTGGAACACGACCGGCAGTTCGGCCCGCTGCGCCTTGGCGTCGGCGGCCATCCGGCCGAGGTCCGACCCGACGTAGGGCGCGAGGTCGGTCTTGTTGACGACCAGCAGATCGGCCGTCGTCACCCCGGGCCCGCCCTTGCGCGGAATGTCGTCACCGCCCGCCACGTCGATCACAAAGATCTGGGCGTCGACGAGCCCCTTGGAGAAGGTCGCCGTCAGATTGTCCCCACCGGACTCCACCAGGATCAGATCCAGCGGCCCGACCTCGTCCTCCAGGTCCTCCACGGCCTCCAGATTGGCGGAGATGTCGTCCCGGATCGCCGTGTGCGGACACGCCCCCGTCTCCACGGCGGTGATCCTCTCGGGCGGCAACACCGCTTCCCTCAGCAGGAATTCGGCGTCCTCACGGGTGTAGATGTCGTTGGTGACAACAGCGAGCGACAACTCCTGCCGCAACGCCCGGCACAGCGCGGCGACGGTCGCGGTCTTCCCGGACCCGACGGGCCCACCGAGCCCGATCCGCAGCGCCCGACGCGACCCGTCGGGACGCCGGGCATCGGCGCCGAGGGCGGAGGGGGTGTCGTGAGAGTGGTCGAGATGCATGGCAGCGGCTCCAAGGTCTTGCTACGGCTATGTCTTGCCACGGCGCGTCTTCAGCCGGGTCCAGGCCTCTCAGCCCGTCCGGCGTTTGAGGACGAGGCCGTTCAGGCCGACGGGGGTCCAGGGGGCGGAGCCCCCTGGCGGGGCCGAACTCCCCTCAGGAGGCGAACAACCGCACCCCCCACCCGGCATGCCCCTCCGCCCCGATCTCCAGCAACGGAGCCGACGCCGCAGGCAAAACCCCCACCCCCTCGGCAACAACACCCCGCGCAGCCTCCACCGCCCGATCCGCGACGCGATCCACCTCGGGTGCCAGCCGAGCCAGCACCCCCGTCGCCTCGAACGGATCCAGACTCAGCAGCCGCACCACCGCACTGGCCGGACCACTCACGCTCTCGTACGCCGCACAGTGCGCCGCGTCCAACGCCCCCAGCCCCGCGGCCCGCGCCGCCAGCCCCAACACCAACGGCTGATGCGCCCCCTTGGGGAACTCCCGTGCCACGGCGTCGAGTTCATCCGACGGCCAGGTGGCCCGCGCGGCCCGCATCAGCTGCCGCCCCAGCTTGCGCGCGACAGCCCGCAGCGCGGGCGAGGGCGTCCGGGCATCCGCGGCCGCGTCCAACTCCCCGACCCGCACGCCGAGTACGGCGGCGGCAGCGAGCGACGCGGCGACCAGTCCGGCCGTGTGCAGCCGCCCCCGGCAGAACTCCTCCAGGCTCGCGCCCCCGGTGATCCGCCCGGCCCTCACCGCCGCCTCCGCCCCACCGGAGTGCGCATGCCCCCCGGCGGGAAACCGCCCGTCGGCGAGCACCAGAAGCGCGGCCCTGGACATCGCATCACCTCGCCCTCGATCGGCGTCAGATTCAGAACAAGAAGTACCGCTGAGCCATGGGCAGTTCGGCAGCAGGCGTCGCCTCCACCAGCTCCCCGTCGATGTGCACGGCGAAGCTGTCGGGGTCGACCCGCACCTGCGGCCGCGCGTCGTTCTCCCTCATGTCCGCCTTGGTCACCCCGCGCGTCGACTCGATCGCGGTGAACCGCTTGCCGAGCGAGAGCCGCTCCGGCAGCCCGTCCTCGATCGCGAGCGGCGCCACGAAGTTGACGGAGTTCGTGGCGGGCGCCCGCCCGATCGCCCCGTACATCGGCCGGGGCAGCACGGGCTGCGGGGTCGGGATCGAGGCGTTGGCGTCGCCCATCTGCGCGTAGGCGATCTGCCCGCCCTTGATGACGAGTTGCGGCTTGACGCCGAAGAACGCCGGTTCCCACAGCACGAGGTCGGCGAGCTTGCCGGTCTCCACCGATCCGATCTCACGGGCGAGTCCCTGCGCGAGCGCGGGGTTGATCGTGTACTTGGCGACGTAGCGCCGCACCCGCCGGTTGTCCGCCCGTCCGTCCCCCGGCAGTGCGCCTCGTCGCCGCTTCATCACATGCGCCGTCTGCCAGGTGCGCAGCACGACCTCGCCGACCCGGCCCATGGCCTGCGAGTCGGAGGAGATGATCGAGATGGCGCCCAGGTCGTGCAGGATGTCCTCGGCGCCGATGGTGGACGGCCGGATCCGCGACTCGGCGAAGGCCAGGTCCTCCGGCACGGCGGGGTTGAGGTGGTGGCACACCATCAGCATGTCGAGGTGTTCCTCGGCGGTGTTGACGGTGAACGGCCGTGTCGGGTTGGTCGAGCTGGGCAGCACGTGCGGCTCGCTGACGACGGTCATGATGTCCGGCGCGTGCCCGCCGCCGGCGCCCTCGGTGTGGTACGCGTGGATGCCGCGCCCGGCGATGGCGGCGAGCGTGTCGCCCACGAAACCGGCCTCGTTGAGGGTGTCGGTGTGGATGGCGACCTGGATGCCGGTCTGTTCGGCGACGGTCAGCGAGGCGTCGATGACGGCCGGGGTGGAGCCCCAGTCCTCGTGCAGTTTCAGGCCCAGGGCGCCGCCGCGGATCTGGGAGAGCATCGCCTCGTGCGAGACGGTGTTGCCCTTGCCGAGGAGGCCGATGTTGAGCGGGTACTGCTCCATCGCCTCCAGCATCCGAGCGAGGTGCCACGGGCCGGGCGTGACCGTGGTCGCCTTCGAGCCCTCGGCCGGTCCCGTGCCGCCGCCCACCAGCGTGGTGACGCCCGCGGACAGGGCCTCGTCGGCGATCTGCGGGCAGATGAAGTGGACGTGCGCGTCGATGGCCCCGGCGGTCAGGATCCGCCCGTTGCCCGCGATGACCTCGGTCTCGGGGCCGATCACCAGGTCGGGGTGCACGCCGTCCATGGTGTCGGGGTTGCCCGCCTTGCCGATGCCGGTGATCCGGCCGTCGCGCAGCCCCACGTCGGCCTTGACGATCCCCCAGTGGTCGATGATCACCGCGCCGGTGATGACGGTGTCCGGGGTGCCGTCCGCGCGCGTGGCACGCGACTGGCCCATGGATTCGCGGATCACCTTGCCGCCGCCGAACACCGCCTCGTCTCCGGCCAGTTGGGGTCCGCCGCAGCGGTCCTCCTCGATCTCGACGAGCAGGTCGGTGTCGGCGAGGCGGATGCGGTCGCCGGTGGTGGGGCCGTACAGGTCGGCGTACGCGGCACGTGAGATCTCAGGCATCGAGGGCACCTCCGGTCTCCCCGCGCAGCCCGTGCACCACGCGTGCGCCGGCGATCGGGACGAGCGACACCTCTACGGGGATGCCGGGCTCGAAGCGCACGGACGTACCGGCGGGGATGTCGAGGCGCTTGCCGCGCGCGGCGGCGCGGTCGAAGTCCAGACCGGGGTTGGCCTCGGCGAAGTGGTAGTGGGAGCCGACCTGGACGGGCCGGTCGGCGGCGTTGAGGACGGTCAGCCGGGTGACCTCGCGGCCCTCGTTGTATGCGACGGGCTCGTCCGCGAACAGGATCTCGCCGGGGATCATCACGGCACCTCAGACGATCGGGTCGTGGACGGTGACGAGCTTGGTGCCGTCCGGGAAGGTCGCCTCCACCTGCACGTCGTGGATCATCTCGGGGATGCCCTCCATGACGTCGTCGCGGGTGAGCAACTTCCGCCCGGACGCCATGAGTTCGGCGACGGTGCGGCCGTCACGGGCGCCTTCGAGGATGTGCGAGGTGATGAGCGCGACCGCTTCGGGGTGGTTGAGCCTCAGCCCGCGGGCGCGGCGCTTCTCGGCGACGTCGGCCGCGACATGGATCAGCAGCCTCTCCTGTTCGTGCGGGGTCAGTTGCACGTCCACCTCACCGTCCTCACCCGGACCGTGCGGGGTCCGGTCGCCTCGGCCACGGGGCAAAATCCCTGATGGCGTGGATCGGAGGCTAGTTGGACCGGGTTTCGGCCACGTTAACCGAGCTGTGATCCCGCGTGCTCACTCCGGGCGCTCATCAGCCCCCGCAGACCGTCCTGAAGCACGTCGACGGGTGCGGGGCCGAACAGGGCCTGCTGCGCGAGGAAGCCCATCGCGGCGGCCATCATCGTGCGCGCCACATGGTCCGGGGTCACGTCGGGCCGCATCATCCCGGCGTCCTGATACGCCTCCGCGATCCGCGTCCAGGTCTCCTGCACGGCGGCGTAGCCCTTCTTCAGGATGACCGCGAGGTCCTCGTTGCGCAGAGTCTCCGTCCACACCTGGACGATCAGCCGCGGGAACGCGGGCCGCCCGTCCACGGTCACGGACGCCTTGGTGGCGAGGACGCGGCTGAGGACCGATGTCACCAGGGCGTCGGGCGGCGGGGGCGGGGTGCTGCGCGCGCCCTCCTCGAAGCCCTCGTGAACCTGGTCGAGCACCTCGGCGACGATCGCCGCGATGAGCGCCTCCTTGCCGCTGAAGTAGCGGTACACGGCCCCGGCCGACAGGTCGACCTCCTTCAGCACATCCTGCATGGACGTGGCGTGGAAGCCGTTGCGTGCAAAGCACACGGCGGCGCCGTCGAGGATCTGCCGGCGACGGGCGTCGAGGTGTTCCTGGGATACGCGGGCCATGGTTCCCAACTTAAAACGAACATTCCTTCTTGACAAGGTGCGGTATCCCGCAGCACGGTGGTGACATCATAAAAACGAACGCTCCTTCTTTTTAGGCTCCGCTCCGAGAGCTCCGCTAGCAGACCCGAGTGAGGAACCCATGTCCCCCGCCTCCGCTACCCCCGCAAGGGCGCACGCCCGCCGACTGATCGTGGTCCTCGTACTGGTCCCCGCCATCGCCGCGCTCGCCCTGTGGGCCTTCGCCTGGCCCGCGGCCCGCACCGCACCCCGCGACCTGCCGCTCGGCGTGGCCGGGCCCGCCGCCGCGACGGCGCCCATGGAGCAGCAACTGACGCGGCACACGGGCGCGTTCGAGATCCACCACTACGCCGACGAAGCGTCCGCCCGGGCCGCCGTCGAGGACCGGACCGTATACGGCGCGGTGGTCGCGACCCCTCATGGCCCGAAGCTGCTGACCGCGTCGGCTGCGAGCCCGGTGGTGGCGCAGCTGCTCCAGCAGGCGGTGACGAAGCAGGCGGCCGCCACCGGCACTCGGGTCAGGACCGACGACGTGGTGGCGGCCCCCGCGACCGACCCCCGAGGGGCCGCCCTGAACGCCGGTGTGCTGCCGCTCGCCCTGGCCGGGATCGCGGCGGGCGCGGTGATCACCCTGATCGGGCTGCGCGGCGTGCGTGCGGTGATCGCGCTCGTGGGGAGCGCCGCCCTGGTCGGCGCTGCCGCGGCGGGCATCACGGACAGCTGGCTCGGGGTGCTCACGGGCGACTGGTGGACGGAGGCCGGCGCGCTGGGCCTGGCGACCCTGGCCGTGAGCGGTGCGGTCGCCGGACTCGGCGCCCTCCTGGGCCCCGCCGGCATCGGGATCGCGTCGGGCCTTGTGATGCTGTTCGGCAACCCGTTCTCCGGCGCCTCCTCGGCCCCGCAGATGCTGCCCGAGCCGGTCGGCACGATCGGCCAGTGGCTCCCGCCGGGCGCGGGCACGACACTGCTGCGCTCGGTGTCCTTCTTCGACGGCGCCGCCGCGACCGGCCCCGCCCTGACCCTCACCTGGTGGGCCGTCCTCGGCCTGGGCGCGGTCCTGCTCGGCAGCGCCCTGAAGGGACGCCCGAAGACCGCCAGGACCGCAACTGAACGCGACCTCGCACCCGTCGGCTGACCACCGGCCCCCCTCGAACCGACCGTGCACCCCCGCTGTAGCGGACGGGGGTGCACGGTCCTTTTGCTCGGCAGGGGTCCGGGCGCCGGCGCCTCAGGTCGGTTCCTTGCAGCGGCCGGAGATCCGACGACCTCAGAGTCGGCCGGAGGCCTGAGGGCCGGTCACGTGCCTGGGCCGCCGCGTCAGGAGACCGCGGCACAGACGCCGGGTCCGACCGTCGTACGGCGCCGCAGAAGGCTTTTCCCGGCCGCCGGATCGCCGACGTCCCAGGGCCGGCTGCCGATCCGAAGTCCGGTCACGCGTCACCGGCTCCGGCTCCGGCTCCGGCTCCGGCTCCGGAGGAGTTCACCCCGCCTCAGGACGGATTCGGCCCCCGATGCTCCGCCGCAATCCCGAACCGTTGCCGTTCGCGGGGAGCTGAAGCCGCTTCGCGGACGGTGGAGACCGCGCTGATCACCTGGTCCTCGGTGGGCTGTTCGAGGCGGTCGAGTTCCTCGAGTCGCTGCAGGTCGGCGGCGGATACGAGGGCGACGAGAGGCTTGCCGTGGCGGGTGACGACGACGCGTTCGCTGCCGTACACCACCCGGTTGATCAGGTCGGCGAGCTCAGCCCTGGCTTGCGTCACCGGAATCTCGTAGGCCATACCTCCATCATAACGTCATGTACGTCCTGTACATTTTTTACAGAGACAGCTCCGCGAGAGACCGCTCTGTACGAAGGGGTGCGCCATGATCCGACCGTCCGCCCGCTACGTCCTGCCCGAGTTCACCGAACGCACCAACTTCGGCAGCAAGACGATGGATCCGTACTCGAAGCTGCTGGAGGAACGCATCGTCTTCCTCGGCACGCAGATCGACGACACCTCGGCCAACGACGTGATGGCGCAGTTCATGCACCTCGAGTACCAGGACCCGGACCGCGACATCTCGCTCTACATCAACTCCCCCGGCGGCTCCCTCACGGCCATGTCCGCGATCTACGACACCATGCAGTTCGTCGGCTGCGACGTGGAGACGATCTGCATGGGTCAGGCCGGCTCGTCGGCCGCCGTGCTGCTGGCCGCGGGCACCCCGGGCAAGCGCCTCGCGCTGCCGGGCGCACGGGTGCTGATCCATCAGCCCGCGCTGTACGAGCCGGTGCAGGGGCAGGCCAGCGATCTGGCCATCCAGGCCGACGAACTGACCCGGCTGCGCACCCAGTTCGAGGAGATGCTGGCCCGGCACACCGGCCGCACTCAGGAGCAGGTGAGCACCGACATCGAGCGGGATCACGTCCTGGACGCCCAAGGGGCGCTGGAATACGGGCTGGTGGACCGGATCATCAGCAGCCGCAAGTCCACCCTCGCCCCGCCCGCCGGGCGGTGAGCGCCCGGTGCTGCCGCCCGAACTCCCGCCGCTGCCCGCCCTCACGCGCGCCGAGGGCGAGTTGATCGACTGTTACCTCGACGTGGTCGACCTGCTCGGCCGGATCAACCCGGCGCAGCACGGCGACACCTATCGCGGACTGCGCGCCGCCCAGGCGCTGGTGGGCAAGGCGGCCGCGCTGCGCGACGCGCTGGCCACGATGCACCAGCGCGGCGAGACCGAGCTGCACGCCAGGACCCTGCGCCGGGCGCTGCTCGTGCTGGACGGCGACCGGCGCTCGGCCAGGGTCACCGTGCCGCCGCTGTCCGACAGTTGACGCACGTGCACCCGGTCCGGACGTTCGCCGCGGCGGCGGAGCGTCCGGACCCGGGCTCAAACGGACCAAAAGACGTACCGCCTTTTGGAGTAGACACGGCTCCTTTTTTTCCGGCGGTTCTGGTTGCGCAACACGCGTGGACCGAGGCCGGAATGAGGCACTCCGGTGCTGGTCCGGGGCTCGTCGCGATCCTCAACGCCCCTTCGAACGCAGGGGTGTCCACCCGAACGGGTGAGTGGTGAGTAACAACACAAACCCCCGTTTCCATTGGGATTTTCGGACTTAGGTAGGTGAAGATCCCTGTCTGACGACAAGCCCCCGCCGCAGCGGCGGGGCGATCCGGGCGGACGCCGAGTCCTGCCGCCGCCCGGATGACCGGTCGACAGGAGTGGATCGGCAGGAGTGGAGGACCCAGGCACGACGGGTCGCCGGAACGGTCACGCCATGACCGAATCGAGCAGCCCTTGGGGTGAAGCCGCAGCAGCGGCCGGGCAACTTCGCCAGCCCGAATCCGACAGGTCATCCTTCACAGGCGGCTGACGAAGGGTTGCGCATGACTGCGCTCAATCGTGTCCCGTCGCTGATGGCCCGGGCCGGTACGGCCTCGGCGCTGACTATCGCCGCAGTGGGCGGCTCCATCGTGGTCCCGGGTGTCGCATCCGACGCCGCGGCTGCCACGCCCGCGACGAAGGCACTCAAGGTTGCTGCCTCCAAGAAAGGCTCCCCGTACAAGTGGGGCGCCACCGGGCCGCGCAGGTTCGACTGCTCCGGGCTCACCCTGTACTCGTTCAAGAAGGCGGGCAAGAAGCTGCCCCGCACGGCGGCCCAGCAGTACAACAGGAGCCACCACATCTCCGCGAAGAGCCGCAAGGCCGGAGACCTCGTGTTCTTCCACTCGGGCTCCAGCGTCTACCACGTGGGCATCTACGCCGGGAAGGGAAAGATCTGGCACGCCCCCAAGACCGGGGACGTCGTGAAACTGCAGAAGATCTGGACCAGGAGCGTCTGGTACGGCCGGGTCAGCTGACTCTCCCGCGGGGGCGCCGGCCGCCTGACAGGCCGTCCGCCCCCGCGGGGCCCGACCCGGCGCTCCGGCCCGTCGAACCGGTGCGGTGCGCCCGCTTTGCCGCGTCTACGGCTCCTGCTGGCCTCCCGCGACCACCGGCTCGGCGGGTACGCTCCAGGGAAGTTCGATGGACACCGTCTTGCCGCCCTCTCTGGTGGGCCGCACCCGGAGTCTGCCGCCGCATTCGGCCGCCAGCCAGCGGATGATCACCATGCCACGGCCGTTGTCCTGCTGGACAGCGGCCGGCAGGCGTTTGGGGAAACGGGGGTGAGAGTCCGTGACACCGATGCGCAGCTGTTCGTCACGGTCGAGTTCGATGTCCACCGTGAAGGTGGGTGACTGGCCGAAGGTGTGCTGTACGGCGTTGGTGGCGAGTTCGGACACGATGAGCCGGATGGTCTCGGCGGTTTCCGTGCCCGCCGGAAGCCCCCACTCGGCCAGCGTCTCGACCACGTAGCCGCGGGCCGCCGACACCGATGCCGGTTCGCTCGGCAGAGTGACGGATGCTTCCAGATGGTCTGCCATGGCGCGGTCGTCCCTTTCCCACGGGACCGGGGTCCGACACGGAGTGGATTGTTCGAGTACGGTCCCGGACTGGTGCTTCGTCGCCAGACTGCCATTACCGCGCCCGTCACGGGTGGCGATCCACCAAGATATGCATATATCTGTCGCTCGATGCGGTGAACTCTGCGACGGGAGACCGTATTTGGGTGGCTCGGAAGGAGTAAGGAGTAGCGCATGCAGCACGGTCCCGCGGTGCGTCGCCGGAAGCTGGGCGCCGAACTGCGTTCGTTGCGCACGAGCGCGGGGCTCACGAGTGGTGAGGCGGCCCGGCTGGTGGGCTGGCACCAGTCGAAGGTGAGCCGGATCGAGACGGGCGCCAGCGGGGTCAAACCGGCCGACGTGCGGTTACTCCTCGACGCGTACGCCGTGGCCGACGCCCAACTGCGGGAGCTGGTGATGGTGTTGGCGGGATCCGAGGACGGCAGCGGCCGGCATCACTGGTGGCACGCCTATCGCGGGGTACTACCGCCGACCTACCGCGATTTCATCAGCCTCGAGTCCCAGGCGAGTGCGATGAGCACGCTGGAGACATCGGTCGTGCCCGGGCTGCTGCAGACGCCCGAGTACGCAACGGCGGTGACCCGGGCCGCGGTCGGCGGACTGGACGACGAGCGGCTGGACGCCCTGGTCGAGGTGCGCCTGGCCCGGCAGGACGTACTGCGCTCGGATCCGCCGCTGGAGCTCAGCGCGGTGCTGGACGAGGCGGTACTGCACCGGGAGGTCGGCGGCCCCGACGTCATGGCACGCCAACTGGAGCGACTTGTGGAGGCGGCGCAACTTCCCCAAGTACGGCTACAGGTACTGCCGTTCGCCGCCGGTGCACATGTCGGTGTCACAGGCCCTTTCGTAATTTTCTCGTTTGCGAGCACTTCTGATCTGGACGTGGTTGTTCTCGACCACTTGACGAGTAGCCTCTATCTGGAACGGAAAGAAGACCTTCAGGCCTATACCGAGGCCTTCAACGCCCTTCAGTACCACGCCCTTTCACCCGAGGACTCGTTGGAATACATCGCCGGGATAGGTGACGGCACGTAAGGGAGGCACCATGTCCGTACTGCCTCGGAACGTTCCATCCAGTATCGATCTGCCCGCCATGCGATGGCTGCGCAGCAGCTACAGCACGGGAGCCAACAACTGCGTAGAGACGACTGTGCCGCGCTCGGGCCCCTGGGCCGGACTGCTCGCCGTACGCGACTCCAAGGACCCGGCCGGTCCGGCCCTGCTCTTCTCCCCCGGGAGCTGGACCGACTTCACGGCCGCGCTGGCGTCCTGATCAGTCCTGCATCGTGCGGCGCACGGCCGTGTCACGCCGACTCATGGTCGCGTCTCGCCGATCACCAGGACAGCGCGTTCGATCTCTGCCCCGGTCAGGTCCGCCCGGGCCGTCAGCCTCAGCCGTGAGATGCCGTCGGGCACGGAAGGGGGACGGAAACAACCCACGGCCAAACCTGCCGTACGGCAGTCGGCAGCCCACTTGACGGCCTGCTCCGGGGACGGAGCGCGCACCGACACCACCGCGGCGTCCGGGCGTACCGCCTCATGACCCGCGGTGGTCAGTCGTGCGTACAGGTCGGTGGCCACCGTGCGCGCCCGGGCCGCCCGCTCCGGCTCGCGGCGCAGCAGCCTGAGGGCCGCCAGGGCCGCCCCCGCCGCGGCGGGGGCGAGTCCCGTGTCGAAGATGAACGTCCGGGCGGCGTTGACCAGATGGTCGATGACCCGGGCCGGGCCGAGGACGGCGCCGCCCTGGCTGCCGAGCGACTTGGACAGCGTCACGGTCACGACGAGATCGTCGGCGCCCGCGAGGCCCGCCGCCTGCGCGGCACCGCGCCCACCGTCGCCGAGGACGCCGAGGCCGTGGGCGTCGTCCACCAGCAGACCCGCGCCGCGCTCCCGGCAGGCGGCCGCCAGTTCGGTCAGCGGGGCCGCGTCGCCGTCGACCGAGAAGACCGTGTCCGACACCACCACGGCCGGGCCCTCGTGCGTGTGCAGCGCCTTGCGCACGGCGTCCGGGTCGGCGTGTCCGACCACCTGCCGTGCGCCCCGGGCCAGTCGGCAGCCGTCGATCAGCGAGGCATGGTTGCCCGCGTCCGAGACGATCAGCGAGCCGTGCGGGGCGAGGGTGGCGACCGCGGCGAGGTTGGCGGCGTAGCCGGAGGAGAAGACCAGGGCCGCCTCGAAGCCGCAGAAGTCGGCCAGCTCGCGCTCCAGCTCGGCGTGCAGCTCGGTCGTTCCGGTGACGAGCCGGGAGCCGGTCGCGCCGCCGCCCCACGTCCGCGCCGCCCGGGCCGCGCCCTCGGTGACCTCCGGGTGGCGGGCAAGACCCAGGTAGTCGTTGCTCGCCAGATCGAGCAGCGGGGAGTCGGCCGGGCGCGGGCGCAGGGTCCGGACCAGATTGGCGCGACGGCGCAGCGCGGCCTGTTCGTCGATCCAGCCGAACGCCATGACTCCTCCGGGGCTTTTGTAGGCAGTGGACAGACACTAGCCGGACGGTCCGCACCCCATGATGTGGCAATCCACACACAGCGAAGTGCCGCTGTTGTTCCATCTCTCCTTGGCCGCGGGCGGGTCCGTAGGACAGGATCGGCTCTCATGGACCTGCTGAACACGCTGGTGGACAAGGGGCTTCGGCGCGAGCTGCCGACCCGCGAGGAAGCTCTGGCCGTACTCGCCACTTCCGACGACGACGTGCTCGACGTGGTGGCCGCGGCCGGGAAGGTGCGCCGGAAGTGGTTCGGCCGACGGGTGAAACTCAACTATCTCGTCAACCTGAAGTCGGGCCTGTGTCCCGAGGACTGCTCGTACTGCTCGCAGCGGCTCGGCTCGAAGGCCGACATCCTGAAGTACACCTGGCTCAAGCCCGAGCAGGCCTCGCAGGCCGCCGCCGCGGGTCTGGCCGGCGGGGCCAAGCGGGTGTGCCTGGTGGCGTCCGGGCGCGGGCCGACCGACCGTGACATCGACCGGGTCGCGGGCACCATCAAGGCGATCAAGGACGAGAACGAGGGCGTCGAGGTGTGCGCCTGCCTCGGACTGCTCTCCGACGGCCAGGCCGAGCGGCTGCGCGAGGCCGGCGCGGACGCCTACAACCACAACCTCAACACGTCCGAGGCGACGTACGGGGACATCACGACCACGCACACGTACGCCGATCGGGTGGACACGGTGTCCAAGGCGCACGCGGCCGGGCTGTCCGCCTGTTCGGGTCTGATCGCGGGCATGGGCGAGAGCGACGAGGACCTGGTGGACGTGGTCTTCTCGCTGCGCGAGCTGGACCCGGACTCGGTGCCGGTGAACTTCCTGATCCCGATGGAGGGCACCCCGCTGGCCGCGGAGTGGCACCTGACCCCGCAGCGCTGTCTGCGGATCCTGGCGATGGTGCGGTTCGTGTGCCCGGACGTCGAGGTGCGCATCGCGGGCGGCCGTGAGGTCCATCTGCGCACGATGCAGCCGCTCGCCCTGCACCTGGCCAACTCGATCTTCCTCGGCGACTACCTCACCAGCGAGGGCCAGGCGGGCAGGACCGACCTGGAGATGATCGCCGACGCCGGTTTCGAGGTGGAGGGCGCCGACGAGCTGACCCTGCCGGAGCACCGGGTCACGGCGGGGGGCGGGTGCGGGTCGCACGGGGAAGCGGACGCGGGCTGCGGGTCGCACGGGGACGCCGGGTGCGGGTCGCACGAGGGTGGTGGCGTCTGCGGTACGGCCGCTCCCGCTGCCGCGGCGCCCGCCGCCAACGAGGCGCGGACCGACCTGGTCGCCGTCCGCCGCCGCGGTGCCGGAACGGACCTTGCGCCCAATGCCTGACCTGCCCGTCCCCGAACTGCTCGAACTGGACCGGCGGCACGTGTGGCATCCGTACGGCCCCATGCCCGGCCGCGTCGAACCGCTCGTCGTCGAGTCGGCGAGCGGGGTGCGGCTGCGGATGGCGGACGGCTCGGGCGAACTCGTCGACGGGATGTCCTCGTGGTGGTCGGCGATCCACGGCTACAACCACCCGGTGCTCAACGAGGCCGCGCGCGAGCAGCTCGGCCGGATGAGCCATGTGATGTTCGGCGGGCTCACCCACGAGCCCGCCGTCCGATTGGCAAAGCTCCTTGTCGACATGTCGCCGGACGGGCTGGAGCACGTGTTCCTCGCCGACTCCGGCTCGGTGTCGGTCGAGGTCGCCGTCAAGATGTGCCTGCAGTACTGGCGTTCACTGGGCCGCACCGGCAAACAGCGGCTGCTGACCTGGCGCGGCGGCTACCACGGCGACACCTGGCAGCCGATGTCGGTGTGCGATCCCGAGGGCGGGATGCACGAGCTGTGGACCGGGGTCCTGCCGCGGCAGGTGTTCGTGGACGCGCCTCCGGCCGAGTACGAGGAGTCGTACGCCGAGCTGCTGCGCTCGGCGATCGCGGAGCGCGCCGACGAGCTGGCCGCGGTGATCGTCGAACCGGTGGTGCAGGGTGCGGGCGGGATGCGCTTCCACTCCCCCGCCTATCTGCGGGTGCTGCGCGAGGCGTGCGACGCGCACGGCGTACTGCTGGTGTTCGACGAGATCGCGACCGGATTCGGGCGCACGGGCGCGCTGTTCGCGGCGGACCATGCGGTGGTGACGCCGGACGTGATGTGTGTGGGCAAGGCCCTGACCGGCGGGTACATGACGATGGCGGCGACCCTGTGCACGTCCGCGGTGGCCGACGGCATCTCGCGGGGTGAGGTGCCGGTGCTGGCCCACGGCCCGACCTTCATGGGCAACCCGCTCGCCGCGTCCGTCGCCTGCGCCTCCGTCGAGCTGCTGCTCGGCCAGGACTGGCTCGGTGAGGTCAAGCGGATCGAGGCGGGACTGCGGGAGGGCCTCGCTCCGGCACGGGACCTTCCTGGCGTACGGGACGTGCGCGTGCTCGGCGCGATCGGGGTCGTCCAGCTGGACCACGAGGTCGACATGAAGGCCGCGACCGGGGCCGCCGTGCGCGAAGGCGTGTGGCTACGTCCCTTCCGCGACCTGATCTACACGATGCCGCCGTACGTCACCGGGGACGCGGACCTGGCACGGATCGCCCGCGCGGTGTGCGCGGCGGCACGGGAGGGGTGACCATGCGGATCCTGGTGATCACGGGGACCGGCACGGAGGTCGGCAAGACGGTCACGACCGCCGCGGTCGCCGCGGCCGCCCTCGCGGCGGGCCGTTCGGTGGCCGTGCTCAAGGCCGCGCAGACGGGCGTACGTCCGGACGAGCCCGGGGACGCCGCCGAGGTCGCGCGGCTCGCGGGAGCCGTCACGACGGCCGAACTCGCCCGCTACCCTGAGCCGTTGGCGCCGGGGACGGCCGCGCGGCGGGCCGGGATGACCCCGGTCCATCCACAGGACGTCGCCGAGGCCGCCGCCAAGCTGGCCACCGAGCACGACCTGGTCCTGGTGGAAGGGGCGGGCGGACTGCTCGTCCGCTTCGACCCGGCGGGCGGCACCCTGGCGGACGCGGCGCAGCTGCTACGGGCGCCGGTACTGGTCGTGGCCCCCGCCGGACTGGGCACGCTCAACAACACCGAACTGACGGCACGCGAACTCCGGACACGCCACCTGGACCTCCTGGGCGTGGTCATCGGCAGCTGGCCCCCCTCCCCCGACCTAGCCGCACGCTGCAACCTGACAGACCTGCCGGACGTCGCCGCGGCCCCCTTGCTGGGCGCCCTACCTGCGGGCGCGGCGGGCCTGGACCCCGCCCACTTCCGCACACAGGCACCGGGTTGGCTGGCCCCACGGCTGGACGGGACTTGGGACGCGGAGGCGTTCCGGGGGCGGGAGGGGGCGTAGCGGCTGAGCGGGTCGGTCAGGGCAGCTGCCCGGCGCGCCCGGTCGCCCCGGCCCGCCCCGGCGCTCGTCGCCTGATCGCCACCGTCCGCCCCTGCGTGATCACCGCCCCCCGCGCCTCACGCGTCCGCTTCGACCAGCGCCCGGATCAGGACATGCCCCGGCGAGGGGCGGCAGGGCGAGTCGGGGTGGGTGGCGGTGAGGGCTTAGGACTGGCAGCGGAAGGAGGCACTCGGCTGAGCGGGCCGGTCAGGGCAGCTGACGGCCACCCCGGCTCGTGCCGGTGCCCGCCTCCTGATCGCCACCGTCCGACCGCCCCTGCGCACCCTCTCCGCCCTGCACGCCCCGCGCGGTCCCTCCGACCAGCGCCCTGATCAGGGCGTGATCCAGGGAGGAACGGCAGGCCGATTCGGTGCCGGGGGCGCCGGAAAGGGCGTAGGTCTGGCGACGGGAGGGTCGTAGCGGCTGAGCGGGTCGGTCAGGGCAGCTGACCCGCGTGCCCGGTCGCCCCGGCCCGCCCCGGCGCTCGCCGCCTGATCGCCACCGTCCGCCCCTGCGTGCCCTCACTGGCCTCCCCGTCCCCTTCCGTCAGCGCTCTGATCAGGCCGTGGGCCGGGGAGAGACGGCACGCCGGGTCGGTGCGGGAGGGGTCTCCTGTGAGGGCGTAGGACTGGCAGCGGCAGCCGCCGAAGTCCTGGTCGCGGTGGGAGCAGCTGTGGCAGGGCTCGGGCATCCAGGCGGTGCCGCGGTAGCGGGTGAAGGCCGTGGAGTGGTCCCAGATCCAGGACAGCGGGTGGTCGCGGACGTTCGGTGGGTCGAGGTCCGGGAGGGAGGCCGCGGCCGGGCAGGGCAGGGCGGTGCCGTCCGGGGTGACCGTGAGCGAGACGGCGCCCCAGCCGCCCATGCACGGCTTGGCCTCGCCGTCGAAGTAGTCGGGGACCACCCACACCAGTTCGGGGCCGTCCGGCGCGAGCCGCTCGCGCCAGCGCTCGACGGCGTCCCGGGCCCGGGTGAGCTGGTCGCGGGTGGGCAGGAGTGCGGCGCGGTTGAGCAGGCCCCAGCCGTAGAACTGGGCGTTGGCCAGTTCGATGCGGTCCACGCCCCAGGCCAGGCCCAGTTCGACCACGGCGTCCACGGCGTCGAGGTTCTCGCGGTGCAGGACGACGTTGAGGCCGAGCGGGAGACCCGCGTCCCGGACGAGCGCGGCGGCGCGTTCCTTGTCCGCGAAGGACCTGCGTCCGCCGATCCGGTCGGAGGCGTCCGGGTCGGCGTGCTGCACCGACAGCTGGACGCTGCGCAGCCCGGCGGCCGTCAGTTCGGACAGCCGCGACCGGTCCAAGCCCACTCCGCTGGTGACCAGTTGGGTGTAGATGCCGGCCTGCTCCGCGGCCGTCACGATCTGTGCGAGGTCGCGGCGCAACAGCGGCTCGCCACCGGAGAGATGGGTGTGGACCACGCCCAACTCGCCTGCCTGGTGCATTACTTCGGCCCATTGCTGGGTGGTGAGCTCGCGCGACCGGCGGGTCAGCTCCAGCGGGTTGGAGCAGTATCCGCAGTGCAGCGGGCAGGCGTGGGTGAGTTCGGCGAGCAGGGCCCAGGGGCGGTCGGGTGCGGTCGTCATCGTAACCAGCCCTCTGTACGCAGTTGGTCGAGGAAGGCGGGGACGTCGCCGGCCACGGGCGCGCCGGGGAAGCGGTCGGCCAGTTCGCCGACGATGTCGCCCACGCTGCGGGTGCCGTCGCACAGGCCGACAATCGCTCCGGCCGCGCCCTTGAGCACGACAACGCGTTCGGGGAGCAGCAGCAGGTCCGTGCCGCGTGCCCGGTCGTGCCGCATGACGACGGCGGGCGCCGGCACGGGCCGCCAGTCGGCCATCGCGGCCACGCTCACGACTCCTCCTCCGGGCCCGCCCTGTCCACGGCGTCGAGCAGCGACCACAGCACGTCGCACTTGAACCGCAGCGCGGCCACGGCCCGTTCCTGGTCCTGACGGGTGCGGGCCCAGCCGAGCACGAGGTCGAGCGCTTCGCGGCTGTCGCGCCGCCCCTGGGAGACACGGGTGCGGAAGTAGGCGAGGCCCTCCGGCTCGATCCACCGGTAGTGGCGTTCGAAGGCGTCGATACGGATGCGCATCAGGTCCGGTGCGGACAGTTCGGTGAGCGATGCGGCGACGGCCTCCAGGGGCGGGTGCAGCCGGCAGAAGTTGACGTATCCGTCGACCGCCAGCCGTACGCCCGGCAGTACGGCGTCGGCGCCGAGCAGCGTCGCGCGGTCCAGGCCGGCCGCCTCACCGAGCCGCAGCCACCGTTCGATGCCGCCCTCGCCCGGCCGCTCGCCGTCGTGGTCCTGGATGCGGTGCAGCCACATGCGGCGCAGCGCCGGGGTGTCCAGCTTGGCGAGGATCAGGGCGTCCTTGACGGGGATGTGGCGCTGGTAGTGGAAGCGGTTGACGATCCAGCGGCGCAGCTCGTCCGGGCTCAGATCGCCGCTGTGCATACGGAGGTTGAAGGGGTGGCGGTCGTGGTACCGCTCCTCCCCGACCGCGCGCAGGTGTTCCTCGAACTCCGCGCGGCTCCAAGGCTGCGCGGGCGGCGCGGCCGTAGTCGTTGTGCCTGCCGTAGTCCTTGTGGCTGCCGTGGTCGTCACAGCTCGATCACCGTCCCGTCGTTCGCCACCTCGAGGCCCAGCCGGGCGAGCGTCTTGTGCTGGGGCGCGGCCGGGTCGACGAGGGGATTGGTGTTGTTGAGGTGCGTGTAGAGGCAGCGCGCCGAGAGCCGGGCGAGCCGCTCGGCTGTTCCGTCCGGGCCTTCGATGGGCAGATGGCCCATGCCGGTCGCGGTGCGCTCGGAGATGCCCGTGCGGCGGGGCTCCTCGTCGTCCCAGAAGGTGCCGTCGACGATGACGCAGTCGGCCTCGGCGGCGGCCCGGTCGAAGGAGTCCGGCCAGGCGGCCAGTGCGGGGGCGTACAGCGCGGTCGCGCCGGTGCCGGGGTCGTAGAGCCGCAGTGCGACGACCCAGGCGTCGTCGTCGGGTGCGTCGGCGGCGTAGCGCGGGCGCTTGCCCGACACCGGGATGCCGGTGATCCGCAGGCCCGGCGTGCCCGGCTCCAGCGGTTCGGCGCCGCGCCGTGGCAACTCGCGCCAGGTCATGGAGGTGTACGGGGCCAGCACGTCGCCGAGGTGGAGCCGGTCCTGCAGTGCCTCGCGGACCGGGGCCGTGGAGATGATCTGGAGGCCGTCGGCCTCGCGCAGCCGTGCGAGGCCGAGGGTGTGGTCGAGTTCGGCGTCGGTGAGGACGATTCCGGCGAGGGGTGTTTCTCGGGTGCCGGGTCCCGGGTGGAGTTCGGGGCGGCTCTCGATCTGGTCGCCGATGTCGGGGGTCGCGTTGACGACGTACCAGCGGCCGTCGTCGGTTCGAACGGCCAGGGACGCGTGGCGGCGGCGACGGCGCGGATCCGCGCGTGCCCCGGAGCATCCGGAGCACGCGCAGTTCCACTGAGGGATGCCGCCGCCCGCGGCGGTGCCGAGTACCAGCAGCAGCATGGCGCGATTCAGCGGGAGTTGAGGGAGTAGGCGGTGACCTCGAGTGCGGTGTCGACGACCTGGTAGGAGGGCGTCTGCCAAGTCGCCCTGCCCGTCTCGTACTTGGGGGCCGTCCTGGGGTTCGTCCTGGGGGCCGACTCGACCGGCTTCGGCTGTTCCGTGGTCTGGTTCATCGGGCACGGGTCCTTTCGGTTGTGCGGTGGGGCCTACTTGATGGGCACGCGCAGGATCTTGTCCTTGCCGTAGCCGAGGTCGCTGGTGCCCAGCCACAGTTCGTCGGCTCCGGGCACCTTGGCGATGGCACGCAGCCGGCCGTAGGTGCCGGCGTAGTAGTCGGACATGGTGCCGACGCGGTCGCTGTCACCATCGATCGGGACGCGCCACAGCCGCTGGCCGCGCAGCGACGACACGTACAAAACGTTGTCCACGACGGCGAGTTGGGCGGGTACGCCCTTCTCCGGGACGAAGGTGGCCTTGGGATTGGTCATCCCGGCGGTGTCGCAGCTGCCCTCGCACTTGGGCCAGCCGTAGTTGGCGCCCGGCTTGATCAGATTGAGCTCGTCCTGTTCCTGGTTGCCGATCTCCGCCGACCACAGCCGTCCGTTGCGGTCCCAGGCGAGTCCCTGCGGATTGCGGTGGCCGTAGCTGTAGATGTGGTTGCCGAAGGGGTTGCCGGGGGCCGGTGCGCCGGTCCTGGTGATCCGCAGGATCTTGCCGTTGATCGAGTTGATGTCCTGCGCGAGTTCGGGCTGGAGGCCGTCGCCGGTGGTGACGTAGAGGTATCCGTCGGGGCCGAAGGCGATCCGGCCGCCGTTGTGGTCGCCGCCGCGCCTGATGCCGGTGAGGATGGGGGTGTAGTTGCTGAGCGACGAGCCGTCGTAGTCCATCCGCACGACGCGGGTCTCGGTCTTCGTGGTGTGGACGAAGAACACCTGCTTGTCCTTCTTGCCGTCCCAGGTCGGCGACACGGCGACACCCAGCAGCCCTCCGGCGCCCTCCTCGTACGGCTCGGGGACGGTGTACGGCACCTCGCCGACCCAGTCCTTCTTGCCGTTCCGGTCGAGGTGGTAGACCTGGTAGGACAGCCGCTCGGTGATCAGGGCCGACTTTCCGTCCGGGAGGAACGAGATGCCCCAGGGGGTCTGCCATCCCGTGGACAGCGTGCTCGCGCCGTCCGGTTCCCCGCCGTCGGCGGCCTTCGCGGCGGTGACCGTGGAGGTGTGCGTCACCGCGGCCGCCTGGGGGATGCTCGCCGCCAGCATCGCGGTGAAGGCGGCGAGCGCGGCTATGCCGAATCGGTACGCGTGCCGCACCGAGCGGCGTGGATCTGTCATGGGAACACCCTTCGTCGTACGCGCCACCCCTCGCTGTGCAGCAATCTTTACGACGGAGGACCACCCCGCCACTCGTAGCGGCCAGCGGGGTGAGAGGCGGGCGCGGGCGGTCGGCCCTCGTCGCGGCGGGGGTGCGCGGGGCCGTCGCGGGGGACAATCGAAGTGAGGCACGTCCGGCGAGGGAGGTCCCATGTCCCTACGGTCCCCCGGCTCCGTGAAGGCGGCCCGGGATCCCGTCCACCGCCCGCTGTTCGCCCGCCGCTACGCCCGGACCAGCGTGAACGCCGAGACCCGGATGGGGATGGGCCCGATCCGCGACCGGCTGCTGTCCGGACTGTCCGGCCGGGTGATCGAGATCGGCGCGGGCAACGGTCTGAACTTCGGGCACTACCCGCGCACGGTCTCGGAGGTCGTGGCGATCGAACCGGAGCACAGCCTGCGGCAGTTGGCCGTCGAGGCCGCCCTGCGCAGCGAGGTGCCCGTCGATGTCGTACCGGGCGCGGCGGAGGCGCTGCCGGTCAAGAGCGAGGCCTACGACGCGGCGGTGATCTCGCTGGTGCTGTGCAGCGTGCGGGACGTGCCGCGTGCGCTCGCCGAGGCACGGCGGGTGCTGCGGCCGGGCGGTGCGGTGCGGTTCTTCGAGCACGGCCGCGGCGGCGGACGGATCATGCACTTCACCCAGCGCGCCCTGGACCGCACGCTGTGGCCACCGCTCAACGGCGGCTGCCATCTGGGCCGGGACCCGATCGCCGCCCTGCGCGCCGCCGGGTTCGAACTCGGCCCGTACCGGCGGGTGATGATGCCCGAGCACGGCCCGACGCTGCCCACCTCGTACTGCGTGCTTGGCACGGCTTGGCGGCCCAAGGGGGGCACGGAGGGCAAGGAGGGCGGGGAGACGCCGCCGGCCTAGGGGTCCTAGGCGACGCCGCCGACCAAGGGTCCCCTAGGCGACCGTCCACTGACGCAGTTCCGCCGCGATGTCGTACACCGTCGCCTCCCCGCTCTTGACCAGGCGGGCCAACTCCCGGACCTGGACGGGCGAGGTGGCGACCTTGAGGCCGCTGGCGACCAGATAGGCGTAGGCGACCGCGGAGGCGAACAGCGCGTTCGAGCGTTCCAGTGCCGGGACGTGGATGAGGAGTTGGAGAAGTGCGGCCGCGCGCGCGTGCGGGCTGTCGTAGACGGGGACGTCGAATATCTCGGCCTCGTGACGTGCGACGGCGGCGACCAGGGCTCCCCAGTCGGTGACCTGGGGGTCCCCGGGCGTCTTCTGTTCGGCGAGCATGAGGAGCCAGGCGAGGTCGATGCTGAGGTGGCTCAAGGGATCAGCGACGACCTTCGCTCCGGCCGGACGCACGGTCCGTGTCGAACTCCTCCGCGAACACGGACTCGTACTGCTTCATGAAGTCGGCTGCCGCCTCCACGAACGTGTGGCCCACCTCGCCGGTGTCCTGTCTGACCAGCTCCTCTATATAGCGATTGACGCTCATACCGCGGGCCAGGGCGCGTTCGCGGGCGGCGCGGGCCGTGCCCTCGTCCACTCGCACGTTCAGCTGGGTCTTCGCCATACCTAGAAGCTAGCGCCAGGACGCTAGCATCGGCAAGTGCCCGCCGGTCCGCGCCGGCTTCTCGTCCCCCGGGTGGAGAGTGCCCCTTACACCGGTGTCGGGGACCCGACCTGGGGTGGAGGGCGACCCGCACTCACGGTGGATTTCGGGTGTGGGCCGGCTCACATTACGCTCGGCCGGGACGAGCGAGCGCGCGTCGAGGTGAGCGAGGAGGCAGCCTTGTCCACATCAGCTGCGGAGCACGCCCCGGGCCGGGCACCGGCCGACGGGATCGCGGCCCGCGCCAGGGGCCTGACGAAGGCGTACGGCTCGGGCGAGACGACCGTGCTCGCCCTCGACTCGGTGGACGTGGACATCGCGCGCGGCCGCTTCACCGCGGTGATGGGGCCCTCGGGCTCCGGCAAGTCCACGCTGATGCACTGCCTGGCCGGGCTCGACACGGTTTCGGCCGGTCAGGTGTGGCTCGGCGACACCGAGATCACGGGGCTCAAGGACCGGGAGCTGACCCGGCTGCGCCGCGACCGGATCGGGTTCATGTTCCAGTCGTTCAACCTGATCCCCACGCTGAACGCGGCCGAGAACATCACCCTGCCCATGGACATCGCGGGCAAGAAGCCCGACGAGAAGTGGCTGGACCAGGTGATCGACACGCTCGGGCTGCGCGACCGGCTCAAGCACCGGCCCGCGCAGCTGTCCGGCGGCCAGCAGCAGCGCGTGGCCTGCGCCCGTGCGCTGGCCTCACGGCCGGAGCTGATCTTCGCGGACGAGCCGACCGGCAACCTGGACTCACGGGCCGGTCTGGAGGTCCTCGGCTTCCTGCGGGAGGCCGTCGACCAGCTGAACCAGAGCGTCGTCATGGTCAGCCACGACCCCGGCGCCGCCGCCCACTCCGACCTGGTGCTCTTCCTCGCGGACGGGCGCATCGTGGACGAGATGGAGCAGCCGACGGCGGAGGCCGTACTGGAGCGGATGAAGCGGTTCGACGTCATCCGCAGCCAGTTCGAGACGGACGAGCACTTCGAGACCGAAGGTCAGGTCACTACAAGCGAGCAGCGCGGGACCGACGGCGTGATCGAGACGAACGAGCAGGAGTGAACCGGTGCTGAAGGCGACGCTCCGGAGTTTTCTCGCGCACAAGGGGCGCCTGCTGCTTTCCGCCCTGGCGATCGTCCTGTCCGTCGCGTTCGTCGCCGGCAGCCTGATCTTCTCCGACACGGTCACCCGCACCTTCGACCGGCTCTTCGCCTCCACCACCGCGGATGTGACGGTGGAACCGCGCCAGGACCTCAAGTCGCAGGTCCCCACGGGCGAGGCGCAGACCGTGCCCGCCGCGCTCGCGGGCCGGGTGGCGAAGGTCGGCGGGGTCGCCTCGGTGCACGCGGACGTGAGCGTGCAGAACATCACCGTCGTCGACAGCAGGAACAAGTCGGTCGGCCCCACCACGGGCGCCCCGACCATCGCCTCCGACTGGTACGTCACCGACCGCAGCCCCGTGGCACTGACCTCGGGGCACGCCCCGCGGAGCGGCGGCGAGGCACTCCTGGACGCCGACACCGCCGGCAAGAAGCATGTGAGGATCGGCGACACCCTGACGGTGCTCGCCCAGCCGGGCACCTTCAAGGTCCGCATCGTCGGCATCGCCACCTTCAAGACGACCAACCCTGGCGCCGCCCTGGTCTTCCTCGACCCGAAAACCGCGGCGACCCAGCTGCTCGGCTCGCCGGCCAAGGCCACGAGCATCGAGGTGATGGCCGCGAAGGGCGTGAGCGACGCGCGGCTCAAGACCCGGGTCGCCGCCTCGGTCGGCGCCCGTACGTACGACATCAAGACGGCCGGCGAACAGGCCAAGTCGGCCGCGGCGGACCTCGGCGGCTTCCTCGACGTCATCAAGTACGTGATGCTCGGCTTCGCCGGGATCGCCGTCCTCGTCGGCGTCTTCCTGATCGTCAACACCTTCTCCATGCTGATCGCCCAACGCACCCGTGAGCTGGGCCTGCTCCGGGCCCTCGGCGCCGACCGGCGCCAGGTGCGGCGGTCGGTGCTCACCGAGGCGGTCCTGCTCGGCCTGGTCGGCTCGACGCTGGGCCTGGCCGTCGGGATCGGGCTCGCGGCCGGGCTGATCAAGCTCATGGGCGCGTTCGGGATGAACCTCAAGACCACCGAGATGGTCATCGGCTGGACGACTCCCGTGGCGGCGTACGTCGTCGGTGTCGGCGTGACCTTCGTGGCGGCGTATCTGCCGGCCCGGCGCGCGGCCGTCGTCTCGCCGATGGCCGCCCTCGCGGACGCCGAGATCGCCGGGGTCGGCAAGCCGCTCAGGACGCGTGCGATCGTCGGCGCGGTCGTCGGCGTGCTCGGCGCGGCCTCCCTGGTGGGCTGCGCCACGGCGACGAAGACGGCCTCCTCCGCCTCGTTCCTGGGCCTGGGCGTGGTGCTGACACTGATCGCGACCGTCATCGCCGGACCGCTCCTTGTCCGGCCGGTCATCCGTGTGCTGGGCGCCGCCTTCCCGGCCGTGTTCGGCTCGATCGGCCGCATGAGCCAGCGCAACGCCCTGCGCAACCCCCGCCGTACCGGCGCCACCGCCGCCGCCCTGATGGTCGGCCTCGCCCTGGTCGGCGGCATGTCGGTGGCCAGTGCCTCCATGTCCAGGTCGTTCGACGAGCAGATCGACAAGACGCTGGGCGCCGACTTCGTGATCCAGAACAACAACTTCGTGCCGTTCTCCAAGGAGGTCACCGACAAGGTGCGCGGCACCGAGGGCGTCGGCCTCGTCGTACGGCAGCGGTTCGCACCCGTCGCCGTACGGCTCCCGGACGGCAAACGGGTCGAGACGACGGCCGCGGGCTACGACGACGGCGTCGACGACGTGGCGCACGTGACCTACGCGGCCGGGAACACCGCGGCCGCGCTGGCGCCCGGCAGCCTGGGCATGGACGTCGACTTCGCCAAGGACCACCACGTACGCGTCGGCAGCGCGCTCACGGTCGAGTTCCCCGGCGGGCAGCGGACCCGGATGAGGGTCGCCGCGCTCACCGACCAGGACAACAGCGGCGGCTTCGGCATGAAGGGCGGCCTGTTCTTCGGCATCGCGACCGTCGAGAAGTACATCCCCGGCGGGCAGGACTCCGCGCTGTACGTCAACGCGGCCTCCGGCACGCATGCCGACCAGCTGCGCAAGAACCTGGACCACACGCTGGACGCCTATCCGCAGGTCCAGGTGCGCGACCAGGCCGACTACAAGAAGCTGGTGCACGATCAGATCGCCGTGCTGCTCTACCTGGTGTACGCGCTGCTCGGGCTGGCGATCATCATCGCCGTGCTGGGTGTCGTCAACACCCTTGCCCTGTCGGTCGTGGAGCGCACCCGGGAGATCGGGCTGCTGCGGGCCATCGGACTCGCCCGGCGCCAGCTGCGCCGGATGATCCGGCTGGAGTCGGTGGTCATCGCCGTCTTCGGCGCGGTCCTCGGGCTGGCCCTCGGTCTGGTGTGGGGCGTGTGCACCCAGCAGGTGCTGGCGCTGCAGGGCCTGAAGGCGCTGGCGATCCCGTGGACCACGATCGTCGCGGTGGTTATCGGCTCGGCCGTGGTGGGCATCGTGGCGGCGCTGCTGCCCGCGTTGCGTGCGTCCCGCATGAACGTGCTGGCGGCCATCGCACACGAGTGATGGAATCGCGCACGTACTCAAGTCGCTCGCCGGTGAGGAGAGTTCATGCAGCGCCCGTTCCGCTTCGGGGTCAGCCTGACCGTCCCCGCGCCCGCCGAGGAGTGGCGCGCCAAGTGCCGCAGGGCCGAGGAGCTCGGCTACGACGTGATCCACGTACCCGACCATCTCGGCATGGTCGCGCCCTTCCCGGCGCTGGTCGCCGCGGCCGCGGTCACCGAACGGCCGCGGCTTGGCACGTTCGTGCTCAACGCGGCCTTCTGGAACCCGGCTTTGCTGGCCCGCGAGGTCGCCACCACCGACGCCCTGACCGGCGGCCGGCTGGAACTGGGGCTCGGCACGGGCTACGTCCAGGCCGAACACGACGCGGCCGGGCTGCCGTTCGGCTCGCCGCGCGAGCGCGTGGACCATCTGCGGCGCATCGTCGAGGAGTTGGACCGGCTGCTCGGCTCGGCCGACCACCTGCCGCAGCCGGTGCAGAAGCGCGTACCGCTGATGATCGGCGGCAACGGCCGGCGGATGATGGGGCTCACCGCCGAGCACGCGGACATCGCGGCGTTCACGGGTGCGCGTCTGGTGCCGGGCAGCGCGACCGGGCGGCTCTCCCCCGTCGCGCCGACGGAGCTTGAGGAGAGCGTGGCCCGCTACCGGCGGCTGGCCGAGGGGCGCGCGGAACCGGCCGAACTCAACCTGCTCATCCAGCTGGTGGCCGTGACCGACGACCGTGCGTCCGCGGTCCGGCCCCTGGCGGAGCGGGTGCCGGACACGACCGTGGAGCAGGCCCTGCGGCTGCCGATCCTGCTGGTCGGCACCGTGGCCGAGATCGTCGCCCAGGTGCGGGCCCAGCGCGAACGGTACGGCTTCTCGTATCTGACGGTCCTGGAGCCGTACATGGAGGAGTTCGCACCGGTCGTCGCGGAACTGCGCGGGCGCTGACGGGACGTCGTACAGGGTGGCCGCTGAAGGGACGTCGTCCGGATGCTGGAATTCCGCCTGATGGACGGGCGGGCGTGATGGGATCGCCGTATGACTGAGCTTCCGCGTATGACCGAGCATCCCCGTATGCCTGAGCTTCGGATACGTGCCGCGACCCCCGCCGACCTCGACACCGTCCTGGCGTTCTGGAAGACGGCCGCCGAGGGCACCAGCATCAGCGACGACCGGGACGGCGTGGAGCGGCTGGTCGAGCGGGACCCCGAAGCCCTGATCCTGGCGGAACGGGACGGCGAGCTGGTCGGCACGGTGATCGCCGGCTTCGACGGATGGCGCTGCCATCTCTACCGGCTGGCGGTGCATCCGCAGCGGCGCCGCCAGGGCATCGGCTCGGCGCTGCTCGCGGCCGCGGAGGAGCGGTTCGTACGGTTCGGTGGGCGGCGCGGGGACGCGATGGTGCTGGTGCGCAACGAGACGGCGCACCATGCATGGAGCGCGGCGGGGTACGCGCCCCAGGAACAGTGGCGGCGCTGGGTCAAGCCGCTCGGCGACTGACCCGCTTTGCCCATCCTTTACCATTGGAGGGCCATACGGTCCTCCCCGCGAGGATCACCCGGTCCGGCATGAAAGGTGTGAGCGTCCGCCCATGGGCGAGCCTCCCCGTAGTAAGCGCTCCGTACGACGTCGCGCGTTCCTCCCCTCCCTGGCCGACGATTGGGCCCTGGCCGACGATGGGACGGAGGTGACGCGATGACCGAAGTGCTCCTGCTGGTGGTGGCGGTCCTGCTGTCGCTCGCCTGCGGCGCCTTCGTCGCCGCCGAGTTCTCCCTGACGACGGTCGAGCGGAGTGAGCTGGAGAGGGCCGCGGAACGCGGCGAGCGCGGCGCCTCCGGGGCCCTCAAGGCCGTACGGAACCTCACGTTCCAGCTCTCCGGCGCGCAGCTCGGTATCACGGTCACCAACCTGGTCGTCGGCATGCTCGCCGAGCCCTCCGTCGCCAAGCTGATCGCGGGCCCGCTGGAGTCCCTCGGCATCTCGCACTCGGCGGCGCGCTCCCTCGCCCTGGTGCTGGGTACGGCGCTGTCGACCCTCTTCCTGATGGTCGTCGGCGAACTGGTGCCCAAGAACTGGGCGATCTCCTCGCCGCTGTCCGTGGCCAGGCGGGTCGGCAACGCCCAGCGCTGGTTCAGCGCCGCCTTCCGCCCGTTCATCAGCCATCTCAACAGCACCGCGAACCATGTGGTGCGCCGCTTCGGCCTGGAGCCCGCGGAGGAGCTGGCCTCCGCGCGCGGCCCCAAGGAGCTCGCGGCGCTGGCCCGGCACTCCGCCAAGGAGGGCGCGCTCGAGCCCGACACCGCCGAGCTGTTCGTGCGCACGCTCAACCTCGCCGACCTGACCGCGGAGAACGTGATGACACCGCGCGTCCAGGTCATCGCCCTCGACACCAAGGCGACCTGCGAGGACGTCGCCAACGCGACCCGGGCCACCGGCCTGTCCCGCTTCCCCGTCTACAGCGGCACGCTCGACGCCGTCGTCGGCACCGCGCACGTCAAGGACGTCGTGGCGATACCGGCCGAGCGCCGCACCCGCACACCGGTCTCCGAGCTGATGCGCGAGCCGCTCCTCGTCCCGGAGACCCTCACCGTCGACCGGCTGCTCGACCGGCTGTCCGGCAGGCGCACCATGGCCGTCGTCATCGACGAGTACGGCGGCACCGCGGGCGTGGCCACGCTGGAGGACATCGTCGAGGAGGTCGTCGGCGAGGTGCGCGACGAACACGACCCGCACGAGACGCCCGACCTGGCCGGCGCGGGCCGCGACGACGAGGGGCGCGCGCTGTTCTCGGCCGACGGCTCCGCACGGATGGACCAGCTCGTACGGGTCGGGCTGCGGGCCCCCGAGGGGCCGTACGAGACGCTGGCCGGCCTCGTGGCGGCGGAGCTGGGCCGCATCCCGGCCGTGGGCGACCGCGTGCAGGTCGCCGGCTGGCAGCTGGACGTCGTGGACGCCTCGGGACGCCGCGCCGCACGCGTGGTGCTGCACGCCCCGCCGGCCGACGCCGACCCGAAGGACGAGCCGGAGGACGCCCGATGACCGCCGTACAGCTGCTGATCGGTCTGGCGACCCTGGTCGTCAACGCCTTCTTCGTCGCCGGCGAGTTCGCGCTGATCTCCGTGCGCCGCTCGCAGATCGAACCGCACGCCGAGGAGGGCGACCGGCGCGCCAGGAGCGTGCTGTGGGGGCTGCAGCACGTGTCCGCGCTGCTGGCCGCCGCACAGCTCGGCATCACGCTGTGCACGCTGGTCCTCGGGATCGTCGCGGAACCCGCCATCGCGCATCTGCTGGAGCCGGTCTTCCACGCCGTGGGTGTGCCCGCGAGCGCGGGGCACGTGGTGTCCTTCGTGATCGCGCTGACCCTGGCGACGTATCTGCACATGCTCCTCGGCGAGATGGTCCCCAAGAACGTCGCCCTGGCCGAACCGGTGCGCAGCGCGCTGCTGCTCGGCCCGCCCCTGATCGCCCTGTCCCGCGCGCTGCGCCCCGTCATCTTCACCGTCAACGCCTTCGCCGGCGCCCTGCTCAAGCTGTTGCGGGTGGAGGCCAAGGACGAGGTCGCGGCCACCTTCTCGGACGCCGAGCTGGCCCGGATCGTGCGCGACTCGGGCGAGGCGGGCCTGATCGACGACCGCGCGCGGGAGCGGCTCAACGACGCGCTGGAGCTGGGCCGCCGCCCGGTGCGCGACGTGGTGCTCCCCCTCGAAGGCGTCGTCTACGCGCGCGTGGGCGTCACTCCGGAGGAACTGGAGCAGCTCTCGGCGCAGTCGGGCTTCTCCCGTTTCCCCGTGGTCGACGACGGACGCCGCATCGTCGGCTATCTGCACGTCAAGGACGCGCTGGACGCCGCCGGCAGGGATGTGCCGTTCCGGGTGCAGGACATGCGGTCCATCGCGAGCGTCCGCGCGGGCACCCCGCTGGACGACGTGCTCACCGCGATGCGCGGCAGCCGTACGCACCTGGCGGCCGTGCTCGGCGACGACGGTCGGCTGGCCGGCCTGGTGACCATGGAGGACGTGCTGAGGGAGCTGTTCGGACAGCGGGCGTGAGCGGTGCGACGCGCCCCGGCGCGAGCGGTGCGGCGGGAGCGCCGGGCCGACCGACCGACGGGTATGCACCCCGGTTATCATCGCTCTCGCCATGCAGAAGAACCCCTCTCACACCAGTCTGGTCGCGCTCGGCGACTCCTTCACCGAAGGCATGTCGGACCTGCTGCCGGACGGCTCCTACCGGGGCTGGGCCGATCTCCTCGCCGCCCGGATGGCCGCGGTGACCCCCGGATTCCGCTACGCCAACCTTGCCGTGCGCGGCAAGCTGATCGGGCAGATCGTCGCCGAGCAGGTCGACGTGGCCGTGGCCATGCGCCCCGACGTGATCACGCTGGTCGGCGGGCTGAACGACACCCTGCGGCCCAAGTGCGACATGGGGCGCGTGCGGGCCCTGCTCACCGAGGCCGTCGAGCGCCTTGCTCCGGCCTGCGAGCAGCTGGTGCTGATGCGCAGCCCGGGCCGCCGCGGGCCGGTCCTGGAGCGCTTCCGGCCGCGCATGGAGGAGCTGTTCACCGTCGTCGACGAGCTGGCCGGGCGGCACGGCGCGGTGGTCGTCGACCTGTACGGGGCGGAGTCGCTCAGCGACCCCCGGATGTGGGACGTGGACCGGCTGCACCTGACGGCCGAGGGCCACCGCAGGGTCGCCGAGGCGGTCTGGCAGACGCTCGGCTACGCCCCCGAGGACGCCGACTGGCACACGCCGATGGCCATGACGCCGCCCCCGGGCTGGGCCAGCCGCCGGGTCGCCGACGTCCGCTTCGCCCGGCAACATCTGCTGCCATGGATCGTCCGCCGCCTGACCGGCCGCTCCTCCGGCGACGGCCTGCCGCCCAAGCGCCCCGAACTGCTGCCCTACGAGGGCCCGGCGACGTAGGCGATCGTCGTGCCGACGCGGGTGACCAACGTCAGGGGCCGCATCCACGAGTGGGGCCCCCGGCTGGAACGCGCCCCCGAGGAGGTCCTCTACGTCGGCCGCCGCTGGACCATGGGCGGCTGGGACCTGCCCCGGCACCCGCTGTTCAACCCCTTCGCCTACGACACCCCTACGCGCCGCCGCGACGGCACCCGCACCGAGGTCATGGCGATGTACCGGGCTTACCTCCTGGAGCGCCCCGACCTGCTCGAACTGGTCCCCGACCTGCGCGGGCGCACGCTCGCCTGCTGGTGCGCGCCGGAGCTCTGCCACGCGAACGTACTGGCGGAGCTCGCCGACTCCGGGCCGGGGTGAACCACTCCCGGGCGGGGGCTCCGGGCTGCGGTGACGCAGGTCTCGTAGCTTCCGACGAACGGGGGCATGGCGCTGGCCTGCACGAATCGCCAGTAGAATCCGTACACGTGACTTCTGCGCCCGCCAAGCCCCGCATCCCGAACGTCCTCGCCGGACGCTACGCCTCCACCGAGCTCGCCGTGCTCTGGTCGCCCGAGCACAAGGTGAAGCTGGAGCGGCAGCTCTGGCTCGCCGTGCTGCGGGCCCAGAAGGACCTCGGCATCGAGGTGCCCGACGAGGCGATCGCCGACTACGAGCGTGTCCTCGACACCGTCGACCTGGCCTCCATCGCCGAGCGCGAGAAGGTCACACGGCACGACGTGAAGGCGCGGATCGAGGAGTTCAACGCCCTCGCCGGGCACGAGCACGTGCACAAGGGGATGACCTCCCGCGACCTCACCGAGAACGTCGAACAGCTGCAGATCCGGCTCTCGCTGGAGCTGATGCGCGACCGCACGGTGGCGGTGCTGGCGCGGCTGGGCAAGCTGGCGGGCGAGTACGCAGAGCTGGTCATGGCCGGCCGCTCGCACAACGTCGCCGCCCAGGCCACGACCCTCGGCAAGCGGTTCGCGACCGCCGCCGACGAGCTGCTGGTGGCGTACGGCCGCGTCGAGGAGCTGCTGGGCCGCTACCCGCTGCGCGGCATCAAGGGCCCGGTCGGCACGGCGCAGGACATGCTGGACCTGCTGGGCGGCGACGCCGGCAAGCTCGCCGAGCTGGAGGACCGGATCGCCCGGCACCTCGGCTTCTCGCAGGCGTTCACCTCGGTCGGACAGGTCTACCCGCGCTCCCTGGACTACGAGGTCGTCACCTCGCTGGTGCAGCTGGCGGCGGCGCCCTCGTCGCTGGCCAAGACCATCCGGCTGATGGCCGGGCACGAGCTGGTCACCGAGGGCTTCAAGCCGGGCCAGGTCGGCTCCTCCGCGATGCCGCACAAGATGAACACGCGGTCCTGCGAGCGCGTCAACGGCCTCATGGTCATCCTGCGCGGCTACGCCTCGATGACCGGCGAGCTGGCGGGCGACCAGTGGAACGAGGGCGACGTGTCCTGCTCGGTGGTGCGCCGGGTGGCGCTGCCGGACGCGTTCTTCGCGCTGGACGGGCTGCTGGAGACGTTCCTGACGGTGCTGGACGAGTTCGGCGCCTTCCCGGCCGTGGTCGCCCGCGAGCTGGACCGCTACCTGCCGTTCCTGGCCACCACGAAGGTGCTGATGGGCGCGGTGCGGGCGGGTGTCGGCCGCGAGGTCGCCCACGAGGCGATCAAGGAGAACGCGGTCGCCTCCGCGCTCGCGATGCGCGAGCAGGGTGCCGAGCGCAACGAACTCCTCGACAAGCTCGCCGCGGACGCCCGCATCCCGCTCGACCGCGCGCAGCTGGATGCGCTGATGGCCGACAAGCTGTCCTTCACGGGTGCGGCCGCCGACCAGGTCGGTGTCGTCGTCGCCCGCATCGAGGAGATCGCCAAGCAGCACCCGGAGGCCGCGGGTTACGCGCCGGGGGCGATCCTCTGACCCGCTTCACCCAGGCAGAACTGGAGGCGGCCCGCGACCGCGTCGTCCCCGACGTGGTCGCGGGCGGCCTCCAGGTCCTGTTCTGCGGCATCAACCCGGGCCTGATGACGGCGGCGACGGGCCATCACTTCGCGCGCCCCGGCAACCGCTTCTGGCCGGTGCTGCATCTGTCCGGCTTCACGCCGAGGCTCATGAAGCCGTCGGAACAAGGCGAGTTGGTGTCGTACGGGCTCGGCATCACGAACGTCGTGGCGCGCGCGACCGCGCGGGCGGACGAGCTGAGCGCGGAGGAGTACCGCGAGGGCGGGCGACTGCTGGCGCTGAAAGTGGCGGAGCTGCGGCCGCGTTGGCTGGCCGTGGTGGGGGTCACGGCCTACCGGGCGGCCTTCGACGACCGCAAGGCCCGCGTGGGGCCGCAGGAGCGGACGATCGGGGACACGCGGGTGTGGGTGCTGCCGAACCCCAGCGGGCTGAACGCGCATTGGACGGCGCAGACCATGGCGGAGGAGTTCGCGCGACTGCGGGTGGCGGCGCAGACCTGAGGGGTCAGTCTCAAGGGGGCAGCCTTGAGGGATCAGTCCTGAGGGGTCAGTGCGGGTCCACCTCGGTGGCTATCGCCAGCAGTTGGAAGGGCAGTTCGGCGTCCCACTGGGATATCCCGAGGGCGATCCAGCGGCCGGACTCGCACTTCCACAGGTGCACGTCGGGCACGTGGTTGCTGAGGGAGCGCCAGGGCTCGTCGATGTCCTCGCCGTCCATGGCGCGCTCGAAGACGCTGTTCAGGCTGAACTCGTCCACCGGTCCCCACCGCTCGCTGAGCAGCGCTCCGAGCCCGTCCCGGTCGGCCTCGAACTGTGCCTCCGTCTCCTCACGCTCGCTGCCCCCGTCCTCGTAGAAGTCCCCGCTGGTCTTTAACTCGGCTATCAGATATCCCGGCGCGTCCGTGCCGATGTCCGTCCTGACGTGCTCCCGGGGGAACTCCCGGACGCACATCTGCTCGACGACGGACAGCCATTTCGCGATGTCCATGTGATGCAGTAAAGCGGGTGGCACTGACAATTGGCGGGCCGTTATGTCGGGTGGGCGTGGCGCGGCTGCCGGAGCGGGGAGTTCCGCTCGCGGGGACGGGCGCGAACGAGCCGGGTTGCCCTCGCACCGGGTCGGCGGCCCGCGTGCCGCGCCGGGCCCGGACGGACCGGCCGGTCAGTCGGTCCTCCCCTGGCACTCGCCGGGCTCCGCCGCGCCGAGTACGATCCGCCCAACACGCGCACGAGCTGGGAGGACGAGACCTTGGGGCAGCTGACCGGCGGGGATCCCTCGCTGCTGCGAAGGATCAACTCCGCGGTGGTGCTGCACGCGCTGCGTGCCACGGACGCGGCGACACTCACCGAGATCACCCGGCTGACCGGGCTGTCCCGGCCGACGGTCGAGGGTGTCGTCGAAGGACTCATCGAGGCGGGCTACGTCATCGAGAAGGCACCCGACGAGAGCGTCGTACGACGGCAGGGGCGGCCCGCGCGGCGGTTCCGGTTCCGGGCCGAGGCGGGGCATCTGCTGGGCCTGGACATCGGGTCGCACCGGGTGGCCGCGCTGCTGGCCGATCTCGACGGACGGGTGCTCGGTTCGGCGGCCAAGGACGTCGACGAGTCGGCTCCCGCCGAGGAGCGTCTGGACCGGCTGCGCACCACCGTGGCCGAGCTGCTGCGCCGGGTCGGGGTCTCGCGCGGCTCGCTGCGGGCCGTGGGGGTCGCCTCCCCCGGGATCGTCGAGGCCGACGGCACGGTGAAGCTGTGCGCGGCGCTGCCCGAGTGGACGGGGCTGCGCCTCGGCGAGCGACTGAGCCGGTCCTTCAAGTGCCCGGTGCTGGTGGAGAACGACGCCAACGCCGCGGCGGTCGCGGAGCACTGGAAGGGCTCGGCCACCGAGTCCGACGACGTGGTGTTCGTGCTGGCGGGGTTGAGCCCGGGGGCCGGATCGCTGATCGGGGGGCAGCTGCACCGGGGGTACGGAGGGGCGGCCGGCGAGATCGGGGCGCTGCATCTGCTGGGCCGCGAGGCGACGCCCGAGACGCTGCTGTCCACCACCGACGAACCGCTGCACCCGCTCGACGAACAGGCGGTCGCCGAGGTCTTCGCACAGGCCCGCGAGGGCGACCAGCGGGCCCTCGCCGCCGTCGAACGCTTCATCCAGCGACTCGTGCACGACGTGGCCGCACTGGTCCTGGCCATGGACCCGGAACTCGTCGTCATCGGCGGCTGGGCGGCCGGCCTGGACGGCGTACTGGACCCACTCCGCCGCGAGTTGGCACGGTACTGCCTACGCCCCCCGAAGGTCGCCCTGTCCCTTCTCGGCGAGGCCGCCGTGGCAACAGGCGCACTCCGACTCGCCCTGGACCACGTAGAGGAGCAACTCTTCGCGGTGGAGGGAACGGTGACGGCGCGACGCTGAGCGCCGGACGGCGACGGGGCCGCGCTCAGCGCCGGACGGTGACGGCGGGGCCTCTGAACGCCGTACGGCCACGGCACGACGCTGACCCGCTCCTCGGCGACGGCAGGCTCTGACCCGCCGCCCGGTATCGAGCGGTCCCCGTAACGCGCGGTGCCCCGCAATGGCTCCGGGGCGCGGTGTTCGCGGCGGTGCGGGTCGGCTACGAGGCCCGGCGTTCGGGGGTCTGGTGGATCTCCACGCCTCCGGAGTCGCCGAAGGTCAGTCGGCAGGTGTCTGCGCGGTAGGTGGCTACGGAGAGGGCCGCGGTGCGGCCGGCGGCGAGGAAGCGGGTGGTGACGACGAGGACGGGCGCCCCTGGCAGGCGGTCCAGTTCCTTGGCGTCGTCCGCGCGGGCGGAGCCCAGCTCCACCGCGCTGTCGCGGCCCTCCAGCTCCAGGCGGTGCAGCTCGCGCAGGACGGCACGCGCGCGTGCCGGTCCGGACGGCGCGTCTATGGCGGACAGGTCGGGCACCGACGACGCCGGGACGTAGAGCAGCTCCGCGGCCACGGGCTGGCCGTGGGAGACGCGGGAGCGCCGCACCGTGTGCACGGCCTCGTCCGGAGCGGTCTCCAGCGCCGCGGCGACCGCGGCGGGCGGTGCCGTGAGCTCGCAGTCCGCGGGCTGCCAGACGTCGCCGGAGACACCCGGCCAGGCGTGCTGCTCGGTGCCGACGGCGACACCCACGCGCGGCGGGGCGACAGTCGTGCCGACTCCGCGCCTGCGCTGCAGCCTGCCCTCCAGCTCCAGCTGCTCCAGCGCTTGGCGGAGCGTGGCGCGGGCGACGCCGAAGCGGGCGGCGAGGTCGCGCTCGTTGGGCAGGATCTCGCCCACGGCGAACTCGGAGTCCAGTGCCTCACTGAGCACGGTCTTGAGGTGCCAGTACTTCGGTTCCGGCACTGTTTCCAACTGCGTGGTCCCCACCCTGTCCTCCGCAATCGCCGTGTTCCGGCGGCGTTTTAGCGCCCTTGTTTATTAAAGGTTGTTGCACTTATCTGCGACCATAGGGCGGCCCAAACCCTTGGTCAAGACCAATCCTGGAACCTGTTCGCACACCGTGAGGCGCTCGCAGCACAGCGTTCACACGGCGTTCGTGCGGCCGGGACGGCCGCAACCTAGGAGGCGGCCAGGGACTGCAGCTTGTCCGGGTTGCGCATGATGTAGACCGACTGGATGCGGCCCTCGTAGACATCCACCTGGAAGACGCTGTCCGGCTTGCCCGCCGACAGGACCAGGATCGCGATGCCTCCGTTGAGCTCCAGGAGGCGGACGGTCGGGTCCGGCACACCCTTCTCCGCGGCCCCGATGAGGAAGCGGCCCACCTTGTCGGCGCTCTCCAGGACCCGCAGCGGCGCCCTGGACTTGCCGCCGCTGTCGCCCACGAGCCGCACGTCGGGTGCGAGCAGTTCCAGGAGCCCTTCCAGGTCGCCCTCCCCGGCGGCGGCGAGGAACCGCTCGGTCAGCTCGCGGCGCCGTGCGGGATCGACCTCGTAGCGCGACCGCCGCTCGTCGACGTGCTTGCGGGCCCGGCCGGCGAGCTGGCGCACCGCAGCCTCGCCGCGTTCGAGCATGGCGGCGATGTCGGCGTACGGGTAGCCGAAGGCCTCCCGCAGGACGAACACCGCGCGCTCCAGGGGCGAGAGCGACTCCAGGACGACCATGACGGCCAGTGAGACGGAGTCGGCGAGTACGGCACGCTCGGCGGCGTCCGGGACGGTGTCGCCGAAGTCGGTCGCATAGGGCTCGGGCAGCCAGGGGCCGACGTAGGCCTCGTTGCGCGCCTTGACCTGGCGCAGCCGGTCGATGGCGAGGCGGGTGGTGATGCGCACCAGATAGGCGCGCGGTTCGCGCACGTCGCCGCGGTCGCCGCCGGACCAGCGCAGCCAGGCCTCCTGCACCACGTCCTCCGCGTCGGCCACCCGCCCGAGCATGCGGTAGGCGACCCCCATCAGTACGGGGCGGTGCTCTTCGAATACGTCGGTCTCGGTTTCGGTCGTCACGGGTCCATCCCAGGGGATGTGTCTGGTTGTGTCCAGGAGAAATCCTCGTGTCCCGGTGCAGAATGGCCCACGATCCGCCGGTGGGCGGCGGTCCGGACGCGGGAGGCAGCCATGCGGTACGCGGTTCTGGGCACGGGCGTGGTGGGCCGGACGCTCGGCACCAAGCTGGTCGAACTCGGCCACGAGGTGACGCTCGGCTCACGCGCCAAGGACAATCCGGGGGCCCTGCAGTGGGCGCGCGAGGCCGGTGCCGGGGCGCGGGCCGGCACCTTCGAGGACGCGGCCTCCACCGCGGAGGTCGTCGTCGTTGCGGTCGGCGGGCGGGTGGCGCTGGCCGCGCTGGAGGCGGCCGGGGCGGCGAACCTCGACGGGAAGGTCCTCGTCGATGTCTCCAACCCCCTCGGGTTCGAGGACGGACAGGTGCGGCTCGACCCCGTCGGGTCGGACAGCACGGGCGAGCAGATCCAGCGCGCATATCCGCACGCGCGCGTGGTGAAGACGCTCAACACCGTCAACTGCGAGGTGATGGTGGCTCCCTCCCTGGTGCCGGGCGAGCACCAGATCTTCGTGTGCGGGGAGGACGCGGGAGCCAAGGAGCAGGTCACCGGCATGCTCGGCGAGTTCGGCTGGCCCGCGCACCGGGTGCTCGACCTGGGCGGCATCGCCTCGTCGCGCGGCGTCGAGATGTTCCTGCCGCTGTGGCTGGACCTCATGCGCACTCTGGGCAAGACGCATTTCAACCTGGAGTTCCACACCGGGAATTGATGTCGGCGCACCTCGGGGCTACCCGTGGGTAGCAATTGCTGACAAGCTGTCTACACGGCGTCCGTCAGCGAGCCCCCCACGAGGAGCAACCCATGTCCGCCACCGTCTCCTTCAAGGTCCCCTCCCCACGCGGCCCGCAGCCCGTGACCGTGTCCTACGCGCGCGTGGGCAGCGGCGAACCGCTGCTCCTGCTGCACGGCATCGGTCATCACCGGCAGGCCTGGGACCCGGTGGTGGACATCCTGGCGACCGAACGCGACGTGATCGCCGTGGACCTGCCCGGCTTCGGGGTCTCCCCCGCTCTGCCCGACGGGCTCGACTACGACCTGCCCACGACGACGGCCCTGTTCGGCGCGTTCTGCGAGGCGCTGGAGCTGGAGCGTCCGCATGTGGCGGGCAACTCGCTCGGCGGTCTGATCGCCCTGGAGCTCGGCCGCGAGAAGCTCGTACGGTCCGTGACCGCGCTGTCCCCGGCCGGGTTCTGGTCGCAGGCCGAGCGGCGCTACGCCTTCGGCATGCTGACCGGGATGCGGCAGATCGCCCGCCGGCTGCCACTGCCCCTGGTGCAGCGGCTGTCGCGCTCGGCGGCAGGCCGGACGATGCTGACGAGCACGATCTACGCCCGCCCCGGCCGCCGTTCACCCGAGGCCGTGGTCGCCGAGACGCTGGCCATCGCGCAGGCGACGGGCTTCGACGCGACCCTGCGGGCCGGGACGACCGTCCAGTTCACCGACGACCTCCCCGGCCTCCCGGTCACCGTGGCCTGGGGCACCCGGGACATGCTGCTCGTGCGCCGTCAGGGGATACGCGCCAAGCAGATGATCCCCCGGGCCCGGCTGGTGCGGCTGCCCGGCTGCGGGCACGTCCCGATGAACGACGACCCGGCGCTGGTCGCCCGCGTCATCCTGGACGGCAGCCGGGTCCCCGCCGCGCGCCGCTGAGGACGCGCGCCCGCGGGTCAACGCACCGGATCCGAGGGCGACTCCGGCGCCGACGAGTGCGCTGCCGAGGGCCTGGGCGGCCCCGTAGGAGCCCGTTCCGGCGAGCGGGGCCGTGCAGGCGGCGGCGACCGGGATGAGGCCGGAGAAGAGCGTCGCGCGCTCGGCGCCGAGCCGCTGCATGCCCATGTACCAGCACACGAAGCCGACGACGGTGACGACCACCGCCTGCCACAGCAGCGCGGCGGTCTCGGTGGCGTCGGGGCGCCGCAGCCACGCCGAGCCGTCTGCGAGCAGCCCGGCCGCCGCGGACTCGACCGCCGCGATGCCGCACACCGTGGCGGACAGCAGCCGGGGCCCCAGTGGCCGCAGGACGGGCACGGCGAGCACGGCGAAGCCGACCTCGCCGACCAGCGCGCAGGCGGACCAGGCGATTCCGGTGCCGTCCGTACGGCCCCACCCCTGGACGGTGAAGGCACCGCAGGCGACCAGCAACGCCCCGCACAGCACGGTGCGTTGGGGCCTGCGGCTGTCGAGGAGCGGGACGACGACCCCCACGACCACGGGCGCGCAGCCCACGAAGACGCCGGGCACGGCCGGTTCGGCGGAGCGCTCGGCCGCGATCACCGCCAGGTTGAAGCCGACCATGCCGACGGCGGCGAGCAGCGCGAGGCGCAGCCACTGGCGGGGCGCGAACGCCCGCAACCGGGCGGCCGCACCTGCCCGGGCCAGGGGCAGGAGCAGCACACAGGCCAGGCCGTAGCGCAGGAACTGGCCGCCCGCGTACGGGTAGTGGCCGAGGACGCTGTTCGCGGTGAAGGACCCGCCGACGAGGACACAGGCGAGCGCGGCGAGCAGGGCCCCGCGCGCGGTGGTGGCGTTCATGGCGGCGACGCTAGGCAGCGCGGCGGTCCGGTTTAAGGTCCATTTCCATGACGCCATCGGAGACCAATCGGCACGAGGCTCGGGGCGCGGCTCGTGACGGGGCCGACGACGGGGCTGGGGCGCCCGACCCGGCCGGGAGCACGGATGCGCCGGGCGGCTCCCCCGCCTGGGAGCTGTTGCTGCCCGCCGTCTCCGCTCCGGCACGCACGCGTGGACGGTCACTGCAGGCGGCGCTGCGCGAGGCGGTGCGCACGGGGAGGCTGGCGCCGGGCACACGGCTGCCGTCGAGCCGCGACCTCGCCGCCGACCTCGGGGTGTCACGGGGGCTGATCACCGAGGCGTACGAGCAGTTGACGGCGGAGGGCTATCTGCGCAGCGGGCGAGGCGCGGGCACCTGGGTCGGGGGTGCCGTGCGCGCCGCGCCGCCACGCGCGCGTGACCTCGCTCCGCGCTCCCCCGGTACGCGCGCCGACTTCGTGGCGGGCACGCCGGACCTGTCGCTGTTCCCGCGCTCCGCCTGGGCCGCGGCACAGCGCGCCGTCCTGACGGAGCTGCCCCACCACGACCTCGGGTATCCCGATCCGCGCGGGCTGCCACGGCTGCGTACCGCGCTGGCGGAACTGTTGGCGCGCCGCCGGGGCGTGGTCGCGGACCCGGAGCGGATCGTCGTCGTCTCCGGGGTGGCGCAGGCGACGGCCCTGCTCGGATTCGTGCTCCACGCGCGCGGGGTGCGCACCATCGGCGTCGAGGATCCCGGAAGCCCTCAGCACGACGCCCTGTACGCCTCGGCCGGCGTCACCACCGTGCCGCTGCCGCTGGACGGCGAGGGAGTCGTCGTAGGACCGCTCCGGGAGTCGGGCGTGCGGGCCGTGGTGACGACGCCCTCCCACCAGTTCCCCACCGGAATCGCCTACTCCGCGCGCCGCCGCACTGAACTGCTCCAGTGGGCGCGCTCCGTGGACGGCATGGTCCTGGAGGACGACTACGACGGCGACTTCCGCTACGACCGCGCCCCCGTGGGCGCGCTGCAGGGCCTCGACCCGGAGCACGTGGCCTACGCCGGTTCGGTCAGCAAGTCGCTCGCGCCGGGTCTGAGGCTGGGCTGGCTGCTCATACCGGAGTCGCTGGCCGACGAGGTGATCGAGCGCAAGCGCACCATGGATCTGGGCCATCCCACCCTCGACCAGGCGCTGTTCGCCCGCTTCGTCGAGCACGGCGACTACGACCGGCAACTGCGCCGCTGCCAGCGCGCGTACCGCGAACGGCGCGACACGCTGGTGGCCGCCCTGGAGGAGCACTTCCCGGGCTCGCAGGTCGCCGGCATCGCGGCGGGGCTGCACGTCATCGCCGCGTTCCCGCGCCGGTACGGCCCGCAGGACGTCTTCCTGGCTCGCATGGCCGCGGCCGGAATCGCCGTACGCCCGTTGACGGACTACACGCACGCGCGTGCCGGACACGACGACGACGGGGACGTACGGCTCGTCCTCGTGTACGCGCATCTCTCACCCGCACGGATCCGGGCGGGCGTGCGGCTGATGGCGGGTGCCGCGGAGGCGGCCTGACCGGTACCGGAGCCGTGCCGGAGCGGCCGTACGGCTTGTTCCTTCCGCTTCGAAGCCCCCTCCCCGGCATGCCGGTTCCGTTGCCTCCGGGGTCAGTTGTTCACTTGGGGTTTCCGTGCGCGCTGCGGCGCACCAGTAGTTGTGGCATCGCACACTGGCCGGATCCCGTCCCTGGAGGCGCATCCATGTCACACCGTCTGTTCCCGGGCCGCCGCAGCGTGCTGCGCGGCACCCTCGCCGCTTCGGCGGCGCTGACCGTGCCCACCGCCCTCGGCGCGGCACCCGCCTTCGCCCTCTCGGGACGCCCCAAGGCAGACTGGGGCGTGCAGGCAGGAGACGTGACCGCCGACTCGGGCCTGGTGTGGGTGCGCTCCGACCGCCCGGCCCGGATGATCGTCGAGACGTCCGCGACGGAGTCGTTCCGCGCACCGCACCGCTGGCACGGCCCGCTGCTCGGTGCGGACTCGGACTTCACCGGCACGACCCGGCTGCACGGTCTGCCCTCGGGCGAGCAGATCCACTACCGCGTGCTGCTCGCCGACCCTGACGACCCGCGCCGCACCGGCGAGCCGGTGACCGGCACGTTCCGCACGGCGCCCGCGAGACGGCGCGACGGCGTCAAGTTCGTGTGGTCCGGCGACCTGGCGGGCCAGGGCTGGGGCATCAACGAGTCCATCGGCGGCTACCGGATCTTCGACGCCATGGCGCGCACGGACCCGGACTTCTTCCTGTGCAGCGGCGACAACATCTATGCCGACGGCGCCCTTTCGGCGACCCAGGCGCTGCCCGACGGCAGCCTGTACCGCAATGTCACCACAGAGGCGAAGTCGCACGTCGCGGTCACCCTCGACGACTTCCGCGGGAACTTCCGCTACAACCTGCTGGACCAGGCGCTGCGCCGGTTCAACGCGCAGGTGCCAGGCGTCATCCAGTGGGACGACCACGAGGTCCGCAACAACTGGTACCCGGGCGAGGTCATCGCCACCGGCACCCCCTACCCGGCCGGCACCCGCCTCGACGACCTGGCCGTGCGTTCCCGGCGGGCCTTCTCCGAGTACTTCCCCATCTCGACCATCAGCGGCCGCCCGGACGGCCGGATCTACCGCGTCCACCACCACGGCCCGCTGCTCGACGTCTTCGTGCTCGACATGCGCACGTACCGCAACGCCAACTCGTCCGACGACCAGACAGTCGACCCGCAGGGCATTCTCGGCGCCGAGCAGCTGGAATGGCTCAAGCGCGAGCTGTCGCGGTCGCGGGCGGTGTGGAAGGTCATCGCCGCCGACATGCCGCTCGGCCTCGTCGTGCCCGACACGAACGAGGGCAAGGCCAACATCGAGGCCGTCGCCCAGGGCGACCCGGGCGCGCCGCTGGGCCGCGAACTGCAGATCGCGGAGCTCCTGCGGTACATCAAGCACCGCCGCATCACCGGCACGGTGTGGCTGACCGCGGACGTTCACTACACCTCGGCCCAGCACTACGACCCCTCGCGCGCCGCGTTCAAGGACTTCGAGCCGTTCTGGGAGTTCGTGTCCGGGCCGCTGAACGCGGGCTCGTTCCCGGCCAACGCGCTGGACGGCACCTTCGGCCCGGACCGGGTGTTCGTCAAGGCGCCGACCGCTTCGAACGTCTCGCCGGCCGAGGGTTACCAGTTCTTCGGCGAGGTCGACATCGACGGCGGCAGCGGAGAGCTGACGGTGCGGCTGCGCGAGTACGACGGCACGGTGCTGTTCACCAAATCGCTGCAGCCGGGCCGCGTAGGCCAGTAGCTCCCGTACCCTTTCCGGTGGGCCGCGTACCGGCGTCATCCCCCGGTGCGCGGCCTTCGCGCGTCCGGCGGCCCGTCTGAGCCGGAGCCGCGAACTCGTCCCGGCACGACTGTTCTTGCAGGTCGGAACGGATTGTCAGTGGTCGGCCCTACGGTTTTTCCATGACGCGATCTTTGCAGGCCGTGGCCTATCGACGACCCTCCGTGCTGGAGTCCTCGGCGGGCGAACGACGCCTGGGACTGGAGACCTCGCAGGGTGCCACACCCCGCGGGGCCGAAGACCATCCCCGTTTCTTCGCGGGCTTCCTGACGTCCCCTCAGGTGGCCGCCGCGGGACTGCTCGCCGTGGCGGACGTGGCCGCCGCGCGCTACTACCAGCGGCAGCTGAGCGCCTCGCTCGACCCGGTGGTGACGGGCAACGGCGACCGGCTGCGCTTCGAGTCCTTCTCGGGCTGCTGCGGGGTGTACGCCCGGCTGGACGTGCTGGAGCCAGGCCTGGACGGCAGCCAGGTGGGCCACGGCACGACGAACGTCGACGTCAACAACCCACTGCGCGAGGCCCTCTCCCGGATCGGCTCCGACGATCCGCTGCATCTGCGGGTCGGGCCCGAGGAGTTGGCCGTGACGACGCTGGACGGCCCGGTCGTGGAGAAGAAGGTGCCGCTGCCGGACCGGTGGCTGCGGGGGTTCGCGGAGGCCCAGGTAATCGCGGGCGGCTTCGATCTGCGGGCCGAGCTGCCCGCGGCCGAGGCCGTGCGGTTCCTGCGTTCGCTGCCGCGCGGCGGCGGGCGGGGCGCCGCAACGGGCCCGCGGTGGGTGGTGCCGGCGGGCGGCACCCTGCGCCCGACCACCCGGCCGGTACCCGGCGCGGTGTGCCTGCCCGGCCCGGAGCGGCTGATCGCGCTCCAGCGCGTCCTGCGGCACGCGACGGCGCTGCGGGTCTACGGTCCCGCGGCCGCGGGCACCGCCTCCGCGGCGAGCGCGTGGGAGGCCGTCCTGCCCGGGATGCGGTTGACGCTCACGCTGTCGCCGGACGCCTCGCGCGGGTTCTCCGGGGAGGGCGGTGTCCTCGACGCGCTCGCCACCGACGAGGCCGCCGAGGACGCGGAGCTGATCTCGGTGCTGCTCGCCTGGGAGCCGCGTATCGACGTGTCCGATCTGGCCGCCTCCTCCGGCCTCACGGCCGAGCGGGTCCGCGCCGCCCTGATCCGTCTGGGCACCTCGGGCCGGGTGGGCTACGACACGGCGGAGGCGGCCTACTTCCACCGTGAACTGCCCTACGACGCCGAGCGGGTGGAGCGGCACAACCCGAGACTGCGTTCGGCCCGGGCGCTGGTGGCCGCGGGCGCGGTCACGCTGGACGGCTCCCTCGGGACGGTGACGGCGGAGGACGGTCATGTGCACCGGGTGCGGGACGAGTCGGGGGTGCTCAGCTGCAGCTGCCTGTGGTGGGCGAAGTACCGCGGCGGCCGGGGGCCGTGCAAGCACGCGCTGGCGGTGCGGATGGTGCGGCGCGGCGGCACCGCGGTGGAGCAGGGCAGGACACGGGTCGACGGGGGTGTGCGATGAATGCGCTGATGGATGCGGTACGGGCGGGGCGGACGGCCGAGGCGGTGAGCCTGCTCGACGAGATGACGGATGCCGAACGGCGCGCGGTCTTCGGGCAGTTGAAGGCGCTGCGCAAGGAGCTGCGGGCGGCTCCCTGGGATGCCGCCTCGCGGCGCGCGTATCCGCCGCTGTATGTGGCCGGGGTGGCGTGCCAGACGGGCGCGGCGGCCGTGGCGGCCTGGATCGCCGCCGCCGACATGCGCTGGTCCGGCATTGCACCGGCACTGCTGCTGCGCATCCTGGGCGACCGTGATCCGAAGTGGCTCGCCGACGTCACCCACCGGCTGGCCGAGCGGCCGGCGAGCGCCGATGTGCCGTACGAACTGATGGCGGGCCTGGTGCGGCTGTCGGGCTGCCCGGTGCCGACCACCGATGCCTATGTGCGGGGCTGGCTGGGCCACGTCGGCGCGACCTGGCAGCGCGAGGAGACGGTGCTGAACCGGCTGCGGCAGGACCCGTATCTGCCGCAGCTCGTGGCCGCGCTCTTCGAGACCGACGACATCGGCGGCTTCTTCGGGTGGCTGGCGGGCGACGGCCCCAACAGCTGGTACGGCGCGCTCACCCAGCTCGCCGCCGAGGGCACCCTCGACCGCGGGGCGATGATCGACGCCTGCGTGGCCCGGCTGCTGCGGGGCGGCTCGGCCGCCGATCAGCGGGCGTTTCTGCGCCTGTTGAAGGATCTCTCCCTCACGCCCGAGGAGCAGCGGGCACGGATCGCCGACTGGCTGGCCCTCGCCTCCGACGCGGTTTCGCCGGTCGCCTCGTACGCCCAGTCGGTGTTGGGCGGCCTCGCCCTGGACGGCGGGCCGACGCCGCGGCAGCTGGCGGAGATGTCCGACGCGGTGCTGTTCCGCCCCGAGAAGAAGCTGGTGCGCGCCCAGCTCATCCTGCTCGGGAAGATCCTCACCCGCGACGCCTCCACCGCCGAGGAGCTGCTGCCCGCCGTCGCGCAGGCCTTCGGTCACGAGGACTCCGAGGTGCAGGAGCGGGCGCTGAAGCTGGTGGAACGCCATCTGAAGAAGGCCGAGTCGGCGGAGGTACGGGCCCAACTGACGTCGGCTGCCGACCAGTTGATCCCCGCCCTCCGCATCCGGGCGGTGCGGACGCTGGGGGCCGAGCAGGCCGGGCCCGAACCTTTCGCCTACGAGGAGATGCTGCCGCCGGCACCGGAGCCGGTCCGGCTCGCGCCCGCCCCGGAGTCGGCGGCGGAACTCACCGAGGAGGTGGGGGCGCTGATGGCATCGGAGGGGGACGTGGCCGCGTTCGAGCGGGCACTGGACGGCCTCGTGCGCCATGCCCACCGGGACCGTGACGCTCTCCGCGAAGCGCTCACGCCCGTGGTCACCCGCCGCTGGTGGAACAGCACTGATCCCGGACATGTCATGCGCGCCGACGACCACTTCGGCCGTGGCAACCGCGTGCACAGCGCCGCCGACGGGCTCGATCTCCTTCTCGCCGCCCTCCATGGACGTGTGCACACCGCGACGCTTCTGAGGTCGGTCCAGCGGGGCACGGCGGCCGAGGCCTGTGTGCACAGCCCGCTCTCCCGGGCCTTCGAAGCCCGCCTGTGGGAGGTGGCCTACCGGCTGCGGACCGACCCGCTGCCGTTCCTGCTGTCGACGCCCACCTGGGGCACGGGCCTGCTGGAGCCGGACGAACTGGTGGACCGCCTCGCCGAGTACGGCCGCCTGGGCGCCCGTGTCGGCTCGGCGGACTTCGCGCAGGCGCTGCTGCGGGTGCGGCGCGAGGACGGGGCCGCGACCGAGGCGGCCGCCGGGCGTGCGGCGGCGCTCGGCACGGCAGAGGGCACGCGTCTCGCCCGCCGGCTCACCCATCAGGGCCCGGAACTTCCGGTTGCCAGGCGGCGGATCTCGGGCGACCGCATCCTGCTCGAATGCGGTGAACTCCCTGAGCTGCAGGAGGACTTCCCGGCGGAGTTCCGCCCGCTCGGCCGGCCGGTGAGCGTCTACGGGCAGCGCTGGTACTGCTACCACTGGGCCGAGGACCTACGCCGCCACTGGCTGGCGCTGCTGCCCGAGCGGCGCGAGCTGGTGGCCGTGCGGCTGCTGCGCGACGTGTCCACCGCGGCCGCCGACGACATACGGGGAGCCGCCGCGTTCCTGCCGCTGCTGGCCGAGTCGGGAGGTGCGGCGGGCGAGGCCGTGCATCTGTGCCTGGCGTACGGTCTCGGTGCCCGGCACCCCGAGGACCGGCTCGCCGCGGTGGACGCGCTGCTGACACTGGCAGCGCGCGGACAACTCGACGCGGCCCGACTGGGCGCGGATCTGGGGCAGTTGATACGCCGCGGGGCCGTCAAGCCGCTGCGGCTCGCGGAGTCGGCGCGGACTGCGGCGGCCACGGGCGCCAACGCCACGATCTGGGGCATGCTGCGGCACACCCTGCCCGTGCTGCTGGCCGAAATCGCGGTGGGCGGCATGAGCGCGTCGGCCCGCGGGCTCGGTGATCTGCTGGCGGTGGCAGCGGAGTGCGCCGAGCGTTGCGGGGCGCGGGGCGAACTGCCGCACCTGGCGCAGGCGGCACAGCGCCGCGGCTCGTCCCGGCTGGTGTCCCAGGCCCGCCGCCTGCGAACCGCGCTCGCGCCGGAGCGGGCGGCCTGATGGTGTGCGGCACGCGAGCGACGGGAGCGCGGAAGGAACAGGGCAGCGGGAGCAACAGTCAAAAGTTTGACAAAAGGAGCATAGGGACGCTTTACCCATCGGTCACAGAGCGTTCGTGATCACGCAACACCCTTCCTTCACAGTAGTTGCATGAGTCGAGACATGTCTGAAGTGACGCATGCACAGCAGGCCCGGACCGTGCGGGCGGTCGTCCGCGCCGCCGCCGAGGGGTTCCACACGTGGTGGACACGCCGCCACGGTCATGCACCGCCGACGGGCGATACCGGCGCCCGGTCGCTGCCGCCGGCGCCGCGGACCGGGCCGCGCGCGGACAGCGCGCTGTGGCGGATGCGGACGACGGTGCAGGACGAACCTGGCTCGCTGGCCGTGCTGTGCACGGCGCTCGCCGAGCGACGGGTCGACATCCTGAGCCTGCAGACGCATCCGCTGGCCGAGGGGACGGTGGACGAGTTCCTGCTGCGCGCCCCCGGTGAGCTGATGGCGACCGACCTCGACCGGGTGATCTCGCGGGCCGGGGGCGCCGACACCTGGATGGAGCGAGCCGACGCCCATGACCTGGTGGACGCGCCGACCCGGGTCTTGGGCCTGGCCGCGCGCACGGCGCTGGACGCGGCGGAACTGCCGCTCGCGCTGCGGCAGTTGCTCGGCCGGTGCACGATCCGTCAGCGGCCTGCCGCGCCGGTCGGCGGTGGCGGCGGCCGGGCGGCGGAGGGCGTCCCCGTCGATGGGACCCCCGTCATGGGAGTCCCCGTCGAAGGGGTTCTTGAGGACACCGTGATGCGCCTGCGGGCGCCCGAGGGCGGAGTGATCGCCGTGGAGCGGCCGTATCTGCCGTTCACCCCGACCGAGTTCGCCCGTGCACGGGCCCTGGTGGAGCTGGACGGCCTGCTCGGACCGCGCCTGCCGCGCAGCCAGGACGTGCTGACGCTGCCCGAGGGCAACGAGATCACCGTGCGCCGGGCCGACGAACGCGACCTGGAGGCCGCGAGGGCCATGCACGAGCGGTGCTCGGCGGCCACGCTCGGCAGGCGCTATCACGGGCCGGTCGGCGACGCGGACCGCTACCTCAACCACCTGCTCAGCCCCCGCTTCGGCCGCACCCTGGCCGTGCAGACCGCCTCGGGGCGCGTCGTCGGCCTCGGCCACCTCCTGTGGGACGGGGACGAGACGGAGGTCGCGCTGCTGGTCGAGGACAAGTGGCAGCGGCGCGGCATCGGCTCCGAACTGCTGGAGCGGCTGGTCGGGATGGCCGTCGAGGCGGGGTGCGCGAGCGTGTACGCCGTGACGCAGGCGTCCAACACCGGGATGGTCGCCGCGATGCGGGGCCTGGGGCTCCCCCTCGACTATCAGGTCGAGGAGGGGACCCTGGTGATCACTGCGCGGCTGGACGGGGGTTCCGTACGGGAGCGGGGGGAGTTGTCTCGTGCGGGTGAGTTTGCGGGTGAGTCGGGGAGGGGCGAGGCGCCGTAGGGGTTGGGGGGCGTATGGCGGCTAGCGGTCCGCTGTGGCTTGTCGCGCAGTTCCCCGCGCCCCTTACGGGGCGCTGACGCGCCCCAATTCCCGCGCCCCTGGCGGGACGCCGACGCGCCCCAACGCATTGTCCAGGTCCGCCCAGAGGTCCTCCACGTCCTCCAGGCCCACCGAGAGGCGCAGCAGGCGGTCGCTGACGCCTGCTGTGCGGCGGTCGTCGGCGTCGACGATGCGGTGGCTGATGGAGGCCGGGTGCTGGATGAGGGTGTCGACGCTGCCGAGGCTCACGGCCGGGGTGACGAGGCGGACGCCGGCGATGACCTCGTGCGGGTCGCCGGCGACCTCGAAGGCGATCATCGCGCCGCCGATGCGCGGGTAGTGGACGCGGGTGACGCGCGGGTCGGCGGCGAGCCGGCCGGCGAGTTCGGCGGCGTTGGCCGAGGCGGCCCGGACGCGCACCGGGAGGGTCGCGAGGCCGCGCAGCAGGAGATAGCCGGCGAGCGGGTGCAGTACGCCGCCGGTGGCGAACCGGACCTGCCGCAGTTGCCCGGCGAGTTCCTCGTCGCAGGCCACGACGCCCGCCATCACGTCGCCGTGTCCGCCGAGGTACTTGGTGGCGCTGTGCAGCACCAGCCGTGCGCCCTGTTCGACCGGGCGCTGCAGCACCGGCGTGGCGAACGTGTTGTCCGCGAGCAGCGGGACGGAGCCGCAGGCGTGCACGACGGCCCGCAGGTCCAGTTCGGCGAGGGTCGGATTGGCCGGGGACTCCACCATCACCAGACCGGTGTCGGGGCGCAGGGCGTCCGTGATCCCGGCGGGGTCGGTCCAGGTCACCTCCGAGCCGAGGAGCCCGGCGGTCAGCAGATGGTCACTGCAGCCGTACAGGGGGCGTACGGCGACGACGTGGCGCAGGCCCGTCGAGGCGCGTACGAGGAGGACGGCCGTCAGTGCCGCCATGCCGCTGGCGAAGGCGACCGCCGACTCCGTGCCCTCCAGGCGGGCCAGCGCGGTCTCGAAGCGGGCGACCGTCGGGTTGCCCAGGCGCCCGTAGACGGGCGGGCCCTCGGGCTCGGCGCCGGTGGTGGCGAAGGCGTCGATACGGGCCGCCTCGCCCCGGCTGTCGTACGACGGGTAGGTGGTCGACAGGTCGATCGGCGCGGCGTGCAGTCCCTGCCGGGCGAGGTCGTCGCGGCCGGCGTGGACGGCTTCGGTGGCCAGTGCTCTCGTGGAGGCGGGTAGTGCTCGCGTGGAGCCGGGCAGTGCTCGCGTGGAGTCCATGCACGGAGGATGAACAACCACCGGACACCGGTCCGCAGGTGCCGTGCTACGTTCGGCCGATGACCGAGTCTGTCGTACTGGATCCGGTGGATCTTGATCTTCTGCGGCTGCTGCAGAACGACGCCCGGACCACCTACCGCGACCTCGCCGCGCAGGTCGGCGTGGCGGCGTCGACCTGCCTGGACCGTGTGACGCGGCTGCGCCGCGCGGGCGTGATCCTCGGGCATCAGCTGCGGCTCGATCCGGCGAAGCTCGGGCGAGGCCTTGAGGCGCTGCTCTCGGTGCAGGTCAGGCCGCACCGGCGGGAGCTGGTGGGTCCGTTCGTGGAGCGGATCCGGGCGCTGCCCGAGTCCCGCACGGTCTTTCATCTGACCGGTCCTGACGACTACCTGGTCCATGTCGCGGTCGCGGACATGGCCGATCTGCAGCGGCTGGTCCTGGACGGGTTCACGTCTCGGCGGGAAGTGGCCCGTGTCGAGACCCGGTTGATCTTCCAGCAGTGGGACTGCGGACCGCTGCTTCCGCCTACGCCCTCGGCACAATCAGGGTGACGTGCACCGGCCCCTCGTATGAGGATGGACCGCATGTCACAGACCACGAACCCGCTGCCCCGAGAGGTCGCCGACGCCTACGTCGACGAGCTCATCGCCCTCGACCCGGTGACCGGTACGTACCTCGGTGTGAAGGAGAGTTCGAGCAGGCTGCCCGATCTGTCGCCCGGGGGCCAGGAGGCGCTCGCACAGCTGGCCCGGCGGACTCTGGAGCGGCTCGACGAGGCCGAGCGGCAGCCCGGCGCGGACAGTGACATCGAGCGCCGCTGCGGCCGTCTGCTGCGCGAGCGGCTGAACGCCGAACTCGCCGTGCACGACGCCGAGGAGGGCCTGCGCGCGGTCGGCAACATGGCCACGCCCGCGCACTCGGTGCGCGACGTCTTCACCGTGACGCCGAACCAGTCCGAGGAGGACTGGGCGGCGATCGCCGAGCGCCTGCGCGCCGTACCCGCCGCGTACGCCGGATACCGCGAGTCCCTCTCGCTGGGTCTGGAGCGCAAGCTGTACGCCGCTCCGCGCCCGACGGCCACGTTCGTCGAGCAGCTCACCGAGTGGTCGGACACGGACGGCAAGGGCCGCGGCTGGTTCGAGGACTTCGCCTCGGCGGGCCCGGAGGCGCTGCGCGCGGAGCTGGACGAGGCGGCGCGCGCGGCGACCGCTGCGGTCGTGGAGCTGCGCGACTGGATGCGCGACGTGTACACGCCCGCCATCGAGGGCGCGCCGAACACGGTGGGCCGCGAGCGCTACGGCCGCCTGGCGCGCTACTTCAACGGTGCGGACCTCGATCTGGACGAGGCGTACGCGTACGGCTGGTCGGAGTTCCACCGGCTGCTCGGCGAGATGAAGCAGGAGGCCGAGAAGATCCTGCCCGGCGCCGAGACTCCGTGGGTGGCGCTCGCGCATCTCGACGAGCACGGCAAGCACATCGACGGCGTCGACGAGGTGCGCGACTGGCTGCAGGGCCTGATGGACCAGGCGATCGACGAGCTGGACGGCACGCACTTCGAACTCGCCGAGCGGGTACGGAAGGTGGAGTCGTGCATCGCCCCGCCCGGGAGCGCGGCGGCGCCGTACTACACGGCACCCTCGGAGGACTTCTCCCGCCCCGGCCGTACGTGGCTGCCGACCATGGGGCAGACCCGCTTCCCGGTCTACGACCTCGTCTCGACCTGGTACCACGAGGGCGTCCCGGGGCATCACCTCCAGCTCGCGCAGTGGGCCCACGTCGCCGGGAACCTCTCCCGCTACCAGGCCACCATCGGCGGGGTCAGCGCCAACGCCGAGGGGTGGGCGCTGTACGCGGAACGGCTGATGGACGAGCTCGGCTACCTCACCGACGCGGAGCAGCGCCTCGGCTACCTCGACGCGCAGATGATGCGCGCCGCCCGGGTCATCGTCGACATCGGCATGCACCTGGAGCTGGACATCCCGGCGGACTCCCCCTTCCACCCCGGCGAGCGTTGGACCCCCGAGCTCGCCCAGGAGTTCTTCGGCGCGCACAGCAGCCGCCCGGCAGACTTCGTCGAAAGCGAACTGACCCGCTACCTCACCATCCCCGGCCAGGCCATCGGCTACAAACTCGGCGAACGCGCCTGGCTCCAGGGCCGCGAAAACGCCCGCGCACGCCACGGCGCCAACTTCGACCTCAAGGCTTGGCACATGGCGGCACTGTCCCAGGGGTCGCTCGGCCTGGACGACTTGGTGGATGAGCTTTCGCGGCTCTGAGGGTTGGGGTTAGGGGGCGGGGCTGGGGTTGGGCTCCGGGCGCCGAAGTTGCGGGCCCGGGGTCCGGGACCCTGGCCCGGGGTTTCGGTGCCGGGTTGCTGGGACCGGGAGGCGGAGGCCGTGGCTGGGGTTCCGGTCCCTCTCCGAGCCTGCTCGGGCCAGCAGCGGGTCCGACTCATGAGCCGCCTCAAGGCCCAGGCCAGATCAGCGGCCGCCCCAGCTCCCGACCCGTTCACGGCCACTCAGGTCAGCGGCGAGTCTGGCTCCAGAGCCCGCTTCAGGCACGGCTCGGGGCCAGCAGCCAACCAGCTCCCGAGCCCGCTCGAGCCTGGCCCTGGCCCGCGGCCAACCCAAGCCCCCGAGCCCGCCCAATCCCCCTAGCCGGCCAAAACCCGACCCGGGCCCGCCGTCAACCCAAGCCCTTCAGCCCACCCAAGACGCGGCCCCGCCAACATCCAGCCCAACTCCTCAGCCCGCCCGAGCCCAGGCCCCCGTCAACAGCCGCCCAACTCCCCAGCCCCCCATAAAGATCGCCCCCGCGTCAGCGGCGAAATCCCCCCTCTGAAGCGATCACCTGCCCCGTGATCCAGTGCGCCTCGTCCGTGGTGAGCCAGGCGATGAGGCGGGCCGGGTCGTCGGGCATGCCCCAGCGGCCTGCTGGGGAGAGGGCGGCGATGGCGTCGTAGGTCTCGCCGGTGGCGTAACCGGTGTCCACGGGGCCGGGGTTGATGGTGTTCACCGTGATCGCCTGCTCGGTGAGTGTGGTCGACAGGGAGCGGGTGATCGAGGCGAGGGCGCCCTTCTGGAGGGCGTAGGCGATCTCGTTCGGCATGCCGGAGGCGATGTCCTGGCCGGAGGTCATCATGACGACGCGTCCGCCGGGGGTGCGCGGCGGCAGGGTGGCGCGGTGGCGGGCGTAGGCCTGGACGAGGAGCAGCACCGAGCGGGTGTCGACGGCCCAGTGCGCGTCGAGCATCGCGGCGTCGATCGTGTCGAGGGTGCCGTCGCTGCCGCTGAGGGCGTGGTTGGCGACGAGGATGTCGAGCCGGCCGCCGAGTGCCGTGGCCACGGTGGCGATCAGTTCGGCGGGCGCGGACGGGTCGCTCAGGTCGCCGGGGCCCGCGACGACACGTGCCGCGGGGTCACCGAGTGCCGCGCGCACGGACGCGACCACGTCCTCGATGCGGTCGGCGCCCCAGGGCATGGCGGCGTCGTGCGGCACATGATGGTGCAGATACACGCTCGCCCCGTACGCGGCGAGCCGCCGGGCCACGGCATGTCCGATGCCGGCCCGGCGGCTCGCACCGGTCACCAGGGCGGTACGACCGCGCAGGGGCAGGGGGTCGCGGCGGAGGTCTTCGGGGGTGGGGTGCGGCAGCAGGGGCATGGGTGACCATGATGGGGACGACTGCCCTGCGACGCACGCCAATATCTGCGAGGCGTGCGTTTCCGGTACGGCTCGCCAAGTGCTGGCGCCGTGCGCCAAGTGCTAAGCAAGCCGCCGCAGTTGTACGAGCCCCAGCCAAGTCTCCGGCCCCGGCTGGACGTTGGCCGCGCGCACCGCGTACCTGCCCGGTTCCAGCTCGACCCGGAGACAGTCGGTCCGGTCCGTGTCGTTGCCGGGCCATGCCGAGTCGAACAGCAGAACGGTGCCGGGCACTTCCCACCTCACCTCCTGGCCCCAGTCCGCCGAGGTGAAGGCCGCTGCGACACCGGCCAGGACCTCGTCCTCGGAGTCCGCCGCCCACAGCCGTACGAAGGCGCCGTGCTCCGGCAGGAAGGCGGTGGAGGCGGGCTGGTCACCGAGGACGAGGGCGGCCGAGTCACCGACCGGGAGCAGCCCCAGATATCCGTCGATCTCGCAGGCCCGGTCGTAGTCGGAGGCGTTCTCCTCGCCGTCCGCGCCCGTCCAGAACGGTAGGACCGTCTCCGGCACCGCAACCAGCGGCCCACCACCCGACTGGACCCACTCCACCACACCGGATTCCGAGTATCGCACCATGGCGCAGAACCGTACACGCCCACGGAACCCACCACTCCGCTCCCGTCTCAGCAGCCGCAGCTGTCCCCAAGCATCGGCGCCGTAAGAGGGTCAGGGGCCCGGCGCTCACGACCCTCCCAGGTCTCGAACTCGAAGCCCTCACGCACCCAGTACTCGAAGCCGCCGAGCAACTCCTTGACCTGGTAACCGAGTTGCGCCAGGGCGAGTGCCGCCCGGGTCGCGCCGTTGCAGCCGGGGCCCCAGCAGTAGGTGACCACCGGCACGGCCCTGTCGAGGAGTTGAGCGGCCTGCTCGGGGATGAGCGCGGTGGGCAGATGGACCGCGCCGGGGATGTGGCCCTGGTCCCAGGCCTCGGTGGAGCGGGAGTCCAGGACGACGAAGCCGGGGTCGCCGTCGGAGGCCGGCGCGGCGGCGACGTCCGAGACGTCGGCGTGGAAGGCGAGGCTCGCACGGAAGTGAGCGGCTGCCTCCGCAGGGGCCGCGGGCGGCACCCGCAGGACGGGGTTCACGGTGTCAGTGGTGGTCATGGGCATGAATCTATGCAGGTCCTGCGGCCGTCTGAAGCAGCGATCCCCGGCCTTCCCCTTGATCCGCCGGGGATTTCCCTGCTATCCCTCCCTGATGACCGCGTATTCCCCGGACGCCACCGACTGGCGCATCCTCGATGTCCTCCAGCGCGAGGGCCGCGCCAGCTTCGCCGAGTTGGCGCGTGCCGTCTCCATGTCGCCGAGCGCGGTCACCGAACGGGTGCGCCGGCTGGAGGAGGCGGGTGTCATCCAGGGCTACGCCGCCGTCGTCGACCCCGACCGACTGGGGCTGCCGATCCTGGCGTTCGTACGGCTGCGGTATCCCACCGGCAACTACAAGCCCTTCCACGACCTGGTCGCCGTGATGCCCGAGATCCTGGAGGCCCACCATGTGACGGGCGACGACTGCTTCGTCATCAAGGTCGCCGCGCGCACGATGCGCCACTTGGAAGAGGTGGCGGGCAGGATCGGCGCGCTCGGCTCGGTGACCACGAGCGTCGTCTACTCCTCCCCGCTGCCCCGGCGCCCCCTCGGCCACTGACCCGGCCGGGGTACCCGGTAGCGCTACCGGATGCCCGGTAGCGCTACCGGGTGCCCCGCTGCCGCAGCACGGACCCGGATCTGTCCTTCACGACCTCAAGTTGCGCATGGATACGGCGTCTGAGGTCGGCCACATGGCTGACGATGCCGACGCTGCGGTCTCGCTCGCGCAGCGAGTCGAGGACGTCGAGGACCTCGTCGAGGGTCTGGTCGTCGAGGCTGCCGAAGCCCTCGTCGATGAAGAGCGTGTCCAGGCGGACCCCGCCGGCCTCGTCGGTGACGACGTCCGCGAGACCGAGGGCGAGTGCCAGCGACGCGAAGAACGTCTCGCCGCCCGACAGCGTCGCCGTGTCCCGCTCCCGTCCCGTCCATGCGTCGACGACATGCAGTCCGAGGCCGCTGCGCCCGCGTCCGCTGCGGTCGTCGGAGTGGACCAGGGTGTACCGGCCGGACGACATGCGCTGCAGCCGTATGCTCGCCGCCGCGGCCACCTGTTCCAGGCGTGCCGCCAGGACGTACGACTCCAGGCGCATCTTGCGCTCGTTGTCCGCGGAGGTGCCCGCGGCGAGCGTGGCCAGGCGGGCGACCCGGTCGTACTCCTCGCGCAGCGGGGCCAGGCGCCGTACGCCCGCGGCCGAGCGGGCCGAGAGCCGGTCGAGCTCGCTGCAGCGGCGGGCGGCCGCGTCGCGCGCGGAGGCGGCCTCGCGCAGCC
>NZ_JAFJSY010000010.1 GCF_019857225.1 Streptomyces plumbidurans
GAAAACCCCCGCACCTTTCGGTGCGGGGGTTTTCTGCGTTTACGCTCGATGTCATGCGCTACGACCTTGTGATCTTCGACAACGATGGCGTCCTCGTCGACAGCGAGCCCATCTCCAACCGGCTCCTCGCCGGCTATCTCACCGAGCTCGGGCATCCGACGTCGTACGAGGAATCGCTGCAGGACTACATGGGCGCCGCCATGCACCGGGTCCATGACCTCATCGAGGAGCGGACCGGGGAGCGGCTTCCGGCGGACTTCGACGATGTCTTCCATGCGCGGGTGTTCGCCGCGTTCGAGCGGGAGTTGGAGCCGGTTGCCGGGGCCGTAGGGCTGCTGGAGAAGTTGGCGGCCGACGGGGTGCCGTACTGTGTCGCGTCCTCCGGGAGTCATGAGCGGATTCGGGTGGGGCATCGTAAGACCGGGCTTGACCGGCTGTTCGACGACGGTCGGATCTTCAGTTCGCAGGATGTCGGGCGGGGCAAGCCGGCGCCGGATCTCTTCCTCTACGCGGCTGAGCGGATGGGGGCCGTGCCGGAGCGGTGTGTGGTGGTCGAGGACAGTCCTCTGGGGGTGCAGGCGGCTGTCGCGGCCGGGATGGACGTCTACGGGTTCACCGCGATGACGCCTGCTGAGAGGCTCGTAGGGGCCACTCGACTCTTCTCGGATCTGGGGGAGTTGGCTGACCTGCTCGTCTGACATTTGTCATGTGGAGCTCCGGACGATCGTTTCTACTGGAGTTCGAGTGCCGGTCGGCAAGCTGGGTGCATGACGACGAAGACTGGCAAGTCGAACGATTTCCTTCCGCTGATCGTGGACGTGGCCATCCCGCTCGGGTCGTACTACGTGTTCAAGGACGGCTTCGGGATGAGCACCTTCGCGTCGCTCGCCCTCAGCGCCGTGGTGCCGGCCCTGCGGACCGGGTGGTCCGTGGTCAGGGACCGGAAGGCCAACGTCCTGGCCGCTCTCATCCTCGTCGTGACCGTCGTGTCGCTGGCGCTGAGCTTTGTCTCCGGTGATCCGCGGCTGCTCCTGGCCAAGGACAGCGGGGTCAGCAGCACCATCGGCATCGGGATCCTGGTGTCGGTGGCGCTGGGCCGGCCGATGATGACCGAGGGGCTCAAGCCCTTCCTGATCAAGGACGAGGCCAGGCAGGCCGCCTGGGACCGTCTGATGGACGGGACGGCGGCGGCGTCGGCGGACTTCCGGCGCAAGGAGCGGGTCTTCTCCGTCGTGTGGGGTGTCGCGCTGCTCGTGGAGTGCATCGTGCGGATCGTGGGCGCGTACACCGTGCCGGTGGACACCATGGTGTGGCTCGGTACGGTCATCATGCTCGGCGCGATCGGGGTCGGCATCGTGGTCGGCGGTGCCTTCGGCGCCGGGCCCATGGAGCGGATGCTCGCCGCGGAGGCCGAGGCCGGCGCGACTGCCGAGGACGCCGAGGAGCCCGGGGCGCCCGGGTCGGCCGTCGCCGCCTGAAGCGACAATGGGTGAAGTTGAGGAAAACTCACCTTTGGCTTGATCTACCCACAGGTAGCCAGGGGCCCTACGCTCGCCGCCATGACAGATGTGCTGCGGCGAGGCAGGGCCTCTTTGGCGTTCAGCTTCTTCGCGCAGGGCGCCACCTTTGCCCTGCTGGTGACGCGGATTCCCGCCATCCAGGACCGCTACGGGGTCTCCGACGCGCTGCTGCCCGTCTTCCTCGCGGCCGTGCCCATCCTGGCCGGTGTCGGGAGCGTGACGACCGAGCAGCTGGTGAAGCGGGTGCGGCCGAGTCTGCTGCTGCGCTGCGTCCAGCCGGTGGTGCTGCTGGCGCTGCTCGGCGTCGGGGCGGGCGATCACCTGCTCGAACTGGGGATCGCGCTGGCGGCGTTCGGGCTGGCCGTGGGTGGGCTCGACGCGTCGATGAACATGCTCGGGGTGAGCCTGCAGCGGTCGTACGGCCGGAGCATCATGCTCAGCTTCCATGCGGCGTTCAGCCTCGGCGGGATCGTGGGGGCCTCGCTGGCCTGGGTGGGAGCGCACTGGCATCTGGCGCTGTGGGTGTCGTATCTGCCGGTCGTCGCCGTGCTGTTGCCGGCCACGCTGGTGGCGAGCCGCTGGTATGTCGACGGGGGTTCGTCGGCGGCCGTGGCGGAGCAGGAGGAGGAGCGGGCGCAGAGTCAGGGCATCGTCTTCAAGCTGCTGCTGCCGCTGTGCCTGGTGATGACCTTCGCCTATATCGGGGACTCGACCGTCTCCAACTGGAGCGCGAAGTACCTCAAGGACGTGCTCGGCAGCTCGGAGCAGCTGTCGACGGTGCCGTACAACGTGTACATGGTGACCACGCTGCTGGGGCGGTCGCTGGGGGACTGGGGTGTGCGGCGGTTCGGGGCCGTGGCCGTGGTGCGGCTGGGGGCGCTGGTGGGGGCGCTGGGCTTCGTGGTGGTGGCGGTGTCGCCGGGGGCGTGGGTCGGGATGCTCGGGTTCACGCTGGTGGGGTTGGGCCTGTGCGTGCTGGTGCCACAGACCTTCGCGGCGGCCGGGCGGCTGTTCCCGAACGCCTCCGACGCCGCCGTCGCGCGGCTGAACATCTTCAACTACGTCGGCTTTTTGATCGGCTCGCCGCTGGTGGGGGCGCTGGGCGATGCGTGGAGTTATCGCTGGGCGATGCTCGTGCCGATGCTGTTGGTGCTGGTGACGCTGTTCTACGCCCGGTCGTTCGCTCCTCAACCGGACCGATACGGTGGCGGGCATGAGTGGCCGCGCACAGCTGATGTGGGACGAGGCAGTAACGGGCTATGACTTCGGCCCGGACCACCCGATGGATCCGGTCCGGCTCGCCCTGACCAGGCACCTCGTCGACGCCTTCGGGCTCGACAAGGACGTGCGGGTGGTGGCGGCGAAGCCCGCGGGTGAGTCGACCCTGCGGCTCGTGCACCGGGAGGACTACATCGCGGCCGTGAAGGCGGCGTCGGCGGATCCCGGGGCGGCGGACGGGGCGTACGGGCTGGGCACGATGGACGATCCCGCCTTCGCCGGGATGCACGAGGTGTCGGCGATGATCGCGGGGCAGTCGGTGGCCGCCGCCGAGGCCGTGTGGAGCGGGGACGCGCTGCACGCGGTGAACTTCGCGGGCGGGCTGCATCACGCGATGCCGGGCAGCGCGTCGGGGTTCTGCGTCTACAACGACGCCGCGCTGGCGATCGCGCGGCTGCTGGAGCTGGGGGTCGAGCGGGTCGTGTACGTCGACGTCGACGTACACCACGGGGACGGCGTGCAGGCGGCGTTCTGGGACGATCCCCGAGTGCTGACGATCTCCCTGCACGAGCACCCGCGGACGCTGTTCCCGCAGACCGGGTGGCCGCAGGAGACGGGCGCGGAGTCGGCGGAGGGCTCGGCCGTGAATGTCGCGCTGCCGGCCGGGACCGGGGACGCGGGGTGGCTGCGGGCCTTCCACGCCGTCGTACCGGAACTGGTCGCCGATTGCCGGCCGCAGGTCCTGGTGACGCAGCACGGGGCCGATACGCACTTCGAGGATCCCCTGGCGCATCTGGCGGTGTCGCTGGACGCGCAGCGGGCGGTGCAGGTCGCCTGTCATGAGCTGGCGCACGAGTACGCCGACGGCAAGTGGGTCGCGCTGGGCGGCGGCGGCTACGCGGTCGTCGAGGTCGTGCCGCGCTCGTGGACGCATCTCGTGGGGATCGCGGCGGGGCGGGAGATCGAGCCCGAGGCGATGATTCCCGAGGGCTGGCGGCAGGAAGTGTTCGCGCGGACGCGGCAGTTGGCGCCGGCGCGGATGACGGACGGGCGGTGGCCGGTGTCGTTCGCCGGGTGGGACGCGGGGTACGACCCCGCCGACCGGCTGGACCAGGCGGTGCTGGCGACGCGGCGGGCGGTGTTTCCGCTGCGGGGGCTGCTGCCGTAGGGCGTTGCCGTTTTGCCGTTGCCGTTGCCGTTGCCGTAGGGCAGAGCGGTAGGAGTGGGCACAATCGTGCCCATTACGCCAACAGTGCGTTGTTTCGCCCGTTTCTGCCGTGCGGCCCCTCCCGGTCCGTCACCATCGCAGACGTGTTGAGCACCGGAGCCATGCGCGCTCATCTGCTGGCCGCCCGTCTCGCCGGGCCGGTGGCCACCTCCCGCGAGGAGAGCCTTCGCAGTTACCGGCTCTTCGCCGCCCGCGATCCTCGGGCGCTGCTCGGGCTCGATCCCGAATGGACGTGGCGGCAGCGGGATTTGATCGAGTTGATGGCGGACAAGTGCGGGGTTTCGGCCGATCCGCGCCAGGTCTCCGGTCAGGATGTGATCGATCCGGAGCGCACTCTGACCGCTCTGGATTCGTTCGCGGAGCGTCTCGCGGCAGCGGCCCAGCGTGGCGCACCCGTGCTCCTCGGCACCGGTCATCCGCACCGTCTGCTCGGTTTCTACGCAGCTCTGGCAGACGCGCTGTCGGCGGCGGGATGTGCCGTCCTCACCCCTGCGTATGGTCGCTGTGTCGACATAACGACCCGGTTCGGCCTACGCACGTACAACCTTGACTACGTACAAGGAGTCGCGCTGGTGCGGGAACCCGGTGCTCCCCGCCCCGGTTGTGCGACCGGCGTGCACACCCACTCCCCGCTCCCGGTTCGCACCGCGCTGGCCGCGGCCGCCGAGGCCGGCGGGCCGCTTCCCGAGCTGGTCGTCGGGGACCACGGCTGGGTCTGCGGGGCAGGTCAGCTGGGGTTCGAGGCCATCGGTCTGGCCGATACGGACGACCCCGCGCTCTTCGTGGGGGAGGCGGAGGGGTCCGTGTCCGTCGTCGTTCCACTTGATGACGCTGTGCGGTCTGATTACTACCGGCCGCTTACCCGCTACGTACTCAATCGAGCGTGTCTGTCACAGTAGGCCTGCGATGGGTGCACCTCTTCCCCACTCGCATCACCCGCCCCTACATTGGGGAGTGAGCACGCAGCGACGAAGAGTCACCGGAAGGGGAAGCCGGTGGCCGTCGAGTGCGGAAGGTTCAGGTGTGTCATGGCTGCTGAGCAGAGGCCTCTGAGCGAGGTTCAGTTCCTTACCGTGGCGGAGGTCGCCTCGGTGATGCGAGTGTCGAAGATGACCGTGTACCGGCTGGTGCACAGCGGTCATCTGCCCGCGATCAGGGTGGGGCGGTCCTTCCGCGTCCCCGAGAACGCGGTTCACGAGTACCTTCGCGAGAGCTACGTGGGGGTGGAAACCGCCTGACGACGGGTCGGGGGGAGCCTCAGGGCACTTGGTGGATCTCCCCCCGGAACCCTCGATTACAACCTCAGCGCTCGGACCGGTAGGCTGGCCCCTTGTAGGTCGTATGGGCCCATGGCGCCCAACGCCGAGTGATGAGAAGTGAGCGAGGGTAGTCGTGGGCTCTGTTATCAAGAAGCGGCGCAAGCGGATGGCGAAGAAGAAGCACCGCAAGCTGCTCAAGCGCACGCGCGTTCAGCGTCGCAACAAGAAGTAGGCGACGCGCCGAGAGCGTGCTCTGTGGCCCCCCACCGCAACAGGTGGGGGGCCACAGGCGTTTTCACATGGCCTGGTCTGTTCGTCCGGCTGTGGATGTCGTCACTTCATGCATTGGGTGGTCATCACAGCGCAACATCGACCCGCTAAGTTGGCCGAACGCGGGGAACACGGCAGGCTACGAGTACCGGATGGGCTGGAAGGAAGGCGCAGATCTTGGGCAAGGTCGTGCTCGTGACCGGAGTGGCCCGCAGGTTGGGGGGCCGGTTCGTACGGCGGATCCAGCGTGACCCGGAGGTGGACCGGGTCGTGGCGGTGGACGCGATCACGCCCGAGCACCACCTGGGCGGCGCGGACTTCGTCCAGGCCGACATCCGGCAGCCCTCCATCGGGCGGGTGCTCGCCGAGACGGGCGCCGACACCGTCGTACACATGGATGTCAGCGCGACCGGCCTGGGCAGCGGCAGCCGGGCGGCGGTCAAGGAGACCAACGTCATCGGCACGATGCAGCTGCTCGGCGCCTGCCAGAAGTCGCCGACGGTCAAGCGGCTGGTCGTGAAGTCCAGTACGAACGTCTACGGCTCCGCGCCCCGCGATCCTGCGGTGTTCACCGAGACGACCCCGCCCAAGTCCCTGCCCAGCGGCGGCTTCGCCAAGGACACGGTCGAGGTCGAGGGGTATGTGCGCGGCTTCGCGCGGCGGCGGCCCGACGTGGCCGTGTGCGTGCTGCGCTTCGCCAACATCCTGGGCCCCACGGCGGACACGCCGCTCGCCTCCTACTTCTCGCTGCCGGTCCTGCCGACCGTGTTCGGCTACGACCCGCGGCTGCAGTTCGTGCACGAGGACGATGTGATGGAGGTGCTGCGGATCGCCTCGCTGGAAGCCGCGCGGGGCACGCTCAACAGCGGCACCTTCAATGTGGCGGGCGACGGGGTCCTGCTGCTCTCCCAGTGCTCCCGGCGCCTGGGCCGCCCCACGGTGCCGCTGCTGCTGCCGGCGGTCACCTGGGCCGGCTCGCTGGTGCGGACGCTGGGCATGACGGACTTCTCGCCCGAACAGATCCGGCTGCTGACCCATGGCCGTGTCGTGGCGACGGACCAGATGCGTGAGACGCTCGGATTCCAGCCGAAGTACACGACGGCGGAGACCTTCGCGGACTTCGCGCGCAGTCATGGACCCGGGCTCCTGCCGCCGGAGGCCCTGGCGGGAGCCGTCGACCGGATCGCCGCGCTGCCCGTCCTGGGCGGCGGCCACCCCCCGACGCAGAGCGCCAACTGAGGAGCGCATCAACGATGGCGGATGCCAAGGTCATTCCGTTCGACGACGACCGGTCCCGTGGAGCCGCGCCGCGGCCGTCGCGGCGTCGCGGCATGGGAAGCCGACGCAAGACCACGGAACCCGCACTGGTCGGTGACGTCCAGCCCCTGCCCAGCAGGGCGCCTGCGCAGGATGATGTTCCCGTGACGCAAGAGGAACGGCCGCCCCAGCAGCCGCAGAGCGACGGCGGCTGGGAGCGGCGCGTCGCGAGCGGGCTCTCCTTCCTGCGCCGCCGTCTCACCGGCGACTACGAGGTCGACGACTTCGGCTACGACGAGGAGTTGACCGACCAGGTCCTGATGTCCCTGCTGCGGCCGGTGTACGAGAAGTACTTCCGGGTCGAGGTGAAGGGCGTCGAGAACATCCCCTCGGAGGGCGGCGCGCTGATCGTCGCCAACCACTCCGGGACGGTTCCGATGGACGGCCTGATGATGCAGGTCGCCGTCCACGACCACCACCCGGCGGGGCGCCATCTGCGGCTGCTCGCCGCCGATCTGGTCTTCGTGCTGCCGGTGGTCAACGAGCTGGCGCGCAAGCTGGGCCACACCCTGGCGTGCGCGGAGGACGCCGAACGGCTGCTGGGGAAGGGCGAGCTGGTCGGGGTGATGCCGGAGGGCTTCAAGGGCATCGGCAAGCCCTTCAGCGAGCGCTACAAGCTCCAGCGCTTCGGCCGCGGCGGCTTCGTCTCCACGGCGCTGCGCCACGGCACGCCGATCATTCCGTGCTCGATCGTCGGCGCGGAGGAGATCTATCCGATGATCGGCAACGCGAAGACCCTCGCGCGGCTGCTGGGCTTCCCGTACTTCCCGCTGACGCCCACCTTCCCGTGGCTCGGTCCGCTGGGCGCGGTCCCGCTGCCGACGAAGTGGACGATCCAGTTCGGCGAACCGATCCTCACGGACGGGTATCCGCCGGAGGCTGCCGAGGATCCCATGCTGATGTTCAACCTGACGGACCAGGTCAGGGAACAGATCCAGCACACGCTGTACAAGCTTTTGGTCCAGCGGAGGTCGGTGTTTTTCTGAGGGGCGCGTTTCACGGGGGAGCGCCGCTTCATCGCGGGCGGGCTGCCCGGGGGCGCGACTTCGGCTGCGTGGAGCCGCCGGACGGAGTCCGGCGCAGCTGTCCGAAGCCTGCGAAGCAGTGCGAGGGCAGCAGATGAGAGGGGCCAGGCTGCTGGTGCAGCGGCGGTCGGTGTTTCTCTGATGCCGTACTGCTGATGCCGTGCTTCTGATGCCGGTACGGCTGTGGGGGCGGCCTTCCTGGAGAAGGGCGCCCCCACAGCCGTAGGGCCTGGCCTACTGGGTGGTGTCCTCGCTGTCGATGCCCAGGCCGGGGAGCAGGCCGGGGAGCAGCGGGGGGATTGTCACGTCCGGTTCGCCGGAGGGGGGCTTGCTTGCCGACGGGGAGGCGCTGCCGGTGTCCTTCGGGGGGTCGAGCAGGCCGCCGGTGCTGCCGCCGAGGAGGCCCTCGCCGGTGGAGCCGGCCGACTGGCTCGGCTTGCTGGTGCGGCCGTGGTCGGAGGAGCTGTTGTCGGCGCTGGGCTCGGCGGACTTCCGGCCGGAGCCGGAGGTGCCCTGGGAGGCGCGGTCCGAGCCGTGGTGCTTGACGTCGCCGCCGTGTTGTGCCGGGGACTGCGGCAGCAGGGACTGCAGCGGGGCGACCTCGTCGTCTATGGCCGCGAACACCGACGACACCTGCTCACTGACGTCCCCGAGCTGCAGCGGGAGCCGCTCGCGCAGGGCGCCCCAGGCCTCGCGGTGCGAGCGCGAGAAGGCCGACAGGGCCTGGATGGGGCCGAGGCGGTCCGGGTCGCGCTCGTACGCCTCGTGCAGCAGCCGGTGGCCCTCGGACGCGTCGTGCGTCATGCCGGACAGGGTGCGCCGGATCTCGCCGAGGGACTCGTGGTCGAGGGTGTGGCCCCCGCGGCCGCGCTCCATCAGCCGGCGTGCCTCGCTCAGCCGGGTGGAGGCCTGGTCGAGATAGGCCACACCGCGCTGGTCGGCGCCGTCGGACATGTAGTTGAGCTTGAAGTCCTCGATGCCGCGCTTGAGTCCGTAGAGCGAGTCACCGGGCAGGGCGTCCTGGCTGGCCGCGGCGACACCGCCGAAGGCCCCTGCCGCGACGCCGACGCTCAGTCCGCCCGCCGCCAGGCCCTTGGTGAGCCGGGAGCGCGGCCGCAGTTTGCCCAGCGGGCTCGCGCGGTGGGCGCCGCGGGACCGCTGCACAGGAACCGCCGGTTCGGCCTCGCCGCCCGCGCCCTCCTGCATCATCGCCTCGAACGCGGCCACCAGTTGCGCCCGCTGAACGACCTTGACCTCGGGATCCAGCTGAGGTCGGGGCAGTTCGCCGAGACACTCCGTGAGCTCCAGCAGCCGGCCCTGCTCGCTTCGTTCCGCAGCAGTCGTGGCCGGGGCGGGTCCCTCGGACTGCTCGGCCGCCGTGCCCCGGTCCGGCTGCTCCTCCAGGGCCTGGGCGAAGGCGTTCGCCCGCCGGTGTGCCGATACGTTCGCGATCACTGGCGGCACCTCCTCTCATCATGACGGTCGACTCCCCAGGGGGTCCTGAGGGTTGCACGCTCTGACCACATCCACACGATCGAGTGATCGAAGACGGCCAGGGAGTGACCACAGGGAGCCTGCATCCCGCACAACGAGCGTCGCGGCACTTGGGTTACGGACGACAGATGATCCAAACGAGAAGTCAACGGACTTTCACTGACTGCTAGTTGGACATTACCGACCGTCAGCGGACGTCGTCCGGGAGGAGCCGGGCCAGAGTGCGCACCGCGCGGTACTGGAGCGTCTTGATGGCGCCCTCGTTCTTGCCCATCACACGGGCGGTCTCGGCGACCGACAGACCCTGAAGGAAGCGGAGCGTCACGCACTCCTGCTGCTGGGGGTTGAGGCGCCGTACGGCGTCGAGCAGCGCGTCGTTGGAGAGGGACTCCAAGACGGAGTCCTCGGGGGAGCGCTCGACCTCGTTGGCGTCGAGCATCTCACCGGTGGTCACCTCGAGCCGGAAGCGGCTCGACTTGAAGTGGTCGGCGACGAGGTTGCGGGCGATCGTCACCAGCCAGGCGCCGAAGTCGCGGCCCTGCCAGGTGAAGGTGCCGATACGGCGCAGCGCGCGCAGGAACGTCTCACTGGTGAGGTCCTCCGCGGTGGCTTTGCCGCCCACCCGGTAGTAGATGTACCGGTACACGGTGTCGCTGTACTGGTCGTAGAGGCGGCCGAAGGCGTCGGCCTCGCCGGCCTGGGCGCGTTCGACGAGGTCCATCATCCGGGCGCTGTCGCTGTCCGCTGCGGGACGGCGGGGGGTGGTGGTGCCCGTCGCCCGGCCGCGTCTGCCGACGGCGGCGCTGCCGTCGGCGAGCGCGTAGCACGGGCCGACGGGGGTGGTGGCAACGGCGAGGGCGGGGACGGCGTACGCGGTGGGGACGAAGCCGCGCAACAGGTCGAGGACCGTTGCGCGCAGCGTAGCCAGGCCCGAGGCGTCAACCCCGACGTGTGGGTACACGGGACTCCCAGAGGCAGAGCTTCCATCACGTGCAGTGCGGGACCGTTCACCCGTCGTAGCGACGGAGTGGTACCGGTTTGCGTCTGAGGAGAATAACGCTTCGTACAGGCGCTGCTACACCCAGTTGCTCAAATCACCGATTACGTCGCTTCCGTAACCGATTCGCGCCCGTTCTAGTACCTCTGAGTGATCGGTTGTTGATCGAAACAGTTCGGGTTCCGAGTGGGAACGGGGCGTGTTGTGGCGGTGTGCAGCCAACTGGACTGCACAAACGCTGAACGGGCCGGGAAACCTGCCCCGGCCCGTCGATTTCGTGGTGTGTCGCGGTCAGCGACGGCGCCGGTGCAGCGCGATCGCCGCCGCGGTGCCCCCCGCGACCGCGCCCACTCCTGCCGCCGCCGGGATGCCCACCTTCGCCGCCTTGCGGCCGGTGCGGTAGTCGCGCAGCCGCCACTCGAGCTTGCGGGCGTGCTTGCGGAGCTTGGCGTCCGGGTTGATCGCGTAGGGGTGGCCGACCAGCGAGAGCATCGGGATGTCGTTGTGCGAGTCGCTGTACGCCGCGCAGCGGGTCAGGTCCAGGCCCTCCGCCGCGGCCAGCGCGCGGACCGCCTCCGCCTTCGCCGGGCCGTGCAGCGGTTCGCCCACCAACTTGCCGGTGTAGACGCCGTCCACGGACTCGGCGACGGTGCCCAGGGCGCCGGTCAGGCCGAGACGGCGGGCGATCACGGTCGCGATCTCCACCGGGGCCGCGGTGACCAGCCACACCCGCTGGCCCGCGTCCAGGTGTGCCTGGGCGAGCGCGCGGGTGCCGGGCCAGATCCGCTCGGCCATGTACTCGTCGTAGATCTCCTCGCCGATCGACCGCAGTTCGGCGACGCGGTGGCCCTTGACGATGGACAGCGCCGAGTCGCGGGCCTCCTGCATGTGCTCCGGGTCCTCGACGCCGGCCAGTCTGAACCAGGCCTGCTGCCAGGCGAACTTGGCCAGGTCGCGGGTCTCGAAGAACTTCCGCTTGTACAGGCCCCGGCCGAAGTGGAAGAGCGCGGCGCCCTGCATGACGGTGTTGTCGAGGTCGAAGAAGGCGGCGGCCTTGTCGTCGCCGAGCACGGGGAACTGCGGTTCCTCCGGCGTGACGTCCTGCGAGGACTTGCGTGCTGCCTCCGCAGAGGCCTCGCCTGCCAACACGCTCCGCGCCGTGGCGGAGCGCCTACGGGGAGTGAGCCATCCGAGAGCGGCCATGTCCGTGAGCATAGCCAGTTTGTTCGGTGCCTCCGTACGCGCGAGGTTGGAAGCCTGTGAACTCTCCGCGACCGTGTCGTTAAAGAACTCATCCGATCCTGGCGTTCCTTGGCGCTTTCGGGTGTCCCGCCGTTTCACGTGCGCGCGAGAATGGCTGACATGAGTCCTCTCTTCCGCCGCAGGCCCGCTCCGCATGAGCGGTTGGTCACTCTCATCGGCAAGCCCGACTGCCATCTGTGCGACGACGCACGGCTGGTGGTCGAGAAGGTCTGCGGCGAACTCGGCGTCCCCTGGGAGGAGAAGGACATCACCCGTGACCAGGGGTTGTACGACGAGTACTGGGAGCAGATCCCGGTGGTCCTGGTCGACGGCAGTCAGCACACCTTCTGGCGGGTGGACGAGCGTCGCCTGCGCAAAGAACTGACCGAGTAGTACAAGGCCGTACGGGACATCGCCTAGGATCGAAGGCGATCTGGTCTGGGGGGCGGGATTCACGAGGAGAGTGTCGGTTTTGCCCCCTGCGATACGCCTGGGACGTGTGTGCGTGACCCCGGTCACGTTGGCCGGGCAAATCGGACACCATCTTTGTGCACGCGTTCACAAAGACATAGCCTTCTGTCGACGGGGCGGTCTTGGTACGTGTGACCGCCTGCAGCCCCGCTCTACCCGCAGGAGCACCGTGGCAACTGGCCGAACTCACCGACCGGCGACCCGCAGCCGAGGGATTCCCGAGGCCACCGTCGCCAGGCTTCCGCTGTACCTCCGCGCGCTGACCGCACTGTCGGAACGCTCGGTGCCCACGGTCTCCTCGGAGGAGCTCGCGGCCGCCGCGGGGGTCAACTCCGCCAAGCTGCGCAAGGACTTCTCCTACCTGGGTTCGTACGGCACCCGCGGTGTCGGCTACGACGTCGAGTATCTCGTCTACCAGATCTCGCGCGAGCTCGGGCTCACCCAGGACTGGCCGGTTGTGATCGTCGGTATCGGTAACCTCGGTGCCGCCCTGGCCAATTACGGCGGGTTCGCCTCCCGTGGCTTCAGGGTCGCGGCCCTGATAGACGCCGACCCGGAGATGGCGGGCAAGCCCGTGGCGGGCATCCCCGTGCAGCACACCGACGATCTGGAAAAGATCATCGACGACAACGGCGTGAGCATCGGGGTCATCGCCACCCCCGCGGGCGCCGCCCAGCAGGTCTGCGACCGGCTCGTGGCCGCCGGTGTCACCTCCATCCTGAACTTCGCGCCGACCGTGCTGTCCGTCCCGGACGGCGTCGACGTACGCAAGGTCGACCTCTCCATCGAGCTACAGATCCTCGCCTTCCACGAGCAGCGCAAGGCCGGCGAGGAGGCCGCCGAGACCGACGGCCGGCGACGTCCGGTCGCCGCCCGCAAGACCCCCGCCGACAAGGGCCCGGACGGGGACGTACCCGCCGTGATGCCGGCATGAGTCTCCTCGTCGTCGGGCTGAGCCACCGCAGCGCGCCGGTCAGCGTCCTGGAGCGTGCCGCGCTGAGCACGGACGCCCAGGTCAAGCTGTTGCAGGACACGGTCGCCGCGGAGCCCGCCACCGAGGCCGCGGTCCTCGCCACCTGCAACCGCATCGAGCTGTACGCCGACGTCGACAAGTTCCACGCCGGTGTCGCCGAGCTGTCCACCCTGCTCGCCCAGCACAGCGGGGTCGGCCTCGAAGAACTCACGCCCTATCTCTACGTCCACTACGAGGACCGTGCCGTCCACCATCTGTTCTCGGTGGCCTGCGGACTCGACTCGATGGTCGTGGGCGAGGGGCAGATCCTCGGCCAGATAAAGGACTCGCTGGCCCGGGCGCAGGACCTGCACTCCGCCGGACGGCTGCTGAACGACCTGTTCCAGCAGGCGCTGCGGGTCGGCAAGCGGGCTCACTCCGAGACCGGCATCGACCGCGCCGGGCAGTCCCTGGTCACCTTCGGCCTGGAGCAGCTGTCCGCCCGCGAGGACGTCCAGGAGTGGGCCCGCGGCAAGAAGGCGCTGGTCGTCGGGGCCGGCTCGATGTCGTCGCTGGCCGCCGCCACGCTCGCGCGGGCCGGGGTCGCCGAGATCGTCGTCGCCAACCGCACCGCCGAGCGCGGCGAGCGCCTGGCCCAGATACTGTCCGGGGCCGACGGCACGGACGTGGCGGCCCGCGCGGTACCGATGGACGCGGTGCCGGGCGAGCTGACACGTGCAGATGTCGTGGTGTCCTGTACCGGCGCGGCGGGGCTGGTGCTGCCGGCCGAGGCGGTCGCGACCGCGGTCGAGGGCCGTACGGGCGCACCCGTCGCCGTAGCGGAGAACGCGGAGGTACGTCCGCTGCCGCCCACCTCCGTCGGCACCGAGGAGGGCTGTCCGCTCGACCTCGCCGCACCGCAGCAGGGCTTCTCCGTGATGGGCGAGGCCGCCGTGGCCGGGATGGACGCGGCCACGCTGGAGCAGCACGCCGCCTGGGTGGACAACGGCACCGTGGACCGCCGCGAGGCCGCGCGCACCGCGACCGAGGCCGACGCCGAGCTGATCACCGCGCTCGCCGCCACCGCGGCGACCGTCGGCCGCATCCCCGAGCGCCGCAGGCCCGAACCGGTCGCCGAGCCGCCGCGGCCCGCGCCCGTCCTGTTCCTGCTCGACCTCGCGATGCCGCGCGACATCGACCCGGCCGTGCACCGGCTGACCGGCGTCCGTCTCGTCGACATCGAGTCGCTCGCGGAGGCCTCCGCCGACGCGCCGATGGCCGCCGACGTCGACCAGGTCCGCCGGATCGTCGCCGACGAGGTCGCGGCCTTCGGGGCCGCGCTGCGGGCCGCGCACATCACGCCGACCGTGGTCGCCCTGCGGGCGATGGCCGCCGACGTCGTGGCCGGCGAGATCGCCCGCCTGGAGGGGCGGCTGCCCGGGCTCGACGAAAAGCACCGCGGCGAGATCACCCAGACCGTCAAACGCGTCGTGGACAAGCTGCTGCACGCGCCGACCGTACGGGTCAAACAACTCGCGGCCGAACCGGGTGGAGCAGGGTACGCGGATGCCCTGAGAACCCTGTTCGACCTCGACCAGGAGGCGGTGGCCGCCGTCTCCCGGGCCGAGGGCGCCGACGACGAATCTGAGAACAGCAAGAACCGAGGGCCGGCATGAACAGCAAGGCATTGAGACTGGGGACGAGGCGAAGCAGACTCGCCATGGCCCAGTCCGGGCAGGTGGCGAACGCCGTGAGCGAGGTGACCGGACGGCCCGTCGAACTCGTCGAGATCACCACCTACGGCGACACCTCCCGCGAGCACCTCGCGCAGATCGGCGGCACGGGCGTGTTCGTCACGGCGCTGCGCGACGCACTGCTGCGGGGTGAGGTCGACTTCGCGGTTCATTCGCTCAAGGACCTGCCCACCGCGCAGCCCGAGGGCCTGGTGCTGGCCGCCGTACCCGTGCGTGAGGACCCGCGCGACGTGATCGTCGCCCGGGACGCGCTGAAGTTCACCGACCTGCCGCGCGGCGCGCGCATCGGTACGGGTTCACCGCGCCGAGCGGCGCAGCTGAACGCGTACGCCCGCACGCACGGGCTGGACATAAAGACGGTCCCGATACGGGGCAACGTCGACACCCGGATCCGGTTCGTGCAGGACGGTGAGCTGGACGCCGTCGTCCTGGCCGCCGCGGGCCTGAGCCGGATCGGCCGGATCGACGAGGTGACCGACTTCCTGTCGGTCGACACGGTTCTGCCCGCTCCCGGCCAGGGGGCACTGGCGATCGAGTGTGCCGCGGACAACGCGGACCTGATCGCGTCACTCGGGGAACTCGACGACCCGTTCACTCGGGTCGCCGTGACCGCCGAGCGGTCACTGCTCGCCGCCCTGGAGGCCGGCTGCAGCGCCCCTGTGGGCGCACTGGCCGACCTTCTGGCCGACGGGCAGATTGTCAAGGAAATGCGCCTGCGCGGGATAGTCGGCACGACCGACGGCTCGCGCACGGTGCAGCTGTCCACCACCGGTCCCGTGCCCGAGACGTACGACCAAGCAATGGCGCTCGGCCGTGAACTCGCTGCCGAGATGCTTGCCCAGGGCGCGGCCGGTCTGATGGGGGAGCGAGCACTGTGAGCCCCACCACCCTTCCCACCGGCCTCGAACACGGGCACGTCACCTTCCTCGGTGCCGGACCCGGGGATCCGGGACTGCTGACTCTGCGCGCCGTCGAGGCGCTGGCGAACGCGGACGTACTGGTCGCCGAGCACGACGTGCTCGACGTGGTGCGCAAGCACGCCAGGCAAGGCGTCGCCGAGGTGCACACGGACGGGGGTCCTTCTGCGGACTCCCACCCGGGCACGGGCACACCTCAGCTGGCGGTTGTTGACGGATCGTCAACAACCGCTGGGGTCCCCGCGGTACGGGATGCCGCACATCTTGTCATGGAGGCCGCGCGGGGCGGCAGGCGGGTCGTCCGTGCGGTCGCGGGGGACCCTGGCCTGGACACTTACGCCGCCGAGGAGATGCTCGCCTGCGCCGGTGCGGGTGTGCCGTTCGAGGTCGTCCCCGGTGTCGCCGCCGCCGTCGGTGTGCCCGCCTACGCGGGTGTCCCGCTGCGGGACGCCGAGGGCGCGGACGTGCGGTTCGTGGACGCCCGTACCGCCTCGGACCGGTGCTGGACGGAGGTGGGGGCCTCCGACGGGACCGTGGTCGTGTCGACGACGCTCGACTCCGTCGGTGCGGCCGCGGGTGAGCTGGTGTCGGCGGGCCGCAAGCCGGACACGCCGATGACGGTGACCATCGCGGGCACCACCACGCGCCAGCGGACCTGGACGGCGACGCTCGGCACCATCGCGCAGACCCTGAAGCAGGCCAAGGTGCTGCCCTCGCCGGAGGGCGGCCGCCCGGTGATAGCCGTGGTCGGAGACCGCAGCGCCCCCGCCCAGCGCGACCAGCTGTCGTGGTTCGAGTCCAAGCCGCTGTTCGGCTGGAAGGTCCTCGTGCCGCGTACGAAGGAGCAGGCGGCGTCGCTCTCCGACCAGCTGCGGTCCTACGGCGCCGTACCGCACGAGGTCCCGACGATCGCCGTCGAACCCCCGCGCACCCCGCAGCAGATGGAGCGCGCGGTCAAGGGCCTGGTCACCGGCCGCTACGAGTGGATCGCCTTCACCTCGGTCAACGCCGTCAAGGCGGTCCGGGAGAAGTTCGAGGAGTACGGCCTGGACGCGCGCGCCTTCGCGGGCATCAAGGTCGCGGCGGTCGGCGAGCAGACCGCCAACGCGCTGATCGCCTTCGGCGTGAAGCCGGACCTGGTGCCGAGCGGCGAGCAGTCGGCAGCTGGCCTCCTTGAGGACTGGCCCCCCTACGACCCCGTCTTCGACCCGATCGACCGAGTCTTCCTGCCCCGCGCGGACATCGCCACGGAAACCCTCGTCGCCGGGCTGATCGAGCTGGGCTGGGAGGTCGACGACGTCACGGCGTACCGCACCGTACGGGCCTCGCCCCCGCCGGCCGAGACCCGCGAGGCGATCAAGGGCGGCGGCTTCGACGCCGTGCTCTTCACGTCGTCCTCCACCGTCCGCAACCTCGTCGGCATCGCGGGCAAGCCCCACAACGTGACCGTCATCGCGTGCATCGGCCCGGCAACGGCGAAGACCGCCGAGGAGCACGGCCTGCGCGTGGACGTCATGGCCCCCGAGCCGTCCGTCCACAAGCTGGCGGAAGCGCTGGCCGACTTCGGCCTCCGACGGCGTGCTGCCGCGCTGGAGGCGGGGGATGCGGTGACCCGGCCGAGCGAGCGGAGGCCGGGGGCACGGCGGAGGCGGACGACGACCTGAGGCGAGGCGGAAGCCCCCTGTGCTTGCGCGGGGGGCTTTGCTGCGTTTTGCGCTACGGGTGGCGCTAGGTTGCTTCGCGGAGTTGTAAGCCGGCCGACGAAGGGACACCAGCCGTGGCTCAGCGGACCACCGACGACCACCCCGAAGCCCTCCCGCCCGCGCTCGAATCCATGACCCTGTTGGTCGCCGCCGTCATCGTCCACGACATGGCCACCAACCGCGTCGTCCTGCTTCAACGCGGCCAGAACGCCAAGTTCGCCCAGGGGATGTGGGACCTCCCTGTCGGGAAGAGCGAGCCCGGTGAACCCATCACGGAGACGGCAGTGCGGGAGCTGTACGAGGAGACCGGCCTGGTTGTGAAGCCCGAGGCGCTCAAGGTCGCCCACATCATTCATGGCGCCTGGGGCGTCGAGGCGCCCAACGGCTTCCTCACCGTCGTCTTCACCGCTCACGAATGGAGCGGTGAACCCGAAAACCGGGAACCACGCAAGCACTCTCAGGTTTGCTGGGTCGATGCCGACACAATCCCCGAGGAGTTCGTGGACACCACGGCCAGCGCTCTCCGCCGGTATCTCGATGGCGGGCCGCAGGTGTCGGTCGATGGCTGGAGTTAGGTGTTCCGTTGCGCCTGCCGTGTGACGGGTCCTGCAGGGGCCTGGCAATGCGGGATCCGGTGCAGCGGCGGCCGGGGCGGCGGGCGGTAAAAGACCAAAGCAACCTGGGGAAATAACCCACCAACCCAACCAAACCTCGCGCATGTCACACGGGCGGGTGAAACTGGCTGGTCTGGGTGGCGCAGCGGGGGATTGGGCGGGCAGTCTCGCCGTAGGCAACATCCGAAGGCAAAGTCCACAACTGCACAGCCCCCACACATACTTCGGCCCCCGCCGGGACGGCAATCCCAGTGCGAGGGCCTGACCAACGAGGAAGTCGAGACCTTCCCTATGGCTGAGAAGAAGCCTAACGCCGCCACGCGCCCGAATCAGGGCCTTCGCCAGACCACCACCCCCTCCGGTGTCATCCACGTACGGACGTCCCAATCGGGCCACTACACGGTCGTCGGCAATCACCTCGCGCAGCACCGTGAGCTCTCGCTGACCGCGATCGGGCTGGCCACGCACATCTTCTCGCTGCCGGAGGGGACGCCCGTCGACATCCGCAGCCTCGCCGAACGGTTCCCCGAGGGCCGGGACCGGATCGCCTTCGCTCTGCGGGAGTTGGAGGCGCACGGCTATCTGGAGCGAGTGCGGGAGCGTACGGACACGGGGCGGCTGGTCACGCGTACGTACGCCCATCACGCGCCCGCAGCGCCCGCTGTCACTCCGATTGCCATGGCCCGTCCCCGTAGCCGGAGCAGTGTGGTTCGTCCGTCCGCGGGTGACCGGCAGGCATCCCCGGAGGACGACCGAGGCGCGCGCCCGCAGGTGGACAGCGGTGTCGAAGCCACCGCTGCTCCCGCGCCCGTCCGGCCCCTCGAAGCGCCCGATCCGCGGCCCGTGAAAGCCCTGCACGGGCCGAGCCACGAAAAGGCCGTCGCCCTGCTCGCCGGCCTGCGTCGCGCCGACGACCGTCTCACCCTCTCCAGCCGGGACGTGCATCGGCTCGCGCCCGCTGTCAGAGCCTGGTTCGACGGGGGTGCCACGGCTGCCGTCGTTCACCACGCCCTGACCGCCGATCTCCCCGGCGACATGCGACACCCGGCCGGCGTGCTCGCCTACCGCCTTCGCGAACTGCTCCCCGTACCCTTGCCGACGCCCGCTCCACCACCGGCCGCACCGACAGGTACGTACACGAGGTTCCGTCCCCACCCCTTCCAGACGTGCGACGGCTGCGAGCGGGCCTTCCGGGCACCGGCTCCCGGGCAGTGCCGTGACTGCCGTGACCGCCGGTCCCTGGGAGACCGACATATCGTCGGCAAAGGTGCCCCCGAGGCGGGCGTAGCGTAGAGGTATGTCGAAGTACGGATCCTTTCCCGGTGCGCGGCCGCGGCGGTTGCGGACCAGCCCTGTGATGCGGCGGATGGTGGCCGAGACGCGGCTGCATCCGGCGGACTTCATTCTTCCGGCGTTCGTGCGTGAAGGGGCGGCCGAGCCCGTGCCCATTGCCGCGATGCCCGGCGTCGTGCAGCACACGCGGGACAGTCTGAAGAAGGCTGCCGCGGAGGCGGTGGCGGCCGGGATTTCCGGGATCATGCTGTTCGGCGTTCCGGAGGACGAGAAGAAGGACGCCGTCGGGACGCCGGGCACCGACCCGGAGGGCATCCTGCAGGTCGCCCTCCGTGATGTGCGCGCCGAGGTCGGCGACGATCTGCTCGTCATGTCCGACCTGTGTCTCGACGAGACCACCGACCACGGCCACTGCGGTGTGCTCGACGCCGAGGGGCGCGTCGACAACGACGCCACCCTTGAGCGGTACGCCGAGATGGCCCAGGTGCAGGCCGACGCGGGCGCCCATGTCGTGGGTCCCAGCGGGATGATGGACGGCCAGATCGGCGTCGTGCGCGACGCGCTCGACCAGATCGGGCGCGAGGACGTGGCGATCCTCGCCTACACCGCCAAGTACGCCTCCGCCTTCTACGGCCCCTTCCGCGAGGCCGTCGCCTCGTCGCTGCAGGGCGACCGGAAGACGTACCAGCAGGACCCGGCCAACGCACGTGAGTCGCTGCGGGAGTTGGCGCTCGACCTGGAGGAGGGCGCCGACATGGTGATGGTCAAGCCGGCCGGACCCTACCTCGACATCCTGGCCCGGGTCGCCGACGCCGTGGACGTGCCGGTCGCCGCGTACCAGATCTCCGGCGAGTACTCGATGATCGAGGCCGCCGCCGAGAAGGGCTGGATCGACAGGGACAGGGCGATTCTTGAGACGCTGACCGGCATCAAGCGGGCCGGGGCGCAGAACATCCTCACCTACTGGGCCGTCGAGGCCGCGCAGAGGCTGCTGGTCTGAGGCACTTCTGCTGATCTACGGCGCCTGCGGCGACGGTGCCCCCGCCGGGGCCGCAGGCGCCGTCGGCGTGTTCAGGGACGACGGTCCCTCGTCGCGCAGGCCCTCGCCGTTCCGGCACGCCGTCAGCACGAGCGCGGCGAGTGCGGCCGTCGCGGCGAGGAGCAGACGGGCTCGGGTGCGGGTGGGGGGTGCGGACATGGGTCGGCCCTCTCGATGGTGAACGCGGGGTCGGGGCACCAGCCTGCTCGGTGATCCGCCCGGCGCGCCACTGTCCGCGGGCGATTCGGGACGCCGGACCTTCCGGATACCGTCCGACCTGCGGGGATGTCATGTCCCGGGACGGCGTTCCGGGACGGCTCGCGGCGGGATCACGGTACGGGCACCATCAAGTTCCGCCGGGAGTTAGGTTGTTGGCGACTTCTCGTCGTTCATTGAACAACCGCCTCGACTCTTCAGGAGACGTCCATGTCCGGTGACGCCCTCAGCCAGGACCCCGCCGAGCTGAGAAGGAGGATCGACACCAGCCACGCGCACCCGGCCCGCGTCTACGACGTCTTCCTGGGCGGCAAGGACAACTACCCCGTCGACCGCGCCGCGGCCGCCGCCGCGCTCGCCGCCAACCCGCGCGGCTACCTCGATGTGCGGCACAACCGCGACTTCCTGCGCCGCGCGGTGAACTCACTGGCCGGGCAGGACGGCATCCGCCAGTTCCTCGACATCGGCACCGGCCTGCCCACCGCGGAGAACGTGCATCAGATAGCCCAGCGGATCATCCCGGACGCGCGCGTCGTCTACGTCGACAACGACCCCGTGGTGCTGGCCCACGCGCGGGCCCTGCTGACCAGCGGCCCCGAGGGCCGTACGGACTATGTCGACGCCGACTTCAAGAACCCCGCGCAGATCCTCGAACAGGCCGCCAAGACACTGGACTTCGACCAGCCGATCGCGCTCTGCCTCGTCGCGATCCTGCACTTCGTGGAGGACGAGGAGGCGTACCCGATCGTGCGCGAGCTCGTCCGTGCGCTGCCGTCCGGCAGCCGACTGGTGCTCAGCCATCTCACCGAGGACCTCAACCCCGAGAACATCCGCGCCGTTCAGCGGACGTACACCGAGCGGGGCTTCACGTTCGTGCTGCGGTCCGAGGCGGAGGTCGAGCGCTTCTTCACGGAGAACTCGCTGCGGGTGGCGGAGCCGGGAGTGGTCCCCGTCCACCACTGGCGCGCCGACAACGCCGCCCCCGTCCCGGAGCAGCCCGAGGAGTCCTATCTGGCGACGCTCGACGACATCGAGAAGGTGCGGTACGCCGACATCAACGACGTCACGGACGCCGACATCAACGTGTACGCGGGGGTCGGCGAAAAGGCCTGACCCTACCTCCCGCTGCCCCGGCGTTCGTTGATGTGGACGTAAACGTAAACGTAAACGTGGACGTGGACGCGGGCCGTCAGTCCCGTCAGTCCCACCAGAAGTGCCAGGCAGGCCGGTTGAGGAGGTGGCGCTCGGCGTAGGCCGTGCGGGTCGGGTCGTCGCCCTGCCAGATGTTGTCCGGGCAGAACGCGAAGTGCTCGGCGGCGAGCGCCTCCGCCTCGGCCAGGGTGGTGGGCGGCGCGGCGACCGACACCAGCAGGGTGTCGAAGCCGAGCGCCACCACCCGTATGCCGAACCGGTCCTCCCAGGAGCGGAGCACCGCGGACATGCGCGCGGTGTCGCCCTCGTGGTTCGCCGGGCCCGTCCAGCCGATGGCGGTCGGGATGTCGGCGCTGCGGCGGGCCGGGACGAGGGCGAGGCGGGCGTCCTTGAGCGGGCTGCCGGCGTCGAGGAGGGAGTCCACGATGCCGTCGGCGACAGAGTCGGGGTCCGCGCCGGCGTGCCTGGCGTCGGCCAGGCCGGGCCAGTCCGCGTCCGCCTCCGCGCACTCGTCCCAGAGCTCCTCCAGGACTTCCTCGGCGTCGTGATCCCCCGGATACGACACCTCGGCGGGCATCAAGTCCCAGTGCTGCGGGCCTTCATGACCGGCGCCGACGTCCAGCACGACCGGGAGCAGCCCCACGGCCGGTGCCGTCGCGCGGACCGCCGCCCAGTCGCCGGGCGCGGCCCGCCCGTCCGTCAGCCACAGCAGCGGCTCGTGCCACGGCCCGTCGTCCGTCGCGTCGACCAGCCCACCGGGCGGAAGCCGCAGACCGAGGGACGCGAGCCTCGGCAGCGGGTTCGGAAGTGTCGCCATGCCCGTGACTCTAGAGGCGGCCACTGACAACGGGCCTTCGTGGTCCACGACATGGCCTGCTCAAGGCACCGTAATCTCCGCCACCACCGCCCCCACCGTCCTGCGTACCGTCTCCCGGTCCGGTGCCCCCGACTCCCGGTCCGCGAACAGCAGGTGGGCGGCGCCCAGGAGGGTCGGGGCGAGGACGTCCACGTCCGCGTCGGGTGCGATACGGCCGCGGTCGCGTTCGGCGGTGAGGTAGGCCGCGAGGACGGCCGCCGCCTCCGTCATCAGGGGGATGCCCCGGGAGCCGGCAGCGCGCAGGCGGGTGCGGAGTTCGTCGCGGGCGATGACGAGGCCGACGACCGCGGTCGCCACCGGGTCGAAGAGTTCCAGGAGCGCGGTGGTGAGGTGGTCGGTGACCGTGCCCGTGCCCGCGGACTCGTTCAGGGCCGCGCCCAGCCGGTCGAGCCCGCGGATGCGACCTTGCACCAGCTCCACCAGGAACGCGTCGAAGTCCGTGAAGTGCCGGTGCAGGACGCCCTTGGCCACACCCGCCTCCGTCGTGACCGCCCTGCTGGTCAGCGCGTTCGGGCCGGCTCGGAGCAGGATGCGCTCGGCGGCGTCGAAGAGCTGTTGGCGGGGGTCGCGGATGGCCACTCCTGTCGGCATGTGGGCCATTGTCTCCTGGGTCGGAAGGGTGGGAGCGGGCGCCCGCCCGTTGACGAGTGGGCGCCTGCCCACCCATAGTGGGCACATGCCCACTCCTTCGTCCACCCCAGCGTCCACAACAGGTCCCACCCCGGCCTCCACCCCGAATCGCCCGCACGAGCGCCGAGACATCGCCGAGTCCTTCGGCACCGATCCCGAGCGCTACGACCGCGCCCGGCCCCGCTACCCGGAAGCCCTGGTGCGGCGCATCGTGGACGCCCTCCCCGGCCCGGACGTTCTCGACGTCGGCTGCGGCACCGGGATCTCCGCCCGGCAGTTCCAGGAGGCGGGGTGCACGGTGCTCGGGGTCGACCCCGACCCGCGGATGGCCGCGCTGGCGCGGCGGCTCGGGACGGACGCGGAGGTGGCGACGTTCGAGGAGTGGGAGCCGCGGGGGCGCCGGTTCGACGCCGTCGTCGCCGGGACGGCCTGGCACTGGGTCGACCACGCCGCCGGTGTGGCCAAGGCGGCGAAGCTCCTGCGCCCCGGCGGCCTGCTGGCCCTCTTCTGGAACGTGGCGGACATCCCCGCCGACCTGGCCGAAGCGGTCGCCGACAGCTGCGAACGCGTCATGCCCGACGCGCCGTTCGACTTCCGCGCCGCCCTGACCAGGTCCATGGTGGACGGCTACCAGACCTTCCTCGTCAAGGCGGCCGACGGCATCCGGGAGGCCGGCGGCTTCGACGAGCCCGAACAGTGGCGCTACGACTGGGAGTTCACCTACACCCGGGACGCCTGGCTGGACGTCGTCCCCACCCAGGGCGCCTTCACCAGGCTCCCGCCCGACAAGCTCGCCGAGATCCTGACCGCCGTCGGCGCGGCCATCGACGCGCGGGGCGGCACGGTCACCATGCCCTACGCGACGCTGGCGGTCACCGCCCGGCGTACCTGATCAGAGCCGCTCCGGCGTCCGGATCCCCAGCAGCGCCATGCCCTTGTGCAGCGTGCGGGCCGTCACGTCGCACAGGAAGAGGCGGTTCTCCGCGACCTCCTGGGCGGGCGCCGGCTTCACCACCGGGCACTGGTCGTAGAACGTCGTGTACAGCGACGCCAGTTGGTAGAGGTACGCGGCCACCTTGTGCGGTGCGTACTCCGCGGACGCCTCGAAGACCGTCTCCCCGAACGCGTCCAGGTGCAGGGCCAACGCCCGCTCCGCCGGGGCCAGTTCGAGCTCCGGGTGGGCCAGCGGGGCGCGGTCGCCGGCCTTGCCGAAGATGGACCGGATACGGGCGTACGCATACTGCAGGTACACGCTCGTGTCGCCGTTCAGCGACACCATCTGGTCCAGGTCGAACTTGTAGTCGCGGTTCGGGGACGTCGACAGGTCCGCGTACTTCACGGCGCCGATGCCGACGTAGCGGCCGTTCTCGACGATCTCCGCCTCGCTCAGGCCCACCTTCTCGGCCTTCTCCCGCACGACCGCCGTGGCCCGCTCGACCGCCTCGTCCAGCAGGTCCTCCAGCCGGACCGTCTCGCCCTCACGGGTCTTGAACGGCTTGCCGTCCGCGCCGAGGACCGTGCCGTAGCCCATGTTGTGCGCGGTGACGTCGTCGCCCAGCCAGCCGGCCCGCCGGGCCGTCTCGAAGACCATCTTGAAGTGCAGCGACTGGCGCACGTCCACGACGTAGAGCAGCGTCGTCGCGTGCAGTTCGAAGACGCGGTTGCGGATCGCCGACAGGTCGGAGGCCGCGTAGCCGAAGCCGCCGTCCGCCTTCTGCACGATCAGCGGCACCGGCTGGTCGTCCTTGCCGCGGATCTCGTCGAAGAAGACGACCAGCGCGCCCTCGGAGCGCACGGCGACACCCGACTCCTCGAGCAGCCGCGCGGTCTCCGCCATCATGTCGTTGTACGCGGACTCGCCGACGATCTCCTCGTCGCGGATGCGCATGTCGAGCTTCTCGAAGACCGAGTTGAAGTAGACCTTCGACTCGTCCACGAACTGCTGCCACAGCTCGAGCGTCTCCTTGTCGCCGGACTGCAGGGCGACGACCCGCTTGCGGGCCCGCTCCTTGAACTCCTCGTCCGCGTCGAAGACCGCGCGCGAGGCCTTGTAGACACGGTTCAGATTGCTCATCGCCTGCTCGCCGTCGACGTCGGCCGCCGGGGCCAGCTCGCCGGGGTTCTCGAACAGGTACTGGATGAGCATGCCGAACTGCGTGCCCCAGTCGCCGATGTGATGCCGGCCGATCGTCTTCTCGCCGGTGAAGTCGAGCATGCCGCGCAGGGCGTCGCCGATGACGGCGGAGCGCAGATGGCCGACGTGCATCTCCTTCGCCACGTTCGGCTGGGCGTAGTCGACGACCGTGATGCCCGCGTTCTGCTTCAGGGGCACACCGAGCCGCTCGCCGTCCGCGTACCGCGCGGCGAGGTTGTCGATGATCGCCCGGTCCGCGAGCGTGACGTTCAGGAAGCCCGGTCCGGAGACCTCGATGTCCTTGATCACGTCACCGGTGGCGATGTTGCCGACGACCTGCGCCGCCAGCTCCCGCGGGTTGGCCTTGGCCTTCTTGGCGAGCGCGAGGATGCCGTTCGCCTGGAAGTCGGCCCGGTCGCTGCGTCGCAGCAGCGGGTCCGCACCGGCGGCCTCCGGCAGGGTGGCCGAGAGGGCGGACGCGAGCTGCTGCTGGACGGAGTCGCTGAGGGACGTGACCGAGGCCATAGGAAGGGGTGCCGTTCTCCTCGTGGGGATCGATAGACCCATCCAGTATCCCATGGTGGGTAAAGCGGTTTTCTTCGCCGCGATCGGGTCTGGGAGAATGGGGCGGTCAGCCGTGCGACCGTACCGGCTGCCCCAGGCCAGAAAGAAGGACGTGCCGATCGTGGCTCAGAGCACCGAGACCACCGACTGGGTCTCCCGTTTCGCGGATGAGGTCATCGAGGAGTCGGAGCGTCGGGCCCCCGGCAAACCCGTCGTCGTCGCGTCCGGTCTCTCGCCCTCCGGTCCGATCCACCTCGGCAACCTGCGCGAGGTCATGACCCCGCACCTCGTCGCCGACGAGATCCGCCGCCGCGGCCACCAGGTGCGCCACCTCATCTCCTGGGACGACTACGACCGCTACCGCAAGGTGCCGGCCGGCGTCGCCGGGGTCGACGAGACCTGGGCCGAGCACATCGGCAAGCCGCTGACCTCCGTCCCCGCGCCCAAGGGCTCCGCGCACCCGAACTGGGCCGAGCACTTCAAGGCCGCGATGACCGAGTCGCTGGCCGCGCTCGGCGTGGAGTTCGACGGGATCAGCCAGACCGCGCAGTACACCACCGGCGTCTACCGCGAGCAGATCCTGCACGCGATCGCGCACCGGGCCGAGATCGACGCGATCCTCGACCAGTACCGCACCAAGAAGGCCCCCGCCAAGAAGCAGCAGCAAAAGCCCCTGGACGAGGCCGAGCTGGAGGCCGCCGAGGGCTCCGGCGCGGCGAGCGAGGACGACGGCTCGTCCGGCTCCGCCGGGTACTTCCCGTACAAGCCGTACTGCGGCAACTGCGAGAAGGACCTGACCACCGTCACCGCCTACGACGACGACACCACCGAGCTGACGTACGCCTGCACCGCGTGCGGCTTCTCCGAGACCGTCCGGCTCAGCGAGTTCAACCGCGGCAAGCTGGTCTGGAAGGTCGACTGGCCGATGCGCTGGGCGTACGAGGGCGTCGTCTTCGAGCCCAGCGGCGTCGACCACTCCTCCCCGGGATCCTCCTTCCAGGTGGGCGGCCAGATCGTCGGGATCTTCGGCGGCAAGCAGCCGATCGGGCCGATGTACGCCTTCGTCGGCATCTCCGGCATGGCGAAGATGTCGTCCTCGCGCGGCGGCGTGCCCACTCCCGCCGACGCCCTGAAGATCATGGAGCCGCAGCTCCTGCGCTGGCTCTACGCCCGCCGCCGCCCCAACCAGTCCTTCAAGATCGCCTTCGACCAGGAGATCCAGCGGCTCTACGACGAGTGGGACAAGCTCGACGCCAAGGTCGCGGACGGCAGCGCCCTGCCGGGTGACGTCGCCGCGCACACGCGCGCGGTCGGCACCGCCGCCGGCGAACTGCCGAAGACCCCGCGCCCGCTGCCGTACCGCACGCTGGCCTCGGTCGCGGACATCACCGCCGGGCACGAGGACCAGGCGCTGCGCATCCTGAGCGAGCTGGACCCCGCCAACCCGCTCGGCTCACTGGACGAGGCGCGGCCCAGGTACGACAAGGCCGAGGCCTGGATCAACACGCAGGTCCCCGCAGACCAGCGGACCATCGTGCGCGACGAACCCGACGCCGAACTGCTGAAGTCCCTCGACGAGGACGGCCGGCAGTCCCTGCGGCTGCTCCTGGACGGACTCGCCGACAACTGGTCGCTGGACGGGCTCACCCACCTCGTCTACGGCGTCCCCAAGGTGCAGGCCGGCTTCCCCGCGGACGCCACGCCCAAGGAGCTGCCGCCCGAGATCAAGACCGCCCAGCGGTCGTTCTTCGCGCTGCTCTACCACCTGCTCGTCGGCCGCGACACCGGACCGCGCCTGCCCACGCTGCTGCTGGCGGTCGGGCAGGAGCGGGTGCGGGCCCTGCTCGGGGAGTGAGGCCCGGCCTCAGGCGATGTGGTCGTCTTCCAGTTCCGCCGTGTGGCGGTTCTGGAAGCGCATCACCATGCGCTTGGCCTCGGCGTCCATGAGGGGAACGCCGAAGGTGGCCTCCGCGTTGTCGCTGAACTCCCGCGGAGTCGGGTAGCTGCCGTTTATCGACTGCTTGAAGACCTGGTAGTACGACTCCTCGTCCGGCTCCGGGTTGCCGCCGCCCTCACCCAGCTCGCGGGTGCGGCCCGGACTCACCGGGATCTGAAAGCTGCCCGTCTCCTCCGGGGAGGGCTCGTCGTACACGGGCTCTTCCGGATACTCCCCGGGGTCGAAGTACTGCTCGGGCCCCGGGTACTGCTCCGACCCGGGGTACTGCTCCGGCTCGGGATACTGCTCGGGCTCGTAGGCCGGGTCGTAGTCCCCGTAGTACGGCGTCTCCTGCGGGTGCCGGGCATGCAGCCAGGGGCTGCCGTCCGGCTGCATGGGCGCCTGGTCGAGGGGCCCGGACTGCCGCGGGACCGGCGGGGCGATCTCCTGCACGGGCGTCGGCGACGGTGCGGGCGCCGGAGGCAGCACCGCCGGCTCTATCCCGGCCGCCGCCAGGCCCGACGGCGCCGTCTCCGCCAGCGGGACGCCGTAACGGGCCAGCCGCAGCGGCATCAGGGACTCCACTGGGGCCTTGCGCCGCCAGGCACGGCCGAAGCGGGAGCGCAGCCGGGCCTGGTAGACCAGCCGCTCCTGCTCCAGCTTGATCACCTGCTCGTAGGAACGCAGCTCCCACAGCTTCATACGACGCCACAGCAGGAACGTCGGCACCGGCGACAGCAGCCAGCGGGTGAGGCGGACCCCCTCCATGTGCTTGTCGGCCGTGATGTCCGCGATCCGGCCGATCGCGTGCCGGGCCGCCTCCACGGAGACCACGAAGAGCACCGGGATCACCGCGTGCATGCCCACGCCCAGCGGATCCGGCCAGGCGGCCGCGCCGTTGAAGGCGATCGTCGCCGCCGTCAGCAGCCAGGCCGTCTGCCGCAGCAGCGGGAACGGTATGCGGATCCAGGTGAGCAGGAGATCAAGGGCCAGCAGGACACAGATGCCCGCGTCGATGCCGATCGGGAAGACGTAGGCGAAGTTCCCGAAACCCTTCTTGAAGGCCAACTCGCGCACGGCCGCGTACGAACCCGCGAAGCCGATGCCGGCGATGATCACGGCGCCGGACACGACCACGGCGATGAGAACGCGGTGCATCCGAGTCAGCTGCAGTGGCGCGGCCACCCGTACTCCCCTCCCATTGCGTGCTGTTGCGCGCAACAGAGTGGCACAAGTGTCCGGCGAACGATGTGCCGGGCCAGGCGGAGCCCGGTCCCCACAGGGGGCCGGGCTCCGTCAAAAGGCGTTGCTGAGCTGCGAGTTGGCGTCCAGATGTGACGGTCAGCTCTTCTTGGAAGCCGAAGCGGACGCGGAGGGCGAAGAGGACTTCTGGGCCTTCGAGGCCGACGCGGACGGCTTCGCCGACGCCGACTTCGAGGCCGACGTGGACGGCGAGGGCTTGCCCGCACCCGAATCCGAGCCGCTGCCCGTGCCCGAACCGGCGCCGGTGGCCGAGCCGTCACCGTTCGCCGACGCCACCGATGCCACCGCCTCCTTGGCCGCCTTCTCCGCCGACTTCGTCAGATCCTCGGCCGACGGGGTCTTCTCGCCCGCCAGGCCCGCGCCGTTGTAGTCGAGCGTGATGACGACGTTCTCGACGCGCGTCACGATCGTCTGCTGCCTGAAGGCGCCTTCCTTCTTCTTCAGGTCGTAGCGCACCAGCGACGCCTCGTCGCCCGTCCCGGCGACCGGCTGCGTTGTGGTGTTCTTCGCGCCCTCGACGCCCTGGGCGTCCTTGACCTGCTTCTCGTAGTACGTGTGCGCCAGCTTGTCGCCCTCGCCGCGCTGCGCGTCCGAATCGAAACGCAGCAGCGAGACATTGAGCCAGCGGAACTGCGAGCCCTTCACACCGTTGTTGTCCAGGCTGCTCCACGAACAGCTCGCCCGCGTCGCGGTGTCGTCCGACTGACCCTCCTTGCCGGATTTGGCGCCCTTCGGCACCAGCGAGGTCAGGGTCTTCTTCGACAGCACCGCACACGAGCCGGGCAGCTTGCGGTATGCCGCCGCCTGCACCGTCGGCGAGGCGCTCGCGCCGGACGCGGACGACGTGTCACCGCCCGCTCCCTTGCCGCTCCCGCCTCCGTCACCGGAGCCGGAGTCCGAGGAGCAGCCGGCGGTGAGCACCAGCACGGGGAGCGCGAGGGCGCAGACGGCAAGGCGCGCCGGGCTCCTGTGCCACCTGTCCCGCTGGTTGTGCCGGTCTCGCTCTGCTGGTCGCTGCATGGTTCCTTCACTCATGACGCTGTGGTTCCTGCGGTCGACGGGTCGGGTCCGAGGGGCCACGGTACGCGGTGAGGAAACTGTGTGCTTCTGCTTCACAGGCATTGCGGTCGCGCGCCGAGCACGCGCGAACGGCCCCTAGCCGCCCAGGGTGTCAGCCAGTTGCGCGGCCAATTTCCGGGCCTTGTCCTGCATTTCCTTGCTGTCCGGCACGGCGCCGACCACGGCCGGCTGCTCCTCGTACTGGATGGTCACCATCACGTTGGACGTGCGGAACGCCACAGTCACCGTGCGCTGCTGAGCCGTCGAGGCGGAGCCGCTGACGGCGTCGTCGAGGAAGGCCTCGTCGCCCAGACCGCTCAGCACGCGGGGCTGCAGATCGGCCGGCGGGACGGAGGAGGACGCGGACGCCGAGGAGGACGGCGAACCGCTGGGATCGGCGCTCCCGCCGGCATCCGCACCCGGAGAGGCGGAACTCGTGGCGTCACCCGGCGCGCTGCTGCCGGAGGCCGCCGGCTCCGGAAGGTCAGCCGCCGTCTCCTTCTGCGCGAACAGCTCCTGCGCCTGGGCGTCGTCGCTCACGGAGTTGTCGTAGGACACGACACGTTCGAAGTCCACGAGGAGATGGTCGGTCGCGTCCGGCGACTGCACCTTCCAGCGGCAGCCGACCTTGCGGTCCGTGTCGTACGTCAGCGTGGCCTCGCCCTGGTACGCCTTGTCCCGCTGCTCCGCGTCGGTGATCTGCTTGATGCCCGGCAGCATCGAGTCCAGGGTGTCGTGGCCGACCGCACTGCACGGCTCCGGGAGCGTGCGGTACTTGCCGGGCTGCGCCGCCGCGGACGCGGTACCGGCCTCGCCGGGGTTCGAGTCGTCCGTCGAACCCCCGCTGCCCGAGCCTGCCGTGCAGCCGGCCAGCAGCGCCACGAGGAGCGCGGCCACGCCGGGTACATATGCCTTCCGCTGCACGGTCAGGCTCCTCTCTCGACGGTGGCCGACGGCCGGTGCTCCAGTGTCCCCGCTGGTTATTCGCTTGCTGCACGGGGGCGTCCCCTGGAGACAATGTCTATCGCACGCACTGCCGTGGACGCCGGTCCGTTGTCCCATTTCACTGACCTTGGCGCCGGTTTTGCGTTTCATCACTTCTGTTGCTGTTCCGGGGGAATGAGGAAGACATGTCGTACGTCGAAATGCCGGGCGCGAAGGTCCCGATCCGCATGTGGACCGACCCGGCGACGGTCGAGGACGCGGCCCTGCAGCAGCTGCGCAACGTCGCGACCCTCCCCTGGATCAAGGGCCTCGCGGTCATGCCGGACGTCCACTACGGCAAGGGCGCGACGGTCGGCTCGGTCATCGCGATGCAGGGCGCCGTCTGCCCCGCGGCGGTGGGCGTCGACATCGGCTGCGGCATGTCCGCGGTCAAGACCTCCCTGACGGTCAACGACCTGCCGGGAGACCTGTCGCGCCTGCGCTCGAAGATCGAGCAGGCGATCCCGGTGGGGCGGGGGATGCACGACGACCCGGTCGACCCGGGCCGCTTCCATGGGCTGGCGACGGCCGGGTGGGACGGCTTCTGGGGGCGGTTCGACGGGGTCGCGGAGGCGGTGCGGTTCCGGGGGGAGCGGGCGGCCAAGCAGATGGGGACGCTGGGGTCCGGAAATCACCATCTGGAAGTTTCGCTCGATTCGGACAATTCCGTGTGGCTGACACTGCACTCCGGTTCCCGGAACATCGGCAAGGAACTGGCCGAACATCACATCGGTGTGGCCCAGAAGCTCCCGCACAACCAGGGCCTGGTCGACCGCGACCTCGCCGTCTTCGTCGCGGACACCCCCCAGATGGCGGCCTACCGGAACGACCTCTACTGGGCGCAGGAGTACGCGAAGTACAACCGCTCGATCATGATGGCGCTTCTCAAGGACGTGATCCGCAGGGAGTTCAAGAAGGCGAAGCCGACTTTCGAGACGGAGGTCAGCTGCCATCACAACTACGTTGCGGAGGAGCGCTACGAAGGGATGGACCTGCTGGTGACCCGCAAGGGCGCAATCAGGGCGGGTGCAGGTGACCTGGGAATCATCCCGGGCTCGATGGGCACGGCCACGTACATCGTCAAGGGCCTCGGCAACGAACTGGCCTTCAACTCGGCGTCCCACGGGGCGGGTCGGCGCATGAGCCGCAACGCGGCGAAGCGGCGCTTCTCGACCAAGGATCTCGAGGACCAGACACGAGGCGTGGAGTGCCGCAAGGACTCCGGCGTCGTGGACGAGATCCCGGGCGCGTACAAGCCGATCGAGCGGGTGATGGATCAGCAGCGGGACCTCGTGGAGGTCGTGGCGAAGCTGAAGCAGGTCGTGTGTGTGAAGGGCTGAACAGCGGGACCCCCGGCTCGTACCGGGGGCCTCGTTCAGTCGGCTATCGCTTGTCCGGGACGGGGACTCGGCCGGTTCGCAGGCGCCACAGGCGGAGGCTGCAGCTCTGGACGGTCCGGCCGAGTTCGTCGGCGGCTGCCTTCGGGCTGTTGAGTTCCAGCAGGATCAGGTCCTCGTGCTCGTTCCAGCGGCGTGCCGTGTGAGCAGCTCTCATGCCCGCCGGGCGTGCCCAGTCGGCGAGTGAACCGGCGGCTGCGCGCTTGCGCTCCAAGGACAGACACCCTGGGTAGTACAGGTGAGCTGCCAGTTTTTGGGCGGCCTCCATCATGTAGAGGACGTTGTAGATGCCGTCGCGTGCGTTGCGCTTGAGATTGCGCGCGACGCCCGTGAATTCCTGCGCGTACTGGCACAGATGAGTGCCGATGGCCGTGCTGGCAGTGGTGAGAGAGATGAACGGGAAGCCCTTGCCCGTGTAGCCCACCGAGCCGTCGGCATCGATGACGCCTCGAAGGTAGTCGCGCTGTGCGAACTCGCCGCGCGGCGGGGAGATCGTCTTCGATTTGCGGCCATGGGGCAGGCCGAGGTCATCCAGCAGGGTCCGGGCTTCGAAGGAGCACAGGCTCCACACCGCGGAGGTATGGGTCTCGGCGAAGTTCGTCGACCGGGTGCGCTCGTGAATGCTGCTGTAGTACGGCGTCAGCTTCTGGAACTGGCGCAGAAGCTCGATGTCTCGGGCGTTGATCTCGACGCTCAGCTTGCCCTTCTGCCCCACTCCCTGCGCCAGGTGCCCGTCCGCCTGGAGAAAGCCGAACATGTACGCGTACTCGGGGACCCTCAGGTCCATGAACCCGTGGGCGCTAGTCTCGCAGTCAGCCATGAGGAAGCTCTGTCCTTCCTTGCTGGTCAGGCCCTCGGCCAGGGATGCCGCCCTGCCGAGGGCCGTCGATTTGAGGTTGTGCTGCGAGGCTAGATCGTCAGTTCAGCGGCTGTTCGGGTGATCGATGACGTTCACTCCTGTGAGTTATGCGGGACCCGGGCCGGGGGAGCTGTGTGCCGGGTGGTCGTCAGGCGGTGGGGGCGGACTCAAGGAGCGATGTGCGGAGGGTGTTCTGCAACTCCTCTGCATCCAGGGACAGTTGCTGGTTGACGTAGTGCTCGGTTGAGCCGTAGCGGGTTCTCAGGGAGGTGAGGTAGGTCTTCATCACCGAGCTCGGGGCCCTGCCGAAGCCCGGCCAGGACGGCTCGCGGCCGGCGTTGCGGGTCTTCCAGTCGGCGAGGAGGGCCGGTGTGGCCAGTTCGGTCAGGGTGTAGTCCTCGATGATTGCCTCGTCGGGGACGCCTGCCAACTCCAGGATCAGCGCCGCCAGTTGGCTCGTGCGGTCCTTGCCCGAGGCGCAGTGGAAGACCAGCGGGGTGTTCGCCTGCACCGCCTCCGTGACCAACTGCAGGGCGCGGCCAATCTCCTTGACCCCGTCCTCGGCCAACCTCCATGTAGCGTGCGGCCAGATACGGGCCGGGGTCGACGTCCGGGCCCTGGATCGCCTGGTCGTACGGGCGGTGCTCGATGCTCAGGTTGTGGTACGTCAACGAGCCGTGCTCCGGTACGCGCCCCTGGGCCTCGGCCTCCCAGGGGTGGCGCAGGTCGATCACGGTGCGGATGCCCAGCGACCGGAAGCGGTCCCAGTCCGCGGTGCCCTCGCGCAGCTTGCCCAGGGAATCCGCGCGGTACAGCAGGCCGGTGCGGACGCGGCGGCCGTCGGCGGTGGCGTAGCCGCCGAGGTCGCGGAAGTTGTGCAGGGCGTCGAAAGGTATGTGTCTGTCCACGGACCATGACCCTACGTCGCCTGCGGCGCCGCCTACTTGGCGTGCAGCACCGCGTAGATCATCACGAACGCCACGATGTGGATGCCGAAGAGGAAGTACGCGAGGTAGTACCAGACGTACCGCTCGCGCTTCTTCTCCGCCGTCAGCCGCTGCTGCTCCCTCTCGTCCGCCATCACAGCTCCCGGTGGACCTTGGTGTTGGAGGCCTGCGCGCGGGGGCGCAGGACCAGCAGGTCGACGTTGACGTGGCTGGGGCGGGTGACCGCCCAGGTGATCGTCTCCGCCACGTCGTCGGCCGTCAGGGGTTCGGCCACGCCCTCGTAGACCTTCGACGCCTTCGCCTCGTCGCCGCCGAAGCGGGTGAGCGCGAACTCGTCGGTCTTGACCATGCCGGGCGCGATCTCGATGACCCGGACCGGGCGGCCGACGATCTCCAGGCGGAGGGTCTCGGCGAGGACGTGCTCGCCGTGCTTGGCGGCGACATAGCCCGCGCCGCCCTCGTAGGTGCCGAGGCCCGCGGTGGAGGAGACGACCACCACCGTGCCGTCGCCGCTCGCCTCCAGCTTGGGCAGCAGGGCCTGGGTGACGTTCAGGGTGCCGAGGACGTTCGTCTCGTACATCGTGCGCCAGTGGGCCGGGTCGCCGGTCGCCACCGGGTCGGCGCCGAGCGCGCCGCCCGCGTTGTTGACGAGGACGCCGACCGTGCTGAAGGCGCTCGCGAACTCGTCGACCGCCGCGCGGTCGGTGACGTCGAGCTGGTACGCCGCGGCGGAGTGTCCCGCCGCGTTGATCTCCTCCGCCAGCGCCTCGATCCGGTCCTTGCGGCGGGCGGTCAGCACGACGCGGTGTCCCGCGGCGGCCAGCTGCCGGGCCGTGGCGGCACCGATCCCGCTGCTGGCACCGGTGACGATCGCGATGCGGGAGGCTGCGGACGGTGCGGTTGCCATGCGGTGCTCCTGGTCTGCGGTGGCGGTCGGCTCCATTCAGCGTAAGTGAGGCTCAGCCGCCGTTCCGCGGCGCCCACATGATCAGCGCCATTCCCGCGAGGCAGACCAGCGCGCCGGTGATGTCCCAGCGGTCGGGGCGGTAGCCGTCCGCGACCACGCCCCACAGGAGCGAACCGGCGACGAAGATCCCGCCGTATGCGGCGAGGATGCGGCCGAAGTGGGCGTCGGGCTGGAAGGTGGCGACGAAGCCGTAGGCGCCGAGGGCCAGCACGCCTCCGGCCATCCACAGCCAGCCACGGTGCTCACGCACGCCCTGCCAGATCAGCCACGCCCCGCCGATCTCGAAGATCGCGGCGACGAGGAAGAGGGCGGCGGAGCGGACGATCAGCATGGTGCCAGCGTGCCATGGGCGCCGTCTCCTGCGGGGGCTGTCACCTGCGGACGCTGTCGCCTGCGGGTGGTGTCACCTGATGGACGGCGACTGGCATCGGCCTGGCGTGGGATACATCCAACAGGGGCCACGTACTACTTCCAGGGGAGCACGCATGGCCGGTGACGCGCGTGAGCGGCTGCTCGACGAGCTGTCCGTCGTCTCGCGCCGCTACATGGCCTCGTACGCCCTGTTCAACCAGGCCGTAGCCGACCATCTGGGGCTGCACCCGACCGATCTGCAGTGTCTGAACCTGCTGACGCTGGAGGGCGCGCCGGTGACGACCGGACGGATCGCGGAGCTGACGGGGCTGACCACCGGGTCGGCGACCCGGCTCGTGGACCGGCTGGAGCGGGCCGGCTATGTCGTGCGGGAGCGGGACGCGGAGGACCGGCGGAGGGTGCTGGTGGCGACCGTGCCGGAGCGGATCGCGGAGTTCGGGCGGCTGTGGGACCGGCTGGGCGGCGGCTGGTCCGCCCTCTTCGACGAACTGGACGACGCCGAACTGGCCGTGGTCGTCGGGCACATGCGCCGGACGGTGGAGTTCGGCGCGGAGCAGATCGCGCGGTTGCGGGCGGGCGGGGTCTGAAACGCCGCCGTGGCCCGGCGTTCGGACCGCGTCCTAGGACGCCGCGGCGTTCCCGGCGTCGTACTGCTCCCGTGCCGCGTGCACCTCGTCGAAGTGGGTCTCGGCCCAGGTCTTCACCGCGGTCATCAACTGCGCGAGGCTGCCGCCCAGTTCGGTGAGTTCGTAGTCGACGCGGACCGGCACGGAGGGGGTGACCGTGCGGGTGACGAGGCCGTCGCGCTCCAGTGCGCGCAGGGTCTGCGTGAGCATCTTGGGGCTCACGCCCGCGATCTTGCGGCTGAGGTCGCTGTAGCGCATCGGGCCGCTCGACAGGGCGGCGAGAACCAGGCTGACCCACTTGTCGCTGAGGCGGTCCAGGAGCTGGTTGGTGGGGCAGGCGCGCAGGAAGGCGTCGTAGGCGGTGCGGGCCTGCTCGCGCTTCTGGGCGGCGGTCATGGTCGCCATGGCTCTCCTCCGGGTGAGGTAGGCACCTTCAGGTAACTACTTCCTCCTGGATAGTAACTCTTCCTACGGTTGTTGCAGCACTTCAGAAACGCGAAACAACCATCTCGATTCCGGGAGAGACAACTATGCGTGCTGCAGTAGTGAGGACCTTCGGCGGGCCCGAGACCGTGGAGATCGTGGAGGCGGAGGTGCCCGAGCCGGGCGCCCGTCAGGTGCGGATCAAGGTCGCGGCGGCCGCGCTGAACCCGGTGGACGCGGGTGTGCGCGGCGGGTTCTTCGGGGGTGCGGGCAAGCGGATCGGCTTCGGCTGGGACGTCGCCGGGACGGTGGACGCGACGGGGGTGGCGACCGCGTGGAGCGTCGGCGACGAGGTGGTGGCCCTGGACCCGGGCATGGTGCGGCCGCTGGGCACCCATGCCGAGTACGTCGTCGTCGACACGGACGCGGTGGCGAAGGCGCCGGCCACGGTCGACGCCGTGCATGCCTCGACCCTGCCGCTGAACGCCCTGACCGCCGAACAGGCCCTGGAGTTGCTGGAGTTGACCGAAGGGCAGTCGCTGCTGGTGACGGGCGCCGCGGGCGCGGTCGGCGGGTTCGCGATCCAGCTCGCCGCTCGCCGGGGCGTGTCGGTGACCGGGCTCGCCCGCGAGGGCGACGAGGAGCTCGTACGGTCCCTGGGCGCCGACTTCGCGTCCAAGACCGCCGAACTGGGCACCTTCGACGCCGTGCTGGACGCCGCGAACCTCGGCGAGGCGGCCCTGGAGTGGGTCCGTGACGGCGGCGCCTACGTGGGGGTGCGGCCCGGCGGTCACCCCGAGTCGGTGCGCGGGGTGCGGACCACCGCGGTCGCCGTCACCGCCGACGGTGCCCGTCTCGCGAGGCTGGCGGCCCTGGTCGACGAGGGCGTACTGACCCTGCGGGTGGCCGAGACCTACCCCCTGGACGACGCCGCGAAGGCCCACGCCCGTCTGGACGCGGGCGGGGTTCGTGGTCGCCTGGTCCTGGTTCCTTGAGCGGGAGCGCCGGCGGGGGCGCGGTCGGCGGGACGAGGCAGACGGGGGCGCGGTCGGCGGGGCGCGGTCGGCGGGACGATGGAATCCCGGTGATGGTGAGGTGAGGTGAGGTGCGGCGAGGCTGCTAGACCGCGCCCTGCGCGTACGCCGTCGGCGGCACCCCCACCGTCGCCGTGAAGTCCCGTACCAGATGGGCCTGGTCGGCATAGCCGAGGTCGGCCGCGAGGGTCGCCCAGTCGACGTCCCGGTCGGTCTCGGCGCGCTCCAGGGCCTCGTGGATGCGGTAGCGCAGGACGACCCACTTGGGGCCCACGCCGACGTACCCGGCGAACAGGCGCTGCAGCACTCGTACGGACATGCCCTCGGCGCGGGCGAAGTCGCCGACGCGGCGGATCGTGCGGTCGGCGCGGATGCGGTCGACCAGGGTCATCGCGAGGTCGGCCTGCGGGTCGGGTCGCGGGGCGAGGCCGAGGAGGAAGGCGTCCAGGGCGGCGACCCGGGCGTCCTCGTCGTCGGGTCCGAGTACGGCGTGCGGGTCGGCGTCGAGGGGGACCTCGGGGAAGCGGACCCGCCGGCCGGTCCAGTCGCTCACCGGCCGGCCGGGGACGAAGGGGCGGAAGCCGCCGGGCCGGAACTGGATGCCGCACACCCGCCCCCGCCCCTCCAGCTTCTGCGTGAACAGTTCGAGCCCGATCCCCGCGACCTCGGCGAACGGCTCCTGCCCGGCGAACCGCTGGAAGACGACGTTGACCGAGGGGTGCGGGACCACGTGCGAGGCGTACGGCCGGGTGAGGTCCCAGTCGATCAGCCAGTAGTGCTCCAGATACGGGCGCAGCGGCTCGGCGGGCTCGCGGCGGCGGAAGCGCACCTGCGCGAGGAGCTCCGCGGCGTCGACGATCCCTCGGTGGTCACGGCGTGGGGCGGCCATGTCCGGATCGTAGGACGGGGCACTGACAGTCGCCGGAATAAGGGGACCCGGGTGACCGTTCAGCGGTATAGTTGAACGGTCAACAACTTGGAGGTTGAGCGACCATGCAGTTCGGGATCTTCAGCGTCGGCGACGTCACGCCGGACCCGACCACGGGGCGTACGCCGAGCGAGCGCGAGCGCATCAAGGCCATGGTCGCGATCGCGCTGAAGGCCGAGGAGGTGGGGCTCGACGTCTTCGCGACCGGCGAGCACCACAACCCGCCGTTCGTGCCGTCGTCCCCGACCACGATGCTCGGCCACATCGCCGCGCGGACCGAGAACCTGATCCTGTCCACCTCCACGACCCTCATCACCACCAACGATCCGGTGAAGATCGCTGAGGACTTCGCGATGCTCCAGCACCTGGCCGACGGGCGCGTGGACCTGATGCTGGGCCGCGGCAACACCGGCCCGGTCTACCCCTGGTTCGGGCAGGACATCCGGCAGGGCATCAACCTCGCCGTCGAGAACTACGCCCTGCTGCACCGGCTGTGGCGCGAGGACGTGGTGAACTGGGAGGGCAAGTTCCGCACCCCGCTGCAGGGCTTCACCTCCACCCCGCGCCCGCTGGACGGCGTCCCGCCGTTCGTCTGGCACGGCTCCATCCGCTCCCCGGAGATCGCCGAGCAGGCCGCGTACTACGGCGACGGCTTCTTCCACAACAACATCTTCTGGCCGGCCGACCACACCAAGCGGATGGTCGAGCTGTACCGCACCCGCTACGCCCACTACGGCCACGGCACGCCCGAGCAGGCGATCGTCGGCCTCGGCGGGCAGGTCTTCATGCGCAGGAACTCCCAGGACGCGGTCCGCGAGTTCCGCCCCTACTTCGACAACGCCCCGGTCTACGGCCACGGTCCCTCGCTGGAGGACTTCACCGACCAGACCCCGCTGACCGTCGGCTCCCCGCAGGAGGTCATCGAGAAGACCCTCGCCTTCCGCGAGTACGCCGGTGACTACCAGCGCCAGCTGTTCCTCGTGGACCACGCCGGGCTGCCGCTGAAGACCGTGCTGGAGCAGCTCGACCTGCTGGGCGAGGAGGTCGTGCCGGTGCTGCGCAAGGAGTTCGCGAAGGACCGCCCGGCCGATGTGCCCGAGGCGCCGACCCATGCGTCGCTGCTGGCCGCCGAGCAGTCGGCCGCCGCCGAGCAGGACGAGCACAAGGCCGAGCAGGACGAGCACAAGGAGGCCGTCGTATGAAGCTCGTCGTCGTCTCGGCGGGACTGAGCGTCCCGTCCTCCACCCGGCTGCTGGCCGACCGGCTGGCCGCCGCGGTCGGGCGGCAGGCCCCGGTCGACACCGAGGTCGTGGAGCTGCGCGAGCTCGCCGTGGAGATCGCGCACAACTTCACCAACGGGTTCCCGGGCCGCGCTCTGTCCGCCGCCATCGAGGCCGTGACCGGCGCGGACGGCCTGATCGTCGTCACACCGGTGTTCTCGGCCTCGTACAGCGGACTGTTCAAGTCCTTCTTCGACGTGCTCGACAAGGGCGCGCTGGCGGGCAAGCCGGTGCTGATCGCGGCGACCGGCGGCACCGCCCGGCACTCCCTGGTGCTGGACCACGCGCTGCGCCCGCTCTTCGCCTACCTGCGCGCGGTGGTCGTGCCCACCGGGGTCTATGCCGCCTCGGAGGACTGGGGCGCCGAGGGCCTGGAGGGCCGCGTCGACCGGGCGGCGGGGGAGCTGGCGGGACTGATGACCGGGCTGTCGACCGGGCAGTCGGCGACGCGTCCGGTCAGGGACGACTACGACGTGGTGCCGTTCGCCGACCGGCTCGCGGCGCTGTCGCGAGGGGGCGGCGGGCTGGGGTGAAAGGGGACGGCGGGTCGCGGTGAGAGGACGGCGGGCGCCCGCGCCTGCGCCCGTCTGTGACGGTGAGAGCGCGGTAAAAAGGCTGATCGTGGACCGGCCCACCCGGCTGAACCGGCACCGGCCAAGGCAGACTGGGGGTGTGCCCCAGACTGTGCTGCTCGCCGAAGACGACCGTGCCATCCGTCATGCCCTGCAGCGGGCCCTGAGCCTCGAGGGCTACCAGGTCATCGCGGTCGCCGACGGCGTCGAGGCGCTCGCGCAGGCGCACAAGTCGCCGCCGGACGTCCTGCTGCTGGACGTGATGATGCCCGGCATCGACGGGCTCCAGGTCTGCAGGGTGCTGCGGGCCGAGGGCGACCGCACACCGATCCTGATGCTCACCGCGCTCGTCGAGACCGCGGACCGGATCGCGGGCCTGGACGCGGGCGCCGACGACTACGTGGTCAAGCCGTTCGACGTCGAGGAGGTCTTCGCGCGGCTGCGCGCCCTGCTGCGCCGCACCAGCCCCGACAACGGCCAGCCGACCGGTCAGGCGGCCGGTCAGCCGTCCGGCCAGCCCAAGGAACAGCCCCAGGTCCCCGACCGGCAGATCGAGGCCGCGGGACTGCGCATGGACGTACAGGCCCGGCGCGCCTGGCGCGGCGAGCGCGAACTGGAGCTGACCCGCACGGAGTTCGAGCTGCTCGAACTGCTGGTGCGCAACGCCGGGATCGTCCTGGACCACTCCACCATCTACGACCGCATCTGGGGCTACGACTTCGGGCCCGGCTCCAAGAACCTCGCCGTGTACGTCGGCTACCTGCGCCGCAAGCTCGACGAGCCCTCGGCCCCGGCCCTGATCCACACGGTCCGCGGGGTGGGTTACGTGCTCCGGGAGGACTGAGTGGGCCGGCTCAGATGGCTGCCGGTCCTCCGGCGGCCCGGGCTGGTCTCCTTGCGCACGACCTTCGCCGTGTCGTTCGCGGCGGTCACCGCCGCCGTCACGGTGCTGGTCGGCGTGCTGTCGTACAGCGCGGCCGCCCGGCTGGTCCGCGTCGACCAGGAGTCGGTGTTCGACCAGGTCGTGCAGGACGTACGGGACGAGGTGCGCCAGCACCGGATGACGCCGGAGGACTTCTCCTCGTCCGCGCCGGGGCACGACGTGGTGCGGCCCGCCCGGACGGACGTACAGGTGCTGGGGCCGGACGGCGACGTCGTCGACCCGGGCAGGCCCGCCCTGCCGGTCACGGCCGCCGACCGCTCCGTCGTGGCGAGCCGTACCGCTGGGAAGATGGTCGAGCACAAGGACGTCGACGTCGCCGCGGACGTCTACCGCGTCGCCACCGTCTCGCTCGGCGCCGGGCGGGGCGCGGTGCAGGTCGCGCAGGAGTTCAGCGACACCGAGGACCTGCTGCGGGCACTGCAGCAGCGCACGCTGATCCTGATGGGTGCGGTGGTGGTCGGTGCGGGTCTGTTCGGCTGGTGGCTGGCCCGGCGCATCACCCGCCGGCTGATCATCCTGACCTCGGCCGCCGAGGACGTGGCCCGCACCCGCCGGCTCGGCATCCAGGTGCCCGTCACCGGCTACGACGAGGTGGGCCGGCTCGGCCGCGCCTTCGACCGCATGCTGGGCCGCCTCGCCCAGTCGGAGGAGGACCAGCGCCGCCTGGTCCAGGACGCGGGCCACGAACTGCGCACACCGCTCACCTCGCTGCGTACGAACATCTCCCTGCTGCGCCGGATCGACGAACTGCCGCCCGCCGCGCGCGAGGACCTGGTCGCCGACCTCGGCCAGGAGGCGCGCGAACTGACCGACCTGGTCAACGAGTTGGTGGACCTGGCCGCGGGCCAGTCCGACAGCGAGCCCCCGCAGCGGGTGGACCTCGCCGAGATCGCCGAGGACGTCGCGGGGCTCGCCCGGCGCCGTACCGGCCGCGAGGTCAGGGTGCGGGCGAGCGGCGACACGACGACCGACGGGCGGCCGGGAATGCTGCAGCGCGCGATGTCCAACCTGGTCGAGAACGCGGCCAAGTTCGACCGCGACGGCACGGGCCCCATCGAGATCGCCGTCCTCGGCCCCGCCCGCCCGGGCACGGTCCGCGTCGAGGTCCTCGACCGCGGCCCCGGCGTCGCCGACTGCGACCTGCTCCGCATCTTCGACCGCTTCTACCGCGCAACCGACGCCCGCTCCCTCCCCGGCTCCGGCCTCGGCCTCTCGATCGTCCGCGAGGTCGCCACGGCTCACGGCGGCGCCCCGTTCGCCTTCCGCCGCGAGGGCGGGGGATCGGTGATCGGGTTCTCGGTGGTGGGGGTGCCTCCGGCCTGAGGGTCGGGTGCGAGACTGGCGGGCGCGCCGGAAGAGCCGTCCGGTGCGTTGGGGGGGAGCCCGTGGGCAGGCCAAGAAGCAGGACCCGTATCGCCACCGTCCTGGCCCTCGCAGGCCTGGCCGCCGGGGCCGTCCTCGCCGCCCGTACGGTCAACTCGCCCACCCACGGCGTACGTTCGGCACCCGGCGCAAACACCCCGGAGTGCCGCCGGGTCGTGCGGGAGTACCCGGCCCGGCTCGCGGGACTGAAGCGCACGGACACCGGCGGGCCCGGCGTGGCCGTGTGGGGCGACGGCGCGATCACCGCCCGCTGCGGACTCGAACCACCCGCCCCGACCACCGACGCCTGCGTGACCGTGAACGACGTCGCCTGGGTGTGGCGGCCGCACTCGGCGAACCGTGAACGACTCCTCGTCACCTACGGCCGTGACCCCGCCGTGGAACTCACCGTCTCCGGACGGGTCGCCGCCGTGGACGAGGTCCTGGTGCAACTCAGCGCTCTCGTGAAGCCGATCGCGAGCAGGTCGAACTGCATAGGCGAGGACGACGTGGCGGGGTAACGCCGTGTCTCACGGACGGCTGCCGCGGCCCTCGTTCAGCGGGCGGCGTCAGGGGCGCCGTCGCCCCCACCGGCATCCGCCCGCCACGTCATGGTCACGCTCATGTGCGCCTCCGCGCCGGACTTGGCGATGACGGCGCCGAACTCGGCGTTGAACTGCATGCCGAACTCCAGGCTGACCTCGTCCGGACGGCTCGGCATGTCCCGCAGCCGCCGCAGGGCGGACGAAGCCGCCGTCCGGATACGGTCGATGCCCTCCTCGAACGAGGTGGCCGCGTCGGCGACGGCGTTGCCCAGCCGGGACACCTCCACCACGCCCGGTTCGTCCCCCGCGACCTCCATGACCACGTAGCCGTCGCCGTCCTCCGACGGAAACCTCACCAACTGCGCCATGTCCCTGCCCCCTTCGGCTTCCCCGTACGGGCCCGCACGGGCCCCACGCTGTATGACCTGCGGCCGTCTTCCGCTCGCGAGCCAATGCAGCCACCATGGAAGCGCACCCGAGCCGCCAAACCACCACGTCAGGGGGAACCACGGTATGGCAGAGTCTGCGAAGGACTTCTGTTCCGACCTGCTCGATCTGTCTGGGATCTCTTTGGCGGAGCTGCACTCGAGCGACGATCCGGCGCTGCGGCGGGCGTTGAGTCGGGCCGAGCACCGGGCCAGCCTGGCCTTCGGAACGCTCAACGAATCCAACAGCGAGGAGATGAGATTCCTGCGCGAGCGCGGGCAGGGTCAGCGGCGACCGTGACCGGCCGCTCGCTCGACGTCCACCGGGTGTCCCGGGAGTCGCTCAGGGCCATCGCGGCGGGCCGCGCGGACGAGACCGACCTGCACCTGCTGCGCTCCGCCCAGCGCAGCCAGCTCCTTCTGGTGCTGCGCGCCCTGCTGGACCACGCCGATGAATCGGCTGGGCGTGTCCGGCATCCCGGTGGTACACCGTCGGCGAAGGACGCCTGGCAGCTGCTGTGCACGGCCCAGCGGCAGGCGCCCGACGCGGTCGAGTGCGTGCTCTCGGACCCCGCCGTCATGGCGTGGGCGCTGCGCCTGCTCAGACGCCTGGGCGGATCCGCCGGCACACCGGCCCGCGTGCCGCTGTGGGCCGACCTCGGCCAGTTCCAGGCGCTGGCCGCCGCGGCTGTCCTGCGCGCCCGGATCCCGGCCGTGCTCCGGGTGCCCGCCCACCGGGGCACCGTCTGGCTCCCCGGCCTGGGAGTGGCGGGCCCGGTGGCACGGCGTCGGTGGAGCGTGGCGGAGATCCGGGTGGAGCCGGACGGCGCCGTCGTACAGGGGGAACTCGCGACCGTACGCCTGCCCGGCTCCCTGGTCGCACAGGCGCCGGGATGGCGTCCGCTGCATGTGCTGGACGGTCTGACGAGCCGTCCGGACGGGGACCTGGCCGACGGGGCGCCATGGCTGGACACGGTGACCCCGCACCGCGACTTCAACCGGTACCCGAAGGCGCCGGGCCGGCTCGCGCAGCGCCGATTACGGTCGTGGGAGGGGCGCCTGACCGAGGCGTACGCCCTCCTGGACCGGGAGTCGGAACCGGACGCCGCGGCGCTGCGGGCGCTTGTCAGATCACTGGTGCCCAGGCCGTTCCAGACCGCGCGGGGCGGCCTGGTGGCCAGCGCGTCGTCGGTGGACTCCTTCGGCGCCATCACGCTGTCCCTGCCGTACGACGCGACGCAGACGGCCGCCGTCCTGGTCCACGAAACCCGGCACCAGCAGCTGAACGCGCTGCTCAGCATGGTGCGACTGGTCCGCGCCCCCGAGGACGTGCCGGACCGCCCGCAGGCGCAGCGGCTCTACTACGCCCCGTGGCGCAGTGACCCCAGACCGGCGCTCGGAGTGCTGCACGGGCTTTTCGCGTTCTCCGGGGTGGCGCGGTTCTGGCGGACACACCGCGGATACGTGAAGGGGACCGAGGCGCAGCGTGCCGACTTCGAGTTCGCCGTGCTCAGGGAGCAGTTGCAGGAGGCGGCCACCGGGCTCCTGGCCGAGGACGAACTGACCGAAGGGGGCCGGTTGTTCGCGGGGGAGATAGCGGAACTCGTCCAGCAGTGGCAGAAGGACGACGTGGCCGCGCTTCCCGGCCGGCTGGCCGGCGACTACTGCGCGCTGCGTCGCGCCGTCTGGCGGGCGAGGCACCTGGAGATCGCCCAGCCCGAGGCCGAGCGGTTCGCCGGCGCCTGGGCGGCCGGGGCACCGGCCCCCGCCGTGCCGCCGTCGGTCCTGCGCCCTCGCCTGGATCTGGTCCGGCTGGACGTGTTCGGGCCGCTGGCCCGATACCGCCTGTCGGAGCCGAAACGCTTCTTCCGTGAGCGCGGGCAGGCGGAAGCCGGCGAGGATCCGGTGCGCCGGGCCGAATACGCCCTGATCGCGGGGGACGCTCAGCAAGCCGCGCGCTGGTACGGCGAGTTGACCGAGAACGACCCGCACAACGTCGAAGCCTGGATCGGCGCAGCGCTGGCCCAGCCGGCGCACGTTCGGTCGACGGGCCGTACGGTGCTGCTGGCCCGACCCGAAGTGGTGGCCGGCGTGTCGCGGGCCGTCGCCGCCGCCGGAGGCGATCCTCCCGACCTGTTTCGCCTGGCCGCCTGGTTGGGCGGAGCCGTTTCCGGCCCCGCCTGGGCAGCACACGGCGTGTGGATGGGCTAGAGCGACATCAGGTCGATGTCGGCATTGGCCCGCAGGCCCTTCTCGGCGTCGAGCGTCGCGGGGTGGGAAGGGCCCAGTTCGTTCCGGTACCGGTCAAGGGCCGCGGCGTACAGCCGCTCGCTCTCCTCGGTGCGGCGCAGTGCCTTCATGTCGTAGCTCAGATTGAGCTGGACGGCCAGGTTCGCCGGGTGGTTCTCGCGCAGCTGCGCCGACTCCTCGGCAACGGTCTCGTCGATGGCGCAGGCCTCCTCGGGCCGGCCGAGGGCGAAGTGGTCGCTGGCGAGGTTCATACGGGCGAGCAGCGTACGAGGGTGTACGGGACCGAGCGTGCGGGTGAGCCCGTCGACCGTCTCGAGATCCAGCTCCAGCGCGGCCTCGGGCTGCCCGAGCAGCCGGAGGGTCACCGCGAGGTTCATCGCGCAGCCGTAACTGTGCGGATGTTCCCGGCCGTACTTGCCGCGGTGCTGTTCCAGCACCTCCTCGCCCAGCGCGCGCGACTCCTGGAGCTTGCCGATCTGACGCAGGTCGTTGGCGTGGCTGACGGCCATCAGCAGGTAGTTCCGGCTGTCGCTGCCGAAGATGTTGCGGACCAGTTCGAGGTAGCGGCGCGACAGCGCGTACGCGCCGTCGTGGTCGCCCATCTTGCGGCGGGTCACACAACGGCTGCGGTTCACCAGGGCGGTGAAGGGGTGCTGCTCACCCAGCTTCTCGGTGACCTCCTCGGCCAGGAGCTCGATCCCCTCCAGCGCCTCCTCGTACCGGCCGACCTCCTGCAGGTCGAGCAGATAGGCGTCCCGGGTGGACAGGGTGTAGGTGTGGTCCTCGCCCAGCACCTCGATTCTGCGCTGCCAGGTGTCGTAGTCGAGTTCCCGCGCCTTCTCCGAGTCACCGGCCAGGCGCAGACTCACGGCGTAGTTGTGGGCGGCCAGGAGGGTGGCCGGGTCCTCCGCGCCGAACTCCCGGCGGCTGATCTCGTAGACCTGCTGGTCCATTTCCCGCGCCGCCTGGAACATGCCCCGCAGGCGGTGGTGGACCGCCAGGAAGCTCTGGGCCTGCATGGTGTCCTCGTGCGACTCGCCGAGGACCCGGCGAAAGCGCTCCACGAGCCCGGACTGCATCTCGTACGCCCGGTCGAGGGCGATGCCCTGATCGCTCAGTGCCTGGGCGATCTGCTGGTCGATGGCGAGGACCTCCTCGTGGTCGTCGCCCAGGCGCTCGTGCCAGATGCCCGCGGCGGCCTCGCCCAGTTCCAGCGCCTCCTCGTGCTGGCCGCGGGCGCGCAGGAACTGCACCTCGTTGAGGACGAGTCGGCGCACCCAGGGGTCCTCGCACTCCACCGCGTTGGAGGCCCTCAGGTGGCTCAGCAGCGAGGAGTAGCGCGGCCAGAAGGCGGCGCGGCGCGGATTGCGCGGGTCGGCGTGCGCCAGCAGCTGGTGCGCCGCATGCCGCATCGTCGCCTGCTCCTGCTGGTTCATCTGCTCGATCAGCACGCGCTGCACCAGTCGGTGCATCTGCACCGTGTTCTGGCGGTGGTCGATGCGGGCCAGGGCGTAGCGGCCGATCTCGCGTACCGCACGGCCGAGTTTGACCGGGTCGTCCAGGGCGGACTGGAGTTCCTGGGGGACCGTGATGCCGCGCACCGCCGAGAAGAGGTCCCACTCGATGGGTTCCGGCGCGAAGAACGCGCAGACCTGCAGCAGCTGCAGCGCGTCGGGGCGGGTCTCGCGCAGGCGGCCCAGTGACACGTTCCACGCGGCGGCCACCGGCCGGTTGTAGTCGCCGGGCGGGTCGGAGCGCATGATCTCGGTGAAGTTGCGCTCGTACACCTCGAGGTACTGCTGCACCGGCATGCCCGTCTCGGCCAGCCAGACCGCGGCCTGCTCGACCGCCAGCGGCAGGTCGCCGAGGGCGGCGGCGAGGTGGTCGACGGCCTCGTCGGGGAGGTTCTGGCTCCGGCGGCGCAGCAGTGCGACGCTCTCCTCGCGGGCGAAGACGTCGACCTCCAGGGAGCTGACGTCGGTGGACCACTGCGAGTTGCGGGAGGTGACCACGATGCGTCCCGGACCGTCGCTGGGGAAGTACTTGCGTACCTCCTTGGGGTTCTCCGCGTTGTCGAACACCAGCAGCCAGTCGCTGTACGGCTCGCCCCGGCGCAGGGCGTCCAGAACGGCGGGCACGGCGCTCATCTCGGAGCCCACCTGCAGGCCCATCTGCTCGCCCAGCTCGATCAGCGACTGGACGATCTGGCTCTCCTGCTCGGAGGGGACCCACCAGATCAGGCGGTACTCGCGGCTGTGCCGGTAGACGTACTCGATGGCGATCTGGGACTTGCCCACACCGCCCATGCCGTGCAGGGCCTCCGGCAGGACCGCGGCGACACCGCTGCGCAGTCTCTCCTGAAGCCGTTCCAGGAGGGTCTCGCGGCCCGTGAAGTTCCGGTTCCGTTGCGGTACGTTCCCCCAGATGCGGGGTGGGTCGTGCGGGCTTCGCGGACCCGGGGCAACGGGCAGACCGGCAGACACGGGGATGCCTCCTTGTCGTGGACGCGCAGGCGCTGGCGCAGACACAGGCGTGGGTGAGGGAGTCGTCGAGGTGGGCTGAACGGCGGCGGATGGCGGCACCGTGGGCGAAGTCCCCGTGGGGCGCGGGGTGTTCGCCGTGTCCGGGGCGGGAGGGGTTCGAGGCCCGGATCCTACCGTGCCCTCGGGTGGAATATGCAATTTTGCCTGCTTTTCACCGGATGTATACCCTGTTGGCGGCTTATGTACCGGCCCGGCCGGGCCACCGACGGCGGTGACCTGCCTGCCCGGTCGGGGGCCGCCGGTGCGCTGCAGAAGGCGGCCCAGATGGTTGGCGCGCGCGAGGTAGGGACCCGATACCGCGCACAGCGCCGTATAGAGATGAGATACGAACGGGCGCGTCTGTTCCGTCAACGGCGGGTCGGCGTGTTCGCCCTCCGCCGCCACGAGCGCCTCGCCGCCCTCGCCCCACAGCGCCTGAAGGCGCGGTCCGAGATGGTGCTGAATGCGGCGCAGCGCGTGGATCGTCTCCATCCGGCTGCCGAGGGCGAGCAGCTCCTCGCGTACGCCCTCCTCGAAGTCGAAGGAGACGCGATGGGCGTCCTCGACATCGGCCTCGCCGTCGGTGCGGCGCACCAGCCCCAGCAGCATGATCTCCGCGAGGTTCCAGAACTGCGCCTCCGGCAGCGCCTGTTGGAGCAGACGCATGACGGGCAGGTTGAGCGGAGCGGCCGCGAGTCGCTGGGCGAGGGTGTAGGCGGCCGGGGAGGCGGTGGCGCGAAAGCGGCGCACCATGGCGGCGGCCCGCCTGGCCCGCCGCACGGCCGAGGACCCGGCGGTGTTCTCCTCGGTGACGTCGTCCGGTGGCTCGGCCACCAGGTCGGACAGGTCCTCGGGGACGGGACCGACCGCCGCCGCGCGCACGTCCCGGCCCGGGGCGGTCCACAGCGCCGCGAGGTCGTGCCACTCGCCGCCCGCCGCGGCCACCAGCCGGGCCCAGCGGCCCAGCGAGGTCGGCCGCAGTTCGACGACGGGTACCGCGACGGCGTTCTGCGCGCCGGACTCGGCGGCGTCGCGCGGCTGGAGCCCGAGAGGATCGGCGTGCGGGTGCTTCCAGTCGGCGTCGTAGGAACGGTTGGGCGCGGCGGGAGAAGCGGCCCGTAACCGGGTGCGGGTGACCGTGGGCAGGGTCAGGTCCCACAGCTGCTGGGGGAGCAGGCTCAGCACGGCGACGGGCGAGAGGCGGCCCAGCCGGTGCAGTGCCGAGGCGGCACGGCCGGTGCGCCAGGCGCCGTGGCCGCCGTCCGTCACCGCCAGCAGCATCTGCTGGTCGCCGGCGTGGATGTCGGGCGTGCGCATACCCTCCGGCGTGCCCTCGTTCAGATCCCAGCGGACCAGCCGCACGGTGCGGAACGCCGCGGTCTGCTCCATCAGTTCCGCGATCTGGCGGACCGTGTGCGACCACAGCGCCATCGTGGGGCTCGCGTCCACCAGGAGCAGCAGGTCCAGGCGGCGTTCGGGAAGCGAACGGCACACCGGGGTCCACACGCCCGCCATCGCGGCCTGCTCGGCGGTCGCCTCCTCGTCCAGTTCCACCTCGTGGGGCGAGTCGCGGGACAGGCGCAGCGGCCGCAGTGACCTGCCGAGGGCCAGGGCGTCCGACAGCCGGGGGGACGCGGGCCATCCCGACTGCTCGTGGTCCGTCTCCGCGCCGGCGCCCGGGATCGCCGACCCGCGCATCCGTGCCCGTACGGCCGACGGCAGCACGTCGAGCACCGGAAGCGCGTCGGCCGGCGGTTCGTCCCCGTCGGGCGCCGGGTCGTCGGGGTGGCGTCGGTCCTGTCCGCCGGACTGCGGCGGCCGGTCGTGTCGGTGCCCGGGCTGCCGGGGCCGCTCGCCGCGCTCACGTGCGGCCCGGCCGGGGGCGTCGAACAGCGGTACGGCCGCATCCTGGCAGGCCGCCAGATACAGCGCGTCGGCCAGCTCCGTCCAGGCGGGCAGCTCCTGGTCGGGGGCAGGCCGCGGCTCCCCCTGCGGCGGCGTGGCCGAGAAGGGCGGTTCGGGGGACGCCGACGTCATCCGGCCCTCGATTCCGCCCCCGCTCCGTCGAGCCGGTGCCACAGCGCGTCCACGAGGTCCTCCAGCGCCTCCTCGTCGTCACCGGGGAAGCGCCCCGAGGTCGCCAGGAACACGGCGTTGAGCAGTTGGTCCACGGCCAGGCCGCCCCGGTCCCGGCTGTTGTGCAGGAAGCGGTCGATCAGGTCGTCGGCGCGGCCGGCGCCATTCGCGCCGCTCGCCGCCTCCCGCAGGTGGGCCATGACCATGTCGACCAGCTGCGGCCGGTCGGGCTCCGGCATCCGCAGCCGCAGGCAGCGGCGCAGGAACGCCGGGGGGAACTCGCGCTCGCCGTTGGAGGTGATGACGACGACGGGAAAGGAGCGGCACTTCACGACGCCGTCGACGATCTCGGCGCTGCGGCCCGGATCGTCGGTCATCACCGTCACCCGCGGATGCAGCCGCCGCGCCCGCACCAGCTCGGCGATCGGGAACTGCCCTTCTTCGAACACGCTCAGAAGATCATTGGCGAGATCCTGATCGCTCTTGTCCAGCTCGTCGACGAGCAGCACCCTGGGCAGCACGTACGGCAGCAACGCCGTTCCCAGCGGGCCGAGTTGGAGGTAGTCGCCGATGCCCGGGAGCTGGTCCTCGGCCGGCGGCCGCCCGTTCGCGGCGGCGGCGTTGTGGGCCGCGGGATCCAGCGCGCGCAGGGCCGCCGAGTCCTGGACCCGGCCGATCGCGTCGTACTCGTAGAGCCCGGAGCGCAGGGTGGTGCGGCTGGTGATGTGCCAGCGCAGCACGCGCCCCAGCTTGAGTTCCCGGCTGATCCGGTAGGCCAGCGAGGACTTGCCGGTGCCGGGACGCCCGGTGACCAGCAGCGGGCGACGTAACAGGAGGGCGGCGTTGACCATGTCGGCCTCGCGCCTGATCTGTTCGGAGCCGGCCGACAACGCGCGGATCCGGCCCAGCCGCCGCTCGCTCTCCTCGTCGTCCGCCGGTGGTGGCTCCACCGGAGGCCCGCCGGTGAACCGACGCCACGGCGGGGGAGGCGGCAGCAGCTCGGCGAGGCCGGTGTCGTACAGCGGTTGTCCCGTGCCGCGATAGATCCACCACCGGTGGTCGGGGCCGCCCCGGACCGTGCCGTCGAGGTCGGACCCGGCGGTGCCGTCCGCCGCCGCGTCTTCGGCCGGACGCGTCCCCCCGGACGCACCGTCCTCTGGAAGCATCTCGTCCTACCCTTCCCCCGCGGAAGAATCCGCCGCTTCTCCCTGCCCGCCCGGAAGGCGGTAGGGGTCGTCCCAGAGCAATGCCGCGTGGCGACCGAGCGTAGAGGAGCCGCCCCCAGCAGCATCCCCGCCCCCGGGCTCGATACGCAACGTCCTGACTTCGTCAGGTAACCGGTGTATGCCTTTGGCCGATGCCAGCTCCTGCAATTCGTCACGAAAGGCCGGATCGACACCCCCTCTGCGGTCCCAGACCACGATGGGAACTCCCGCCCGCAGCGACGCGTCCAGCTCATCGACCCCGTACCTCGCGTTCTGCTGTGCGCCTGGCGGCTCGCTCAGAACGACCATGACCGGATGCGGGGCGGCGAGCAGACGGTCGGGGTGCTCGTCCGGGAACCAGTGGACCGGCCCGCGGCAACCCGGTTTCAGGGCGTCCCAGCGCCTGAACCAGCGTCCATGCGTGGCCCTGCTTTCCACTCGTTCGAGACTGCGCAGCACCACCGGATGGTCCTTGCCGAGGGTCGCGCCGGCCTTCCCGAAGCCCTCCTTCGCCCAGGTTTCCACGGGCAGGTCCATGAGGTCCCTCGGCAGGACGAACTCCAGGGCCGGGTCCTCGCTGCACAGATACGCCCACCCGGTTTCGGCCTCCTGCACCAGCGACTTCACCTTGTCGGGCAGGTCGGCCAGATCGATCTCCAGGTCCCCGCCCTTGACCGGATAGGGGTTGAGGTCGTCGCCGTTCTGGCGCCAGTACGTCAGCTGCCGGGCTCTGTCGTGCTCCGGGTAGGGCAGCGGGCGCAACCGGATCAGCAGCCAGGTCGAGGGCGCCCACACCGAGTCGGCGTCGAGCCCCGGCAGCGGGACCGGCAGTACCGGCGTCTCCACATGGCCGTAATCGTGCGAGGGCCCGTCGGCCGGGGGACCGCTCTCAGCGCCGGCGGCCGCGGGCAGGGCGGTTTCGACCGCGCCGCCCGGGTGGGCCTCGGGACGGCAGCGGTGTTCCGCCGCCCAGTCGAGCAGGTCCTGCCGCTGCTGTCCGTGCGCGTACCGGGCGAGATGCTCCACCAGCAGGACGCAGGGAAGCGGCTCACCGGGCCGGGCGTTGAGGGTGGCCGCGTGCAGCACCGCCAGCCACGGCTCCTCGCAGTGCGCCGGCAGGGGTTCGGGCAGGTCGCCCAGGGCCGCGCGGAAGGCGCCGGCGATGTCGAGCACGTCGAGGTCGCTGAGGAGGGGCATCAGCTGCTGCCAGGTGTCGGGGGAGAACAGCGGCACCTCCGCCAGTGCGATGGCGGTCCGCAACCGGGCCATATGACGGGTCTCCCCTTCCACCATCCCGACCACGCCGCCCAGTACCTGCAGCCCGTCCGGGAAGGAGACCACCGCCTGGAGCAGGTGCAGCAGGGCGACGCGGCGGCGGCTGGTCTCCGGCAGGGTGATCCTGATCCCGAGCGCCCGGCCCACCTGGCGTGCGCACTCCTGCAGCATCCCTGGCTCCTCCAAGCAGGGGAGGGCTTCCAGCGCGTCGAGGAGGACCTTGGGCGGTCCCCAGGCCCCTTGGGAGTGGATCATGAGGCCTCGCTTCCGGGAGGCGACGGCCATCGTTCCTCGAAGAGTTCGAGGGCTGCCTTCGCGGCCCGCGACTCGTCGTCGAGAAGCCGCAGGGCCTCGATCAACGCCCTTCTGCCGCCGGGGTGTTCGGCGCAGGCCTGGACGAGGAAGAAGAGCTGGAGCCGGGGCCGGGCATGGGTACGGACGGCACGACGGATCGTGGCCGGCAGCAGACCGCGCAGCGCGGCGCCGTGGTCCTCCTCGACGGGCGGTATGTTCAACAAGGCATCGGCTAGGGCGAATTGATCCCTGTCGGACGGCTGAGCGGGCCGCCACCGGCCGGGCGAGAGCGCTGCGTTCGATGCTGGAGCCGCCATGGCGGAAGCCAGATCCGGCCAGGTACCCGCCGCGGCCTCCAGCGGAAGCATCCAGGCCACCTTGGCCTGTTGGTCGGTGTAGGCGGCGGTGACCATGCCGATCACCCGACGGGCCGCCGGATCCCACACCCCGGCACCGCTGAACCCGTGCCCGACAACCGCGCCGGTGGGGCCGAGCCCCTCCAGCTGGATCCAGTCCGGGTGCGGGCCACCGCGCCCCACCAGCCGCGCAGTTGACCACAGGCCGTGGGGCGCGCTCACCGGATGGCCGTACATGCCCACTTCACGCCGGTCCGGCTCACCGCACGGCCCGAGCCGCGCCGGCGGCACATCCTCCGAGGGCGACCACTCGGTGCGCAGTACGGCGAGATCCGAGCCGGAACCGCCCGCCAGGGGGCCGGGAGACCAGCCGCCCTCGACGACGACGGCCTCACCGGCCGGGACGTCCGGATGCGCGGGGGCGTCGACCAGAACGGGGTGGGGCGGCGCCTCGGGCCCGGCCCGCCCCGGAGCCAGGGCCGCCGCCACGACGTGTGCGCAGGTCAGCACCGTTCCGGGCATCACCAGAATCCCTGCGCCCCGCACGACACCCTGCGGTGACAGGACGCGGACCCTTCCTAATGCGGCGGCGCCCGCCGTGTCCCCCTTGACCACTCCCCTGTCCCTTCCCCCGCGTGGAGCCGTCCCCGGACCGCCCCACCTGATGAACCAGCGTACGAACCGCATGCGCGCGGCACACGGGCTGTGCGTATCCCGGAGCTTTACCGCAAGCGGCTTCGGTGAATCATCGGTGTACGCGGGGGCGCACAGTGACACAGGGGGTTCACTGCGGAAACTGCTCTCCGTTCGTGCGTCCGGCGATCTCGCCGGCGGCCAGGCGGTCGAGCAGCATGGGGATGCAGCGCCGGCCGTTGGGTCGTCAGCCCGGGCTCACGGCCAAACAAGGCAATAAGGCTGATGCCCCGCCTCATGCAGCCGGTGGCTGAAGTCCTGCCACTCGTGCAGCAGCTGATACACGTTGAACGCGTCGCGCGGACCCCCGCGGTCCGGGACCGTGGACCAGATGAAGGCCGCGGCGCCGACCGCTTCCTCGCCTATGCCGCGCAGGGGGTCGACGACTGTCATGGGGAGTTTGACCACGGCGTAGTCGGGGTGCAGGACGACCAGTTCCAGCGGGGGGACCTTGTGCAGGGGGACGCCTTCGATGCCGGTGAGCACCATCGCCGCCATCGTCTCCGGCTTGATCTTGGTGAACATGCCGTTCATCCCGAGCTCGTCGCCGCCGAGTTCCTCCGGGCGCATCGAGATCGGGACGCGGGCAGCGGTCGCACCGTCCGGCGCGCCGAAGTACTTGTAGGTCACCCCCACCCGACCACCATTCCTGCTCCCCGCCCGGAGCGACTCGCCCCGGGCAGGCTCGTTCGGTACACCCTGAACCTGGCGGGCTTCGGCCTCCTCCGCCGCGCGTCGGTGCCTTCCCCGCCGGGCACGTCGAGGACCCAGGTCGTCAGTCCCCTCGCCCAGTCCGCCACCGCGATGCATATCTCCACCCGACTGCTTTTCTAGGACGCGTGGCCCCCGCCGCGCAACCCGATCATCGTGTCAGTGACCTCCCCCACGGCCGCCCGCCGAAACGTGCGCTGAAACACCTGTCCGCAGGATCTTCGCAGCCCCTGAACACGCCTCCCGTACATCCCTCTGTGCATCTATACGTACGCAGGGCCGTTTGAGCTGTGTGAATCAGGTCCCAGTTTCGCAGATCATTTTGTGGAGCGGCCGGCTCCCGGTCGGCGGCGGCACCCCGCTGTCACCGGCACCCCCTGGCCTACCCTGAGGAGGTCACTGGCAACCGGAGCCCAAGAGTCGGAGAAGGTCGGAGAAGTCGCGGGTCATGAGCGAACTGCCATATTCATACGAAGCGCCTGTCTCGCAGGCCCTGTTCGACCGGGCCGAGGCCGTCACGCCGGGCGGGGTGAACTCGCCCGTGCGCGCCTTCCGTGCCGTGGGCGGCACGCCCCGGTTCATGGTGTCGGGCAAGGGGGCGTATCTGACGGACGCCGACGGGCGGGACTACGTCGACCTGGTCTGTTCCTGGGGACCGATGATCCTTGGGCACTCCCACCCCGAGGTCCTCGCCGCCGTCCAGGAGGCCGTCGCGCGCGGCACCTCCTTCGGTACGCCCGGTGAGGGCGAGGTCGCCCTGGCCGAGGAGATGGTCGCCCGGATCGAGCCGCTGGAGCAGGTGCGGCTCGTCTCCAGCGGGACCGAGGCGACCATGAGCGCCATCCGGCTGGCGCGCGGGTTCACCCGGCGCTCCAAGGTGATCAAGTTCGCCGGGTGCTACCACGGTCACGTCGACTCGCTGCTGGCCTCGGCGGGCAGCGGTGTGGCGACGTTCGCGCTGCCCGACACACCCGGCGTCACCGGCGCCCAGGCCGCCGACACGATCGTCCTGCCGTACAACGACCTCGAGTCCGTCCACGAGGCCTTCCACCGGCACCCCGGCGAGATCGCCTGCGTGATCACCGAGGCCTCGCCCGGCAACATGGGCGTCGTGCCGCCCCGGCCCGGCTTCAATCAGGGGCTGAAGGACGCCTGCGCCGAGAACGGCGCGCTGTTCATCTCCGACGAGGTGATGACGGGCTTCCGCACGAGCCGCGCGGGCTGGTTCGGGATCGACGGCGTACGGCCGGACCTGATGACCTTCGGCAAGGTCATGGGCGGCGGCTTCCCGGCCGCGGCCTTCGGCGGCCGCGCCGACGTCATGGCGCACCTCGCGCCCGCCGGGCCCGTCTACCAGGCCGGCACCCTCTCCGGGAACCCGGTCGCCACCGCCGCCGGCCTCGCCCAGCTGCGGCTGCTCGACGACGCCGCCTACGGCACGGTCGACGCCGTATCGGAGCAGATCCGTACGCTCGTCACCGAGGCGCTGACCAAGGAGGGTGTCGCGCACCGGCTGCAGAACGCCTCCAACATGTTCTCCGTCTTCTTCACGGACCGTGAGGTCCGCGACTACGAGGACGCCAAGAAGCAGGAGTCCTTCCGCTTCACCGCCTTCTTCCACTCGATGCTGTCGCAGGGCGTGTATCTGCCGCCCTCGTCCTTCGAGTCCTGGTTCGTGTCCACGGCCCACGACGAACAGGCCGTACAGCGCATCGCCGACGCCCTTCCGGCGGCGGCCCGAGCGGCGGCGGAGGCCACGGCAGCATGAGCGAGAGCAACCACACGGCGGGCAGCGACATCACCGTCGTCCATGTGATGCGGCACGGCGAGGTCGACAACCCCAGCGGGGTGCTCTACGGGCGGCTCGGCGGGTACCACCTCTCCGAGCTCGGGCGGCAGATGGCCGACCGGGTCGCCGAGCACCTGGCGTCCCGCGACATCACCTACGCCTGCGCCTCCCCGCTGGAGCGGGCCCAGGAGACGGCGACCCCGATCGCCAAGGCGCACGGGCTCGACCTCGCCACCGACGAGCGGCTCATCGAGGCCGACAACGTCTTCCAGGGCAAGACCTTCGGGGTCGGGGACGGCGCGCTGCGCCGGCCCGCTAACTGGAAGTACCTGGTCAACCCCTTCAAGCCGTCGTGGGGCGAGCCGTACGTCGACATCGTCGTACGGATGATGCAGGCGCTGGAGTCCGCCAAGGACCGGGCCCGAGGGCACGAGGCGGTGCTCGTCAGCCACCAGCTGCCGATCTGGACCGTGCGGTCGTACGTCGAGAAGCGGCGCCTGTGGCACGACCCGCGCAAGCGGCAGTGCACGCTCGCCTCCCTGACGAGCTTCACCTACCAGGGAGACAAGCTCGTCTCCGTCGGCTACAGCGAACCGGCCCGCGACCTCGTCCCCACCCATCTCCTCGCGGGCGCCAGACCGGTGAAGGGCAAGGGCAAGGCCTTCGGAGCCTGACGGATTCATCCTCTTCGGGTTCCATGACGCGCTCGTGACATTTGTTGCGAGATAGACGTACCTGATCAGGAACCTCCCCGTTCGTCATCTCCTCTGACTGGGTGACCACCAGAGGACATGACGAATCGGGGTTGGAATGCACGCTCTCACTCGCAGGGGAATGCTCGGTCTCGGCGCAGGTGCCGCGGCCGCCGCAGGGCTCTCGGCGTGCGGCTCCCTCAACCCGTCAGACGGGTCCAGCCATGCTGCGGGTTCCAAGGGCGGCAAGTCCGCCGGCTCCGCGCCCCCGGCCCGCCCCATCGGCGACGGTTCGACCTCGTTCACCGGCAAACAGCCCCATCAGCCGGGCAAGCCTGAGCCGTTGGAGCCCGGCCAGACCCCGCCCCAGTTCGTGATCTTCTCCTGGGACGGCGCCGGCGAGGTCGGCAATGGACTCTTCCCGCGCTTCCTCGACCTGGCGAAGGAGCACGGCGCGTCCATGACCTTCTTCCTGTCCGGGCTGTATCTGCTGCCCGAGTCGAAGAAGCGCCTCTACAACCCGCCGAACAACCCGCGCGGCGCCTCCGACATCGGCTACCTGACCGACGAGCACATCAAGGCCACGCTCACCAACGTCCGCCGCGCCTGGCTCGAAGGGCACGAGATAGGCACCCACTTCAACGGCCACTTCTGCTCCGGCTACGGCACCGTCGGCAACTGGACGCCCGCGCAGTGGAGGAGCGAGATCCAGCAGGCGAAGACCTTCGTCAAGGAGTGGCGCACCAACACCGGCTGGACGGACCTGCCCTCCCTGCCCTTCGACTACGACAAGGAACTCGTCGGCGGCCGCACCCCCTGTCTGCTCGGCCAGGACAACCTGCTGCCCACCGCCAAGGAGCTCGGCTGGCGCTACGACGCCTCCTCGCCCGGCGGCCGCCAGGTCTGGCCCGAAAAGAAGCAGGGCATCTGGGACCTGCCGCTGCAGCAGATCCCGTTCCCCGGGCGCAGCTTCGAGGTCCTGTCGATGGACTACAACATGCTCGCCAACCAGTCGGTCAACTCGACCAACGCCCCCGCCTACCACTACCCGGCCTGGCGCACCCAGTCCGCGAACTCGTACATATCGGGCTTCAAGCGGGCATACGAGAGCAACCGGGCACCCTTCTTCATCGGCAACCACTTCGAGCACTGGAACGGCGGCATCTACATGGACGCCGTCGAGCAGGCCTTCAAGCACATCGCGCGCGAGAAGGAGAAGGGTGCGGACGTGCGCCTCGTCTCCTTCCGGCAGTACGTCGACTGGATGGACGTACAGAAGCCGGAGGTGCTCGCCAAGCTGCGCACGCTCGATGTCGGGCAGGCACCGGCCGGCGGCTGGAAGACGTTCCTCAAGGACACCCCCTGAGCCTTCCGGGCGAGGGAGGGGGGTGCGCAAGATCCCCGGAACGGACATGCGAAACTTTTCACATGAGTGCCGCCAGCCGCGCCCCCTTGCGCTCGACCCGCGCCCGTCGTCGGGCCGTACTGACCACCGCCGGTGCCGCGGTCACCGCGCTGCTGATGTCCGCCTGCTCCTCCGGAGGAACCTCCGGCGGTGGCGGTGACACCAACTTCGTCATGGGCAAGGACGGCATCTCGACCGCCAAGAAGGGGGAGCGGGCCGCGGCCCCCGACCTGTCCGGCAAGACCGTCGACGGGAAGCAGCTCGACGTCGCCTCGTTCAAGGGCAAGGTCGTCGTCCTGAACCTCTGGGGCTCCTGGTGTCCCCCCTGCCGCGCCGAGGCGCCCGGCTTCGAGAAGGTCTCCCAGGATCTGAAGGACAAGGGCGTCCAGTTCGTCGGCATCAACACCCGTGACCCCGGCACCAGCAGCGCGCTCGCCTTCGAGAAGCAGTACGGAGTGAGCTTCCCCAGCCTGTACGACCCCACGGGCAAGCTGATGCTCCGCTTCAAGAAGGGCACCCTCAACCCGCAGGCGATCCCCACCACCCTCGTCCTCGACCGCGAGGGAAAGATCGCCGCGCGTTCGCTGGCCGCGCTCAGCGAGGACAAGCTGCGCAAGATGATCGCCCCCGTCCTCGCGGAGAAGTGACGTGAGCCCACTCACCACACTCGCGCAGCCGGGCCTGAACGACACGGTGCTCAACGGCGCCCTGCTGGCCGCCCTGCCCATCGCCCTGCTCGGCGGACTCGTCTCCTTCTTCTCCCCGTGCGTCCTGCCGCTCGTGCCCGGCTATCTGTCCTACGTCACCGGCGTCACCGGCACCGACCTGGCCGAGGCCCGGCGCGGGCGGATGGTCGCCGGCGCCTCGCTGTTCGTGCTCGGCTTCACCGCCGTGTTCGTCTCCAGCGGCGCCCTCTTCGGCTTCTTCGGCGACACCCTCCAGGACAACAAGGGCGTCCTGTCGAAGGTGCTGGGCGGGCTCATGATCCTCATGGGCGTCTTCTTCATGGGCCTGATGCCCTGGATGACCCAGCGTGAATTCCGCTTCCACCGGCGGCCCGTGGCCGGACTCGTCGGCGCCCCCTTCCTCGGCGCGCTGTTCGGCATCGGCTGGACGCCGTGCATCGGCCCGACGCTCGCCTCCGTGCTCGCGCTGTCCTCCCAGCAGTCCAGCGCGGGCCGCGGTGCCATACTGACCGTCGCCTACTGCCTCGGCCTCGGCGTGCCCTTCGTGCTCGCCGCGGTCGCCTTCCGCAAGGCGCTCGGCGCCTTCGACTGGGTCAAGCGCCACTACGTCTGGGTGATGCGGATCGGCGGCACGATGATGATCGTGACCGGTCTGCTGCTGCTCACCGGCGCCTGGGACCGTCTCGTGCAGGACATGCAGTCCTGGTCCGCCGGCTTCTCCGTGGGGATCTGATCGATGAGCAAGACCACAACCGGTACGCCCCCCGAGCGCGTCGACGACGACCTCGGCGCGGCCGGTTCCCAGCTGTCCACCGCCCCCAAGGAGGACCTGCCGAACCTGCCCTCCCTGGGCGTGCTCGGCTGGGCGCGCTGGCTGTGGCGGCAGCTCACCTCGATGCGGGTCGCGCTGCTGCTGCTTCTGCTGCTCTCGCTCGGCGCGATCCCCGGTTCGCTGATCCCGCAGTCCGGCACCGACGAGACGAAGGTCGCCGACTTCCGCAAGGCACACACCTTCCTCGCGCCGGTCTACGACAAGCTCGGCCTCTTCCACGTCTACAGCTCCGTGTGGTTCTCCGCGATCTACATGCTGCTGTTCGTCTCCCTGATCGGCTGCATCATCCCGCGCAGCTGGCAGTTCGTCGGCCAGCTGCGGGGCCGGCCGCCGGGCGCACCCAAGCGGCTGACCCGGCTGCCCGCGTACACCACCTGGCGCACGCAGGCCGAGCCGGAGCAGGTCCGCGCGGACGCGCTCGCCCTGCTCGGCAGGCGCCGCTTCCGCGCCCACCTCGCCGGTGACGCCGTCGCCGCCGAGAAGGGCTATCTGCGCGAGTTCGGCAACCTGGCCTTCCACATCGCACTGATCGTGCTGCTGACCGCCTTCGCCTGGGGCCAGCTGTTCAAGTCCGAGGGCAACAAGCTGGTCGTCGAGGGCGACGGCTTCTCCAACACCACGACGCAGTACGACGACTTCAAGTCCGGCAACCTCTTCACCGCCGACGACCTGGTGCCGTTCAGCTTCAACCTGGACAAGTTCACCGGCACCTACGAGGCCAGCGGCCCCAACCAGGGCACGCCGCGGATCTACCGGGCCGACATCGACTACAGCAAGGGCGCCTACGGCAAGCAGGAGAAGGGCTCCATCTCGCCCAACCACCCGCTGAGCATCGGGGACGCCAACGTCTACCTCACCGCCCACGGCTACGCCCCGCTCATCACCGTCCGCGACGGCAAGGGCAAGGTCGTCTACCACCAGGCCGTCCCCCTTCTTCCGCTCGACTCCAACGTCACCTCCACCGGCGTGATCAAGGTCCTCGACGGCTACAGGAACCCCGCGGGCGTCCGGGAGCAGCTGGGCATCAAGGCCTTCCTGCTGCCGACGTACACCAAGGGCGTCGAGACCGCCTCGACCTTCCCCGCGCTGCGCAACCCCGTGCTGAACCTGGAGCCGTACCACGGCGATCTGGGCGTCAACTCAGGTATCCCGCAGAGCGTGTACCAGCTCGACAAGACGCATGTGAAGGGCTACAAGGACGCCAAGGGCGCTCAGCTCAGGGACAATCTGCGGCCCGGCCAGACCATGAAGCTCCCGAACGGCGCCGGCTCCATCACCTACGAGGGCACCAAGGAGTGGGCGAACTTCCAGGTCGTCCAGCAGCCCGGCATCGACTGGGCCCTCGGCGGCGCGCTCGTCGCCATCTTCGGCCTCGCCGGCTCCCTGTTCATCCAGCGCCGCCGCGTATGGGTGCGGGCGGTCAAGGGCGCCGACGGTGTGACGGTCGTGGAGATGGCCGGGCTCGGCCGCAGCGAGTCCGCCAAGGTGCCCGAGGAACTCGGCGAACTCGCCGGGATCCTGTACGACAAGGCGCCGGGAGCGCCCGAGCCCGAACAAGCCCCCGACGACTCCTCAGACCAAGACGACACCACCCCCGATCCTCACGTCGTACCTGCCGAAGGGGCTGAGAAGTGACTCTCGCCACCGGAACCGAGCTGGCCACCGCGGCCAACGAACACCTCGCGAACATCAGCAACACGCTGATCTACTCCGCGATGGCCGTCTACACCCTGGCCTTCTTCGCCTACATCGCCGAATGGCTCTTCGGCAGCCGCAGCAAGGTCGCGCGCACTGCGGCCGCGCTGACCACCGGCGCGGAGAAGGCGAAGAGCGCCCCGGCCGTCACCGTGCAGACGGCCGGCGGAACCGCCGTACTGGAGCGGCCCAAGGTCGTCGTACGGTCCTCGGCCGGCGCGCGCGACGTGCCCGACGGGCCCGGGGCGCACGGCGGGGACGAGCAGGGCGACCTCTACGGGCGTATCGCCATCTCGCTCACCGTGCTCGCCTTCCTCGTGCATCTCTGCGGTGTGATCGCCCGCGCGGTCTCGGTGCAGCGGGCGCCGTGGGGCAACATGTACGAGTTCAACATCACGTTCTCCACCGTCGCCGTCGGTGTGTACCTCACGCTGCTCGTGCTGAAGAAGAACGTCCGCTGGCTCGGGCTGTTCCTGGTCACGACTGTCCTCCTCGATCTCGGCATCGCCGTCACTGTCTTGTACACCGCCAGCGACCAGTTGGTTCCCGCCCTTCACTCGTACTGGCTCTACATCCACGTCTCCACCGCCATCCTGTGCGGCGCGGTCTTCTACGTGGGCGCGGCGGGCACGCTCCTCTATCTCTTCAAGGACTCCTACGAGACCAAGCTGGAGAACGGCGGCACGCCCGGCCGGTTCGCGACGTCCTTCCTGGAGCGGCTGCCCGCGTCCTCGTCCCTGGACAAGTTCGCCTACCGCCTGAACGCCGCGGTCTTCCCGCTGTGGACGTTCACGATCATCGCGGGCGCGATCTGGGCCGAGTCGGCCTGGGGCCGCTACTGGGGCTGGGACCCGAAGGAGACCTGGGCGTTCATCACCTGGGTCGCCTACGCCTGCTACCTGCACGCCCGCGCCACCGCCGGCTGGAAGGGCCGCAAGGCCGCCTACCTGGCCCTGATCGCCTTCGGCTGCTGGCTGTTCAACTACTACGGCGTCAACATCTTCGTCTCCGGCAAGCACTCCTACGCGGGGGTGTGAGCGTCAGTCGCCGATGTCCTCGTTCCACAGGGCAGGGTGATCCTTGACGAAGTCGCGCATCATCGCGGCGCACCCGGGGTCGTCGAGCAGCACGATCTCCACACCGTGCTCGGCCAGCCAGTCGTGCCCGCCGTGGAAGGTGGCCGCCTCGCCGATCACGACCCGCGAGATGCCGAACTGGCGTACCAGTCCGGAGCAGTACCAGCACGGCGAGAGGGTCGTCACCATCGTGGTGCCGCGATACGACCGCTGCCGTCCCGCCGCGCGGAACGCGGCCGTCTCCGCGTGCATCGAGGGGTCGTCGTCCTGGACGCGCCGGTTGCGGCCCCGTCCGAGGAGGGTGCCGTCGGCGCCGTAGAGGGCGGCGCCGATCGGGATGCCGCCCTCCGCGAGCCCGGCGCGGGCCTCCTCGACGGCGGTGGCGAGCCAGGTGCGTGCCTGTGCGTGATCCATGTCCCTCACTGTCCAGGGGGCCGGGCGCCGGGGCAACGCCGGGCTTCGTTCCTGGGCGGCGGACGGCGGACGGGTAACGGCTGACGGTCAGCGCAGTGTGACCCGGCTCGGGCCGTTGAAGGGCGCGTAACAGGTCACCGTCTGCGGGGTGCGCAGGACGTCGTCCTCGGCGAACAGCGTGCGTACCGCCTCGAAGGAGATGTCGCCGCTGACGACGGGGGCTACGCGGTCGTAGAAGACGCGGGCCGGTTCGGGCAGCGGGTCGCCGGGTTCGCCCTCGGCCTCGCCCCAGACGTCCCACAGCAGGGGCTCCACCTTGTTCAGGGCGGCCAGGTCGAGGCGGATGTTGCCGGAGACGTATCGCTCGCCCCAGAACGGTCCCTGGTCCGGTGTGTGCAGTCCGAAGGTCTCCGGGTCCGCGCCGTCCTCGCGGATCGCCCGCCATGCCTCGCCCGCGACGAGGAAGCGGTCGCGCGGGACGTCCATCGGGTCGAAGCCGGGCTTCCAGTGATCGGTGAGCAGGGGATCGGCGAGTTCGGCGTCGGCGAGCAGCCAGCCCCGTCCGCCGTCCCAGTACTCGGTGACGACGTGGTCGACATGGAAGTCGCCGGAGCCGAAGTAGTCGGCGAAGCCGACCCGGATGCGGGCGGGGACGCCGACGTGGCGCAGCAGCGAGCAGTGCAGCAGGGAGAAGTCCCGGCAGGTCCCGACGAACCGGTCGCCCACCTCGCGCCGCCTCTCCAGCGGGGCGGCGTTGCGTCCGACGATGATGCGCAGGATGTCGTCGGTGTAGCGGGTCTCGGCGTCGTTGTGCAGACGGTCGGTGGGGTGGGTGTGGCCGAAGATCTCCCCCTCCATACGGTGGATGATCAAGTCCCTTGTGATGCGGGCGAGTTGTGCGGGGTCCTTCGGCAGTCCGGCGTAGAGGCGGGCGAGTTCGCCGGGGTCGGAGAAGGTGCTCTGCGTGGTGTAGAAGGCGAGGGACACGAAGCCTCACTCTCGGCATCATCGGCCACGTGTTCGATTACGGGCCGGTGCGCCTCACCGTGCCAAATTTCCCCGGGAAATGTCCAGTTGGCGGACAGGGGAGCGCGCGGCGCCGCTGCCCCCCAAGGCCCGGGCCAAGGCCCCTCCCCGCCCTAGTCGTTCACCCTCAGCAGGAGCTTGCCCGTGCTGGTGCGGGTGCCCATCAGGCGGTGTGCTTCCGCGGCCTCCTCCAGGGTGAACTCGGCGGTCACCGGGAGGGACACGGTGCCGTCGGTGACCTTGGTGAAGGCCCGTTCCACGAGGGTGCGCAGTGCGGCGGGTGCCGTTGCCGCCAGGGTGAGGATCGAGAAGCCGCCGACCGAGATGCCGGACGGGTACAGTTCCGGCTGCCCCACGGTCCAGGCCGGCGCCGAGCTCGCGTTGCCGAAGGAGACCAGGCGTCCGAAGACCGCGAGCGAGGCCAGGCTCTCGCGGAGGATCTCGCCGCCCACGGGGTCGAGCGCGAGGTCGACCCCGCGGCCGCCGGTGGCCGCCCGTACCGCCTCGGCGAAGCCGCCGACGAACGCCTCGTCGTAGCCGTGCTCGCGTGCGTAGGCCGCCTTGGCCTCGCTCGACACCACCCCGTACACCGCCCCGGCGCCCGCGGCCCGCGCCAACTGCCCGACCACCGTGCCGACTCCGCCCGCGGCGCCCTGCACTAGCACCGTCTCGCCGGGCTGCAGCCGCCCGACGGCGTGGACGAGGGCGTACGCCGTCGGCAGCACGGCGGGCAGGGTCGCCGCCGTCCGCAGGTCGAGCCCGGCCGGGACGGGGAACACTGTCGCCGCGTCCGCGAGTGCCACGTCCGCGTAGGCGCCGCCCTGCGTCAGAGCCGTCACCTCCTGCCCGGCGGACAGCCCGGTGACGCCCTCGCCGGTCGCGCGGATCCGGCCGGACATCTCCAGGCCGGGCACGAACGGCAGCTGCGGCACCCGGTAGCCCTCGCCGCGCGCCTTGAGGTCGGCGAAGTTCACGCCGGTGTACGCCACGTCGACGCTCACCTGGCCGGGGCCCGGTTCGGGGACCTCCGCCTCGACGACCTTCAGGACCTCGGGTCCGCCGTACTCCTGGAACTCGACCGCACGCATGCCGGCACTCCTCACGAGTGTTCGATGGGAAGCGAACACTGACGAGTGTATGGTTTTCATCGAACACTCGGCAAGGCGTGAAGGAGCCCCGCGTGGCGCAGCGCACCGGTCATCGGGCCGCCCCCGAGCACACCCACCCCGACGACGTCCCCGTCCTCACCGCACTCGCGGCACTCGCCGATCCCGTACGCATCGTCCTGGTACGGGAGTTGGCGGATTCCGGCGACTGGACGCGCAGCTGCGGCAGCTTCGACGTACCGGTCGGCAAGGCGGCACTCAGCCACCACTTCGCGGTCCTCCGCGGCGCCGGCCTCGTGGAACAACGCGACGAGGGCCCCCGCCGCGTCAACCGCCTGCGCAGGAGCGAGTTCGAGGCCCGCTTTCCGGGGTTGCTGGAGCTGGTCTTGCGGGAGGAGCCGACGGTCTGAAAGCGGGGGGCGGCCGGCCTACTCCTTGTCGCCGCTCTCCCGGCTGCCCTTGTCCCCCTGGCCCCCCTTGTCCCCCTGGCCCCCCTCGTTCCCCCGCTCCCGCCGTCGCAGTTCCTCCTCGCGGCGGCGTAGGTCGGCCTCCCAGTTTTTGAGGAGGGTTTCGTCCTTCTTGGTTTCCGCCTTGAGGGAGTTCAGGAAGTCGGGGTTGTCGTCCGGGGCGATGAACTCGGTGCGGTGGTTGCGGTGCCACTCGGAGGGGGTGGAGCCGCCCGGGGCGTTGTGCCGCACCTTGCCTGCCACGAGCCAGGCGATCGGGCCGACCAGTACCTCGCCGAACAGCAGGATGATGATGACCCAGACCACCTTGGGCAGCCCGCGCACCTGTTCTTCCGGGGTGTTCAGGCAGTCGATGAAGGCGAAGATCCACAGCGCCAGGACCAGCAGATACGGCAGATACCGGAGCATGGTGGTGCGATCCCCCATCGGACGGCGGCAGGGCACTGTCCGGCCCCGGTGACGGGGTCAGGGTAGCGGGTGGCAGATACTGGGACGCATGGCTTACGACGATCTTCGCTCCCTGCTCAGGGCACTGGAACGCGAGGGCGACCTCAAGCGCGTCAAGGCCGAGGTCGACCCGTATCTGGAGGTCGGGGAGATCGTCGACCGGGTGCAGAAGGCGGGCGGACCGGCGCTGCTGTTCGAGAACGTGAAGGGCTCCGCCATGCCCCTCGCGATGAACGTCTTCGGCACCGACCGGCGGCTGCTCAAGGCGCTCGGCCTGAAGTCCTACGGGGACATCTCCGAGAAGATCGGCGGACTGCTGCGCCCCGAGCTGCCGCACGGCTTCGTCGGGGTGCGCGAGGCCTTCGGGAAGCTCGGCGCGATGACGCACGTACCGCCGAAGAAGGTGAAGGACGCCCCCGTGCAGGAGGTGGTGCTCACCGGCGACGACGTCGATCTCGACGCACTGCCCGCGCTGTTCACCTGGCCCCAGGACGGCGGCTCCTTCTTCAATCTGGGCCTCACCCACACCAAGGACCCCGAGACCGGCATCCGCAACCTCGGGCTGTACCGCCTCCAGCGCCACGACCGGCGCACCATCGGCATGCACTGGCAGATCCACAAGGACAGCCGCAACCACTACCAGGTGGCGGCGCGAAGGGGCGAGCGGCTACCGGTCGCGATCGCCTTCGGGTGCCCGCCCGCGGTGACGTACGCCGCCACGGCCCCGCTGCCCGGTGACATCGACGAGTACCTCTTCGCCGGGTTCATCGCCGGCAAGCGGATCGAGATGGTCGACTGCAAGACCGTGCCGCTGCAGGTGCCGGCGCAGGCGGAGGTGGTGATCGAGGGCTGGCTGGAGCCCGGCGAGATGCTGCCGGAGGGACCCTTCGGCGACCACACCGGCTTCTACACCCCGCAGGAGCCCTTCCCCGCGCTGACGATCGACTGCGTGACGATGCGCAAGCGGCCGCTGCTTCAGTCGATTGTCGTAGGCCGCCCTCCGACGGAGGACGGACCGCTGGGGCGTGCGACGGAGCGGTTCTTCCTGCCGCTGCTGAAGATCATCGTGCCGGACATCGTGGACTACCACCTGCCGGAAGCGGGCGGCTTCCACAACTGCGCGATCGTCTCGATCGACAAGAAGTACCCCAAGCACGCCCAGAAGGTGATGCACGCTGTCTGGGGGGCACACATGATGTCCCTGACGAAGCTGATCGTGGTCGTGGACTCCGACTGCGACGTCCACGATCTGCACGAGGTCGCCTGGCGCGCCCTCGGCAACACGGACTACGCCCGCGACCTCAGCGTCGTCGAAGGCCCCGTCGACCATCTCGACCATGCCTCCTACCAGCAGTTCTGGGGCGGCAAGGCGGGCATCGACGCGACGAAGAAGTGGCCCGAGGAGGGCTACACGCGCGACGGCGGCTGGCCCGAGATGGTCCTTTCCGACCCGGAGACGGCGGCGAAGGTCGACCGCCGCTGGAAGGAGTACGGCCTTTCATGAGCAGCGCTTCCGCCGCGATCCCGCAGCCGGGGAGAACCAAGGCGTTCCTGCGCCTGGTGATGATCGAGCACTCGGTCTTCGCCCTGCCCTTCGCCTACACCGCCGCCCTCACCGCGATGTTCGAGTGGGACCGCAACATCCACTGGGGGCGGCTGCTCCTGGTCACCATCTGCATGGTGGGCCTGCGTACGTTCGCGATGGCGGTGAACCGGATCATCGACCGCGAGATCGACGCCCGCAATCCGCGCACGGCACACCGCGAGCTGGTCACCGGCGCGATGTCGGTCAAGCACGCCTGGACGGGCGCGCTGATCGCGGTCGTGGTCTTCCTGGGCTCGGCGGCTCTGCTCAACCCCCTGTGCTTCGCCCTGGCCCCCATCGCGGTGGTGCCGATGGTGGTCTATCCCTACGGCAAGCGGTTCACGAACTTCCCGCAGGCCATCCTCGGTATCGCGCAGGCGATGGGGCCGATCGGCGGCTGGCTCGCGATCAGCGGCAAGTGGTCCTGGGACGCGACGCTGCTCGGTCTCGCCGTCGGCATCTGGATCGGCGGCTTCGACCTGATCTACGCCTGCCAGGACGTCGAGACCGACCGCAGGATCGGCGTCATGTCGGTCCCGGCCCGCTTCGGTATCCCGGCCGCGATCTGGGGCGCCCGCGTCTGCCACACGGCGGTCATGGCCCTGCTCGTCGCCTACGCGGTGGCCACCGACGCCGGCGCCTTCTTCTGGATCGGCCTCATGATTGTCGCGGGCGCCTTCGTCTACGAGCACTACATCGTCCGCCCCCACGACCTGTCCCGCCTGAACCGCGCCTTCTTCAGCGTCAACGGCTTCATCGGCATCGCCCTGTTCGTGTGCGCGCTGCTCGATCTTCTGGTGCGGGGTCTGACTGTCTAGGGCGGCCGACGTGACCGTCTCGGGCATCGGTCGACCGACCGTGCATTAGCACCTCCCCGCCCCACCGGTACGCTCAAGGTGTGAACGCAGGGGAAAAGCAGCGCGTGCCTTGGATCGTGGGGGTGTCCGGGGCCTCCGGGACGCCGTATGCGGCCGCTGTGCTGCGCGCGCTTCTCGATGCCGGTGAGAGCGTCGATCTCGTCGTGTCGCGGGCCTCCCGGTTGACGCTGCTCGACGAGACCGGCATCTCCTTCCGGGACGCGCACTGGCGCGACGACCTGCGCGCATGGCTGAGCCGGGGCGCCGACGGCAAGCCCGGGACCTTCGAGACCGACCTCACGGGCGTGCGGTACTGGAACGCGGGCGACCTCGCGGCCGGGCCGTCGTCGGGGTCGTACCCCACCCAGGGCATGCTGATCGTGCCCGCCTCCACGGCCTGTGTCGCGGGCGTCGCGCTCGGGCTGTCCAAGGATCTGCTGCAGCGGACGGCGAGCGTCACCCTCAAAGAGCGCCGTCCGCTGGTCGTGGCCGTACGCGAGACCCCGCTGAACGGCCAGACCCTCAGGCATCTCGTCGCGCTGGACGACGCGGGCGCGAGCGTGGTGCCGGCCTCACCGGGCTTCTACGCGGGCGCCACCCACATCCAGGACCTGGTGGACTTCGTCGCCGGGCGGGTGCTGGACGCGGCGGGCGTCGGGCACGGCCTGTACCGGCGGTGGAAGGGCGAGCTGCACCGCGGCGCGGACGAGTAGAGCAGGACGCAGCACCTCAGCACTCCGGTACGCCAGTACCTCTGCACCTCAGCACCTCTCATCACTTCAGGAACTCTTCAGCGGAAGGCTTCGATCGCATGGACGCGGTGGACAGGCAGCTCATCCAGGCCCTGAGGGAGAACGGCCGGGCCTCCTACGCGGAGCTGGGGCGCCTCGTCGGACTTTCGGGACCCAGTGTCACCGACCGCATCAACCGGCTGGAGGCGGCCGGCGTCATCACCGGCTACCGCGCCACGGTCGACGCCGCCTCGCTCGGCCTCGGTGTCACCGCGCTCGTCGGCATCTCGCTGTCCGACGCCACCGACCACGAGGACGTGGCCCAGCGGCTGAAGGACCTCTCCGAGATCGAGGACTGCTGGTTCATCGCGGGCGACGACTCGTACATGCTCAAGGTGCGGGCGGCGAACGTGGACGGCCTGGAGAAGATCATCCGCCGGCTGTCCGGCACCAAGGGCGTCTCCCGGACCCGTACCACCATCATTCTCTCCACGAAGTGGGAGAACCGGGTCGGGGAGCTGCCCGAGGAGGTCTGACCGCCGGGACGTACGGTGGTCGGTGTCGTTGTCGTCGGGTCGTCGGAGAAAGGTGTGGGCATGGACGTCGGGCTCAAGCGTGAGCTGGAGGAGAAGGTCAGGGCGGGCGTCCGCCTGACCCGCGAGGACGGCATCGCGCTGTACGAGTCGGACGACCTGGCGTGGCTGGGCGGCCTCGCGCACGAGGTGCGCACCCGCAAGAACGGCGACGTCGTCCACTTCAACGTCAACCGCCACCTCAACATGACCAACGTGTGCACGGCGTCCTGCGCCTACTGCTCCTTCCAGCGCAAGCCGGGCGAGAAGGACGCGTACACGATGCGCATCGAGGAGGCCGTCAAGCTGGCCAAGGCGATGGAGGGCGAGAACCTCACCGAACTGCACATCGTCAACGGCCTGCACCCGAACCTGCCGTGGCGCTACTACCCGCGCTCGCTGCGGGAGCTGAAGGCGGCCCTCCCGGACGTCTCCCTGAAGGCGTTCACGGCCACGGAGATCCACCACTTCGAGACGATCTCCGGCCTGTCCGCCTCCGAGATCCTCGACGAGCTGATCGACGCGGGCCTGGAGTCGCTGACCGGCGGCGGCGCCGAGATCTTCGACTGGGAGGTGCGGCAGCACATCGTGGACCACCGCACCCACTGGGAGGACTGGTCCCGCATCCACCGCCTGGCGCACGAGAAGGGCCTGAAGACCCCGTGCACCATGCTCTACGGCCACATCGAGGAGCCGCGCCACCGCGTCGACCACGTGCTGCGGCTGCGTGAGCTGCAGGACGAGACCGGCGGCTTCCAGGTCTTCATCCCGCTGCGCTACCAGCACGACTTCGTCGACATGCAGGACGGCAAGGTCCGCAACCGCCTGCAGGCCCGCACCCAGATGGCCACCGGCGCCGAGGCCCTGAAGACCTTCGCGGTCTCCCGGCTGCTCTTCGACAACGTCCCGCACGTCAAGGTCTTCTGGGTCATGCACGGCGTGCAGACCGCGCAGCTCGCCCTCCAGCACGGCGCCGACGACATGGACGGCTCGGTCGTCGAGTACAAGATCACGCACGACGCGGACAACTACGGCACCCCGAACAAGCTGACCCGCGAGGACCTCCTGGACCTGATCCGCGACGCCGGCTTCCGCCCGGTGGAGCGCAACACGCGCTACGAGATCCTCCGCGAGTACGACGGCCCGGACCCGGCCCGCCGGGAGTCCCCGCAGCCGATGCGGGTGTGAGGCATTCCGGGCGCGGGGGTACCCGGCGGGCGTGAGCCCCCGTACCGGCGCGCCCGAGGACGCCTACACCGCCGAGCCCTACCTCCCGGACCGCGGTGGCCTGCCTGCCCTGCGCAAGGCGGCCGCCGGCTGCCGTGGCTGCCCGCTGCACCGGGACGCCACGCAGACCGTGTTCGGCGAGGGCACCGCGAAGGCCCGCGTGATGCTCGTCGGCGAGCAGCCCGGCGACCAGGAGGACCGCCAGGGCAAGCCCTTCGTCGGCCCCGCCGGCAAGCTCCTCGACCGGGCTCTCGAAGAAGCCGGCATCGATCCGGCGGAGGCGTACGTCACCAACGCGGTCAAGCACTTCAGGTTCACGCGCGACGAGCCCCGCAAGCGCCGTATCCACAAGGCGCCCACACTCCGTGAGGCGGCGGCGTGCGGGCCGTGGCTCGCCGCCGAGCTGGCGGTCGTCGAGCCCGAGCTGGTCGTGGTGCTGGGGGCGACCGCCGGCAAGGCGCTGCTGGGCTCCTCGTTCCGGGTCACGCAGGTGCGCGGCACGGTGCTGGAGGAGGAGATCCACGGGCAGCCGCGGCGGCTCGTGCCGACCGTGCACCCCTCTTCCGTGCTGCGGTCGGACGACCGGGAGGCGGCGTACCGGGGGTTCGTCTCGGATCTCGAGGTGGCGGGGCGTCTGCTGTAGGTAATGAGTACTATGGCGCCGTGTCCCTTACTTTCACTCTTGACCCCGCCGTCACTCCCGCCCTGCGCGACGGGATTCTCGGGCTGTGGGCCGACGTCTCGAACGCGGGCGGCTCGGTGGGCTTCGTGCCACCGGTCACCGCCGAGGACATACGGCCCGAGCTCGTGAAGCACCTCGTCGGCATGGCCGAGGGGCGGACCCGGCTGCTGGTCGGCCTCGACGAGGCGGGCGAGGTCGCGGCGACCGCCTTCTTCAGCTTCAACACCCACCGGCTGATGAAGCACTGGGTGTGGCTGTACACGGTGATGGTGCACCCCCGCCACCAGGGCAGGGGCTACGGGCGGGACCTGCTCGCCGCCGCCGAGGAGGCCGCCCGCGGCTTCGACGGCATCGAGGCGATCCGGCTGACCTGCCGCGGCGGCAACGGCCTGGAGCGGTTCTACGGCTCCTGCGGCTACAAGGAGGTCGGGCGGGTGCCCGACGCCATCCGTGTCGCCCCCGGCGACGACCGCGACGACGTCTTCATGCTGCTGCCGCTCGGCTGACCCCCGTCGAAGATCGCACATCCGGCGTGCTTCACTGGACCGTGCCCCTTTTTGGAACCGGAAGAGTGGATTGACATGCTCCGCTACACGCTGATGCGCCTCGGGATCTTCGCAGGCTGCCTCGTGGTCGTCTGGGGCCTCGTCTACTCCGGCATCGTCCCGCGCGGGCTCGGTGACTCCAACGGCATGTGGATCTGCCTGCTGGCCCTGGTGATCTCGGCCCCGATCAGCTTCGTGGTGCTGCGCAAGGAGCGGGACCGCGCCTCGCTCCAGGTCGTGCGCCGGGTCGACCGGATGAAGGCCAACCTCGACGCCAACCGCAGCCAGGAGGACGGCGCGGACGACGCGACGCGGGCGCAGGGCCAGACCTCGTAGACCTGGCGCCAGACCTCGTAGACCCAGGGCCGGACCTCGTAGACCCAGGGCCGGACCTCGTGGACGTGACGCAAGCGGGGTCTGGGACGGCGGCCGCCCAATTACCCTTGCCCCCATGGGTGCCGTGAAGACCAAGCGCATGCCGCGGGCGGTCCGTGAGCAGCAGATGCTGGACGCCGCCGTGCAGACGTTCGGGCAGCGTGGGTACATGGCCGCGTCGATGGACGAGATCGCCGAACTGGCGGGTGTGTCCAAGCCGTTGGTCTATCTGTATCTGAACTCGAAGGAAGACCTGTTCACCGCCTGCATCCGGCGCGAGGCGAAGGCGCTCGTCCAGGCGGTCCGGGCCGGTGTCCGCCCCGGGTTGCCCGCCGACCGCCAACTCTGGGAGGGGCTGCGGGCGTTCTTCACGCACACGGCGCTGAACCCGGACGGCTGGGCGGTGCTGCATCTGCAGGCCCGTACCCGTGAACCGTTCGCGGCCGAGGTGACCGCGATGCGCGAGGAGATCGTCGCGTTCGTCACCGAACTCATCGTCGTCGCGGCCAGGGCGGCGCACCGCGACCCCGACCTCGCCGAACGCGAGGTCGCCGGGCTCGCCGAGGCCCTGGTCGGCGCCGCCGAGTCCCTCGCCGCCTGGGCCAACGCGACCCCCGGCACCACGGCCCGCCAGGCCGCGGCCACCCTCATGAACTTCGCCTGGGCGGGCCTGGGCAACCTCATGGAGGGCCGACCCTGGACACCTCCGCCCCCGGAGAACTGACGCCGGTCCTGGCGGACTTGCCGGACGGACCACGGCACGGGACGGGCCACGGCACGGGACGGGCCACGGCACGGGACGGGCCACGGCACGGGACGGACTACGGCTGGAGGTCCTCCACCACTCCGCTCACATGCACGCGCTCGCCCCCGCGCAGTTCGAACCGGCCGCCCCGCGCCGCGTACGTCACCGTCCCCGGCAGCAGCACCGGCGCCCTGAACTGCGCCTGGACGCGGGTGCGTTCGGGGGTGCCGTGGGCGGCCAGACAACGGGCGGCGGTCCACATGCCGTGGGCGATGGCGCGGGGAAAGCCGAAGAGGCGGGCGGTGAGCGGGTGCAGGTGGATGGGGTTGCGGTCGCCGGACGCGGCGCCGTACCGGCGGCCCACGTCGCCGGCCAGCCGCCATTCCGCCACGGCGGGCAGCGGCGGACGCTCGTCTTTCGGGGACTCGCTCGTCCGCGAGGTGCGGTGCCGGGCAAGATAGGTGCTGCGCGACTCCCACACCACGTCCCGTCCGGACCGCACCTCGGTGATCACGGACGCCTCGGTGCCCCGCCGGTGCGGCTCCAGACCGCCCACGTGCACGGCGAGTTCGTACTCCCCGGTGGCCGTCAGCGACCGCCACCGGGTGATCTCGATCGACGTGTGGACGAGACCCAGCAGCGGCAGCGGAAAGCCGCGGTCGCTCATCAGCCGCATGGCCAGCGGGAAGCCCAGCACATGCGGATACGTCAGCGGGAGCGCGTCGTCGCCGGTCGCGAACCCGCACACCCGCTCGTAGGCGGCCAGCCGCGCCAGGTCGATGCGCAGTCCGCGCAGGACGAGCCGGTCACGCGGGAAGTCGGCGTCCGGGCGCGGGTGTTTGAAGGGTGAGAGGAGGGCGCCCCGGGCGAGCAGCGGCGCGAGCGCGGGGGAGGCGGGCAGTACGACCGACATCGGTTCTCACGCTCCCAGCAGGCTCTGGCCGCAGACCCGGACCACCTGGCCGTTGACCCCGCCCGAGGCGGGGTGCGCGAGCCAGGCCGTGGTCTCGGCGACGTCCACCGGAAGTCCGCCCTGCGCAAGGGAGTTCATCCGGCGCCCCGCCTCACGGATGAACAGCGGGACCGCCGCCGTCATCTTCGTCTCGATGAACCCCGGCGCGACCGCGTTGAGAGTCACCCCGTGCTCGGCGAGCGCGCGCGGCGCGAGGGAGCGGACCAGCCCCACGACGCCCGCCTTGCTCGCGCCGTAGTTCGTCTGCCCCGCGTTCCCGGCGAGGCCGGCGATCGAGGCGGTCGCGACGATCCGCCCGCCCCGCCCGAGCGCCCCGGCCTTCAGCAGCGCGTCCGTCGTCCGCAGCACGCTCGCGAGATTGACCTCCAGGACCGAACTCCAGCGCTCGGCGGGCATGTTGACCAGTCGGCGGTCACGGGTGATGCCCGCGTTGTGGACCAGCACGTCCAGGCCGTCCGGGAGCGCGGCGGCGATCCGCTCGCCCGCGTCGGCGGCGGTGATGTCGAGCGCGAGGGCGCTGCCGCCGAGCCGCTCGGCCACGCGCCGCGCGTCCTGCTCGGCCTGCGGTACGTCCAGTACGACGACCCGGGCGCCGTCCCTGGCCAGCGTCTCGGCGACCGCCTCGCCGATGCCGCGGGCGCCCCCGGTGACCAGGGCGGTGCGCCCGGCCAGGGGGCGCTCCCAGTCGACGGCGGACTCCTCGGCGCGTGCTGCCTCGATCACCTGACCGTCGACGTAGGCGGACTTGGGAGAGAGCAGGAAGCGCAGGGTCGACTCGGCGGAGCCGGCGTCCGTCAGCCGCAGCAGGTTCACGGTCCGGCCGCGCCCGATCTCCTTGCCGAGCGAGCGCACGAACCCCTCCAGCGCCTGCTGCACGGCGGCCTGGTGGTGATCGGTCGTATCGAGGGGCGAGCCCAGCACGACGATCCGGCCGCTGCTCGCGACGGACCGCACCACGGGGTGGAGCGCGGCGTGCACCTCGGCGAGCCCGTCGACGTCGCGCACCCCGGTGGCGTCGAGGACCACGGCCGCGACGGGCCCGCCGGTGGAGTCAGGCAGCCCCGCGCGGGCGAGGACCGGCGCGAGATCGAGGTCCGTCCGGCCCGCGGTGAGGTGCAGCAGTCCGCCGTCCAGCGAGGGCCGCTCAGGCGACCAGCGCCGCAGCTCGGCGGGCTGCGGCAGGCCCAGCCTGCGGGTCAGGAAGCGGCCGGGTGCGGTGCCGGAGAAGCGCAGATAGCGGTCGGCCATGTCCATAACTCCCCATGCGGATGCTCTTCTTACTCCGGAGTCAGGTTACCGGAGGTAAGGATCCAGGGAAGGGGTGTGGCGAGGGAGGTAAAAGTTGAAAAACGTTCACCATACCGCCCGGTAGGACGCTATCGGCAAGAAAAGCGACGAGATTGCACATCCCCGATCCATCGCCGCCGCCGTACACTCGTCGAACCCTCACCAGCTCATCACAAGCGCGCCGTACGATCTCCTCCCCGCCTGCGGCAACTACCCCGCAGGGCAACTCCGTTGAAGCGCTGGAGTCGCCCGTGTCCACCTCGCGCCCGTCCGCCGACGTCGCGGTTCACGCCACGGCGCTCGACGGCACGCCGGTCCTCGTGGAGCCCGTGATCCAGCGGCTGGGCGGGGAGGTGCGCGAGGCCTACGTGCCGCCCTTCGTCCCGCCGGTGCGGCACGGCTCCCTCGCCGACCTGCCCTTCGACAACGCGCGCACCGCCCCCGACGACCAGGTCCTCAGCCGCCGCACCGACACCGGCCGGTGGGAGCACGTCACCGCGGTCGAGTTCGCCGACGAGGTACTGGCGGCGGCGAAGGGACTGATCGCCGAGGGACTCAACCCGGGGGACCGGATCGCGGTCATGGCGCGGACCGTCTACGAGTGGACGCTCCTGGACTTCGCCGCCTGGGCCTGCGGCCTGGTCACCGTCCCGATCTACCCCACCTCCTCCGCCTTCCAGACCCGTTGGATCCTCCAGGACTCCGGCGCCGTCGCACTCGTCACCGAGACCGCGGCGCAGGCGGCCGCGCTGGGCCCCGAACTCGACCGGGTGCCCGACCTGCGGCATCTGTGGGTCATCGAGAAGGGCCATGTGGAGCGCCTGGCCGAGCGCGGCGGGCGCATACGGGACCAGGAGGTGGAGGTGCGGCGCGGGATGCTGGGCCCCGACACCCTCGCCACCATCGTCTACACCTCGGGCACCACCGGCCGCCCCAAGGGCTGCGCGATCACCCACGGCAACTTCTTCGCCGAGGTCGACAACGCGATCGAACTCCTCTACCCGGTGTTCCGGGAGCGGACCAGCGAAGAGGCCGCGGTCCTGCACTTCCTGCCGATGTCACACATCTTCGGCCGCATGGTGGCGGTCGCCTGCATCCGCGCACGGGTCCGGCTCGGACACGCCCCCAGCCTGAAGCCGGAGGAACTGCTGCCCGCCCTGGCCAGCTTCCGGCCGACCTGTCTCATCGCCATCCCGTACATGCTGGAGAAGGTGTTCAACGCCGCCCGCGCGAAGGCCGAGACCGGCGGCCGGGCCGGCACCTTCGACCGCGCGGTGGGCGTGGCCGTGCGCCACGGGGAGGCGGTCGAGGCCCGGCACGCCGGCACCGGCTCGGGCCCGCGCACCGTCCTCAAGGCGGCCCGCGCCATCTACGACCCCCTGGTCTACCGCCGCATCCGCAACGCGATGGGCGGCAGGGTCCGCTACATGATCTCCGGCGGCTCCCCCCTCGGCCGCCGCCTCGCCGCGTTCTACGCCGGGGCGGGCATCGAGATCTACGAGGGCTACGGCCTCACGGAGACCACCGGTGCCTCCACCGTGACCCCTCCCCTCAAACCCCGCCTCGGCTCGGTCGGTTGGCCGCTGCCCGGCACCAAGGTCCGGATCGCGGCCGACGGCGAGGTCCTGCTGAGCGGCGGCCATGTGCTGCGCGGCTACTGGGACCCGAACGCCGGCGGGGTGACCCCCGCGACCGTCGACGGCTGGCTCGCCACCGGCGACCTCGGCCGGCTCGACGAGGAGGGCTACCTCTACATCACCGGCCGCAAGAAGGAGATGCTGATCACGGCGGGCGGCAAGAGCGTCGCCCCGGCCCCGCTGGAGAACTGGCTGCGCGCCCACCCCCTGATCTCCCAGGTCATGGTCGTCGGCGACGCCCGCCCCTACGTCGCCGCCCTCATCACCCTCGACACGGACGGCGTCACCCACTGGCGCCGCATGCACGGCAAACACCCGGTCCCGGTGCAACTCCTCCTCGACGACGAGGAGTTGAGGGCAGTCCTGCAACGCGCCGTGGACGAGGCCAACAAACTGGTCTCCCGCCCCGAATCCATCCGCCGCTTCACCATCCTCCCCACCGACCTGACAGAGGAATCGGGCCACCTCACCCCGTCCCTGAAACTCAAAAGAGACGCAATCACCAGGGATTTCGCCGCACATATCGAGCAGCTCTACAGCTTTTAGGGGCGCCTGCAACTGCTTCTAAGGGGCGCGGGGAACTGCGCGACAAGCCACAACGCACCCGCACCCAAACACAAACCGATCCCGCCCCATACCGTCCCCGAACAAGCACATCCCCCACATGCCGCCCACGTACGATCGCCGCTATAACCCCCGGTAACCCCAAAACCCCCCGCCCCCGCGGAGCGGCTGAACCACTCGGCCTGCACTGCACGTACCTGAACAGCAGAGCAGAACCCCGAGCTGCACGTCCCAGGAGCTGCCATGTCCGTGTCCGTCCCCTACCCGTCCGCGTCCGACTACGACGGCGTACCCCAGCTGGTGCAGCCCGAGATCCGGCGCCTGGGCGGAGTGGTGCGGGAGACGTCGGTTCCGCCGCTCGTCCCGCCGCCCACCCACGGCTCGCTCGCCGACCTGCCGTTCGACAACGCGGACGCGGCGCCCGCATCCAGGGTCCTGAGCCGCCGCAGGGGCGACGGCGAGTGGGTGGACGTGACGGCGGGGGAGTTCGCGCAGCAGGTGCAGGCCCTGGCGAGGGGTTTGATCTCGGAGGGCCTGGTTCCCGGCGACCGTGTCGCCGTCATGGCGCGGACGATCTACGAGTGGACGCTGCTGGACTTCGCCGCGTGGGCCGCCGGTCTGGTGACCGTTCCGATCTACCCGACGTCCTCGGTCTATCAGACCCGGTGGATCCTCCAGGACTCCGGTGCGGTGGCCCTGGTGACGGAGACCGCCGCGCAGGCCTCGGCGCTCGGCCCGGAGCTGAGCCGGCTGCCGGATCTGCGGCACCTGTGGATCGTGGAGAAGGACCACCTCGACCGTCTCGACGAACTCGGGCAGCAGGTACCCGACCAGGAAGTCGCCGTGCGCCGCGGGATGCTGGTCCCCGACACGCTCGCCACCGTCATCTACACCTCGGGCACCACCGGCCGCCCCAAGGGCTGCGTGCTCACGCACGGCAACTTCATCGCCGAGGTCGACAACGCGATCGAGCTGCTCTACCCGATCTTCAAGTCGAAGGCGGACGACCCCTCCACGCTGCTTTTCCTGCCCATGTCGCACGTCTTCGGGCGCATGGTGGCGATCGCCTGCATCCGGGCCCGGGTCCGCCTCGGCCATGCCGCGAGCCTGGACGGGAACAGCCTGCTGGCCGACCTCGCCGCCTTCCGGCCGACCTTTCTGCTGTGCATCCCGTACATGCTGGAGAAGGTCTTCAACAACGCGCGTGCCAAGGCGGAGAGCGGCGGGCGGGCCACCGTCTTCGACCGCGCGGCGAACACCGCCGTCCGCTACGGCGAGGCGCTGGAGGCCCGGCACGCGGGCACCGGCCCCGGCCCGGGCACCGCGCTGAAGGCGGCCCGCGCCCTCTACGACACCCTGGTCTACCGCCGGATCCGCAACGCCATGGGCGGCCGCATCCGCCACATCATCTCCGGCGGCTCCCCCCTCGGCCGCCGCCTCGCCGCCTTCTACGCGGGCGCGGGCATGGAGGTCTACGAGGGCTACGGCCTCACCGAGACCACCGGCGCGGCCACGGTGACACCCCCGCTCAAACCCCGTCTGGGCACGGTGGGCTGGCCCCTGCCCGGCACGAAGGTGCGGATCGCGGCCGACGGCGAGATCCTGCTGAACGGCGGTCAGGTCTTCCGCGGCTACTGGGACCCGCAGGGCGGCGGGGTGATCCCGTCCTCGGCGGACGGCTGGTTCCCGACCGGTGACATCGGGCAACTGGACGACGAGGGCTACCTCACCATCACCGGCCGCAAGAAGGAGATCATCATCACCGCGGGCGGCAAGAACACGGCCCCCGCCCCGCTGGAGAACTGGCTGCGCTCGCACCCCCTGATCTCCCAGTGCATGGTGGTGGGCGACCGCCGCCCCTACATCGCCGCGCTCCTCACCCTCGACATGGAGGGCGTCGGCCACTGGCGCCGCATGCACGGCAAGCACCCCGTCCCCGCGGAACTCCTGGTCGACGACGAGGAGTTGAGGGCGGTGCTGCAGCGCGCCGTGGACGAGGCCAACAAACTGGTCTCCCGCCCGGAGTCGATCCGCCGCTTCGCCATCGTCCCCGAGGACTTCACCGAAGAGGCGGGCCACCTGACCCCGTCCATGAAGCTGCGCCGCGAGGCGGTCATGCGGGACTTCGCGGCAGAGGTGGAGAGCCTGTACGACCGCTGAGCCCCCGCCGGTGCTCCACGACCGTGTCGGCGAACGCCCGCGCCGGCGGACTGAGCGCGTCCCAGCGGCGTACGGCCCAGCCGACGGGGAGCGGTCGGAGCAGGGGGACGGGGATCAGCCGCAGGGCACCGTCGCCCGGCACGGCCAGCCCCGGCAGCGCGGGGACCAGCGCCCGTCCGACGCCCAGTTCCGCCAGCAGCAGCGCCGTGTCCCAGTCGGCGACGCTCGTGTCGTAACCGAAGCGGACCGCGAACTTTGCGCAGGCGGCGTCCAGATGGGCGGCGGAGGCGGAGTTCGGCGGCAGGCGGATGAGGCGTACGCCGGCCAGCTCGTGCGGGTCGAGGGACGGGCGGTCGGCCAGCGCGTCGTCGGCCCGTACCGCGAGCACCCACGGGAGTTCCACCACGGCCCGCTGCTCGATGCCCCGCACCGGCGGGCCGAGGGTGATCCACGCCAGGTCGAGCGTGCCGTCGGTCAGCGCGTCGAAGCTGCCGCGGCCCGAACTGACCGTGCGGAACTCGAGGTTGACGTTCGGATGCCCGCGCCGGAACTCCACCACCGCGTCCGACATGAAGTGCCGTACGGTCGTCGCTCCCGTCGCCACCCGCACCTGCCCGCTCGCGCCCTCGACGAGGTCCCGCAGCTGCCGCAGCGCCAGATCGAGCCCGGAGATCCCCTCGGCCGCCGCGGCCTCCAGCACCCGCCCGGCCCCGGTGGGCACGACCCCGCGCGACTGCCGCTCCAGCAGCGCCACACCCGTCTCCCGCTCCAGCCGCTTCACATGCTGGCTCACCGCCGACTGGGTGCAGCCGAGCTCCCTGGCCACCGCACTGAGGCTGCCGGCCCGGCACACCGCCACGAACACCCGCAGGTCGTCAAGGGTCACGACCTCCAAGCTAACACTTGGGTTCAGCGACAAATCCCAAGGATTGACTGCGCCTTGGGCCCGTACGACGATCACTTCAGGGCCCGAGGGCGGCAACCCGCTCCCACCCGCGCCGGGATCCGGAACCGTGCGGGGGAGCGAGCGGGTGCCGACCCGGACGTCGAAGGGATGCCGTCGTGCCGCGGACGCCCGACCACCACCAAGCCACCGCCCTCATGCGGGACTTGGGCGCCGACAGCCTTCCGCACCCCGGCGGGACGCTGCTCGCGCACCTCGATCGCGTGGGCGACCGGCTCGCCGCCTGGGGCGCCAGGCCCGCGCTGCAACGCGCCGGACTCACCCATGCCGCCTACGGCACCGACGGCTTCCCGACCGCCCTCCTCCCCCTCGACCGGCGGCCCGAACTCGCCGCCGTGATCGGCCCCGAGGCCGAGGAGATCGTCTACGTCTACGCCTGCTGCGACCGCCGAGCCTCCTACCCCGGCCTCGCGACCCCCGACGGCCCCTTCCACGACCGCTTCACGGGCCGCACCCTCACCCCGGCCACCCCTCTGCGCCAGGACATCGCCGAACTCACCGCCGCGAACGAACTCGACCTGGCCCACCGCAGCCGCGACTTCCGCACGCGATGGGGACCCGAACTCCTCACCCTCTTCACCCGCTTCCGGTCCCTGCTGAGCGAGCCCGCCTGGCAGGACTGCCTCACCGTGCTCGGCCCCGGGCGCAGTTGAGGCCCGCTGCCGGGCTAGGCGGTCGCCCCGCCGGGCCGCGCGGCCGTCACCGGCTTGCGGGCAAGGAGATACGCCTGCGGGGTCCGCTCGCCGAGGTCCTCGTCCGGTTCCCGGATCGTGCGTGAGCCGAGCGTGAAGCCTGTCTCGGTCAGCAGCTGTGCCAGGTCGTCCGGTTGGCGGCGCAGGAAGGTGAGCGACACGTCGTGGCCGAAGGGGCGGTCGTGGCGGCGGTGCGGGCCGCCGGTCTGGAAGGCGAGGAGGAGGTGGCCGCCGGGCGCGAGAGCGCGGTGGAACTCGGCGAAGAGCGCGGGCAGTCTGTCCACAGGCGTGTGGATGGTCGAGTACCACGAGACGATCCCGGCAAGAGACCCGTCGGACACGCCCAGGTCCAGCATCGAGCCCTGCTCGAACCGCAGTTCCGGGTTCTCCCGCCGGGCCACGGCCAGCATCGACTCCGACAGGTCGAGGCCGTAGGCCCGCAGGCCGAGTGCGGCGAGGTGCGCGGTGCTGCGGCCCGGCCCGCAGCCCACGTCGGCCACCGTCCCCTCGTCGCCCACGAGTTCGGCGAAGGCGGCGAGTATCGCCCGGTCCAGCGGCGTGGCCGCGTGCTTGCCCGCGAACATGGCGGCGTAGTCCTCGGCGATGGCGTCGTAGAACTCACGGGTGCTGGACAGGAAGTCGCTGCCGGGCTCGCTGCCGGTATCGGAAACGGTCATGGTCGAGACCGTAGCGACCACCACTGACAATCGGCCCGCTCGCTCACCGTCAAGCCGCCCCTGGCACCGTCGCCCGCAGCACAGCCGTGGTCACCGCCGCCCCCAGAACCACCACCACGAACGGCGCCCGTCGCCACGCCAGGGCGACCGCCACCAGTACGCCGCCGGGCCGAGCCCAGCCGGCGAAGCCGCCGTTCTCCGTCAGGGCCCCCGTCGCCAGCAGTGCGACGAGCAGGACGACCGCACCGGCCGCCGCCAACTCGTGGACCCGCTGCGGCAACCGCACCCGGCCGTGCAGCGCCGGGCCCACCAGGCGGAAGGCGTACGTCCCGACGGCCAGGGCCAGGATCAGCGAGACCGTCCCGTTCATTCGGACGCCTCCTTCCGCCCGTAGAGCGCCAGCCCCGCGAGCGCCAGCAGCACCGGCACACCCGCCGGGACGGCCGGTGCCACCGCCAGGGCCAACGCGGCGCCGAGCAGTGCGCACCGGCGTACCCGCCCGTCCGTGCGCAGCGCGGGCAGGACCAGCGCCACGAGGACGGCGGGAAAGGCCGCGTCCAGGCCGTACCGGGCCGTGTCCCCGAGGGCACCCCCGGCCAGCGCGCCCGCCAGGACACCGACGTTCCATACGGCGAACAGGCCGAGCCCGGAGATCCAGAATGCCGCCCGGCGCCGTACCGGATCGGTCTGGGCGAGTGTGAAGGCCACCGTCTCGTCGGTCACCAGATGCGCGCCGAGCAGCCGGGCCGCCCACCCGCGCCCGACGACGTCCGCGACGGCGAGGCTGAAGGCGGCCGTACGGGTGTTGAGCAGCAGGCCCGTGGCGGCCGCGGCGAGCGGACCGCCCCCGGCCAGCAGCACCCCGACCGCGCTGAACTGGGCCGACCCCGCGTACACCAGCAGAGACATCACCACCGGCACCCACACCGGCAGCCCACCGGCGACGGAGATCGCGCCGAAGGACACGCCCACGATCCCGCTGGCGAGCCAGACGAGTGAACTGTCGCGGACGAGGTCTCTCAGCGGCGCGCGGGGTGTGCCGTCAGTCTGGTGACCTGTTCGTTGCAGCGAACGCATGTTTTCTAGAATGAACAGCAGCTACCATGTTCGTCAAGGCGAACAAAAAGACCGATGGAGCGAACGCCATGCCCGACGCACCCCCGCCCCCACCCTCCCGGCTCCCCCTCGGTTGGATCGCCGCCGCCCTGCGCCGAGAGCGCACCCGGTCCGGCCTCACCCTCTCCGAGCTGGCCAAACGAGCCGGAATCGCGAAGTCCACGCTGTCCCAGCTGGAAGCGGCCAGCGGCAACCCGAGCATGGAGACGATCTGGGCGCTGGCGGTGGCGCTCGGCGTGCCGTTCGGTGCGCTGGTGGAGCCGCCGGCGTCGACCGTGCGCGTCATCCGGGCCGACGAGGGCCCGACCGTGCACTCCGAGCAGTCCAGCTTCACGGCCGCACTGCTGTCGGCCGGTCCGCCGGGCGCCCGGCGCGACATCTACCGCGTCCGGCTGGAGCCCGGCACCGTACGCGACTCCAAGCCGCACATTCCGGGCACCGTGGAGCACATCGTGGTCGGCGCCGGGCGGGTGAACGCCGGGCCGCCGGGGGAGCAGACGGAGCTGGGGCCGGGGGACTACATGGCCTACCCCGGGGATGTGCCGCACTCGTACGAGGCGCTGGCGCCCGGGACGGCGTTCGTGCTGATCATGCAGCACGTCTGAGAAGTCGAGCCAGGGTGGACGGGAAAAGGCAGGAGCCCCGCTGCCTTGCGGCGCGGGGCTCCTTGGGTACTGCTGTCAGTTCCGGATCAAAGCACCAGGCTCCGAGACCGAATGATCAGACGGGGGTGACGTTCTCCGCCTGCGGGCCCTTCGGACCCTGGGTCACGTCGAAGGAGACCTGCTGGTTCTCCTCCAGCGAGCGGAAGCCGCTCGCGTTGATCGCGGAGTAGTGAACGAAGACGTCGGGGCCGCCGCCTTCCTGGGCGATGAAACCAAAGCCCTTTTCGGCGTTGAACCACTTCACGGTTCCGGTAGCCATAAGCCCTCCTTGGGCCCAAAGGGTCGCCCTGCTCCAGAACCTGCAAGTGTGAAACTGTGCCGCACAACTGCATACGTCTGAAAACGACTAGAGCCCGCGGTTACATGCTCCGCAGGCTCTGTACTGCAAGGGAAACCAAACTGCAACTTGCGGGCGAGCCTAGCACGCAGGCAGCCGAAAGCAATAGAGGTCAAGATCACGTCACCCAGATGTTTGAATGGGGCGGGTGAGGTTGACGAGGCGACGGCGGCGGCACTGCGCCACCCTGAACGAAGCACCGTACCCCATAGGGTCTAGTCTCGCGATGTGGACAATTCTCGCACCCGGCCGCGCGTCGGCCACATCCAGTTCCTGAACTGCCTGCCCCTGTACTGGGGGCTCGCGAGAACGGGCACGCTTCTCGACTTCGAGCTCACCAAGGACACCCCCGACAAGCTCAACGAGAAGCTGGTGCAGGGCGACCTCGACATCGGACCCATCACCCTGGTCGAGTTCCTCAAGCACGCGGACGACCTGGTCGCCTTCCCGGACATCGCGGTGGGCTGCGACGGCCCGGTGATGTCCTGCGTGATCGTCTCGCAGGTCCCTCTCGATCAGCTGGACGGCGCCCGGGTCGCCCTCGGCTCGACCTCGCGCACCTCCGTCCGCCTCGCCCAGCTGCTGCTGGCCGAGCGTTACGGCGTCCAGCCCGACTACTACACCTGCCCGCCCGACCTCAGCCTGATGATGCAGGAGGCGGACGCGGGCGTGCTCATCGGGGACGCGGCGCTGCGCGCGAACCTGTTGGACGGGCCGCGCTACGGGCTCCAGGTGCACGACCTCGGCGCGATGTGGAAGGAGTGGACCGGACTGCCGTTCGTCTTCGCCGTCTGGGCCGCCCGCCGCGACTACCTCGAGCGCGAGCCGGAGATCACCCGCAAGGTCCACGAGGCCTTCCTCGCCTCCCGCAACCTCTCCCTGGAGGAGGTCGGCAAGGTCGCCGAGCAGGCGGCCCGCTGGGAGGCCTTCGACGAGAAGGTCCTGGAGCAGTACTTCACGACCCTGGACTTCCGCTTCGGCGCACCCCAGCTCAACGCGGTCGCCGAGTTCGCCCGGCGCGTCGGGCCGACCACGGGCTTCCCGGCGAACGTGAAGGTGGATCTGCTCCAGCCGTAGGCCGCAAGTCGCAAGCCGCAAGCCGTAAGCCGTACGGGAACGGCGCACTACCCTTTTCTCGTGTTACGGGGGAGGGGTGACGCCATGCAGCCACTGGGAGCCGACGAGCCCACCGTCGTGGGGCCCTACCGGCTGCTCGGCCGGCTGGGCTCGGGCGGCATGGGCCGCGTCTATCTGGGCCGCAGCGCGGGTGGTCGTACGGTCGCGGTCAAGATCGTGCATCCGCACTTCGCGCTCGACGAGGAGTTCCGCGCCCGCTTCCGCCGCGAGGTCGACGCGGCGCGCAGGGTCGGCGGCGCCTGGACCGCGCCGGTCCTCGACGCCGACCCGGGCGCGTCCGTGCCCTGGGTCGCCACGGCGTACGCGGCGGGCCCGTCACTGGCGGCCGCCGTCACGGACGGCGGTCCGCTGCCCGGCCATTCCGTACGAGTACTGGGTGCGGGCCTGGCCGAAGCGCTGGCGGCGGTGCACGAACTGGGCCTGGTGCACCGTGACGTGAAGCCCTCCAACGTCCTGCTCACCCTGGACGGCCCGCTCCTGATCGACTTCGGGATCGCCCGCGCCACGGACGGCACGGCGTCCCTGACCTCCACCGGCGTCTCCATCGGCTCGCCCGGCTACATGTCCCCCGAGCAGATCCTCGGCAAGGGCGCGACCGGCGCGGCCGACGTCTTCTCGCTCGGTGCGGTACTGGCGTACGCGGCGACCGGCGAGCCGCCGTTCCCGGGCGACTCCTCGGCGGCCCTGCTCTACAAGGTCGTCCACGAGGAGCCCGAACTCGGCCCGCTGGACGGCGAGTTGCGCGAGGTCGTGGAGTCCTGCCTGACCAAGGACCCGAGCGCACGCCCGGCCCCCGGCGACCTGGCCCGCCGCCTCGCCCCCGACGGCGCGGCCCGGCTGGTGGCGGCCGGATGGCTGCCGGGCGCACTGGTGGAACAGGTGAGCCGAGGTGCCGTACAGCTGCTGAACCTGGAGGCGACCACCTCCGGCCAGGAGGCGGCGTCCGGGCCGGTGGGGTTCAGCAGTGTGTCGGTCGGGGACGGGGCGCCGGCGGCCGGCGGGGAGGGGGCGGGGGCGGGGCGCTCGACGGTGGGGGAATTCGGACCGCCACCGGTGATGCAGCCGTCGACACCCGCGCCTTCCACGCCCGTGCCCTCTCCTCCTGTGTCTCCTACGCCCGCGACGCCCGCGCCCTCGGTTCCCGAACCGCGGGACGCGCCTCCCGGCAAGCTCTCCGTCTCCGTGGCCGCCTCGTCCGGGCCGGGGGACGGCGGGCGGGGGCGGCGGATGAGCTGCACGGTGGCGCTGGCGGTCGCGGGGGCGCTGGCGGCGGTGACGGTGGGATCGGCCTTCCTGTTCGACCTGCTGCCCGGCACGGGGAGCAACGGCAAGGACAACAACGCGGGCGGCGAGCCCTCCACGACAGCCCCACCGAGCTACGGCGCGACCGACGGGGCGAGCGAGAGCCCGAAGCCGGGTGCGAGCCCGAAGCCGAGCGAGAGTGCGGAGCCGAGCGGGAGCGCCCAGCCCACCGTCGGCACCGGCTCCGCCGTGCCCGCCTCCTACCTCGGCACCTGGGAGGGCCAGGCCCTCGCCCTCGACGGCACCCTGCCCGTCGGCACCTTCCGGCTCACCGTCCACAAGGCCGACGTGGGCGAGGAGTTGGGGCGCCTGCGGCAGACCGACCAACTCGGCGGCGTCTGCAACGACATCCTCACCGTCAAGACCGTCACCGCCCAGCAGATCGTCGCCACCTCGGTCGGCGCCGAGTCCAACCACAGCGGCTGCAACCCCACCCCCCACACCGTCCGCCTGTCCCACGTCGGCGACGACCTGAAGTACGCGTCGGACAGCGAGGCGGAGGGGAATCCGGCGGCTCGGATGTCGAAGATCCAGTAGGGGACCCGGCTACATCGGCGTAGTCACCGTGACGTGCTCTCCCGTGCCCAGGTGGAGCATGCCCTTGCCCGGGGTGATCGGGCCGCCGACCATGCTGCGGTTGGTGCGGATGCCGATGAGCTCGCCGGAGCCGGACTCCTGGGGCGAGAGCAGGATGCCGCGACGGGCCTTCTTGGCGTCGACCTGCCAGCCGGAGAAGCCCTCGCAGATCTCGTCCTCGTCGCCCGCGATGACGACCGCGAGACCCTCCTCGGTGCCGCGTTCGACGATGCGCTTGAAGACGTCCTCCGCGTCGCAGTCGTCGAGGACCTCGGCGTCGTCGACGAGGACCACGACCGGGTCCTCCGGCTTGGCCGTGTCGACGAGTTCCGTCAGCTCGTCCTCGTCCACGTCACGGCCGGTGAAGACCTTCAGCACGCCTTCCTGGCCGTCGAGTTCACGCAGCGGCGACGGGCGGGGCGCCGCGACGACGAGACGTACGCCCTTGGCGAGGTAGGAGCGGGCGAAGCTCAACAGCATGGTGGAGCGGCCGGACTTGGCCGGGCCGCCGATGACGAACGCCGGGACACCCTGGGCCAGATCGGGCCCGTAGGCGGCCAGTTCGTCGCCGCCGACGCCCGCGAGGGCCCACAGCGGGGCGGACGTCGTCGCCGGGTCGCGCATCGCCCACGCGTCCTCGAAGGAGATACGGCCGGGCAGCACATCGACGCGGAAGGGGCGCAGTGGGCGCGGGACGGAGGCGTCCCGGGCGGCCGCGGCCTCGCCGATCGCGACCAGCGCGGCGTTCTGGCCCTGGCCCGTGGTGTCCTCGGCGAGCAGCGCGAACTGCGTCTCCGCGGCGGTCTCGGCACGGAACGCGCGACCCGGCGGGATCTCCTCGGGCACCTTGCGGGCATTGATGTCCAGCATCGAGAAGTCGGCCCGGTCGGCCAGCCGCAGACCGTACTTGTCCTCGGTGAGGGAGGAGATGCGGCCCGCGAGGAGCTGGCGGTCACCGGTGATGACGACATGGATGCCGACGCTGGCGCCCTCACGCATCATCGCCATGATCTGGTCGGTCAGATCACCGTGGTTGTGCTCGCCGAGCGTGGGCAGCCAACCCTCCCAGCGGTCCAGCAGGACGACGATGTGCGGCAGCCGCTCCTCCGCCGCGACGGCGGCGCGCTGCTCGCCGATGTCGGCGAAACCGCGGTCGGCGAGCAGTTCCTGACGGCGGCTCAGCTCGCCGGACAGCCGGCCGACCAGCCGCTCGACCCGCTCCAGCTGGTTGCGGCTGACGACCGCGCCGCAGTGCGGCAGCCGGGTCACCGCGTTCAGGGCGCCGTTGCCGCAGTCGATGCCGTAGATGTGCACGTCCGCACAGGAGTTGGTGCGGGCCAGCGAGCCCGCGATGGTGCGCAGCACCTGCGAGCGGCCGGTGCGCGGGGCACCGGCGAGGATGAGGTGGCCGAAGGTCGCGAAGTCGACGGCCACCGGGCGGCGGGCCTGGTCGGCGGGCAGGTCCTCGATGCCGTACGGGGCGGCGGGCAGCGCACCCTGGCTCTGCGGGACCGGGACCTCGTCCAGCAGCAGCGTCTCGTCCAGCGCGGGCAGCCACGGGGAGTGCTGCGCCGGGATGCCGAGGGCCGTGTTGGCCTCCCGGACGGCGTCGACCAGGACCTTGAGGTCGGTGATCTCGTCGTCCTCGCGCGCCTCGGACTTGGGCTTGGTGAGCGCGGCCCGGCCCAGGTCCTGCCAGGACAGCGGACCGGCCCACGGCGCGAGCGTCGCCGGGTCGGCGGCACCGGGCCTGCGGCCACCGACGCGGCCCGACTGGAACGGGACCAGCGAGGCGTGCCCGAGGCGGACGTAGGCACGGCCCGGTGTGCTCTTCGCGATGTGCCCGGCGTCGGGCGCGTCGATGACGTCGGTCGACTCACCGGCGTCGGTCACGCGCAGCGCGATACGGAGGTTGGTGTTGGCGCGGATCTCGGGGGAGACGACGCCGGACGGCCGCTGGGTGGCCAGCAGCAGGTGGATGCCGAGCGAACGGCCACGCTGGGCGATGTTGACCAGACCCGTCACGAAGTCCGGCAGGTCGCGCACCATCGAGGCGAACTCGTCGATGACGATGAGCAGTCGGGGCACCGGCGGGTGGGAGGGATCCCGCTTCACCAGGTCCTGGTAGTCCTCGATGTCCTTGGCGTCGGCGGCGGCGAGGATGTGCTCGCGCCGCTTGAGCTCGGCGCCCAGCGACTCCAGGGCGCGCTCGACGAGATGGGCGTCCAGGTCGGTGACCATGCCGACGGTGTGCGGCAGCTTCACACAGTCCTTGAACGCCGAGCCGCCCTTGTAGTCGACGAGCACGAACGTCATGTTCTCGGGCGTGTTGGCGACCGCGAGCGCCGCGACGATGGTCTGCAGCAGCTCCGACTTGCCGGAACCCGTCGTACCGGCGATCAGACCGTGCGGCCCGTCCCGGCGCAGGTCGATGCCGAACGCACCGTCGTACGACTCGCCGATGACGGCCATCGTCGACTGGCCGCCCATCCGCCACCGCGCCGCGATCGCGTCACGCGTCGGCGGCTCCAGCTGGAGCACGTCGAGGAGCCGGCTGGAGCCGGGCAGTGCGGAGTCCTCGGTCTCGCCGCTGATGTCGCGCAGCGGGGACAGGGAGCGGGCGAGCCGGGCGCACCAGGCCGGGGAGACGAAGTCCGGCCGTACGTTCTTCTTGCGCAGCGCGCCGGTCTGCTCGACACGCAGCCGCAACTCCGGGACGGCCTTGGTGTGTTCGTCCGCCTGCTGGGCGGCGGGATGCCAGGCCTGGAAGGAGGGGAAGCCGCCGGCCGACTGCTGGGCGGCGGGAGTGAGGGACTTGCTGTTCTCGGCCGCGGGCCGCGGCTCGGCGACGACGAAGGCCTGGCACTCGCCGGGCAGGAAGCGCTCCTCCTCGTCCAGGCAGAGCGCGTAGATGGCGACCGCCGGGCCCTCCCGCAGCAGTCGTACGACACCGGGCATGGACCGAAGCCGCCGCGAGCCGTCCCAGACGACGACGATGTCCGGGTCGGAGAAGGCCGGTCCGTCGTTCTTGCCCCGCCCGCCCTGCTGGAGGGCCTTCTGCCGGGCGTCGAGCAGCTGCGTCAGCTCGCCGACGCGCGCGGCCACGGTCTCGGAGTCCGTGCCGATCAGGATGTTGACGTCCTGGCCGCTCGCCGGACGGGCGTGCGGCAGCCAGCGCACCCAGTCCCAGCGCTGGTCGGCCTCGTTGTCGGTCAGGACGTAGAACTGCACGTCCATCGGGCTGTGCAGGACGGCGGTCTGGGCGACGGCCCAGCGGCCGAGGGCGGGCGCGGAGTCGCCGGGGCCCGCGACGCCGATGACACCGAGTTCCCGCAGGGGCAGCGCCACGGGGGCGTCCTCGATGTACCAGCGGACCTTGCGCTTGTGCTCGTCCTGCTCGGGGTCGTCGAGCTCCACCTCGGAGGGGACACGGCCGGTGCCGAAGCGCAGGAGGAGATGGTCGGCGTCGGTACGTCTGCGCTCCCACAGCCGGGTGCGCGGGCCGGTGGCGGTGGCGAGGACGGCGGCGGGGTCGGGGACGGCCTGGCGGCGGTCCGTCCGCTCGGTGACCAGCGCCTCCTGCGCGTCCTTCTCGATCCGCTCCTTGTGCTCCTGGTACTCCTTGCGCTGCTTGGCGTGCGACTTCCGGCCGTGCTTCTTGTCCATGAAGTAGTTGCCGAACAGCATGACCGGGCTCATCACGGCCATGATCAGGTAGTACCAGCGGTGGAACATGAACACGGACACCACGGCGCCGACCAGCGGCAGCAGCGCCATCAGCCAGGGCAGCGGACGTGCCTCGTAGTCGCCGGGCGGGTTCGGCAGCGAGAACGACGTCTGCCGCTCGGCGGGCCGCAGCCGCGGGGGCCGGTTGTAGTCGAGACCGGCGCCGTCGTCGGACCACTTGAGGGCGGCGTTGGGCGGGGAGTAGGGGGCGAGCTCCAACAGGGTGTTGCCGAGCCCGAGTTGGCCGCCCAGCGGCCAGTCGCCGCCGTCGAACTCCTCGCCGTCCAGACGGGGGGAGTCCTGATCGCCGGAGGTCTTGCCGGAGTTCTCGCCGGTGTGATCGCCGCTGTTCTCGATGCCGTGCAGGGCGACCTGGCAGGCGCCGTCGATGGCGATGGAGAGCGTGGCGGCGCGGGCGGGGAGCTCCGGGTCGTCGATACGGATGTGGTCGGCGGGGCCGTTGCCGATGTCGTACCGCCCCACGCCCAGCCGGTGCAGGGCGCCGGCGGCCGGCCCGCCCGCCACCCGGAGCTCGACGACGCCGGTGGGCTCGCCGAGGATGCATCCGGCGGGGTCGTGCAGGCTGACGACGACGCCGTCGCGCAGCGGTGAGCCGACGACGGTGGCCGAGGGGTCGACGGCGTATCCGTCGACGTAGGCCAGGGGGGAGCCGGAGCCGCCGGCACCGCCGCGATGCGCGCCGATCGGGATGATCTGCGCACTGTCGCCCAGGCCGACGTGGCGCGCCAGCTCCTGGGCGATGTCACCGACGGTGGACTCCGGATCGGCGTCGAGCACCACGTCGGCGCTGGCACCCCCGAGAGGGTCGACGACGGTCAGACTCAGGCGCACGCTACGTCCCCCAACACACCGAGACCACTGAAGGCAGCGGGACCACCGACCACAGTGGGACCCGTACCACTGACCACAGTGGAGTCATCCAACACAGTGAGAGTGACCTTAGCCGCCCATGCTTTCCCGGATGCAACGGGATGTGTGCCGGTTCACGAATCCCTCTCATGAGGGCCCTGTGGCCCCACGGGCCACACCCGTAAGATCTTTGCTCATGCGGACGGTCGTCGGACGACCGTGGACCCGCACGAACAGCGCCACGGGGGAAGGCCCTGCGGCCACATGAACGGGAGGGAGCCGTCATGGCAGGCAAAGACACGGACCTTACATATGCCGAGATGGAAAAGGTCGCGGGTGACCTGATCAAGGACATGCACGACCTGGAAGACAAGATCAAGAACGTCGAGAAGCGCGTCAGCGCGCTGGTGGAGAACGGCTTCACCACCCAGAAGGCCTCCGGAGCCTACGACGACTCCATCAAGACCTTCACCAAGGGTGCGTCGAAGACCATCCAGGGCCTGCACGGCCTGTCCGACTTCCTGAAGAAGGCCAAGGAAGCGTACGAGAACCTGGACGAGCAGCTGGCCAAGCAGGCCAAGAGCTAGGTCTTGTCACTCGGCTGAGGGTTCGTGGGGCGTCTCCGGGGTTGGGTTCCGGGGGCGCCCCACCGCTCTGCCGCCGTCGGGCAGCTCCTCCAGCGGATCGGCGAAAGACACCGTACGGAGGATGGCGCCCATCATGTCGATGAAGCGGGGCCAGTACTCCACAGCCGCCGTGAAGAGGGTGAATACGGCCGTGAACGGGCCGGTGGGAAACGGGACATGAACCTGGATCTGTGCGGTCACGAGATCCGTCGCCTCACCGCTCACCGTCACTTCCGGGTTCAGCCAGAGCTGACGCCAGGTGACGCAGGAGACCGCAGGGCCGCACGGCAGATCCAGCCATTGGACTTCGTCGTGTGGGTCGGTGGAGAGGGTCGCGAGAATCCCCTGCGCGACCACGTCAACCTCACCGTCGCTCTGGTCGGTGGGCACGGCGGCCAGAGTGAAAACGCATTGGGCCGCACCGTTGGAGAGGTCATGCCTGACCGCGTCCCCGTCCGGTGTCAGCTCCTCTTCGGACGTGGAGAACAGCCCCATCGCAGCGTAGGAGACGCCCGTGTCCTCCATGAGTTCTGCGATCGCCGTGAAGTAGGGGGCGGCTGGATCCCACACGGCTTCGTCGCCGCGGGAATACAGCTCTCGTACGAAGGAATCGGCTAGTTGTGCTCGTTCGTCCGGAGTGGCGGCCAGTGGGAGCGCGAAGAACCCTTCAGGAGCGAGGAACCATATCGGCGGGGGCTCGGTGGTTGAAGGGGCGAGTGGTACGGGTGACGTCATCAGGGTGGACCGTTCAGGGCGTGGTGGTGTGGGTCGAAGGGGGGTCAGAAGTCCTCGGGAAGAAAGTCGTCGATATCGACTTTTCGCCCAGAGGTGTCCATGGTCATGGTTACTTCCGAAGCCCCGAAGGCCGACGTGAAGTTGCTCGGCAGAAGGATATCCACGCGCATTCGACCAGTCGGATTTCTGGCGACGATGGGCGAGACGGGTTCCGGCATCTGATGCTGTGCGGCGAAGTCTTCAACGGTTGCCCGCTGTTGCGGAGTCAGTGACTCCAGAGGGATCAGCTCGCGCGGCGGTACCAGATACCGCATGAGTGAAGCACGCCAGACGGAACTCAGCCTACACCACGAGCCGTCCACAAACTGGACCTTAAAATCATACCCGTCCTTGAAGTTTTTGAGCTCAATGCTCTGGATGTTGGAACGGGGGCATTCCCAGAGCAATTCGTCGTCGATCAGCTCCAGATTCTTCTTGTGATAAGGAAGGCCCACGACCACCAGCCTGCGGCTGGTGACGATCAGGTGAGTGCGGTAGTGCTTCTCGTCCGCGCGCCCGGGGTCCAGCTGCCAGGGAAGAGTCCGTGCGAGGGTGCCGGCCTCGGCCCACATGACAGGAAAGTCGTCCACCTCATCGGCCGGCTCGTCCGGGGTGCGTGAACCCTTGCTTTTGGCGTGTCCGCCGCCGCTGATGTTGCCCCCGGCGGAGCTGAGAAAGGCCAGGATGGCCGCGCCCACGGCCATCGCGGCGGCCTTCAAGGATGTGTGGGCCGCCACGCTGCCCGTGGAGCGGGCCGTGTAGGAAGGGCCCTCGGGCCACCCCGGCAAATCGTGCTGAATGTCGTTGCGCTGAGGGTCACGGAACCAACGCATACCCCTGACACGAGTCGCAGCGCCGGTGGCGAAGGCCACGGGGGCGCGGGAAAGAAGCATTTCCCTCGGTTCGGGCTGCCAAATCTTCATTGCTCTACGGCCTTCCTCATACGGCACCCTTGTCCTTCCGGTCAGTCGCCGGAAACGGCCTGCGCAATAGGTGTGGCAATCTTGGGCGCGATCTTCATGCTGCCATCGATCGCCCTGCCCAGGCCGCTGATGGGATCCACACTGAACTTCGTGAACGTGTTGATGCCCTTCGTTCCCAGCCACTGACCTTCTCGATAGCCAGCATTGACCAGGCCTCCCATACGCGACGCCAACCCGCTGGTCTCATGTGAGATCTCGTAGACGGATCTGGACGATCCCCCGATTTTCACCAAACCGGCCTTGCCGATCCCACCGGACAGTCCCTTCGAAGCCTTTCCCATCGCGAACAGGATGCGCGACCTGCCCAGGCTCGTGTACTTGAACCCCGTACCGAGCAGCTTGGTGGTAGCTGATGCCGTCGCCTCGGCTGCCTCGGCGCTCTCGCCGGCGACCTTGATTCCCTTGCCGAACATACCGATGCCGGGCATCAGGCCCAGCGCATCCGTACCGAGCGTCATCCAACTCACGTCCGCGCCTGCGGCCTTGGCGATTCCGTGGGCCGCCAGGGCGAGCCCACTGCCGATCAGCGCGGCCGTGCCGAAGATGGCTGCGAGAGGAGGGAAGGGGAGCGTGACGATGGCCAGCATGCCCAGCACCGCCGTGATGTCGCTGAGCACGTCGCCGATCATCTTGATCAGGTCGGCATGGTCCTGGAGCCAGTCACCCGTGGCGTCCCACGCGTTCGCGATCCCGCTTCCGAGCTTGTCCCAGAACCCGGGCTCGTCCGGCGCGATGTCGCCGGCCTTGTCCAGCTCCTTGCTGATCTTGCGGGCGGCCTGCCGGTACTCCTCCTCCAGGTCGTGGACCCGTTGGATGACGCCGTCCACCGCGCTGGAGGCCTTGCCGAGTTCGTCGCTGCCCTTGCCGTCGCCCTTCTGGTCGGCTTTGGCCTGGGCATCCGCCTTGGCGCTGAGCTTCTCCCCGGCCTCCTTCTCCAGCCGGTCCGCTCGCTCCTGGAAGCCGTCCAGTTGGTTGGCCCAGTGATGCAGCGCGCGCGAGGCTTTGTCGAAGGAGTCGTGGCTCTTGCGGATGAGGGGGGTGACGTCCTGGCCGACGTAGTCGGTGAAGGCGATCGCGGTCTTGCCCTTCCAGGCGCCGCACTCGATCCGTTCCAGTTCGCTCAGCGCCGTGCCGAGTTCACCCGCGAGCTTGCCGATCTGTTTGGCGAGTTCGCGGGTGTCCTCCACGTTTCCCGGAGTGGGGTCCCAGCCGATGTGCGGGAACGCGGGCCGCTGCCCTGCCACGTCAGGTGTCCTTCTTCTTCGGAGCCTTGAGGGACTGGGCGAGGTCCAGGTCGAGCTTGCCGAAGCTCTCCCCGATCTTGTTGATCATCTTCACGGCACCCTGGGTGTGCTTGCCGAGCTGCTTGATCCCGTACGCCCAGTCGTCGGCGAAGTCGTGCACATCGTCGATGAGCTTGCCCTCGCCGACGGCAGAGGCGTCGGTTCCCTTGAGGGTGCGGCGGGCGGTCTCCATACGGTCGCTGATGGAGGAGAAGGTCTTCTTCAGATCCTGGAAAATCGTGTCTTCGAGGCGCAGGTCGCTCATGTCAGGTCCGGTCTCTACGCGAACGGATCACGCGTCCGCAGTCGCGGCGGGCGGGACAACGGCAGATTGCATGCGGCTCTTCACGGCGGACTCCCCCATGTAACTGAAGTTCTACTAGAGCACGAACGTTATCCGCGGGGTTCCTGATTTCGCCAGGGCGAACTACACAGCGAACCGGCTCAATTCGGGCATAGTGGGCTTCATGGGTGTGGAGGACGTGTGTCGATCACGCTTGGTCCTACCGCTGTACGCGGGCCGTGAGGTCGCGCCGGTTTGGCGGGATGCCGCACTGCCGACTCGGTCCGCCTGTGCGGTTCTGGGCTCGTGGAAAGGTGCCGTTCCGGAGCATGGCGAACAGCAACGGGAGCTGGGCCACCCTGTGCTGGCATTGCTGCTAGAGATCGCCCGGCTGTGGCTTGGCCGTTTCTCCCGAGGGGCCCATCAGGATCGAGTGCGTCTCGTGGACGTCCTTGGACGCCTTTGACGGAACGCGCACCTCGACCATGAGGATTCCGCTGGGCAGGCGGGTGAGGGACGGGGGCTGGGCGTTGGCCGGGAGTTCGGCCAGGAAGCGGGTCAGGCGGTCGCGCTGGCCGCTGGTGAGTTCGCTCGGGGGGACGGCCTGGACCTGCCCCGAGAGCAGTTGGCACAAGCGCTCGGCGCTGTCGGGGTTGCCGGCGAACAGGCGGATCCAGGACTGGTCGGCGAAGGTCAGGCGTACATCGGCCTCGAGCTCGCTGTACTTCATCCGCCTGGCACCGGTCAGGGAGTCGCGAGGGTACTCCGCGAGGACGTCGGCCTTGGCTAGTGTGCCGGTCTGGGTGCCGAGGAAGAGCAGCCGGCGGCTAGTGAGGACGAGGTCGGTGGCGTAGGCCTTCGGGCGGCGGGCCGGGTCGAGTTGCCAGGGGGCCGTACGTGACAGGCTGCCCGGCGCCGCCCACATGACAGGGAAGTCCTGGACCTCGTTCTCCGGCTCCTCCGGCTTGCCCCGCACGGGCACGTCACCGAAGGGCGATCCCGAGGCTCCGCCGATGTTGGCGATGAGGTTCGCGATCAGGGGGATCCCCACCATGAAGGCCCGCCCCGTGCGCTGCGCGGCACGGTCCCCGGTCGAGTGAAGGGAGTAGGAAGGGCCTTCGGGCCAGCCCGGCAGTTCGCTCTGAATGTCGTTCCGCTCGGTGTCCCTGAACCACCTGGACCCCGAGACGGCAGGGGAGACACCGGTGGCGAACCTGGCCATGGTGCGAAGCTGCAGGTCTTCGTCGGCGCTGGGGTACCAGTCCATCTCTACGTCACTTCTCCACGGAGGAATTCGATTCGATCAGTCGGACTGACCCTCTGCACCGGCCGGCGACGGGAACTCCACCGAGCCGACGATTCCCGCAACGGCCTGCGAGAACTCGTCCCACTGTTCCACGGAAGCGGTGTCCAGGGTGAACACCGCGGTGTACGGGCCGGACGAGAACGGAACGTGCACCTGGATCTGTCCCATGACGAGCTCCTCGTCCTGGCCCGACTTGGTGTACGCACCGTCCACGAGCAGCTTGCGGAACGTGACACCGCAGACCGCAGGGCCGCACGGAAGATCCAGCCAGGTCACCTCGCGCATCGGGTCCTCGAGCAGGATCGCCTGGATCCCTTGGGCGACGACGTCCTGGTCGTTCTCACCCGACTCGAAGACCGCGACCGTGAGCGAACAGTGCGCCACCCCGACGCCTGGGCGCGTTCGTCGTCAGCGGTTGACGGCCTGGATCTCCTGGACGGTGACGTTCTGGGTGGCGCCGAAGGTTCCGTCGGGGAGGTTGTCGCCGGTTCCGTCGGAGCCGGTCCAGTGGATCTTCCAGGTGATGGTGGCCTTGAGCGGGTAGGTGCCATTGCCGGAGGAGCGCAGGTACTTCACGCCGCACGGCGGGGTCTGGTCGGCCTTGCCCTTGGCGTACGGGTCACCGATCCGGCCGTTGTGGATCTCACAGACGCCGGAGGCGGGGTAGGTCTCGGCGTCGGTGGTGCCGGGTTCGATCTTCAGGGAGACCGGTTCGGCCGTGGTCGTCGCGGAGATGTCGAGTGCCGGGATGGAGGCGGTGACCGAGACCGGCTTGAACGCGGCGCCGTCCAGCCATGCCCAGGTGGGCAGGTTGACCTTGGTCGCGTTGGCCGGGGCTAGGGTCACCTTGGTGCCGGGTACGCGGATCTCGTTGTACGCGAGTTCACCCAGGACCTTGGGGGTCACGGCGTTCTCGATGTCGGCCGGTGGCGGATCACCCTTGTCCACCCAGAAGAAGGGTTTGTTGCACTTGTCCCAGCCGGGCGGGAAGCTCTCGTTGACGTACGAGTCCCACCAGTAGCCGTTGCCGGTCTTCTCCTTGTTGAAGTCCTTGTACGTGCCGGGTTCCTTGCCGCCGTCCTCGTACTTGTTGCGCTGTTCCAGATCCCACTGGGACCCCGTCGATTCGGCCTGCCAGATCGGCTCCAGGTAGTCCTTGAGCCCCGCGGGGGAGTACTTGGGCGCGTACCAGCAGGCGGGCGGGGTCCAGGAGGTGGTGGAGGTGACGGGGCCGGCGGAGGGGCCGGTGCCGTTCTTGGAGCGGTCGTAGACGATGGTGCCGACGGTCGACGAAAGGGTTCCGTCGTCTGACGCGTCTCCAGAAGTGGTCGTGTCCGAGCCGCCGCCGATCGAGCCTCCGCCGCCAGGACGGTCGGCTACGGCGGCGGGTGCCGAAAGCAGACAGATTGATGATGCAAGAACTGTCGCCACGATGCCGTGGCGCAGTCGGATCACGGCTGGCATCGGTCGGCCCCCCGCACGGAAACGATCTTCACCATTTCCCAGATCCCCTTCGAGTTCTTCTCGACTTGCACGCCGTAGGAGACATAGCTGTTCTTGGTCGCCTTGGTTTTCTTGACCTTGCCCGTCTTGATGACCTTGTTGTAGCCCTTGCTCTCATCTCCGCAGTAGGTGAGCGACGCCTTGTTCTTTGACTCGACGGAGACCTGTCGGTCGAAGTAGCGGACGGTGCCAGTGACCGTCAGCCCTGCATCCACAAATGACTTGACCCACTGCTGAGCCGTTACGGCGCCCTCGCCCTCTGTGTAGTACTCCAGAGCCGGGAGCCTGGGATTCTGGGCGCCGATGGCTGCGTCGATCGCGCGGATGAGTTCCGCGTTGTCCTTGAGGATCGCGTCCTTGCTTGGATCGCTTACCTGCTCAGGATTGAACGTGAGCGTGTCACCCGCCGGCAGTTTGATCTGCGGGCGATCAGTTGAGGTCGAAGCCGACGAGCTCGGCGATGCCGAGGCCGAACCTCCCTGATCCGCGCCAGCGATCTTGTCATTGGCCTTGGGGCTGTCGTCCCCGCCCCCGCAAGCCGTCAGCAGCAGGGCTGCGGTCGCGGCGAGCGCGGTGGCAGCGGGCAAGGTGCGGTGCTTCACAGTGGTGGGCTCCCCGTGAGACTGAAGTTCGGCAAGAGCACAGACGGTATCGGTGGGGTTCCTGGTTTCGCCAGAGCGAACTTCCCTGCTAACCGGTGCAATTAAGGGCGTAACGGGCCCTTGGGTGTGTGAGGTGTGTGCCGATCGCGTACGGACCTGCCGGGCGCCGAAGCTGTTCCCGGTGGTGCCTCCCGAGGGACGACAACGTCCATGCCGGCCGGCAGCGAGGTCCCTGGCATCTGTTGCGGTGCCGCCGAGGTGGCTACGATTTACAACTGCCTTGCGGAGAGGGTGGGTTGGGTGAGTTGGCAGCCGTTGAGTAAGCGTGGCTCGGGTTCCGCGTCGAAGCAGAGCATGCTCGAGGACGGTGTTCCGCCGCATCTGGCAGCACCCTTGACGGGCTGGATCCAGGCAGTGCTTGACGATCTGTTTCAGCAGCACATTTCGCAAGAAAATACATTCTCGATCGTGAACTCCCATGCGAGGCAAATTGCAGCTCGCGCGCGCATCAGCCTTTCGCCGCACGAGGAAGCGATGTACGAGCTCGCCTACGCTGCGGAGAGGGAAGGAGGGCAGGCGCTCCTCGATACAGTCGATGCAACGCTTTCCATGGGCGTAAGTGATCTGCGCATGCGTGAGCTGGACCAGCTGTTGCTGGACGGCGGCTCCGCTTGGAACGTGGCCGACGACGGAAACGGGCTCCAGCGACGCGTGGAACAGACGGCCGTTGAGGCGCTGCGAACGGCCTCAGTTGCCATGAATGCCTCGCCGCATCTCAATGCGGCATGGGAAGCAGCGTACGGTCGCCATCCGGATCCCTCGCGGGCCTACAGCGAAGCCATCAAAGCTGTGGAGGCTGCAAGCATTCCCACTGTGCTTCCTGGGGCGCAGGGAGCCAAGGCCACACTCGGCCGGGTCATCGAGGCACTCGACAGGAACCGTGGTGATTGGCAACTGGCCATTGCATCTGCCGGGGTTCCCAGCAGGATTACTCCGCTCCTCGGGATGCTTCGTCTGCTGTGGCAAGGCCAAACCGACCGCCACGGTGGATCGTCTCCGACTGTTCCCATTGCGGCCGATGCCGCGGAAGCTGCCGTCCACCTCGCAGTCACGCTGGTTCAGTGGTTCGAGTCCGGTGTTGTGCGGCGCGCCGTTTCCCCTTGATTTTGAGGACATGGTCGACGAATCGACCTGGCGTGATGGGGCGTTCCGGCCGACAGCAGGGCGAGGCTCAGGTCAAAAAGTCCCCCGGGTGGTACTGGGTGAGCTTGAGCTCGGTGCCGTTGGTATCCATCACCGTGTTCAGGCTCGAGTGACCGAACGAAGCGCTGATGGTGCTGGGCGCCAGAACCTCGATGCGGAAGCAGCCACAGGCGTTCCGCTTCACGAGGGGCGGTTGGGCGTCCGGTGCCTGGGTCGCGGCAAAGGATTCCGCGGTGTTCCGCTGCGACGGTGTGAGCGAGTCCAGCGGAATGAAGTGGAGGGGTTCGATCAGGTATCGCGTGAGCCTCTCCCGAGCCACGCTGCTCACTCTGCACCACGAGCCGTCGGAAAAGGTGATCTTGGCGTCGTTCCCGATTTTGAACTCCCGCAGTTCCACCGTCTCGATGGCGGACCGAGGCGTTTCCCAGAGGACCGTGTCGTCGATGTGTTTCTCGTTCCCCTTGACGTAGGGGAAACCCACGATCACGAGCCGGCGGTCAGTGATGACCGCGTGTGTGCGGTACTGCTTCTCGGAACACCGGGCCGGGTCCAGTTGCCAGGGCAGGGTGCGGGCGAGGGTGCCGGGTGCGGCCCACATGACGGGGAAGTCCTCGACCTCGTCGGGTTGGTCCTGGGACGTGTCCGAGCCCTTGTCCGAACGGCCGGGACCGACACTGCCCGGCTGAGAGCTCAGCAGGCCCATGACGGCCACACCCGCAGCGATTGCCGCGCCCTTGACCGTGTTCCGGGCGACGGTGTCTCCCGTCGAGCGGGCGATATAGGTCGGTCCTTCGGGCCAACCCGCCAATTCGCCCTGAATGTCGCTGCGTTCGGTGTCGCGAAACCATCGCATCCCCTTGACGCGCGCGGCCGCACCCGTGGCGAACGTGACGGGTGCACGCGCGATCAGTACCTCGTCCGCTTCGGGCAGCCAGACATTCATATCGGTACGGCTCCTCCTTCGCGACAGCCAACGGACCGATGCTTTCGCACTTCACGATGGCTTGTCAGGGCTCCCCACGGCGCCCCTTCGCGCCTTCGTGCCGGTGGGCGACCGCTGTCCCTCCGATGATGGCGGCCGTCAGCGCGGCCGTGAGCAGCCACTTCCCCGTGGTGGCGCCGAGCAGGGCGTAGTCGCAGAGGAGCATGACGGGACCCGTGAAGAGTGCCCAGCCGATGCTCACGGGCTGCAGCAGGGTGCCCGGCAGGCCGCCGAGGCCGGCCCAGAGGGTCAGGCCGAGCAGCAGCCAGACGGCCGCGGTCCCCAAGTGCATCGAGTTCTCGGACGGTGACGGGAAGGTCTGTGTGTGGCCGCGGACGGTGATGCCCACCACGGCGCCCTGCCAGATCTGCACATCGGCGCGGCTGCCGCGGTAGGCGGCGTCGTAGGTGTCACCCGAGACGTCCAGCCACTCGATCCGCCGGCCCTCGTCGATGCGCAGTCTGTGCTTCGTGGTGCAACTCCGGCTGCTGCTGCCGCTGCCGGTGCAGTCCTGGAGTTCCGTCTTGTCGACCACGCGCGCCTCTTCCAGGCCGACGCAACTGCCGGTTCTGGCACCGCGTTCGGCGGTGCAGTCACCCGCCTGCCGGTAAGTGACCGACTCGCGGTACGCGTCGACCGTCCACTGCGCGCTCGCGACGATCCCGGCTGCCGCGACGGCCATGACAAGCACCCGCAGCCAGACCGGCGGACGCCACCTCAGCCACCTGACCCACTTCTGCGAGTCGTCGCGACCGCTCTTTCCCTGGAGGTCCGCACGCGCCCGCGCCTCCATCTCCTTGATGCCCATCGATCCCCCGTACTGTGCCGTGCTGCCGTGAGCAGGACGGTAGAGGCTACGCGGCGGCAGGCGGGCCGAAATGCGTGGGCGCCGCGCCCCTCCAGAACCTTCACTTCGGCAAAGCAGTTCTGGACCGTCCCTTTGCAGTCCATTGGTTGTTGGCCGAAATCCGCCGACGGAGAGTGACTCGGGCCGTCCCGTGCCGAGGGACGGCAGGGCGCATGTGTACGGGGGTCGTAGTGGCGAAGCACGTCAAGGTGTCCACGACGGAGCTGAAGGAGATCAGCCGGTCGGTGGGCAAGCTCAAGTCGCAGTTCGAGCACTCGAGGGATCTCGTCGACTCCTACGACGCCGAGATGGGGTCCGATGACGTCGCCTCGGCGCTGGACGACTTCGCGGACGACTGGAAGAAGAAGCGCAAGCAGCTCTGTGACGGCCTCGAGTTCCTCGGCAAGACCGCCGGGGCCGCGGCGAAGGCGTACGACGGGCTCGACCAGCATCTCGCCGACGCGCTGCTGAAGGCTCAGCCGGGGGACAAGTGAGCGACGACTTCTCCGGCGTCGACTGGCAGACGGCGCGGTACGACGACAAGGCGTTCACACCGGGCGATCCGTACGAGGTGGCCCGGCTCGGCAAGCGCATCGCCGACACCGCGAAGCTGATCGAGGAGCAGGCCGGCAAGCTGAACAACCTTGTCGACGGCAACGGATGGGACTCCGACGCCGGGCGGGCGTTCAGGGACAGGACCCATGACACGGTCGGGCTGCTCACCAAGACGCACAAGCGGTACGCGGCCGCCGCCTCCGCTCTCGGATCCTCGGTGCCGTACGGGCCGGTCACCGACGGGATGCGGGAGAACTGGGCGATCGCGCTCAACCACGCGCAGAGCCTGGTGCGTACGGCGCTGAAGAAGGCGCAGGCCGCGGATGCGGACGGCAGCCGGTACCAGAAGCAGATCGATCAGCATCCCGGCCCCGACGAGCACCCCGACAAGCAGAAGCTGAAGCGGCAGAAGGAGGCCGCGGACGGGGATCTGGAGGCCGCGAAGCGGGATCTGCGGCATGCGCTGAACTACCGGGACACCCAGGCCGGATACGCCGCCACCGCCATCCGCGAGGCCATCGACCACGACGGACTGAAGGACCCCAAGCACCACTGGTGGGACAACTGGAAGGACTGGGTCGCCAAGATCGGGCACTGGGCGGGGGCCATCGCCGGAGTGCTCTGCGTTCTGGCCCTCGTGCTGAGCTGGGTCCCCGTCCTCGGCGAGGTGCTCGGGGCGCTGGCCCTGATCGCCTCCGTCGTCGCCCTGGTCTGCGACACCGTCTCCGCGCTCGACGGCAAGGGCACATGGCTGGACGTCGCCATCGACGCGATCGGAGTGCTGTCCTTCGGCGCGGGCCGGATCCTCGGGACGACGGCGAAGGAAGCAGCCATCGCCGCACGGGGGTCCTCGGCGCTGAAGGACTTCCAGGCTCTGCGTGAGGTGGGCGCGAGCAAGGAACTGGCGGCCGGACTCGCCGAGGAGTTCTCGGGGGTGAAGGCGGGCAAGATCGGCGAGGCGTTGGCGAAGGGCCCGAACAGCGTCCTGCCGCGGATGCGGTCGATCGTCAAGGAGTCCTTCAACTTCAAGGCGTACGCCAACGACATCCGCGTGGCCGTGACCAAGGGGGCCGGCGAGGACGGGATTCTTGCCGGCGGGAAGCTGCCCGGTTTGGGCGAACTGTCCGACTCCGCGTTCAAGAGCATGGCGCATTCGGCCAACCGCCTCTACCTGGCCAGCCAGACGTTGCCGACCGCAGCGGGCATCCTCAATCTCTCGCCCGCCGAAAGCTGGGAACCGAGCATTCTCGAACCCAACCTGTTCGGTGGGCTCAAGGAGATTCCCGGTGTCGGCGCGAACGGAATCCCGTTCTACAACGGGCATTTGACCCCGCAGGGCTAGCCGAAAGGCAAACCCTTCATCCGCAAGGGCGAGAAGAGAGCGAAGCACGTGGTAGCTGGAGACGGCCGGTCCGTCGACGAAGAGTTCGCCGGACTCTCCAAGAGCAGGCAACGGGCACTCGAGGAGAACGGGCTGGGCCTGCCGGAACTGCGCCGGATCGCCGCCGAGGAAGGCGGCGAGCGGCGGGTGCGGCACATCCTCGCCGAGTACGCGCCTTCCACCAGTCGCTGGGACTTCCAGGGCGACCGGTGGGCGGGAGGCGGCTCGGCGGTCGGGCCCTGGATGCGGCTTCTGCTCGTATCGGTCGTGAGCGTGGTCGTCTGCCTGCTGTCCACCTACGTGATCAACAAGTACGCGCTGTTCGTCGGTGCGGTCTGCGGACTGGCTGTGGTCTGGGCGCTGCTCAGGACGCCCCTGTCGCGTGCCGGGCTCGTGGTGCGCTGCCTCGTCGGCGCCGCCTATGTCGTCCTGATCTGGGCGGGCTCCCAGTCGGCCGACGCGTGGTACCTGCATGTGCGGGGACAGGAGGCCACTGTCACCTACGCGACGCCCGTGAACCAGGGGTCGCACGGAGTCCGTACTCCGTACTGCCGCGTCAAGCTGCCCGACGGATCGGTCCGTCAGACCTTCCGCAACGACAAACGGTGCACGGACGCGGACAGCGCCGGCTCGAAGACGGACGCGGTCATCGACCCCTCGGGCCACTACCGGCCCGTCCTCGGCGACACGTCGGACATCGGTGGGGACGTTGCCGGATACGTCTCTGTGGGCGCCGCGGCGATTCTCGTCCTCGCCCCGCTGACCGCCGCCTACATGGGCCGCCGGAACGAGACGCGGGGCGGTCGGGCCGACCGGGCGGCCGGAGCATCGGCGTGAGCGACGAAACTCCCGCGGGCAGGGCGACCGGCGATGCACCGGCCCGCCCCGCGCCCCCTTCCGATTACCGCCTGGCCGTCCCCGAAGGCTGGGAGCGCATTGTTCTCGATCCCGACCGCTGGCCCCATCGCATCGACAAGCTGGTCAATCGCAGCCTGCGGCGCACGAAGGCCGGGCCGCAGCTGAAGGCGGCCGTCGCGGAGCGGCTGTGCGCCCAGGCGGAGTCGGCGCATGCGAACGGCGGCGTGGAGATGTACGTCGTCAATCAGCTGATCGGGCAGGTCCCGGTCTCCGCCGGGCTGGTGGTGACGGTCGCGCATCCGGAACCCGGCACCGCCGCCGGCGACCTCGCCGACGTCGCCCTCTCCCTTGCCGCACGCGCGCCCTCCGACGACGAGGTCACCACGGTCGAGCTGCCCGCCGGTCCGGCGGTACGCCACCTCTACCGCCGGCACCCCGCGGCAGACGACCCCGACGGCAACAAGCTGCTGGTCACGCACCTGGACGTCTACCTGGGCGTCCCGCACTCCGAGCAGCGGCTGCTGCTCTCCTTCTCCACCCCCATGGAGCCGCTTGCCGAGGTCCTGGTCGGCCTCTTCGACTCCATTGCCCGCACCCTGCAATGGATGGCCTGATGCCCGCCTTCTCCCCCTCGACCGTGCGCATGAAGGCGCCCGGTGAGGCGATCCCCCTGCCCGTGCGCGAACCGGTCGACCCGGCCGCCTGGGCCAGGGGAGCGGCCGTGCGGTGCGCCGGCACGGACGCGGACGTACGCCTGGTCGAGGCGCTCGCCGAGGAGCTGCGGCTCGCGGCCGAGGACGCGCGAGCCCGCGGCCCGGTCACCGCTCTGTCCTACGTCCCCGAACCGCGCCGCGGCGAACTCGCCCGTATCGAGCTGTCGGCGCTGGTCGCCGACGACACGTACCCGACGATGACCGTCGAGCTCCTGAGCCGTTATCTGTCCGCGCCCACGCCCGACTCGTACCGTCCGCCCGAGTCCGAGCCGTTCACCCTGCCCGTCGGACCGGCGGTCCGGGTGCGGCACGCGTACGTCCAGGACGCCGACCGGGACGGGACGGGCAAGGTTCTGGAGACCTGCGCCTACGGAATCGTCCCCGACGACAAGTGGGGCCTGGTGCTGATGACTTCATGGCGGGAGCAGGCGTACACGGACGTCCTGTGCGCACTGACGGACCGGCTGGCGCAGACCGTCGCCCTCGGCTGAGCAGACCCTTGTACGTGAGCAGTGTGAGCAGACCCTTCCGTGTGAGCGGTACGCGATTCGAGTGACGGGCCCGGCGGCGCGGACGGACGAGGCGGTGGCCGCCCGGTGAGCGAATCGTGCAGGCATCATGGCCGAGCCGTGAGAGACGGCCCACTCCGGGCGTCCTCCTGACAGGGTGGCGGATTCGCGCACGCACAGTCGGCCACCCCTCGCGGCCAGGCCAACAACTGGGGAAACCCCACTTCACGTTGCAGAGGGACAACAGTGCACGCCCGGCGTCCATGAGGCAGGACGCGTCTTGAGGGGCTTATGTGTGACTGGTACGGTGCCATGGCTTGACACTCACCCCAGCGATGGCTAATCGCCCAGGTCGGGCGGTAGGTCCGGGCCCGTCCTGGACGTCCGTGTGCGGGCGGAGCCGGGTGAAGTGTCCGTAATTGTAGAGAATTTGACAGACGTGTCAGACGATTTCTTGGGTGTACGGGGAGCGGTTGCGTGAAGATCCAGGAGCGTACGGGGGCGGGCGCAGGGCGTTCCGCGGCTCCGGCTCAGCCGTCGGTCGGCGACCGGCTTCCCACTCCGCCTCGCGAGCGCAAACCCGCGCTCGCCGCTCTGGCGGTGCTGTTGATCCTGGTGGGCGCGCTCGGCGCGACGATGCTCGTGCTGCGGGCCGGTGACCGGATCGAGGTCATCAAGCTGACCGGCACCGTCCAGGCCGGCGAGTCCATCACCGACGACAAGATCACGTCCGTGATGGTCAGCGAGGATTCGGGCGCCGCCTTCGTGCCGTGGTCCCAGCGCGAGGGCCTGAAGCGGCTCCAGGCCAAGTCCACCCTCTACGGGGGCACGGTCCTGGTCGGCCAGATGTTCTCGGCGAAGAGCGCGGTGCAGCAGGGCAAGGCGACCGTGGGTGTCTCCCTCAAGGAGGGGCAGTACCCCAACAACATCAAGCCCGGGGACACCGTCGCGGTCTACCGCGTGAGCAGCTCCTCCGGCGGCGGCTCCTCCAACTCCTCCTCCGGCTCCTCCGGTTCGTCCGGTTCCTCCGGCGGCAACGACTCCCTGCTCGTCGACCACGCCGTGGTCAGCGACGTCAAGGCCTCCAGCGACGATGTCATCAGCAGCACCAACCTGCCGATCACGCTGACTGTCGACACCTCCGACGCGCCCGCCCTCGCGCAGGCCGCGTCCAACGGCGAGGTCGCCGTCGTCCAGATCCCCGGCAACTAAAGGCGGCTGCGCACACCATGGCCCTCATCGCCCTCGCCGCCGACAAGGGTTCCCCCGGCGTCACCACCGCTGCCGTCGCTCTCGCGGCGGTCTGGCCGCGTCGCGTCCTGCTCGCCGAGACCGACCCGGCCGGCGGTGACCTGGTGTACCGCAGCGCCGCCGCGCACGGCGGTCCGCTCAACCCCAACACCGGAATGCTGTCGATCGCCGCGACCGCGCGCCGCGGCCTCGTGCCCGACCAACTCTGGGACCACGTACAGCCGTTGAGCGGCGGCCTCGAAGTCCTCGTCGGGCTCGGGAACGCCGAGCAGGCCGCCGGTCTCGCCGGGCTCTGGCCGACCCTCGGCCACGCCTTCTCCTCGCTCGCCGACTCGCCGAACGCGCCCGCCGACGTCATCGCCGACTGCGGCCGTATCAGCGGAGACACCCCGGCGGTCGAGCTCTTCCCGCACGCCGCGCTGGTGCTGCTGCTGTCCCGTACGGAGCCCGAGTCCATCGCGCGCGTCCGGGACCGCGCCGCCGCGCTCGGCAACAAGCTGCACGGCGGCCCGCGCGGTGCCGCGAGCCTCGGCACCCCGATGATCGGCGTCGTGCTGATCGCCGACACGAACGACGCGGCGAAGATCGCCCACCAGGTCAACGACATGCTGGTGCACGCCCAGACCGGCGCCCGCGTCGTGGGCACCATCGCCGACGACCCGGCCGGCGCCGAGCAGTTGGCCGGCCGCCGCCGCGGCCGCCTCGACAAGTCGCTGCTGATCCGCTCGGCCCGCAAGGTCACCACCGACCTCTACCAGCAGTACGGCGCCGCCTGGACCGTACCCACCCACGGCCAGGTCAGCGGCCACGCGGGGGCCGGGGCATGACCGCTGTCGACCACCAGTTGGTCAAGCGGTTCCGGCAGGAGGCCGGCGACCGCATCGCCGAGCAGCGCCGCCTCGACCAGGCGAACAACGTCACGCCGATGTCCACCGAGGACGAGCGGCAGTACGCCCGCGCGGTCATAGCCCAGATCCTGGAGGACCACGCCCGCACCGAGATCAACGCGGGCCGTACGCCTCTGGACGCCGAGACCGAGGAGCAGTACGCGGCCGCCGTGCACGCGGCGCTCTTCGGCGTCGGCCGGCTCCAGCCGCTGCTCGACGACCCCGACGTCGAGAACATCGACATCAACGGCGCGGACCAGGTGTTCGTCGGGTACTCCGACGGCCGTGAGGTCGTGGGCGACCCCGTCGCCGAGACCGACGAGGAGCTCATCGAGCTGATCCAGGTGCTCGGCGCCTACTCGGGTCTGTCCTCCCGGCCCTTCGACTCCGCCAACCCGCAGCTCGACCTGCGGCTGCCGGACGGTTCGCGACTGTCGGCCGTCATGGACGTCACCCGGCGCCCCGCCCTGTCCATCCGCCGCGCCCGCATGGGCAAGGTCTTCATCTCCGACCTCGTCGGCAACGGCACGGTCACCCCCGAGGTGGCGCACTTCCTGGCCTGCGCGGTCCGCGCCCGCAAGAACATCATGATCGCGGGCGCCACCAACGCCGGTAAGACCACGCTCCTGAGGGCCCTCGCCAACGAGATCGCACCCCACGAGCGGCTCATCACCGTCGAACGCGCCCTGGAACTCGGACTCGACACCTTCCCCGAACTCCACCCCAACGTCGTGGCGTTCGAGGAGCGGCTGCCCAACTCCGAGGGGCAGGGCTCGATCTCGATGGCGGAACTGGTCCGTCGTTCCCTCCGCATGAACCCCTCCCGCGTCATCGTCGGTGAGGTGCTCGGCGACGAGATCGTGACCATGCTCAACGCGATGTCGCAGGGCAACGACGGTTCGCTGTCCACGATCCACGCGAACAGCTCCAGCGAGGTCTTCAACCGTATCTCCACCTACGCGCTGCAGGCCGCCGAGCGGCTGCCCATCGAGGCCAGCCAGATGCTGATCGCGGGCGCGGTGAACTTCGTCGTCTTCATCCAGCGGCGCAACAACTACCAGACCGGCGGTCGTCTGCAGCGCATGGTCACCTCCGTCCGTGAGGTCAACGGCGTCGACGGCCGCGTGCTGTCCAGCGAGGTGTTCGCGGAGGCGCCCGACGGGCGGATCGTGCCGCACGCGCCCATCGCCTGCCTGGAGGACCTGATCGCACAGGGCTACCGGCCGACGGGAACCTGGGGGTGAACATGATGCCTGTTGCACTCAACTCGCTCGGTTCCATGGGCGGATTGTTCTCCACGAGCGTCCTGTACTCGATCGGCTGCGGCGTCGCCGTCGGCGGTGGACTCGCGCTCTTCATGATCGCCGTACGGGGTCTGCCCGCGAAGCCCGACCACGAGAAGCAGAAGGCGGCCGAACGGGCCTCCGAGCTGATCCGGTTCGCCGGGCAGCGCGGCTCGCTCGCGGCCATCATCGGCATCGTCGTACTGCTGCTGACCCGTTGGGCGGTCGCCGGTATCGCGGCCGGTGTGCTCGTCTTCTTCTGGGACCGCCTCTTCGGCGGCGCGGGGGAGGAGCGGGCGGCCATGCGCCGCGTCGAGGCGCTGGCCTCCTGGACGGAGTCGCTGCGCGACACGATCGCCGGCGCGGTCGGCCTGGAGCAGGCCATCCCGGCGTCGGCCCGTGCCGCGGCCCCCGTGCTGCGCCCGCACCTGGACGCGCTCGTCGACCGGCTCCGCTCCCGCACCCCGCTCCCCGAAGCGCTGCAGCACCTCGCCGACGAGATCAACGACGCCTCCGCCGACATCATCGTCGCGGCACTCATCCTCAACGCCCGGCTGCGCGGCCCCGGTCTGCGCCAAGTGCTCGGCGCACTGGCCAAGTCGGCGCGCGAAGAGGTGGACATGCGCCAGCGCGTGATGGCCCAGCGCTCCTCGACCCGCCGCTCGGTGCAGATCGTGGTCGGCGTTTCCGTCGCCTTCGTCCTCGGCCTGTCCATCTTCAACCGCGACTTCGTCTCGCCGTACGGCACACCCGTCGGCCAGCTCGTACTCGCCTGTGTCTGCGGCCTGTTCGCCCTCGGCTTCTGGTGGCTGCGCAAGCTGTCGACCATCGAGACACCGGAGCGGTTCCTGGTGCGGGACGAGTCGTCGGTGCAGTTCGTGCGGCCCCGGACCCCGGCACAGCACGCGCAGCAGGAAGAGGGGGTACGACGGTGAACCTGACGATGCCGGTCCTCGTCGGCGCGGTCCTGGGCCTCGGTATCTACGCCCTCGTACGGGCGCTGATGCCCTCCAAGCGCAGCGCCGTCTCCCAGGTCGCGCGGATCGACGCGATGCGGGCGCGCGGCGCGGCGTACGAGTCGGCCCGCACCACGCAGGACAAGGGCCGCCTCGGCTCGCTGCGGGCCGAAGTCGGCCAGCGCGTCGCGGAGTTCTACCTCCAGCAGGGCTGGGAGCAGCGCTCGCTGCGCGCGGACCTCGCCGTCCTGGACCGCAGCTGGGAGAAGTTCCTGGCGACCAAGGTGCTGCTGTCGGTGGCGGGACTGTTCTTCGGCCCGTTCCTGTTCGCGGTGGTCTGGACGCTCGGCTTCGGCAGCAGCCCGATCATCCCGGTCTGGCTGGCGCTGATGTTCGCGGCGGTGTTCTTCCTGCTGCCCGACCTGGAGGTACGGCGGGACGCGGCCGAGAAGCGGCGCGACCTGCGGCGCGTGATCGGCGCCTACCTGGACCTGGTGTCGATGAGCCTGGCGGGCGGCCGCGGTCTGCCCGAGGCGCTCATGGCCGCAGCCGAGGTCTCCGACGGCTGGGCGACGCAGCGCATTCGCAACGCCCTGTCCGACGCCCGTATCACCGGCATCAGCCAGTGGCAGGCGCTGGGTCAACTCGGCGAGGAGATCGGTGTGGAGGAGCTCAAGGACCTCTCCGCCTCCCTCGCGCTGGTGGCCGACGACGGCGCCAAGGTCCGTGAGTCGCTCGCCTCCCGGGCCGAGACCATGCGGCACCGCGAACTCTCCGAGATCGAGGGGAGCGCGGGCGAGAAGTCCCAGTCGATGCTCGTGGCCCAGCTGCTGCTGTGCGCCGGCTTCCTGGTGTTCCTGATCTTCCCGGCGGCCATGCGGGTGTTCCAGGTGTCATGACCCGCGCCGCCCCACAGCGACTACCAGCCAGCGAACTGCTTCTGAGAGGACAACTCACCATGAACGGACGGAACTTCCACACCGGTATTCCGGCCATGGACTTCCTGGTCACCTTCCTGCAGGGCCGGGTGCAGCGCGCCCGCTCCGGCGAACTGGACCGCGGTGCCTCCGCGGTGGAGTGGGTCATCATCTCCGCCGTCGTCGTGGCGATCGTGGGCGTGGTCGCCGCGATCATCAACGCCGCGCTGAGCGACGGCGCCAACAAGGTCGGCAACTGCATCAAGGGCGCCGACGCGGGCAAGACCTGCTGACCGCTCGTAACGCTCGTACAGGATTCGGATCTGTTTCTACGGGGATGACGGTGCGCGTACGTCGCTGGGTACGCCGACGGGTGGAGGCCGCCTCCGCCCGCGGTGACTCCGGCATGACCGCCATCGAGTTCGTGCTGCTCACGCCCGTCCTGTTCTTCATGATCTTCGCGACGGTGCAGTTCGCCCTGTACTTCTTCGCCGACCACGTCGCCCAGGCCGCGGCCCAGGCGGGAGCCCGCAAGGCCCGTGCAACGGCGCACGATCAGCCCGGCGGCTGGCGGGGCGAGGCGCAGGACGTGGTGGACAGCTACATCAGTCAGCTCGGCCCCCAACTGGTGCTCTCGCCCGACGTGCAGATGCTGCAGCCGGACCAGAACACGGTGGGCGTGGAGATCTCGGCGCGGGTGCCGACGGTGTTCCCGGGCCTGGACCTGACCGTGCACGCACAGTCGTCGGGACCGGTGGAGCGGTTCGTGCAGGACAACGGGGGGAACTGATGGGGCTCGCTGCCTGGCGGGACGCTGTTCTCCGGGTTCTCCGGCGCGCGGCCGGCGACGGGGGAGACGGGGACGACCGGGGTGGCCGGGACGACCGGGGTGGCCGGGACGACCGGGGGCTGTCCACCATCGAGGTGGTGATCCTTGCCCCGGTGATGATCCTGTTCATCCTGGTGCTGGTGGCGTTCGGTCAACTGGTGGACGGCCGTGGCGCGCTCGACGGCGCGGCGCGCGACGCGGCCCGCGCGGGCTCGATCCAGAAGGACCACGCGACCGCCATCTCCGAGGCGAAGAAGGCGGCGGACGCGGACCTCTCCGACGTCTGCTCCGGGCCGGTGTCGGTCGTGCAGACGAGCGCGGGCTTCGAACCGGACACCATCTTCACGGTCGAGGTCAGCTGCCAGGTCCGGGGCCTGGCGATGCTGGGCCTGGACGTCCCCACGACCCTGAAGTCGAGCTTCAGTTCGCCTCTGGATCCCTTCCGGAGGACGACATGAGCGAGTTCGTGTCTCTTGTATCCGCGGGCGAGCGCGCCCGGGACCATGTCCGCACGTGGCTGTCCTCCCGCCGCGCACACCTGGACGACCGCGGCTCGGGCGCCGGCGCCGTCATCATCTTCGCGATCGTCTTCCTCTCCCTGTCGGCCTTCGTCATCGACGGCGGCATGTCCATCTCGAAGCGCGAGCGAGCGGCGGACATCGCCGAACAGGCGGCCCGCTACGCCGCCCAGGACATCGACCGCGAGGCCCTCTACGACGACCAGGCCGGCCCCGCCCCGATCAACTACCAGGACTGCGACGCCCGCGTGAAGACCTTCGCCCGCCAGATGGACATGTCCGGCGCCGACATCGCAGCCACCCACTGCGTCACGGCCGACGCCCAACAGGTCCAGGTCGAGGTCCAGTTGACGTACGCGCCGGTCTTCACCGGGATGTTCTACGGGGGGGATGTGGTGGTGCATGGGCAGGCGGTGGCGGAGAACGAGGTGGGGTGAGGCGTGATGGCACGCAGAAGGCCGGAACCGGTGGTGGAAGCGGTGCCGTGGTCCGAGGTGACCTGGTTCTCGGTCTCCGACGTGGTACGGCCGTCGACCCTGCGCCGCAAGAAGCTGACGGGCCGGATCGCCGTACGGGTGCCCAAGACGTATGACGGCGTACGGTACTTCGCCCCGTCCGTGCTCGTATCGGCGACGGAGGACGAGACCCCCTCGTACACCCTGCACGACGCCACGCGGCCGGACACCCTGCTGTGCTCCCTGACACCGGAGAAACGCGGCGCGCGCTACCGCGTCGCGGACGAGCGGGGCGCGGACATCGGCCTGCTCCACCGGACCCCGGCGGCCAAGCGCGCCGTCCAGCACAGCTGGTGGCTCCAGCAGCCCGGCCACGCGGACGTGGTGGCCCGCTACCGCTGGGCCAGGGGCAGCGCGAAGGACGTCGCGGAACGGGGCAGGGACACCCTGGTCCGCGGGGCCGGAAGCTTCGTCGGAAGCGTCGTCGACACCGTCATCAGCCTCGGAGTCGAGGACACCGCGGCGGGCAGCTCGTACACCCCCAAGCCGATCACCTGGCTCGCGGACGGCGACCCTGAGCCCGTGGCGCTGACGGCCGGCCATGTGGACGGCATCACCACCTACCTGCTGAAGGCGAGCTGGCTGGACAGCCGACTGGCCTTCGCGCTCGGGGTGTTGCGGGAGGCGTGAGCGGGCCGCTGCCGCGACCGGGCCGAACTGCGCTTCGGGGACGAGGGGAGGGGTACGGAGGCCGGGGCGTGGTGGGCGTGGTGGGTGTGCTGGGCGCACTGGGTGTGCTGGGCGCACTGGGTGTGCTGGGCGGCCCGGGCGTGCCAGGCGGGCAAGTGGGCATACGCGCATTCCGGTTCGAATCCGTGAGGGCAGCCTCGACGTGACGCACGCCACAAAAATCGCCCACCGCCACAACGTAATGCAGGCCGCACTTCTCGCTCTACATGATGCACGGCCCCACCGTTCGCCCCGCCCGAAAAGAGCCCCGCACGTGTACATAGCCCTGGAGCAGCCCACCGGCGCCCACCTGCTCACCGACCACAACGAGGTGGCGGTACCCGTGACCCTGCGCCACACCTCGGACGACCCGTCGGCCGTGCACCTGGCCTTCCCGGCGTGGATCTCACTGGACGAGGAGGAGGTGACCTGGACCGTCACCCGCAGCCTCCTCAGCGAGGGCCTCACTGCCCCCGCGAGCCGCGGCACGGTCCGCATCCGCCCCCACGGCCCGACCCACACCGTCGTAGAACTCCACACCCCCCAGGGCATCGCAGCGGTCCGCTTCACAACCGCCGACCTGCACCGCTTCCTGACCCGGTGCTACGAGGTCACGGAGTCGGAGGGCGAGCCGACGGAATCGGCACACGCCCTGGGGCGGGCATCACTGTTCGGGGCGGCGTGAGCGCGGACCGCAGGGGCGGCTTCCAGGCGGGATCCTCGCCTATATTTACGACGTCGTGTCCAGCCAACCAGCCCCAGACCTCGCCGCGCCGACCCCGGACCGACTGCTGATGCCGCCGTTCTTCACCATGAACTGGGCCTGGCAGACGGGCTACTTCCGCACGGTGGCGCACGACATCCTCTCGGAACGCGTGAAACCATGCGGTTGGTTCGCTCTGATCAACTTCGAGCACTTCCAACGTGAACTCGACGAGGCCCTGGCGGGACGCCCTGTCCATGGGGCGTATGCACGTAACGCCGACGGAGGGCCCGGAGTCTCATGACCTCTTCGCGAGCACGCGTGCTCTTCGTTCCGGGAGGGGTGGGGGCGTCGGAAATCTGGCAGGAACTGTCCGCACTGGAGGCGGGCGGGGGACGTGTTTTCCACTTCGACGCTCACGCTCTGATGACCGAGCAAGAAATCTTCTCCTCATTCGCGAAGGTCTTGCAGTTCCCTGGCTATTTCGGCCGGAATTGGGACGCAATGGTCGACTGCCTGGATGACCTGTGTGGCGCTGTCACCGGGGGTGTCGGGATCGCAGTCGTCGTCCATGACGCAGATCAGTTGCTGGAGACGGAACACTTCCCGCTGTTCGTCTCGGTCCTCTGCCAGGGCGCGGATCGTGCGAACTCGGCCGTGGACCTCGATGGGTTTCCCCTGGACCGCCCTGCTCTCAGCGAGCATTTCGTTTTCGAGTTCCGTGAGTTCGACCACGAGGAGATCGCTGCTCGGATCCGACAGCCTGATCTGATCGTCAATGTCGAGGACCGCTTTGTTGGAGCTGCCCTCGACCCGGAGGAATGGCACTGATGTGGCGGGCGGAGCGGGGTGGCGAAAGACAGCAGCAGGATCAGGTCGTTCGGCCGGGTCCTTCGGTGTACCGACTCCTGCCGAGCCTCAGTGACTATCAGGGGCTGCATCTGGAGAGCGCTGATGTCATTCGACTCATGCGCTGGCAACGCGACGGAACCGAAGCAGACCGGCCCGCGCGGCTGCGCGCCACATGGCTCGGCGAGCGGAAATGGGCCAAGAGCGAGTTTCCCTCCGGTCGCGCCGGCGCTCCTGTACTGAGTCGGCGTCTCGCCGAGAGCATGGGAGAGGGGCTGGCGGCGGCCGGCAGCCTGGTGCCGGTCGACATCGATGCCGCAGTCAAGGACGACGAGTACTTCCTCTTCGTGGTGGAGGTGGTGGTCGACTGTCTAGACCTGCGCAGGTCGTCCAAGCCGAAGAAGATCGACGGGGAAGTCAAGAAGGCGGTCTTCCGTCCGGAAGCCTTGCCGTCGCATCTGCCGGCCTTCCGCCTGCCGCAGTTTCCCGGCGCCGTCCAATGGAACGGCTGGGCGGCCGACCTGCTGGCCGACCTCACGGGAGACCAGATCGAGAAGCGCCTGATCTGGTCCGAGGATCCGGCCACGAGGCCGCACCCCGATCCCTGGGGTATCTGACTCGACAGCAACGAGGACTCGCGCTCACCGCTGCGGGCTCTCTTCGAGGGCATTGATGAGCGAGGGGAAGGATGCGGTGGGGAGGGCGGGGTGTCCTGCCGCGGTCAAGGAGCAGCGTGTGCTGGCGTCTTCTCCGTGTGAGGGATGACGGCTGACGGACGGATACCTGGTTAATTCATGACATTTGAGTACGACTGGGAAACGGGCGAGGGGCTGTCGGGCATCGACGACCCTGCCGCTGTCGATGCCGCGTTCGAGCGGGACGAGCAGCATCTCGGTACGGCGGTGATCGGGTTGGCGTTTACCTGCCCGCCTGTGGTGGCGTCGCCGCGGATCGTGCGGGCGATGCGGGTGCTGGACGCCCCCAGGAGGGAGTTGGCCTTCACGGCGGCGGGCATCGTCGCCCGCCTCCACGGCGAGCTCACACCTGAGCTGTATGCCGCACTGCGCGCCGAGGGAGCCGGTGGTGTCGCCGAGAACGCGATCAGCGACACGCTGACGTTTGTGCCGTTCCGGAGCCTGGCGCTCTGGTTCAAGTGGCGATGGTTGCTGGCAACGGTGCGAAACACGCTGGAAGGCTGGTGGCTGCGCGCCCAGGACGCGGTCGAAGACGCCTGGCGCAGTGTGCGTGGGCGCCGTTCTTGAGTGTGTTGACGGCCGGGTCAGATGGGCTTGGGTACGGCGCTCTTTTTGAGGGTTTCGATGAACGCGGTGAAGACGCTGGTCGGGAAGGAGAGGGTGCCGTGGCCCGGGGCTTTGGAGTCGCGTATCGCCACTCGGGTGTGCAGGTTGGCTATCTCTACGCAGGCGTTGCCGACGGAGCGGAACGGCGAGCTGATGGAACCGGCACTCTCAGGGCCGGCGTCGCTGTTCGGGGCGGCGTGAGCGCGGCAGGGGCGGTCACTTGCCGCTGCCGTCTCCCTTGCCCCCAGGCTTGACCGCGTCGTCGGCCTTCTTCGCGAGGTCGACGTCGAGCTTCTTGAACTCGCGGACGACCGTGTCGGCCATGTCGGCGAGCGCGTCGAAGGACTGGCTGATGTCCTCGCGACCGTCCTCCCAGTTGGACTCGAAGTCGCTGAGAGCGTCGTTGACGCTGCCGTCGCCGATGTCGTCCTTGTAGGACTCGAAAAGCTTCTTGGTGTGGTTCAGACGGCTCTTGAGTGAGCGCAACTTGCCGCCGTACTCCTCGAGTTCGCTCAACGGCAGTGCGAGGTCGCTCTTGCCCTGGCCCATGCCCGTCCCCTCGTCGTGGCGATCTCGTAGTCTGGGCCGAACCGTACAACGGAACGACGGTCGTACAAACAGCGACAACGGGGAGAGCCGGACACAACATGGCCCGCTACGTGGAGGCGCTCACCATTGAGCGCGGAGGTTTCCGTATCAAGGTTCCCGAGTCGTGGTGGGAGTTCGACGTACGCCCCGAGTCGCGCGACGACTCGATCCGCCGGATGGTGAACGAACGGGTGCAGCAGCACCCGGAGTTGGTTCAGCATCGCGACACCTATGTCTCCTTCCTGCAGAAGGCGGCGGCGGACGCGTGGAAGTCTGGCGCGCTGTATTGCGGTTGCATGGCGGAGAGCTTCGGCGGGGACACCCCGATCACGGGCTCGGTGACCGTGTCGCTCGTCGGCGGCCGTACGCGCGACGGCGCCCCGCTCTCCACGGACCCCTCCGCGATCGCGTCCGGCCTCGCGCCCAAGGAGGCGAAGAAGGGCGGGGATTCGTGGCGGAAGGTGACGACGGTCGACATCCCCGGCGTGGGCCCGGCCGCCCGAACCTACGGCATCGAGGACATCGCCGTACCCGACGACAACCTTGGCCGGACGATCCGCGCCGTCCTCATGCAGACGTTCATCCCGGTGCCGGGCCAGGAGGGCAAGGTCGCTCTCGTCGCGGGCAGTAGCCAAGTCCTGGATCTGGCCGACTCGTTCTTCGACATCTTCGACGCGATCACGTCGACGTTCCGTTTCACGGGCTGAGCTTCGTCACAGGCTGATCTCCTTCACTTCGAAGGTGAGAGCCAGGTAAGTTCGCGTGTGCATAGGGTTGTTGCAGCTGATGTGCGCGTGACGGGGGTTGCGGAATGGCGGGATACCGGCCGAGGGACTGGCATGTGCTGGACCTGGACAGGGATCCCACGCCGGGCGATCCCGACCGCGTACGGACGCTCGCCAGGACGCTGCACACGTTCGCGGAGGACGTCGCCGGCGCCCTGAAGGTCGTCAAGAGCATGGCCGAGGACGACGCGACCCTGCAGTGGGCCGGCAAATCTGCAGACGTCTTCAAGGACGAGTTCTCCGACGTCCCGAAGAACCTCAAGAAGCTGAAGAAGTCCTACGAGATGTGCGGCGACGCCCTGGCGGCGTACTGGCCGAAGCTGGAGCGCGCACAGGCCCTCGCGGACAAGGCGCTGGCCAAGGGCCGCGAGGCGCAGCACGACCTGTCGTCCGCCAAGTCCCGCCTGGCGTCCGCGGATTCCTGGGTCACCCGGGCCGGCCGGGAGGCCGACAAGTACAAGGACGACCCCACCGGCAGCAAGTCCGGCGCCGACAAGCCGGACGAGGCCAAGGTCCGCGCCGCCACCCGCGACGTCCAGCACGCCAAGTCCGCCCACACCAAGGCCCAGTCCGACGTCAACAGCGCCCAGGACGCCCTCTCCGCCGCCAAGAAAATGGCCGAGGACGCCCGAAAGATGCGCGACGACGCCGCCCGCGAGGCCAAACACAAGATCGACGACGCTTCCGACGCCGGCATCCAGAACCGCTCCTGGTGGGAGGACGTCGGCGACTGGTTCGAGGACAACTGGGACACGATCGTCACGGTCTGCAAGGTCGTCGTCACGGTCGTCGGGATCGTCGCGATGATCATCGGTGGTCCGATCCTGGGCGCGATCGTGCTGGTGGCGGCCCTCGTGGTCCTCGCGGACACGCTTTATAAGTACTCCAAGGGGCAGGCGTCGCTGTGGGATGTGGGGTTCGCGGCGCTGGACTGCATACCTGGCATGAAGGGGCTGACCACTCTGGGCGGCCTTGCCAAGGGCCTCAAGGGCGGCATGGCGGCGATGAAGGGCCTCAGAGGTGGCCTCAAGGGCGTGGGGCTGGCTGTGCGAGGCCTTGGGAAGAACGCCCGTGGCATGATCGCCGACGGAGCCAAGGGCGCTTACAGCCGCGTCAAGAACGTCGTCAAGTCCAAAGGCAGCGACCCGGTAGACATGGCTACCGGCGCCATGTATCTGCCCCAGAGCGATGTGGAACTGCCTGGCTTGTTGCCACTATCCCTTACTCGCCGGGCGGCCTCCGACTACCGCTGCGGCTGGTGGTTCGGCCCCACTTGGTCCTCCACCATCGACCAGCGGCTCGAAGTCGACCAGGAAGGCATTGTCTTCGTCACTGAGGACGGGATGCTGCTCGCGTATCCACACCCCGCTGATCGGCACACCCCCGTGCTGCCCGAAGCAGGACCTCGATGGCCCCTGACCAGCCTGGACGACGGCGGCTACCGGATCGACACCCCACGCACCGGCCAGGCCCGCCACTTCGCCCGCCCTGCTGCCGACGGCGTCGCGCCGATCACGTACATCACTGACCGCAACCAGCACTCGATCACCTTCGACTACGACGAGCACGGCACCCCCCTCGCCGTCCGCCACTCGGGCGGATACCACCTCAGATTCGCCACTGATGAAGGCCGCATCAGCACGCTGAGCTTGGTCGGTGCCGGGGAGAGCGGCTCGGACATCGTCATCAAGCGTTACGGATATACCGACGGGAACCTCACCGAGACGATCAACTCCTCCGGCCTGCCGCTGCGCTTCGCCTACGACCACCGCCTGCGCATCAGGTCCTGGACCGACACCAACCACCGTAGCTACGCCTACACCTACGACGACCGCGACCGCTGCATCGCCGAGGGAGGCGAGGCCGGCCACTTCAACGTCACACTCGATTACGACGGGACGGACCCTGCCTGGCCCGGCTGCCGCGTCACCAGCCTCACCACCGCGGAAGGTGCCACCTCTCGTTTCGTCATCAATGACAACAGCCAGGTCATCGCCGAATTCGACGCACTGGGCAACGGCCTCCGCACGTCCTACGACGAGCACCATCACGTCGTATCCCTGGTGAACTCCTTGGGCCACGTCACGCAGTTCGAGAACAACACGGCTGGGCAGCCTGTCCGAATCGTTCGCTCGGACGGCCATGTGATTCAGGCGGAGTACAACGACCTGTACCTCCTGGAGAAGCTCGTCAGTGCCGACGGCATGACGCAGCGTCACGCTCACGACGAGCGTGGTAACCGAATTTCGGAAACCGACCGTGTAGGGAGCACCACCGAATTCGCCTATGACGAGCAGGGCCGCCTCACGGCTGTGAAGGACCCCCTGGGGCACGTCACCCAGGTCCGTTGCGACCCCGCTGGCCTCCCGATCGAGATTATTGATCCGCTCGGCGGTATCACTCGATACGAGCGCGACAGGTTCGGCCGACCGATCGCCATCACCGATGCGCTCGGAGCGCTGACCCGTTTCGAGTGGACCGTGGAAGGGCGCCTAACCCGGCGCACGGCACCCGACGGCACGACCGAGTCCTGGACCTACGACGGTGAGGGCAATTGCATAAACCACACCGACCCGTTGGGCAGCGTCACCAGTTACGAGTACACACACTTCGACCTGCTGAGTGCTCGGACCACTTCTGACGGCGTACGGTACGAATTCGCCCACGACGCGGCGCTGCGCCTTACGCAAGTCAGCGCCCCTCTAGGCCTGTTGTGGACTTACCGATACGACGCAGCGGGCAGACTGATCTCCGAGACTGACTTCGACGACCGTACGGTGGTGTACGGGCACGACGCGGCGGGTCGGCTCACATCACGCACGAACGCCCAGGGGCACACGGTTCGGTACGAGCGCAATGAGCTGGGACAGGTAACGACGAAGGACGTCGTAGGCCAGGTCACCACATACACCTATGATCCCGCCGGCCGGTTGACTCAGGCCGAGGGCCCGGATGCAACACTCACCTTGCATCGCGACCAATATGGCCGCCTCAGTCAGGAAATCGTCAACGGCCGCGCCTTGACGTATGAATACGACGCCCTCGGCCGCCGCACGGCTCGTGTGACACCGAGCGGCGTGCGGACTGAGTGGACCTACGACGCCATGGGCAACCGCACAGGCATGGTGTCGTCGGGGCGGAGCGTCGAATTCACTTACGACCCGGCAGGCCGTGAGGTAATGCGCAGTATCGGCGGGGGAGCCCTGACCCTGGACCTGACATATGACCCCCTGGGACGACTGGTGAGTCAGAGCCTGGCAGGACCGCTGGGGCAGGATGTTCAGCGCCGCACCTATGCGTACCGTGCTGACGGCCACGTGAGTACTGTCGACGACCAACTCGCTGGAAGCCACTCCTTCGAACTGGATCTGGTGGGTCGCGTCACGGAGGTGCACGCGGCGGACTGGACAGAGCGGTACGCCTATGACGACATGGGCAATCAGATGGCGGCGTCATGGCCCGCAGAGCATTCCGGCACGGACGCCATCGGTGACCGAACCTACGCGGGTACCACCATCACTCGGGCGGGGCGCGTCCGATACCAGCATGACGCTCTCGGCCGCATCGTCCTGCGGCAGAAAATTCGACTGTCTCGCAAACCGGATACGTGGCGCTACGAATGGGATGCGGAAGATCGCCTCACCGCCGTCACCACCCCGGACGGGACACGATGGCGCTATGAGTACGATCCGCTGGGGCGCCGCATCGCCAAAATGCGTCTGGCGAAGGACGGCGAAAACGTCGCGGAGCGCATTGAGTTCGCCTGGGACGGCACAATATTGTGCGAGCAGACGACGGCGGCGCACGATCTTCACAACCAGGTTACGCTGACCTGGGAGCATCAAGGGCTGAGTCCCATTTCTCAATCGGAAAGCATTGCTGCAATCGATGCTCCTCAGGAAGAAATCGACTCCCGCTTCTACGCGATTGTTACCGATGTTGTCGGGACTCCAAGCGAACTCGTCGACGAACAAGGCGGAGTGGCCTGGCGTGCGCGCAGGACGGTCTGGGGAACCACGACATGGCTGAAGAAGAGCGAGGCATATACTCCGCTTCGATTCCCGGGCCAGTACCACGATGCTGAGACGGGGCTGCACTACAACTACTTCCGGCACTACGATCCGGAAACAGCCAGGTATCTCACGCCGGACCCGCTAGGCCTTACTCCGGCACCGAATCCATCCACCTACGTCGAGAATCCGCTGAGGCAAACTGATGCTCTCGGCCTTGCGCCCGATTACCCGTTGGGTGAGCGAGGCAACCCGTTCGGCAGCAGGGCGGATGCGGAAAAGGCTGCATTTGACGTAGCGGGGGTGCCGCACGGTTCGACTCCCGACGCCGAGTGGGTGGTCATGGGCGACAAAACGTACAAGAATATGCCGGGTTACGTTTACTCGAAGGATCCGACTCACTGGGGGAACTTCCGACAGTTCGAAACGGACAGCGGATCCCGCGTGATCGTGGAGCATACTCATGACCCTGCCGGTCTTCACTTCCATGCAGGCGCACCCAAGGGAATGACGCCTGAGGAGCAGAGTCGAAACCTGGTCAACTTCGGCTGGGACAATACGCAAGCTGGCTATGGCACGATGGAACGGTATCGGGCGTTGGACAAGCCTGGTGGAGATCATCACTTCTTCTACCAGAATTAGACTCATGGGAGAACAATGGAAACGGACATCGAATCCCGCTTCCGCCGTGTTGGCCTCGAAGTGATCGGTAGGTTCACGGAGAGCGGCAGACCATCGGTTACGGAAGCATTCCACAAGGTGGTCCACATTGATGCGGAACCCGTGGAGCGAATTCAGCGACGTGCAGTCGACGCCGCCCAACGTGTCGACGAAGCATGGAAGAACCATGCGAGTAACGGCGGCGTACTGTCTGATGATGGGTCGTTTCTGGCTGCAGGCAGCATGGCCTATGGGTGGGTTCACGTCAGGTTGACTGACAGCGTCGATATTGCGGCCCTTGGGGGGCCGCAAAAAGAGCTCATCTTTATAGCACGCTCCCTCAGCGGGCACCGCGTGTGTGCGGCGAGCACCGAAGGGGACGAGTACTGGATCCTCGAAGCGGAATTTCCCGAGTCCTCATAGCGCTTCGATCCGCCACAGGTTGGACGAATGGCAGCACTGCTGGGTTGGCAGAGAGGCGGAGGGGCGGGGTCTGCAAGCAAGTGCTCGCAGGGCCGCTTGTGAATTCTGGGTCAGACGGGTTCTGGTGAAGTGGCGCCCTTCAGGGCCTCGATAAATGCGGTGAAGGATGTGGCGGGGAGGGACAGGACGCCTTTGCCCGGGTCCTCGAGTCATGCCTTGTCGATGCCCAGGCCAGGGAGATATGGAAGGAGCTGATGATGCCGGTCAACTACTTCTTCCGGCATGAGGTCGCCGAGAAGGTTCGTGCGGAGGCGCGCGAAGAGGGGCGGGAAGAAGGACGCGAAGAGGGCATCGAGCAGGAGCGTGCGGTGTGGGCCCAGCAGGCGGTTTGTGCGGCGAGCGCGGCGGATTTGTTCGCCGAGGGCCCGAACTGATCGGCCGGTCGGCGCGGGGGTGCCTCAGCGTGAGCAGGCACCTCGTTTGCCGTGTTGGGACGTGTTCTGCCAGACGCCCTGGGCGTTCTTGGCGAAAGAGATGGAGTAGCTGACGTAGGGGCTGGTGCCTTCTGGATTGCCCAGCTTCTCGCCCGTCTTGCGGTTCTTCGTGTACGCCTTGCTCTCGTCCGTGCAGTAGGAGACGACTGCGGCTCGCTTGTTGGAGCCGAGGACGACCTTGGGGGCGAAGGCGGGTAGCTTGCCCAGGACGGTGAGGTTCTTGTCCGTGTAGGTCCTGATCCACGCGCGAGTCTGTCCGACGACGCCTTCGGAGTCGTAGAAGGCGACGTCTTTGCTGTCGGGGTTGTTCGCGATGATGGCCGCGTAGCCTGCCCGGAGTTCTTCCTTTGCGTCGGCGAGTACCGCTTGCTTCAGCGGGTCGTTGCTCGTCCAGTTCTCGAAGGTCAGCTGGAATGTGCTCGGAAGGGTGATCTCCGGGCGTTGCGCGGCATCGGTGGGTCCGCCTGGGTCCGCCTTCGCCTTGGCCTTTGCGCCCGTGCTTTTGGCGCTGCCTGCAGGCGAGGCGTCATCGCCGCTGCCACACGCTCCGAGCAGGAGTGCCATGGCGGCAACGAGCGTGCACGTAACGGTGGTTGAGGCGAGGCGGGGCATGCTCACTCTCTTTCGAGGATTGGTGGGCGCGACGATCAGAGCCAGGGCGTGAGGCTCTGCTACTTCCGGCACTCGTTCGCCCTCTCCTGGACCTCTACGACGACGGTCTTCCAGGCCTTGGAGGAGCCGGCCGGTGGATACATGAGCAGCCGGTACTTCACGTAACTGTCGGCGTTCTCCTCGCTGTAGAGGATCTTGCCGGTCTTGATCTCCTTGCTGTACGACTTGGCCTGGTTGCGGCAGAAAGTGACGAGTTCGCGCTTGCCGCCGCCCTGCGCGGTCACGTCAGCGTCGTAGTACCTGTCGGTTCCTGTGACGGTCCAGTGCCCTTTCACCCAGGCCTGGATCTGCGACTTGGCGTACTGCGCGGCCTGACCTTGCGAGTAGTACTGATATGCGGGGTCGTTCGGGTCCTGCTTGGAGATCCCGTGCTTCAGAGCTCGGATGTAGCTCTCCGCTCCGGCTAGTGCTGACGCCTGCTTGGCTTCGGGCGGCGTATCGAAGTCGAACACGAGGTGGAAATCGGTGGGGACGCCGACGTCGGGGGCTCCAGGAGTGGGCGCCGATGCCGATGGTGTCGCGGACCTCGCGTCCGGTTCCTTGCCGTCGTTCGAAGCCGCTGTGTCTCCGCCACCACAGCCGGTGAGCAAGAGGGCGGTTGCCGCGGTGAACGTGGTGACTGTGGTGGGCAGGGCGTAGCGCAGCACAGTTGGTTTCTCCGGGAGCGTGGCTAGCGGTTGACGGCCTGGATCTCCTGGACGTTCATGTCCTGGGTCGTGTCGAACGTGCCGTCGGGGAGGTCGCCCTTGCTTCCGTCGGAGCCTTGCCACGAGACCTGCCAGGTGATGCTGGCCTTCAAGTGGTACGGGGTGCCGTTCGTCGCATGGAGATACGTGATGCCGCACGGCGGGGTCTTGTCGGCGTCGCCCTTCGCATACGCCGTGCCGATGCTGCCGTCGTCATTGATCTTGCAGTCAGCTGAGGCAGGGTACGTCGTCGCGTCGTCCGTGCCCGGTTCCAGGTGCAGAGCTACAGGCTTTGCCGTCGTCTCCGCCCACAAACCCGTGTTCGGCAGAGAGGCGCGGACCTTGACGTCCTTGAACTTGCCCTTGTCCAGCCACACCCAAGTCGGAAGGTTCACCGTCGACTTGGCCGTGGGCTTCACCTCGATCTCGGTCTCGGGAACCTTGATCTTGTCGTAGGCGTACTCGGCGAGAGTCTTCGGGGTGGGGGAGTTGGGGTCGTCGGGGACCTGGCCCGCGGGGACCCAGAACATGATGCGGCCGCAGTCCCAGGAGTCGGGGTCCTGGTCGTCGGGAGCGACTCCTCGCCAGAAGTAGCCGTCCTTGCCGGTGTTGTAGTTCTTGTAGCCGTCGGCGCTGCTGTTGGTCGGCGAGTTCATGTCGAAGTTGTCCGCCGGCTTTCCGTCGCGGTAGTGGTCCGTCCACAGACCCTTGCCGAACCACGACTCGTGGATGCCGACGTCGCCGCCGCCGTCGGTGTCCACGAAGTGCTTGAGCTCCGCGGGAGTGAAGGCAGGCTCGTACCAGCAGGCCGGAGGCTTCCAGTTGGGGTCGACCGTGCCGAGGTTGCCCTGCTTGCCGTCGCCCCCGTCACCGCCACTGACGTACTCGATCTGAATGTGGGACACGGAAGCCTTCAGGGTTCCGTTGTCGGCGCTTCCGTGTGTGTTGCCGTGCGTGCTGGGGACGGGCTTTCCGGCATGGGCCGTGCCCGCAGCACAGAGAAGCGTTCCCGCGGTCAGAGCTACAACCCACCGTGTGCGCCTGGCAGAAATCACTCCTGGCACTCCTTCGCCTTCCCCGTGACGGTGATCTGCTCGGCACGCCAGACGGGCGAGTTCTTCGTGGATGCCATGAGAACGCTGAACTTCTGGAAGCTGGACAGGTCTTCCTTGGTGTACAACACCTTGCCGGTCTTCAGCTCCTTGCCGTAGACCTTGGCCTGGTTCTCGCAGAACTCGACGCGGACGAGCTTGACCGCCTTCGACTGACCTGCGGAGGTGGTTTCGGCGCGGTAGAAGCGGTCGGTACCGGTGAGCGTCCAGCCACCCTTCACGTACGCCTTGATCTGCGAGTTCGCGTACCGGGCCGCGTCTCCGGCCGAGTAGTACTGGTACGCCGGGTCATGCGGATCATGCTTGGTGATGCCGTGGTTCAGCGCCCGGATGTAGTTGCTCGCGTCTTCCAGGGCCGCAGCGCTGTCCGCATCCGACGGCTTGTCGAAGTCGAAGGCCAGCTTGAGGTCCTTGGGCAGGCTCACATCCGGTCGGTCTGCCGCGGTCGGGGCCGACGCCGAGGCCGAAGCCGAAGGACTCCCCGCCCCCGTATCCGCCCCCTTGATGTCGTCCGACGAGGACTTGTCACCCCCACCGCACCCGGTGAGAAGCAGAGCCGCGGCGGCGGTGAACGCGGCAGCGGTAGTCGGCAGTGCGCGGCGGGCCACGGTTGATCTCCCCCGGAGTCGGCTGTGTCGGCTGTGTGCAACAGGGAACGAAGCTATCAGGGGCGGGTAAGAGGGTCTGGCGTGCCGGTGGGGGATTGTGTGGGGGATGTGAGGAGTGTGGCGTGACCGGCGCGGGGGCGGGGATCGTAGGGGCGTGGACCCGTGGTGGCGGTGCCGCCGGGGGTCGTGGGCGCGTGGGTCTGTAGCGGCGGCCCGGCGGGGCAAATCGGGTTTAGGGGGCGCGGGGTGACGTATCGGATGGTGGGCGTGTGCTCTTCGTCTCGTCCGGCCTTCGACGTCCCAAATAAGAGTCCATAAGATCTCGGTAGGCTCACTGCGCCCCACAACCACCGCACTCACAACCACCGCACCCAACACCCCGCACACCACACAACCCAGGACACCGCCATGCCGCGACGCAGCACCTCAAGCTCGACGGGACGCTCGACGGGCAACTCGACGAACGCGAACGCGCCGAGGAACCGGACGCCGCAGGCTGTCCGTGTCCGGCGGCGTTCGTTCGGGGACTTCGTCAAGGCGTTCTTCGCGTTCGTCGCGTTGCTCGTTCTGGTGGTCGGGGTGCCCGGGGCGCTCGCCGTGCTGATCGGGTGGCCGCTGCCGCACGGGGCGCCGAGCCTGGACTGGCTGCAGCGGGAAATCACCGTCGACACGTTCCTGCGCATCCTGACCGTCATCGTGTGGCTGGCCTGGGCCCAGTTCACGGCCTGTGTGCTCGTCGAGGTCAAGGCCGCGCTGTCCGGTGTCGGGGTGCCGGGGCGCGTACCCGGGGCCGGGCCGAGTCAGTTGCTCGCGCGGCAGCTCGTCGCCGCCCTGCTGCTCGTCGGCGCGACCGCCGCCAGCCTCACGCCGGGGCTGTCGAACCTCGGGCACAGCCTGGAGGGCAACCACAAGCCGACCGTGGCCGCGGCGCAGGCGACTCCCGGGATCCTCGCCCAGCAGCAGGAGCAGGCCGCGAGCACCGCGGCCGCCCTCGCCGAGCAGGCCTCCCACGCGCAGGCCGACGCCGGCCACAACGCCAAGCAGCACGGCGACACGAAGTACTACCGCATCCAGCCGCCCGAGGGCCGCCACCACGACTCTCTGTGGGAGATCGCGCAGCGCCACCTCGGTGACGGACGCCGGTACAAGGAGATCTACGAGCTCAACAAGGACCGTATCCAGCCCGACGGTTCCCGCTTGTCCGAGGCCAGCCTGATCCGGCCCGGGTGGATCATGGAGATGCCCGGCGACGCGCACGGCGGCGAGCTCGTCGAGATGCCCGACGCCAACGCCAATGCCAGTGCCCATGTCTCGCCCGGCGTTCAGCAGCAGATTCACGACTACGCCAAGTCCGGCGACCACGCCCAGGGCGGCGGCAGCCAGGCCCAGGGCGGCGGCCACGGCGGCGCCCAGGTCTCCGTGCCCCAGCAGCGCCCCGCCTCCGACGGCGACCGGCAGCACGCCGGTGCTCAGCACACCGCCCCAGCCGCAACCGGCGAAAGCAGCGCCTTCGGGCTCCCCCAGGCCCTCATCGGCGCCCCCCTCCTCGCCGCCGGCCTCCTCGGCGCTCTCGGGCGCCGCCGCCGGCAGGCCCTGTGGCAGTCGGCGCTCGGTGCCGTCGGCGGGCGGCGCGGGATGGAGCCGCCGACGCCGACCGGTGACGCCGCGGACGTGCAGGACGCCCTGCTCGTCGGCGCCGACCCCGACGGCGTACGGCTGCTGGACCGGTCGCTGCGCGGCCTCGCCGCCCAACTCGCCGGTGAGTCGCGCGCCCTGCCCACCGTCTACGCCGCCTGGCTCAGCAACGGCGATCTGCATCTGCAGCTCGCCCAGCCCGCCGGGAAGCCGCCCGCGCCCTGGCAGCTCGGCCAGGACCAGACGTTCTGGATGCTCGCCCGCACCGACGCCGAGCGCTACGACGACGTCGACACGGCCGCGCCGTACCCCGGCCTCGTCAGCCTCGGCACCATGGACGACTCGCGGCTGCTGCTCAACCTGGAGTCCGTGCCGGGCATCGTCTCCCTCAGCGGCCGCGAGGCCGACCGGGCCGCCGTCTTCGCGTCCGTCGCCGCGGAGCTGGCCACCAACGGGTGGTCGGACCGCATGACCATCACCCTCGTCGGGTTCGGCGAGGACCTCACCCCGCTCGCGCCCAACCGGCTGCGCCACCTCGACGGCATCGACGACCTGATCGAGACCATGGAGGCCGAGACGCGGCAGCGCAGGGGAGCGCTCGGCGCCGCCGGACACGACTCCGTCCTCACCGGGCGTACGGGCCCTGCCCAGCACACCCGTTGGGCCCCGCACCTCGTCCTGCTCGCCGCCCAGCCCTCCGCCGAGAACGCCGTCAAACTGGCCGAACTCGCCTCCGACGCGAGCCGCCTCGGCATCGGCTACCTCGTCGGCACCGAGACCGGCGATCTGCCCGGCGCCGCCTGGGAGATGGAGATCACCGGCGCGGGCAAGCTGCTCGCCCCGCTCCTCGGGCTCGAACTCGACGCCCAGATGCTGCCGCTCGCCACCCAGCGCGCCGTCGTCGAGCTGTTCGTCGAGGCCGATCCCGAGCGCGACCCGCAGGGGCCCACGCCCACCCCGCCGTTCCTCGTCGACGTCAGCGAACAGGGGCGCCCGGCGGTGTACGCGCGCCTGGTCGGCCCGTACGAGATCATCGGCCTCGACACCCCGGACGGCGACCGCAGCGCCCTGCTGCACGAGGCGCTCGCGCTGCTCCTGCTGCACCGCGAGGGCGTGCACCCGCGGGTGCTGTCCTCCGCGCTGTGGCCGCGGGGCGTCACCGAGGACGTACGCGACGCGCTGCTGGAGCGGCTGGCGGACTGGCTCGGCACCGACCCGGACGGCAGCCCCCGGCTCTCGGCCGACGCCACCGGGCGGCTGGTGCTCGCCAAGTCCGTGGTGTCCGACCTGGACGTGCTGCGCTCGCTCTACCACGAGGCCACCCAGGGCAAGGGCGTCGACAGCCGGGCCGTGCGCGGGCGGCTGCTCACCGACGCGCTGGTGCTGGTGCGCGGTCCCCTGCTGGCCGACCGTCCCGAGGGCCGCTACCGCTGGCTCACCCACGAGATCATCGACGCCCAACTCCCGCTGCTCGTCGCGGACATCGGGCTCGCCCTGTCCGCCTTCCACCTGGAGAAGAACCGCGCGGAGAAGGCCATCGAGGCCCTGAACGCGGCCCTCAACTCCGCCCCCGCCGACGAGCGCCTGTGGAACGAACTGCTGCGCGCCACCCACGCCACCGGCGACGAGGCCCGCCTGCAGGCCCTCGCCGCCGACCTGGTCAACCGCAGCGGCGCCCGCGGACTGCCGCCGCGCACCGAGGCGCTGCTCGACGAGCTGCTGCCGTCGTGGCGCAGCGGCGTCGCCGCCGTGGGATGAACAGCGACTCGATGACGATCGTGCTGATCGCCGTCGCCGCCCTGTGGGGCGCGGCGGCGGGCGCGCTGCTGCCGCGCGCCGTGTACCGCTTCTCCGTACCGTCCGGGGAGGACTGGCGGGAGCAGTGCCCCGGTGGGCATCCGGTCGGCGGATGGATCGGGCGTGCGCGCTGCGCGCGGTGCGGGCCGGAGCAGGCCGCCTACGGTTCCGCGACGCCCGTGATCATCGCCACCGCCCTCGTCTGCGCCGCCCTCGCCGCCGCCACCGACACCCGCCCCGAACTGGGCGTCTGGCTGCTGCTCGGGCCCGTCGGCGTGCTGCTCGCGGTCGTCGACTTCCGGGTGAAGCGGCTGCCGGACGTGCTCACGCTGCCGCTCGCGAGCGCCGCGCTCGTCCTGCTCGGCATCACGGCCCTGCTGCCCGAGCACGCCGGTGACTGGCTCACCTCCCTCTACGGCGCCCTCGCGCTCGGCGGCGCCTTCTTCGTGCTGTTCCTCATCAACCCCGGCGGCATGGGCTTCGGCGACGTCAAGCTGGCGCTGGGGCTGGGCGCCGCCCTGGGCTGGTACGGCTGGCCGACGCTCATGCTGGGCACCTTCGCGGCGTTCGTGCTCGGCGCGCTGTACGGGGGCGCCCTCGTCGTCGTACGGCGGGCCGGGCGCAAGACGGCCATCGCGTTCGGGCCGTTCCTGATCGCGGGCACGTTCGTGGGGCTGCTCATGGGGGCCTACGCGGCCTGACGACAGCCTCGCACAGGCCCTGGCGTACGCTGGTCAGGACTGTCCGACCGTCCACAACCCTTGACGAAAGGGACGCCCCGGTGACCGAGAAGGCCGAGCTTCAGTCCGTCCTCGACCGTGCCGCGGCCGGCGGGCGGATCACCCCGGAAGAGGCCCTCGACCTCTACCGCGACGCCCCGCTGCACGCGCTGGGCGCCGCGGCCGACGCCGTACGCCGCCGCAAGTACGCGGGCACCGAGCACATCGCGACGTACATCATCGAGCGCAACATCAACTACACCAACGTGTGCGTCACGGCGTGCAAGTTCTGCGCCTTCTACGCGGCCCCCAAGGACACCGAGAAGGGCTGGACCCGCGACCTCGACGACATCCTGCGGCGCTGCGCCGAGACCGTCGAGCTCGGCGGCACCCAGATCATGTTCCAGGGCGGCCACCACCCGGACTACGGCGTGGAGTACTACGAGAAGCACTTCGCGGCCATCAAGAAGGAGTTCCCGCAGCTCGTCATCCACAGCCTGGGGGCGAGCGAGGTCGAGCACATGGCGCGGATCTCGAAGGTCTCCGTCGAGGAGGCGATCCGGCGCATCCACGCCGCCGGCCTCGACTCCTTCGCGGGTGCCGGCGCCGAGTTGCTCCCCGAGCGGCCGCGCAAGGCGATCGCGCCGCTGAAGGAGTCCGGCGAGCGCTGGCTGGAGATCATGGAGACCGCGCACAACCTGGGCGTCGAGTCGACCTCCACCATGCTGATGGGCACCGGCGAGACCAACGCCGAGCGCATCGAGCACCTGCGGATGATCCGCGACGTACAGGACCGGACGGGCGGGTTCCGCGCCTTCATCCCGTACACGTACCAGCCCGAGAACAACCATCTGAAGGGCCGCACGCAGGCCACGCTCTTCGAGTACCTGCGGATGATCGCCATCGCCCGGCTGTTCATGGACAACGTCCAGCACATCCAGGGTTCCTGGCTGACCACGGGCAAGGAGGTCGGCCAGCTGTCGCTGCACTACGGCGCCGACGACCTCGGTTCGATCATGCTGGAGGAGAACGTCGTCTCCTCGGCCGGTGCCAAGCACCGCTCCAACCGGATGGAGATCATCGACCTGATCCGGAAGGCCGGGCGGGTGCCGGCCCAGCGGACGACGACGTACGAGCACATCGTCGTGCACGACGACCCGGCGAACGACCCGGTCGACGAGCGGGTCATGTCCCACATCTCGTCCACGGCGATCGCGGGCGGCACGGCCCACCCGGAGCTGAAGCTCCTGGCCTCCAACTGACCGTACGGTGCTGACGATTCACGCGGCGGACGAGGTGCGCCGCGACTGGGCCACCGCGTCCGCCGCGCGCGTCGGGGTCGTCACGGGAGGCGCCGTGGCGGTCGAGGGCGGGCGTATCGCCGCCGTGGGCACTCTCGCCGAGGTGCAGGAGCGGTTCCCGGGCGGACGGGTGCGGCGCTGGCCCGGGGTGCTCGGGCCCGCCCGCGTGCACGAAGGGCCGCTGCCCGACGCCCCGTCCCCGCGCGAACGCGTCCACGCCGTCCTGAAGTCGGGGGCGACGGCGGTTCTGGCGGCCCACGCCGACTCGCCCGAACTCCGCGCCGCGGCCGACCGCAACGACGTGCTGGTCCTCGCGAGCGCCCGCCGGACGGTGCTCGACGAGAACGCCCGCGCCGACCTCGCCGTGTTCGACGACACCGGCGACTGCATCGCGACGGTGTGCGCCGGACGCCTGGTGCATCGGCGGCGCTGAAGGTCTTTCAGGGGCGCGGGGAACCGCGCGACCGGCCACGAACCACCCGCACTCCGTGCACTCAGCCGGCGAACGCCTTCCCGAACGCCCCCGAACTCTGCTCCACCCCGCTGCAGTTGGTGGCCGCGTCGTCGGAGGCGGAGTCACCGGCCTTGCACTTCTGGTCCCGGAACGTCGACCACATCGACACCCAGGCGATCCCCTTCTTCTGCGCGAACGCCCGCACCTGCGCCGCGTCGGAGAGCGAGAACGTCTCGTTGGCGACGTCGTTCACGCCGAGCATCGAGGTCAGCGCCATGCCCTGCCAGGCGTTCGCGTCGGACAGGCCGAAGACCTTCTTCAGCTGGGTGTGGGCAGCCTTGGCGGAGGTGAGGGCGTAGTCGCCCATGTCGCCGGCGTACGACTCGCCGTAGTTCATGGTCATCAGGTTCACCGTGGAGACCTGCACGTCGTACTTGTTCGCGGATTCCAGCAGCGCCAGGCCGTCGGCGTCCAGGCCGGACGGCATGACCGGGAGCGTGAAGGTGACCTCCAGGTCGCTGCGTTGCTTCTGCAGCAGGGCGATCGCCTTCGAGCGCAGGGCGACCGAGCCGGCGTCGGTCAGTTCGTCGCCCTCGATGTCGAAGTCGGCGCGGTCGGTGCCCGCCGCGTCCAGTGCCTTGCCGTACGCCGCCGCCAGCGCGGACGCGCTGTCGCAGGTCGATGCCAGCTCCTTGCCGGAAGCACCGCCGAAGGAGACGCGGACGTCACCGCCGTCCGCCTTCAGCTTCGAGATCCGGGACTTGATCGCCGAGTTGGTCAGGGCGTCCTGGCCGTCCCACTTCGGGGTGCAGGTTCTGCCGTCGGAGATCACGAAGGCCAGGTTGTACGTCGACGGGGAGCCGGCCGAGTCGTTGGCGGAGGCGTCCGTGGCGCTCACGTAGGGGGCGTATGCGGTGTGGGACGGCTCGGCGGCGTCCGTGCTCCCGCCCGAGTCCCCCGAGCCCGCGGAACAGCCCGCCACGGCCAGGGCGAACAGGCACGTCAGCCCGGCCATCGGCTTCCGGAAAATCGGCATTCGCAGGAACTCGCTCTCGTGCGCTCTCGAGCGCTGTCGTGATGTCATTCTGAAAGGGAAACGTCTCATATGCGGCCGGTGTTCCGGAAGGATTCCACAGGCGAGGGACAGCTCACGAGGTTTCTCTTATGCACCTCACAACAAGACTCGATTCGGTCACATAATGACTCCCTAACGTCTGGGGAATGCATTCCGAGCCTGCCATCGAAAACCGTGCGACCGAACGTGGTCGCCGCCGCAAACGCGGCAACGGGCCTGCTGAGGGGCCCGTGTTCGTTGACAACTCCGGGCGCCGTTCCAAGCTGCTGCGCCGGATCGGCCTGCTCGCCGGCGTGCTGTGCCTCGGGTACGCCGTCGTGCTGGGCCTGGCCTTCATGGGGATCGGCACCGCGACCCCGTCCTCGCTGCTGCCCTTCGCGGGCGGCGGCCCGGCCGGTGTCCGCAACTCCGGCCCCCGGGGCACCGAGCCGCCGGGCGGATTCGGCACCCCGCCGGCGAGGCCCACCGGTACGCCGCTCACGGGCGCCCCCACCGGAACGCGGCCATCCTCATGACGACGACATCCACCACTCGTGGCCGCCGCCGCGCCCCCTCCCGTATGCAGCGCGCGGCGGGCAAGGCCGCGGCACTGCAGAAACCGCGTGTCATCCTCGCCCTGCTGGTGCTGCTCGGGCTGACCAGCGTCATGCTGCTCGACGGCTATCTGCGGGCCGAGGTCGGCGGCGACCAGCGCGTGCGCACCGGCGCCGGCTCCAGCAAGGTCCCCGACAAAGTCCTCGACGGCGGGCCGATCCTCACCTTCCGAGGCGACCGGGCCACCACGGTCTCGGTGCCGAAGAAGACCATCGCGCTCACCTTCGACGACGGTCCGAACCCCACCTACACGCCCCAGGTGCTGAAGATCCTCAAGAAGTACGACGTCCCGGCGACCTTCTTCCTGGTCGGCTCGATGGTCTCGCGCTACCCGGGGATCGTGAAGGACATGGTCGGGCAGGGCGACGAGGTGGGCATCCACACGTTCACCCACGTCGACCTCTCCTACCAGAGCAATGCCCGCGTCGACCGGGAGATGAAGCAGACCCAGCTCGCGCTCGCGGGCGCGGCCGGGATCACGACCACGCTGTTCCGGGCGCCGTACTCCTCGGAGACGGACGCCATCGACAACTACAGCTGGCCGGTCTACAAGAGGCTCGGCCAGGAGGGTTACACCAGCGTCTTCGTCGACACCGACAGCGACGACTGGAAGAAGCCGGGCGTCTCGAAGATCGTGGACTGGGCCACACCGAAGGGGACTTCGGGCGCGGCGGTTCTCATGCACGACGCCGGCGGCGACCGCGAGCAGACGATCAAGGCGCTGCCGAAGTACATCGAGAAGATGAAGGCGAAGGGCTACACCTTCACCACCATCAGCGGCGTCATGGAGAAGCAGAACACCGGCAGCGGCCGGGCGGTGACCGGTGCTGCCGCGGCGCTGCGGCCGGGCGGCAGTGTCCCCAACGGCCCGCAGGCGCGCGGCGTTTCGGTCACGGGCGGCCTGCAGGCCGCCCAGCACAAGGCCACCGGCGCGACCCTCTACGAGGGCAAGGCGCTGATCGTGGCCGTCGCCGTGGCCGAGTACGCGCTGCCCGTGCTCTCGGTCGGTCTGATGGTCGTGGGCGTGGCCGTCATGGGCCGCTTCGGGATGATGGTGGTCCTCGCCCGCCGCCACTACAGACAGCGCAACAAGCGCCGGTTCAGCTGGGGGCCGCCGGTCACCCGGCCGGTCAGCGTGATCGTCCCGGCGTACAACGAGAAGGAGTGCATCGCCAACACCCTCGAGTCGCTGTCGAGGAGCACCCATCCGATCGAGGTCATCGTGGTCGACGACGGCTCGACGGACGGCACCTCCGAGATCGCGCGTGAGGCGGCGAACGCGCTCGGCATGACCAATGTCCGGGTGATCCGCCAGGAGAACGCGGGCAAGCCGGCCGCCCTCAACCACGGGGTGCGCAGCGCCAGTTGCGACATCGTCGTGATGATGGACGGCGACACCGTCTTCGAACCGGACACCGTACGGCACCTCGTGCAGCCCTTCGCCGACCCCGAGGTCGGCGCCGTCGCCGGCAACGCCAAGGTCGGCAACCGCAACACGCTCATCGGCGCCTGGCAGCACATCGAGTACGTGATGGGCTTCAACCTCGACCGGCGCATGTACGACCTGCTGCGCTGCATGCCCACCATTCCGGGCGCGATCGGCGCCTTCCGCCGCGAGGCGGTGCTGCAGGTCGGCGGGATGAGCGAGGACACCCTCGCCGAGGACACCGACATCACCATCGCCATGCACCGCGCGGGCTGGCGGGTCGTCTACCAGGAGCACGCCCGGGCCTGGACGGAGGCGCCCGGATCGCTCAAGCAGCTGTGGTCGCAGCGCTACCGCTGGTCGTACGGCACCATGCAGGCGCTGTGGAAGCATCGCAAGTCCCTTACGGACAAGGGACCTTCGGGCCGCTTCGGCCGCGTCGGCATGCCGCTCGTCGTCATCTTCCAGATCGTGACGCCGGTCTGCGCCCCGCTCATCGACGTGTTCACCGCCTACTCGATGATCTTCGTCGACTTCACGGCGGCCCTGCTCGCCTGGCTCGCGGTGCTGGCCATTCAACTCGTCTGCGCGGCCTACGCGTTCCGCCTCGACCGCGAAAAGTACCGCTACCTCCTGATGATGCCCCTCCAGCAACTGGCCTACCGCCAGATGATGTACCTCGTCCTCATCCACTCCTGCATCACCGCCCTCACCGGCGGCCGCCTCCGCTGGCAGAAGCTGAAACGAACGGGCGAGGTCGGAACTCCGGCGGGGGTGGGCTGAATTGGGTTCGCACAGAAGAGGAGCGCCACCCGCCGCTTCCGCTACCGCTGTGGGCAATCGTTCCGCACGGCGGAACGGGTGGGCACAGCCTGCAGCGCCGGGCGCGGCTGAACCCGGCGAGACGGGGAGCACCGTCCCACTGCCTCAAGTCCCCCCGCGGGACCGCTACTTCGACACCCTCAGAGCAGTAGCCCTGGTAAGGGTCGTCACGTACCACACCTTCGGCTGGCCCTGGGCAGGAATGATCTACCCCTCGATGGGCGTCATGTTCGCCCTCGCAGGCACCCTTATGGCCAAGTCCCTGGAGCGCCCCGCCCCGAAGGTCCTCAGGAGCCGCCTGCGAAGACTCCTCCCCCCGTTCTGGTTCTGGGGCGTCTTCGTGGTCCTCGCCATGCTGATCCACGGCTGGATCCCCGGCTGGCAGATCGTCTACTGGGTCGTCCCGCTCGGCGACCCCCCGGGCAACGCCTGGGGCGAGCAGGCATGGGAGATCCTCTGGTACCTGCGGACGTACCTCTGGTTCGTCCTGCTGTCCCCCCTTCTCCTACGGCTCTTCCGGCTCGCCCCGCTCCCCGTCCTGGCCCTGTCCCTCGCCCCGATCCTGGTCCTGAACTTCGTCTGGACCGGCCCGGACAACCGCTTCGGCAGCGCCCTGTGGGACCTGTCGACGTACCTCTTCTGCTGGATCCTCGGCTTCGCGCACCGCGACGGCGTGCTGCAGCGGATGAAGCCGGCCCTCGTCGTCGCGCTCTCGCTCGCCGCGCTGGGCTACGGCGGCTGGTACGCCTTCGGCCACCAATCCGATTTCGGCACGTACGACCTTGACGAGGACCCGCTCGCCCAGGCCTTCTGGTCGGCCGGCTTCGTGCTGCTGCTGATGTGGGCGAAGGCGTACTTCCGGATCGACTTCGCTCGACTGACCAGCTTCCGGCGGCTGGACCGGACGGTCACGGTCTTCAACGCGCGTGCCGTGACGATCTACCTCTGGCACGAGATCGCGCTGATCCTGGCCGTCCCGCTGATCGACCAGTTCTGGAACGTGCCCGCGTTCGAGAAGTACCTGCCGCTGGAGAGCCAGTGGTTCATGTTCGGCATCGGCTGGGTCCTGATCGCGGTGTTCGTCCTTGTGTGCGGCTGCGTGGAGGACGTGGCCGCGAAGAAGAAGCCCAGACTCCTTCCGGGAGGGCGGGCTGCAACAATGGCGAGGTGACCCGCGCTTCCCTGAACAAGCAGCCGCACGAAGTCGCCTCGATGTTCGACGACGTGGCGGAACGGTACGACCTGACGAACGACGTGCTGTCGCTCGGCCAGGACCGGGTGTGGCGCAAGGAGGTGGCGAAGGCGGTCGATGCCAGGCCGGCGCGGAAGGTCCTGGACCTCGCGGCGGGCACGGCGACCTCCTCGCTGCCGTTCGCCCGCACGGGCGCCTATGTCGTCCCCTGCGACTTCTCCCTCGGCATGCTCCAGGTCGGCAAGAAGAAGCACCCCTGGCTGCCGCTGACCGCGGGCGACGCGACGAAGCTGCCGTTCCGCGACGACACCTTCGACGCCGTCACGATCTCCTTCGGGCTGCGCAACGTGCAGGACGTCGACGGCGCCCTGCGCGAGATGCACCGGGTGACCAAGCCCGGCGGCCGGGTGGTGATCTGCGAGTTCTCGCACCCGACCTGGGCGCCCTTCCGCACCGTCTACACCGAGTACCTGATGCGCGCCCTCCCGCCGGTCGCCCGCGCGGTCTCCTCCAGCCCCGACGCCTACGTCTACCTCGCCGAGTCCATCCGCGCCTGGCCCGACCAGCCCGCGCTGGCCGAGCGGCTGCAGAAGGCCGGTTGGTCGAAGGTGGCGTGGAAGAACCTCACGGGCGGCGTGGTGGCCCTGCACCGCGGGTTCAAGCAGAGCTGACCACGTACGGGTCGCCCGGCTCGTCGAGTTCGCGCTGCAGTCCGCCCGTGGGGGGCCGGGGGATGCGGGGCTCGCGCATGCCTCCGCCGCCCTCCCCCTCGCCGAAGTCGAACCACACGTAGATCACGGAGTCCCGGGGCACCTCGGCGCCCGGCTGCGGGTACTGCCGTACGACGTATTCGACGACGGTCTGGTGGAAGTCCGGCCGGTCCGGTGCGTTGAGGAAGAGCCCGGTCGTCTCTGCCGACTTGCGCGCGTCCATGGCCATCAGCCCGACAAGCCGTGGTACGCGCACTTCGGGTGGTTTGGGTGTTATACGCACAGATGTCACCCCCAGCGGTACAGGCAGGGTAACCGCCCGGGGGTGTCATCCGGAAGCGTCAAGTGTCTTTCTGTAGCAGTCAGTTACTCCGTGTGACCGGTTTGGAGGTCGAGGCCGAAGCAGAGCGCGTCCTCGTCGAGACGCGGGTGCCGGTAGGTCTCCCTCAGCTCCATGCCGAGGCGCTTCGTGACCGCGATCGACCGCTCGTTTCCGGGTCTGACCATCGCCACCACGCTCGTCACCCCGGCCGCCCGCAGCCGCTCCAGCGTCATCTGCGCGGCGGCCGTTGCGTACCCCTTGCCCCAGAACTCCCGGCCGAGCCGCCAGCCGATCTCTATCTCGCCGCTGGGCCCCCACTCGTGCGGCCACGGCTGGGCGCCGGTGAACCCGATGACCTGCCCGCGGTCGTCGCTCATGGTCCACAGGCAGAAGCCCCGTTCGGCATCGTGCCGGCGCTGCCGGGCGGTGAGCTCCTCGTAGACGGACAGTTCCGCGGACGTACCGCCGTGGAACTCCATGACGTCCGGGTCGTCGAAGACCCGGTGCCAGGCGATCGCGTCCTCGTCGGTGGGTACGCGCAGCCGTACTACGGGGAGAGCTCGGTTCACGAGGGCAGCCCTTCAGCCAGGTGATCAATGCTGCTGAATAGACTGCCCCTGTCCCGTGCCGTCCGGCACAGAGATTTCGAAGTTGGGGAGATCCCGCCGTGACCGTCGCGCCCGAGCCGCTCTCCGAGAACACCGCCGATGTGATCGTCGTGGGCGCGGGGCCCGCCGGTTCCACGACCGCCTACCACCTCGCCAAGTCCGGCCTGGACGTCCTCCTGCTGGAGAAGACCGAGTTCCCGCGGGAGAAGGTCTGCGGTGACGGCCTCACCCCGCGCGCGGTCAAACAGCTTGTGGCCATGGGCATCGACATCTCCGAGGAAGCCGGCTGGCTGCGCAACAAGGGCCTGCGGATCATCGGCGGGGGAGTGCGGCTCCAGCTCGACTGGCCGGATCTGGCCTCCTTCCCCGACTACGGTCTCGTCCGCAAGCGCGACGACTTCGACGAGCAGCTCGCCCGGCAGGCCCAGAAGGCGGGCGCGCGGCTCTACGAGCGCTGCAACGTCGGTGCCCCGATCGTCGACGAGCGCACCGGCCGCATCACCGGCGTCCACGCCAAGCTCGGCGAGGACAAGCGCGAGGTGACCTTCCACGCGCCGCTGGTCGTCGCCGCCGACGGCAACTCGACGCGGCTCTCGCTGGCGATGGGCCTGCACCGCCGCGAGGACCGCCCGATGGGCGTCGCCGTACGGACGTACTTCACCTCGCCCCGCCACGAGGACGACTACCTGGAGTCCTGGCTGGAACTGTGGGACCGCCGCGGCCCCCAGGACCGGCTGCTGCCCGGCTACGGCTGGATCTTCGGCATGGGCGACGGCACCTCGAACGTCGGCCTCGGCGTGCTGAACACCTCGGCGGCCTTCAAGGAGCTGGACTGGCGCGAGATCCTCAAGGCGTGGTGCGCCTCCATGCCCGAGGACTGGGGCTACACCCCGGACAACATGACCGGGCCGATCCGCGGCGCCGCGCTCCCCATGGCCTTCAACCGCCAGCCCCACTACACCAAGGGCCTGCTCCTGGTGGGCGACGCCGGCGGCCTGGTGAACCCGTTCAACGGCGAGGGCATCGCCTACGCCATGGAGTCCGGCCAGATCGCCGCCGACGTCATCGTCCAGGCCCACGCCCGCCCGACGCCCGCGAGCCGTGAACTCGCCCTGCAGCGCTACCCCCGGGTCCTCAAGGACACCTACGGCGGCTACTACACGCTGGGCCGCGGCTTCGTGAAGCTCATCGGCAACCCGAAGATCATGAAGATCGCGGCCCAGCGCGGCCTGACCCACCCCATGCTCATGAAGTTCACCCTCAAGATGCTGGCGAACCTGACCGACCCGACCGGCGGCGACGCCATGGACCGGATCATCAACGGCCTGAGCAAGGTGGCCCCGAAGGCGTGAACCGGCCGAACTAGCTGTTCAACGCCGCCACGTTGGCGGCCCGGCGGGCGAACACCTCGTCGCGCCGGTCCGCCACCTGCCGCAGCGCGTTCTTGCGGTCCCGGCCGGAGAGCCGGTCCAGGTAGACCCGGCCGTTGCAGTGGTCGGTCTCGTGCTCCAGGCAGCGCGCGAAGTACCCCGTCCCCTCGATGACGAGCGGCTGCCCGTCCTTGTCCAGCCCGCGCACCACGGCCCGGTCGGGGCGCGGTACGTCCATGACGGCACCCGGCACCGACAGGCACCCCTCGTTCTCGTCGAGCAGCCGGCGCCCGGCGGGTGCGAGCGCGTCGAGCACCGGGTTGACGATGTGCCCGACATGGCGGGTCCCGTCGTCGTCCGGGCAGTCGTAGACGAACAGCCGCAGGTCGACGCCGACCTGGTTCGCCGCGAGGCCGGCTCCCTCGGCGATGTACATGGTCAGGAACATGTCGTCGATGAGCGCGGCCAGGTCGGGACCGAACTCGGTGACGTCCCTGCAGGGCTTGTGCAGGACCTCCTCACCGACCTCGGTCACGCGCCGCACCCTCCCGCGCCGGGCCTCGGGCGCGAGCGGCGGATACGAGTCGACGGGCCTGCCTTGCACGAACACACTGGGCATCTCTGTGTCTCCCTGTGATTGTGAGGATGCTGTGGGTGGCGGGAAAACAGGGTTCCGGCCTGCGGAAGCCCTCCCTACCCTCCGGTACTCATGACAACAGAACACTCACCGCGACCGGAGGGGAACTCCGGCCACACCCGCAGACGATTCCTCGCCGGCACCGGGGGCGCGGCGGGTGCGCTCGCCTTATGGCCCGCCACGCGCGCGAGCGCGGCCTCCACCGGCAAGCGCGTCGCCGTCCTCGGCGGCGGGGTCTCCGGCCTCAGCGCCGCCCACGAACTCGCCGAACGCGGCTACGCCGTCACCGTCTACGAGTACTACGACATCCTCGGCGGCAAGGCCCGCTCGATGGACGTCCCCGGCACCGCGAGCGGCGGGCGCAAGCCCCTGCCCGGCGAGCACGGCTTCCGCTTCTTCCCCGGCTTCTACCGGAACCTGCCGGACACGATGCGCCGCATCCCCTTCCCCGGCAGCGCGAACGGTGTCCACGGCAACCTGCGGAACGCCACCGAGGAGCTGTTCGCCCGCGCCTCGGGACGGCCGGATCTGCACTTCCCGCTGCGCCGCGCGACGACCCCGCCCGCCCCCGGAGACATCACCCCGTCCTGGATCCGCGACCAGATCCTCTCCGTGCTGGACCTGGGCACCCGCCTCCCGGCCCACGAGGTCGCCTACTTCGCCGACCGACTCCTCGTCCACCTCACCAGCTGCGACGCCCGCCGCGAGGGCCAGTGGGAGAAGGTCGCGTGGTGGGACTTCATCCGCGCCGACGACATGAGCGAGGAGTACCGGACCCTCCTCGGCATCGGCCAGACCCGCAACCTCGTCGCCACGCGCGCGGAGGTGGCGTCCACGCGCACCGTCGGCCGCGTCATCATCGAGGCCCTGATCCTCTGGGGCCTGCTCGGCCGCGGCCTGGACGGCGACGCCGACGTCGACCGGGTCCTCAACGCCCCCACGAGCGAGGCCTGGATCGACCCCTGGGAGACCCATCTGCGCTCCCTGGGCGTCGAATTCGTTCTGGGCACCCAGGTCCACGAGGTCCTCCACGACGGCGGCCGGGTCACCGGCGTACGGGTGTCCGCGCGCGACGGCGGCCAGGAGCGCACGGTCACCGCCGACCACTACGTCTCCGCGATGCCCGTCGAACACGCCCGCACGACCTGGGGCAGGGCGCTGCGGGCGGCCGACCCGCAGCTCGCCAGGTGCGACGCGCTGCAGACGGACTGGATGACCGGCGTGATGTTCTACCTGCGCACGCCCACGCCCGTCGTGCACGGCCACATCAACTGCCTCGACTCACCCTGGTCGGTGACCGGCATCGGCCAGGCCCAGTTCTGGGACGTCCGCGACTTCTCGCGCGACTACGGCGACGGCCGGGCCCACGACTGCCTCTCGGCGATCATCTCCGAGTGGGACAAGCCGGGCATCCTGTACGGCAAGACGGCCAAGGAGTGCACCAAGGACGAGATCGTCGCCGAGCTCTGGGCGCAGCTGAAGGACGCCCTGAACGACTCCGGCAAGACGACGCTCACCGACGAGGACCGCCTCGGCTGGTTCATGGACCCGGCCGTGACGGGCCTGGGCGGCCCCGAGCCGCGCAATCGCGAGCAGCTCCTCATCCATCCCACGGGAACCCTCTACAACCGCCCCTCGGCCCGCACAGCGGTCCCGAACTTCTTCCTCGCCGGCGACTACGTCCGCACGGACGTCGACCTGGCGACGATGGAAGGCGCCAACGAGTCGGCGCGACGGGCCGTCAACGCCCTCCTGGACGCGGACAATTCGGACGCGGGACGCTGCGAGATCTGGGAGCTGTACCGCCCGCCGGAGATGGAGCCCCTCAAGCGCGTCGACGAGGTCCGCTACCGGCTGGGCCTGCCCAACACCTTCGACCTGGGCTGAGCCCGACCGGGCCGGGCTCGGCGGAACGGGCTGGGCGGAGCGGGCTGGGCGGAACGGGCTGGGCGGAACGGGCGGAAGGACCGCGGCCCCCGAGCGGCTGCGGTCCTTCCGTGCGTCCGTATTGCGTGAGTTGTGCTGTGAGGTGCTGAGAGGTGCGTCAGAGCATCCGCACCGCGCCGGTCGGCGGGTCGTAGGAGAGCGGCTTCTCGACCACACCGGTCGACGGGTTCTGCGCGCCGACGAACATGCCGTCGCCGACGTACACCGCCACGTGGTACGCGCTGCCCGCGCTGCCCCAGTACAGGATGTCGCCGGGCTGCAGGTTGCTCAGCGAGACCTGGGTGCCGGCCGTCGACTGGCTCTGCGAGACGCGCGGCAGGTCGACGCCGACCTGCTTGAAGGCGGCCTGCACCAGACCGGAGCAGTCCCACGAGTTGGGGCCGGTGCCGCCGGAGACGTACGCGTCGCCGACCTGAGCCTTCACGAAGGCGATGACCGCCGCGGCCGAACCGGTGGCCGTGGCCGAGCTCGTGGAGGCCGTCGAGGTGCCGGCGGTGGCGGAGAGGGTGGTCCGCTCCGTGCTGCGCGAGGCGCGCTCGGCGGCGGCCTTGCGGGCGGCCTCCTGGGCCTTCTTCTTGGCCTCTGCCTTCTTCTTCGCCTGTGCGAGGTCCGCCTTGGCCTGCTTCGCGGCCTTTGTGGCGGCGGCGTCACGCTCGGCCTGCAGCTGGTAGTTCGCGGCCGCCTGCTGCGTGGCGTCCGCGGACTGGGCGACCTGAGTGGCCATGTCGGCCGTCAGGGTGGGCAGTTCGAGGGTCTGCGTGACCGGCTCGGCGGCATTCGCCGAAGCCGACGCACCCGCCGCTGCCATGCTGAGGACGCCACCGGTCACACCGACGCGCAACGCGAGCGACGACGTCGCGGTGCGGCGGGGTTTCCGGTGGCTGCGTATGTGAGCGGTGTGGGACATGAGAACAACCGGTATCAGGGGCTCCTCCATACCTTCAAGAAACGTGTGCTGCGCCACAGTTGTTCAACTGACGCCCCGAAACCTGGTTCCAGCGACCCTTATTGACGCCCTAACGGACATAGCGGGCACGGCCCATTGCCCTCGTGATCACGGTCTTTCATCGTTACGCCCGAATTGCCCCGCGCCTACCACCGGTTGAGGCAGTTGGCCAAGCCCCGTTCTCATGCCCCTCTCATGAGTGTGGCGGAGGTCACGCAACGGTCACGCCGACGGCTGCGTCTCGCGCGAAGATCACGACGAGATTGCGCCGGGGTCACGACCGGGCTCCGCTCGTGAACGCGTGCACGCGTCCACACCGCACCGCACACCTCCCCCTGACGTGTGAACGCAGTCCTCTATCAAGACGACCCGTCCAGCGCCAATTTGCATGCAAGGGAAGTCTCTTGATATTGAGACGCCGCCTCCGAACTGCGTCGACAAGCGGAAATGTCACCTCTGGTGACCACTCGGACGCTTCACGTACGAAGATCACTTCTGCTCCGGCTTCATGATCCTTCGTCAGGTGGTGGAGATCACAAAGCTTGTGCAATACCCCGTGTCGCAGATCACAGAGCGGCGGGCATAAGATGCGAGGCAGTTGGGCTTGTGACCTGCTTCACATGTTCTCGATCTTCGCCGGGACGGGCGGGGTGAGAGGGGCGTATGAGGCGGGTGTGAGCCCGCCATCGCCAGCAGTCAGTGCCGACTGAGAGGAGCGAGGAGCGGTGAACGCGTATGCGCCCATCCTCGTACTGGGAGCCCTCGGGGCAGGCTTTGCGATCTTCTCCGTGGTCATGGCCACGCTGATCGGTCCGAAGCGGTACAACCGGGCCAAGCTCGAGGCCTACGAGTGCGGGATCGAGCCGACCCCCACGCCGGCCGGCGGCGGGCGTTTCCCCATCAAGTACTACCTGACGGCGATGCTCTTCATCGTCTTCGACATCGAGATCGTCTTCCTCTACCCCTGGGCCGTCACCTTCGACTCCCTGGGGATTTTCGGGCTCGTGGAGATGCTGCTCTTCGTGCTCACCGTCTTCGTCGCGTACGCGTACGTATGGCGGCGCGGCGGCCTGGAATGGGACTGAGGGGCCTTTAGACCATGGGACTCGAAGAAAAGCTGCCGAGCGGATTTCTGCTGACCACCGTCGAGCAGGCCGCGGGCTGGGTGCGCAAATCGTCCGTCTTCCCGGCCACGTTCGGCCTCGCCTGCTGTGCCATCGAGATGATGACCACCGGCGCCGGCCGCTACGACCTGGCGCGCTTCGGCATGGAGGTCTTCCGCGGTTCGCCCCGCCAGGCGGACCTGATGATCGTGGCCGGCCGGGTGAGCCAGAAGATGGCACCGGTGCTGCGCCAGGTCTACGACCAGATGCCGAATCCCAAGTGGGTGATCTCCATGGGGGTCTGCGCCTCCTCGGGCGGCATGTTCAACAACTACGCGATCGTCCAGGGCGTCGACCACGTCGTCCCCGTCGACATCTATCTGCCCGGCTGCCCGCCGCGGCCCGAGATGCTGATGGACGCCATCCTCAAGCTGCACCAGAAGATCCAGTCCTCCAAGCTCGGCGTGAACGCCGAGGAGGCGGCCCGCGAGGCGGAGGAAGCGGCGCTCAAGGCCCTGCCCACGATCGAGATGAAGGGGCTGCTGCGGTGAGCGACGCGAACGGCACCGGCGGGGCGTCGAACGGGGTCAACCCCGAGAAGGACCTCGGCGCCTCCAACCTCCCCGGCCAGCGCGGCGAGGGCGGTGAGGAGATCCGCGTCCAGCGCGGCATGTTCGGCGCCAACAACGGCGGCGACACCTCCGGCTACGGCGGCCTGGTCCGCTCGGTCCGCCTCCCGGGACCGGCGGCCCGCCCCTACGGCGGCTGGTTCGACGAGGTCGCCGACGAACTGGAAGGCGCGCTGGAGGAACAGGGACTCCTGCCCGACAACGCGATCGAGAAGACGGTCGTCGACCGCGGAGAGCTCACCTTCCACATCGAGCGCGAGCATCTGCTCCGGGTCGCCCAGACCCTCCGCGACGACCCGGCCCTGCGCTTCGAACTGTGCACCGGCGTCAGCGGCGTCCACTACCTGCACGACAAGGGCCGCGAGCTGCACGCCATCTACCACCTGCGCTCGATCACCCACAACCGGCTGATCCGCCTCGAGGTCAGCGCGCCCGACAGCGACCCGAAGATCCCGTCGCTGGTCTCGGTGTATCCCACCAACGACTGGCATGAGCGCGAGACCTACGACTTCTTCGGCATCGTCTTCGACGGTCACCCGGCCCTGACCCGGATCATGATGCCGGACGACTGGCAGGGCCACCCGCAGCGCAAGGACTACCCCCTCGGCGGCATCCCCGTCGAGTACAAGGGCGCCCAGATCCCGGCTCCGGACCAGCGGAGGTCGTACTCGTGAGCAACACGCAGTCAGCAGCCGCGTCCGCATCGGCGCGCGAGACCACCGAGGGCACCGTATACACGGTCACCGGTGGCGACTGGGACGAGGTCGTCCAGTCCGCGGCCCGTGCCGACGACGAGCGCATCGTCGTCAACATGGGTCCCCAGCACCCCTCCACCCACGGGGTGCTCCGCCTGATCCTGGAGATCGAGGGCGAGACGGTCACCGAGGCCCGCTGCGGCATCGGCTATCTCCACACGGGGATCGAGAAGAACCTCGAGTTCCGCACGTGGACGCAGGGCACCACGTTCGTGACGCGCATGGACTACCTGACGTCCTTCTTCAACGAGACCGCCTACTGTCTCGCCGTCGAGAAGCTCCTCGGCATCGAGGACCAGATCACCGAGCGCGCCGAGATCATCCGGGTGCTCCTGATGGAGCTGAACCGCCTCTCCTCCCACCTGGTGTGCATCGCCACCGGCGGCATGGAGCTCGGCGCCACCACGATCATGATCTACGGATTCCGTGATCGTGAAATGATTCTCGACATCTACGAGCTCATCACGGGCCTGCGCATGAACCACGCGTACATCCGGCCCGGCGGACTCGCCCAGGACCTGCCGCCCGGCGCGGTGGACCACATCCGCGAGTTCGTGAAGAAGATGAAGAAGAACCTCCCGGAGTACGACAAGCTCGCCACCGGGAACCCCATCTTCAAGGCCCGTATGCAGGACGTCGGCTATCTCGACCTGGCCGGCTGCATGGCCCTCGGCGCCACCGGCCCGATCCTGCGCTCCACCGGCCTGCCGCACGACCTGCGCAAGGCACAGCCGTACTGCGGATACGAGACGTACGACTTCGAGATCCCGACCGCCGACTCCTGCGACTCCTACGGGCGCTTCCTGATCCGCCTGGAGGAGATGCGCCAGTCGCTGGGGATCATCGAGCAGTGCCTGGACCGGCTGCAGCCAGGGCCTGTCATGGTCGCCGACAAGAAGATCGCCTGGCCAGCCCAGCTCGCCCTGGGACCGGACGGGCTCGGCAACTCCCTCGACCACATCAAGAAGATCATGGGCACGTCCATGGAGGCCCTGATCCACCACTTCAAGCTGGTCACCGAGGGCTTCCGCGTTCCGCCGGGACAGGCGTACGTGGCCGTCGAGTCGCCCAAGGGCGAACTCGGGGTGCATGCCGTCTCCGACGGCGGCACCCGCCCCTTCCGGGTCCACTTCCGCGACCCGTCCTTCACCAACCTGCAGGCCATGGCGGCGATGTGCGAGGGCGGCCAGGTCGCCGACGTCATCGTCGCCGTCGCGTCCATCGACCCCGTGATGGGAGGCGTCGACCGGTGACCACCAGTTCCTCGGAGCAGGGCGTCAGCCTGGGCATGCCCCAACTGCCCGCGCCCGCCTACCCGGACGACGTCCGAGCCCGGCTCGAGGCCGACGCGCGCCAGGTGATCGACCGCTACCCCGACTCCCGGTCCGCGCTCCTGCCGCTGCTGCACCTCGTGCAGTCGGAGGAGGGCCATGTCACGCGCACCGGGATGCAGTTCTGCGCGGACATGCTCAAGCTGACCACGGCGGAGGTCACGGCCGTCGCGACCTTCTACTCCATGTACCGGCGCAAGCCGTCCGGCGACTACCAGGTCGGCGTGTGCACCAACACGCTGTGCGCGGTGATGGGCGGTGACGCGATCTTCGAGGAGCTCCAGGAGCACCTCGGCGTCGGCAACGGCGAGACCACCGCCGACGGCAAGGTCACCCTGGAGCACATCGAGTGCAACGCGGCCTGCGACTACGCGCCGGTGGTCATGGTCAACTGGGAGTTCTTCGACGACCAGACCCCGGACAGCGCCAAGCGCCTCGTCGACGACCTGCGCGCGGGACGCGAGGTCGAGCCCACGCGCGGTGCGCGTCTGTGCACCTTCAAGGAGACCGCGCGGATCCTGGCCGGCTTCCCCGACGAGCGGCCAGGGGCCGTCGAGGCGAGCGGCAGTGCGGGACCGGCGTCGCTGGTGGGCCTCCGCCTGGCCAGGGGAGAGACCGCACCCGCGCGCGTGGTCCATCCGCGGGACGGCGGGCCGCACGACGAGCAGGACAGGGCCGCCGTGCACGACCCGTCGCCGACCGAGCGCCTGAGCGCACATGACGCGCCGCAGGAGACGTCGGCCTCCGACCCGGCCCACCCGGCCGGGCCCACCGCCGAGGAGGGGGAGTGATGACCTTGGCACCCGAACTCAAAGACACCAGCCCCGAGAAGCTGCTCGCACCCGTGCTGTCCGCCTTCTGGGACGAGGACAAGGCCTGGACGCTGGACGTCTACAAAAGGCACGAGGGGTACGAGGGGCTCCGCAAGGCGCTCGCGATGTCCCCGGACGACCTGATCGCGTACGTCAAGGACTCCGGGCTGCGCGGCCGCGGCGGCGCGGGATTCCCGACCGGAATGAAATGGCAGTTCATTCCCCAGGGAGATGGAAAACCGCACTATCTAGTTGTCAACGCCGACGAGTCGGAGCCGGGGACGTGCAAGGACATCCCGCTCCTCTTCGCGAACCCGCATAGCCTCATCGAGGGCATTGTCATCGCCTGTTATGCCATCAGGTCTTCGCATGCCTTCATCTATCTGCGTGGTGAAGTCGTCCCCGTTCTGCGGCGGTTGCACGAGGCCGTGCGCGAGGCCTACGAGGCCGGCTACCTCGGCGAGAACATCCTGGGCAGCGGCCTGAACCTCCAGGTCACCGTGCACGCGGGCGCAGGCGCGTACATCTGCGGTGAGGAGACCGCACTGCTCGACTCGCTCGAAGGCCGCCGGGGTCAACCGCGGCTCCGTCCCCCTTTCCCTGCGGTCGCGGGCCTCTATGCGTGCCCGACTGTTGTGAACAACGTCGAGTCGATCGCGTCGGTTCCCGCAATTCTGAATCGGGGCAAGGAATGGTTCCGGTCGATGGGCAGCGAGAAGTCCCCGGGCTTCACGCTCTACTCGCTCAGCGGCCATGTCGCCAGCCCCGGCCAGTACGAGGCCCCGCTCGGCATCACGCTGCGCCAGCTGCTCGAGATGAGCGGCGGCATGCGGCCGGGCCACCGCCTGAAGTTCTGGACGCCGGGCGGCTCCTCGACGCCGATGTTCACCGACGAGCACCTCGACGTACCCCTCGACTACGAGGGCGTCGGCGCCGCCGGCTCGATGCTCGGCACCAAGGCCCTGCAGTGCTTCGACGAGACGACCTGCGTCGTGCGCGCCGTCACCCGCTGGACCGAGTTCTACGCCCACGAGTCCTGCGGCAAGTGCACACCGTGCCGCGAAGGGACGTACTGGCTCGTGCAGTTGCTGCGTGACATCGAGGCGGGCAAGGGCGTCATGTCCGACCTCGACAAGCTGAACGACATCGCCGACAACATCAACGGCAAGTCGTTCTGCGCCCTCGGCGACGGTGCCGCCTCGCCGATCTTCTCCTCGCTGAAGTACTTCCGCGAGGAGTACGAGCAGCACATCACGGGCCGCGGCTGCCCCTTCGACCCGGCCAAGTCGACGGCCTGGGCCGACTCCCGCACGGAGGTGAACGCATGACCGTGACCACCAACGCTCCCTCGGGAGGGGGAGAGGCGGCGGTCCCGCCGGAGGATCTCGTCTCGCTGACGATCGACGGCGCCGAGATCAGCGTGCCCAAGGGCACCCTGGTCATCCGGGCCGCCGAGCAACTCGGCATCGAGATCCCCCGGTTCTGCGACCATCCCCTGCTCGACCCGGTCGGGGCCTGCCGCCAGTGCATCGTCGAGGTCGAGGGCCAGCGCAAGCCGATGGCCTCCTGCACCATCACGTGCACGGACGGCATGGTCGTCAAGACGCACCTGACCTCGCCGGTCGCCGAGAAGGCCCAGCACGGTGTGATGGAGCTGCTGCTCATCAACCACCCGCTGGACTGCCCGGTCTGCGACAAGGGCGGCGAGTGCCCGCTGCAGAACCAGGCCATGTCGCACGGCCAGGCCGAGTCCCGCTTCGAGGGCAAGAAGCGGACGTACGAGAAGCCCGTCCCGATCTCCACACAGGTGCTGCTCGACCGCGAGCGGTGCGTGCTGTGCGCCCGGTGCACCCGCTTCTCCAACCAGGTCGCGGGCGACCCGATGATCGAACTGGTCGAGCGGGGCGCGCTGCAGCAGGTCGGCACCGGTGAGGGTGACCCCTTCGAGTCGTACTTCTCCGGCAACACCATCCAGATCTGCCCGGTCGGCGCGCTGACCTCGGCGGCGTACCGCTTCCGCTCGCGCCCCTTCGACCTGGTGTCCTCGCCGAGCGTGTGCGAGCACTGCTCCGGGGGCTGCGCCACCCGCACCGACCACCGCCGCGGCAAGGTCATGCGGCGGCTCGCCGCCAACGACCCCGAGGTCAACGAGGAGTGGATCTGCGACAAGGGGCGGTTCGCCTTCCGGTACGCGCAGCAGCGCGACCGGCTCGAACAGCCCCTGGTGCGCAACGCCGAGGGCGAGCTGGAGCCGGCCTCCTGGCCGGAGGCGCTGCAGATCGCGGCCCAGGGCCTGCTCGCCTCGCGCGGCCGGACCGGTGTGCTGACCGGCGGCCGCCTCACCGTCGAGGACGCCTACGCCTACAGCAAGTTCGCGCGCGTGGCGCTCGACACGAACGACATCGACTTCCGCGCGCGCGTGCACACCAGCGAGGAGGCCGACTTCCTGGCGGCCCGGGTCGCCGGACGCGGCCGTGATCTCGACGGTACGGGAGTCACGTACACCCTCCTGGAGAAGGCGCCCGCCGTCCTGCTGGTAGGCATCGAGGCCGAGGAGGAGGCGCCCGGCGTCTTCCTGAGGCTGCGCAAGGCCTGGCGCAAGCGCGGCCAGAAGGTGTTCTCGCTGGCCACGCACTCCACGCGCGGTCTGGAGAAGGCCGGCGGCACCCTGCTTCCGGCGGCTCCCGGCACCGAGACCGAGTGGCTGGACGCGCTCGCCGGCGGGGTCGGCCTCGACGGGGACGGCTCGAAGGCCGCCGAGGGGTTGCGCACCGAGGGCGCGGTGATCGTGGTCGGCGAACGGCTGGCCGCCGTCGCCGGCGGACTCACCGCCGCCGTACGGGCCGCCACCGCGACCGGCGCCCGGCTGGCGTGGATCCCGCGGCGGGCCGGAGAACGCGGCGCCCTGGAGGTCGGCGCACTGCCGTCGCTGCTTCCCGGCGGACGCCCGGCGACCGACCCACGCGCGCGTGAGGAGGTCGCCGCCGTCTGGGGACTGGCCGAACTCCCGCACCGCTACGGCCGCGACACCGGCCAGATCCTGGAGGCCGCCGTCAGCGGCGAACTCCAGGCGCTGCTGGTCGCGGGTGTCGAGGTAGCCGATCTGCCGGACCCGGCACGCGCGCGTGAAGCACTTCACGAGGCCGGCTTCGTGGTCTCCCTGGAGCTGCGGCCCGGCGAGGTGAGCGAGCTCGCGGACGTCGTGCTGCCGGTCGCCGCCGTCGCCGAGAAGGGCGGCACCTTCCTCAACTGGGAGGGCCGGGTGCGCTTCTTCGAGGCCGCGCTCAAGCCCGACCACATGGTCCGCCCCCTCCCGCCCACCGACGCGCGCGTGCTGCAGATGCTGGCCGACGCCATGGACGTACACCTGGGGCTGCCGGATCTGCGCACCGTGCGCGCGGAGATCGACCGGCTCGGGCCCTGGGACGGTCCGCGGGCCACCGAACCTGTGGAGAGCGGGGGCATGTTGCCGCGGCCCGCCGTCGGCGAGGCCGTCCTCGCGGGACACCGCCTCCTGCTCGACCAGGGCGTCCTCCAGGACGGCGACGAGGCGCTCGCCGGAACCAGGCACGCCGCCCACGCGCGTGTGTCGGCCGCGACGGCCGCCGAATCGGGCGTCAAGGACGGCGATCTGCTCGCCGTGACCGGTCCCGCCGGGACCGTCGAACTCCCGCTGCGGATCACGGAGATGCCCGACCGTGTGGTCTGGCTCCCGCTGAACTCCGCAGGCAGGGGCGTCGCCTCCGACACCGGGGCGCTGCCCGGCGCACTCGTCCGCATCGGCCCGGCGACACTCGTCGGCGAGGCCCCCAAGGAGGTGGAGGCATGAGCCCGTACCTCGCGGCTGAAGACCTCTCGATGTTCGGCCGCGACCCCTGGTGGCTGGTCGTCCTCAAGGCCGTCTTCTGCTTCGCCTTCCTGATGGTGACCGTGCTGTTCTCCATCGTCTGGGAGCGCAAGGTCGTCGCCTGGATGCAGCTGCGCATCGGCCCCAACCGGCACGGCCCCTGGGGCATGCTCCAGTCGCTCGCCGACGGCATCAAGCTGATGCTCAAGGAAGACGTCATCGTCAAACGCGCGGACAAGGTGGTCTACGTCCTCGCGCCGATCGTGGCCGCGATCCCGGCCTTCATGGCGATCGCGGTGATCCCCTTCGGCCCGGCGGACAACCAGATCTCGATCTTCGGCCACCGCACCACGATGCAGCTGACCGACCTGCCGATCGCGATGCTGTTCATCCTCGCGGTCGCCTCGGTCGGCATCTACGGCATCGTGCTCGCGGGCTGGAGCTCCGGATCCACCTACCCGCTCCTCGGCGGCCTGCGCTCCTGCGCGCAGATGATCTCGTACGAGATCGCCATGGGCGCCGCCTTCGCCTCCGTGTTCCTCTACTCGGGGTCGATGTCGACGTCGACGATCGTCGAGCAGCAGCACGACCGCTGGTACATCATCCTGCTGCCGGTCTCCTTCATCCTCTACATCGTCACGATGGTCGGCGAGACCAACCGCGCCCCCTTCGACATGCCGGAGTCCGAGGGCGACCTGGTGGGCGGCTTCAACACCGAGTACTCGTCGATCAAGTTCGCGATGTTCATGCTCGCCGAGTACGTCAACATGGTGACCGTCTCGGCCGTGTCCACCACGCTCTTCCTCGGCGGCTGGCGGGCCCCCTGGCCCATCAGCACCTTCTGGGAGGGCGCCAACCACGGCTGGTGGCCGCTGCTCTGGTTCGTGATCAAGGTCCAGCTGCTGCTGTTCTTCTTCATCTGGCTGCGCGGCACGCTCCCGCGGGTCCGCTACGACCAGCTGATGAAGCTCGGCTGGAAGGTCCTCATCCCGGTCTCCGTGGTCTGGCTGATGCTGGTCGCGACGGTCCGGGCCCTGCGGAACGAGAACTACGACTTCGCCGACATCGCCCTCTACATCGGCGGCGGCGTCCTCGCCCTGCTGGTGCTGTCCTTCGTCGCCGACATGTTCCGCGAGAAGGGCAGGACGGCCGAGGCACAGGCCGCCGCACCGGTCGGCTTCGACCCGATGGCCGGCGGGTTCCCCGTGCCCCCGCTCCCCGGACAGGAGCTCCCGCCGGTGCCGAGGCGCAGTCCGCGCCGCGAGCGGGAGCTGATTGTCAGTGGTGGGTCGGATACTGCCAGTGACGGATCTTCGGATGGAAAGGAGGCGTCCGATGGCTGAGGAGCCCAAGGAGACCGAGCAGTTGAAGCCCGGTTTCATGAACCCCGTGGCCGGCTTCGGCGTGACCTTCAAGGCCATGTTCAAGAAGCGGCTGACCGAGCAGTACCCGGAGCAGCACAAGACCACCGCCCCCCGGTTCCACGGACGGCACCAGCTCAACCGCCATCCGGACGGCCTGGAGAAGTGCGTGGGCTGCGAGCTGTGCGCCTGGGCCTGCCCCGCCGACGCCATCTACGTGGAGGGCGCGGACAACACGGACGAGGAGCGCTACTCACCGGGCGAGCGCTACGGCCGCGTCTACCAGATCAACTACGCCCGCTGCATCCTGTGCGGCCTGTGCATCGAGGCGTGCCCCACGCGCGCGCTGACGATGACCAACGAGTTCGAGCTCGCGGACTCCAGCCGCGCCAACCTCATCTACACCAAGGAGCAGCTGCTCGCCGGCCTCGAAGAGGGCATGGTCGACAGCCCGCACGCCATCTACCCGGGGATGGACGAGCAGGACTACTACCGGGGACTGGTCACCGAGGCGGCGCCCGGTACGGAGCCCCAGGTGGCCCACTCCAAGGGCGAGGTCGTCCAGGAGGCCGACTCCACCTTCGGTGCGAGCGAGCCGGCGTCGGAGAAGGTGATCGGCCGATGACCGCGCAGCTCGCCGCCTACTCCACCTCCACCGGAGAGGCCTTCCAGTTCTGGGTCCTCGGCACCGTCGCCGTGATCGGCGCCCTGGCCACGGTCTTCATGAAGAAGTCCGTGCACAGCGCCCTCTCGCTCGCCGGCACCATGATCGTCCTGGCGGTGTTCTACCTCGCCAACGGCGCCTACTTCCTCGGGATCGTGCAGGTCGTCGTCTACACGGGCGCGATCATGATGCTGTTCCTGTTCGTGGTGATGCTCGTCGGCGTGACCGCGGCGGACTCCCTGAAGGAGACCATCAAGGGCCAGCGCTGGCTGGCCCTTCTGTGCGGGCTCGGCTTCGGCGTCCTACTGCTCGGCGGGATCGGCAACGCCTCGCTGCACGACTTCAACGGCCTCACCCAGGCGAACGGGAACGGCAATGTGCAGGGCCTCGCCGCTCTCATCTTCACCAAGTACGTGTTCGCCTTCGAAATCACCGGTGCCCTGCTGATCACGGCCGCCGTCGGCGCCATGGTGCTCACCCACCGCGAGCGCACCGAGAGGGCCAAGACGCAGCGGGAGCTGTCCGAGGAGCGCGTCCGCCAGGGCAAGCACGTACCGCCGCTGCCGGCGCCCGGCGTGTACGCGCGGCACAACGCGGTGGACATCGCGGGCCTGCTGCCCGACGGCACCCCGTCCGACCTCACGGTCAGCAAGACGCTGCGCGAGCGCGGCCAGATCCGTGATGTGTCGACCGAGGCGCTCAACGACCTGCGCGCGCTGGAACAGCGCTCCGAGGAGCGCCTGGAGCGCACCGAGATCGAACCGGCCACCTTCAAGCGGGAGGAGGCGTCGCAGTGAACCCGGTCAATTACCTGTATCTGGCGGCCCTGCTGTTCACGATCGGCGCCACCGGTGTGCTGATCCGGCGCAACGCCATCGTGGTGTTCATGTGCATCGAGCTGATGCTGAACGCCTGCAACCTCGCGTTCGTCACCTTCTCCCGGATGCACGGCAATCTCGACGGCCAGGTCATCGCGTTCTTCACGATGGTCGTCGCCGCCGCGGAGGTCGTGGTCGGGCTCGCGATCATCGTGTCCCTGTTCCGTTCCCGCCACTCGGCCTCGGTCGACGACGCCAGCCTGATGAAGCTCTGAGGGGTCGCTGAATCGTGGAGAACCTGATTGCGCTGCTGGTGGCGGCGCCACTGCTCGGAGCGGCCGTACTGCTGTGCGGCGGCCGGCGCCTTGACGCCGTCGGCCACTGGATCGGCACGGTCCTCGCGTTCGTCTCCTTCGCCTTCGGCGTGATCCTCTTCGCGGATCTGCTGGGCAAGGACGCCGAACACCGGACGTTGATGCAGCATCTGTTCAGCTGGGTCCCGGTCCAGGGCTTCCAGGCGGACGTGACGTTCCGCCTCGACCAGCTGTCGATGACGTTCGTACTGCTGATCACCGGCGTCGGCTCGCTGATCCACCTGTACTCGGTCGGGTACATGGAGCACGACGAGCGCCGCCGCCGCTTCTTCGGCTATCTGAACCTGTTCCTCGCGGCGATGCTCCTGCTCGTCATCGCCGACAACTACCTGCTGCTGTATGTCGGCTGGGAGGGCGTGGGTCTCGCGTCCTACCTGCTGATCGGCTTCTGGCAGCACAAGCCCAGCGCGGCGACGGCGGCGAAGAAGGCCTTCCTGGTCAACCGCGTCGGCGACATGGGCCTGTCCATCGCGATCATGCTGATGTTCGCGACGTTCGGGACCTTCGCCTTCGGGCCGGTCTTCGGTCACGTCGGTGACACCTCCGAGGGCAAGCTCACCGCCATCGCCCTGATGCTCCTGCTGGCGGCCTGCGGCAAGTCCGCCCAGGTGCCGCTGCAGTCCTGGCTCGGGGACGCGATGGAGGGCCCGACCCCGGTCTCGGCCCTCATCCACGCCGCGACGATGGTGACCGCGGGCGTCTACCTGATCGTCCGCTCCGGCGCGATCTTCAACGCCGCGCCCAACGCACAGCTCGTGGTCACGGTGGTCGGCGCCGTCACGCTCCTGTTCGGTGCGATCGTCGGTTGCGCGAAGGACGACATCAAGAAGGCACTGGCCGGCTCGACCATGTCGCAGATCGGCTACATGGTGCTGGCCGCGGGCCTCGGCCCCATCGGCTACGTCTTCGCGATCATGCACCTGGTGACGCACGGCTTCTTCAAGGCCGGCCTGTTCCTCGGCGCCGGATCGGTCATGCACGGCATGAACGACGAGGTGGACATGAGGAAGTACGGCGGCCTCAGGAAGTACATGCCGGTCACGTTCATCACGTTCGGCCTCGGCTACCTCGCCATCATCGGCTTCCCGGGACTGTCCGGCTTCTTCTCCAAGGACAAGATCATCGAGGCGGCCTTCGCGAAGGGCGGCACGGAGGGCTGGATCCTCGGCGCCTGCGCCCTGCTGGGCGCCGCCATCACCGCCTTCTACATGACGCGCGTGATGCTGATGACGTTCTTCGGCGAGGAGCGCTGGAAGAACCAGCCCACCCGCTCCCCGCAGTCACCGAGCGCGGAGCCCGCCGCCGAGCACCACGGCGAGCACGCGGAGCCGCACCCGCACGAGTCGCCCAAGGTCATGACGATCCCGATGATCGTGCTGGCCGTCGGATCGGTCTTCGGCGGTGCGTTCTTCAGCATCGGTGACCGCTTCCTGCACTGGCTCGAACCGGTCACCGGTCACAGCGAGGGCGACTCGCCGGTCAGTGCGGCGACGGTCACCGGAGCGACGATGGTCTGCCTGATCATCGGCGTCGGCATCGCCTACGCCATGTACGGCCGCCGCACGGTCCCGTCCGTCGCCCCGCGCGGCTCGTTGCTCACCCGGGCCGCCCGGCGCGATCTGCTGCAGGACGACTTCAACCACGTCGTCCTGGTCCGCGGCGGCGAGCACCTCACGCGCTCCCTGGTGTACGTCGACCACACCCTGGTCGACGGAGTGGTCAACGGCACGGCGGCTTCGGTCGGCGGCCTGTCCGGGCGGATGCGCAGGCTGCAGAACGGCTTCGCGCGGTCGTACGCGGTCTCGATGTTCGGCGGTGCGGCGGTCCTCGTCGCCGCGACCCTGCTGATGAGGGCGGTCTGATATCCGATGTCCTTTCCTCTGCTGACAGCGACGGCGGTGCTCCCGGCGATCGGGGCGATCGCCACGGCCGCCGTGCCGGCCGCGCGGCGCACCGCTGCCAAATGGCTGGCGCTGCTCGTCTCACTGGCCACGCTCGCCCTCGCGATCACGATCCTGGTCCGCTTCGACCCCGACGGCAGCCGGTACCAGCTCACCGAGTCCCACTCCTGGATCGCGTACTTCGGGGTGCGCTACGAACTGGGCGTGGACGGCATCGCGGTGGCGCTGATCGCGCTGACCGCGCTGCTGATGCCGTTCATCATCCTCGCGGGCTGGCACGACGCCGACCCGCTGGAGACCGGAAGCAGGCGGTGGCGGCCGACGCAGGGCTTCTTCGCCCTGATCCTGGCCGTCGAGGCGATGGTGATCATCTCCTTCGAGGCCACCGACGTCTTCCTCTTCTACATCTTCTTCGAAGCCATGCTCATCCCGATGTACTTCCTCATCGGCGGCTTCGGGGACCGTGCCCACGAGCACGGCGAGGAGGCGGCGTCGACGCAGCGTTCGTACGCCGCGGTGAAGTTCCTCCTCTACAACCTGATCGGCGGCCTGATCATGCTGGCCGCGGTGATCGGGCTCTATGTGGTCGCCGGGAACTTCAGCCTCCAGGAGATCGCACAGGCCCGGGCGAACGGCTCGCTGCACATGGCGACCAGCACCGAACGCTGGCTGTTCCTCGGCTTCTTCTTCGCCTTCGCGGTGAAGGCGCCGCTGTGGCCGCTGCACACCTGGTTGCCCAACGCCATGCAGGAGTCCACCGCCCCCGTCGCCGTCCTCATCACTGCGGTCGTCGACAAGGTGGGCACCTTCGCGATGCTCCGCTTCTGCCTCCAGCTCTTCCCGGAGGCGTCGAAGTGGGCCACGCCCGTCATCCTGGTTCTCGCCCTGATCAGCATCGTCTACGGCGCGCTGCTCGCGGTCGGTCAGCGGGACATCAAGCGGCTGGTGGCGTACGCCTCGATCTCGCACTTCGGCTTCATCATCCTGGGCATCTTCGCGATGACCAGCCAGGGTCAGTCCGGCGCCACGCTCTACATGGTCAACCACGGCATTTCCACGGCCGCGTTGATGCTGGTGGCGGGCTTCCTGATCTCCCGGCGCGGCTCCCGGCTCATCGGCGACTACGGCGGTGTCCAGAAGGTCGCCCCGGTGCTCGCCGGCACGTTCCTGATCGGTGGCCTGGCGACCCTGTCTCTGCCGGGACTCGCACCCTTCGTGAGTGAGTTCCTGGTCCTGGTCGGCACGTTCACGCGCTATCCGGCGGTCGGCATCATCGCCACCTTCGGCATCGTGCTCGCCGCGCTCTACACCCTCGTCCTGTACCAGCGGACGATGACGGGCCCGGTGAAGAAGGAGGTCTCCGCGATGCCGGACCTCAGAGTGCGTGAACTGGTGGTCGTCGCGCCGCTGATCGTGCTGCTGGTCTTCCTGGGCGTGTATCCGAAGCCGGTGACGGACATCGTCAACCCGGCGGTGAAGTCGACCCTGTCCGACGTACACAAGAAGGACCCCAAGCCCCCGGTGGAGGCGGCCAAGTGAGCGCATCAGCCGTCCACAGCCTGTGGACAACGGCGGCAACCGCGGCCGATCCGATCACGAAGATCGACGCGCCGAAGATCGAATACGGGCAACTGTCGCCCACCTTGATCGTCGTGGGCGCGGCGATCATCGGGGTGCTGATCGAGGCATTCGTGCCGCGCAAGTCCCGCTACGTCGCCCAGGTGTTCATGTCCGCCGTCGCCCTGTGCGCGGCCTTCGCGGCGGTCGTCGCGCTCGCGGCCGACGGATACGGCACCACCAAGGCGCACATCGCGGCGATGGGCGCGATCGCGGTCGATGGGCCGTCCCTGTTCCTGCAGGGCACGATCCTGCTCGCCGGCCTGGTCGGCCTGTTCACCTTCGCCGAGCGGCGCCTCGACCCGGAGGCGCACGGCAACCGCGTCGACTCGTTCGCCGCGCAGGCCGCGTCCGTGCCCGGCAGCGACAGCGAGAAGGCCGCGGTCAAGGCCGGGTTCACCACCACCGAGGTCTTCCCGCTGCTGCTCTTCGCGATCTCCGGCATGCTGGTGTTCCCCTCGGCGAACGACCTGCTGACGCTGTTCGTGGCCCTGGAGGTCTTCTCCCTCCCGCTCTACCTGCTCTGCGCACTGGCCCGCCGCAAGCGGCTCATGTCGCAGGAGGCGGCGGTCAAGTACTTCCTGCTCGGCGCGTTCGCCTCGGCGTTCACGCTGTTCGGCATCGCGCTGCTGTATGGCTACGCGGGCTCGGTGTCGTACGCGCGCATCGCGCAGGTCGTCGACGGGACCGTCACGAACGTCGACCCGGCGCTCGCCGACACCATGGGCAACGACGCGCTGCTGCTCGTCGGCGGCGCCATGATCGTGATGGGGCTGCTGTTCAAGGTGGGCGCCGTCCCGTTCCACATGTGGACGCCGGACGTCTACCAGGGCGCGCCGACCCCGGTGACCGGGTTCATGGCGTCGGCGACGAAGGTGGCGGCGTTCGGCGCGCTGCTGCGCCTGCTGTACGTCGTCCTGCCCGGACTGCGCTGGGACTGGCGGCCGGTCATGTGGGCCGTCGCGATCATCACCATGCTGGGCGGTGCGATCGTCGCGATCACCCAGACCGACATCAAGCGGCTGCTGGCGTACTCGTCGATCGCGCACGCGGGATTCATCCTCGCGGGTGTCATCGCGACCTCGAAGGACGGCGTGTCCTCCGTCCTCTTCTACCTGGCCGCGTACTCCTTCGTGACGCTCGGCGCCTTCGCCGTGGTCACGCTGGTGCGCGACGCGGGCGGCGAGGCGACGCACCTGTCCAAGTGGGCCGGGCTCGGCCGCCGTTCACCGCTGGTGGCGGCCGTGTTCGCGGTGTTCCTGCTGGCCTTCGCCGGTATCCCGCTGACCTCCGGCTTCGCGGGGAAGTTCGCCGTGTTCAAGGCGGCGGCGGAGGGCGGGGCGGCCCCGCTGGTCGTGATCGGTGTGATCTCATCCGCGGTCGCGGCCTTCTTCTACATCCGCGTGATCGTGCTGATGTTCTTCAGCGAGCCGCGGCCCGAAGGCCCGACGGTCGCCGTGCCGTCGCCGCTGACGATGACGGCGATCGGCCTGGGTGTGGTGGTCACGCTGGTGCTCGGTGTGGCGCCGCAGTACTTCCTCGACCTGGCGAACCAGGCGGGAGTGTTCGTGCGCTGACCTGCGGTGTCTGCGCCGCCGACCTGCGGTGCCTGTGGAGGGGCCCCGGTTCTCGACGGAGACCGGGGCCCACTGCTGCGCCGGGGCCTGTGGATAACTCCGGGGCTGTCGGTGCGGACCCCTATCGTGGAGGCAGTGGTCGAGGGACGACGTACGGGGGGCACGACGATGGGTGGGACGGGCGGTATCAGCGAGATGCCAGGGGCGACAGACAGCGAGGCGTTGGCCACGCTGCACCGGGTCTTCGGCTACGAGACCTTCCGCGGCGAGCAGGAAGCGGTCATCGACCATGTGGTGGCCGGCGGCGACGCCGTGGTGCTCATGCCGACCGGCGGCGGAAAGTCGCTGTGCTACCAGATCCCGGCCCTGGTCAGACCCGGTACGGGCATCGTGGTCTCCCCGCTCATCGCGCTGATGCAGGACCAGGTGGACGCGCTGCGGGCGCTCGGCGTGCGGGCCGGGTTCATGAACTCCACGCAGGACTTCGACGAACGACGGGTGGTGGAGGCCGAGTTCCTCGCCGGTGAGCTGGATCTGCTGTATCTGGCGCCGGAGCGGCTCCGGCTCGACTCGACGCTCGATCTGCTCTCCCGCGGCAAGATCTCGCTCTTCGCGATCGACGAGGCGCACTGTGTCTCCCAGTGGGGCCACGACTTCCGGCCCGACTATCTCACCCTGTCCCTGCTCGGTGAGCGCTGGCCGGACGTCCCCCGGGTCGCGCTCACGGCCACGGCCACGCATGCGACGCACCAGGAGATCACCCAGCGCCTGAACATGCCGGCGGCCCGGCACTTCGTGGCGAGCTTCGACCGCCCCAACATCCAGTACCGCATCGTGCCCAAGGCCGACCCCAAGAAGCAGCTGCTGACCTTCCTGCGCGAGGAGCACCAGGGCGACGCGGGCATCGTGTACTGCCTCTCGCGCAAGTCCGTCGAGGCGACGGCCGAGTTCCTCAGCCGCAACGGCATCGAGGCCGTGCCGTACCACGCGGGCCTGGACGCGGGCACTCGCGCGGCGCACCAGTCCCGCTTCCTGCGCGAGGAGGGCCTGGTCGTGGTCGCGACCATCGCCTTCGGCATGGGCATCGACAAACCGGACGTGCGCTTCGTCGCCCACCTCGACCTGCCGAAGTCGGTCGAGGGCTACTACCAGGAGACGGGCCGCGCGGGGCGCGACGGACTGCCCTCCACGGCATGGATGGCCTACGGCCTCAACGACGTCATACAGCAGCGCAAGCTGATCCAGACCGGCGAGGGGGACGAGGCGTTCCGGCGCCGGGCCGCCGCCCACCTGGACTCGATGCTGGCACTCTGCGAGACGGTCCAGTGCCGCCGCGCCCAGCTTCTCGCCTACTTCGGCCAGGACCCCGATCCCACCGGCTGCGGCAACTGCGACACCTGCCTGACCACACCGGAGACCTGGGACGGCACGGTCGCCGCACAGAAGGTGCTGTCGACGGTGGTGCGGCTGCAGCGGGAGCGGGGACAGAAGTTCGGCGCGGTGCAGATCGTCGACATCCTGCTGGGGCGGCGCACGGCCAAGGTGATCCAGTTCGATCACGACCAGCTGTCCGTGTTCGGTATCGGCGAGGAGCTCACCGAGGGCGAATGGCGGGGCACCGTACGGCAGTTGCTGGCCCAGGGGCTGCTCGCGGTCGAGGGGGAGTACGGCACGCTGGTGCTGACCGAGGCGAGCGGATCGGTGCTGCGGCGCGAGCGGGAGGTGCCGCTGCGCAAGGAACCGAAGAAACCGGCGACCTCGCGCTCGTCCTCCTCGGGCAAGGGAGACCGCAAGGCCAAGGCCGCCGTGGCCGAGCTGCCCGAGTCGCTGCAGCCCGCCTTCGAGGCCCTGCGCGCCTGGCGCGCGGAACAGGCCCGCGAACAGGGCGTCCCGGCCTACGTCATCTTCCACGACGCCACACTCCGCGAAATCGCCACCATCTGGCCGAGGTCGGTGCGCGAACTCGGGGGGATCGCCGGGGTGGGGGAGAAGAAGCTGGCGACGTACGGGGAGGGGGTGCTGGCGGTGCTGGCTGAGCTGGGCGGGCCGAATGAAACGGTTTCCGGGGCGGCCCCGGAGGCGGTCACAGCGGCTGAGCCCGCTGCGGATGCGGCGGCGGGCGGCGACGACCACTGGCCCGAGATGGACGGGGAGCCGGAGCCGGAGGACTGGATATAGGGGCGGGCCCGGTCCCGCTCGCAGCGGACCGCGTCACAAGGCCTGGCCCGCAGCGGAGGTTGCCGTCATGGTCCCGCTCAGCCCCGGCCCCAGCGGCGAGCGCCCTCACAGCGCCCGGGTCGCGTACGCCCTGACGTCTGCGTCCGGGTCCGTGGTGGCTGTGGCCAGGGCGGCTCGGGTGGCGGCGGTGGTGGTGTGGTGGGTGAGGGCGAGTACGGCTGCCTTGCGTACGTCGGCGTTCGGGTCGGCGGCGGCCTTAGCCAGGGCGGGGACGGCGATGTGGGGGTCGGCGGTGGACAGTGCGGTCGCGGCGCCCGATCTCACCTGCCAGGCGGGGTCGGACAGGGCGGTCACGGCGCGTGTGGCGAGCGGTGCCGGGCAGCCGGTGGTGCCCAGGGATTCGTAGGCGGCGCCCCGGACCAGGGCGTCGGGGTCGCGGGTGAGGTCGGCCAGGGCGGTGAGCACGGCATCGGGGTCGCCCGGAGCGGCCGCGGCGCGGCCCGCCCACACCGTCGCCAGGGCCTTGGCGACGGTGACGCGGACCTCGCGGGAGGGATCGGTGGTGGCGGCCCGGGCCAGTTCCGGGGCGGCGTCCACGGAGACGAGCGCGCGGACGGCCTCGATGCGGACGGGGATGTCGGTGTCCGTCAGCGCTCCGGTGAACAGCGCTGCGTCACCCAGGCGCAGAGCACGCAGCACGTCGAGCGAGGCGGCGCGGACCACGGGGTCGGGTTCGGCGAGCGCGGCGGCGAGGCCGTCGCGCAGGGCGGGTTCGGCGGGCAGCGTCTCGACGAGTTCGCGCAGGGACGCGGCGGCCGCGGCCCTCACCTCGGCGGCGCTGTCGCGGAGGGCCTCGGCGAGGGCGGGGCCCGTGCCCGGCGGCACCGTCTCGGTGAGGACGGCGACGGCCTCACGGCGGACGGCGGGTGCGGGGTCGGCCAAGTACGGCCGTAGGGCGGCGAGTTCGGGTTCCTCCTCGGCGAGGGCGACGAGCTCCAGAAGACGGGCCGAGGCCTGGCCGGGGTCCGGGAACGAGGGCTCGGCGCTCGCGGCACCGGTCGCGACAGGCGTCACGACGGGCGTCACGACAGTCGTCGCGACGGGCGCCCCGGACGCCACCGGGGCCACGTCGCGCGAGCCGGCCGTGGCGACGTCCTCGGCGTGGACCTCGCCGAGGTGACGGGAAGGACCGCCGACAGGAGTGAACTCGTCGACGGGGACGAGGTACGGGGCCACGGGACGAGCCGTGAACTCCATCGAACCGGAGGGGGACTTGTGCAGATCGAGGTGGTGGAACCAGGACGTGTCGTCGCGATGGGGGTGGTCGAGACGGTCGTGGTAGAGGCCCCAGCGGGACTCCGTGCGGGCCAGGGAGGCACGCGCGGCCATCTCCGCGCAGTCCCGGATGAAGGAGACCTCGGCGCAGCGCATCAGCTCGTGCGGGGTGCGCGCGCCCATCGCCGCGATGTCGTCGTGCATCCGCTCGAAGGCCTCCAGGGCCAGGGACAGCCGGGCGCCCGACTTCGGCGGGGCCACGTAGTCGTTCACGAAGCGGCGCAGCTTGTACTCGACCTGGGTCTGCGGCGGGCCGTCCGGGTTGCGCAGCGGGCGGTAGATCAGCTCGTGCGCCGCGCGCAGCTGCTCCTTCGGCAACTCGCCCTCGTAGGGCTGGTACTGGGTGGCGTCCGCCCCCGCCAGGTCGCCGAAGACGAATGCGCCGATCATGTAGTTGTGCGGCACGCACGCCAGGTCGCCGGCGGCGTACAGACCGGGGACGGTCGTGCGGGCGTGGTCGTCGACCCGGACGCCGGAGGCGGAGTGGCCGCCGCACAGGCCGATCTCGGAGATGTGCATCTCGACGTCGTGCGTGCGGTAGTCGTGGCCGCGGCCCGCGTGGAAGGTGCCGCGGGTGGGGCGTTCGGTCGAGTGGAGGATCGACTCCAGCGCGGAGACCGACTCCTCCGGCAGATGGCTCAGCTTCAGATAGACCGGTCCGCGGTCGCTCGCCACCTCCGCCGCGAACTCGGCCATCATCTGGCCCGACCAGTAGTCGGAGTCGACGAAGCGCTCGCCGTGCCGGTTGACCTGGTAGCCGCCGAAGGGGTTGGCGACGTAGGCGCAGGCGGGGCCGTTGTAGTCCTTGATCAGCGGGTTGATCTGGAAGCACTCGATGCCGGTCAGCTCGGCGCCCGCGTGGTAGGCCATCGCGTAGCCGTCGCCCGCGTTGGTGGGGTTCTCGTACGTGCCGTACAGGTAGCCGGACGCGGGCAGGCCGAGGCGGCCGCAGGCGCCGGTCGCGAGGATCACGGCGCCGGCGCGGACGGTGACGAACGCGCCGGTGCGCGTGTTGAAGCCCACCGCTCCCACCGCCCGCCCCCCGGCGGTCAGCACCCGTACGGGCATCACGCGGTTCTCGATGCGGATCCGCTCGCGCATCTCGCGCCGCCGCAGCTGCCGGTACAGCACCTTCTTGACGTCCTTGCCCTCCGGCATCGGCAGCACATAGGAGCCGGAGCGGTGCACCTGGCGGACCGCGTAGTCGCCGTGCTCGTCCTTCTCGAACTTCACGCCGTACGACTCCAGGCGCTGCACCATGGCGAAGCCGCGGGTGGCGGTCTGGCGGACGGTGGACTGGTCGACGATGCCGTCGTTGGCGCGGGTGATCTCGGCGACGTAGTCGTCGGGCTCGGCGCGGCCGGGGATCACCGCGTTGTTGACGCCGTCCATGCCCATGGCGAGCGCGCCGGAGTGCCGGACATGGGCCTTCTCCAGAAGGAGCACGTTCGCGCCGTGCTCGGCGGCGGTCAGTGCGGCCATGGTGCCGGCGGTGCCGCCGCCGACGACGAGGACGTCGCAGCGGATCTCCTCGGCGTCGGTGAGCGCGGGGATCTGCAGGGGGGTGTTCACGGGGGTGGTCACCGGGGTGCCCTTCGGTTCCGGGGTGCCTTTCAGGTACCGAGCGAGGAGAGGACGTCGCGCCGCAGCGCCACGCGCGCGGGATCGTCGTGCGCCGTGCGGTCGCGCGGGCGCGGCACGTCGCGTACGGCGGTCAGCCGGCCGTTGCCGAGGAGCGCCACGCGGTCGCCGAGGAAGAGGGCCTCGTCGACGTCGTGGGTGACGAAGACGACGGTCGCGCCGGTGCCGTGCAGGACCTCCACCAGCAGGTCCTGCATGCCGGCGCGGGTCTGGGCGTCGAGGGCGCCGAAGGGTTCGTCCATGAGGACGGCGCGGGGAGCGCTGGCCAGCGCCCTGGCCAGCTGGGCGCGCTGGCGCTGTCCGCCGGAGACGCGGTGCGGCAACTGCCGTGCGTGGTCGGCGAGTCCGACCCGGTCGAGCCAGGACTCGGCCTGGGCGCGACGTTCGGCACGCGGCAACCCCCGGATGGCGAGCGGCAGTTCGACGTTGGCGCGCAGGGTGCGCCACGGCAGGAGGGCGTCCTCCTGGAAGATCAGGGCGCGGTCGGCCGAGGGGCCCGTCAGCGGGCTGCCGTCCTGGCCTGCCCGGCCGCCGAGGGGCGACAGCAGTCCGGCGAGCGTGCGCAGCAGGGTCGACTTGCCGCATCCGGAGGGGCCGACGACGGTGAGGATCTCGCCGGGGGCCACGTCCAGGTCCACCGCGTCGAGCACCGGCGCGCCGGGCCTGCCGAGGACGGCGCCGTGCAGCGAGAGTCCCGCCCCGGTGCGGGAGACCGGGCGGACGTCAGACGAGCTGGTCATGGGGCGCGTCCTCCTTGGTCGTGGGCTTCGCCGGCACTGCGGCCCCCGTGTCGCGCACGCGCCGCACGGGCCGGGCGGCGGGGACGTACGAGGTGCGTGGCAGCCAGCGGGTCAGACGGCGGCCGAGGAGTTCCACCGCCGTGGAGGTGACCCAGCCGAGCACGCCGATGGTGACCATGCCGACCAGGACACCCGCGTAGTTGACGACGGTGTAGTCCTGCCAGGTGCGGTAGCCGACGCCGTACTGGCCGGAGATCATCTCGGCGGAGATGACGCAGATCCACGAGACGCCGATGCCGACCGACAGGCCGCCGAAGATGCCGGGCAGTGCGCCCGGCAGGACGACCGAGCCGAGGATGCGCCATCGGCCGCCGCCCATCGTGCGGACCGCCTCCTCCCACACCGGGGTCAGGGCGCGGACCGCGTGCCGGGTGGAGACCAGGACCGGGAAGAAGGCGGCGGTGAAGGTGATGAAGACGATGCCCTGTTCGTTGGAGGGGAACAGGAGGATGGCGACCGGGACCAGGGCGATCGCGGGGATCGGGCGGACGACTTCCAGGACCGGGCCGAGCAGGTCCTCGGCGAGGCGGGAGCGCGCTACGAGAACGCCCGTCGCCACACCCAGTACGGCGGCGAGCAGAAAGCCGGTGAGGATGCGGGTCAGGCTGTCGGTGAGGTCTGTCCAGTAGTCGGGGCCCGACAGCCGGTCGGCGAAGGTGCGGGCCACGTCCGCGACCGTGGGGAACTGCGAGAAGCGCAGCCACAGGTCGACGTTCAGGCTGGTCAGCAGCTGCCACAGGCCGAGGGCGGCGGCCAGGGAGAGGGTCCTGAGCGCATACCGTGCAAGCGGCCGCCGGGTCATGACGCCCTCCCCAGTGCGTCGGCGTACGTGATGACGCGGGCACCGCCGTGCGCGGTGACGTACGCCTTCGCGGTCTCCGGTGTGACGAAGGGCAGCAGCAGCCGGTCGCCGTCGGCCACCCAGACGGCCTTGTCGGCGAACCAGAGGGTGCCGGTGGTGGCGTCGGGGACATAGGCGGCGCGGATGCCGTTCTTGTGCCCGGCGACGTAAGCCAGCAGCTCGGTGGCCGACTTGAACTGGATCGTCTTCTGGGCGCCCTTGGGCCACACCTCGCCGGCGGCCGCCGGCGGCGTGGAGGCGAGATGTTTGGCGTAGTCGGCGCCGAGTGCCTTCTTGACGTACGTGTCGTCGACGAAGGAGTCCACGTCGATGTCACCGGTCAGCTTCTCGGCCTTCAGGACCGAGACGTCCTGCTTCAGCGCGGAGACGAGCTGCGGCTTGATCGCCGGGTCGAAGGTGGAGATGCCGTGGGCGCCGTTGTAGAGGTAGACGGCCTCGGCGGGGAGTTCGGTGGCCTTCGCGACCTTCTCGGCGGCGGCGACGGGGTGGGTGTCGAGATAGTCGGTGGCCTGCGCCTGGGCCTTGAGGAAGGCCTCCAGTACTGCGGGGCGTCGCTGTGCGAAGTCCTGGCGGGCGGTGACGCCGTGGAAGGTGGCCAGGTTCAGCCGGGCGCCGTCGTACAGGGCCTTCGCCCGGCCCTGGTAGGCGAGCAGGCCGGGCCAGGCGACGAACTGCGACAGGGCGTCCGCGCTGCCCGCCGACAGGGCCGAAGCGCCCACGGCAGGCTGCTGGTTGAGCTTCTCGATGCCCTTCTCGGGATCGATGCCGGCCCGCTGCAGGGCCCGTACGAGCGTGCCGTCGGCGGCGGAGCCGACGCTGGTGGAGACCTTCTTGCCCTTGAGGTCGGTGAGGGAGGACAGCTTGGAGGAGGGGGAGGTGACGACGGTGTTGAGACCGCCGCGGAGGTTGTAGCCGGTGACGGAGACCAGCCGGGTGGGCTTGCTCAGCTGCTTGCCCCGGGCCGCGTTGAGGAGCAGCGGGAAGTCGCCCATCGAACCGATGTCGATCTTCCCGGCGGTCATCTGGGCGGTGATGGGGGCGCCCGTGGCGTAGTCCTGCCAGTCGACCTTGTAGATGTGGCCGTCGTGGAGGGCGTCGAGGTTCTTCTCGAAGTAGCCGAGGGAGCGCAGAAGAGTGCCCGCGGTGACCGTGTTGATGGTCTTGGACTGATAGCCGACGGTGATGGTGACCGTCTTGCCGTCGCCCGCCTCGGCGCTGCCGCCGCAGGCGGACAGCGGCAGCAGAAGAAGGGCGGCGGATGCGGCGATTGCCTTGCGTTTCATGGGAGTTCGGGACCTCTCACCGGAGCAGGTAGGGCATGTTGACCGTCACGGCTCCGGTGGGACAGCGGGCCGCGCACGGACCGCAGTACCAGCACTCGTCGACGTGCATGTAGGCCTTGCCGCTGCTGTCGTCGATGGCGAGGGAGTCCAGCGGGCACATGTCCACGCAGAGCGTGCAGCCGTCGATGCACTTCGACTCGTCGATGGTCACGGGCACGTCGGCCCGCTGGGGCGCCAAAGGCATGGCTGTCTCCAGGGAGGTCGGACTCGGTGGGTCGACTCGGGGGAAAGGGGTGGTGTCAGGCGGAGCGGTGCAGGAGGCCGCTCATCGTGATGCGGTCGCCGCGGAAGCGGATGAACTCCAGGTCGACGGGGCGGCCGTCGGCGAGATGGGTGAGGCGTTCCAGCATGAGGACGGCCGCGCCGTGCGGGGCTTCGAGCACGGCGGCGGAGTGGGTGTCCGCGTTGACCGCCTCCAGCGTGATCGCGGCGTGGCCCAGGCGCTGCCCGGTGATCGTCTCCAGGAGGCGGAAGACGTCGGTGTTCTCCAGGTCGGCGCCGAGCAGGGCGGTGCCGATGTCGAGCGGGATGTAGGTGAGGTCGAGGGAGAGGGGGAGGCCGCTCAGGCGGCGCAGGCGTTCGATGTAGAGGACGTCCGTGCCGGGCTTCACCTGCAGCCGCTCGGCGACCGGGGCGGGTGCCGGGGCGGGACCCACGGTGCGGACCTCGTTGGTGACCCGGCCGTGCTCGCGCAGGGTCTCGGCGAGGCCCATCAGACGGTCGAGGCCGTGCGGGTACTTCTGGGCGACGACCACCGTGCCGACGCCGGGCAGGCGGTCCACGAGGCCTTCGGCCCGGAGCAGGTCAAGGGCCTGACGGACGGTGTTGCGGGTCGCGCGGTAGTCCGTGGCGAGAGTCGTCTCGTGGGGGAGCGTGCCGTCCGGGAAGCCTCCGGCCAGGAGCTGGTGGCGGAGCAGATCGGCGAGCTGCCGGGCCTGGTCGGCGCGCAGCCGGCGCCGCGCGCGGTGGGCGGCGACGGTGGTCGCGCCCTGGCCGGCGTGGTCCCGGAGGCGGTCGCTGGATGGCATGTTTTGAACCATACCGAGTTGGTAGGGAAGGGAGTGTTGCAGCGGTGTTGCGCCACTTGCCGTGGCGTCAGACACGGCGTTGACCTGGGGAAACAGTGGTGCGGATGTAAGATCTGCCACAACGTCCGTGGCGCAACGTCCGTGTCGCAACCTCGGCGCCACGGCCGCCGGGTGCTCAGCTCAGCGCGGTCAGTCCCGGTGCGAAGGTGATCAGCAGCGGCAGCAAGGGCACCAGCGCGGCGACCGTCGACGTCAGGGCCCGATGCCGGCGGCCGAGCCGTGGCGGGGGCTGGAGCAGACGGTCCACCCGCTCGCCCAGCAGCCGGTGACTGGAGGCGCAGGACAGTACTCCGCGGTGCTGGTTCAGCTCGATCAGCGCGAGCGCGGTGGTGAGGTGACCGCAGCGGCGAGAGGCCGTGTCGTCCGCGGCCAGCTCCACCAGCCGGTGCGTCTGCTCGCAGAAGTGGGCGAACAGCGGCACCCGGGGAAAGCCCGTGGCCAGGGCGCTCGACAGATGCAGCAGCCAGTCGTGGTGGGCGCGGGCGTGGTCGCGCTCATGGGTGAGGACGGCGTCGAGCTGGTGGTCGGTGAGGCGGTGCAGTGCACCCGTCGTGACGACCAGCTGGGGCGGATGGCCGGGCATCCACCAGGCGTCGGGGTACTCGTCCTCCAGCACCAGCAGCGGGCCGCGCGCCGCCGCCTCCAGCCCGGCGGGCAGTTCGGGGGCGCGTTCGCGCAGGTGCGCCCGGGTCTGGCCGCGGCTGCGGCGCGCCTCGACGAGTTCGCGGGCGAGCATCGCCGTCGTCCAGGCGGCACCGCAGGCCAGCAGCAGGGTGAGGGCGTCGGCCCAGGCCGGGGCGGCGGTGAGGTCGTACGCGGCGGTCACGGCCGGGGGCGCCGGGGCGAAGACATGGTCGCGGAAGGTGTGGAAGACGGCGGCCGCACCGAGCACGAGCGCCGTCAGACAACAGAGCAGAACGGTGGCGACCAGGCACTGCCACACCCACAACGCGACGACGGGCTCGCGTTCCGGCCACGCCGCCCGTACCAGCGCACGCGGGACGGGCACAGCGGCCATCAGGGCGACGACGCTCAGCAGGAGCAGGACGACGGTCATGCCACGGTCTCCGGATCTCGGTCGGAGGAAGGCGGTGCGGCTCGGCGCACGAGGCGCCGGACGCCAGTATGACGGCGAACGGCCCCGGAGTCAGGGGACGACGACCACCCCGTACGTCCCGTGCGGCGCCGGTCACACCCTGCAACTCCTGCCCGCCCCAACGCGCTTGCCCGCGCGCGGGCGTGAGCCGGGGGTGCTGCGCGCGGAGGTGAGCGGGGCGGGGTGCGCTGCGCGCGGGCGTGAACCGCACCCCGCCTCAGCCCGCCCCCTCAGCCTGCACCCCCTCAGCGCAGGCCCCCTCAGCCTGCACCCCCTCAGCGCAGGCCCCCTCAGCCTGCACCCCCTCAGCGCAGGCCCCCTCAGCCTGCACCCCCCTCGGCCCGCAACCCCACACCCCTTTAAGTGCGCCCCCCTCTTTAAGTGCCCCCCTCACCGCCCCACAATCCGCCCCCTCACCTCACCCAGCCCCACCCGCACCCCGCCCGGCCCCGGCGCCCAGGCCGAGAGGGTCACCACGTCGCCGTCCTCCAGGAACGCGCGCTTGCCGTCGGGGAGTTCCAGGGGGTCGCGGCCGTTCCAGGTCAGTTCCAGGAGCGACCCGCGCTGGGAGAGCTCCGGGCCGCTGACGGTGCCCGAGGCGTAGAGGTCGCCGGTGCGCAGGGAGGCGCCGTTCACCGTCATGTGGGCGAGCTGCTGCGCGGCCGTCCAGTACATGCCGGAGAAGGGGGGCTCGGAGATGACGTGGCCGTTGAGGGCGACGGTGATGCGCAGGTCGTAGCCGCCGGGTTCGTCCTGGCTGTCGTCCAGGTAGGGCAGCAGCTCATGGGTGCGCTCCGGGGGCGCCACGCGCGCCTCCTCCAGTGCGTCCAGCGGGGTGATCCAGGCCGACACCGAGGTCGCGAAGGACTTGCCGAGGAACGGGCCGAGGGGGACGTACTCCCAGGCCTGGATGTCGCGTGCGGACCAGTCGTTGAGCAGGCACAGCCCGAAGACGTGGTCGCGGAAGTCGCCGAGCGGCACCGGCGTCCCCTGCCGCGAGGGCACGCCCACCACGAAGCCGACCTCGGCCTCGATGTCCAGGCGGACGGACGGCCCGAAGACGGGCGCCGCGTCGGCCGGGGCCTTGCGCTGTCCGGAGGGCCGTACGACGTCCGTGTCCGACACCACGACCGTGCCGGCGCGTCCGTGGTAGCCGATCGGCAGATGCTTCCAGTTCGGGGTGAGCGAGTCGGCGGCGTCCGGGCGGAAGATCTGGCCGACGTTGCGGGCGTGGTGCTCGGACGCGTAGAAGTCGACGTAGTCCGCGACCTCGAAGGGGAGGTGGAGCGTGACCGAGGAGAGCGGGTGCAGGAAGGGCGCGATCGCCTCCTGGTGCGCCGGCACCGTGACCCACCCCGTCAGCGCGCGCCGCACGTCCGACCAGGCGGTGCGGCCCGCGGCGAGCAGCGGGTTCAGCGAGGGGTGCGCGAGCAGCGAGGCGTACGGCGAGCCGAGCGCCATGGCCGCGCCGCCCGCGTCGAGGACATGGTCGCCGAGCCGGACGCCGACCCTCCGCTCGGCCGGACGGGTCGAACCGGCGAGCGAGAAGACGCCGTACGGAAGGTTGTGCGGTCCGAAGGGGTCGCCCTCGGGGACATCGAAGGGGGGCATGGGGTGCTGCCTCACTCTCACCAGGTCACGAGCGTTCTGTCACGGGCCGTCATGTGGCCGCGCCACACGTTACGGCTGAGGCGCCGGTCTTGGGCAGTGTCTAAAGAGTTTGCAATGTCCGGATTTTCCTTGTCGGAGGCCCCAATTCCGGCTTAGCGTCCTTTGGGGGACACGGACGGGGTGGGTCCGGTCCGTAGGGGGGACACGTGGGGGGACCCGTGGCCAGGAGCACCAGCAGTGTGCCGTTCGAGGCCGACCGGGATGTGCCGGGCCTGATCGTCAAGTTCGGTGACTATCCGCTGCACCACGGCGGTGTCGGCGCGATCCGCAGCCTCGGGCGCCTCGGCGTGCCGATGTACGCGATCACCGAGGACCCCTACACCCCCGCCGCCTCCTCCCGCTATCTCAGGAAAGCCTTCGTCTGGCCGACCACCGGTACGGAGCACCCGGATCACCTCGTGGAGGGACTGCTGCGGATCGGACGCCGCATCGGCCGCCCCACCGTCCTCGTCCCCACCGACGAGGAGGCGGCCGTACTGATCGCTGAGCACCAGGACGAACTTTCCGGCCGTTTTCTCTTCCCGCGTGTAGAGCGCGCCCTGCCTCGCCGCCTCGCGAGCAAGCAGGGCCTGCACGAACTCTGCGTGGAGCACGGCATCCCGAGCCCGACGGCCGCGTTCCCGCAGTCGTACGACGACATCGCGGTCTTCGCCGAGAAGGCCCGCTTCCCGGTGGTGGCCAAGAACCGCGAGGCGTTCTTGCGGCGCAAGCGGCCGGCGGTGAACGGTACGACGAGGATCGCCACCCGCGAGGGTCTGCTGAGCCTCGCCCGCGACTGGGGCGAGCAGCCCGGAGTGATCCTGCAGGAGTACCTGCCCAGGGAGGAGGCCGAGGACTGGATCGTGCACGCCTACTTCGACCAGGACTCCACACCGCTCGCCATGTTCACCGGCGTGAAGGTGCGCTCCTGGCCGCCGCACGCCGGCATGACGGCGAACGCGTACGTCGTCGACAACCCGGAACTTGCCGACCTCGCCGCACGTTTCATCAAGCAGATCGGCTTCACCGGCATCATCGACCTCGACCTGCGCTTCGACCGGCGCGACGGACAGTACAAGCTCCTCGACTTCAATCCGCGCATGGGCGCCCAGTTCCGGCTCTTCGAGAACGAGTCGGGGGTGGACGTCGTCCGCGCCATGCATCTGGATCTGACCGGGCGTCCCGTTCCGGAGGGGGAACAGCGGGCCGGTCATCGATACATCGTGGAGAACATCGACCTGCCCGCCCTGCTCGCCTACCGCCGCAGCGGCTATACGACGCCGCACGCCCCGGCGCGCCCGAGCGGGACCGAGCTGGCCTGGCTCGCGGGTGACGACCCGCTGCCGTTCCTCACGATGCTCGCGCGCTTCGTGCGACCGGGCGCGAAGCACCTGTATCAGCTGTGGCGGACCAACCGCCGCGGCAGCGCCACCAGTTCGAGCAACTGACCGGCAGACCGGACCAGCTGTGCGAGCCGGACGCGAAGTGACGAAGTGACGTCCTGGGGAGGGACTTCGTGATGCAACCGGTTGCAGTCATCGGCGCCGGGCCGTTCGGCCTGTCGACCGCCGCGCACCTCAAAGCACGGGGTATGCCGGTGCGCGTCTTCGGCGACCCCATGGTCAGCTGGCGCGACCACATGCCCGCGGGCATGCTCCTGAAGTCGACCCCTGTCGCCTCCAACATCGACGCCCCGCAGCCGGGCCACAACCTCGTCGACTACTGCGACGACGCGGGCATCAGGCGGCTGGTGACGGACGAGGACATCATCCCGGTCGAGACCTTCATCGCCTACGGCGAGTGGTTCCGCGACAAGCTCGTGCCCGAACTGGAGCAGGTGCGGGTGGTCTCGGTGGACCGGCACAAGGGCGGCGGCTTCGAACTGAAGCTGGACTCGGGCGAGTTGTTCACCGCCCGCGCGGTCGTCGTGGCGACCGGCCTGTCGGGCCTCGCGCATGTGCCCGCAGAGTTGGCCGCGGCCGCGCCGGACGGACCGGACCCGGCCAGCCCGGTCTCGCACAGCTCCCAGGAGCACGACCTCACACGCCACGCGGGCAAGGAACTGATCGTCGTCGGTGCCGGCCAGTCCGCCCTGGAGACGGCGGCCCTGGCGGCGGAGGCCGGCGCGCAGGTCAGGGTGGTCGCCCGCGGCCGCGGCAAGGTCGCCTTCGGCTCACCGCCGTGGAAGCAGCCGAAGCTGCGCCCCGAGTCGCCCTTCGGCCGCGCCTGGTCCCTGTGGGCCCTCAGCTACTACCCCCACCCCTACCGCTACCTCCCGGCCGAGGCCCGGCACTATCTGGTGCGCCGGGTCCTCGGCCCGCTCGGCGCCTGGTGGCTGCGCGAGCGCTTCGAGGGGAAGGTGCAGGTCAGCGAGGTCGACCGGATCGTACGGGCGGACGCGGCCGACGGCAGCCCGACGCTGACGGTGCGCACCCTCGCGGGCCGCACCCAGAGCCTGTCCGCCGACCATGTGGTCGCGGCCACCGGATACCGGGTGGACCTCGCGGCGATGGACTTCCTCGGCCATGAACTGCGGACGCGGCTGGCGGTGAGCCGCGGCGCACCCAAGCTGGGCGCGGGCTATGTCTCCTCGGTCCCGGGCCTGTACTTCACGGGCCTGCCGGCCGCGTCCTCCTACGGCCCGGTGATGCGCTTCGTGTGCGGCTCGGAGTTCGCCTCGCCGCGGCTGGCCCGGCATCTGGCGGCGGCGCACGGATAGCCGGGCGGCCCGTGCGGAGGTCACGGATGTCCCGGATGTCACGGGCGCCGGAAGGTGCCCAAGAGCCCACAGAGGCAGGGGAGTTCGGAAGGTGCCCGAGTGGGCTCCGCGGTCGTCCGGTTCGGGATGAGTCGGTGGCCCGTCAGGTCCGTATTCTCTGATCATGGCCGCACCCACCGCATATGCACTCATCGCCACCGACCTGGACGGCACGCTGCTCCGAGGCGACGACACGCTGTCCGACCGGTCCCTCGCCGCGCTCGCACGGGTGGCCGCGGCCGGTGCCCGGCACCTGGTGGTGACGGGCCGGCCGGCCCCGAGGGTGCGGCCGCTCCTGGACGCCCTGGGCAGCACGGGGCTCGCGGTGTGCGGACAGGGCGCGCAGGTCTACGACGCCGGCGCGGACCGTCTGTTGTGGTCCGTCAGGCTGGACCGGGAGCTGGCCGAGACCGCGCTCGGCAAGATCGAGGCGGAGGTCGGCCAGGTGTACGCGGCCGTGGACCAGGACGGCGTGGAGGGGCTCACCCTCATCGAGCCGGGCTATCTGATGCCGCACCCCACGCTGCCGGCCGTCAGGGTCGACCGGCGCGACGACCTGTGGTGCGCGCCCATCAGCAAGGTGCTGCTGCGCCATTCCACGCTGACGGACGACGAGTTGGCGGCGACGGCGCGTTCGGTGGTCGGTTCGCTGGCCACCGTCACCATGTCGGGGCCCGGGACCGTCGAACTCCAGCCATGCGGCATCACCAAGGCGACGGGCCTGGCCCTGGCCGCCGCACATCTGGGACTCGGGCCGGAGCGGACGATCGCCTTCGGCGACATGCCCAACGACATCCCGATGTTCGACTGGGCCGCGCACGGTGTCGCCATGGCCAACGCCCATCCCGAACTCAAGGCGGTGGCCGACGAGATCACCCTGTCGAACGAGGACGACGGCATCGCCGTCGTCCTCGAACGACTGTTCAGCGGAGAGCCGGACCGGCACAGGGAGCTGCTGACAAAGCCTCAGTAGGCGCCGAAGACGTTGTCGATCGAGCCGTAGCGCGCGGCCGCGTACTTGCAGGCGGCGGTGATGTTCGCTACCGGGTCGTAGGGGTTCATCGCCGTGCCGGGCACGTGATAGGCGAGGAAGGTCGGGTCGATGACCTGCAGCAGGCCCTTGGAGGGCGTGCCGGCGACGGCGTTGGAGTCCCAGTTGTTGATGGCGGCGGGGTTGCCCGAGGACTCGCGCATGATGTTGCGGTAGATGCCGTCGTACGACCCGGGGATGCCGTGCTGCGCCATCACCTGCAGGGAGGCTCGGATCCAGCCGTCGAGGTTGTCGCTGTAGCCCATGGAGGTCGCGGTGAGCGTGGTGGGCGTGGCCGCGGAGGCGGTGGTGGCGCCGATGAGCGGCAGCGCCAGAACGGCGGCACCGGTACCGGCGACGGCGAGCTTGCGGACCAGGCGGGAGCGCTTGGGACGTCGGTGGTGAGCGGCTGCGGACATGCGGGGTTCCTCTCCGGCGCCTGCGAGGTGAGCTGTCGGGTTCGGGCTGGAGCTGCCCGGCCGTGCCGCCCTGCGGCGACGCGGCTTCACCCCTGGTCGTCCCGGTGCAAAGCCCGGTGCGACGGCTTACCTGGTTCCCCCGCTCCTGCCGTGCGAGTGAGTTCGTCGATGGGTGGTCTCCGGGCGGCGGCAGGATTCGGCGTCCGCCCGACAGGCCGGGAACGTATGCGAGAGCACATGTCCGGAACAAGTGCCGGATTCACAGATAGCGCCTATTGACCTTGGTCTGGTGCTTATGGGGCGCTTGATCCTTTGCGGCTGCCAATCCTCAACTGGCGTACGGGCGCTGGAAAGTCGACATTTGCGAGGGTGTCGCCGGCCGGTGTGCGGAAGTGACCCAACTCACTGGCTTCCGCAAGCGCGGCAAATCGGGCAATGAGCTCAACTCGTGTGCAACCAACCGGTGGTGAGATCCGCAGTCCTCAAGTCCGGTGAAAGGCAGCCTTTTCGGCCTCGCGCAGATGCCTCATCGAGGAGCAAAAGGGACTTCACGGGTATGTCCACCACTGGGGTGGAACCTCGTCCGTGGTGCTCGTCGTTGTCCTGGTGGTCGTCCATCCGGCCCCTCCTCTGGAGGAGTGACGTCACGGAAGCGCTCGTAGGCAAGTCGATAGATATCCACTCATATCAAGCGATCACATACATGCCGGTCCTGATCCGATACAGCCCGTGCTGGACCGGTGGGCGGCATGGGTGATCGAAAGGTGACCGGATACGCTGACTTGAGTGATGGCAGCGACCTATCGACAAACCGTGTGACCGCCAGTAGACACCAGCAGACAGGAGACCCCTCGTGACCGTCGTCGGGCCGTTCGGGCTGAGCGTGCGGGACCAGGCTCTGGAAGCCGATGTCCAGGCCGGATTGGCGGCCGTCGAGGAAGGTTTGCTCGAAGCCACCAAGAGCGAGGTTCCCTTCATCACGCAGGCCGCCCAGCACCTGGTGCGCGCCGGTGGCAAGCGGTTCCGCCCGCTGCTCGTGATGCTCGCCGCGCAGTTCGGTGACCCCTACGCCCCGGGTGTCGTGCCGTCGGCCGTGGTGGTGGAGCTGACCCATCTGGCGACGCTGTACCACGACGACGTGATGGACGAGGCCGCCGTACGGCGCGGTGTGGACAGTGCCAACACCCGCTGGGGCAACTCGGTCGCGGTCCTCACCGGCGACTTCCTGTTCGCGCGCGCCTCGCACATCCTCGCCGACCTCGGGCCCGAGGCGGTCCGGGTGCAGGCCGAGGCGTTCGAGCGCCTGGTCACCGGGCAGATCCTGGAGACGGCCGGCCCCCAGGACGGCCGCGACCCGGTCGATCACTACCTGGACGTCCTCGGCGGCAAGACCGGTTCGCTGGTGGCGGTCTCCTGCCGCTTCGGCGCGATGATGTCGGGCGCCGACGAGACGGTCGTGGACGTGCTGACGCAGTACGGCGAGCGGCTGGGGGTTGCCTTCCAGCTCGCCGACGACGTGCTGGACATCGCCTCCGACTCCCACGAGTCCGGCAAGACCCCGGGCACCGACCTGCGCGAGGGCGTCTCCACCCTTCCCGTGCTGCGCCTGCGCGAGCGGGTGGCGCGGCTGGGGCTGGCCGAGGACATCGCCCTGCGCGACCTGCTGGACTCCGACCTGAGCGACGACGCCCTGCATGCGAAGGCACTGGCCGGTCTGCGCGCGCACCCCGCGCTGGAGCAGGCCCGTCGCGACACCGTGCGCTACGCGGAGGACGCCCGCGCGGCCCTCGCACCGCTGCGGGAGTGCGACGCCAAGGCCGCCCTGATGGAGATGTGCGACGCGGTGGTGCACCGCGCCGGCTGAGGCCCCTTCGGGCGACCTTCTTCCCTACGACCCCTACGGGTCGGGGGAGGCATCGCCCTCCCGTGTCATACCCCAGGTGTACATGGAGTTGGATCCCCGGTCTGACGCTTCTTCCCGGCCGATTTGGTGAGATGGAAACCACGGAAATCACCACTCCTCACCGATTCGGGTGAGAATGGCGGCTCGGGGTGGACAACACAGGCTCATGAGTTGGACAGGCCGCCGCCGACGACGGAGGTAGCGCACACATGGCACCGTACGAATCCGACGAGAGCACGACCGCCGAGGAGGCCGACGACCTCCGCGCGGGCCGGCGCAAGGCCGCACGGTATGTGGTCCCGGCCGCGGTGGTGGGGGTGGCGGCGGCGACCATCGGGCTCGTCCCGGCCCTCGCCGACTCCGGTGACCCCAACCTGCCGAAGATCAGCGCGCAGCAACTCATCGACAAGATCGCCAAGTCGGACGTCCAGCAGATGTCCGGCACGGTCAAGATCAGCACGGACCTGGGCCTGCCGGACCTCGGCGGCCTGGAGAGCAGCCTGATGTCCGGCGCCACCAAGTCGGGCGACGGCTCGTCCGCCGACCCGACCTCCAAGCTCACCGAGCTGGCCACCGGCACGCACACCCTGCGCGTCGCGTCCGACGGCCCGGACCGGCAGAAGGTCTCGCTGCTGGAGAACGCGGCGGAGTACAGCCTCATCCACAACGGCAAGGACGTCTGGGGCTACGACAGCCAGTCGAACGAGGTCTACCACTCCACCGCCGCCGACAGCGCCGACGCCCACAAGAAGCAGGACGTCCCGGCCACGCCCAAGGACTTCACCGAGGACGCCCTGAAGTCGGTCGACGACACGACCTCCGTGAGCGTCCAGGGCACCGCCCAGGTCGCGGGCCGTGACGCGTACCGGCTGGTCGTGAAGCCGAAGCAGTCCGGGTCGACCGTCGGTCAGATCACGGTCTCGGTGGACGCCAAGACCGGGATGCCGCTGAAGTTCACGCTGACGCCGTCGAGCGGCGGCGCGGCCGTGATCGACGCCGGCTTCACCAAGGTCAGCTTCGCCAGGCCCAGCGCCTCGACCTTCGACTTCACCCCGCCCAAGGGTGCGAAGGTCACCGAGGACGGCAAGTCCGAGCACGGCAGGAGCGAGCACGGGTTCAAGGGCGGCGACCGGGCCCCGAGGTCCGGCAAGGACCTCGCCAAGGGGACCGAGGGAGCCAAGGGCGCCGACGGGATGAAGGTCCTCGGCAAGGGCTGGAACTCCATCGCCACCTTCGACACCGGCGGCCAGGGCATGCCGTCCGGCTCCGCGGCCGGCGGCAAGTTCGGCGGCATCCTGAACTCGCTCGGCGACAAGGTCTCCGGCACGTTCGGCTCGGGCACGATCTTCAAGACCCGCCTGATCAACGCCCTGATCACCGACGACGGCAAGGTCTACGTCGGCGCCGTGAACAAGGACGCACTGGTGAAGGCAGCCGACGCGGGCAAGTAGGACACTGCGGGCAACCGCCGTACACGCACACGTACGACGAATCGAGGGAGCCGATGGGCGATGCGTCCGCCACGGAGCCGGCGAAGGGTGAGCCGGGTGCCGGCGTCATCGCCACCCACGGGCTCACCAAGCGCTACCGCGGCGGGCAGCTCGCCGTCGACGGTCTGGATCTGACCGTCCCGGCGGGCAGCGTCTTCGGCTTCCTCGGTCCCAACGGCTCCGGCAAGACCACCACCATCCGCATGCTGATGGGGCTCATCGAGCCCACCTCGGGCACGGCGCGCGTCCTGGGGCGGCCCATGCCGCGCGCCTCGCGCGCCGTGCTCCCGCACGTCGGCGCCCTGATCGAGGGCCCGGCCCTGTACGGCTTCCTCTCCGGCCGCGACAACCTCCTGCGCTACGACGCCGCCGACCCGACCGCCGATCCGCGCACCCGGCGCACCCGGGTCGCCTCGGCGCTGGAGCGGGTGGGTTTGACGGCCGCCGCCGGCAAGAAGGCCAAGGCGTACTCGCTCGGCATGAAACAGCGGCTCGGTCTCGCGGCCGCGCTGCTGCAGCCGCGCAGGCTGCTCGTGCTGGACGAGCCGACCAACGGGCTCGACCCGCAGGGCATGCGCGAGATCCGCTCCCTGGTCAGGGAGCTGGCCTCCGACGGCACGACCGTCTTCCTCTCCTCGCATCTGCTCGACGAGATCGAACAGGTCTGCACCCATGCCGCCGTGATGGCGCAGGGCCGTCTGATCACCCAGGGCGCCGTCGCCGATCTGTCCGCGGGAGTGCGCGGCCGCCTCGTCGTCACCACGCCCGACACCGGGGACGCGGCCCGGGTGCTGAAGGAGCAGGGCGCCGCTGACGTCGTCGTGGCCGAGGACCGGGTGAGTGCCGAGCCGCCCGACCGCGACCTCGCCGAGGTGAACGCGGCACTGGTGACGGCCGGCGTCCGGGTGCGCGGCTTCGGGGTGGAACGGGCCTCCCTGGAGGACGCGTTCGTGGCGCTCACGGGGGAGGGTTTCGATGTCGCGGGCTGAGGCGACCACCGATTCGGTGACCACTGAGCCGACCGGCGGTGCGGTCCGCGCGCCGAGGCCGCTGTGGACGTTCGGACTCCTGCGCAGCGAACTGCTCACCACCTTCCGGCGCTGGCGCACGCTCGCGCTGCTCGCCGTGTTGGCGGCCGTGCCGATCCTGGTCGGCATCGCGGTCAAGATCGAGACCAGCGACGGCTCCTCGGTCGGCGGGGGCGGGCCCGACGGCGGCGGGGGAGGACCGGCGTTCATCTCGCAGATCACCAACAACGGACTGTTCCTGGTCTTCACCGCGCTGGCCGCGACCCTGCCGTTCTTCCTGCCGATGGCGATCGGCGTCGTCGCGGGCGACGCGATCGCGGGCGAGGCGAACGCCGGCACCCTGCGCTATCTGCTGGTCGCCCCGGCCGGCCGCACCCGCCTGCTGCTCACCAAGTACGCGACCGTGCTGGCCTTCTGCCTGGTCGGCACCCTCACGGTCGCGGTCTCGGCGCTGACGGTCGGCGCCGTCCTCTTCCCGCTCGGCGACCTCACGACGATCTCCGGCACCCAGATCAGCTTCGCCGACGGGCTCGGCCGGGCCCTGCTGATCGCTCTGGTCGTCGCCGCGTCCCTGGTGGGCATCGCGGCCCTCGGCCTGTTCGTGTCGACGCTCACCAGCAGCGGGATCGCGGCGATGGCGACCACGGTCGGGCTGCTGATCACCGTCCAGATCCTCGACCAGATCCCCCAACTGCACGCGATCCAGCCGTACTTCTTCTCCCACTACTGGCTGTCCTTCGCCGACCTGATGCGGGAGCCCATCTACTGGGACGACCTGGTGAAGAACCTCGGACTGCAGGGCCTGTACGCCGCGGTGTTCGGCTCGGCGGCCTGGGCGCGGTTCACCGCGAAGGACATCACGGCCTAGCGATCACCTGCGCCGCGCCGCCGCCCCCGTGAGCCGGGCCAGGGCCTCCGTCTCGCGCGGCGGCGTCCCGCCGAGGTCGCCGAGGCGCCAGTCGGGCACCCAGGGCACGCGGTACACGTCGATGAGCGGCTCGATCAGCCGGACCTTTTTCTCCAACGGCCGCGGCAGCCGCCCCGGCGCGTCCGCGACCAGCACGACGGCGTCGAGGTCGAGCCCGGGCGGGGCCTCCCCGAGCCGGAAGACCTCCACCGCGCGCAGCACGGCCGCAAGACCCGCAGCATGCGTACGCCCGACGAGCAGCACGGACGCGGGGTCCTGTGGGCCCGGCCAGTCACGGCCGCAGTCGTGGCCGCCGTAGACCGCGGCGAGGGTGGAGACGCCGGCGCCGCCGTGGGTGCCGACCCAGGAGTAGCGCCGGGCGCCGGCCTGGGGGTGGGCGGGATATTGCGGTCCCGGCTCCGGTACGGCGACCGGGCCGCGGAGCCAGATCTCCGGTCCCCTCTGCACATCCGCGCCCATGCCCGCTCTCCTCCTCGTCACGCCGATCCTGACCGTGCCGCTACGGTCACGCGACGGGGTGCGCAGCACCTGCTACGAGTCTGTGACGCCACGGTGACGTGTGCACCGGGAGCGACCGGAGAGACTCGACAGTACGTGCAGGACCCGGATCTTGTCGCCGGGCCGGCGGTTGGCCGACGGCGGGAGGGAGCACCATGGAAGCGGCAGGCGCGGTCCGCGGGCTCCCCGACGCATCCGAGTGAGGAAAGCGATGTCTCGACTCAGCCGCGAGAAGAAGCGGGAACAGAAGGGCGCCGCGGGCTCGGCGGCCCTCGTGGCGGCACCGATCGACGTCCGCGTGCCCGCGGCCGGTGCGGTCGGCGCCTGGGTCGGCGGCGTACCCGTCAGCGCGGGCACCGGCGAGGAGATCCAGCAGGCCGTACTGAACCACCTCCAGCGCATCGCCCAGGCCACCGGCCACCCCGCCCACGCCACGGTCCACGACGAACGGATCGGCTACGTCGTCCACGTCCAGGTCGGGGCGGACGGAGCCAGCAACTTCACCGGGGAACCCGTGCGGATGGCTGGCGCCGGGGAGCCCGGGGACATGTCCGCCCAGGTGCCCCCGCCTCCGCAGCCCGCGCCGTCGCTCGCACCCCCGCCTGCACCACCCCTCGCGCTCCCGCCCGCGCCGCCGGTCGAGCCGGAGGCCCCCGCGGCTCCCACGGCCGCCGCGGAAGCGCCGCAGCCCGAGGACACCCCCCGGCGGGACAAGCCGACGCACGTGCTCCGGGCCACCCCGGAACCCCACCGGGAGACCGCGCCGACCTTCCCGCTGCGGGCGGCCTCGGAACCCCGGCCCCTGGGCGAGAACGTCCCGACGTTCCCCCTGCGCGCCGTCCCCGAATCGGCCGCCGGCACGGGCGGTACCGCGCCGACCTTCACGCTGCGCAAACTCCCGGAGCCACCCGAGGACCGCCCCCCGGGCACGGTCGCAACACCATCGGGCGAATTCGGCCCACCCCCACCGATGGACGCGGTACCGCAAGGCCCGACGAAACCGGAGGACGCGCCCGCGCGCGGGCCGCGATCCACCCCGGGGCCGCAGCCCCCATCCGCACCGCAGCCCGCCCCCAGCCGGCCCGGCGCCCCCAACCGCAGTGACCCCGCCCCCCTCCTGATCGTCCCCCCGGACCCAACCCTGGACCCCGATCCCAAGCCCACCCCCGCCCGGGGCTTCGATGCTGTGGCTGAGGCCGTGCTCGGGGATGAACCGCCGGTCACCACCAGTTTTCTCATCGAGCCGATGGCGCGGATCAATGAGGCTGTGAAGGGGGGCCGGACGGAGGAGGCCGCGGGGCTGGCCGAGAGTGCGGTGGGGGAGGCTTCGGCGGCGCTCGGGCCGGAGCACGACGAGGTGCTGCGGCTGCGTGAACTCACCGCCTACATCGCCTACTTGGCGGGCGACCCGGTCCGCTCCTTCCGGCTCTCGCTGGACCTGGCCCGGATCCGCCGGCGCACCGGGGACGCGGAGGGGGCCTACGGCAACGTCCAGAGCGCGGCCTCCGCCTGGCGCGCGGTGCGCGACCCGCGGCAGGGCCTGGACCTCGGTCGCGATCTGATCGGCCTGTGGACCGAGCTCACCGCCGAGGACGGCCCGGCCGCCGACGACATCGAACAGCTGGAGTCGGCCCGCGCCCGCATGGGCCGACTCACGGAACGCGCCCGCAAGTCGGCCCAGTAGCAGACCAGTTGTTCCGGACCGCTACGAAGACAGCTCCCAGACCGCGTGTGCGATGGCGTCGCTGTTGTGGTCCAGAGCGGTGTCGTCGATGTTCGTCGACGTGTCGCAGGAGCGGTGGTAGCAGGGGTCGAACGCCTTCCCCGACGTACCGCCCCACGCCGCCTTCTGCGCCGCCGTCTTGATGTAGTCGGCGCCGCTGAACAGCCCGCCGACGGGGATGCCGGCGCTCTTGAACGGCGCGTGGTCGGAGCGCCCGTCGCCCTCGGTCTCCGGCTCGGTGGTGATGTTCAGGCCGGTGAAGTAGTCCTTGAAGGTCTTCTCGATCGTCGGGTCGTCGTCGTAGACGAAATACCCGGGGTTGGGCGAGGCGATCATGTCGAAGTTCAGGTAGTCGCTGATCTTCGAACGGTTCGCGGTGGAGAGGCCGTTGACGTAGTTGCGGGAGCCGACCATGCCCAGCTCCTCCGCGCCCCACCAGGCGAACCGCAGGTGCTTGGCGGGCTGGTAGCCGGCCCGCGACACCGCGAGCGCGGTCTCCAGTACGGCAGCCGAGCCGGAGCCGTTGTCGTTGATGCCGGGCCCGGCGCTGACGCTGTCCAGGTGGGAGCCGGACATCACGACGTGGTCGGTGTCCCCGCCCGGCCAGTCGGCTATCAGGTTGTAGTCGGTGGCGCCGGAGGAGGTGAAGGTCTGGACGGTGGTGGTGAACCCGGCCGCGTCCAGCTTGCCCTTCACATAGTCGAGGGAGGCCTTGTAACCGGCCTTGCCGTGGGCGCGGTTGCCGCCGTTGGCGGTGGCGATGGACTGCAGCTGGGCGAGATGGGCCTTGACGTTGGCCACGGGTATGTCGGGCGCGGCGGCCTGCGCGGGCCCGGGTGCGGCACCGGCCAGGGATCCATCGGTCAGGAGCATGACAGTCGAGACGGCGGCTGCGACCAGACCGGTGGCAGCCGTACGCCCGGAAACGGAGAACTTCATGTGGGGGGCTCCGATTTCCTTGGGAATCAAGGGGATTCCGCAATGAAGGGGGTCCCAGGATGGTGAACGCTTTATCAACTGTGCGTCAAGAGCGGTATCAGGACACAGGGTTCATATAGCGGACGCCGGCACATCGACCCGCGCCACCCGGCGGTCCCGGGCGACTCTGCGGGCGGCCCGCCACGCGTCCCAGGTCAGCAGCGCCAGCGCCACCCACACCAGCCCGAACCCGGCCCACCGCTCCGGCGGCATCTCCTCGTGGAAGTACAGGATCCCGAGCAGGAACTGGAACACCGGCGTCAGATACTGCAGCAGCCCCAGCGTCGACAGCGGCACCCGGATCGCTGCCGCGCCGAAGCAGACCAGCGGCAGCGCCGTGACCACTCCGGCCGCGGCGAGCAGCGCCGCGTGCCCCGGCCCGTGCGTGGCGAACGTCGACTCGCCCTGCGAGCTCAGCCACATCAGATAGCCGACCGCGGGCACGAACTGGATCGCGGTCTCCGCGGCCAGCGACTCCACCCCGCCGAGGTCGACCTTCTTCTTCACCAGCCCGTAGGTCGCGAAGGAGAAGGCGAGCGTGAGCGAGATCCACGGCAACTGCCCGTATCCCACGGCGAGCACGACCACCGCGGCCAGGCCGGTCCCGACCGCCACCCACTGCACGGGACGCAGCCGTTCCTTCAGCAGCAGCACGCCCATGGCGATGGTGACCAGCGGGTTGATGAAGTACCCGAGCGAGGCCTCGACCACGTGCCCGCTGTTCACGGCCCAGATGTAGACGCCCCAGTTGATGGTGATGAAGGCCGCGGCGACCGCGACGAGCGCCAGTCTGCGCGGCTGCCTCAGCAGGGCGCCGGCCCAGGCCCAGCGCCGGGTCACGAGCAGCGCGACGGCCACGAAGACGAGGGACCAGGCCATCCGGTGGGCCAGGATCTCGCCCGCTCCGGCGGGCTTCAGCAGCGGCCAGAAGAGGGGGACCAGGCCCCACATCCCGTATGCCGCGAAGCCGTTCAGCAGTCCTGTACGCCGTTCGCCGCCCGACTTCCCGGTCACGTGCCTCCTCCTCGCCCGGTCGCATGTATGTGCCAGGCAGAAGGTAACGCCGAACGGCCTCGCCTGTCATGCCCGTATCGCCATACGGTCATGACAGGCGAGGGAGACTGCCGAGGGGCCGAGGGGCCGAGGGGCCGAGGGGTCGGAGTGTCAGCCCTTGAGCGCGGCCGCGATCGCGTCGGCGAGCGGTGTGGTGGGCCGCCCGGCCAGCCGGGACAGATCGCCGGTGGAGATCGCCAGCTCGCCCTTCTCGATCGAGGCGTCCACGCCCGCGAGAACACCGGCGAGCGGCCCGGGCAGCCCGGCGCCGGTCAGGATCTGGGTGTAGGCGTCGACCGTGACGGGGTTGTAGGTGATCTCCTTGCCGGTCTGCCGGCTCAGCTCGGCCGCGTACTCGGCGAAGCCCCACGCCTCGTCGCCGCCCAGCTCGTACGTCTTGTTCTCGTGTCCCTCGCCGGTCAGTACGGCGACCGCGGCGGCCGCGTAGTCGGCGCGCGAGGCGGCGGAGACGCGGCCCTCGCCGGCGGCCTGGACGACGGCTCCGTGCTCGAGCACCGGAGCCAGGTTCTCGGTGTAGTTCTCGTGGTACCAGCCGTTGCGCAGCAGCGTGTACGGCAGCCCGGAGGCGAGGAGGATCTCCTCGGTGTCGCGGTGGTCGTCGGCGAGCGCGGCCTTCAGGCTGCCCGGGGCGCTGGTGTACGCGAGCAGCGCGACACCGGCGGCCTTCGCGGCGTCGATGACCGCCTTGTGCTGGGCGACACGGCCCTTGTCGAACTCGTTGCCCGAGATGAGCAGCACCTTGTCCCCGGCCGCGAACACGCCGTCGAAGGTCTCGGGACGGTTGTAGTCGGCGACCGCGAGCCGCACGCCGCGCGCGGCGAGGTCGGCGGCCTTGGCCTCGTCCCGTACGACCGCGGTGACCTGGTCGGCCGGGACCTTCTCCAGCAGCTGCTGCACGACGTGACGGCCGAGGTGTCCGGTGGCGCCGGTGACGACGATGCTCATGACGTAAGACTCCTTGTGGGGTGGCGGATGACACCGACCTTAGGAGTTGCGCTAACTATTGGAAAGTACCCACTTTGAAGTAAGGTACTGGCATGGCAGTTAGTGGAGCAGTAAAGGGAGCAAGGGAAACAGGAGCAAGGGGGCCGGATGCCGACGCCGAGGCCGTGTGCCCCTATCGCCTCGTCATCGAGCACGTCACCAGCCGGTGGGGCGTGCTGATCCTGATCGAGCTCCTCGACCGCCCCCACCGCTTCAGCGAACTGCGCCGGGCCGTCAGCGGATACGGCCGCGCCGTCAGCGAGAAGATGCTGACCCAGACCCTGCAGACCCTGGAGCGCGACGGCATGGTCAACCGCGACGCCCAGCCCGTGATCCCACCCCGGGTCGACTACTCGCTGACCGGCCTGGGCCGGGAGGCGGCGGAGCAGGTGCGGGCCCTGACCCTGTGGACCGAGAAGCGGATGGACGCGGTGGAGGAAGCACGGGAGGCGTACGACACCCGCCGGGGTGCCGACGCCTCCTGAGCCTGCTCTGCCGCCTGCGACCTGCGGCGTGTGGCGTGCGGCCGGGTCAGCCGACGACCGTCCAGGTGTCGCCGCCCGCCAGCAGCGATGCCAGGTCGCCCTTGCCGTGCTGCTCGATCGCGGTGTCGAGCTGGTCGGACATCTGCGTGTCGTAGACGGGCCGGTCGACCGAGCGCAGCACCCCGATCGGGGTGTGGTGCAGGGTGTCCGGGTCGGCCAGTCGGGACAGCGCGAACGCCGTGGTCGGGGAGGTGGCGTGCGCGTCGTGGACCAGCACGTCGGCCTCGTTCTCGGACGTCACGGTGACCACCTTCAGATCGCCCGTCGCCGCGTCCCGTACGACACCGCGCGAGCCGTCCGCCCCGAAGCGGATCGGCTGCCCGTGTTCCAGCCGGATCACGGCCTCCTGGGCCTGTTGGTTGTCCTTGAGGGCCTCGAAGGCGCCGTCGTTGAAGATGTTGCAGTTCTGGTAGATCTCGATGAGCGCCGTGCCCGGGTGCTCGGCCGCCTGGCGCAGCACCTCGGTGAGGTGCTTGCGGTCGGAGTCGATGGTGCGGGCGACGAAGGACGCCTCCGCGCCGAGCGCCAGCGACACCGGGTTGAACGGCGCGTCCAGCGAGCCCATCGGCGTCGACTTCGTGATCTTGCCGACCTCGGACGTCGGGGAGTACTGCCCCTTCGTCAGGCCGTAGATCCGGTTGTTGAACAGCAGGATCTTGAGGTTGACGTTGCGGCGCAGGGCGTGGATGAGGTGGTTGCCGCCGATGGACAGGGCGTCGCCGTCACCCGTGACCACCCACACCGACAGATCCCGCCTGCTGGCAGCGAGGCCGGTCGCGATGGCCGGGGCGCGTCCGTGGATGGAGTGCATGCCGTACGTGTTCATGTAGTACGGGAAGCGGGACGAGCAGCCGATGCCCGAGACGAAGACGATGTTCTCCTTGGCCAGGCCCAGTTGCGGCATGAAGCCCTGGACGGCCGCCAGGATCGCGTAGTCCCCGCAGCCGGGGCACCAGCGCACTTCCTGGTCGGACTTGAAGTCCTTCATGGACTGGCGGCCCTCGGCCTTGGGAACGAGGGAAAGCGCCTCGATCGTGCCCGTGCCTTCCGTGGACGTCTCAGCCATCGATGGCCTCCTTGAGAGCCGTGGCGAGCTGTTCGGCCTTGAACGGCATGCCGTTGACCTGGTTGTACGAGTGCGCGTCGACCAGGTACTTCGCCCGGATCAGGGTGGCGAGCTGACCGAGGTTCATCTCGGGGATCACCACCTTGTCGTACCGCTTGAGCACCGCGCCGAGATTGGCCGGGAACGGGTTGAGGTGGCGCAGATGGGCCTGCGCGATGGACTCACCGGCCGTGCGCAGCCGCCGTACCGCCGCGGTGATCGGTCCGTAGGTCGAGCCCCAGCCGAGCACCAGCGTCCGCGCCCCGTGCGGGTCGTCGACCTCCAGGTCCGGTACGTCGATGCCGTCGACCTTGGCCTGGCGGGTGCGAACCATGAAGTCGTGGTTGGCGGGGTCGTAGGAGATGTTGCCCGTGCCGTCCTGCTTCTCGATGCCGCCGATGCGGTGTTCGAGACCGGGGGTGCCGGGGATCGCCCAGGGCCGGGCGAGGGTCTGCGGGTCGCGCTTGTACGGCCAGAAGACCTCGGTGCCGTCGGCCAGCGTGTGGTTCGGGCCCTGGGCGAACTGCACGGTCAGATCCGGGAGTTCGTCGAGCTCGGGGATGCGCCAGGGCTCGGAGCCGTTGGCCAGGTAGCCGTCGGAGAGCAGCACCACCGGGGTGCGGTACGTCAGCGCGATCCGCGCCGCCTCGATGGCCGCGTGGAAGCAGTCCGCGGGCGTCCTGGGCGCGACCACCGGCACCGGCGCCTCGCCGTTGCGGCCGTACATGGCCTGCAGCAGGTCCGCCTGCTCGGTCTTGGTGGGCAGGCCGGTGGAAGGGCCGCCGCGCTGGATGTCGATGACGAGCAGCGGCAGCTCCAGCGAGACGGCGAGCCCGATGGTCTCGCTCTTGAGCGCCACACCGGGGCCGGAGGTGGTGGTCACGCCCAGCGAACCGCCGAAGGCCGCGCCCAGCGCCGCACCGATGCCGGCGATCTCGTCCTCCGCCTGGAAGGTGCGTACGCCGAAGTTCTTGTGCCTGCTCAGCTCGTGCAGGATGTCCGAGGCCGGCGTGATCGGGTACGAGCCCAGGAACAGCGGCAGGTCCGCTTGGCGCGAGGCGGCGATCAGGCCGTAGGCGAGGGCGAGGTTGCCGGAGATGTTGCGGTAGGTGCCGGGCGGGAAGGCCGTCGTGGCCGGGGCGATCTCGTAGGAGACCGCGAAGTCCTCGGTCGTCTCGCCGAAGTTCCAGCCGGCCCGGAAGGCGGCGAGGTTCGCCTCGGCGATCTCGGGCTTCTTGGCGAACTTGGTCCGCAGGAACTTCTCGGTGCCCTCGGTCGGCCGGTGGTACATCCACGACAGCAGGCCCAGCGCGAACATGTTCTTGCTGCGCTCGGCCTCCTTGCGGCTGAGGTCGAACTCCTTGAGCGCCTCGACCGTGAGGGTCGTCAGCGGCACCTCGTGCAGGTGGTAGCCGTCGAGCGAGCCGTCCTCCAGCGGGGAGGTGGCGTAACCGACCTTCTGCATCGCCCGTTTGGTGAACTCGTCCGTGTTGACGATGATCTCCGCGCCGCGCGGCAGATCGGCGATGTTCGCCTTCAGCGCGGCCGGGTTCATCGCGACCAGGACGTTCGGCGCGTCGCCCGGGGTGAGGATGTCGTGGTCGGCGAAGTGGAGCTGGAAGGAGGAGACGCCCGGCAGGGTTCCGGCAGGTGCCCGGATCTCGGCGGGGAAGTTCGGCAGGGTCGACAGGTCGTTGCCGAAGGACGCCGTCTCGGAGGTGAAGCGGTCGCCGGTGAGCTGCATCCCGTCACCGGAGTCTCCCGCGAACCGGATGATCACCCGGTCCAGCCTGCGTACGTCCTTGGCCGCGCCCGGTTCGCGCTGCACTCCCACTACGGTTCCGTCTGCCTGCTCCGTCGTCCTGCTGACCTGGCTGGTCACTGAACTGGACCTCCCTCGAGGCGACTGTCTGGGACCGGCCTTCCCGCAGGCCCTCCCAGGATCAACCCTACGTCGGTTAGGGTCGCCTTCCCGTGGCCATTCGCATGATGGACACAGACTTGAGATGCTGTGACGCCCTGACTTGTCATGATTTCCCGCCCCCGGCGCTTGCCTTGAAGACGCTTCACCGTGATGGTGCGGTTTCGGGGCTGACGGACGCTTGACTGACGCTGGGCCGACGGCCGGACCTGCCGGGTGACTGACATTCAGTGCCGGCGTGTCATGAGTTCAAGTAGGTGAGGACCGCGAGGACCCGCCGGTGATCCCCGTCGCTCTGGGACAGCCCGAGTTTCAGGAAGATATTGCTGACGTGCTTCTCGACGGCACCGTCGCTGACCACGAGCTGGCGCGCGATGGCCGAGTTGGTCCGGCCCTCGGCCATCAGCCCGAGAACCTCACGCTCCCGGGGCGTCAGCCCCGCCAGCACGTCCTGCTTACGGCTGCGCCCGAGCAGCTGCGCGACCACCTCCGGGTCAAGCGCGGTACCGCCCTGGGCCACCCGCACCACCGCGTCGACGAACTCACGCACCTCGGCCACGCGGTCCTTGAGCAGATAGCCGACGCCATGGCTGGAGCCGGCCAGCAGCTCGGTGGCGTAGCGCTCCTCCACGTACTGCGACAGCACGAGCACGCCGAGGCCCGGATGCGCCTTGCGCAGCTGCACCGCGGCGCGCACCCCCTCGTCGGTGTGGGTCGGCGGCATCCGTACGTCCGCGACGACGACATCGGGCAGCTCGCCCTGCCCGTCCAGCTCGGTGATGGTCTTGATCAGCGCCTCGCCGTCACCCACCCCGGCGACGACGTCATGCCCACGGTCGGTCAGCAGCCGGGTCAGCCCCTCCCTGAGCAGCACTGAATCCTCGGCAATGACCACCCGCACCCTGTCCTCCACGATTTTTGGCCCCCCAGCCCGATCCGTCTGCCAGTAGTCCAGCATTCCAGCATTCGAACCGGGCTGCGCCGCGCGAACCTATTTCAGCGGGAATGGGGGTGGAGTGGGGGTGGGGTTGGCTGGATTTCCGTCACGGGGCTTTGGCGGGGGTGAGTGGCGGGTCGGGCCGCCATGCTCGGCCGAGCCACATGCGGGGCCCACGGCTCAGCCGAGCGCCCGTTCGCCCCGCCAGGGGAGTTCCGCGGTGACTCGGGTGGGGCCGCCGGCAGGCGAGTCCACCAGCAGGATTCCGTCCACCGCGTCCAGCCGTTCGGCGAGCCCGCCCAGGCCCGAGCCGCCGGAGGCGTCCGCTCCGCCGACGCCGTTGTCCACGACCTGCACCATCAGCCGGTTCTCCACCCGCCACACATCCACGGCCGCCCAGGTGGCCCGCGCGTGCTTGCTGATGTTCTGCAGCAGCTCCGACACCGTGAAGTACGCGATCCCCTCGATCGCCGGCGCCGGCCGCTCGACGAGATCCACCTCGACCTGCACCGGCACCGTGCACCGCGAGGCGACCGAGGACAGCGCGGCGTCCAGACCGCGGTCGGTCAGCACCGCCGGATGGATCCCGCGCGCGAGGTCCCGCAGCTCCTGCAGCGCGGTTTTCACCTCGCCGTGCGCCTCGTCGACCATCCGCGCCGCCGCCTGCGGGTCCTCCGTCAGCTTCTCCTTGGCCAGCCCCAGATCCATGGCCAGCGCCACGAGCCGGGCCTGCGCCCCGTCGTGCAGGTCGCGCTCGATCCGCCGCAGGTCCGCGGCCGCCGTGTCGACCACGACACCCCGGTCCGACTCCAGCTCCACCACCCGCGCCGACAGCCGCGACGGGCCGAGCAGCCCCTGCACCATCACCCGGTCCACCATTGTCAGCGCCCGTACGATCCACGGCGTGGCCAGCGTGAACACCAGTCCCACCAGCGCCGTCACGGTGATCTCGAAGGGGTTGTCGAGGTACACGCTGTGCGAGGTGTCGCCGTAGAGCTGAAGCCCGCCCTGGCCGCCGTACACCGGGAAGAGCCAGAACCACAGCGGATACGTCAGCAGGGCCCATCCGTACGCCCAGAAGTTCACCGCGATCACGAACGAGAAGACCGACCAGGGGAACTGCAGCAGTGCGTACAGCAGCGTCCGCCACGAGGTGCCGCTCTTCAGTACGGCCCCCATCCAGGCCATCACGCCGGACTTCCGCATCCGCAGCGGCTCGGGGTCGGCCACCTCCAGGCCCAGCAGCCCGCGCGCCCGCGCCCGCTCCAGCGCCCCGAAGCCCCGGCAGCCGGCCAGCCCCGCGGCCAGCACCGGGATGCCCAAAAACGTCACCAGGAGGCCCGCGCCGAGCGCGACCATCGTGACCGAGTACACGAAGAGCGTGACGCCGATCGGCAGGCTCAGCAGCACATAGGCGAACTCGCGCCAGCTGCGCGCCTCGAACGGCGCCCGCAGACCGGCGGGCAGCCGGCGCCGGGGGCCGGCGCCCAGCCCGTCGTCGTACCCGTACCCGTGTCCGTAGCCCTGTCCGTACTCGGTGGCCATCGACGTCGTCCGTTCTACTCGTCCTGCCGGCTCAGCGGCTCCCCTGCCTACCTCCACGGTCCCGTCTCCCAACTCCCCGGACCATGGAGTCCGTAGGCGTCTTGGGAGGGGGGTTTTCCCTACCCTTCGGCCTCACCAGGGCTGTCCGGACTTCTTCTGTCTCAGCGGGGCTGTCCGGATCTCTTCGGCTTCAGCAGGGCCGTCCGGGCTTCTTCTGTCTCAGTGGGGCTGTCCGGCTCCCTTCGGCCTCACCAGGGCCGTCCGGACTTCTGCTTTCTCAGCGGGGCTGTCCGGATCCCTTCGGCCTCAGCAGGGCTGCCCGGACCTCTTCGTCTTCAGAGGGCCCACCCGGATCTCATCGGGCTTCAGCGGCGCTGTCCGGACCGGCCCTTTCGGCCTCATCGGGGCTGCCCCGCGCCCGCGGCGGCGTTGTCGCCGGATCCGCGGTCGCGCCAGGGCAGCTCCGCCGTCACGACGGTCGGCCCGCCCGGCGGCGAGTCGATGACGAACAGCCCGTCGACGGCGTCCAGCCGGTCCGCGAGCCCCTGCATGCCCGAGCCGCCGTCGAGCCGCGCGCCCCCGTGGCCGTTGTCCTCGACCTGGATCAGCAGCCGCTCGCCGGACCGCCACACCTCGACGGACGCGGACCTCGCCCCGCTGTGCTTGCTGATGTTCTGCAGCAGCTCGGAGACGGTGAAGTAGGCGATGCCCTCGATGGCCGCGGCCGGCCGCGAGACGAGGTCGACCGTCACCTTCACGGGCACGGTGCAACGCGAGGCGACCGAGGACAGGGCGGCGTCCAGACCGCGGTCGGTCAGCACCGCCGGATGGATGCCCCGGGCCAGATCCCGCAGCTCCTGCAGCGCGAGCTTCACCTCGCCGTGCGCCTCCGCGACCATGTCCGCGGCCGCGTCCGGGTCCTCCAGCAGCTTCTCCTTGGCCAGCCCGAGCCCCATCGCCAGATTGACCAGGCGGGCCTGCGCCCCGTCGTGCAGATCGCGCTCGATCCGCCGCAGATCGGCGTTGGCGGTGTCGACCACGACCCCCCGGTCCGACTCCAGCTCCGCGATACGCCGCTCCAGCTCGTCGGAGGGCGACAGCAGCCCGCGCACCATCGCCCGGTCGGCGTTGGTCAGCCCCCGCGCGATGTACGGCAGCACCGGCCACAGCACGAACAGCGAGGTCAGCGTGATGGCGAAGGTGAGCACGCCCCAGGGCAGCCGTATGAAGTCGTAGAGCACGGTGCGCCAGCCCACCGGGTCCTTCAGCCGCATCCACAACCGCGGCAGCAGACCGGTACCGCGCCCCGGCAACGGGCTCGGCTCGTCCACCCGTACCCCGAGCAGCTTCCTGGCCCGCGCCCTCTCCATCCTGCCCAGCACCCGCGCGCCCGCCAGACCGGCCGCCAGCAACGGGAACCCGATCACCGTCACCGTCAGCCAGAAACCCGTGAACAGCACCGTGACGACATAGACGAAACCGAACAGCGACACCGGGAGGTTCGCCAGGAGATGCGCGATCTCCTTCCAGGTCTGCCGGTCGTAGGCGAAACGGGCTGGGGGCAGGCGGTCGTCACCTTCCGGAGCCCCCTCCGGGCCTCCGGGAGCCCCGATCGGGTGCGAGAGTCGTTCGGTCATACGGGCCAGCGTGCCGCGTGGCGAGCGCTCGCGCCATGAGGTCGACCGCCCAGGTCTCCTGGGGAAAACCCCACCCCGGCATATCGAGCACATCTCAAGGCGCGACGGGCTGCTTACCCTCTCTTTATCAGGGCCTAGACTCCCGTGCGTACAGATCGTCGAGCGACACCGTTCGCCAAGGTCGCAGGTCACATCAGCAAGCCGCATCAGCAAGTCGTATCAGCAAGTCGTATCAGGGAGCGAGGGCACGGACGTGCGGGAACCGACCGTCGTCGCGGCGGACTACTTCCAGTCGTACTCGGTCGTCGGACTGCTGGCCGTCGTCGGCGTGCTGTTCGTCGCCGTCGCCTTCGGAGCGGGCCGGCTGCTGCGCCCGGTCGTGCCCACCCCGGAGAAGCTGCTGACGTACGAGTGCGGAGTCGACCCCGTCGGCGAGGGCTGGGCCCACACCCAGGTCCGCTACTACGTCTACGCCTTCCTCTACGTCATCTTCGCCGTCGACTCGATCTTCCTGTTCCCCTGGGCGACGGTCTACGCCGCCCCCGGCTACGGCGCCACCACCCTCGTCGAGATGTTCATCTTCCTCGGCTTCCTGGCCGTGGGCCTGCTCTACGCGTACAAGAAGGGCGTTCTGGCATGGACGTGACGACGCCGGACACCAACGGGCAGTCGGCCGAGCCCCCTGCCACGCAGCCCGTGCTGCTGCCGGAGCCGAAGAGGCTGGGCGCACTGGCCCGCCTCGCACCGGAACCGATGAAGGTGGTCCTGAACTGGGGCCGCCGCTACTCCCTGTGGGTCTTCAACTTCGGCCTCGCCTGCTGCGCGATCGAGTTCATCGCCGCGTCGATGGCCCGCCACGACTTCATCCGCCTCGGCGTCATCCCCTTCGCGCCGGGCCCGCGCCAGGCCGACCTGATGGTGGTCTCGGGCACGGTCACGGACAAGATGGCCCCGGCCGTGAAGCGCCTGTACGAGCAGATGCCCGAGCCGAAGTACGTCATCTCCTTCGGCGCATGCAGCAACTGCGGCGGCCCCTACTGGGACTCCTACTCCGTCACCAAGGGCGTCGACCAGATCATCCCCGTCGACGTCTACGTCCCCGGCTGCCCGCCCCGCCCCGAGGCCCTGCTCCAGGGCATCCTCAAGCTCCAGGAGAAGATCGCACGCGAGTCCCTGGGGGAGCGCTACGGCACCTCCCGGCCCTCCGCCGCGGCCCTGCAGAGCCCCCTGGTCGAGCCGCCCGCCGCCACGCCCCCGTCCGGGGAGGACCGATGAGCACGGTCGGCTGGCTGCCCGCCCCCGCGGAGGAACTCTTCGGCCCGGAGGCCACGGCCGAGGAGTCCTACGAGGTCCTGACGGTCGACGTCCCTCCGGCGTCCTGGCTCACCGCCCTGGAAGTCGCGCGCGACCGCCTCTCCTGCACCTATTTCGACTGGCTGAGCGCGGTCGACGAACCGGGCACAGGGTTCCGCGTCTCGGCCCACGTCGTCTCCCTGTCCCCTCTTCGTCGCCTGCTGATCCGCACCACCGTCCCGCACGACGCCCCGACGCTGCCCTCCGCCGTCGACGTCTACGCGGGCGCGGCCTGGCACGAACGCGAGACCCACGAAATGTTCGGCGTCCACTTCGAGGGCCACCCCGGCCTCGACCACCTCCTGCTCCCGGACACCTTCGAGGGCCACCCCCTCCGCAAGGACTTCGTCCTCGCCGCCCGCGTCGCCAAGGCCTGGCCCGGCGCCAAGGAACCAGGCGAATCCGACCACGGCACCCCCAAGCGCCGCCAAATGCTCCCCCCAGGCGTCCCCGACCCCAACGAATGGGGCCCCTTGAAGGGACAGCTCCCCCCAGCACCGTCCCGCCCGACCCGCAGCACGGGCACGGCCGCGGGCCGAGGCGCGGCGCGAGCAGGGACTGGGGAACGGCCTGCCCGCCGAGCGCGGTCGGTGGGGGAGGGGTCGGTCAGCCAGGGGGCGGCTGGGGCTGCGGGTGGTTCGGCTGGTCAGGGGGCGGCTGGAGGTTCGGGACCATCGGGTGAGGCGGGGGCTGCGCCGCGTCGTGCGCGGTCGGCGGCCGAGGGTTCGGTGAGCCAGGCGGCTGGGGCCGAGGGTGCGGCGGCCGGGGTGCCGGGTGAGGGTGCGGCTGGGCCGCGTCGTGCGCGGTCGGCGGCGGAGGGTTCGGCGAGTCAGGCGTCTGGAGCCGAGGGTTCGGCCGGGCAGGCGGCGGCCGGGGTTGGCGGGGCGTCGGGTGAGGCGGAGGCTGGGCCGCGGCGTGCGCGGTCCGCGGCGGAAGGTTCGGCGAGTCAGACGGCCTCGCCCGCGGCCGACCAGCGGCAGGGTGCGGCCGGCACGGCTGCACCGCGCCGCTCGCGCCGCGCGAGAGACGGTTCGGCCTCGCAGGCTGCCGAAACCCCGTCGCCACAGGCCCCGAACACCCGCCCCGCCCCCCGCAGTTCGGACGCCCCTTGGCACCACGCCCGCCCGGCTTTCGACGATGCGGAACCGGAAGCGAAGGGGAGCGCGGGGGCGGAACCGGAGGCCGAGGCAGAGCAGAGCGCGAAGGCCGGTGCGACAACGGAGCCGGGTCCCGCGGTGAAGCCAGCGGAGCCGAAGCCGAGCCCAAGCCCGAGCCCAAAGTCCAGCGCGGAGCCGGAGCTCAGCCCGGAGCCGGTGCCGAGCCCGGAACCGAAGCCCGGCCCGGAACCCAAGCCCAGCGCGGAACCGAAGCCGAGCCCAGAGCCGCAGCCCAGCCCAGACCCGGAGCCCAGCCCAAAGCCCACCACGCAGGACACCCCCGCCGACAAAGCCCCGCCCACCCCCGAAGACCCAGCCGAAAACCCAGACCCCCCCTCAGGAGGTACGCAGTGACCGACGCCCTGGACGTCACCCTGCGACTCCTGATCGTGTTCGTCGTCTTCCTCACCTTCCCCCTGATCGTGGGCCAGACCGAGCACAAGGTCATGGCTCACATGCAGGGCCGCCTCGGCCCGATGTACGCCGGCGGCTTCCACGGCTGGGCCCAACTCGTCGCCGACGGAGTCAAGTTCGCGCAGAAGGAGGACGTCGTCCCGGCGGGCGCGGACCGCCGCGTCTTCCAGCTCGCCCCGGCCGTCGCCCTCCTCCCGTACCTCGTCGTCCTGCTGGCCATCCCCATCGGCCCGGGAGAGGGCGCGGTCGGTCAGGTCCTCGATGCGGGCGTCTTCTTTGTCCTCGCGGTGATGGGCGTGGGCGTCCTCGGCTCCCTCATGGCCGGTTGGGCCTCCGCCAACAAGTTCTCCCTCCTCGGCGGCCTGCGCACCGCCGCTCAGCTCCTCGCCTACGAACTCCCGATGCTCCTCACCGCCGCCTCGGTGGCCATGGCGGCCGGTACCGTCTCCCTCCCCGGCATCCTCGACGCCTTCCAGTGGTGGTGGCTTCCCTGGCAGATCGTCGGCGCGATCGTCTTCTTCGTCGCCGGCCTCGCCGAACTCCAGCGCCCGCCCTTCGACATGCCCGTCGCCGACTCGGAGATCATCTTCGGCGCGTACACCGAATACACGGGCCTGCGTTTCGCACTGTTCCTCCTCGCCGAGTACGCCGGAATCATCGTCCTGTGCGGCCTGACCACCGTCCTGTTCCTGGGCGGCTGGCACGGCCCCTGGGGCTCCGACGGCCTCGGCTGGGTGTGGACCCTGCTGAAGACGGCCGTCCTCGCCTTCCTCGTGATCTGGCTCCGCGTCACCTATCCCCGCCTGCGCGAGGACCAGCTCCAGAAGCTCTCCTGGACCCTCCTCGTCCCCCTCTCCCTCGCTCAGATCGCCCTCACCGGCATCGTCAAGGTGGTGATCTCCTGATGACGGAGCCGCTCCCCTCCACCCGGTCCCGCATCCCCGGCGCGGGCCTGGCCAAGGGTCTGGCCGTCACCCTGCGCACGATGACGAAGAAGACCGTCACCGCTCAGTACCCGGACGTCCTGCCCGACCTGCCGCCCCGCAGCCGTGGCGTCATCGCTCTGTTCGAGGAGAACTGCACGGTCTGCATGCTCTGCGCCCGGGAGTGCCCGGACTGGTGCATCTACATCGACTCCCACAAGGAGACGGTCCCGGCGGCGACCCCCGGTGGCCGCGAACGCAGCCGCAACGTCCTCGACCGCTTCGCCATCGACTTCGCCCTGTGCATGTACTGCGGTATCTGCATCGAGGTCTGTCCTTTCGACGCCCTGTTCTGGTCCCCGGAGTTCGAGTACGCCGAGACCGACATCCACGAACTCACCCACGAACGCGACAAGCTCCGCGACTGGATGTGGACGGTGCCCGCCCCGCCGGCCCTCGACCCGGCCGCCGAGGAACCGAAGGAGATCGCCGCCGCCCGCAAGGCCGCCGAGAAGCTGGCGGCCGCCCAGGCCGAGCCCCAGGAAGGAGAGTCGTGAGCCTCGTCGCAGCCACAGCCACAGCCACAGCCTCAGCCGTGACCGCGGCCCCCGCCACGAGCCTGGCCGCCGACACCCACGGCTTCCTCTCCCCGACCGGCGTCGAGATCGCCTTCCTCCTCGTCGGCCTCGTCACCTTCGGCGCCGCCCTCGTCACCGTCACCACCCGCCAACTGGTGCACGCCGCCCTGTGGCTGGTGGTCACCCTCGGCGGTCTGGCCGTCGAATACCTGCTGCTCACCGCCGAGTTCATCGCCTGGGTGCAGGTCCTCATCTATGTCGGCTCCGTCGTGGTCCTCCTTCTGTTCGGTCTGATGCTCACCAGGGCACCCATCGGCCGCTCGCCGGACGCCGACTCCGGCAACCGCTGGGCCGCACTCACCGTGGCCGTCGCCTCGGCCGCCGCCCTGGTCTGGGTCGTCGTCGACGCATTCCGTGCGACCTGGATCGACCTGGACGGTCCGGCCGCCGGCTCCACCGCCGTCACCGGGGCGAGCCTCTTCCAGAACTGGGTGCTCCCCTTCGAGGCCCTCTCCGTCCTTCTCCTCGCGGCCCTGGTCGGCGCGATCGTCCTGTCCCGCAAGGCGAAGGCGGAGTCGAGCTCTCCCCCTGTGAACTCCCGGGCCGGGTCCGGCAGTTCCCCATCCGTCCCGGATTCCCGGAATCACCCGTCAGGGCGAAAGGAGCCGGCCCAGGCAACCGATCCGGTCCAGGCAACCGATCAGGTCGGGACAACCGATCCGGCCGAGCAGGAAGGCGCCCGCTGATGCATCTCGCCTATCCCGCCGTGCTCTCCGCCCTCCTGTTCTGCACCGGCCTGTACGGCGTCCTCGCCCGCCGCAACGCGATCCTGGTCCTGATGTCCGTCGAGCTGATGCTCAACGCCGTCAACCTCAACCTCGTCGCCTTCGACGTCTGGCTCAGCAAGGCCGCCCGGGACACCCTGCACTCCGGCCAGGCCCTGACCCTGTTCACCATCGCCATCGCCGCCGCCGAGATCGGCATCGGCCTGGCGATCGTCCTCGCCGTCTACCGCAACCGCGGCACCTCCGACATCGACAGACTGCGCGACAGCGCCGAGGGCCACGAGAGCGACGGCCCGGAAGGCGACGCCCCGACGACGGATCAGACCGGGAAGGCTGAGGCCACCGCGTGACCACGACCACCCTCGCCGTCCTCGTTCCCCTGCTGCCGTTCCTGGGCGCCGCGGCCGGCCTGCTCCTGGGCCGCACGGCCCCCGGCTTCGTCCGCCCTCTCGCGGTACTGCCGACCCTCGCCTCGTTCGTGCTGGCCGTGCTGGTCGCCGTACGCCAGGGGGGCGACCAGGCCGTCGACGCCCACACCGAACTCACGCCCACCGGCTCGGTCCCCGTCGAACTCGCCCTGCACATCGACGGCTTCGCCGCCCTCGTCGCCGTCCTGGTCGGCGTCGTCGCCTCGTGCGTGCAGATCTACTCGACGGGCTACCTGCGCGACGACCCGCGCTACCCCTCGTACGCCGCGCTCGTCTCCCTCTTCACCTCCGCGATGCTGCTCGTCGTCTACTCCGGCGACCTGATCGTGCTGCTGGTCGGCTGGGAGATCATGGGCATCTGCTCGTACTTCCTGGTCGGCCACTATTGGGAGACCCCGGAGGCCCGCGCCGCCTCCATCAAGGCCTTCCTGGTGACGAAGCTCGGTGATGTCCCCTTCCTCATCGGTTTGTTCGCCCTCGCCACCGACACCGGCTCCTTCCGGATCACGAAGGTCCTCGGCGCCGTCGCGAGCGGCGGCCTCCACCACCCGACGCTGATCGCCCTGCTGCTCCTTGCGGGCGTGGCGGGCAAGTCGGCGCAGTTCCCGCTGCACACCTGGCTCCCCGACGCGATGGCGGGCCCGACGCCGGTCTCCGCGCTGATCCACGCCGCGACAATGGTCGCCGCCGGTGTCTACTTCGTCGCCCGCCTCCTCCCGGTCTTCGAGGCCTCCTCGGCCGCGATGGTCGTCCTGGCCGTCATGGCCGCCGTCACCATGCTCGGCTCGGGCCTCGCCGCACTCGCCCAGGACGACATCAAGCGCGTCCTCGCCTACTCGACGATCGGCCAACTCGGCTACATGACCGGCGCCCTCGCCGTCGGCGACCGCGGCGCCGCCGTCTTCCACCTCCTGTCCCACGGCGCCTTCAAGGCGCTGCTGTTCCTCGCCGCCGGCGTGATCATCCACGCCGCCGGCACCAACTCGCTGGCCGCCATGTCCCGCATGGGCAACCTGCGCGACCGCGTCCCCGACGCCTTCTGGACGATGACCGTGGCGCTCCTCGCGCTCGCCGCGATCCCGCCCTTCAGCGGCTTCTTCTCCAAGGACGCCGTCCTCGGCGCCGCGGAACACGTCGCCACCGGATACACCGAGCACGCCCCCGGCACCGCGGGCTGGATCACCCTCGTCGCCGGCCTGATCACCGCGGCACTCACCGCCGCGTACGCGACGCGCCTCTGGCTGCTCGCCTTCCGCGGACAGGGCACCGAGGCTCCCGACCACGGCCGCCAGCCGCTCACCATGACCGCGGTGCTGTGGGTGCTCGCCGTCCCGTCCCTGGCGCTCGGCGGGTTCGCCTACCGTTCGCTGCCCGACTGGTTCGACGGTCGGGACCTCGCCCCGACCCTCACCACCTCCGTCCTCGGCACGGGAGTGGCCCTGATCGGCGGCATCGTCACCTACGCGGCCTGGCGACACAGCACGGCAGCCGCGGCCCGTGTCCCGCTCGGCGCGGTCGCCGCCCACCCCGAGGGCGACGCCGGACTCGTCGAGGCCGAGGCCATCGCCACCCACGCACCCGCCTACGGCGACGTCGCCTCCGCACCCGACCCGGCGGACCCCGGACGGCTGCTGCTCGGCCCGCTGCACCGGCACGCGGCCGTCGGCTTCCACCTCGACGCCGTGTACGCGGCACTCTTCGTCCGCCCAGTGCTGGCTGGCGCGAGCCTCGTTCGGTTCCTGGACCGCGAGGTCGTCGAGACCTACGTACGCGGCGCGGGAGCCCTACCCCGCCTGCTGGGAGCCGCCGTACGGCGCGCCCAGACCGGCAATGTGCAGACCTATGTGAGCGCGCTGCTCGCCGGCACCGTCGTCCTCGCGGTCGCCGCCGTCCTTGTCGCCACGGGAGCGTGAGCAGGCGTGATCGATATCAGCGAGTCCGTGATGCAGTTCCTTCTGGCGTTGATCGTCGTCGTGCCGCTTCTCGGTGCGCTCGCCGCGCTCCTGCCCGCCCCGCCCGGGCTGAAGGGGAAGTCGCCCGAGCAGGCCGTGCTGCGGCACGGCGTGACCGTCACCGCAGCGGTCCTCATCGCGGCGATCGTCCTCGCGCTCGGCTTCGACCACGACCACCCGTCGAAGATGCAGGCCACGACCGACATCAGCTGGATCCCCGCACTCGACGTGCGGGTCCACCTCGGCATCGACGGCATCTCCCTCCCCCTTCTGGTCCTGACCGCGCTGCTGACCTTCCTCTGCGCGCTCTACTCGTACTTCAAGATGCCCGCGGGCCCGACCCCGAAGGCCTTCGTCGCACTGCTGCTGGTCCTCGAGTCCGGCACGCTCGCGAGCTTCGCCGTCCTCGATCTGCTGCTGTTCTTCCTCGCGTTCGAGATGGTGCTCATCCCGATGTACTTCCTCATCGCCCTCTGGGGCGGCGAGGGCAGGACCCAGGCCGCCTGGCGGTTCATCCTCTACACACTGCTCGGTTCGGTCGTCATGCTGCTCGGCCTGCTCCTGATCGGGATCAAGGCCGGCACATTCGACATGGTGGCACTCGCCACTGACAACGGCCGGTCGCTGACCGCATCTGTGCAGGTCATCGCAGTTCTGGCGATCGGGCTCGGGCTCGCGGTCAAGACGCCGATGTGGCCGCTGCACAGTTGGCTGCCCGACGCCCACACCTCCGCGCCGACCGTCGGCTCGGTCCTGCTGGCAGGCGTACTGCTGAAGATGGGTACGTACGGGTTCGTCCGGATCATCCTGCCGATCGCGCCGCACGGCTTCCACACCTTCGCGCCCTACCTCGCCGCCTTCGCCGTCGTCGGGATCATCTACGGATCCCTCGCCTGCCTGTCCCTCGCCAAACAGGGCGCGAAGGGCGACCTCAAGCGCCTCATCGCCTACTCGTCCGTCGGCCACATGGGCTTCGTCCTGCTCGGCATCGCGACCATGACGCCGACCGGCGTGAACGGCGCCCTGTTCGCCAACATCGCCCACGGCCTCATCACCGGACTGCTGTTCTTCCTGGTCGGCGCGCTCAAGGACCGCACCGGCACCACCGACCTCGACAGCCTCGCCGACAAGACCGGAGCCGCCCTCTACGGCAAGGCGCCACGCCTCGGTGGCCTGCTCGCCTTCGGAGCGGTCGCTTCGCTGGGTCTTCCCGGCCTGGCCGGCTTCTGGGGCGAGATGCTCGCCCTGTTCGGCGCCTTCAAGCCCGCCGACGACCTCAGCCGTCCCGCCTTCCTCACCTTCATGGCGATCGCGGCCTTCGGCACCCTCCTGACAGCCGCGTACATGCTCGTCGTGGTCCGCCGCGTCTGCATGGGCGCCGTACCGCAGGAAGCGTCGCAGCTCGCCGACGTCCACACGTACGAGTTCGCGGCCTGGACCCCGCTCGTCGCCCTTACCGTCGTCGCCGGGCTGTGGCCCAAGGCCCTCCTGGGCCTGACCGATCCGGCCGTCCAGCAGCTGTTCGCAGGAGGCGCCCGATGAGTTCCCTGGCCCAGCCGCTGGCCGCGAACCTCATCCAGTCCGTCGACTGGCTCGCCGTCGCGCCGCCGACCGTCGCCGCCGTGGTGGCGATCGCGGTGCTCGTCGCCGACCTGTTCGTACCGGAGGCGCGCAAACCCCTCCTCGGCTGGATCTCCGTCGCGGGCCTGGCCGCCGCCGCACTGATGCTCCTGCCACTGCTCGACGGCGACCGCAGCACCTTCTGCGTGCACGGCACGCACGCGTGCAGCTACACGGCCGACCGCTTCACCCTGGTCGTCCAGTTCCTCGTACTCGGCGGCGCCCTCCTGTCCGCCCTCCTGTCGGTCACCGCACTGAAGGACGCCGACAAACAACTCCCCGAAGGGGAGTACTGGTTCCTGCTGCTCTCCTCCGCGGCCGGAGCCGCCCTCCTGCCCGCCTCCCGCGACCTCGCGACCCTCATCGTCGCCCTGGAGGTCGCCTCCCTGCCCGCCTTCGCGCTCGTCGGCCTGCGGCACGGCGACAAGAAGTCCTCCGAAGCCGCCCTGAAATTCTTCCTGTCGTCGGTCACCGCGACCGCCGTCAGCCTCATGGGCATCAGCTTCGTGTACGCCTCCACGGGCACCCTGTACCTCACGCAGGTCGCCGACCGCATCCAGCACGTCGACAGCCAACTGCACACCCTCGCGCAGACCGGGGTGGCCCTCACCCTCGTCGGCTTCGCCTTCAAGACGGCCGCCGTGCCCTTCCACTTCTGGGTCCCGGACACCTACGTGGGCGCCCCCCTGCCGATCGCCGCCTACCTCTCGGTCGTCGGCAAGGCGGTCGGCTTCACCGGCCTGATCCTCGTCACCGTCATCGCCTTCCCGTCGTACGCCGACGTCTGGGGCCCGGCGCTCGCGGCCCTGGCCGCGCTCACCATGACGGTCGGCAACGTCGGCGCTCTGCGCCAGCAGGCCACGCGCGCGTACAGCGCGGTACGCCTGCTCGCCTGGTCGTCGGTGGGCCAGGCCGGCTACCTCCTCGTACCGATCGCCGCTGCCGCCTACTCCGACGACGCCGAGCACTCCATCGGATCCACGCTCGCCTACGCCCTGATGTACGCGGCCGTGAACCTCGGTGCCTTCGCGGTGGTCGCCCTGGTGGGCCGCACCAGGCGCGCGAACCGCATCACGGACTACCGGGGCCTGTACGCGAAGAACCCGCTCGCCGCCCTCGTGATGGCCTTCTTCCTGCTCTGCCTGGCCGGACTTCCCCCAGGTATCATCGGCCTGTTCGCCAAGGTCACGGTGTTCTCGGCGGCGGTCGACGCCGGACTCGGCTGGCTGGCCGTGATCATGGCCGCCAACGTCGTCATCGCGCTGTTCTACTACCTCCAATGGACGGCCCTGCTGTTCCGCGCCCCCGAGGGCGAGCCCGTCCAGCACCGCCTCCCGGCGCCGCTCACCGCGGCCATCACCCTCACCGGCGTCCTCGGCGTCGCCCTGTCCGGAGCACCACAGCTGATCCTGCGCTTCGCCGACACAACCCTCTTCTGAGCCGACAACGGGCTTGTCCCGGGCCGCCGCGCCGACTGCTCGGCGCCGCCGTCACCCGGTCGGCCCACCGACGGCACGGTACGCACAAGGGAACTAGTGGCTCTCGCCTGGCGTTGACCAGTACGGGAGGGTCCACTGGACGTGTCGCCACGGCACCGGTGGCACCCGAGACAGCGAGCAAGATCTGCAAGCAAAGGGTTCCCCTGCTGCACCATTTGGAGGGCGTACCGTGCACCGCCGGCACAACGGGCTAAGGACCGCAGTACTCCTCGGGGGACTGTCCGCCCTCATCATCGTCATCGGCAGTTTCTTCGGCCGTACGGGGCTCGTCGTCGCGGTTGTGATCGCTCTGGGCACGAACGCGTACGCGTACTGGAACAGCGACAAACTGGCACTGCGCGCGATGCGGGCCCGCCCGGTCAGTGAATTCGAGGCACCTGCCCTCTACCGCATGGTCCGCGACCTCTCCACCCAGGCCCGCCAGCCCATGCCGCGCCTGTACATCTCCCCGACAGAGGCACCGAACGCCTTCGCGACAGGCCGCAATCCGCGCAATGCCGCCGTGTGCTGCACGGAAGGCATCCTGCGCATCCTGGACGAGCGCGAACTGCGCGGCGTCATCGGCCACGAGCTCAGCCATGTCTACAACCGCGACATCCTTATCTCGTCGGTCGCGGGCGCCCTCGCCTCCGTGATCATGTTCCTGGTCAACTTCGCATGGCTGATCCCCGTCGGCCGCTCGGACGACGACGACGGTCCCGGCATCCTCGGCATGTTGTTGATCATGATCCTCGGCCCGCTCGCGGCCACCCTCATCCAACTGGCCATCAGCCGTTCCAGAGAGTACGAGGCCGACGCGTCCGGCGCGCAGCTGACCGGCGACCCCCTCGCGCTCGCCAGTGCGCTGCGCAAGCTCGAAGCAGGCACCAAGCAACTGCCGTTGCCGCCCGAGCCGCGCATCGAGTCCGCCAGCCATATGATGATCGCGAACCCCTTCCGGCCGGGCCAGGGGCTCTCCAAGATGTTCTCGACACACCCGCCGATGGCGGAGCGCATCTCCCGGCTCGAGAAGATGGCAGGTCGACCCCGGTGAAAACCATCCTGAACGTCATTTGGCTCGTCCTGAGCGGCTTCTGGCTCTTCCTCGGATACATGGCCGCGGGCCTGCTGCTCTGCATCACGATCATCGGCATCCCGTTCGGCATCGCTGCCTTCCGTATCGGGGTCTACGCCCTGTGGCCCTTCGGGTACACGACGGTCGAGCGCCGCGACGCCGGTGCGCCCTCGTGCATCGGCAACGTGCTGTGGCTGATCCTCGCGGGCTGGTGGCTGGCGATCGCGCACATCGTCACGGGCATCGCCCTGTGCATCACGATCATCGGCATCCCGTTCGGCATCGCCAACTTCAAGCTCATCCCAGTTTCCCTGCTGCCGCTCGGCCGCGAAATCGTGCGGACCGACGAGCCGTTCGCGACTCGCTGACCAGCCCGGCGAAGGCGCAACCCGGACCCTCATCCAACTCCCGGTTTCCCACAGCCCGGTAGTTGTCCACAGGCCGGCCCGACTGTCAGTGCGGCCTTGCATCATGAACCCATGAGCGAGAACGAGCAGTTGCCGGCACGGGTCGTGGCCAAGGCCCACAACACCCGTGCATGGGGCCGGCCTTCACTTACGGCGCGGGCCGACGCGCCCACCCTGGCCCGCGCCGAGGCCACCCTGGGCTTCACCCTGCCTCCCCTGCTCGCCGACCTCTGTCTGAGCATGGGCGACGGCGGATTCGGCACGGACTGCGGCCTGTTGCCCCTGCCGATATGCCGAGCCGAACGAGGAGGTGGAGACGGCCCGTTGGCCCGACTTCCGCATACGTACTTCGGGCGCAGCGCGAGCGTCCTGACGGCCGCGAGACGGCCGTAACGGCCGCGAGATGGGCCGTACGTCGTCGCAGCAACTGCCTGCCTTGAGCCGCGGCTCACCCGCTGCCGCCGTTCACCCGCCCCGGCAGTCTGCCCGCCCCAGCCATTCACCCGCTCCAGCCAAGAACCCGCTGCGGCCGTTCGCCCGTCCGATCCGCTACCGCGCGGCAACCCATCGGCGTACGCCATAGGCGATCACGCCCACCGCCAGTACACCCGCGCCTACCACCACCGACAGCACCGGCAGCGAGAACGCCAGCACCACGCACCCGAGGAGTCCCAGGGCCGGCAGCACCCGAGTTGTCGGTGCCGGGTTCAGCGTCCAGGCCGAGGCGTTGGCCACGGCGTAGTAGGCCAGCACACCGAAGGAGGAGAACCCGATCGCGCCTCGCACGTCCACCGTGGCGGCCAGGACCGCAACCACCACGCCCACAACCAGTTCGGCCCGGTGCGGCACCTGGAAACGCGGATGCACGGCCGACAGCACACCGGGCAGATGCCGGTCGCGGGCCATGGCGAGCGTCGTGCGCGAGACGCCCAGGAGCAGAGCGAGCAACGAACCAAGCGCGGCCACGGCGGCGCCGACCCGTACCACCGGTACCAGCCCCGGCACCCCGGCGGCGCGCACGGCGTCGGCCAGCGGAGCGTCGGCGTGCCCGAGACCGCCGGCCCCCAGCACAGAAAGGACAGCCACCGCCACACACGCGTACACCGCCAGCGCGATGCCCAGAGCCAGGGGGATCGCACGAGGGATGGTGCGCGCCGGATCCCGTACCTCCTCACCGAGCGTCGCGATCCGCGCGTACCCGGCGAACGCGAAGAAGAGCAGCCCGGCCGCCTGCAGCACTCCGCCCGCACCACCCGAGGCCCCGGCGTCCAGGCGCCCGACGTCGGACGCCCCGGATCCCAGACAGACGACCACGACGAAAGCGAGGACGGCGAGGACCACTGCCACGATCACCCGCGTGACCCAGGCGGACTTCTGGACACCGCCGTAGTTCACCGTGGTCAGCACCACCACGGCCGCGACCGCCACAGCGTGCGCCTGCCCGGGCCAGACGTAAGCCCCCACGGTGAGCGCCATCGCCGCGCAGGAGGCGGACTTTCCGACGACGAACGACCAGCCGGCGAGGTAGCCCCAGAACGGGCCGAGCCGCTCGCGCCCGTACACATAGGTACCGCCCGAGGCCGGGTACAGGGCGGCCAGGCGGGCCGACGCGATGGCGTTGCAGTAGGCGACGACCGCGGCGACGGCGAGGCCGAGCAGCAGGCCGGACCCGGCCGCGCGAGCCGCGGGCCCCGGAGCGGCGAAGATGCCGGCTCCGATCATCGAGCCGAGCCCAATGACGACTGCATCGCCGACGCCCAGCGTGCGCCGCAGCGCGGAGGCAGAACCGGTGGGTGCCATGGCCCGCACGTTACTGATCACTGCAACCGAAAAGTGCCGTCGTGACGTCCTGTTCACCGACAGGGCAGGGACAGGGCCGGGGTAAGGCAGGTACCAGACAGGTACCAGGCAGGAACAAGCGCGCGGCACACAGCGGATCTTGACCGAATGCTCACTGTCCGGAAAGTGCAGGCACAGCGCGGAGGGGCAGGTTGACGGCATGACCATCATCAGCTGGATCGTTCTGGGGCTGTTGGCCGGAGCCATCGCCAAGTTCCTGCTGCCCGGCCGTGACCCGGGCGGCCTCATCGGCACGACCCTCATAGGCATCGCCGGCGCGTTCATCGGCGGCTGGATCTCGGCCCGCTGGCTTGACCACCCGATCGCCAAGAGCTTCCACGACGGCGCGACGTGGGCCGCGGCGATCGGAGGCTCGTTCGTCCTCCTGGTCGCCTACCGCCTCCTGTTCGGCAACTCGCGCCACTGAGCACGATCGAGCACGCCCCCGGACCGCAGCCAGCAGGCGAGAAGGGTGGGCACCCACCAGGTGCCCACCCTTCCTCGTGACCGTTCGATCGGCGACGGCGGCCGTCGCCATGAATCAATGGCTCACCGGTAGTTCACGAACTGCAGCGCAAAATCGAAGTCCTTGCCCTTCAGGAGGGCGATCACGGTCTGCAGGTCGTCGCGGCTCTTGGAGCTGACCCGCAGTTCGTCACCCTGCACCTGGGCCTTGACGCCCTTGGGGCCCTCGTCGCGGATGATCTTCGCCACCTTCTTCGCGTTGTCCTGGGAGATACCCTCCTCGATCGACGCGAAGATCTTGTACTCCTTGCCCGAGAGCTGCGGCTCGCCCGCGTCCAGGGCCTTCAGCGAGATCCCGCGCTTGATCAGCTTGGACTGGAAGACGTCGAGAACGGCCTTGACCCGGTCCTCGGAGTTCGCCTCCATCAGGATCTTGTCGCCGGACCACGAGATCGAGGCACCCACGCCCTTGAAGTCGTAGCGCTGCGAGATCTCCTTGGCGGTCTGGTTGAGGGCGTTGTCGACCTCCTGCCGCTCGACCTTCGAGACGATGTCGAAACTGGAGTCGGCCATGTCCTGTGGCTCCTTGTATCGGTTTGTATTGGTGCGTAAACGGAGTGCGTACGGATGCGTATCGGCGTACGTGGGGGCGGGCGCCGCGCCCGGCGTGATCCCGGGCCGCATCCGCACAAGCCTAGCCACCCGTCGTCCCTGGAGCGCAGATCAATCGGGTGGCGAAGCACCCCTCGGCATCGGGTATTGTTTACGTCGTTGCCAGGGAGCACCGCCAAAAAGCGGTACGACCGGCAGCAACCCCGGCGGTGTGCCCGAGCGGCCAAAGGGAGCAGACTGTAAATCTGCCGGCTCAGCCTTCCCAGGTTCGAATCCTGGCGCCGCCACACGATCAAAATGGTCTGTGACCAGCAGCGATGCTGGCCGCAGGCCATTTTGACGTACTGGGGGACAGGCGCTTCGATTTGACCGCCTTGTCTCACTGTGTCTCACCCTGAATCGCGTGCTGACCAGTCAGTGTGGGGCAGGCGTGGGGCAACTTTCCGGCTTCTACCTGCCGTCTCTCAGTGCCGCTTCGATCCGAGCGTTCGCCGTGGCGGCGGCGCCGTCGAGGCACTTGGCATAGACCCGGAAGAGAACGGCCACGCTGTGGCCGGCGCGTGCGGCGACCACCTGTGGTTCAACGCCAGAACTGAGCCATGTGGAGACCGCGGCATGGCGAAGGTCATAGGGTCGCTTGGCCAGTTGTGACGCGCACTGAGCAGGCGTGAGAGCTCCTCCAGCACGCGAAAGAAGTCCTTCGCGAATGGGCTCACTCGGTGCGCTGTCCGACGCGGAGGACGCTCAGATAGCGGCGTGATACGCGGTCGCCCATCCGCGTGCGGATGCGCTCGGCCACGGCGTCGAGCAGGGGCTCACGGACGTCGCGATCGAGCTTGCGGTACAGCGACAACGAGCGAAGGTGATCGGCGAAGCCTTCTCCGTCGAACCACTGGACGGTCGGATACCAGCGCACGATCGTCGGGCCGAACAGTCCGCCGGGATCGTCGACCAGGCCCCAACCCTCATCCGTGGAGCGCACCTCGTCCTCCAGGGGAGGATGACCCCAGTCGGGGTTCCCGGGGCAGAACTGCTCATGGAGATCGGCGGTCTCGGCGTACACCTCCGGCTCTCCCGGCCGGCGGACGACGACGTGGCCGATCAGTGCCATCCAGCCCCTGGGGCGGAGCACGTCGTGCGCCCGCTGCCAGCCGATCGACGGGTCGACCCAGTGCCACGACGACGCAGCCACGAGAGCATCGAAGCGTCGACCGCGGTCGTCCCACTCCTCGAATGTCGACGTCTCGATGGTGACGTCAGGGAAGGAGGCGATCCGTTGGCGAGCGAGTGCGGCCATGTCTGCGCCCGGCTCGACGGCGGTCACCGAGCATCCGAGTGCTGCCAGCGAGCGCGTCGCCTGACCGGTACCGCAGCCCACCTCCAGTACCGACGAGCTTTCGGCCACGCCGGTAATGGCGACAAGGTCCGCGAACAGTTCGTCGGGGTATCCCGGCCGAACCCGGTCGTAGAGCTCCGGCACCTCGTTGAAGACCCGTCCGAGGTCGGGTGGATTCGGGCGCATCTTCGGAGCGTCAGTCACGAGTGCACAAGCTATGAGGGTCATCCACGGGACGCCACTGGTTTGACGGCAACTCCTCTACAGCGCCAGGCCCGGCCCCCAGGGCCGTCTTCGCGTTGATCGGACGATCCGGCGTGCCGACTGATCGATATAGGGCATTTGCGGATGAACCTCTCGTCACCTTATGTCACCTGCACGACGACCGAACAGAACGTCGACGTGCAGGGTCAATCCGGGTTCCAGAACGGACTGGAGGGCAACGCGCCCAACGCCAGCGGCTCGCCCGGCGCGCAGACCACCAATGTCGGCTCCGGCCTGGGATGCAACGACACCATCACCCTCGGCAGCTAGCGCATCCGGGTCCCGGCGCCGAGCCGCACGCTCGGCGCCGGGACGAGGACGAACCGGACGCCGTCATCGGCCGTGGGGTGGTACCGGCCGTGGGGTGGTACCGGCCGTGGGGTGGAACTACTCGGCGCTGTGCGCGAGTTCGATGTCGTGGGCGTTCGGGCCGGTGTTCGACACGGTGACCGGGGCCGCTTGGGGCGGGTAGCCCGTCGCTATGACCGTGTAGGCGCCGCTGTCCAGGTCGGTGAAGGCGTAGGCGCCGTCGTGGCCGGTCCTCGTCGTGGCGACGACGTTGCCCGCGGCGTCGACCAGGGTCACGCGGGCGTCGCTGAGCGGTGCGCCGGCTCCGCGTACCGTGCCGCGCACATGGACGCCGGGGTGCAGTTCGACCTCGATACGGGTGGTGCCGGCGCCGCCGATCTCGACGGGCAGGGCCAGCGGGCGGTGCTTGGGGGAGTTGACGGCGAGCGTCACCGTCCCCGGCACCAGATCGGTCACCGTGAACTCGCCCAGTACATCGGTCCGTCCGGTGGCGAGCACGTCCCCGCGCACATCGGTGACGATCACCACGGCCTCGGCGACCGGCGTTCCGCTGTCGGCCGACCGCACCAGTCCCGCGAGGGTGCTCGTACCGCCGAGCAGGACGTCGTACGAGACCGGTCCGTCGGCGACGACGAGTGTCGAGGCCTGTGGCTGGTAGCCCTCGGCGGAGGCGATCAGGACGTAGGAGCCGGTGGTGGGCGCGCCGACGCCGTACGAGCCGTCGCTCCGGGAGACCGACCGGCTCAGTTGCCGGCCGCCGAGTGAGATGAGGGTGACCGCGGCCGCCGCGACGGGGGCGCGGTCCGCACCCAGGACGCGACCGGTCACCGCGATTGCGCCGCCTGACGCGGGCAGTACGCCGCCGGCGTCACCGCTCGTCCCGGGCAACGCGCCGCCGGCGTCACCGCTCGTCCCGGGCAGCGTGCCGCCGACGGCACCGCTCGTCCCCTCGGGCTCGACGGACGCCGCGACGGCCTGCACCGACGTACCCTCGCCGGCCTCCCCCGAGACCCCGACCTCTCCGGCGCCTGCGCCTGCGCCTGCTCCTGCTCCCGCCCCGGCCCCCGCCGGCACCCCATGCCGCGGAATGAACGACGCCACCACGAACGCCAGCAGTGCCGCGCCGCCGCCCACCGCCAGCACTGTCTTGAAGCCGTTCTCCGAGGGCAGCGGGGCCCCGCCCAGGTCGGTGGTCATCTGCGAGAGGATGACGCCGGCGACGGCGCTCGCGGTGGACGTACCGATGGAACGCATCAGGGTGTTGAGGCTGTTGGCCGCGCCCGACTGGGACGGCGGCACGGCGCCCATGATGAGGGCGGGCATCGCGCCGTAGGTGAAGCCGATGCCGGAGCCGATGACGCAGGACACCAGTACGAACTGCCAGACCTCGGACATCAGCACGATGTTGAGGCCGTAGCCCGCCGCCACGATGAGGGAGCCGAGCATCAGGCTGGCCTTGGGGCCCTTGGCCCTGGAGAGCGCGGCGGAGACGGGGGCCACCGCCATCATCACCAGGCCGGACGGGGCCATGACCAGGCCCGCGATGAGCAGGGACTTGCCCAGGCCGTAGCCGGTCGCCTTGGGCAACTGCAGGAGCTGCGGAAGCACCAGGGACATCGCGAACATGCCGAAGCCGAGCGCGATCGAGGCGAGGTTGGTGACCAGCACCTGGCGGCGCGCGGTGGTGCGCAGGTCGACCAGCGGCTGGTCGGTACGCAGCTCGTACCAGCCCCACAGCAGCAGGATCACGACGCAGGCGCCGAACAGACCGAGCGTGGTGCCGCTGCCCCAGCCCCAGTCGCCGCCCTTGGAGATCGGCAGCAGCAGGCAGAGCAGGCCCGCCGCCATGCCGAGTCCGCCGACGACGTCGAACCGTCCGCCCGTACGCACCTTCGACTCGGGCACGACGAACAGCACCAGCAGCAGGGCCACCACACCCAACCCCGCCGAGCTCCAGAACAGGACGTGCCAGTCGAAGTTGTCGGCGATCAGCGCCGACAAGGGCAGCCCGAGCGCGCCGCCGACGCCGAGCGAGGCGCTCATCAGGGCGGTGGCGGAGCCGAGCCGTTCGGCGGGCAGTTCGTCCCGCATGATGCTGATGCCGAGCGGGATCACGCCGCTGGCCGCGCCCTGCAGCGCCCGCCCGACGATCATCGGGACCAGCGAGTCGCTGAGCGCGGCTGTGACGGACCCCGCGATCAGCAGCACCATGCTGGTCAGCAGCATGCGGCGCTTGCCGTACATGTCCCCCAGTCGCCCCATCATCGGCACGGCCACGGCGGCGGCCAGCAACGTGGCCGTCACGGCCCACGCGGCGTCGGACGCCGGGGAGTTCAGCAGCTTCGGCAGCTCCGGGACGATCGGGATCACCAGGGTCTGCATCAGCGAGACCACGATCCCGCCGAAGGCCAGGACCGCGACGACGGCGTTGGCCCGCGGCGCCGCGGTCACCACCCCGTCGTCGTCGCCGGGTCGGGAAACAGCGTGGGACATGGACCGGGCCTCCGTGTACATCGGGCAGGGGATGAGGGCAGAAAGCAGAGGGCAGAAAGCAGAAGACAGGGAGCAGAAGACAGGGAGCAAGGGGTATTGGGCGTGGGGGGGCATCGGGCGTGGGCGCGCGACAGCCCTAAGCTAAGTCAGTTGATTGACTTAAGCAAGGCGCGTCCCGGCGTCTGGGCCCGCCCCGTTGGGGGCGCTCATGATCCGGCGCTCCGACAACGGTCGTTGGGCACTGCCGGGAGGCGGCCACGACGTGGGGGAGTCCATCAGCGACACGATGGTTCGCGAGGTCCGGGAGGAGACCGGAATCGAGGTCGAGGTCCTCGGCCTCTCCGGGATCTACACCGACCCCGGCCATGTGATGCGCTACGACGACCGCGAGGTCCGCCAGCAGTTCAGCATCTGCTTCCGGGCGCGCCCCACGGGCGGGGAGCTCCGCACGAGCGACGAGACCACCGCCGTCCGCTGGGTCGACCCGGCCGACCTGCCCGCCCTGGACGTCCACCCGACGATGCGCCTGCGCATCGAGTACGCCAGGGACGGCTCGCGTACGTCCCCCTACATCGGCTGACACCGACCGTGGTGTACGTCCGCCCCACGCACAACACGCCCCCCAGCGGGGCACACTGACTGCATGTCCACTCGTCGCAGACGCTGCCCCGAATGCCGTCGCGAGATCGCCGTCGTCGCCGGACGGTTCGCGCGGCACGACCCGCCCGGCGCGCGCGAGAACGGCGTACTCGTCTCCTGTCCGGGCTCCCGCCGACAGGCCGGCCCCGACGCGACCCAACCATCGTTGGACGGCTACGTCGTCCCCGAAATCCCGGGCCAAATGCCCCTGTTCTAGCGGGTGTTCGTCCCCCGGCTGCAGCTCGCCGCCCCGTCAGTTCCCGGCGACCGACTTCACGGCCACCGACACCGGCGCCGACCCGCTCACCAGCTCCAGGGTCAGACCGGCCGTCGCCGGTGACTCCACCAACTCCGCCAGTACGGCGGCCACATCGTCCCGCGGGACGGGGCCGCGGCCCGTGTGGGCCTCCAGTCGTACGAGACCGGTTCCGGCGTCGTTCGTCAGCATCCCGGGGCGCAGAATCGTCGCGTCCAGGGCGTCCTGGCTCCGTACATAGGCGTCGGCCTCACCCTTGGCGCGCAGATACGCGTCGAAGATCTCGTCCCCCTGGTGCGCGGGGTCGGCGCCCATCGACGAGACGACCACGTGCCGTCGTACGCCCGCCCGAATCGCCGCATCCGCAAACAGGATCGCCGCGCCCTTGTCCACCGTGTCCTTGCGCGCCACGGTGCTGCCCGGGCCCGCGCCCGCCGCGAACACCGCCGCGTCGGCGCCCGCCAGATGCGCCGCCACCTCCTCGACCGAGGACGACTCCAGATCGAGCAGGACCGGTTCGGCACCGGCCTCTCGCAGATCGTCGCCCTGCTCGGCGTGACGGATGATCCCCGCTACCTCGTCTCCGCGCGCGGCGAGCAGCCGCTCAAGCCGTAGCGCGATCTGACCATGACCACCAGCGATGACAATGCGCATGTCTTCGACCGTACGCCCGGACCGCCGCATCCGCCGCACGACTTGAGCCGCGAACCAGTGCACTCCCGCACGACTTGAGCCGCGAACCAGTCCACGCCGCAACCAGCCCACGCTCGCAACCAGTGCACGCCGCAACCAGCCCATGCACGCAACCAGTGCCCGCCCGCAACCAGTGCACGCCCGCAAACTGAGCACCTGCGTCACGAAAGCTCCCCCCGCCCCTGCCGAGGCAACCCCAGTTCCGCCGCGGCGGCCGAGTTGCAGTACTCCCGTACCGCGCTCGTCCGCGCCACCACCCGCCCCCGATGGATCACGATGCGGCTGTAGGCCAGGGACAGCGCGCCCTCCAGCCGGTCCCCGCGCACGGCCAGGAGCTCGGCGGGGAAGCCCGCCTCCAGGCGCACCTCGGGCAGCCCCATCACCGTGCGCGCCGTCGAACTCACGGCGTCGTAGGCGTCCTCGGGCCGCAGCCCGTAGCGGGAGGCCAGCAGGTATGCCGCCTCCAAGGGGTCCCCGCGCCCCACCGGGTTCGACAGGTCGCGCAGCGCGCCGCTGCCCGCGGCCACCCGCACACCGGCCGCCCGCAGCATCCGTACCGGAGCCGTCTCGCGCCGATCCGTGGCGCCGCAGCCGCCCTGCGGCAGGCACACCACCGTCACCCCGGCCGCCGCGAGCTGGTCCGCGGTGCGCCGGGCCGCCTCTGCGGGCATCCGGGCGAGGTCGCCGCACGGGCCGAGCGTCACGCCGGGGCGCAGCCCGCCGGCCATCGCGGCGAGGCGGGCGAGCCGGGCGGGGTCTGCGGCGTCGGTGTGCAGGTCGACGGAGCAGCCGTGTTCGGAGGCGACCTCGAGGACCGCCTCCACGTACCCGATCGGATCCGGGTCCAGGTCCGGGCAGCCACCCACCACGGACGCGCCCATCTTCAGCGCGTCCCGCAGCATCGCCAGCCCGTCCGCCCCGGCCGCACCGGTCAGCAGCCGCGGCACCGCAACCGTCGTCAGTTCCGTCAGCCCGCGCAGCGAACGCCGCGCCTGCAGTACGGCGGCCAGCGCGCCCAGCCCCTGCACGTCGCCCACGCGCACATGCGCCCGCAGCGCGGTCGCCCCGTGCCCCAGCTGCAGCAACGCCGCCTCCGTGGCCCGGCGCTGGACGTCCCTCGGCTCGTACGAGGCCGGCCCGTCGCCCTCGGCCGACAGCGCGGTGTCCAGGTGCGTGTGCGGGTCGGCCGGGGCCGGCAGCAGCAGATAGCCGCTGAGGTCCACGCGCGCGCCGCGGCCCTGCGGTCCGCCCGCGACCAGGCTGCCCGCCGTACCGACCGCCTCGATACGCCCGCCGCCCAGCCGTACGTCCACCGTCCGACCGTCGGTCAGCCGAGCCCCGCACAGCAGCAGAGTGGCCGGGTCGACTCCGTTGCCCGGAGAAGCCGGAGGCCCCGACGGGCCGGGAGAGCCCGCAGAACCAGCAGGGCCCGAGGCCCCCGGCGTACCCGACGACGAGGACGAGGACGAGGACCACGAGTGGGGCGGCGGCTGGCTCTCGGGCATCGCGCTCCAGGTGCTCGGGGGACTGGTGCTCGGGGACTGCGTGCCAGGGCGCAAGATCACGCAGAGTGAGTCGAGCCTAGGGCGGCGATCCGCTCGTGTCGGGGAGGAGCGCAATAGTCGTACCGGTGTGGTCCGCCGTACCGAAGAGGCCGCAGTGGCCCGTGGGAGAGCAGGGCGACGGACCTGGGCAGGAGCCGGAACCATCCCCGAGCGGAGGCCGGAACAGAACCCGAGCGGAAGCCGGAACATAACCTGGGCGGAAGCAGGAACCGGACCTGCGGGGAAGCCGGAACAGAACCAGGACGAAAGCCGGAACCGCACCAGGACCGGAGCCGGAACCGGCCCTGGAACAGGCCGGGACGGGGGCCGCGAAACGGATTTGGGCGAACGGCGGCGGAGCGTGTAATGTCTTCATCGCTCGCCCCAATAGCTCAGTCGGCAGAGCGTCTCCATGGTAAGGAGAAGGTCAACGGTTCGATTCCGTTTTGGGGCTCTGGTGTGTGAGGTTCCCGTCGCGAGGCGGGAACGGATCGCATCACAGCGGTGTAGCTCAGTCGGTAGAGCAAGCGGCTCATAATCGCTGTGTCACCGGTTCAAGTCCGGTCACCGCTACTGACAGTAGCCGATTGCGGGGTCGGTCCTTCGATCGGCTACTCTTTCTTGCGTTGAACAAGTCCATCCGTTCGTCTTAGGAGCACTCACGTGGCTGCCACCGACGTCCGCCCGAAGATCACGCTGGCCTGCGTGGAGTGCAAGGAGCGGAACTACATCACCAAGAAGAACCGGCGTAACAACCCGGACCGTCTTGAGATGAAGAAGCACTGCCCGCGTTGCAACGCGCACACCGCGCACCGCGAAACGCGATAAATCAGGCTCGTACGCGAGGCCGCTCCCAGCCGGGGGCGGCCTCGCGTCGTTTCAAGCCGGGGGCGGCTTCGCGTCGTTTGGAGCGGCATCCCCGGGCATCGACAGCCACACACCAGGAGGTGCCGAGCCATGGCGCTCGACCAGTCCTTCGTGGGGCGGAGCTACCCGCCCACCGAGCCCTACGAGGTGGGCCGGGAGAAGATCCGTGAGTTCGCGGAAGCGGTGGGGGACCCCAACCCGGCGTACACGGACCCGGAGGCGGCCAAGGCGCTGGGCCACCCCGATGTGATCGCACCGCCGACCTTCGTCTTCGCCATCACCTTCAAGGCCGCGGGACAGGTCGTCCAGGACCCACAACTCGGCCTGGACTACAGCCGCGTCGTGCACGGCGACCAGAAGTTCGCCTACGTCCGCCCGGTGCGCGCCGGCGACCGGCTCACCGTCACCTCGACCATCGAGGCCGTCAAGTCCATGGCGGGCAACGACATCCTGGACATCCGCGGCGAGGTCCACGACGAGGCGGGCGAGCATGTGGTCACCGCGTGGACGAAGCTGGTCGCCCGCGCGGCCGAGGAGGCGTGAGGAACCGATGACGGCGAAGATCGCTTACGACGGCGTCGAGGTCGGCACCGAACTGCCCGCCCAGACCTTCACTGTGGATCGCGCCACACTCGTCCGGTACGCGGGTGCCTCCGGGGACTTCAACCCGATCCACTGGAACGAGAAGTTCGCCAAGGAGGTCGGACTGCCGGACGTCATCGCGCACGGCATGTTCACCATGGCCGAGGCGATCCGGGTGGTCACCGACTGGACCGGCGACCCGGGTGCGGTCGTCGAGTACGGCGTCCGCTTCACCAGGCCCGTCGTCGTCCCGAACGACGACCAGGGCGCCACCATCGAGGTCAGCGGCAAGGTCGCCGCCAAGCTCGACGACAACACGGTCCGCGTGGACCTCACGGCGACGAGCGCAGGGCAGAAGGTGCTGGGGATGTCGCGGGCGGTCGTACGGCTGGCCTGAGCGGCGAACGCATCTCATCCGGTGCCGGTGAGTGAGCCGGTGTAAGGGGCGTCCTCCATTGCGGGGCGCCCCTTACGCGACTGAGGCCCCCTGTCCGCACCAACGGCTGAACCCGCTGCAGCGTTCCCCCTTGACGTAGTTAGTGATTGAGCACTAACTTACTCGCATGGTCAGGATGAGCGCAGAAGAGAGGCGCGAGAGCGTCATCCGTGCGGCGACCGCGGAGTTCGCCCGCGGCGGCTACTACGGCACGTCGACCGAGGCGATCGCCAAGCGGGTCGGTGTTTCGCAGCCGTATCTCTTCCGTCTCTTCCCGGGCAAGAAGGCGATCTTCCTCGCGGCGGCCCAGCGGTGCGTGGAGGACACCATCCGCACCTTCGAGCAGGCCGCCGAGGGGCTGGAGGGCGAAGAGGCCCTGCAGGCCATGGCGAACGCGTACACCGAGGTCATCACGGAGCGGCCCGAGCGGCTGCTGATGCAGATGCAGATGTACGTCACCGTGGCCGCCGCCGAGCAGGCCGGTGACCATGAACTCGGCGAGGAGGTGCGGGCGGGCTGGATGCGGCTGTGGGACACGGTGCATCTGCCGCTCGGTGCCGACGTCGAGGAGACGACGTCGTTCATGGCGCACGGCATGCTCATCAACTGCCTGCTGGCGATGGGCTTTCCGCCCGAGCACCGGGTCTGGGAGGGGCTGTATCCCGAGGCGCGGCTCAAAGGGCGGCTGGGGAAGTAGCCGGCGCGGTCCATTGCGCAAGACGGTCCGCGCGCAGGGGTGTCGTGAACGCCTTTTCATGCCCATGAAAGTTAGTCATCAATAACTAATTCGATAGCTGATTCGACAACACCGATCACCCGCTGGGGGAGCGATGTCACAGCAGACAGAACGTCACGGGGGAACCGTCTGGGCCCTCGTCATCACCAGCGTCGCCGGATTCATGGCGGCCCTCGACAATCTCGTCGTCACCACCGCACTGCCCTCCATCCGCAAGGACCTCGGCGGGGCGCTGGGCGACCTGGAATGGACGGTGAGCGCGTACACCCTCACCTTCGCCGTCCTGCTGATGTTCGGCGCCGCGCTCGGTGACCGGTTCGGCCGCCGCCGGCTCTTCCTCGTCGGCATCACCGTCTTCACCGGCGCCTCCGCAGCCGCGGCCATGGCGACCGGCATCGACTCCCTCATCGCCGCCCGCGCGGTCCAGGGCGTCGGCGCGGCGATCATGATGCCCCTGACGCTCACCCTGCTGACCGCCGCCGTGCCCGCCGCCAAACGCGGGATGGCGTACGGGATATGGGGAGCCGTCAACGGCCTCGCCGTCGCCTCCGGACCGCTGATCGGCGGCAGCCTCACCGAGCACGTCTCCTGGCACTGGATCTTCTGGCTGAACGTCCCGCTCGGCATCGCCCTGCTGCCGCTCGCCCGGCTGCGGCTGGCCGAGTCCCACGGCACCGGCGCCCCGCTCGACGTCCCCGGCACCCTGCTCGCCAGCGGCGGCCTCTTCGGGATCGTCTACGGCCTGGTCCGCGGACCCGCCGACGGCTGGACCAGCCCCCTGGTGCTGACCGGCCTGTTCACCGGCGGCGCGCTGCTCGTCGGGTTCGTCCTCTACAGCCTGCGCGCCAAGAACCCCATGCTGCCGATGCGGCTGTTCCGCTCCCGCGCGTTCTCCGGGATCAACGCCGCGAGCCTGCTGATGTTCCTCGGGATGTTCGGCTCGATCTTCCTGCTCAGCCAGTTCATGCAGGGCGTCCTCGGCTACTCGCCCACCGAGGCGGGCCTCAGGATGCTGCCCTGGACCGGTATGCCGATGCTGGTCGCGCCCGTCGCCGGCATCCTCTCCGACCGCATCGGCGGCCGCCCCGTCGTCGCCGCCGGACTGTTCCTGCAGGCCGCGGGTCTCGGCTGGATCGCCACGGTGGCCACGACCGGCGTCTCCTACGGCGCCCAGCTGCCCGGCCTGATCCTCAGCGGCATCGGCATGGCGCTGTACTTCGCCCCGGCCGCCAACCTGGTCATGTCGAGCGTCCACCCCAAGGAGCAGGGCATCGCCTCCGGCGCCAACAACGCCCTGCGCGAGGTCGGCGGCGCACTCGGCATCGCGATCATGTCGTCGATCTTCGCCGCACAGGGCGGCTACGAGTCCGGACAGGCCTTCGTCGACGGCCTCAGGCCCGCCCTGGTCACCGGTTCCGCCGTCGTCGCGCTCGCCGGGTTGGCCGCCCTGCTCATCCCGACCCGACGGCGCGCCGCACAGCTCGCGAAGGCGTCCGAGCAGCCTTCGGAACCGGCGCTGGAAACGGCGTCCCACTGACCACGGCCACTGACCACGGCCACTGACCACGGCCACTGACCAAACCGACCGAGCCACAACACCCAGCACGCGCGCGTACGGCCCCGTCCACCCCGGCGGGGCCGTACGCGCGCGTGGCGGGCCTTCGGGTGAGGGCCGGTCGGGGTGTCGGTGGCGTCTCGTAGTCTTGGGCGCGTGCAGGAACTCCACGACGCCCCCCTCGCCCCGCTGACCACCTTCCGGCTCGGCGGCCCCGCGACCCGGCTGCTCACCGCGACGACCGACGCCGAGGTGATCGCCGCCGTCCGCGAGGCCGACGACACCGGTACGCCACTGCTGCTGATCGGCGGCGGCTCGAACCTGGTCATCGGCGACAAGGGCTTCGCGGGCACCGCCCTCGTCATCGCCACCAAGGGCTTCGAGCTCGAAGGCACCCGCCTGGAGCTGGCCGCCGGAGAGGTGTGGACGGACGCCGTCGCCCGCACCGCCGAGGCCGGGCTCGCCGGCATCGAGTGCCTGGCCGGCATCCCGGGCTCGGCCGGCGCGACCCCGATCCAGAACGTGGGGGCGTACGGCCAGGAGGTCTCCTCCACCATCACCGAGGTCGTCGCCTACGACCGCCGTACCCACGAGACGGTCACCCTCCCGAACGCCGACTGCGCGTTCTCCTACCGCCACAGCCGCTTCAAGGCCGACCCCGAGCGGTATGTCGTGCTCCGCGTCCGCTTCGAACTGGAGGACGCGGCCGGCCTGTCCGGACCCGTCCGGTACGCGGAGACGGCCCGCGCCCTCGGTGTCGAGCCCGGCGACCGCGTGCCGCTGGCCGCCGCCCGCGAGACCGTGCTGAAGCTGCGCTCCGGCAAGGGCATGGTCCTGGACCCCGAGGATCACGACACCTGGTCGGCCGGTTCCTTCTTCACCAACCCGATCCTCACCGACGCGGAGTTCGCCGCCTTCCACGCGCGCGTGCGAGAGCGGCTCGGCGACGACGTGATGCCGCCCGCCTACCCGGCCGGGGACAGCCACACCAAGACCTCCGCCGCGTGGCTGATCGACAGGGCCGGCTTCAGCAAGGGCTACGGCAGCGGGCGCGCCCGTATCTCCACCAAGCACACTCTCGCCCTCACCAACCGGGGCGACGCCACCACCGAGGACCTGCTCGCACTCGCCCGCGAGGTCGTCGCCGGCGTCCACGATGCCTTCGGCATCACCCTGGTCAACGAGCCGGTGACGGTCGGCGTCAGCCTCTGACCCAGGCATCCGTACGGCCCGTACGGACGAGGGTCAGTACGCGACGCCCACCCCCTGCTTCACCGTCCCCGGGTCCCCGGCCATCGCCAGCATCGCGTGGGCCACGTCCGCGCGCCCGATGAACCGGCCCTTGGCCGGGAAACCGTCGACCACCGTCCGGTACACCCCCGTGAGCGGCTTGTCCTGCAGCCGCGGCGGCCGCACCGACGTCCAGTCCGTGGCGCTGCGAGCCAACTCGCCCTCCATCTCGGCCAGATCGGCGTACACGTCCTTCAGCAGGGCGGAGATCATCCCGCGTGCGGCACGGTCGAGCAGCCCGTTCCCCTCGGGCGCGGGCCCGACCGGCGCGGCGCTCACCACGAGCAGCCGCCGCACCCCCTCGGCCTCCATGGCGCCCAGGACCGTACGCGTGAGCCGGGCCGCGACGCCCGCGTCCTTGCGGCTGCGCGCGCCGAGCCCGGACAGGACCACGTCCCGCCCGGCCACCGCGGGACGCACCGACGCCGGGTCGGCCAGGTCGTCGCGGACCACCTGAAGACGCTCGCCCGTCGCGGACAGCCGTGCGGGATCCCGTACGACCGCCGTGACCTCGTGCCCGGCCTCCAGGGCCTGGCGCACGATCTCCCGGCCGATGCCGCCGGTGGCGCCGAAAACGGTGAGTTTCATGGTTACTCCCGTGCTCGCAGTTGGTGGGTGAGTATTCACTCACCCCTGCCTCCCACTAGAGTGGGTAAGTACTCACCCACCCGTCAAGTCCGAACGGATGTATGCCATGGAGACGAAGCCCGCCCGGGTCCGCATCCTCGATGCCGCCCACGAGCTGATGCTCACCGTCGGGCTGGCCCGCACCACCACCAAGGAGATCGCCAGGGCGGCGGGCTGCTCCGAGGCGGCGCTCTACAAGTACTTCGCGAGCAAGGAGGAGCTGTTCATCCGGGTCCTGACGGAGCGACTGCCCCGCCTGACACCCCTGCTCAGCAGCCTCGCCGCCGAGCCCGGCCAGGGCACCCCGGAGGAGAACCTCACCGAGATCGCCCGCCAGGCCGCCCTCTTCTACGAGCAGAGCTTCCCGATCGCCGCCTCCCTGCACGCCGAGACCCAGCTCAAGCGGCGGCACGACGACGCGATGCGGCAGATGGGAACGGGCCCGCACAAGCCGATCCAGGGACTGGACGCCTATCTGCGGGCCGAACAGGAACTCGGCCGCATCCGCGCCGACGCCGACACCTTCGCCGCCGCCTCCCTGCTCCTGGGCGCCTGCGCCCAGCGCGCGTTCGCCTACGAGGCGACGGAGACCGGCGAGCTGCCGCCCGTCGACGACTTCGCCCGCCGCCTCGCCCGGACCCTGACCGCCGGAATCTGCGCTGCCGACGGCCCGGCGTGACCGCGAGGCTGGGGGCATGACACACCACGCCTCGCCGGACGGCCATATCGCTCAACCCGCCGCATGCGCCTGAGACTTCACGAGTTCCGTCGGCGATCTGCCGCCCGTCGAGGTTCGCCCGCCGCCTCGCCCGGACCCTGACCGCCGGAATCCGCGTTGCCGACGGCCCGGCGTGACCGCGAGGCTGGGCGCATGACACACCACGCCGCGCCGGACGGCCGTACCGCTCAACCCGCCGCATGCGCCTGAGCCTTCACGAGTTCCGTCGGCGATCTGCCGCCCGTCGAGGTTCGCCCGCCGCCGCGCCCGGACCCTGACCGCCGGAATCTGCGTTGCCGACGGCCCGGCGTGACGGCGAGGCTGGGGGCATGACACACCACGCCTCGCCGGACGGCCGTACCGCTCAACCCGCCGCATGCGCCTGAGACTTCACGAGTTCCGTCGGCGATCTGCCGCCCGTCGAGGTTCGCCCGCCGCCTCGCCCGGACCCTGACCGCCGGAATCCGCGTTGCCGACGGCCCGGCGTGACCGCGAGGCTGGGGGCATGACACACCACGCCTCGCCGGACGGCCGTACCGCTCAACCCGCCGCATGCGCCTGAGACTTCACGAGTTCCGCCCCCGCCTCGGCCCCCACGAACACCGCGTGGTCCAGCCCCGCCCGCCCCTGCGCCACACCTCGCTGACCGCCCCCGACCCGATCGGCCTGCTGCTGGGCGACCACGACGGACTGAGCCGGCTCTCGGGCCTGTTCTCCTTCGCCGCCCGCTCCCGCCGCACGATCGTGCATGTGCCGCTGCGCGACGGGGTCCCGCCCGACGAGGGATGCGGCGAACGGGTCGACCTCGTCCTGGCCCATCACACGAGCGGCCTGCGCCCCGGCATGTGGCCCGAACTGCGCCGCCGGCTGCGGCAGGAGACCCCCCTGACGGTCCGCACCGACGAGGCGCGCACCGCCCGCGACGCCGAGGCGTGGCGCGTGCGGTTCGGGCGGGCGGACTTCCGGGACGAGCTGCGGCACGCCACACACGCCCGGACCCTCTTCCTGTTCGGCAGCCGGGGCGTCTTCGCCGAGACCGCCACGAGCCTGGCCCACGCTGCGGGCTGGGGACCGCACCAGAAGCACGTCCACGCCGGGCACTCGGCACTGATGGCGGCCCTCCCGGCGCTGGTGCAGCCGCCCGGCGGCGGACACGACGTCGAGGTGCTGATCTGCTTCAAGCCCCACCCGCCCTACGCCCAATTCCAGCGGCACATCGAGCAGCACTTCGAGCGGGACCTCAAGCGGGACTTCCAGCGAACCCTCAATCCACCGGAGCGCTGAGCCAGTCGTCGACGCCCGACAGCAGCTTCGCCTTCACGTCCTCCGGCGCCGCCGAGGCGCGTACCGACTGGCGGGCCACTTCCGCCAGCTCCGCGTCGGTGAAGTTGTGGTGGTGCCGTGCGATCTCGTACTGGGCGGCCAGCCGCGAGCCGAACAGCAGCGGGTCGTCGGCGCCCAGGGCCATCGGGACGCCGGCGTCGAGGAAGGTCCGCAGCGGCACGTCCTCCGGCTTCTCGTACACACCCAGGGCCACGTTCGAGGCCGGGCACACCTCGCACGTCACGCCCCTGCGCGCGAGGCGCTCCATCAGCCGTGGGTCCTCCGCCGCCCGCACACCGTGCCCGATGCGGTGGGCGTCCAGGTCGTCCAGGCAGGCACGCACCGAGGCCGGACCCGTCAGCTCGCCGCCGTGCGGGGCCGACAGCAGCCCGCCCTCCCGCGCGATCGCGAACGCCCGGTCGAAGTCCCGCGCCATGCCCCGACGCTCGTCGTTGGACAGACCGAAGCCGACCACGCCCCGCTCCGCGTACCGCACGGCCAGCCGGGCCAGCGTGCGGGCGTCCAGCGGGTGCTTCATACGGTTCGCGGCGACCAGCACCCGCATCCCGAGGCCCGTCTCCCGCATCGTCGTCTCCACCGCGTCCAGGATGATCTCCAGCGCCGGGATCAGACCGCCCAGACGGGGCGCGTACGACGTCGGGTCCACCTGGATCTCCAGCCAGCCCGAGCCGTCCTTCAGGTCCTCCTCGGCGGCTTCGCGCACCAGGCGCCGGATGTCCTCGGGCTGCCGCAGGCACGAGCGGGCGGCGTCGTAGAGCCGCTGGAAGCGGAACCAGCCCCGCTCGTCCGTCGCCCGCAGTTTCGGCGGCTCCCCGCTGGTCAGTGCCTCGGTCAGCGTCTCGGGCAGCCGTACGCCGTACTTGTCGGCCAGCTCCAGGACGGTGGCGGGCCGCATCGACCCGGTGAAATGCAGATGCAGATGGGCCTTCGGCAGCTCAGAGACATCACGTACACGCTCCATCCCAGGATCCTGCCGTACGTCCCGGCCGTCCCGGTAGCCGATTCCCCGTACGTGGTCTTGCTCGCACGAAAAAACGGGCCACCCCGTGCGAGGTGGCCCGTCCAATGCGGCGGCGTCAGTCCCGCGCCTCCGCCAGCAGCTTCTGGATGCGGCTGACACCCTCGACGAGGTCCTCGTCACCCAGGGCGTACGACAGCCGCAGATAGCCCGGCGTGCCGAAGGCCTCGCCCGGGACGACCGCGACCTCGGCCTCCTCCAGGATCAGCGCGGCCAGCTCGACCGTGTCCTGCGGGCGCTTGCCGCGGATCTCCTTGCCGAGCAGGGCCTTGACCGACGGGTAGGCGTAGAAGGCGCCCTCGGGCTCGGGGCACAGCACGCCGTCGATCTCGTTGAGCATCCGCACGATGGTCTTGCGGCGCCGGTCGAAGGCCTCGCGCATCTTTGCCACGGCCTCCAGGTCACCGGAGACGGCGGCCTGGGCGGCGACCTGCGCGACGTTCGACACGTTCGACGTGGCGTGCGACTGCAGGTTGGTGGCCGCCTTGACGACGTCCTTGGGGCCGATGACCCAGCCCACGCGCCAGCCCGTCATCGCGTACGTCTTCGCCACGCCGTTGACGACGATGCACTTGTCGCGCAGCTCGGGCAGCAGCGCCGGAAGCGACACGGAGACGGCGTCGCCGTACACCAGGTGCTCGTAGATCTCGTCGGTCAGCACCCACAGGCCGTGCTCGACGGCCCAGCGGCCGATCGCCTCGGTCTCGGCCTCGGTGTGGACCGCGCCGGTCGGGTTGGAGGGGGAGACGAAGAGGACGACCTTCGTCTTCTCCGTGCGCGCCGCCTCCAGCTGCTCCACACTCACGCGGTAGCCGGTCGTCTCGTCCGCGACGACCTCCACCGGCACACCGCCGGCCAGCCGGATCGACTCCGGGTACGTCGTCCAGTACGGCGCCGGCACGATGACCTCGTCGCCCGGGTCGAGGATCGCGGCGAACGCCTCGTAGATGGCCTGCTTGCCGCCGTTGGTGACGAGGATCTGCGAGACGTCCGGCTCGTAGCCCGAGTCGCGCAGCGTCTTCGCGGCGATCGCGGCCTTGAGCTCGGGCAGACCGCCGGCCGGGGTGTACCGGTGGTACTTCGGGTTCGAGCAGGCCTCGATCGCGGCCTGCACGATGTAGTCCGGGGTCGGGAAGTCGGGTTCACCGGCGCCGAAGCCGATCACCGGACGCCCGGCGGCCTTGAGGGCCTTGGCCTTGGCGTCCACGGCGAGGGTGGCGGACTCGGAGATCGCGCCGACTCGGGCGGAGACCCGGCGCTCGGTGGGAGGGGTTGCAGCGCTCATGGGGCCCATCGTTTCAGACCGGAAACCCGCGCGGCACGCGGGTTTCACAGACTGAACATCCACGGGTCGGCCGTTGAACACCCGTCCGGAATCCACGCTCGGCCTGGGTGATCTTCCGTCCGCCGCCCGGAGCTCCTCCTGCCCCAAGGCCCCTACGGGCGCTTTCTGTTCGACGGGGCGCGTCGGACCACGTACACTCTCACCTCGTTGGCCATCAGCTGCCGCGCACGGACGGTGCACACCGAGCACTCGTCCGGATGCGGTACGTTGGGGGACACACAAAGGGTCGTAGCTCAATTGGTAGAGCACCGGTCTCCAAAACCGGCGGTTGGGGGTTCAAGTCCCTCCGGCCCTGCTACACACACCTTCGCCAGGTGTGCGCGTACGTACAGCAATGCACAGCCGTGCGGCTCAGACCGGGCGCGGCACGGCCACGACCCGGGAACAGGTGAGGACGAATGGCGGACGCCGTGGGCTCCATCGACACGCCTGATGCCCAGGACGAGGCACAGGAGCCCAAGAAGGCCCGCAAGGGCGGCAAGCGGGCCAAGAAGGGTCCGTTCAAGAGGCTTGCCCTCTTCTACCGCCAGGTGGTCGCCGAACTCCGCAAGGTCGTCTGGCCCACGCGCAACCAGCTGACGACGTACACCAGCGTGGTGATTGTCTTCGTCGTCATCATGATCGGCCTGGTGACCGTGATTGACTATGGGCTCAACCACGCGGCCAAGTACGTCTTCGGCTGAGCCGAGAGCGAAGGGCGCCGAGGTACCCGGCGCCCCTTTCGCGTGTTCCACCCCTATGTATCCAGGAAGAAGCAGCCACCGTGTCTGACACGAACCTGAACGACGACGCCATCGAGCCGAACGAGTCCGTGGACGACGAGCTCGACATCGTCGAGGGCGCGGACGAGCAGGACGAGTTCGAGGCTGCCGAGGCCGAGGCGGGCGCGCCCGCCGAGGAGGCCGCTGTGCAGGTCGTGGACGACGAGGAGGGTGCGGACGAGCAGTCCGCGCAGGAGCCCGTCGAGGAAGAGACCGAGCCGGCCGAACCGGTCGACCCGGTCGCGGCCCTCCGCGAGGAACTGCGCACGCTGCCCGGCGAGTGGTACGTCATCCACACCTACGCCGGCTACGAGAACCGCGTGAAGACCAACCTCGAACAGCGCGCCGTCTCGCTGAACGTCGAGGACTACATCTTCCAGGCCGAGGTGCCGCAGGAAGAGGTCGTCCAGATCAAGAACGGCGACCGCAAGACCATCAAGCAGAACAAGCTCCCGGGCTACGTCCTGGTCCGCATGGACCTGACGAACGAGTCCTGGGGCGTCGTGCGCAACACCCCCGGCGTCACCGGCTTCGTGGGCAACGCCTACGACCCGTACCCGCTGACCCTGGACGAGATCGTCAAGATGCTCGCCCCGGAGGCCGAGGAGAAGGCCGCCCGCGAGGCCGCCGAGGCCGAGGGCAAGCCCGCTCCGCAGCGCAAGGTCGAGGTCCAGGTGCTGGACTTCGAGGTCGGCGACTCGGTCACCGTCACCGACGGCCCGTTCGCCACGCTGCAGGCGACCATCAACGAGATCAACCCCGACTCGAAGAAGGTCAAGGGCCTGGTGGAGATCTTCGGCCGCGAGACGCCGGTCGAGCTCTCCTTCGACCAGATCCAGAAGAACTAGCTTCTTCCGCACTGAGCTTCACCGAGCTTCACAGAGCTTCCGACCAGGTCAGGCGAGCGCTCGATGCTTGTCTGACCTGCTCGGTTTTTGGCCGCGCATCCATACCCGTTATCGTTGTGCGGTATGCCTGCGTTCGGGTGGTCCCCGTAGGCAGGCAGGACCCGAACCGAAAGGACCCGGAGAGCAATGCCTCCCAAGAAGAAGAAGGTCACGGGGCTCATCAAGCTCCAGATCCAGGCCGGCGCCGCCAACCCGGCCCCGCCGGTCGGCCCCGCGCTGGGTCAGCACGGCGTCAACATCATGGAGTTCTGCAAGGCGTACAACGCCGCGACCGAGTCGCAGCGTGGCTGGGTGATCCCGGTGGAGATCACGGTCTACGAGGACCGTTCCTTCACCTTCATCACCAAGACGCCGCCGGCCGCCAAGATGATCCTCAAGGCCGCGGGCGTGGAGAAGGGCTCCGGCGAGCCGCACAAGACCAAGGTCGCCAAGATCACCCAGGCGCAGGTCCGCGAGATCGCCACCACCAAGATGGCCGACCTGAACGCCAACGACCTGGACGCCGCCGCGAAGATCATCGCCGGCACCGCGCGTTCCATGGGCGTCACGGTCGAGGGCTGAGCCCCAACCCCCCCGTACATCAGCAGAAGTGGCGGGGCCTGCTCGGCCCGGACCACGACTCCTAAGACTCACCAGGAGAAGCAGTGAGCAAGCGCAGCAAGTCTCTCCGCGCTGCGGACGAGAAGATCGACCGGGACAAGCTCTACGCCCCGCTCGAGGCCGTCCGTCTCGCCAAGGAGACCTCCACGACCAAGTTCGACGGCACCGTCGAGGTCGCCTTCCGTCTGGGTGTCGACCCGCGCAAGGCCGACCAGATGGTCCGTGGCACCGTGAACCTTCCGCACGGCACCGGTAAGACCGCCCGGGTCCTGGTCTTCGCGACCGGTGACCGTGCCGAGGCCGCGCGTGCCGCGGGCGCCGACATCGTCGGTGCCGACGAGCTGATCGACGAGGTGTCGAAGGGGCGTCTGGACTTCGACGCCGTCGTCGCCACCCCGGACCTCATGGGCAAGGTCGGCCGCCTCGGCCGCGTGCTCGGTCCCCGTGGTCTGATGCCGAACCCCAAGACCGGCACCGTGACCCCGGACACCGCCAAGGCCGTCACCGAGATCAAGGGCGGCAAGATCGAGTTCCGCGTCGACAAGCACTCGAACCTGCACTTCATCATCGGCAAGACGTCCTTCGAGGACGACAAGCTGGTGGAGAACTACGGCGCGGCCCTGGAGGAGATCCTCCGTCTGAAGCCGTCCGCCGCCAAGGGCCGCTACATCAAGAAGGCCGCGGTCAGCACCACCATGGGCCCCGGTATCCCGGTCGACCCGAACCGCACCCGCAACCTCCTCGTCGAGGAGGACCCGGCCGCCGTCTGATCCTGACGGCAGTCGCGCCTACGCGTGCTCGACGCGGGCCCCGCAACCTTCCGAGGTGCGGGGCCCGTCGCATTTCCCCGTACGGCTGTCGGTGCGCTGCGTTAGCGTGCAGGCACAGCAATCGCACAGGGGTGGGGGACGAATGAACAGCACGAGCGTGCGCCGGATCGGTCTCTTCGTCGCGGCGGTCGCCGCGCTGTCGGGGGCGACCGCCTGCTCCTCGGGCTCCTCGGGGGGCTCCGGCAAGGACGACAAGGCATCCGGCGGGGGCGCCTCGCATCTCAGCCCCATGGCGGCGCTGCGCACCGCGGAGAAGTCCACCGACGGCGCCGACTCCGCCAAGGTCGAGTCCACCACCACGATGGGCTCCCTGATGGCGATGAAGGCCGACGGCGCCCTCGGCTGGTCCGACGGCCTCACCGGCAACCTCACCATCACGTACACCGGCGGCACCATGGCCGACACCATGCGCCAGCTCGGCACCACGTCCATGCAGGCCCGCTATCTGCCCGACGCCTACTACGCCAGGATGGGCGAGAAGTTCGCCCAGCAGGCGGGCGGCAAGCACTGGATCCGGTACGGCTACGACGACCTCGCCGACCTCGGCGGCAACTCCGGCGCCTACCTCAAGGACCAGATGCAGAACACGACGCCCAACCAATCGGTGAAGCTCCTGCTGGCCTCCGGGGACGTCAAGAAGGTCGGCGCCGAGAAGGTGCGCGGGGTGAACACCACGCACTATGCGGGCACGGTGGACGTCGCCGACCTCGCCGGCAAGAACTCCAACCTCACGGCGAGCCAGCTGGCCGGCCTGAAGAAGCAGCTCACCCAGGCCGGAGTCACCACCGAGACCGTCGACATCTGGATCGACGACCAGGACCTGCTGGTCAAGAAGACCGAGAAGGGCCAGATGTCGGCCGGTGAGTACAGCCAGACCGCGTTCTACAGCGACTACGGCGTGAAGGTCGCCGCCCAGCAGCCCCCGGCGGGCGACACCGAGGACTTCAAGGCACTGCTGAAGAAGCAGGGCGGCGCCACCGCGACCCCCTGAGCCCGGAGTTGCTCCTGGTGAGCACGGGAATCGAGAAGACTTCCGAGGCGGGTGAGGTTAAGCTCACGGCTCACCTGTGAATTTGCCATGTGTTTCCTTGGGGGGAATCAATGCAGTCTCCCGTACGTGGTTCCGTGCGCCGCCACGCGACCGGCGCCGGCCTCGCCGCCCTGCTGCTCGCCGCGGGCGCCGTCGGCTGCCAGAAGGGCGACGACGCCGGCGCGGACAAGTCGCCGGCGATGACGCCCGCCGCGGCCGTCGCCAAGGCCGCGAAGAACAGCGAGAACATCACGTCCCTGCACTACCGCATGACGGGGAAGGTCCCGGAGGAGGGGCAGGTCACCGGCGAGGCCTCGATGAGCATGAAACCGCTCGCGATGAGCATGAAGATGAACGCGAAGGGCCAGGGCCCGGTCGAGATCCGGCTCGTCGACAACGCCATGTACATCGGCGGCAGCGCCGAGATGTCCAAGGAGATGGACGGCAAGAGCTGGATCAAGTTCGACATGTCCGCGGCCGGCGCCGACAAGGCGCTGAACACCGACGAGCTGGGCGCCGGCCAGACAGGCAAGAACCCGGCGAGCGACTCCACTTTCCTCACCGGCTCAAAGGACGTGAAGAAGGTCGGCACCGAGACCGTCGAGGGCGTGAAGACCACCCACTACAAGGGCACGGTCACGCTCGCCGACCTCAAGTCCTCCTTCAAGGACGACAGCAAGGCGGTCCGCGAGCAGCGCGAGAAGAGCCTTCAGGAGTACGAGAAGATGGGCATCGACTCGATGACCATGGACATGTGGATCGACGGCGCCGACCACACCAAGCAGTTCCGGATGCGCGGCGACGCCGACAAGGGCCCGATGGACGTGACCATCACGTTCCTCGACTACAACAAGCCGGTGACCGTCACGGCCCCGCCCGCCAAGGACACCGCCGACCTGGCCGAGATGATGAAGGGCGCCCAGAGCGGCTGAGTCCCGTAGGACCGGATTTGCCTGACGGCGATCCGGTCACGTACTCTCCTGAAGAAGCCAAAGACCGCTGGTCGTTGCTGTGCGCTCACAAGAGGGCTCGGTGGCCGAAGGATCCGCTGAACTGCGGACGACCCGCGCAGGTGACTGTGGAAGTGCTCCCGGCAAGCCCCTGTCCAAGGGGATTCCGGTCGAGCTACGCCCCGAGCGCCTGCGCCGGGGCGTTTCGTTTTCCCCAGCCCCTTCCGAGCGGTCTCATCACCCGGAAGGAGGCCGACGCTTATGGCAAGGCCCGACAAGGCTGCCGCGGTGGCCGAGCTGACGGAGCAGTTCCGCAGCTCGAACGCCGCCGTGCTGACCGAGTACCGGGGTCTCACCGTGGCGCAGCTCAAGACGCTGCGTCGTTCGCTCGGTGAGAACGCCCAGTACGCCGTGGTGAAGAACACGCTGACCAAGATTGCGGCCAACGAGGCCGGGATCTCTACGCTCGACGACCTGTTCAACGGTCCGACGGCGGTCGCCTTCGTCACCGGTGACCCGGTGGAGTCGGCGAAGGGTCTTCGTGACTTCGCCAAGGACAACCCGAATCTCGTCATCAAGGGCGGTGTCCTTGACGGCAAGGCGATGTCCGCCGACGAGATCAAGAAGCTTGCGGACCTCGAGTCCCGCGAGGTTCTGCTCGCCAAGCTGGCGGGCGCCATGAAGGGCAAGCAGACGCAGGCTGCTCAGGTCTTCCAGGCGCTCCCGTCGAAGCTCGTCCGCACCGTGGACGCTCTTCGCGCCAAGCAGGACGAGCAGGGCGGTGCCGAGTAACTCGGCTCGCGAAATGACCGCCGCCTGAAGGCTTCGGCCCCGAGGCAGCGGTCGTAGCGGGCCGACAGTACGCCCGCCATACATGTACATCCGGCACCAGCCGAATTGAATGGAAGGAAAGCCATCGTGGCTCTCACCCAGGACGAACTGCTCGCCGAGTTCGAGGGCATGACCCTCATCCAGCTCTCCGAGTTCGTGAAGGCGTTCGAGGAGAAGTTCGACGTCACCGCCGCCGCCGCGGCCGTCGCCGTTGCCGCCCCCACCGGTGGTGGCGCTGCCGCCGAGGCCGTCGAGGAGAAGGACGAGTTCGACGTCATCCTCACCGGCGCCGGCGACAAGAAGATCCAGGTCATCAAGGTCGTGCGTGAGCTGACCTCCCTCGGCCTGAAGGAGGCCAAGGACCTGGTGGACGGCGCCCCGAAGCCCGTCCTCGAGAAGGTTGCCAAGGACGCCGCCGACAAGGCGAAGGAGTCCCTCGAGGGCGCCGGCGCCTCGGTCGAGGTCAAGTAAGACCTCACGGCTCCACCGGGCGTGTAACGCCTGAGCATTGAAGAGCGATCATCCATCCGGGTGGTCGCTCTTCGGCGTTCCGGGGCGTCGGGCGGCGGCTGCCTTGCGGCGAACGGTGCGCGGAGTATGGTGATCTTCGTCGTGCCGCAGAATGCCAAGGCCCCCCAGTTGACATGTGGTTTGGGCCATGGGGGCCTTGACGAACCGCACGCAGCGCGCAATTCTCAGGACGCGTCGTCACAACGATCCGAATCCGAGGCATGGATCGGCGACGAAGAGGGCAGTATCAACGTGCATCGAGGGCAGGCATGCCGAGGGCGTTGAGGACAACGAGGGTCACAGAAAATCGGGGCTGGACATCAGTGTGCCAAGTGGCTACACTGACCCTTTGCGCTGCCTGTTAGCTGTCCCCTGCCCGTCACCAGGGGTCTGCCCTCGCCCCAGCACCGACGATCAGACCGTCCCTGACCTGGCCCAAAAGCCGTCTCAGGGAAATCTGTCCTCGTGCGCTGGATGAGGGACCGGTACGCGCGTAGTGAGTCCGAGCCCTCGGAAGGACCCCCTCTTGGCCGCCTCGCGCAATGCCTCGACCGCGAATACGAACAACGGCGCCAGCACCGCCCCGCTGCGCATCTCTTTTGCAAAGATCAAGGAGCCTCTCGAGGTTCCCAACCTGCTCGCGCTGCAGACCGAGAGCTTTGACTGGCTGCTCGGCAACACCGCCTGGCAGAGTCGGGTCGAGGAGGCTCTGGAATCCGGTCAGGATGTCCCCACCAAGTCCGGCCTCGAAGAGATCTTCGAGGAGATCTCCCCGATCGAGGACTTCTCCGGGTCGATGTCGCTGACGTTCCGCGACCACCGTTTCGAGCCGCCGAAGAACTCGATCGACGAGTGCAAGGAGCGCGACTTCACGTACGCGGCTCCGCTCTTCGTCACGGCCGAGTTCACCAACAACGAGACCGGCGAGATCAAGTCCCAGACGGTCTTCATGGGCGACTTCCCGCTCATGACCAACAAGGGCACCTTCGTCATCAACGGCACCGAGCGTGTCGTGGTGTCGCAGCTGGTCCGTTCGCCGGGTGTCTACTTCGACTCCTCCATCGACAAGACGTCCGACAAGGACATCTTCTCCGCGAAGATCATCCCGTCCCGGGGTGCCTGGCTGGAGATGGAGATCGACAAGCGCGACATGGTCGGTGTCCGCATCGACCGCAAGCGCAAGCAGTCCGTCACCGTGCTCCTGAAGGCTCTCGGTTGGACGACCGAGCAGATCCTCGAGGAGTTCGGCGAGTACGAGTCGATGCGCGCCACCCTGGAGAAGGACCACACCCAGGGCCAGGACGACGCGCTGCTCGACATCTACCGCAAGCTGCGTCCGGGCGAGCCCCCCACGCGTGAGGCCGCGCAGACGCTGCTCGAGAACCTCTACTTCAACCCCAAGCGCTACGACCTCGCCAAGGTCGGCCGCTACAAGGTCAACAAGAAGCTGGGTGCGGACGCTCCGCTGGACGCGGGCATCCTGACCGTCGAGGACATCATCTCGACGATCAAGTACCTGGTGAAGCTGCACGCCGGCGAGATCGAGACGACCGCCGACAACGGCCAGACGATCGTCGTCGAGACCGACGACATCGACCACTTCGGCAACCGCCGTCTGCGCAGCGTCGGCGAGCTCATCCAGAACCAGGTCCGTACGGGCCTGGCGCGTATGGAGCGAGTCGTCCGCGAGCGCATGACGACCCAGGACGTCGAGGCGATCACGCCGCAGACCCTGATCAACATCCGGCCGGTCGTCGCCTCCATCAAGGAGTTCTTCGGCACCAGCCAGCTGTCGCAGTTCATGGACCAGAACAACCCGCTGTCGGGTCTCACCCACAAGCGCCGCCTGTCGGCTCTTGGCCCGGGTGGTCTCTCCCGTGAGCGGGCCGGCTTCGAGGTCCGTGACGTGCACCCCTCGCACTACGGCCGCATGTGCCCGATCGAGACGCCCGAAGGCCCGAACATCGGTCTGATCGGCTCGCTCGCCTCCTACGGCCGGGTCAACGCGTTCGGTTTCGTCGAGACGCCGTACCGCAAGGTCGTCGACGGCCAGGTCACCGACGAGGTCGACTACCTGACCGCCGACGAGGAGGACCGCTTCGTCATCGCGCAGGCCAACGCCACGCTGACGGACGACCTGCGCTTCGCCGAGAACCGCGTCCTGGTCCGCCGCCGTGGCGGCGAGGTCGACTACGTCGCCGGTGACGACGTGGACTACATGGACGTCTCCCCGCGCCAGATGGTGTCGGTCGCGACCGCCATGATCCCGTTCCTGGAGCACGACGACGCCAACCGTGCCCTGATGGGCGCGAACATGATGCGTCAGGCCGTGCCGCTCATCAAGAGCGAGGCCCCGCTCGTCGGCACCGGCATGGAGTACCGCTCCGCGGTCGACGCCGGCGACGTGGTCAAGGCCGAGAAGGCGGGTGTGGTCCAGGAGGTCTCCGCGGACTACATCACCACCGCCAACGACGACGGCACGTACATCACGTACCGCCTGGCCAAGTTCGCCCGCTCCAACCAGGGCACCTCGGTCAACCAGAAGGTCATCGTCAGCGAGGGCGACCGCCTCGTCGAGGGCCAGGTCCTCGCCGACGGTCCCGCCACGCAGGAGGGCGAGATGGCCCTCGGCAAGAACCTGCTGGTCGCGTTCATGCCGTGGGAGGGTCACAACTACGAGGACGCGATCATCCTGTCGCAGCGCCTCGTGCAGGACGACGTCCTCTCCTCGATCCACATCGAGGAGCACGAGGTCGACGCCCGTGACACCAAGCTCGGCCCCGAGGAGATCACCCGGGACATCCCGAACGTCTCCGAGGAGGTCCTCGCCGACCTCGACGAGCGCGGCATCATCCGCATCGGTGCCGAGGTCATCGCCGGCGACATCCTCGTCGGCAAGGTGACCCCCAAGGGCGAGACCGAGCTGACCCCCGAGGAGCGCCTGCTGCGCGCGATCTTCGGTGAGAAGGCCCGTGAGGTCCGTGACACCTCGCTGAAGGTGCCGCACGGCGAGACCGGCAAGGTCATCGGTGTGCGCGTCTTCGACCGCGAGGAGGGCGACGAGCTTCCACCCGGTGTGAACCAGCTGGTGCGCGTGTACGTGGCGCAGAAGCGCAAGATCACCGACGGTGACAAGCTCGCCGGCCGGCACGGCAACAAGGGCGTCATCTCCAAGATCCTGCCGATCGAGGACATGCCGTTCCTGGAGGACGGCACCCCGGTCGACATCATCCTCAACCCGCTGGGTGTCCCGTCCCGAATGAACCCGGGACAGGTCCTGGAGATCCACCTCGGCTGGCTCGCCAGCCGCGGCTGGGACGTCTCCGGCCTCAGCGAGGAGTGGGCGCAGCGCCTGCAGGCGATCGGCGCCGACCAGGTCGACCCGGGCACGAACGTCGCGACCCCCGTCTTCGACGGTGCGCGCGAGGACGAGCTCGCGGGTCTGCTGCAGCACACCATCCCGAACCGGGACGGCGAGCGCATGGTGCTCCCGTCCGGCAAGGCGCGGCTGTTCGACGGCCGCAGCGGTGAGCCGTTCCCGGAGCCGATCTCGGTCGGCTACATGTACATCCTCAAGCTCCACCACCTTGTCGACGACAAGCTGCACGCCCGCTCCACCGGTCCGTACTCGATGATCACCCAGCAGCCGCTGGGTGGTAAGGCCCAGTTCGGCGGCCAGCGGTTCGGCGAGATGGAGGTGTGGGCGCTGGAGGCCTACGGCGCCGCCTACGCCCTCCAGGAGCTGCTGACCATCAAGTCCGACGACGTGACCGGCCGCGTGAAGGTGTACGAGGCCATCGTCAAGGGCGAGAACATCCCCGAGCCCGGCATCCCCGAGTCCTTCAAGGTGCTCATCAAGGAGATGCAGTCGCTCTGCCTGAACGTGGAGGTGCTGTCCAGCGACGGTATGTCCATCGAGATGCGTGACACCGACGAGGACGTCTTCCGCGCTGCGGAGGAGCTCGGCATCGACCTGTCCCGGCGCGAGCCGAGCAGCGTCGAAGAGGTCTGACGGGAGTCCGGCGGGCCCTGACCGACCAGGGCCCGCCGACCCCCAGGCCCCCGTTTCAGACCACAGACTCACGACCCTGAGAGGGATTGACGCATAGTGCTCGACGTCAACTTCTTCGACGAGCTCCGGATCGGCCTGGCCACCGCTGACGACATCCGTCAGTGGAGCCACGGCGAGGTCAAGAAGCCCGAGACCATCAACTACCGCACCCTCAAGCCCGAGAAGGACGGACTCTTCTGCGAGAAGATCTTCGGTCCGACCCGGGACTGGGAGTGCTACTGCGGCAAGTACAAGCGTGTCCGCTTCAAGGGCATCATCTGTGAGCGCTGCGGCGTCGAGGTGACCCGCGCCAAGGTGCGCCGTGAGCGGATGGGCCACATCGAACTGGCCGCGCCCGTCACGCACATCTGGTACTTCAAGGGCGTCCCGTCGCGGCTGGGCTACCTGCTCGACCTGGCTCCCAAGGACCTCGAGAAGGTCATCTACTTCGCGGCGTACATGATCACGTACGTCGACGAGGAGCGCCGTACCCGCGACCTGCCCTCCCTGGAGGCGCACGTCTCCGTGGAGCGTCAGCAGGTGGAGAACCGCCGGGACGCCGACCTGGAGGCCCGCGCCAAGAAGCTCGAGACCGACCTGGCCGAGCTGGAGGCCGAGGGCGCCAAGGCCGACGTGCGCCGCAAGGTGCGCGAGGGTGCCGAGCGCGAGATGAAGCAGCTGCGCGACCGTGCGCAGCGCGAGATCGACCGTCTCGACGAGGTGTGGACCCGGTTCAAGAACCTCAAGGTCCAGGACCTCGAGGGCGACGAGCTGCTCTACCGCGAGCTGCGCGACCGCTTCGGCACGTACTTCGACGGTTCGATGGGTGCCGCGGCGCTGCAGAAGCGCCTGGAGTCCTTCGACCTCGAGGAGGAGGCCGAGAAGCTCCGCGAGATCATCCGCACCGGCAAGGGCCAGAAGAAGACCCGCGCCCTGAAGCGGCTGAAGGTGGTGTCCGCGTTCCTGCAGACCTCCAACAGCCCCAAGGGCATGGTTCTCGACTGCGTCCCGGTCATCCCGCCGGACCTCCGCCCGATGGTGCAGCTGGACGGTGGCCGCTTCGCGACCTCCGACCTGAACGACCTGTACCGCCGTGTGATCAACCGCAACAACCGCCTCAAGCGCCTTCTCGACCTCGGTGCGCCCGAGATCATCGTGAACAACGAGAAGCGCATGCTCCAGGAGGCCGTCGACGCGCTCTTCGACAACGGCCGCCGCGGCCGCCCGGTCACGGGCCCCGGCAACCGTCCGCTGAAGTCGCTGTCCGACATGCTCAAGGGCAAGCAGGGCCGCTTCCGCCAGAACCTGCTCGGCAAGCGCGTGGACTACTCCGCGCGTTCCGTCATCGTCGTCGGCCCGCAGCTGAAGCTGCACCAGTGCGGTCTGCCGAAGGCGATGGCGCTGGAGCTGTTCAAGCCGTTCGTGATGAAGCGGCTCGTGGACCTCAACCACGCGCAGAACATCAAGTCCGCCAAGCGCATGGTCGAGCGCGGCCGCACCGTCGTGTACGACGTCCTCGAAGAGGTCATCGCCGAGCACCCGGTGCTGCTCAACCGTGCTCCCACCCTGCACCGCCTCGGCATCCAGGCCTTCGAGCCGCAGCTGGTCGAGGGCAAGGCCATCCAGATCCACCCGCTCGTGTGCACCGCGTTCAACGCGGACTTCGACGGTGACCAGATGGCCGTGCACCTGCCGCTGTCCGCGGAGGCGCAGGCCGAGGCCCGCATCCTGATGCTGTCCTCGAACAACATCCTCAAGCCGGCCGACGGCCGTCCGGTGACGATGCCGACCCAGGACATGGTCCTCGGTCTGTTCTTCCTCACCACCGACGGCGAGATGCGGAACGTGAAGGGCGAGGACCGCTCCTTCGCGTCCGTGGCCGAGGCGATCATGGCGTTCGACGCCGGCGACCTCTCGCTGCAGTCGAAGGTGGACATCCGCTTCCCGGTGGGCACCATCCCGCCGCGCGGCTGGACGCCTCCGGCGCAGGAGGAGGGCGAGCCCGAGTGGCAGCAGGGTGACACCTTCCGGCTGAAGACCACGCTGGGCCGCGCGCTCTTCAACGAGCTGCTGCCCGAGGACTACCCGTTCGTCGACTACGAGGTCGGCAAGAAGCAGCTCTCCGAGATCGTCAACGACCTCGCCGAGCGCTACCCCAAGGTCATCGTGGCGGCGACGCTCGACAACCTGAAGGCGGCCGGCTTCTTCTGGGCGACCCGTTCCGGCGTCACCGTGGCCATCTCCGACGTCGTCGTTCCCGAGGCGAAGAAGGAGATCGTCAAGGGTTACGAGGCGCAGGACGAGAAGGTCCAGAAGCAGTACGAGCGCGGTCTGATCACCAAGGACGAGCGCACGCAGGAGCTCATCGCGATCTGGACCAAGGCGACCAACGAGGTCGCCGAGGCGATGAACGACAACTTCCCGAAGACCAACCCGATCTTCATGATGGTGAACTCGGGTGCACGAGGCAACATGATGCAGATGCGTCAGATCGCCGGTATGCGTGGTCTGGTGTCGAACGCGAAGAACGAGACGATCCCGCGTCCGATCAAGGCGTCGTTCCGCGAGGGCCTGTCCGTGCTGGAGTACTTCATCTCCACGCACGGTGCCCGTAAGGGTCTGGCGGACACCGCCCTGCGTACCGCCGACTCCGGTTACCTCACCCGTCGTCTGGTCGACGTCTCCCAGGACGTCATCATTCGCGAGGAGGACTGCGGTACCGACCGCGGTCTGCGCCTCAAGATCGCCGACCGGGGCGCCGACGGCGTCCTGCGCAAGGCGGACGACGTCGAGACCAGCGTGTACGCGCGCTGCCTCGCCGAGGACATCGTGGTCGACGGCAAGGTGCTCGCCCCGGCGGGCGTCGACCTCGGTGACGTGCTCATCGACCAGCTGGTCGCCAACGGCATCGAAGAGGTCAAGACCCGCTCGATCCTGACCTGCGAGTCCCAGGTCGGCACCTGCGCCATGTGCTACGGCCGCTCGCTGGCCACCGGCAAGCTGGTCGACATCGGTGAGGCGGTCGGCATCATCGCCGCCCAGTCCATCGGTGAGCCCGGCACCCAGCTGACGATGCGTACCTTCCACACCGGTGGTGTGGCCGGTGACGACATCACCCAGGGTCTGCCGCGTGTCGTCGAGCTCTTCGAGGCCCGTACGCCCAAGGGTGTCGCCCCGATCTCCGAGGCCTCCGGCCGCATCCGGATCGAGGAGACCGAGAAGACCAAGAAGATCGTCGTCACCCCGGACGACGGCAGCGACGAGACGGCGTTCCCGATCTCGAAGCGCGCCCGTCTCCTGGTCAGCGAGGGCGAGCACGTCGAGGTGGGCCAGAAGCTCACCGTGGGTGCCACCAACCCGCACGACGTGCTGCGCATCCTGGGCCAGCGTGCCGTCCAGGTCCACCTGGTCGGCGAGGTCCAGAAGGTCTACAACTCGCAGGGTGTGTCGATCCACGACAAGCACATCGAGATCATCATCCGGCAGATGCTGCGCCGTGTGACGATCATCGAGTCCGGCGACGCCGAGCTGCTGCCCGGCGAGCTGGTCGAGCGCTCGAAGTTCGAGACCGAGAACCGTCGTGTGGTCCAGGAGGGCGGTCACCCGGCCTCCGGCCGGCCGCAGCTCATGGGCATCACCAAGGCCTCGCTGGCCACGGAGTCCTGGCTGTCGGCGGCGTCCTTCCAGGAGACGACGCGAGTCCTCACGGACGCGGCGATCAACGCCAAGTCCGACTCGCTCATCGGCCTCAAGGAGAACGTCATCATCGGTAAGCTCATCCCGGCCGGTACGGGCCTGTCCCGCTACCGCAACATCCGGGTCGAGCCGACCGAGGAGGCCAAGGCCGCGATGTACTCGGCCGTCGGCTACGACGACATCGACTACTCGCCGTTCGGCACCGGCTCCGGCCAGGCCGTCCCGCTGGAGGACTACGACTACGGTCCGTACAACCAGTAAGCGAGCAGCTTGAGCGGTCGAAGGGCGGTCACCCCGTGGGGTGGCCGCCCTTCGGCGTCCGTACGGGTACGCACAGCGGATCAGGGTGGATCGGGGGGTGACGCGCCCTGTGCCGGAAATGCCGGTTCGGCGCATCATGGAAGGACTCGGGGGTTCGGGGAGGTACTCGTGTCCAATCCGTCATGGCAACCCTGGCAGCCGGAGCAGAGCGAACCACAGCGGGCGCAGGACGTCCCGCGGTCGGGGCAGGACGCGCCGCGGCCCTGGCAGAAGACCTCGCGCCACGGCGAGCAGCTCCCGCGGCCCTGGGACGGCGCCGTGCCCGCTGGGCGGGACCTCGGGCAGCCCTGGCAGGCGCAGGGCGTCCCGGCCATGCTCGCCTCGCACGCGGACCGTGAGCGGGCGGTGGACGTGCTCAGGGCGGGGTACGGGGAAGGGCGGCTGGAGCACGCCGAGTTCGAGAAGCGGGTCGAGCGGGCCTATGCGGCGCGGACCGTGGGGGAGCTGGCCCTGCTCGTCGCCGACCTGCCGCAGGGTCCGGTACCCGTCACCCGGCTCGTCGCGCCCGTCCCGGCGACCTTCCTGCCGGCCCCCGCGCCCACGAACGGCAAGGCGGTCGGCTCCATGGTGTGCGGGCTGCTCACCCTCTTCACCGTCGGCCTGACCGGCATCCCCGCGGTCATCCTCGGCCACACCGCGCGCACCGAGATGCAGCGCACCGGCGAGCGGGGCGAGGGCTTCGCGGTGACCGGGCTGGTGCTCGGCTGGCTGTCGGTCGCGGGCTGGGCGCTCGTCATCACGATCCTCATCGCGGCGGGGCTGGCGACCTCATGAGATGAGCACGGGACGAGCTGCGGCGACGTGGCCACCGGCGGGGTCTGAACGTGAATTCGAAGATCATGTACGGCGTAGGGTCTTGACATCCTGTGCGGTCCGGTGCGGGTGCGGCCCATTTGTTTTGACCACAGCGAATGAGGTAGGTACGCTCAGACCTTGTGCCTGGGGTGTGCCCTGGCTCTCGTGCGTGCCTTCAACCGCATCGCGAGCTGTAAGCGGCCACCGTGATCTGTGCTCTTTCCTGCCTAGCGGCGGGGGTCCACCGGATTCGACACACCCGACCGCGTGGGTCGGCGACGTTCCAGGTTAGCTTCACCATTCGGCACACAGAAACCGGAGAAGTAGTGCCTACGATCCAGCAGCTGGTCCGCAAGGGCCGGCAGGACAAGGTCGAGAAGAACAAGACGCCCGCACTCGAGGGTTCCCCTCAGCGTCGCGGCGTCTGCACGCGTGTGTTCACGACCACCCCGAAGAAGCCGAACTCGGCCCTGCGTAAGGTCGCGCGTGTGCGTCTGACCAGCGGGATCGAGGTCACCGCTTACATTCCGGGTGAGGGACACAACCTGCAGGAGCACTCCATCGTGCTCGTGCGCGGCGGCCGTGTGAAGGACCTGCCGGGTGTTCGCTACAAGATCATCCGTGGTTCGCTCGACACCCAGGGTGTCAAGAACCGCAAGCAGGCCCGCAGCCGCTACGGCGCCAAGAAGGAGAAGTAAGAATGCCTCGTAAGGGCCCCGCCCCGAAGCGCCCGGTCATCATCGACCCGGTCTACGGTTCTCCTCTGGTGACCTCCCTCATCAACAAGGTGCTGCTCAACGGCAAGCGCTCCACCGCCGAGCGCATCGTCTACGGCGCCATGGAGGGTCTGCGTGAGAAGACGGGCAACGACCCGATCATCACGCTGAAGCGCGCGCTGGAGAACATCAAGCCGACCCTCGAGGTCAAGTCCCGCCGTGTCGGTGGTGCGACGTACCAGGTTCCGATCGAGGTCAAGCCCGGTCGCGCCAACACGCTCGCGCTGCGCTGGCTGGTCGGTTACTCGCGCGCCCGTCGCGAGAAGACCATGACCGAGCGTCTGCTCAACGAGCTTCTCGACGCCTCCAACGGCCTCGGTGCCGCTGTGAAGAAGCGCGAGGACACCCACAAGATGGCCGAGTCCAACAAGGCCTTCGCGCACTACCGCTGGTAGTCGCTTCCCCTATCGAGACCGAGAGAAGACTGAAGCCTTATGGCTACCACTTCACTTGACCTGGCCAGGGTCCGCAACATCGGGATCATGGCCCACATCGACGCGGGCAAGACGACCACCACCGAGCGGATCCTCTTCTACACCGGCGTCAGCTACAAGATCGGTGAAGTCCACGACGGTGCCGCCACCATGGACTGGATGGAGCAGGAGCAGGAGCGTGGCATCACGATCACCTCTGCTGCCACCACCTGTCACTGGCCGCTCGAGGACAACGACTACACGATCAACATCATCGACACCCCCGGGCACGTCGACTTCACGGTCGAGGTGGAGCGTTCGCTCCGCGTCCTCGACGGTGCCGTCACGGTGTTCGACGGTGTCGCCGGTGTCGAGCCGCAGTCCGAGACGGTGTGGCGTCAGGCCGACCGTTACGGCGTGCCGCGCATCTGCTTCGTGAACAAGCTGGACCGTACCGGCGCCGAGTTCCACCGCTGCGTGGACATGATCTCGGACCGCCTGGGCGCCCAGCCGCTCGTCATGCAGCTCCCGATCGGCGCCGAGGCCGACTTCAAGGGCGTCGTGGACCTGGTCCGCATGAAGGCGCTCGTGTGGTCCGCCGAGGCCGCCAAGGGCGAGATGTACGACGTCGTCGACATCCCGGCCACGCACACCGAGGCCGCCGAGGAGTGGCGCGGCAAGCTGGTCGAGGCCGTCGCGGAGAACGACGAAGAGATCATGGAGCTGTACCTGGAGGGCCAGGAGCCCACCGAGGAGCAGCTGTACGCCGCGATCCGTCGCATCACCATCGCGTCCGGCAAGTCCAGCGACACCACGGTCACCCCGGTGTTCTGCGGTACCGCGTTCAAGAACAAGGGCGTTCAGCCCCTGCTCGACGCGGTCGTGCGCTACCTGCCGACCCCGCTCGACGTCGAGGCCATCGAGGGCCACGACGTCAAGGACCCCGAGGTCGTCGTCAAGCGCAAGCCGTCCGACGACGAGCCGCTGTCCGCGCTGGCGTTCAAGATCATGAGCGACCCGCACCTCGGCAAGCTCACCTTCGTCCGGGTCTACTCGGGCCGCCTGGAGTCCGGCACCGCCGTGCTGAACTCCGTCAAGGGCAAGAAGGAGCGCATCGGCAAGATCTACCGCATGCACGCGAACAAGCGTGAGGAGATCGACTCGGTGGGCGCCGGCGACATCATCGCCGTCATGGGCCTGAAGCAGACCACCACCGGTGAGACGCTGTCCGACGACAAGAACCCGGTGATCCTGGAGTCCATGGACTTCCCGGCGCCGGTCATTCAGGTCGCCATCGAGCCCAAGTCCAAGGGTGACCAGGAGAAGCTGGGTGTCGCCATCCAGCGTCTCGCGGAGGAGGACCCCTCCTTCCAGGTTCACTCGGACGAGGAGACCGGCCAGACCATCATCGGCGGCATGGGCGAACTGCACCTCGAGGTGCTGGTCGACCGCATGCGCCGTGAGTTCAAGGTCGAGGCGAACGTCGGCAAGCCGCAGGTCGCCTACCGCGAGACGATCCGCAAGGCCGTCGAGCGCGTGGACTACACCCACAAGAAGCAGACCGGTGGTACCGGTCAGTTCGCCAAGGTGCAGATCGCGATCGAGCCCATCGAGGGCGGCGACGCCTCGTACGAGTTCGTGAACAAGGTGACCGGTGGCCGTATCCCGAAGGAGTACATCCCTTCGGTCGACGCCGGTGCGCAGGAGGCCATGCAGTTCGGCATCCTCGCGGGCTACGAGATGACGGGCGTGCGCGTCACGCTCATCGACGGTGGCTACCACGAGGTCGACTCCTCCGAGCTCGCCTTCAAGATCGCCGGCTCGCAGGCCTTCAAGGAGGCCGCCCGCAAGGCCAGCCCCGTGCTGCTCGAGCCGATGATGGCCGTCGAGGTCACCACGCCCGAGGACTACATGGGCGAGGTCATCGGCGACATCAACTCCCGCCGTGGCCAGATCCAGGCCATGGAGGAGCGGGCCGGTGCCCGCGTCGTGAAGGGCCTCGTGCCCCTCTCGGAGATGTTCGGTTACGTCGGCGACCTGCGCAGCAAGACGTCCGGCCGCGCCAGCTACTCCATGCAGTTCGACTCCTACGCCGAGGTTCCGCGGAACGTCGCCGAGGAGATCATCGCGAAGGCCAAGGGCGAGTAACGCACTGCGTTAACGCACTGCGTCCACACGCCTTAGGCTTGACTCCGGAGCCTGCCGGGGCATTCCTCCCCATTCGTGGGGGAGTGCCCCGGGGCCCGGGCCATGACAGCAAAGATCACCTGGCGCCGATGAAGTAAGGCGTACCAGAACCACTCCCAGGAGGACCCCAGTGGCGAAGGCGAAGTTCGAGCGGACTAAGCCGCACGTCAACATCGGCACCATCGGTCACATCGACCACGGTAAGACGACCCTCACGGCCGCCATTACCAAGGTGCTGCACGACGCGTACCCGGACCTGAACGAGGCCTCGGCGTTCGACCAGATCGACAAGGCTCCCGAAGAGCGCCAGCGCGGTATCACCATCTCCATCGCGCACGTCGAGTACCAGACTGAGACGCGTCACTACGCCCACGTCGACTGCCCCGGTCACGCGGACTACATCAAGAACATGATCACGGGTGCGGCGCAGATGGACGGCGCCATCCTCGTGGTCGCCGCCACCGACGGCCCGATGCCGCAGACCAAGGAGCACGTGCTCCTGGCCCGCCAGGTCGGCGTTCCGTACATCGTCGTCGCCCTGAACAAGGCCGACATGGTGGACGACGAGGAGATCCTGGAGCTCGTCGAGCTCGAGGTCCGTGAGCTGCTCTCCGAGTACGAGTTCCCGGGCGACGACCTGCCGGTCGTCAAGGTCTCCGCGCTCAAGGCCCTCGAGGGCGACAAGGAGTGGGGCAACTCCGTCCTCGAGCTGATGAAGGCCGTGGACGAGAACATCCCGCAGCCCGAGCGCGACGTCGACAAGCCGTTCCTGATGCCGATCGAGGACGTCTTCACGATCACCGGTCGCGGTACGGTCGTCACCGGCCGTATCGAGCGTGGTGTCCTCAAGGTCAACGAGACCGTCGACATCGTGGGCATCAAGCAGGAGAAGACCACCACCACGGTCACCGGCATCGAGATGTTCCGCAAGCTGCTCGACGAGGGCCAGGCCGGTGAGAACGTCGGTCTGCTCCTCCGTGGCATCAAGCGCGAGGACGTCGAGCGCGGCCAGGTCATCATCAAGCCCGGTTCGGTCACGCCGCACACCGAGTTCGAGGCCCAGGCCTACATCCTGTCGAAGGACGAGGGTGGCCGTCACACCCCCTTCTTCAACAACTACCGCCCGCAGTTCTACTTCCGCACGACGGACGTGACCGGCGTGGTGACCCTCCCCGAGGGCACCGAGATGGTCATGCCGGGTGACAACACCGAGATGAAGGTGGAGCTCATCCAGCCCGTCGCCATGGAAGAGGGCCTGAAGTTCGCCATCCGTGAGGGTGGCCGGACGGTCGGCGCCGGCCAGGTCACCAAGATCAACAAGTGATCTTGGCCCGCAAGGGCTGACCAGGCAGGTTTGGGAAGGGCCCGTACGACTCCGGTCGTACGGGCCCTTTCGCACGTCCGGTGAAGGCTGGGCGAACTCTGCGGGACGCGCTGTCCGGAGCATTCCTGTATGTCCACTTCGGGGCTGAAGTGACGCCCTAGCGTGAGGGAGTTCCGAGCAGCCAGACAGGGGATGATCCTTGATGTCCGTGATGGTCGACCGGCCGACGCGGCAGTTGCGAACGGTGCGGGTCCACCGTCCCCCACGCCGCCCCGAGCGCCCGCGGCTGTACGCCATCGACGGACTGCGCCTGCTCGCCGCCCTGATGGTGGCCGTGCACCACTACGCGGGCAGTTGGCGCGTCGACCAGCCGGGCAACGCGGTCTGGGGCCGGCCGGTCTCCGAGACCATGCCGACGGTGTTCCGTCTCGCCGCCTACGGCTGGATCGGCGTCGAGGTCTTCTTCGTGATCAGCGGCTTCGTCATCTGCATGTCGTGCTGGGGGCGCACTCCGCGGCAGTTCTTCGTCTCGCGGGTCATCCGGCTCTATCCGGCGTACTGGTTCGGCATCGTGTTCACCACCGTCTTCGTGGTGGCGATGCCCGGCGTCTGGCAGCGGCTGAAGGTGCGCGACATCCTGCTCAACCTCACGATGCTGCAGTCCGGTTCGGGCGTGGACAGCGTCGACGGCGTGTACTGGACACTCTGGTCGGAGCTGCGCTTCTACCTGCTCTTCATGGCCGTGGTCGCCACCGGACTGACGTACCGCAAGGTGGTCGTCTTCTGCTGCGTCTGGGGCGCGGCGGCCATGCTCGCCCCCGTGGCGGACTTCCGGCTGCTGACGCTGGCCGCGAACCCGGACGGCGCCTGGTTCTTCATCGCCGGCCTCGCCCTCCACCTCATGCACCGCTTCGGGCAGGACCTGCTGCTGTGGGGCATTCTCGCGCTGGCCTGGCTGATGGGGCAGCGCCAACTGGGCGTCAGGATCGACGACTTCGAGCATGTCTCCGGCTGGCGGGGCTGCACGGCGCTCTTCACCGTCTTCCTGCTCGCCCTGGTCGCGATCGCGCTCGGCGCCACGGACCGCGTCCGCTGGAGGTGGCTGGTCACCGCCGGCAGCCTGACCTATCCGCTGTATCTGATCCACTACGTGGCCGGTACGACGCTGATCAACCGGCTCGACGGCACCATGGACCCGCGGCTGCTGGTGGCCCTGGTGATCGCCGGCTTCCTGGCCCTGAGTTGGCTGGTGCACCGGTTCGTGGAACGGCCGGTGGCGCGGCTGCTGAAACGGGGCCTGGACGCGTCGTTCGCGCGGCTGCGGAACGCGGAGGCGTAGGGCGGGTGTTTGACCTGCGTCACCTTCGGGGTATTCTCTCCGGCTCGATTGGCCAGGCCCCTGCCCCATATGGCAGACTGTCGGAGTTGCTCGGTCGAGTGTTGATGCTGCGCGCCTCCCGCCGGGAGGACTGGAAGCGAGTCCCACAGTACTCGTCGCCCTAACTGCCGTAAGGCAGCGCTGGGGCGGACGTACGGGAATCTTCCGGGAAGTGCGGTGCGGCACTGGCCAGGCACCCGGTGAATCTCTTTCTCTGACAAGGGATGTTCGAACAAGGGACATCTGTGTCAGCGAAAGCGCGACACGCCCGACCGCGTGGGTCGGAGGTGGAGCGCATGGAAACCGGGTCCAGAGCGTGAACAGACAAGGGACTACTGAGTAGCCATGGCGGGACAGAAGATCCGCATCCGGCTCAAGGCCTACGACCACGAGGTCATCGACTCCTCGGCGAAGAAGATCGTCGAGACGGTGACGCGTACTGGTGCGTCGGTCGCGGGCCCGGTGCCGCTGCCCACTGAGAAGAACGTGTACTGCGTCATCAAGTCGCCGCACAAGTACAAGGACTCGCGCGAGCACTTCGAGATGCGTACCCACAAGCGCCTGATCGACATCCTCGACCCGACGCCCAAGACCGTTGACTCTCTGATGCGACTCGACCTCCCGGCCGGTGTCGACATCGAGATCAAGCTCTGAGGGCCGGTGATCTGAGAATGGCTAAGCAGATCAAGGGCATCCTGGGCGAGAAGCTCGGCATGACGCAGGTGTGGGACGAGAACAACCGTGTTGTTCCGGTCACCGTCGTCAAGGCCGGCCCCAACGTCGTCACCCAGGTCCGTACGAACGACGTCGACGGCTACGAGTCGGTCCAGATCGCCTTCGGCGAGATCGACCCGCGCAAGGTGAACAAGCCCCTCAAGGGCCACTTCGCCAAGGCCGACGTCACCCCGCGCCGTCACCTCGTCGAGATCCGTACCGCTGACGCCGCCGAGTACACGCTCGGCCAGGAAGTCACGGCCGAGGTCTTCGAGGCGGGCGTGAAGGTCGACGTCACCGGCAAGAGCAAGGGCAAGGGCTTCGCCGGCGTCATGAAGCGTCACAACTTCAAGGGCCTCGGCGCCGGTCACGGCACCCAGCGCAAGCACCGCTCGCCCGGTTCCATCGGTGGCTGCGCCACCCCGGGCCGTGTGTTCAAGGGCCTCCGCATGGCGGGTCGCATGGGCAACGAGCGGGTCACCACCCAGAACCTGACCGTCCACGCCGTTGACGCGGAGAAGGGTCTGCTGCTCATCAAGGGCGCGGTTCCCGGTCCGAACGGCGGCCTCGTCCTGGTCCGCACCGCGGCCAAGGGGGCCTGAGGTAACCGATGAGCACTGTTGACATCCTTTCGCCTGCCGGCGACAAGGCCGGTTCCGTCGAGCTCCCCGCGGAGATCTTCGACGTCGAAAAGGTCAGCATCCCGCTGATCCACCAGGTCGTCGTCGCCCAGCTGGCCGCTGCCCGTCAGGGCACGCACAAGACCAAGACCCGTGGCGAGGTCCGCGGTGGCGGCAAGAAGCCGTACCGCCAGAAGGGCACCGGCCGCGCCCGTCAGGGCTCGACCCGCGCCCCGCAGTTCGCCGGCGGTGGCGTCGTCCACGGCCCGCAGCCGCGTGACTACTCGCAGCGGACCCCGAAGAAGATGAAGGCTGCCGCTCTGCGTCACGCCCTCACCGACCGGGCCCGTCACAACCGCATCCACGTCGTCTCCGGCGTGGTCGAGGGCGAGACCCCCAGCACCAAGGCCGCCAAGGGCCTGTTCGGCAAGATCAGCGAGCGCAAGAACCTGCTCCTGGTCGTCGAGCGCGCCGACGAGGCCGCGTGGCTGTCCGCCCGCAACCTGCCCCAGGTCCACATCCTGGAGCCGGGCCAGCTGAACACGTACGACGTTCTCGTCTCGGACGACGTGGTCTTCACCCAGGCCGCTTTCGAGTCCTTCGTGTCCGGCCCGAAGGCCAATGACACCGAAGGGAGCGAGGCCTGATGGCTACGCGTCACCCGAGCATCGCCTCCAAGGCTGCGAAGGCCGCCAAGGCCGCGCGCGTCGCCAAGGCGCGCCGCCACGAGGCCGAGGGCAAGAACACCGTCGAGACCCCGCTCAGCAAGTCGTACACGGACCCCCGTGACGTCCTGCTGAAGCCGGTCGTCTCCGAGAAGAGCTACGCGCTCCTCGACGAGAACAAGTACACGTTCGTCGTCGACCCGCGTGCCAACAAGACCCAGATCAAGGAGGCCGTCCAGGCGGTCTTCTCGGTCAAGGTCACCGGGGTCAACACGATCAACCGCATCGGCAAGCGCAAGCGGACCCGCACCGGCTTCGGCCAGCGTGCGGCGACCAAGCGCGCGATCGTGACCCTCGCCGAGGGCGACCGTATCGACATCTTCGGCGGTCCGACCGCGTAAGCGGGTCGGATCGTCCGATATCGGACGAGGACTGAGAAATGGGAATCCGCAAGTACAAGCCGACTACGCCGGGCCGTCGTGGCTCCAGCGTCGCCGACTTCGTCGAGGTCACGCGGTCCACGCCGGAGAAGTCGCTGGTCCGTCCCCTGCACAGCAAGGGCGGCCGTAACAATTCCGGTCGTGTGACCGTCCGCCACCAGGGCGGTGGCCACAAGCGCGCCTACCGAGTGATCGACTTCCGTCGTCACGACAAGGACGGCGTGCCGGCGAAGGTCGCGCACATCGAGTACGACCCCAACCGCACCGCGCGCATCGCGCTGCTCCACTACGCGGACGGCGAGAAGCGCTACATCCTGGCGCCCCGGGGTCTGAACCAGGGCGACCGGATCGAGAACGGTCCCGGCGCCGACATCAAGCCCGGCAACAACCTGGCGCTGCGCAACATCCCGGTCGGTACGACGATCCACTCCGTGGAGCTTCGTCCGGGCGGCGGCGCCAAGTTCGCCCGCTCCGCCGGTGCCTCCGTGCAGCTGCTCGCGAAGGAGGGCTCGATGGCCCACCTGCGCATGCCGTCCGGTGAGATCCGCCTGGTCGACCAGCGCTGCCGCGCCACGGTCGGCGAGGTCGGCAACGCCGAGCAGAGCAACATCAACTGGGGCAAGGCCGGCCGCAAGCGCTGGCTGGGCGTCCGCCCGACCGTTCGCGGTGTGGCGATGAACCCGGTTGACCACCCCCACGGTGGTGGTGAGGGCAAGACCTCCGGTGGTCGCCACCCGGTCAGCCCCTGGGGCCAGAAGGAAGGTCGTACTCGTTCGCCCAAGAAGGCGTCGAACAAGTACATCGTCCGCCGCCGCAAGACGAACAAGAAGCGCTAGGAGCGGGTTTAGATGCCGCGCAGTCTCAAGAAGGGGCCCTTCGTCGACGACCACCTGATCAAGAAGGTGGAAGTCCAGAACGAAGCGGGCACCAAGAACGTCATCAAGACCTGGTCCCGTCGCTCGATGATCGTCCCGGCCATGCTCGGCCACACGATCGCGGTGCACAACGGCAAGACCCACATCCCGGTGTTCGTCACCGAGTCGATGGTCGGCCACAAGCTCGGCGAGTTCTCGCCGACGCGCACCTTCCGGGGTCACGTCAAGGACGACCGGAAGTCGAAGCGCCGCTAGCAGCGGATCGCATTCAGACACGTAAGTAACTGAGAGGGACAACCATGGAAGCCAGGGCCCAGGCGCGGTACATCCGCGTTACGCCCATGAAGGCCCGCCGCGTGGTGGACCTTATCCGTGGCATGGACGCCACGGAGGCTCAGGCTGTTCTGCGATTCGCTCCGCAGGCAGCCTCCGTGCCCGTCGGCAAGGTGCTCGACAGCGCCATCGCCAACGCCGCGCACAACTACGACCACACCGACGCCGACAGCCTCTTCATCTCCGAGGCGTACGTCGACGAGGGCCCGACCCTGAAGCGCTTCCGTCCGCGTGCCCAGGGCCGTGCCTACCGGATCCGCAAGCGGACCAGCCACATCACCGTGGTCGTCAGCAGCAAGGAAGGAACCCGGTAATGGGCCAGAAGGTTAACCCGCATGGGTTCCGGCTCGGTGTCACCACGGACTTCAAGTCCCGGTGGTACGCCGACAAGCTGTACAAGGACTACGTCAAGGAAGACGTCGCCATCCGTCGGATGATGACGTCCGGCATGGAGCGCGCCGGCATCTCGAAGGTGGAGATCGAGCGCACCCGTGACCGCGTGCGGGTGGACATCCACACCGCTCGTCCGGGCATCGTCATCGGCCGCCGTGGCGCCGAGGCCGACCGCATCCGCGGTGACCTCGAGAAGCTCACGGGCAAGCAGGTCCAGCTGAACATCCTCGAGGTGAAGAACCCCGAGACCGACGCTCAGCTGGTCGCCCAGGCCGTCGCCGAGCAGCTCTCCTCCCGCGTCTCCTTCCGCCGTGCCATGCGCAAGAGCATGCAGTCGGCGATGAAGGCCGGCGCCAAGGGCATCAAGATCCAGTGCGGTGGCCGCCTCGGCGGCGCCGAGATGTCCCGCTCGGAGTTCTACCGCGAGGGCCGCGTGCCCCTGCACACGCTCCGCGCGAACGTGGACTACGGCTTCTTCGAGGCCAAGACGACCTTCGGCCGCATCGGCGTGAAGGTCTGGATCTACAAGGGCGACGTCAAGAACATCGCCGAGGTCCGCGCCGAGAACGCCGCGGCCCGTGCGGGTAACCGCCCGGCCCGTGGTGGTGCCGACCGCCCGGCCCGTGGTGGCCGCGGTGGCGAGCGGCGCGGTCGCAAGCCGCAGCAGGCTGCCGGCGCCGAGGCCCCCAAGGCCGAGGCTCCCGCAGCCGCCGCTCCGGCTGAGGCGCCGTCCTCTTCTACTGGCGGAACGGAGGCCTGACCGAAATGCTGATCCCCCGTAGGGTCAAGCACCGCAAGCAGCACCACCCGAAGCGCAGCGGCGCTGCCAAGGGCGGTACCCAGGTTGCGTTCGGCGAGTACGGCATCCAGGCGCTCACCCCGGCGTATGTGACGAACCGTCAGATCGAGGCCGCTCGTATCGCCATGACGCGTCACATCAAGCGTGGTGGCAAGGTCTGGATCAACATCTACCCGGACCGTCCCCTCACCAAGAAGCCTGCCGAGACCCGCATGGGTTCCGGTAAGGGTTCGCCGGAGTGGTGGATCGCCAACGTCAAGCCCGGACGCGTGATGTTCGAGCTGTCGTACCCCAACGAGAAGATCGCCCGTGAGGCGCTGACCCGTGCGGCCCACAAGCTGCCGATGAAGTGCCGGATCGTCAAGCGCGAGGCAGGTGAAGCGTGATGTCGGCCGGTACCAAGGCGTCCGAGCTGCGCGAGCTGGGCAACGAGGAGCTTCTGGCGAAGCTCCGCGAGGCCAAGGAAGAGCTGTTCAACCTCCGCTTCCAGGCGGCGACCGGGCAGCTCGAGAACCATGGCCGTCTGAAGGCGGTCCGCAAGGACATCGCGCGGATCTACACCCTGATGCGCGAGCGTGAGCTGGGCATCGAAACGGTGGAGAACGCCTGATGAGCGAGAGCAATGTGACTGAAGAGACGAAGGCCGCGCGCGGCTTCCGCAAGACCCGTGAGGGTCTCGTCGTCAGCGACAAGATGGACAAGACCGTCGTCGTCGCCGTCGAGGACCGCGTCAAGCACGCGCTGTACGGCAAGGTCATCCGCCGTACCAACAAGCTCAAGGCGCACGACGAGCAGAACGCCGCGGGCGTCGGCGACCGTGTCCTCCTCGCGGAGACCCGGCCGCTGTCCGCGACGAAGCGCTGGCGCGTCGTCGAGATCCTCGAGAAGGCCAAGTAGGTAATTCCCGCAAGGGAATTCCAACATGTACGCCTGCGAGGCACCCCTCGCAGGACAGTTCCGCCAGGCTCCGGGGGCCGTTCTGAACGGCCCCCGGGGAACCGGCAGACAAACAGGAGATAGACGTGATCCAGCAGGAGTCGCGACTGCGTGTCGCCGACAACACTGGTGCGAAGGAAATCCTTTGCATCCGTGTGCTCGGTGGCTCCGGTCGCCGCTACGCGGGCATCGGTGACGTCATCGTCGCCACCGTCAAGGACGCGATCCCCGGTGGCAACGTGAAGAAGGGTGACGTCGTCAAGGCGGTCATCGTTCGCACCGTCAAGGAGCGCCGCCGTCCGGACGGCTCGTACATCCGCTTCGACGAGAACGCCGCCGTCATTCTGAAGAACGACGGCGACCCTCGCGGCACCCGCATCTTCGGCCCGGTCGGGCGTGAGCTGCGCGAGAAGAAGTTCATGAAGATCATCTCGCTGGCTCCGGAGGTGCTGTAAGCATGAAGATCAAGAAGGGCGACCTGGTCCAGGTCATCACCGGCAAGGACAAGGGCAAGCAGGGCAAGGTCATTGCCGCTTACCCGCGCGACGAGCGCGTCCTGGTCGAGGGTGTCAACCGGGTCAAGAAGCACACCAAGGCCGGCCCCACCGCTCGCGGTTCGCAGGCCGGCGGCATCGTCACGACCGAGGCGCCGATCCACGTCTCCAACGTCCAGCTGGTCGTTGAGAAGGACGGCAACAAGGTTGTCACGCGTGTCGGTTACCGCTTCGACGACGAAGGCAACAAGATCCGCGTTGCCAAGCGGACGGGTGAGGACATCTGATGGCTACCACCACCACTCCGCGTCTGAAGCAGAAGTACCGCGAGGAGATCGCGGGCAAGCTGCGTGACGAGTTCAAGTACGAGAACGTCATGCAGATCCCCGGTCTCGTCAAGATCGTGGTCAACATGGGTGTCGGCGACGCCGCCCGTGACTCGAAGCTGATCGAGGGCGCGATCCGCGACCTGACCACCATCACCGGTCAGAAGCCGGCCGTCACCAAGGCCCGCAAGTCCATCGCGCAGTTCAAGCTGCGCGAGGGACAGCCGATCGGTGCCCACGTCACGCTCCGTGGCGACCGCATGTGGGAGTTCCTGGACCGCACCCTGTCGCTCGCGCTGCCGCGCATCCGCGACTTCCGTGGTCTGTCCCCCAAGCAGTTCGACGGCCGTGGCAACTACACCTTCGGTCTCACGGAGCAGGTCATGTTCCACGAGATCGACCAGGACAAGATCGACCGCGTCCGGGGTATGGACATCACCGTGGTCACCACGGCGACCAACGACGCTGAGGGCCGCGCGCTCCTTCGTCACCTCGGCTTCCCCTTCAAGGAGGCGTGAGCGAGATGGCGAAGAAGGCTCTGATCGCGAAGGCTGCTCGCAAGCCCAAGTTCGGCGTGCGTGGTTACACGCGCTGCCAGCGCTGCGGCCGTCCCCACTCCGTGTACCGCAAGTTCGGCCTGTGCCGCGTGTGCCTTCGTGAGATGGCTCACCGTGGCGAGCTGCCGGGCGTGACCAAGAGCTCCTGGTAATCCCGTAGTTCGGGATTCCGGAAGCTCTCGGTAAGCAAAGGGTTTGGTCAGGTGCCCACCCCTCCATGGCTTAGGCTGGGAGGGTTGGGCGCCTGACGCCCAGACGACTTACTACGCCGTAGGTCCACCGCACCGCACCCGCCTCGTCTCGGATCGAGGAGAGGGATGGGCACCTGGAAACCCCGGCGAGAGAGGCCGAAGGCCAATTCATGACCATGACTGATCCGATCGCAGACATGCTTACGCGTCTGCGGAACGCGAACTCGGCATACCACGACTCCGTGACGATGCCGGCATCGAAGATCAAGTCGCACATCGCGGAGATCCTCCAGCAGGAGGGCTTCATCACGGGCTGGAAGGTCGAGGACGCCGAGGTCGGCAAGAACCTCGTCCTGGAGCTGAAGTTCGGCCCCAACCGTGAGCGCTCCATCGCGGGCATCAAGCGGATCTCCAAGCCCGGTCTCCGGGTGTACGCGAAGTCCACCAACCTGCCCAAGGTCCTCGGCGGCCTCGGCGTGGCGATCATCTCCACGTCGCACGGTCTCCTGACCGACAAGCAGGCCGGCAAGAAGGGCGTGGGTGGGGAAGTCCTCGCCTACGTCTGGTAACGGAAGGGAACGGAGGAAACAGCTATGTCGCGTATTGGCAAGCTCCCCATCACGGTTCCCGCCGGCGTGGACGTCACCATCGACGGCCGTACGGTCTCGGTCAAGGGCCCCAAGGGCACGCTGACCCACACCGTCGCATCGCCGATCGACATCGCCAAGGGTGAGGACGGCGTTCTCAACGTCACCCGCCCCAACGACGAGCGTCAGAACAAGGCCCTGCACGGCCTGTCCCGCACGCTGGTGGCGAACATGATCACCGGCGTGACCCAGGGTTACGTGAAGAAGCTCGAGATCAGCGGTGTCGGTTACCGCGTGACGGCCAAGGGCTCGAACCTCGAGTTCGCGCTCGGCTACAGCCACCCGATCACCGTCGAGGCGCCCGAGGGGATCACCTTCAAGGTGGAGAACCCGACCCGCTTCTCGGTCGAGGGCATCGACAAGCAGAAGGTCGGCGAGGTTGCGGCCAACATCCGCAAGCTGCGCAAGCCCGACCCGTACAAGGCCAAGGGCGTCAAGTACGAGGGCGAAGTCATCCGCCGCAAGGTCGGAAAGGCGGGTAAGTAAGCCATGGCATACGGGCAGAAGATCCTCAAGGGCGACGCCTACAAGCGCGCCGCGATCAAGCGCCGTCACGTCCGGATCCGCAAGAGGGTGTCCGGTACGGCGGAGCGTCCCCGTCTGGTTGTGACCCGCTCCAACCGCCACATCGTGGCGCAGGTGATCGACGACCTGAAGGGCCACACCGTGGCGTCGGCGTCCACGCTGGACACGTCGATCCGTGGTGGCGAGGGCGACAAGTCCGCGCAGGCCAAGCAGGTCGGCGCCCTGGTCGCCGAGCGTGCCAAGGCCGCCGGTGTCGAGGCCGTGGTGTTCGACCGTGGTGGCAACCAGTACGCCGGGCGCATCGCCGCCCTGGCGGACGCCGCCCGCGAGGCCGGGCTCAAGTTCTGAGCCGCTTGTAGCTAGCGGAAAGAGAGAGGTAATCCAATGGCTGGACCCCAGCGCCGCGGAAGCGGTGCCGGTGGCGGCGAGCGGCGGGACCGGAAGGGCCGTGACGGCGGCGCTGCTGCCGCCGAGAAGACCGCGTACGTTGAGCGCGTCGTCGCGATCAACCGCGTCGCCAAGGTTGTGAAGGGTGGTCGTCGCTTCAGCTTCACCGCGCTGGTCGTGGTGGGCGACGGTGACGGCACCGTGGGTGTCGGATACGGCAAGGCCAAGGAGGTGCCGGCCGCCATCGCCAAGGGCGTTGAGGAGGCCAAGAAGCACTTCTTCAAGGTCCCCCGCATCCAGGGCACCATCCCGCACCCCATCCAGGGTGAGAAGGCTGCCGGCGTCGTACTGCTCAAGCCCGCGTCCCCCGGTACCGGTGTTATCGCCGGTGGCCCGGTGCGTGCCGTGCTCGAGTGCGCCGGTATCCACGACATCCTGTCGAAGTCGCTCGGCTCCGACAACGCGATCAACATCGTGCACGCGACCGTGGCGGCCCTCAAGGGCCTGCAGCGTCCCGAGGAGGTCGCGGCCCGCCGCGGTCTGCCGCTCGAGGACGTCGCCCCCGCGGCTCTGCTGCGTGCGCGTGCGGGAGCGGGTGCGTAATCATGGCGCAGCTCAAGATCACGCAGACGAAGTCGTACATCGGCAGCAAGCAGAACCACCGCGACACCCTTCGTTCCCTGGGCCTCAAGCGCCTGGGTGACGTGGTCGTCAAGGAGGACCGCCCCGAGTTCCGCGGAATGGTGCACACCGTCCGCCACCTCGTGTCGGTCGAGGAGGTCGACTGATCATGGCGGAGAACAACCCGCTCAAGATCCACAACCTCCGTCCCGCCCCGGGCGCCAAGACCGCCAAGACCCGTGTCGGTCGTGGTGAGGCGTCGAAGGGTAAGACGGCCGGTCGTGGTACCAAGGGCACGAAGGCCCGCTACCAGGTTCCGGAGCGCTTCGAGGGTGGGCAGATGCCCCTCCACATGCGTCTTCCGAAGCTGAAGGGCTTCAAGAACCCGTTCAAGACCGAGTTCCAGGTCGTGAACCTCGACAAGCTGGCCGCGCTCTACCCCGAGGGTGGCGAGGTCACCGTCGAGGGTCTGGTGGCCAAGGGTGCCGTTCGCAAGAACAGCCTCGTCAAGGTCCTCGGCCAGGGCGAGATCTCCGTGGCGCTGCAGGTGACGGTCGACGCCGTCTCCGGCTCCGCCAAGGAGAAGATCACCGCCGCCGGCGGCACCGTCACCGAGCTCGTCTGAGCCTTACGGGCGATGACTCGATGACCTGAACGATCCCGACCGGGGATATCCCACAAAGGGGTATCCCCGGTTGGTCGTTCCACGGGAAGCTGTGCCGCCGGTAAGGTAGCCAGCACTGTTCTCGTTTGTATCCGTCGAACCTCAAGACCGTCACCCTTGACGCAGTTGCGCGGGGGTCGCAGGAGGCACCGTGCTCACCGCGTTCGCCCGGGCGTTCAGGACGCCCGACCTGCGCAAGAAGCTGCTCTTCACGCTCGGCATCATCGTGGTGTACCGGGTCGGTACCCACATCCCGATCCCCGGCGTCAACTACCAGGCCGTCCAGAGTTGTGTCGATCAGGCGTCCGGCAACCAGGGCCTGTTCGGTCTGGTCAACATGTTCAGCGGCGGCGCGCTGCTGCAGATCACGGTCTTCGCGCTCGGCATCATGCCGTACATCACGGCGAGCATCATTCTCCAGCTGCTGACCGTGGTGATCCCGCGTCTGGAAGCCCTCAAGAAGGAGGGGCAGGCGGGTACGGCGAAGATCACGCAGTACACCCGCTACCTGACGGTGGCGCTCGCCATCCTGCAGGGCACCGGCCTGGTGGCCACCGCCCGCAGCGGCGCCCTCTTCTCGGGCTGCACCGTCGCCTCCAGCATCGTCCCGGACCAGGCGATCTTCACGACCATCACCATGGTCGTCTGCATGACCGCCGGTACGGCCGTGGTGATGTGGCTCGGCGAGCTGATCACCGACCGCGGCATCGGCAACGGCATGTCGATCCTGATGTTCATCTCGATCGCCGCCACCTTCCCCTCCGCGCTGTGGGCCATCAAGAAGCAGGGCACCCTGGCCGGCGGCTGGATCGAGTTCGGCACCGTCATCCTGGTCGGCCTGGTCATGGTCGGCCTGGTGGTCTTCGTCGAGCAGGCCCAGCGCCGCATCCCCGTGCAGTACGCGAAGCGGATGATCGGCCGCCGTTCCTACGGCGGCACCTCGACGTACATCCCGCTGAAGGTCAACCAGGCGGGTGTGATCCCGGTCATCTTCGCCTCGTCGCTGCTCTACATCCCGGCACTGATCGCTCAGTTCTCCGGCAGCAAGGCCGGCTGGAAGACCTGGGTCGAGCAGAACCTGACCAAGGGCGACCACCCGATCTACCTGGTCAGCTACTTCTTGCTGATCGTTTTCTTCGCGTTCTTCTACGTGGCGATCTCCTTCAACCCCGAAGAAGTCGCCGACAACATGAAGAAGTATGGTGGCTTCATCCCGGGCATCCGGGCTGGCCGACCGACCGCTGAGTACCTCAGCTACGTACTCAACCGGATCACCTGGCCGGGTTCGCTGTATCTGGGTCTGATCGCTCTCGTGCCAACGATGGCGTTGGTCGGGTTCGGGGCAACCGGTAACTTCCCCTTCGGCGGGACGAGCATCCTGATCATCGTGGGTGTGGGTCTTGAGACGGTGAAGCAGATCGAGAGCCAGCTCCAGCAGCGCAATTACGAAGGGTTCCTCCGCTGATGCGAATCGTCCTCGTCGGGCCGCCGGGTGCTGGGAAGGGCACTCAGGCCATGCGCCTCGCCGGGAAGCTCTCGATCCCGCACATCTCCACGGGCGATCTGTTCCGGGCCAACATCAGCCGGCACACGGAGCTCGGGAAGCTCGCGAAGTCCTACATGGACGCCGGCAACCTCGTCCCCGACGAGGTGACCATCGCGATGGCCAAGGACCGCATGGAGCAGCCGGACGCCGAGAACGGCTTCCTGCTCGACGGTTTCCCCCGCAACGTCTCGCAGGCCGAGGCGCTCGACGAGCTGCTGAAGACCGAGGGCATCAAGCTGGATGCGGTCCTCGACCTCGAAGTCCCCGAGGAAGAGGTCGTCAAGCGGATCGCCGGCCGGCGCATCTGCCGCAACAAGGCAGAGCACGTGTTCCACGTGACGTACAGCCCGCCGAAGAAGGAAGGCGTCTGCGACGTCTGCGGCGGCGAGCTCTACCAGCGCGACGACGACTCCGAGGACACCGTCCGCACCCGCCTCGAGGTCTACCACACGCAGACCGAGCCGATCATCGACTACTACAAGGCACAGGGTCTGGTCGCCACGATCTCCTCCCTGGGCCCGGTGGAAGAGATCACGCAGCGGGCGCTGGAGGCTCTCAAGCGCGAGGACGACGGCAAGTAGCCGTCAGCCTGTTACGGCCGTGGCACCCGCAGGGGCGTCACGGCCGTAGTGTTGTGTCGGTAACCGGTTGACGTTGTGACGGAGAGCGCAGGACCCCATGGTGCAGATCAAGAGCCCCGAGCAGATCGCCAAGATGCGGGAGGCGGGGCTGGTGGTGGCCGCCATCCACGCGGCGACCCGTGAGGCGGCCGTGCCCGGCGCCTCGACGAAGGACCTGGACCAGGTCGCGCGCAAGGTCCTCGCCGAGCACAACGCCAAGCCCAACTTCCTGGGCTACGGCGGCTTCCCGGCCACGATCTGCACCTCCGTGAACGAGGTCGTCGTGCACGGCATCCCGTCCGACGAGGTCGTCCTCAAGGACGGCGACATCATCTCCATCGACTGCGGCGCGATCATCGACGGCTGGCACGGCGACGCGGCGTACACCGCCTTCGTGGGCTCCGGGCACGCCCCCGAGCTGATCGAGCTCTCCCGGGTGACCGAGGAGTCGATGTGGGCCGGCATCGCGGCGATGAAGCAGGGCAACCGGCTGGTCGACGTCTCCCGCGCCATCGAGACCTACATCCGCCGCCAGCCCAAGCCGGGCGGCGGCAAGTACGGGATCATCGAGGACTACGGCGGCCACGGCATCGGCACCGAGATGCACATGGACCCGCATCTGCTGAACTACGTCGACCGCCGCCGCGGCAAGGGCCCCAAGCTGGTCCCCGGCTTCTGCCTCGCGATCGAGCCGATGGTCTCCCTCGGCACCCCGAAGACCGAGGTCCTCTCCGACGACTGGACCGTGATCACGACGGACGGCACCTGGTCCTCGCACTGGGAGCACTCCATCGCCCTGACCGAGCAGGGCCCCCTGGTCCTGACGGCCCCGGACGGCGGCCGGGCGAAGCTGGCGGAGCTCGGCATCACCGCCGCTCCCGACCCGCTCGGATAGGGCTGCGAGCGGTCTGCGGGTGCTTAACGATCTGCCTGCTGGGGCAGACTCACTCGATTCGTCTTTCAGGGTGCGCTGACGTAGACTGACTCGTCGGCTCTCGTGCACCCGCATGTCCGCATGCGCCCGTAAGGGAAAGTGCGAGAGTCGATCAAGGTAGTCGATTCGAAGGGCGAAGCGTGGCCAAGAAGCAAGGTGCCATCGAGATCGAGGGCACTGTCGTCGAGTCTCTTCCGAACGCCATGTTCAAGGTCGAGCTCCAGAACGGCCACCAGGTCCTGGCACACATCAGCGGCAAGATGCGCATGCACTACATCCGCATCCTCCCTGACGACCGGGTCGTGGTGGAGTTGTCTCCGTACGACCTGACGCGTGGCCGGATCGTCTACCGCTACAAGTAGATCTTGCCCGCATCCCGCTTCGGTGGGGTGGTGGCACTGACCCGGAGAACCTCAATCCCATGAAGGTCAAGCCGAGCGTCAAGAAGATCTGCGACAAGTGCAGGGTGATCCGCCGTCACGGTCGGGTCATGGTCATCTGCGAGAACCCGCGCCACAAGCAGCGCCAGGGCTGACGCAGGACCGAACCCTCTGCATCGACATCGCAGAGATTCGCGCGACGCAAGCTGAATTGTTCATACGCAGAACCCGGACGGCATACGTCGTCTGACACCCCCGGTTCGGAGGCCGGGGACCCAGTTCGTACCTGGTACGGCGGCTGGGAACCGGTTCTGCGGAAGACCTCCGAAGATCACCAGGAGCCATAGAAGTGGCACGCGTTTCCGGTGTTGACATCCCGCGCGAAAAGCGCGTGGAGGTCGCCCTGACCTACGTGTTCGGTATTGGCCGGACTCTCGCCCAGCAGACGCTGGCGGAGACCGGTGTCGACCCGAACACCCGAGTTCGTGACCTGAGCGAAGAGCAGCTCGTCGCGATCCGCGAGTACGTCGACAACAACATCAAGACCGAGGGTGACCTCCGTCGCGAGATCCAGGCCGACATCCGCCGCAAGGTCGAGATCGGCTGCTACCAGGGTCTCCGTCACCGTCGCGGTCTGCCTGTCCGCGGTCAGCGCACCAGCACGAACGCTCGTACCCGCAAGGGCCCGCGTCGCGCCATCGCCGGCAAGAAGAAGCCGGGCAAGAAGTAGTCCTCAGCGGACAACGCTTCATCAGCGGTCTTCGCTGTAGGACCGACCACCTCCCCGTAGGAGTTTGTAGATGCCCCCCAAGGGTCGTCAGGGCGCTGCCAAGAAGGTGCGCCGCAAGGAAAAGAAGAACGTCGCTCACGGCCACGCGCACATCAAGAGCACGTTCAACAACACGATCGTCTCCATCACGGACCCGTCGGGCAACGTGATCTCCTGGGCCTCCGCCGGCCACGTCGGCTTCAAGGGCTCCCGGAAGTCCACGCCGTTCGCCGCGCAGATGGCTGCCGAGTCGGCCGCCCGCCGCGCTCAGGAGCACGGCATGCGCAAGGTCGACGTGTTCGTCAAGGGCCCGGGTTCCGGTCGTGAGACCGCCATCCGTTCCCTGCAGGCCACGGGCCTCGAGGTCGGCTCCATCCAGGACGTCACCCCGACCCCGCACAACGGCTGCCGTCCGCCGAAGCGTCGTCGCGTCTGACGTACGGCTGCTTCCCAGCAGGCTTCGGGTTCGGGCGGTACGGCTCTGCAAGGGCCGTATCGCCCTTACCCTTGCAGTACCCGTCCCTTTTGCCGGGGACGGCTCCGTCGGACGTCAAATAGCGGGCGTCCACGAAAGAAGGATCTGATCCACACATGCTGATCGCTCAGCGTCCCTCGTTGACCGAAGAGGTCGTCGACGAGTTCCGCTCCCGGTTCGT
>NZ_JAFJSY010000100.1 GCF_019857225.1 Streptomyces plumbidurans
GGCTGCGGGCCGCGGGCTCCGGGCTCCGGGCACCGGGCACCGGGCACCGGGCTCCGCCGAGGATGGCGCCATGGGCCGGGCGCGACGCGTCGACCGACACGTGCCACCAGGGCCGGGGCCGGGAACCGAGGCCTGGGCGTGCGGGTGGCAAGCGCCGGGAGCCGGACGTCGCCCGACACGCCCCACTGTCGGCGCAGCCGCCCGCCGGCACCGCTCACCCGTGCAGCCGCGCCCCGCAATGCGGCCAGGGGCCAGCTCCCCGGCGTACGTACAGCTTCTTCGCGCGCAGGGTCTGTTCTTCGGCCGGGGCGTCCTGGGGGCGGCCGGTGCCGCCGAGGCCGTGCCAGGTGGGGGAGTCGAGTTGGTAGAGGCCGCCGTAGGTGCCGGAGGGGTCGACGGCGTCGGGGCGGCCGCCCGACTCGCAGGCCGCGAGGCCGCGCCAGTTCAGGTTGTCGGCTCCGTGCACGGACGTCGGCATCGGCCTGGTGCCCACCTTCACGACCTGGGTCCTGGGTTCGCGCACCAGCGCCGTGTCGATCCTGCGCGGCTTCTGCTTCACGCCGTTGACGGTGCGCAGCATGTACGTGACCCGCCGCAGCCCCGGCCGCCCGGCCCGCTCGACCACCTCCGTGCCCTTGAACAGCGAGGGGTCCGCGGTGCGCTCGACCTTGAACGGGATCGCCTCCTCGCGGACCTCCTTGCCGCCCTTGATCCGCAGCACGGTGACGGTCTGACCGTCACGCGGGAAGCTGTCGGCCGGGACGGAGGTGGTGTCCTGGCCGTGCAGGGTGATCCCGGCCTCCTCGACGACCTCCCGTACGGTCGCCGCGTTGGTGCGGATCGTGCGGGCGCGGCCGTCGGCCATGACCGTCACGGAGCGCTCGGTGCGCACGTCGAGCGCGAGACCGTGGCGCCCGATGGGCAGCGAGCGCGAGGTGGACAGGTACGCGCCCTGCGCGCGCACCCCCAGCTCCTCGAGCGCGCCCTGCACGGTGTGCGCCGTGGTCCACACCTCGCGCCGGTGCCCGTCCAGGGTGAGCCGCACGGGGCGCCCGTAGTGCACGTCGACCTCGTCGCCGCTGTCGAGCTGCGTGCCGGGCGCGGGTACGACCACGTCGTGCGCGCCCACCTCGACGCTCTCCTGCGCGAGGAGTTCGGTCACGTCGTCGGCAAAGGTGTGCAGGGTGCGCGGCTTGCCGTCGACGGTCAGCTCGATCGCCTTGTCCTTGGCGACGAACGCGCTGGTGCCGCCGGCCAGGAAGGCGACGACCAGCGCCTGCGGCAGCAGCCGGCGCACCGGGCCGTCCGAGCGCTCGCCGTAGCGCGCCCTGCGGCGCCGCGCGCCCCGGCGGCCGGTTCCGGCCCGTACGCCGTCCCCGGGCGCCGCATCGCCGGCAGGCAGCCCCCCGCTCACGGGAGACTCCTCCCCCGCAGGGCTCCCGAGCTGTCGCGGCAGCCCCGATGCGGGCGCCTCGGCGGACCCGGCCGTCTCGTACGCGGGCCGGTAGGTGTCGTTGTACGCCCCCGACACGCCGTACCCCAGCGTCTGGGCGCTGTGCACGTCGAATCCCGCGGACCGCCCGGGCTCCGGCGCCCGGTACGCCGGGTCCGGGCCCTGCGCCTCGTAGATCTTGTACGCCTCGTATGCCTCGTACGTCTCGTACTGCGAGTTGCTCACGCCGACACGCTCCAGGGGCCAGGGGTCCAGAAGGGTCCGGAATCGGGCCACCAGAACCTAGCGGAGGGTGCGTCACTCTCCAAAGTTGCGCAACTACGCAGGGTGTCGGCGGGACCCGAGGTGGACCCATGTCGGTGTTATCGGATGGTGATGAATGATCGACCCTCAGTAGCCGAAGGCGCGAGCCGTGTTCGCCGCGAGGGCCGTCGCCAGCGCGTCCTCGTCGATGCCGCGCACGGCGGCCATGGCGCGCACCGTGACCGGAATGAGATACGGCGCATTGGGCCGTCCGCGGTACGGCGCGGGCGTCAGGAAGGGCGCGTCGGTCTCCACGAGGACCAGCTCCAGGGGCGCCACGGCGAGCGCGTCCCGCAGATTCTGGGCGTTCTTGAAGGTGACGTTGCCGGCGAAGGACATGAAGTATCCCGCGCGGGCGCACACCTCGGCCATCTCGGCGTCGCCGGAGTAGCAGTGGAACACCGTCCGCTCGGGAGCGCCCTCCTCCTTGAGGACGCGCAGTACGTCGGCGTGGGCGTCGCGGTCGTGGATGACCAGGGCCTTGCCGTATCGCTTGGCGATCTCGATGTGGGCGCGGAAGGAGGCCTCCTGGGCGTCCTTGCCCTCGGGCCCGGTGCGGTAGAAGTCGAGGCCGGTCTCGCCGACGCCCTTGACCTCAGGGAGCGCGGCCAGGCGCGCGATCTCGTCGAGCGCCTCGTCGAGCGCCGCCGTACCTCCCGGCTCACGCTCCCCTTGCCGCGACCAGCCGTCGGGGTCGCCGTGCACGATGCGGGGCGCCTCGTTGGGGTGCAGGGCGACGGTCGCGTGGACGGAGTCGTGGCGCTGCGCCGTCTCGGCGGCCCACTGCGACCCCCGGACGTCGCAGCCGACCTGCACGAGGGTCGTCACGCCGACCGAAGCGGCCTTCGCAAGCCCCTCCTCCACCGTGCCGGACTGCATGTCGAGGTGCGTGTGCGAGTCGGCGACGGCCACCCGCAGGGGTTCCGGGAGCGGCGGTGCCGCGTTCTTCTCACGGGGGCCGGAGCTGTTCGAAGGCATGCCCCGATCCTACGAAAGGGGCATGCCCGGACCGCCGGAGCGGTCAGCCCGCCTTGTAGCAGACCCGGAGCGGTCAGCCCGCCTTGTGGTGGAAGGGGTGCCAGAGGTCGGACAGGTGCCAGTGGTGCTCCTGCCGCTCTGGCTCGGCGGCCCGGGAGGCCCCGGTGGCCTCGGGAGTCTTGGCGGCCTCCGCGGCCGCTGTCCCCTTCGCCGGGGTCTGCTTCTTCGGCACCTCGGCGTGCCGGGCCGGCGGCGTGCGGTGGTGCTGTTGGAGCTCCGCGTTGCGGGCCGACGAAACCTGTCCCGCCCGCATGATCCGCACGCTGTGCCCGTCGCAGTTCTGGCAGGTCGGCTTGGACAGCGGAGACGGCACGATGCGGCCGCCCACCACGTACAGCACGAACTCGTGGTCCTCGGCGTCCTTGTGGTGCTCTATCTCGTACGACTGCTCCCAGCCGTGCCCGCAGCGCATGCAGGCGAAGGAGTACGACTCGTGTACGACTGCGGTCGCCGCACCGCGGAGGCCGGGCTGCCCTGCGATCTCACTCATGCCAGCTCCTCTTGTCCGCTGGACACAGGGACGGGTGCGTCCCTTCGACCAGTGGACGCTTCTACCGGCGCGAATGCATCAGGCCTGTCGACTGTTGGAGCCGATTTGGACCTTCCTTGCCAAAACGGCCCCGGTCAGGGGGTCTGCGCTTTGCACTCCACGATAGTCCTTTGCCTGTCCGCGGGGCGCGCGCTCACCGGATATGCGCTGTGCTCAGAGGCGGTACGAGCCCCGCGCACACCCCCCTCGTACACCCCCTCGCACACCCCTCACGAACCACTCCCGGCAGCGGCGTTCTTCGCAGCCACAACCGCGTCGAACACCGTCCGCTTGGGCAGCCCGGCCTCGGCGGCGACAGCGGCGATCGCCTCCTTGCGCCGCTCCCCCGCCTCCTCGCGCACCCGCACCCGGCGGACCAGCTCGCCCGAGTCCAGTTCCTCGGGCCCCTTCTCGGGCGCACCCTCGACGACGACGGTGATCTCGCCGCGCACGCCCTGCGCCGCCCACTGCGCCAGCTCGCCCAGCCCGCCGCGCCTGACCTCCTCGTACGTCTTGGTCAGTTCCCGGCAGACGGCGGCCCGCCGCTCGGCGCCGAACGCCTCGGCCATCGCGGCGAGGGTGTCGTCGAGGCGGTGCGGGGCCTCGAAGTACACGAGGGTGCGCCGCTCGGCGGCCACCTCCTTCAGCCGCGACAGCCGTTCGCCCGCCTTGCGCGGCAGGAACCCCTCGAAGCAGAACCGGTCCACGGGCAGCCCGGACAGGGCGAGCGCGGTGAGCACGGCGGACGGGCCGGGGACGGCGGTGACCCGGATGTCCTTCTCGACGGCGGCGGCGACCAGCCGGTAGCCGGGGTCGGACACCGACGGCATCCCGGCGTCCGTCACCAGCAACACGCGCGCGCCGTTCACCAGCTCCTGGACCAGTTCGGGAGTACGGGCCGACTCGTTGCCCTCGAAGTACGACACGATCCGCCCCTTGGGCGTGACTCCCAGGGCCTGCGTGAGGCGCCGCAGCCGCCGGGTGTCCTCGGCCGCGACGACATCGGCCCCGGCCAGCTCCTCGGCCAGCCGGGGCGGTGCGTCCGCGGTGTCGCCGATGGGGGTGCCCGCCAAAACAAGGGTTCCAGTCACGTCCCCATCCTCCCAGGGGCCCGGCCCGGCCGACGCATACCGCCCTCGGCGAACGCATACCGCCCCGTTACCGCACATGCACGGGACTCACACAGCACGGTTCCCTACGATGGCGCGGTGACCAGTACCGCGTCCTCCCCGGACACCCGGCAAGGCCAGGCCTCGCAAGACCAGCGGCCGTCGTGGCAGCAGCGGCTGCGCCGCTTCGGATATACGGCGGGACCCAGAGACGACGTACAGGAACGCCTCGTGCCGCCGTACCTCCGGCCGGGCCCGCGGCTGTGGCAGGTGCTGGGCATCCCGCCGGCGCTCGCGGACCGGATCGCGCGCTGGTCCGGCTGGGGCGGCCCGCTGCTGGTCACACTGATGGCGGGCGTGATGCGCTTCTGGCACCTGGGCAGCCCGAGGGCGGTGATATTCGACGAGACGTACTACGCCAAGGACGCCTGGGCGCTCGTCCACCGTGGCTTCGAGGTCAACTGGGACAAGAACGCCAACGACCTGATCCTGCAGACGCACGGACATGTCACGATCCCGGCCGACGCGGCGTATGTCGTGCATCCGCCGGTGGGCAAGTACGTCATCGGGCTCGGCGAGCTGATGTTCGGGTTCGATCCGTTCGGCTGGCGGTTCATGACCGCGCTGCTCGGCACGCTGTCGGTGCTGATGCTGTGCCGCATCGGGCGCCGGATCTTCCGCTCGACCTTCCTCGGCTGTCTGGCGGGCGCGCTGATGGCGGTCGACGGGCTCGCCTTCGTGATGTCCCGCACCTCGCTGCTCGACGGCGTGCTGACGTTCTTCGTGCTGGCCGCGTTCGGCTGCCTGGTCATCGACCGGGACAAGACCCGCGCGAAACTCGCCGCCGCGCTGCCCGTCGACCCGGACGGCCGCGTCCGGCCGGACGCGTACGCGGCGGAGAACACCCGCTTCGGATGGCGGCCCTGGCGCTGGCTGGCCGGTCTGATGCTCGGCCTCGCCATCGGCACGAAGTGGAACGGCCTCTACATCCTCGCCGCGTTCTGTGTGATGGCGGTGCTGTGGGACATCGGCTCCCGCAAGGTCGCCGGAGCCCGGCACCCGTACAGCACGGTCTTCCTGCGCGACACGGGCATCACCTTCCTGGCGACGGTCCCGGTCGCGATCGCCACCTACCTCCTGTCGTGGATCGGCTGGATCCTGTCCCCCACGAACGGCTCCGGCGGCTACTTCCGCAACTGGGCCGCCACCGACGGCAAGGGCGGCAACTGGACCTGGCTGTTCCCCGACTGGTGGCGCAGCCTGTGGCACTACGAGCACGAGGTCTACAAGTTCCACGTCGGCCTGTCCTCACCGCACACCTACATGTCCAACCCCTGGAGCTGGCTCGTCGACGGCCGCCCGGTCTCGTACTTCTACGAGTCCCCCGCCCCCGGCAAGGACGGCTGCCCCGCCGACGCGGGCGGCAAGTGCGCCCGCGAGGTCCTGGCGATCGGCACCCCGCTGCTGTGGTGGGTGGCCTGCTTCGCGATCCTGTACATCCTGTGGCGCTGGCTCTTCCGCCGCGACTGGCGAGCGGGCGCGATCGCTTGCGGCATCGCGGCCGGATACCTCCCCTGGTTCATGTACCAGGAACGCACGATCTTCTTCTTCTACGCCGTCGTCTTCGTACCGTTCCTCTGCCTGGCGGTCACCATGCTCCTGGGCGCCATCATCGGCCCCCCGGGCTCCAGCGACACCCGCCGGGTTGCGGGCGCGACGAGCGCGGGCGTCCTGGTCCTGCTGATCGCCTGGAACTTCATCTACTTCTGGCCCCTGTACACCGGCACGGCAATCCCGATCGACCAGTGGCGGTCGCGGATGTGGCTGGACACCTGGGTCTAGACGAGGGCCCTCAGGACTCCTGCGGCGTCCTGACCAGCACCTGCAGCGCCTTCACCAGACGTGCCGCCTCCTTCTCGCCGAGCGGGGCGAGGAAGTCGTGTTCCGCCGTCTCGCGGGCGGCCTCCGCGTCGGAGCGAACGCGGCTGCCCCGGTCCGTCAGCTCGACGACGTTGCGGCGGCGGTCCTCCTCGCTGCGGCGGCGCTGCACCAGCCCCTTGGCCTCCAGCGTGTCGACGAGCGCGACCATCGTCGTGCGGTCCACGCCCAGCCGCCGTGCGGCCTCCAGTTGGGACAGCGGGCGGCCCGCCGCCAGCACCGCGAGTACTGCCAACTCCCGGGCGTCCAGCCCGAACGGGGCCAGTGCGGGCCCGGCGTGCCTGGCCAACCGCAGCTGCGCGTGCTTGAGCAGGTAGCCCAGCCGTGCGCCGAGCAGCTCCTCGGCCGCCGTCCCGTTGTCCGTCCCGTCGTCTTTCTGCGCCATCCCGAAATCTTAGCCTTAGGCTGATAGTCAGCCGCGTGATGGTCAGTAATGCTGACGATCAATTATCGTGACGGCCATGTCCACTGACGCACCCCATCGCCCGCTCCGCTTCGGCGTCAAGACGACGCCCATGCACCTGACTTACGACGACATCCTGCGCGTCTGGGAGGAGGCCGACGGCCTGCCCGAACTCGACGACGCCTGGCTGTGGGATCACCTGATGCCGCTGGCCGGGCCGCCCGGGGGCGCCGTCCTGGAGGGCTGGACGCTGCTGGCCGCGCCGGCCGCTCGCACCAGCCGGCTGCGCCTCGGTTTGCTCGTCACCAGCAACGCGCTGCGCGCCCCCGCCCACCTGGGAAAGATCGCCACCACCGTGGACGTGATCTCCCGAGGGCGCCTGATCATGGGCCTGGGCGTCGGCGGCACCCGCCAACCCGACGGCCCCAATCCGGCCGTCGCCGAGTACGCCGCCTACGGCCTCCCGCTTCCGAGCCCCGGCGAGGGCCTGGCCCGCCTCACCGAGACGATCACCGTCCTGCGCCGCATGTGGACCGAGGAGGTCTTCGACCACGACGGCCGCTTCACCACCCTGCGCGGCACCCGCAACGGCCCCGGCCCGGTCCGTCCCGGCGGCCCGCCGCTGCTGCTCGGCGGCTGGGGCGACCGCACGCTGCGCATCGTCGCCGAGCACGCCGACATCTGGAACGTCCCCGGCCCGCCCCACAACGGCACCGACTGGATCGCCGAGCGCGCCCGTGTCCTGGACACGCACTGCGCGGCGATCGGACGCGACCCCGCACAGATCACCCGCTCCGCGCAGATCATCGTCGACTACGCCGACCCCGCCGCCACCCGCGCCCACGTCCACGCCCTCGCCGCCGCCGGCATCCGACACGTCGTCCTCGCCCTGCCCCGCCCCTACCCGGACAAGGCCGCCCGCCGGCTCGTCGACGAGATCGTCACGCCTGTACGTGAGGCGGGGGCCTGACCTACGTCGGCCAGGGGCCGGATCTGCGCAGCTCTAACAATCGGAGAACACCCGTCCCATACGCCACCTCCACCGCGTAATGTTCCCGTGCGGAGTTCTTCTTGAACGCGTTCAATAAGAGCCCGCCCATGGCTTCGGGGAACGGGGAGGGGGCCCATTTCATGGGCAAGGGAGTCAAGACCGCCGTCATCGGCAGCGTGTTCGCCGTGATGGTGGGCGGTGCCGGTTACGGCGCCTTCAACATCATTTCCGCGTTGAACGACGACGACGGCGGATCGGGCAGCAGCGGGACGACGGTGAAGACCGGGCCGCCCAGCGGCGACGAGATCAAGGAGGTGTCGGCGAAGTTCTTCGCGGCCTGGGAGAAGGGGAAGGCGGCCGAGGCGGCGACGTACACGAACAACGACGCCGCGGCCGAGCCCGTGCTGACCGCCTTCGGCGGGAGCGCTCACATCACCGGGGTGAAGATCACGCCGGGTGCCGCGAGCGGCGCGACGATCCCCTACACCGTCAGCGCGAAGGTGTCGTACGAGGGCAAGTCGAAGCCGCTGACGTACAAGAGCGAGCTGACGGTGGTGCGGGGGAAGACCACCGGGCGGGCGCTGGTCGACTGGCAGCCGTCCGTCGTCCATCCGCAGCTGCAGAAGGACGACACCCTCGTCACCGGCGAGTCCGCGACCCCCGAGATCGAGGCCGTGGACCGGAACGGTGCCGTCCTGACCAAGGAGAAGTACCCCTCTCTCGGCCCGATCCTGGACGAACTGCGCGCCAAGTACGGCGACTCGGCGGGCGGCACGCCCGGCATCGAGCTGTCGATCCACCACGAGGCCGAGGGCGCGGCCGACACCACGCTGCTCACCCTGGCCAAGGGCAGGCCGGGCAAGCTGCGCACCACGCTCAGCGCGAACGCGCAGGCGGCGGCCGAGCAAGCGGTGACGAAGTACGAGGAGTCGTCGGTGGTGGCCGTGAAGCCGTCCACGGGTGAGGTCCTGGCGGTCGCCAACCACCGCCAGGACGCCTTCAACGCGGCGTTCCTGGGCAAGCTGGCCCCCGGCTCCACGATGAAGATCCTCAGCGCGGCCACGCTCATCGACAACGGCATCACCAGCATGAACGGCCCGGCCCCCTGCCCGGACAAGGCGGTGTGGCAGAGCCAGACCTTCCACAACCTCAAGGGCATGGCCCCGAACGAGAAGTCCACCCTCTCGGAGAGCTTCGCCCGCTCCTGCAACACGGCTTTCGTGAAGTACGCGGACGAGGTGAAGGTGGACTCCCTCACCAACGAGGCCGAGAACCGCTTCGGCTTGGGCCGGGACAACTGGAAGACCGGCATCCCGTCCTTCGACGGCTCCGTGCCGGCCTCGGGCGGCCCGGACACCGCGGCCAACATGATCGGCCAGGGGCAGGTGCAGATGTGCCCGCTCAACATGGCGTCGGTCACGGCGACCGCGATGACGGGCCGCTTCCGGCAGCCGGTGATCGTCTCCCAGAAGCTCGACGACCGCGAACTCGCCACCGCCCAGGGCCTGTCCGCGAGTACGGTCGCCCAGCTGCGCGCGATGATGAACCGCACCGCCACCAGCGGCACCGCGTCCGGCATCATGGCGGGCCTGAGCGGCAGCATCGGCGCGAAGACCGGTTCGGCCGAGGTCGACGGGCAGTCCAAGTCCAACAGCTGGTTCACCGGTTACCGCAACGACATCGCGGCCGCGGCCATGACCCAGGACGGCGGGCACGGCATCGACGCGGCGGGCCCGATTGTCGCAGCTGTGCTACGGAGTGGCGGCTGACGTCACCCGTCGAGGACGGGACTCTAGGGTGGTTGCCGTCGTTGTGTTGCATGAGGACGACAAGAACACCTGGGGCAGCGTGGGCTGACGGGACCCCGGGGACTGGCGGAGGATCGAAGGCAGTGGGCAACAGAAGGCGCGTCGTTGAGAGACGGAAGACCAGACCCGCCGTACTCGGCGGGACGATCGCCGTGGTCGTCGTCGGCGCGGGCTTCGGCGCCTACGCGCTGTTCGGCGGTGGGGCGTCGGCCGACGACCGGGCGGCGACGTCCGCGTCGGCCGACCAGAAGCACATCAAGACCGGACCGCTGTCCGCGACCGAGGTCAAGACGGCGGCGCAGGGCTTCCTCACGTCCTGGCAGCAGGGCAAGGTGACCAAGGCCGCCGCCGTCACCAACGACTCGGCGGCCGCCACCACCCTGCTGACCGGCTACACCAAGGACGCCCACATCACGGACGTCACCCTCACCGAGGGCACCCGCAGCGGCGACACGGTCCCCTTCTCCGTCAAGGGCACGGTGTCGTACAAGGGCACCACCAAGCCGGTCGCGTACGACAGTTCGCTCACCGTCGTGCGCAACAAGGCCGACGGCAAGCCGCTGGTCGACTGGCGCCCCTCGATCGTCCACCCCGACCTCAAGGACGGGGACACCCTGGTCACCGGCGAGTCGGGGACGCCCCCGGTCAAGGCGTACGACCGTGACGGCGGCGAGCTGACGACGGCCAAGTACCCGTCGCTGGGGCCCGTCCTGGACGGACTGCGCGAGAAGTACGGCAAGATCGCCGGCGGCAAGGCCGGCGTCGAGCTGCGTGTGGTGCGCGGCAAGGAGTCCCAGAAGGCGAAGCTGTCCGACAAGACGCTGCTGGAGCTGAGCAAGGGCACCCCGGGCAAGGTCGACACGACGCTGAGCCCGACCCTCCAGGCGGCGGCCGAGCAGCAGGTCGCCAAGAAGGCGAAGTCGTCGGTGGTCGTCATGCGCCCGTCGACCGGCGAGATCCTGGCCGCGGCGAACAACAGCCACACCTTCAACGTGGCCTTCCAGGGCTCCCTGGCCCCGGGCTCCACGATGAAGGTCGTGACGTCGACGATGCTGTTCGAGAAGGACCTCGTCCACCCGAACGACTCGCACCCCTGCCCCAAGACGTACAAGATGGCGGGCTGGACGTTCCACAACGACGACAACTCGGAGATCAAGAAGGGCACGTTCAAGCTGGCCTTCGGGGCCTCCTGCAACAACGCCTTCATCAACTTCGCGCCGAAGCTGTCCGACAGCGACCTGACCAAGGAGGCCCAGCAGGTCTACGGCCTCGGGCTGAACAACTGGGCCATCGGCGTCCCGTCCTTCGACGGCTCCGTCCCGGTGCAGAGCGGCGCGCAGATGGGCGCCTCGCTGATCGGGCAGGGCGGGGTGCGCATGAACCCGCTGAACATGGCCTCGGTGTCGGCCACGGTGGCGTCGGGCACCTTCCACCAGCCGTACCTGGTCTCCCCGTCGGTCGACCACCGCACGCTGGCGAAGGCCGCGCGCACGATGTCGTCGACGACGCAGGCGGAGCTGAAGGACGTCATGCACTACACGGCGATGTACGGCACCGCGGCCCAGGCGATGGCGGGCATGAGCGGGGAGTACGGCGCGAAAACGGGTTCGGCGGAGGTCGACGGCCAGAAGAAGCCCAACGGCTGGTTCACCGCCTACAAGGGCGACCTCGCGGCAGCGGGCGTGGTCCAGGCGGGCGGCCACGGCGGTGACACGGCGGGCCCGATCGTCGCGGCCCTGCTGAAGATGGGCGGCTGACCGCCCCATCGCTCGAAGCGCGGCGCCCGGTCAGTGGCTGACGGGCGCCGTCGCCATGTAGGTGCGGCGCAGGAAGCGCAGCAGCGCCTTGCTCTCGAACTGCACCACCGAGACGCCCTGGGCCGAGTGGAACTCGACCACGGCCTGCACCCGGCCGCACGGCCAGACGCGGACGTCGCCGCTGGCCGTCGGGGCGCGCAGCCCCTGTTCGAGCAGTGACCGGGCGACGGTCCACTCATGCGGTCCGGGCAGAGCGACCCGCACCGAGCGCGGGTCGTCGTCGGAGTCGTAGCGCAGCATGACGGGGACGGCCGCGTCCTCGGGGATGACCGCGTCGGAGACGAGGTGGGCTCGTGCGTACTGTTCGACTACAGACATCGTGACGGCCCTCTCACGCTGCGTGATCCATGTGGAAGCTGTCCGTCCACCCCCCTCCTAATGTCCCATATTTTCCAGATCATGCCCCTTGACGACGGGAGATATCGATGAGACATGCGCCCGGTGCCCGATGTACGAGCACCTCGCTCTTGCAAGGAGTTCGCAACAAGCCTCTATCATCGAACGGTGCATGTGCCTGACGGATTCATCAACGCGCCCATTTCCGCCGCGGCCGGTGTTGTCGCCGCCGGCGCCGTAGCCGTGAGTCTGCGCGGCGCCCGCCGTGAGCTCGACGAGCGCACGGCGCCGCTGGCCGGACTCGTGGCGGCGTTCATCTTCGCCGTGCAGATGCTGAACTTCCCCGTCGCCGCGGGGACAAGCGGCCATCTGCTGGGAGGCGCGCTCGCGGCGATCCTCGTCGGCCCCTACACAGGGGTGCTGTGCGTGTCCGTGGTGCTGCTCATGCAGGGCATCCTCTTCGCCGACGGCGGCCTGACCGCGCTCGGCGTGAACATCACCGACATGGCGATCACCACGACCGTCGTCGGATACGCCGTCTTCCGCGGCCTGGTGAAGGTCCTGCCGCGCAGCAGGCGCTCGATCACCGTCGCCTCCTTCGCCGCCGCGCTGCTGTCCGTCCCGGCCGCCGCAGTGATCTTCACGCTGATCTACGCGATCGGCGGCACCACCGACATCGCCATCGGCAAGGTCGCCACCGCGATGATCGGCGTGCACATCCTCATCGGCATCGGCGAAGCGGTCATCACGGCCCTGACCGTGGGCGCCGTCGTCGCCGTACGCCCCGACCTGGTGTACGGCGCACGCGGGCTGCAGCAGCGGCTCAAGTTGCGGGTGAACGGCGAACTCGTCGACGCGCCCGGCAGCGCGCCCGCGCCCGTCGCGGCACGCACCTCCCGCCGCCGGCTGTGGGCCACCGGCCTGGTGACGTCCCTGGTCCTCGCCGGATTCGTCAGCTTCTACGCCTCCGCCAACCCCGACGGCCTGGAGAAGGTCGCCCACGACAAGGGCATCGACAAGAAGGCCGAGAAGCACGCCTCGTCGGACTCCCCACTGGCCGGCTACGGGGTCAAGGACATCGCGAACGCCCGCCTGTCCGGGGGGCTGGCGGGCGTGATCGGTGTCGGTGTCACCGTCGTCGCGGGCAGCGCCGTGTTCTGGACGGTGCGCAGGCGCCGGAGCACGGACGTCTCGCCCACGGCCGTGGAGAACCTCTGACATGGGCGCCGGCCACGCGCACCGGCTCTACCGGCACGGGCACTCCCCCGTCCACGCCCTGCCGCCGCACACCAAGCTGGCCGCGGCCTTCGCCTTCGTGGTCGTCGTGGTGTCGACGCCGCGCGAGGCGGTCTGGGCGTTCGGTCTGTACGCCGTGTTCCTGGGCGTCGTCGCCCACCTCGCGCGCGTGCCCGCCGCCTTCCTGCTCAAGCGGCTGCTGATCGAGGTGCCGTTCGTCGCGTTCGCCGTGCTGATGCCGTTCGTGGCGGAGGGCGAGCGGGTGGACGTCCTTGGACTGTCGCTGAGCGTGAACGGCCTGTGGGGCGCGTGGAACGTGCTCGCCAAGGGCACGCTCGGCGTCGCCGCGTCGGTGCTGCTCGCCTCCACCACCGAACTGCGCGAACTCCTCCTGGGCCTGCAGCGGTTGAAGCTCCCGCCGCTGCTCGTCCAGATCGCCTCCTTCATGATCCGCTACGGCGACGTCATCACCGACGAGATGCGGCGGATGCGGATCGCCCGGGAGTCACGCGGCTTCGAGGCGCGCGGCGTGCGGCACTGGGGCGTGCTGGCGAAGTCGGCCGGTGCCCTGTTCATCCGCTCCTACGAGCGCGGGGAGCGCGTGCACCTCGCCATGGTCAGCCGTGGTTACGCCGGTTCGATGCCGGTGATCGACGAGGTGACCGCGTCCCGGGCGCAGTGGTCGTACGCTCTCGCCCTCCCCGTCGCCGCCCTCGTCGTCTGCCTGCTGGGATGGACCCTGTGACCGCTGGGATGGATCCTGTGACCGCTGGGATGGACCCTGTGAGTAATCCTTCGCTCGAGGTCTCCGGCCTCGCCTTCGCCTATCCCGACGGCCACCAGGCGCTGTTCGGCGTCGACTTCACCGTCGAGCGCGGCGAACGGGTCGCGCTGCTCGGCCCGAACGGCGCCGGCAAGACGACCCTCGTACTGCACCTCAACGGCATCCTGACCGGCGGCGCGGGCACGGTGCGGGTGGCCGGACTGCCCGTCGGCAAGCGGCACATGGCCGAGATCCGGCGCCGGGTCGGCATCGTCTTCCAGGACCCCGACGACCAGCTGTTCATGCCGACGGTCCGCGAGGACGTGGCGTTCGGGCCCGCGGCGGCCGGGCTGAAGGGCCCCGAACTGGAGGAGCGGGTCGACCGGGCGCTCGCGCAGGTCGGCATGGCCGAGTTCAAGGACCGGCCCCCGCACCACCTCTCGTTCGGGCAGCGGCGCCGGGTGGCCGTCGCGACCGTACTCGCGATGGAGCCGGAGATCCTCGTCCTGGACGAGCCCTCCTCCAACCTCGACCCGGCCTCCCGCCGCGAACTGGCCGACATCCTGCGCTCGTTGGACGTCACGGTCCTCATGGTCACGCACGACCTGCCCTACGCCCTCGAACTGTGCCCCCGCGCCCTGATCCTGAGCGAGGGCGTGATCGCCGCGGACGGCAAGACCGGGGAGCTGCTCTCGGACCAGGAGCTGATGCGCGCGCACCGCCTGGAGCTGCCGTTCGGCTTCGACCCGCGGTCCGTGACGACGGGCGCGTGACGGGACCGGTACGAACGGCCGCCCTACGCCCGGCAGCACCGGGGAATCGCAGGCTGGGCGCTGGTGTTTCCCCCACAGTCGCAGGTGAACCGGAAGGAAGTACGGGCGTGAGCGTGGACGTGAACGGTGCGGTGGCCGAGGGCTTCGAGCCGGTCAGGGAGGCGTTCGCGCGGAACTTCGAGACGCTGGGCGAGCGGGGCGCCGCCGTCGCCGTCCACCGCGACGGGCACAAGGTCGTCGATCTGTGGGGCGGCACCAAGGACGTGGACGGGGACCGGCCCTGGGAGCACGGCACCGCCCAGGTCGTGCGCTCGGCGACCAAGGGCGTCGCCGCCGCCGTACTCCTGCTGCTGCACCAGCGCGGGGAGCTGGACCTGGACGCGCCGGTGGGCGAGTACTGGCCGGAGTTCAAGGCGGCGGGCAAGGAGCGGACGCGGGTGTGGCATCTGCTCGCGCACCGCGCCGGCGTGCCCGTCCTGGACCGTCCGCTGACCCCCGCCCAGGCCGCCGACCCCGCCCTCGGCGCCGAGGCGGTCGCGGCGCAGGCACCGGTGTGGGAGCCGGGCACCGACCACGGATACCACGCGCAGACGTACAGCTGGCTGACGGGCGAGCTGGTGCGCCGGGTCACCGGCCGCGGCATGGGCGAGTGGATCGCCGACGAGATCGCCGGGCCGGCCGGGGCGGACCTGTGGCTGGGGCTGCCCGAGGCGGAGACGTCCCGAGTGGGCCTGACCGGCAGGATCGAGTCCCCCGCGGACCCGCCCGGTCTGCGGACCCGCCCCAAGCGCGCGGTCGCCGAGGCCTACGCGGACCCGGACTCCCTCACCTGCCGGGCCTTCGCGGCCATCACCCCGTTCCCCGACGAGAACGACCCCGCCTACCGCGCGGCCGTCCTGCCCGCATCCAACGGCATCGCCACGGCGGAGGGCCTGGCGCGCTTCTACGGCTCACTCATCGGCGAAGTGGACGGCGGCAGGCGGCTGTTCACGCCGGAGACGGCGGAGCTGGCCCGCGCCGAGCGCAGCGCCGGACCGGACCGCGTGCTCGTCGTCGGCACCCGGTTCGGCCTCGGCTACATGCTGCACGGACCGGCGTCCCCGATGCTGTCCCCCACCTCCTTCGGCCACCCCGGCCGCGGCGGCTCCCTCGGCTTCGCCGACCCCGCCTCGGGCATCTCCTTCGGCTACGTGACCAACGGCTTCCGCACGAGCGTGACGGCGGACCCCCGGGCGCAGGCGCTGGTACGGGCACTGCGCGGCGCGCTGTCGGCGTGAGCGGGCCGGTAGGGTCGCGGCTCAGACGTTGATGGAGTGCGAGGTGCGCCCCGAGGCCGAGTCGATCTCCCCGTGCGCCTTGGCCAGCAACTGCATGGCGAGCTCGTTGAGCGCCCGCGCGCCCGCGATCTCCTCGCCCACCCGAGGCTGATTGGCATCGGAACCGTGCCGGCTCGCATGCCCGTGGGCCCGTATCTCACTCCCGTCGGACAGCCGCACCATCGCAGCGGCCCGCGTATGCGTCGCGTCCTCCTGGAACTCCAGCTCGACATGCCATCCCACTGCGGTGTGCATCATGACGATCACCTCCGGAAGACCTGTCTCCAGGGTGCTCCTCACCGCGCCCGCACGCACCACTGCGGGCCCTAGCGGTCCGCCTGCCGGCCGTGCACCAGATAGGCGACCAGTCCGACGACGTTGCCGAACGCACAGAGGGCCAGCCATGCCTGTGGCGTCAGATTGCGGGTGTGCGGGTGGCGGGCGATGTCGGCCATGCACACGACGGCGGGGACGATCGCGACCAGCGGCACGAGCGCGGCCCACAGCGGCGGCGCGGACGAGAGAAGGGAACCGGTCTGCACGAAAGTCCTCCTTGGTTCTCAGGGAATCTCGGACGGAAGTATGAAGAGACCGGCAACCTTCTCGTCCGTGTCGAAGGCGACCCGAGCCTTCATGTCGTCGGCCTCGTACCGCAAGGGCACGTCGACGACCGTGTGGTCGCCGATCCGCCGGACGAACGGCTCGCCGTCGCCGAACCCCTCGAACGCGCCGACCAGGCCGGTGACCGTGGCGCGGCCGTTGCTCCACACCTCGTCGGTGAGGGCCGCCAGCACCTCGGCGTTGAACGAACGGCGGGCCTCCTCCATCCGCCCTTCCAGGACGTCCGTGACGATCGCGACGGCGCGTTGCCCGGCGTCGGTCATGCGCACTGTCTTGTCCATGGGTTCTCCCGTCCGGGGATCGATGGGTTTGCCGAACCGCTGGAAGGCGGCCTGGCGGGTGACTCCGAGCAGGTCCCCGATCTCCTGCCAGGTGTGGCCGGCGTCCCTGGCCTGCTGCACGCACAGCTTGAGCACCTGTTCCGCCAGGTCGTCGACGTCCCGGGAGTGCCGGATCAGGTCCAGATAGGAAGGCGCTGCCAGAGAGCTGCCCAGCGCCCCGGCCAGCAGCGAGCTCCGCTCGGCCAGCAGTGCGCTCAGGCGGCGGAGGGACGGCGAGGCATCGGTCATATGTAAACGATGCCTTTACAACCGCACGTCGTCAAGGATTCCTTTACAACCACCCGCGCCCGGCAGACCGCCCCACCACGACCGGTCCCGGCGCACTACCCGGCGTGCAGCATCAGCCCGATGCCGGCCACCAGCAGGCCTGCCGCCGCGATGCGGGGCGGGCCGAACCGTTCCTTGAAGAAGACGGCGCCGATGGCGGCGCCGACGATGATCGAGGATTCTCGTAGGGCCGCGATCGGGGCGAGTTCGGCTCTTGTCTGGGCCCAGAGGACCAGGCCGTAGGCGAGGACGGACAGGGCGGCGCCCAGAAGGCCCCGAGGGGCGAAGGGGCGCAGGACGGTGGTGAAGCGGCCACGCCAGCGGTACAGCGCGTACGCCGGGACCGCGATGCCCTCCACTGCCATCAGCCAGGCGATGTAGCCGAGGGAGGAGCCGGACGCGCGTACGCCCAGGCCGTCCACGACCGTGTACGCGGCGATGGTCAGGCCGGTGGCGAGCGCGGCGCCGATGGCCGGCCAGTTGGGCCGGCTGCCGCGCAGGCCCCACAGGGCGACGCCGGTCAGCCCCGCGCAGGACAGGGTGATGCCCGCGGCCGCCCAGCCGTTCGGTACCTCGTGTGCGAAGAGCGCGGCGAGGAGCGTGACGACCAGGGGTGCGGTACCGCGGGCGATCGGATAGGCCTGGCCGAAGTCGCCGAGCCGGAAGGACCGCATGAGCAGGACGTAGTAGGCGACGTGGATGACCGCGGAGGCGGCGAGGTAGGGCCAGGCGCCGGCCGCGGGGAAGGGCACGAACGGCACCATCGCCAGCCCGATGAGCATGCCGCCGCCGGCGATCAGGGTGAAGCCGACCAGCTTGTCCGTGATCTGGTGGGCGATCGCGTTCCAGCCGGCGTGTGTGACGGCGGCGAACAGGACCGCGGCGGCGACCAGCGGCGTCACGAGCTGCGCTCGCGCACGTCCACGAGGGTGGCACCGGCGTGGGCGACCAGGTCCTTGGGCTCCATCGGGAACACGGCGTGCGGGTTGCCGGCGGCGGCCCACACGACGTCGTGCTCCAGCAGCGAACGGTCGGCCAGCACCCGGGTTGTGGTGCGGTGTCCGAAGGGCGGTACGCCCCCGATGGCGTACCCGGTGCTCTCGCGCACGACGTCCGCCCGGGCCCGGGTCACCTTCTCGGCGCCGAGCTCCTCGCGGACCCGCTCGATGTCCACCCGCGAGGCCCCGTCCATCAGCACCAGCACCGGGACCCCGTCCGCCGCGAAGATCAGCGACTTGCAGATCTGGCTCAGCTCGCAGCCGATCGCCGCGGCCGCCTCGGCGGCGGTGCGGGTCGCGTCCGGGAAGCGGCGGATGCGGTCGTTCACGTCGTCGAGACCCAGCTCGTGCAGGGCCTCGGCGAAACGGGGGTGGGCCGGCGAGTCGGAAGGCGTCATGCCCGGCAGGCTAGCTGCCCCGTACAGACATCACGAACGAATTCGGGGACGCCCGCTCGGCCGGACGTCAGACCGACGCCACCCGAACTTCAGCCGAACGTCACGCCCTCGGTCGTGGACACCGCCGCCGTACGCCCGGGTGCGGAGTGGTACTGCCAGTACAGGTTGGTGTGGGCGACGACCTGCTCCGGGGGCGGGGCGCCCCACTTGCTGTTGTCGTTCGTGGTGTGGGCGTCGGAGACGAGCGTGACGTCGTATCCGCGGGTGAAGGCGCCGTGGATCGTGGAGCGTATGCAGGCGTCGGTCTCCGCGCCCGCGACCACGAGATGGCCGACCCCGGCCGCGGCGAGGACCTCCTCCAGTTCGGTGTCCTCGAAGGCGTCGCCGTAGTTCTTGTGCACCACCGGTTCGGAGGCGCGGCCGGGCAGTTCGCGCACGTACTGCCAGGCCTCGCTGCCCTTCTCCAGGCCGTCGTCGGAGTGCTGGACCCAGACGACGGGGACGTCCTGGGCGCGGGCCCGCTCGACGAGGGAGGCGATGTTGGCGACGACCTCGTCGCGCCGGTACGCGGACACGACGACGCCCTGCTGGACGTCGATCACCAGCAGGGCGGTGCGGGGGCGTTGCGGAAGCGTGGTCATGCGCTCACGCTAGCCCCCGCCACTGACAGTCGCCGGGGGTTGTCCCCTCTGACAGTCCTCTGACAGTCGCCGGGGCCGTCAGGCCCGTGCCAGCTCCCGATCCTCGTCGTCGTCCCTCGTGTCGCGGTCGAGGTTCTTCAGCCCCTCGCCCTCCACGTCCACGTTGGGCAGCGCCCGGTCCAGCCACTTCGGCAGCCACCAGGCCCGCTTGCCGAGCAGTGCCAGCACCGCCGGCACGATCGCCATGCGCACGATGAACGCGTCGAAGAAGACCGCGATCGCGAGGCCGAAGCCGATCATCTTGATCATGGACTCGCTGGAGCCGATGAAGCCGGAGAAGACCGCCGTCATGATCACCGCGGCGGCCGTGACCACCCGCGCCCCGTGCTTGAACCCGGTGACGACGGCCTGCGCCGGCTTCTCCCCCTGGACGTAGGCCTCCCGCATCCGCGTCACGAGGAACACCTCGTAGTCCATCGCGAGACCGAAGACCACACCGACCATGAAGATCGGCATCATCGACATGACCGGGCCGGTCTGCTCCACACCCAGCAGACCGGACAGCCAGCCCCACTGGAAGACCGCCACGACCGCGCCGAGCGCCGCCATCACCGACAGCAGGAAGCCGAGCGCCGCCTTCAGCGGGACCAGGATCGAGCGGAAGACGACGATCAGGAGGAGGAACGCCAGACCGACGACCAGCACCAGATACGGGATCAGCGCGTCGTTCAGCTTCTGCGACACGTCGATGTTCATCGCCGTCGAGCCGGTGACCAGCACCTTCGCGCCCGTGTCGGCCTTGATGTGCGCGCCCGCGTCACGGATTGAGTGGACCAGGTCCTCGGTGGTGACCGACGACGGCTTGGAGTCGGGGATCACCGTGATCGTCGCCGTGTCACCGGCCTTGTTGAACTGCGCCGGCGTGACCGTCACGACGTCCTTCAGGCCCTTGATGTCATGGGCGACCTTGCCCACCGCGGCCTTGGGGCTGTCGCTGTCCTTGGCGTCGACCACGATCATCAGGGGGCCGTTGAATCCGGGGCCGAAGCCCTCGGACAGCAGGTCGTAGGCGCGGCGCTGCGTCGTCGACGTCGGCTGCGAGCCGTCGTCGCCCAGGCCCAGCTCCAGCGAGGACGCCGGGACCGCCGCGGCTCCGAGACCGATCACGCCCAGCAGCAGGACCGCGACGGGGCGGCGTACGACGAAGCTCGCCCAGCGGGTGCCCATGTTCGGCCGGCCCTCGGCCGCCTTGCGTGCCGCGCGTCCGCCGCCGAGCAGCCTGCTCTTCTGCCCGGCCGGCTTGACCTTGCGGCCCGCGTACCCGAGCAGTGCCGGGATCATGGTCAGCGCGATCAGCACCGCGATCGCCACCGTGCCGGCGGCCGCCACACCCATCTTCGTCAGCATCGGGATGTTGACGACGGACAGGCCGACCAGCGCGATCACGACCGTCAGGCCGGCGAAGACCACCGCCGAGCCGGCCGTGCCGACGGCCCGCCCGGCCGCCTCCTCCCGGGCGCGGCCCTCGGCGAGCTCGGCGCGATAGCGGGAGACGATGAACAGGGCGTAGTCGATGCCGACCGCGAGGCCGATCATCATGGCCAGGGTGGAGGTCGTCGAGCCGAGGTCCAGGGCCTTCGCCAGTGCCGTGATGGTCGAGACGCCGATGCCCACGCCGATGAGCGCCGTCAGCAGCGGCAGCCCGGCCGCGATCAGCGAGCCGAAGGTGATGACGAGGACGACGGCCGCGACCGCGATGCCGATGACCTCGGTGGCGCCGGTCTCGGGTGTCGTCTGCAGCGCGTCACCGCCGATCTCGACGGTCAGCCCGGCGCCCCGCGCATCCTTTCCGGCCTGCTCCAGGGCGTCCCGTGAGGCGTCCTTCAGCTCCATGCCGGAGACCTTGTACTTGACCGACGTATAGGCGATCGTGCCGTCCTTGCTGACGGCGTGCGCCTTGTAGGGGTCGGAGGCGGAGACCACCTCGGAGCCGTCGGACAGCTCCTTGACCGTCTTCTCGACGGTGGCCTTGTTGCCGGCGTCGGTCATCTTCTCGCCCGCGGGCGCCTTGAAGACGACGCGTCCGGTGGCGCCGTCGGCGCTCATCCCGGGGAAGCGCTGTTCCAGCAGGTCGAAGGCCTTCTGGGCCTCCGTACCGGGAATGGAGAAGGAGGAGGAGCCCGCAGCGGGGGCGCCGGCCGCGCCGACTCCCGCGAGCGTCAGCAGCGCCACCCAGATCAGGGCGACGAAGTGCCGTCGCCTGAAGGCGAACCGGCCGACTTTGTAGAGGAACGTGGCCACGAGGGCGTACTCCCGGTCAGGTCGTGGGTCTATCAGGGCAGGGGTGATCAGCCCGGCGGGGAGGCAGGGGTGACCGTCCCGACGACTTGAGCGGTGACGTCAGGTACTCGGGGAGGTGCGGGGATCTGTCAGGCGACGAGGGCGGGGAGAACCACTGCGTCGATGTACGAAAGGAGGAAGGCCTGGGTCGGCGGCTGTTCGTCGATCAGGCTGCGGGCGGCGAACCCACCGATGATCATGTGCATCACATAGTCGAGCGCCGGGTTGTCGGCCCGGATCTCGCCCCGGTCGATCGCGCGCTGCAGCATGCGGCGGAACTCCGCCAGCTCCGGTTCGATCAGGTGCTCCTTGAACGCCTTCAGGAGGTCCGGATTGCCGTGCACCGCCATGGCCAGCCCTCGCATCAGCGCGGAGTTCTGCTCCATCTGGCAGTCGTCCGAGCGCAGCGTGAGGGCGTGCAGGTCGCCCTTGAGCGAGCCGGTGTCGATCTCGGCGGAGGAGCCCGGCTTGTCGTGCCGTACCGCCCTTGCGACCAGCTCGGCCTTGCCGCCCCACTGGCGGTAGAGCGTCGCCTTGCTGGAGCGGGTGCGGGCCGCCACGGCGTCCATGGTGAGGGCGTCGTAGCCGACTTCCCTGAGCAGGTCGAGCACGGCCCCGTACAGCTCGGCCTCTCGCTCGGGCGTGATCCGACTGCGACGCGTCGTTGCGACCTCAGTCATGTCACTCACCTTCCGGCTCGGGTGCTCCTGTTCGTACACCCAAGAAGATACCCTGAAAGCTAGCGAAACGAAACCGTTTCGTACGTGTGGTGGATCACGTATGTGAAGGAGACGTAAGGAAGGGGTCCCGTGAGGAAGGAGCCATAAGAAGGACACGCAAGACCGGGCCTACGAGTTGCCCGGCCCCATTCGGCGGAAAAGCATGGGGAGGTGAGCTATCTGCGCCTGCCGCATCTGAGCGGTGACCTGTTGTGCTTCGTGGCCGAGGACGACCTCTGGCTGGCTCCGCTCGACGGGCCGGGCCGGGCCTGGCGGCTGACCGTCGACCGGACGAAGATCGGGCATCCGCGGTTCTCGCCGGACGGCCGCCACATCGCCTATACGAGCTGGTGGAGCCTGGTGCCGGAGATCCACGTCGTGCCCGTGGACGGCGGACCCGGACGGCAGCTCACGCACTGGGGGTCGGCGGACACGCAGGTGTGCGGGTGGGCGCCGCCGGCGGGAGACAAGGGGGGCGCGGGGGCCGCGGGGGGCGCCGGGGGCGTAGGAGGCGCCGGGGGCGCGGCAGGAACGGGGGCCGTGGGGGGCACGATTCTCGCCGTCGCCTCGCACGGCGAGCCGTTCTCCTACTTCACCTGGGCCTACAAGGTCTCCCCCGACGGCGACCCCGGCCGCAAGCTGCCCTGGGGCCCGGTCTCCGACATCCAGGTCGCCGACCTCGACGGGGAGCGCAAGACGCTGCTGCTCACCGGCACCCCGCCGCACGAGCCCGCCTCCTGGAAGCGCTACCGCGGCGGCGCCATGGGCCGCCTCTGGTTCCACGGCAAGCGGCTGCTGCCCGATCTGCGGGGGCATCTGCACTCCCCCATGTTCGTCGGCGGCCGGATCGCCTTCCTCTCCGACCACGAGGGCATCGGCAACCTCTACTCCTGCACCTACGACGGCACCGACCTGCGCCGGCACACCGACCACGACGCGTTCTACGCCCGGCACGCGTCGAGCGACGGCACGCGGGTGGTGTACCAGTGCGCCGGTGACCTGTGGATCGTCGACAACCTGGCCGCCGACTCCGAACCGCGCCGCCTCGACGTACGGCTGAGCGGTCCGCGCGCGGGCCGGCGCTCCTACCAGGTCCCGGCCACCCAGCACGTGGACGGCATCTCGGTGGACGAGACGGGCCGCGCGAGCGCCGTGGTCGTACGCGGAAGTCTGTACTGGCTCACCCACCGCGACGGCCCGGCCCGCACCATCACCGACACCCCGGGCGTACGGGTCCGGCTGCCGGAGATGCTCGGCTCGGCCGGCCAGGTCGCCTACGTCACGGACGCCGAGGGCGAGGACGCGATCGAGATCGCCCACCTTCCTCGCGTTTCCGGGCCCCGCGCCCCGCGCCGGCTCGCCTCGGGCAAGCTGGGCCGAGTCCTCGAACTGGCCTCCGACCCCCAGGGCGAACGCCTCGCCATCGCCTCCCACGACGGCCGACTTCTGCTGATCACCGTGGCGGACGGGACGGGGGGTGCGGATGCTTGGACGGAGGGGGCAGGGGGCCGGGACGAGGGGGTGGGCGTCGAGGGGTCGCTGGGCGAGGACGAGGGAGCGACTGCCGAGGCGGCGCCGGAACCGGACCGCGCGGCGGACGCCGAGCAGGCGCGGCAACGGGACGGCGCGACAGCCCCCGTAGCGGCCGAGGAACCGGGCGGCGTGGGGTCCGTCGAGCCGACACGGCACCGGGACGGCGCAACGGACGCTGACGAGGCTCGCCACCGGGACGACGGGGTGCCCCCCGAAGGGTCGGGGGGCCGGGATGCCGTAGCCGCTGGAGCGGCAGGGCACCGGGACGGTGAAGTGGTCGAGTTGATCCGGTCGATCAACGGGCCCGTGCGCGACCTCGCGTTCTCGCCGGACGGGGCCTGGCTGACGTGGTCGCACCCGGGGATCGGCAGGTCGCTGCGGCAGATCAAGATGGCGCGGATCTCCGGGGGCGGGAGCGGTGAGCGGTTGATCGTGGACGTGACCGACGGGCGGTTCGAGGACGAGAACCCGGTGTTCACGCGGGACGGCCGCTATCTGGCGTTCCTGTCCTGGCGGGGCTTCGACCCGGTCTACGACGTCCACACCGGAGACCTCTCCTTCCCGCTCGGCTGCCGCCCCTATCTGGTGCCGCTCAGCTCCGCCACCCCCTCCCCCTTCGCCCTGAGCCCGGAGGGCCGTCCGGCTGCCGGGGGCCTGGACCCGCTGGCCGACGAGGGGAGCGGCGACGGCGCGGTGACCGTCGAGGTCGAGGGGCTGGAGAACCGGGTCACCCCGTTCCCGGTGACCGCCTCCAAGTACTCGGCGCTCCATCCGGTCGCGGGCGGCGGCCTGGTCTGGCTGCGCTGGCCGATCTCGGGCGCCCTCGGCGAGACCTTCGCCAACCCGGACGACACGACCGGCCGCCCCACGCTGGAGTACTTCAACATCAGCAAGGCGAAGAAGTCCGAACTCGTCGACCACCTCGACTGGTTCGCCCTCAGCGGCGACGGAAGCCGACTGGTCGTGGTCGACGACGACGATCTGCGGGCGGTCCCCTCCACGGAGTCCGGCGACGGCGACACCACGGTCTGGATCGATCTGCGCCGCATCCTGCACCAGGTCGACCCCGCCGCGGAGTGGCGCCAGTCCTACGAGGAGGCCGGCCGGCTCATCCGCGCGTACTTCTGGGAGCCGGGGATGGGCGGCGTCGACTGGGACGCGATCCTCGACCAGTACCGTCCACTGGTCGAACGGGTCGCGTCCCCCGACGACTTCGCCGACCTGCTGCGCGAGGTGCTGGGCGAACTGGGCACCTCCCACGCCTACGTCACCTCCGCCCGCCGCAACGAGGGGCCACCGCACTACCAGCGCCGCCAGGGCCTCCTCGGCGCCAACTTCGTGTGCAGGCAGGAGGGTTGGGTGGTCAAGCGGATCCTGCCCGGCGACTCCTCGGACTCCAAGGCGCGTTCGCCGCTGGCGGGCACCGGCATCAGGGAAGGTGCCGTACTGACCCATGTCGACGGCCGCCCGGTGGACCCGGTGAGGGGCCCGTATCCGCTGCTGGCCGGTTCGGGCGGTACGACGGTGGAGCTGACATTTCTGCCCGCGAAGGGCGAGCCGGGCCGCGCCCGCCGCGTGGCCGTCGTCCCGCTCATCGACGAACGGCCGCTGCGCTACCAGGACTGGGTGGCCAAACGCCGGGCGGTGGTGCGGGAGTTGAGCGGCGGCCGCTGCGGCTATCTGCACATCCCCGACATGGGCGGCTCCGGCTGGGCCCAGTTCAACCGGGATCTGCGCATGGAGATGTCGCGGCCCGCACTCATCGTCGACGTGCGCGGCAACGCCGGCGGCCACATCAGCGAACTGGTCGTGGAGAAGCTGACCCGCAAAATCCTCGGCTGGGACCTGACGCGGAACGCCCAGCCGGTGTCGTACGCCTCCAACGCCCCACGCGGCCCGGTCGTCGCGCTGGCGGACGAGGCCACGTCCTCCGACGGCGACATGATCACGGCCGCCTTCAAACTCCTCGGGCTCGGCCCGGTGATCGGCCAGCGCACCTGGGGCGGTGTCGTCGGCATGACCGGACGCCACCGGCTGGGCGACGGGACGGTGATCACGGTGCCGATGAACGCGGCCTGGTTCGACGCGTACGGCTGGGGCATCGAGAACCAGGGCGTCACCCCGGACCTGGAGATCCTGCGCACCCCGCTGGACTGGGCCGAGGGCCGCCACGCCCAGCTCGACGACGCGGTGCAACTGGCCGTGGAACTGCTGGAGACCAACCCCCCTGCCACCCCGCCGGACTACAGCGACCTCCCCGACCGCTCACGCCCGAAGCTGCCGCCGCGCAGCGCATGAGCAGCGGCGCGTGCTGACAAGCAGCACATGAGAAAGGGTGCCCCGCCGGGGCACCCTTTCCGATCACTTCAGCAGGCCGACGTCAGATGTCGAAGTCCTGGTCGAGCGGCTCCTGCCCTTCGCGACGCTGGGACTCCTCGTCGCGCATGCGCTCGCCGCCCTGCTCGCCGCGCTCCTGGCCCTGCTGGCCACGCTCACGGCCCTGCTCGCGAGCCTGCTCGGCCCGCTGCTTGGCCTGCTGCTTCATCTGCTCGGCCTTGTCCTGGAACTGGTCCTTCATACCCATGTGGGTTCACTCCCGGAGGGTGAGGGGAAAGGCCCTTGATCGGGCCTCGACCAGATTCACACGGGCGGACACCGTCCGCATTTCGATCAACTACGCTGCGTAGCGCGCGACTCCTCGTCCGCCGCCCCACCTGCGCCGACGAGCCCGGTGCGCATACCCGTCAACCGGGTCGCGAACCGCTTCATCTCACGCTGGCCGACGGTTCCGATGACCCCGGGCAGATAGCCGCGCACACCCTGCATCCCGCGCAGCCACCACTGCCCGTACACATGGCCGGCACGCCGCTCGATGCCGGCCACGAGCCGGTCCACGGCCGGGCTCAGCGGATACGTCTTGTTCGACGGCCACGGCAGCCGCTGCCTCAGCTCGCGCATGACCTCGTCCTGGTCGGCGCCGCGCACCATGTCGGTGTCGGTCCACGACAGATAGCCGACCCCGACCCGCACGCCCCGGTAGCCGACCTCCGCGCGCAGGCTGTGCGCGTACGCCTCCACACCGGACTTGGAGGCGCAGTACGCGGTCATCATCGGAGCGGGCGTGATGGCCGCGAGCGAGGCGATCTGCAGCAGATACCCCCGGCTCTCCAGCAGCACCGGCAGGAAGGCGCGGGCCGTCACCGCCGAGCCGATCAGGTTCACCTCGATCACCCGCCGCCACGACTCCGGGTCGGAGTCCACGAACGGCCCGCCGGTCGCGACACCCGCGTTGGCGACGACGATGTCGACCTTCCCGAAGCGCTGCTTGACCTCCTGCGCCACGCGGGCCATCGCCACATGGTCCGTCACGTCGGCGTGCCAGTGGTCGCTGTCGGTGTGCAGCCGCTCGGAGACCTGCTTGAGGGCGTCCGGCTCCAGTCCGACCAGCGCCACCTTCGCGCCGCGCGCGGACAGCTTGCGCGCGAGCAGCTCCCCGACCCCGCGCGCCGCGCCCGTGACCACGGCGACCTGTCCTTCGAGGCTGACCCTGCTCATGCGCCCTCCTTGATCGTTGCGTACGTCACCACGAGTTCCCGGATTTTCGCGCTGATCAGCTCCGGCGCCTCGACGGGCGTCATATGGCCGAGCCCCGGCAGCTCGGCGCTGTCCACGCAGTTGGGCAGCGCGGCCACCAGCGCCCGCGCCTGCACGGGCGGGGTGAGCCGGTCGGCGGTCCCGACCACCACGACCGTCGGCACCCTCAACTCCCGTACCCCGTGGTCGAGATCGAGCAGGTCCAGCACCTGCGACCAGGCGTGCCGCACCCTGGTGGGGCACGCGTGCACGATCCGCGCGCACGCCTCCACCATGTGCGGCGCCGAACCCGGTCCCATCGTCCCGTACTTGAGGATCCGGCGCGCGACGGGCGTGACCGGCCCGAGCGGCGCCCGCGCCCCGAGGATGTGCTTGGTCAGCCAGGTCCGCAGCCGTCCCGGCCGCATGGGTACGACGGTCGACTCGGCGACCAGCCGCGAGGAACCGGTGCTGCACAGCAGAACAGCGACCGCGTGCTCCCGGAAGACGGCCCTGCCCGACGCCGCCATCACCGTCATGCCGCCCATGGAGTGACCGGCGATCACGGCCTTCTCCCCGGGCGCCAGCGTCTCCCTCAGTACGGCTTCGAGGTCGTCCGCGAGCGCCTCCGTGCTGCACACCCGGCTCGCCGGGCTGCGTCCGTGGCCGCGCTGGTCGTAGGCGATGACCCGGTGGTCGACCGAGAGGTCCCGGATCTGCGCCGCCCAGAAGGCGGTCGAGCAGGTCCAGCCATGGGCGAGGACGACGGCGGGCGCGCCCTCGGGGCCGTGCACCTCTACGTGGACACGGGCCCCGTCGGAGGAGACGGCGACGAGCTCGCGGGCGGGCGCGGGCGGGGCGTACGGCCCGGTCTTGACGTGCATCAGCCGGCTCACGCCTCCACCTCCGCCGTCGCCTTCACGGGTGCGTCCTCGGCAGGCCGGGCGGGCGCGCGCAGCACCTCGTACTCCGCGAGGTTCACCTGGCGTGTGGCCCGCCTGAACTCGGTGGTCGAACCGGGCCAGATGGTGGTGTTGCGGCCGTTCGCGTCGAGGTACCAGCTGGTGCAGCCGCCGGTGTTCCACACGGTGCGCTTCATGCGCTCCTGCACCCGGGCGTTCCAGCCCGCGACGGCGCTCGGCCGGGCGTCGAGGGCGGCTCGGCCGCCGAGGACGTCCAGCTGCTTCACGAAGTCCGCCATGTAGTTGAGGTGGGACTCGATCATCAGGATCATCGAGGAGTTACCGAGGCCGGTGTTGGGTCCGATGATGGTCATCCAGTTGGGGAACCCGGCCGCGGTGGCGCCGCGCAGGGCCGCCATCCCGTCCTTCCACGCCTCGGCGAGCGTTTTGCCCTCGGCGCCCACGATCCGCTCGGCGATCGGCATGTCGGTGACGTGGAAGCCCGTACCGAAGATGATCGCGTCGACCTCGGCCTCGCTGCCGTCGGCGGCGACGACGGTCGAACCGCGGATCTCGCTCAGGCCACTGGCCACGACGTCGACGTTGGGCTGGGCGAGCGCCGGGTAGTAGGTGCTGCTCAGCAGGATCCGCTTGCAGCCGATGCGGTAGTCGGGGGTGAGCTTGGCGCGCAGGGCCGGGTCCTTGATGGCGCGGGCCATGTTCCGCTTGGCCAGCTGCTCGACGAAGCCGAGTTCGTTGGGGTGCTTGGTGAACGCCTGGACCTGCAGCTCCCGGATCCCCCACAGCAGTCCGCGGCGGGCCCGCGCGGTGAAGGGCAGCGTGCGGTGCAGGGCCCGCTCGGCGCCGGAGATGGCGCGGTCGACGCGGGGCATGACCCAGGGCGGGGTGCGCTGGAAGAGGGTGAGGCTCTCGACCTGCGGCTGGATGGACGGCACGATCTGGATGGCCGAGGCGCCCGTGCCCACCATCGCCACGCGCTTGCCGCGCAGGTCGTAGTCGTGGTCCCAGCGGGCGGAGTGGAAGACCTTGCCGGGGAAGGAGTCGAGGCCCGGGATCTCGGGGATCTTCGGGTCGGACAGCGGGCCCGCGGCGGAGACGACGACATCCGCGGTCAGCCGTCCGCTGCTGGTCTCGATGTCCCAGTGCAGCTGCTCGGCGTCCCAGGTCATCAGCTTCACTTCGCAGTCGAAGCGGATGTGCGGGCGCAGCTGGAAGACGTCCGTGACGTGCTCCAGGTAGGCACGGATGTGCTCCTGCCCGGAGAAGGTGCGCGGCCAGTCGAAGTTGGGCGCGAAGGAGAAGGAGTACAGGTGGGAGGGCACGTCGCAGGCGCACCCGGGGTAGCTGTTGTCGCGCCAGGTGCCGCCGACGCTGCCGGCTCGCTCCAGCACGACGAAGTCGGTGATCCCCTCGCGTCGCAGCCGCACGGCGGCTCCCAGCCCGCCGAACCCGGACCCGATCACCGCCACCCGCACATGCTCGTGTTCGGTCATGCCGATGCCCTTTCCCACACGACTCCGCCAGTGAATACTGGCGCAATGGGAGCGTAGAGCAGCGACGTACTCATGGGTAGGGGGTCGCCCGGGAAAGTTACCGGCGGTACGCCATAGGGTGCGGTGGTGACCGAGAAGCGTGAGTACCGCATGGAGGAACTGGCCAGGGAAGCCGGCATCACAGTGCGCACCCTGCGCTTCTACCGAGAACGCAAGCTGCTCCCGCCGCCCCGCCGCGAGGGCCGTATCGCCTGGTACGACGAGCACCACCTGGCCCGCCTGCGCACGATCGCGGCGCTCCTGGAGCGCGGCCACACCCTGACCGGCATCGCGGAACTGGCGGAGGCCCTGGACCACGGCCGGGACGTCGCCGACCTGCTGGGCATCAACCCCACCGAGGAGGAGCCGGTCCGCCTCACCCCCGAGGAACTCGCCGCCCGATTCGAGGGCGAGGTCACCCCGGAGAACCTCGCGGCCGCCCTGGACCTCGGCTATCTGGGCACCGACGGCGACGAGATCGTCCACATCAGCCGCCGCCTCCTGGACGTCTCCTCCGCCCTGGTCCGCGAGGGCATCCCCCTCGCGGAGGTCCTGGCGGCCGGCGCCCGCGTCCGCGAACACGTCGACGAACTGGCCGAGATGTTCGCCGAGTTGGTCCTGCGCCACGGCGAGGAAAAGGACCTCCAGCGCCTGCGCCCCCTGGCCCGGAGCGTGGTGGAGGCGGAGATGTCCCTGGCCATGGACCGCCAGCTGCAGCAGCGCGAGAGGCCCGGCCGCGAGGACCGGCGCTAGGGTCTGTCTTTCGGATCGGGTCGGCTGAAGGAAACGGCGCGTCCTGGCCGGCCCGAGGGGGGTCTGGAGCGTGCGCCGCTGGGGGCACCCCACGCCCTTGAGGCAGTGGGGGAGGGCGTGCCAGGGCCGGCGACGCCAAGCTGATCCGAAAAACAGGCCCTAGAGGTCGTACACCACGGTCACCGGCGCATGGTCCGACCACCGCTCGTCATGCGTGGCCGCCCGCTCGACCTGGGCCTTGACGGCCTTCGCGGCGAGGCCCGGCGTACAGACATGGTGGTCGATGCGCCACCCCGTGTCGTTGTCGAAGGCCCTCCCCCGGTACGACCACCAGGTGTACGGCCCCTCGACCTCCGGGTGCAGGGCGCGGACGACGTCGACGTAGCCGCCGTCCTGCGGGTCGAAGACCCGGGTCAGCCACTCGCGTTCCTCCGGCAGGAAGCCGGAGTTCTTGGTGTTGCCGCGCCAGTTCCTGATGTCGGCCCGCTGGTGGGCGATGTTCCAGTCGCCGCAGACGACGACCTCGCGGCCGTCGGCGGCGGCCCGCTCACGCAGCGCCTTGAGATGGGCGAGGAACTCCGTCATGAAGCGGACCTTCTCGTCCTGGCGCTCGGTGCCGACCTCGCCGGAGGGCAGATAGAGGGAGGCGACCGTGACGCCCGGCAGGTCGACCTCGACGTAGCGGCCACTGGCGTCGAACTCCGCGGAGCCGAAGCCGACTTGGATGCGGTCGGGCTCCCGGCGGGTGTAGAGGGAGACACCGGCCCGCCCCTTGGCGGCGGCGGGCGCGTGCACCACGTGCCAGCCGTCGGGCGTGCGCACGTGCTCGGGCAGCTGATGCGGTTCGGCGCGCACCTCCTGCAGACAGAGCACATCGGCGGAGGTGCCGGCGAGCCACTCCACGAAGCCCTTCTTCGCGGCTGCGCGCAGGCCGTTGACGTTGACGGAGGTCACAGTGAACACGCGGGCACGATACCGGCACACTGGACGTGGTCCAGAATTCGATAATCGCGATCTTGCATAGGTGTACGGTTAACTGTATGAACATACGCCGGGTCTCCTTCGACCACCCCGACGCAGTCAAGCTGAACGACGAGGTCCAGGCCGAGTACCACGTCCGTTACGGCGACGGAGGCGACGCCACCCCCCTCGACCCGGCGGACTTCGAGCCCCCCAACGGCGTCTACTTCGTCGTCTACGACGACCGCGACACCCCCGTCGCCACGGGCGGCTGGCGCGCCCAGGACACCAACGGCGAGGGCAACTCCGACGGGGACGCCGAACTCAAGCGGATGTACGTGACGCAGACGGCCCGCGGCCGCGGCCTCGCCCGGCGCATCCTCGCCGCCCTGGAGGAGGACGCCCGCAGGGCCGGCCGCATCCGCATGGTCCTGGAGACGGGCACCAAGCAGCCGGAGGCCATCGCCCTGTACACCTCCAGCGGTTACGAACCCTGCGAGAAGTTCGGCTACTACCGCTTCCACGAGGAGAGCCGCTGCTTCGCGAAGCGGCTCGACGCCTGAGACGCGGGGCGCGGCACGCGCTGTGCGCGCCGCGCGCAACACAAAGATCCCGCCCGATCTGCGATCGGACGGGATCTTCTCAACTCCCCCGAGTTTCCCCGGGTTTGTCATTGCGGTGGACCTGAGGGGATTTGAACCCCTGGCCCCCTCGATGCGAACGAGGTGCGCTACCGGACTGCGCCACAGGCCCTTGCAACGAGTGAAACTCTAGCACCCCGATCCGGGTGCCCGGAAATCCGTATCCGGCCCGCCCGGGGGCAGCGTCACAGGTCGGGCGGGCGGTCTACTCATTGGCGGCCCTCGGCCGGTCGCCGTCCTCGTACTGGTCGAACAACGGTGTGCGGCCCCGCTCGCGCGCCCGCCGTGCGGAGGCCGCCCGGCGGGCGTCACAGCGCCCGTCGTCGTCCGCTCTGTCCTCCTCGCCGGCCTCCGGCGCCGCGGCGTCGCGCTCGGCACTCTGCTCGGCCGGTGCCTCCTGGTCGCGGGCGACCGGGCCCGAGCGGGCCGAGCTCCAGGTGTCCGGCGCCCCGAGGTCCACGTCGGAGGTGGCGCGCGGAGCGACCGGCGCGGTCACGTACGTCGGCAGGGGCACCGGCACCGGGTCCCAGCTGTCCCCGTGCCCGGGCCGCCGCTGCCGTTCGCGCTGCTGGTCCACCCACTCGGCGTGGTCGGTCTGCTCGACCAGGGCCCGCCGGTCGGCGGCGAGTGCGGACAGCCCGGGGTCGGTTCCCTGCGCATGCCCCTCTTCGGGTTCGTCGGCGTCCGCCTCGGCGGTGGCCGCGCGGCGGCGCGGCTGGCGGGCGCGTTCATGCAGCCGCTGGGCCGCGGCCTCGGCGCGGCGCCGGTCCATCTGGTAGGCGAAGCGCCGCCGTTCCTGGGTGCGCAGATACGCGATGTACCCGCTCAGCAGGACGGCGGGCACGCCGGGCGCCCAGAGGAACGCGAGCCCGCCGACGGCGGCGACAACCGCGCCGAGCGTGAAGGCGACGAAGAGCATCACGGTGGTACGGCGTCTGCGCGCGAGCACCTTCGAGCGCCGGGCGCGCGCCGCGGCCGCCTCCTGCGCGGG
>NZ_JAFJSY010000101.1 GCF_019857225.1 Streptomyces plumbidurans
TGAAGCGTCAGGTCGATCCAGCCTGGCTGAAATTCGAAGATGCACTCGTAGGGTTCAGCCAGGGGAGCACCCTCGCTCGATGCGGTCACGTCTCTCCCTTTCGGCAGGGCATGGTCGTCCGCTCAGCCCAGGAGCGGATCGAGCGGATCGAGTGGATCGAGCGGAACCTGAAACCAGCCGTCCGGCACGATGACGCGGTAATCCTTGGGCGGCGAGGAGAACTGCTCCGCCGTCTTCACTCGGTTTCTCCGTCGGCAGGGATCGGCACGCCCTCTTCGGAGACTGGATTGAGCTGCATGGAGCGCAGGGCCTCGTCGGCCAGTGCCGTGATCTCTTCAGAACGGGCGATCTTCTCCCAAGTCACGGTGACAACAACAAGGGTTTTCATGCGGGGCGGGAAGACGGCGTAGCGAATGTACTCGGCAAGCTTCCGGCCGAATCCGAGCCAGCGCTTCACCTCCAGCATGGACTGGACCCGGACCGCCGGTCCGGCAGGCAGCTCGAGCCGGGTAATCTGCGGTTCCCCGGTGACCCGGGCATTCCCCCACTGCAGCATCATGGGGGTGACCTCCTCAGCGCTGGGCCGGGGAACGCCCTCATCGCCATAACCGTCGACCATGAGGTCGGCGAGCGCCTCCCCCGCCTCTGTGTAGTACGCCGCCGCGAGGGCCGGCACATCGCTGTTCAGGCGCACGGCCCGTCGGACCATGTCGTCGAAAGCCGCGCTTGTCTCGATCTCCAGACCGAGCGGATTGAGGCCATTCACCACGTCCGTGGACAGGGCCATCGCCTCGGCCTTCGTACCTTCCTGAAGCGTCAGGTCGATCCAGCCTGGCTGAAATTCGAAGATCACCTCCCAATTTTCATCCAGCGGTGGGGGGTCGCTCGATGCGCTCACGTCTCTCCCTTTCAGCGAAGTATGGTCGTCTGCTCAGCCCAGGAGCGGGTCAAGGTTTCCGTCCAGGCCCAGCCCGCCCAGCGTAATGCCAGCCCCGACTACCGACATGCGGCTGGCGGTCCGCGAGATCTTATTCAGTGCATTGGTGTCGAATTGCCCGCTGAGGGCCGCTGTTCCCATTTTGATCGACTTGAGATCGGACGCCACACCCGGATCAGCCATGGAGAAGGACTTGGGAATTCCCTTGAGCAGGCTCCCGCCACCCCTCGCACGAAACTCGTTCCAGGCCTGGTTGTAGTTCCCGATTCCGGGCTTCAATGCCTTGAGATTGTTACTCCAAGCACTCTTGGAGAACGGCTCGGTAAAGGGCTCCTTGAGGGAATTCCAAGCATCCCTCATGTCCAGCCCGAACCGCCTTCCGGACACTCGTCGAATATTCCTATTGGCCCGACCCAGTTGACGGGCGGTGCGAGCCGCCCCAGCCCTGCCCAACCTGCGCAGCGCCTCCTTGGTGAACTTTCCGGCGATCTTGGAAAAGCCCTTTCCGACACCCATCATGAGGAACCCGAGGGCGGCCATACCCAGATCCATCCACTCCGCGTTACCCTGCAGCACTTCGATGAATGTCGCGGCGAAGTTGATGAGGGTCGCGATCATCGCAATGGCGCCCAGGACGCCGGCCAGCGCCTGCCCGATCACCGGGATCCAGCCGACAAGTAGGGACAGGATCCCGCAGACTGTGGCAACCCAGGATGTGACGTCGGCAATATCCTTGACCAGCGTGTCCCAGAAGCCGTCCTTCAGGGAGTCGTGGTTGATGATCGCGTCGACGGAGTCGGCGGCGCGCTTGGCCGCGTCGTCACGAATCTTCTTGGCGTGGTTGATTTTCTCGCGCGCGGCCTCGATCTCGTCCTTGGCCGCGTCCCGCTTCGCCTCGTAATCCTTGCGGTCCTTGCCGACGTCTTCTTTCTTCCGCCCCCTGTCGGACATGCCGTCCAGACTTTTCTGCGCGGCTCCCCTGCGCTCCTCGGCGTCCTGGGCATCCTTCAGGGCCGCGTCGGCGATCTCCTGGGCACGGTTCAGATCGGAGGCATAATTCCGGGGCCTGGCGTGCAGCTTGTCCTCGTAGCCACCGCCCACCTCGACGACCGCGGAGCCGATGGCCGTCGCCGCCGTGTCGTACCGCTTGAACGCAGCCTCCAGCTTCTAGACATTCCCTCTCGCCTTGCTACGGAACTCCTTTCCCGCCTTGCTGTCCCAAGCGTCTACCTCGGCAACCGCCTTCAGATTCTTGATCTGACGCTCAAGCTCGTCCGCTGTCTTACGCAGCGTCTTGCCCAGCGACGCCACTCGGTCAGGGTCTCCGGGAATCGGGTCACTCTCCGCCACCGGATGCCAGTCGCGTGGCCTTCCCCCCCCACGGCCTACTTCCCCTTCCCTTTCGGGTCCTGAGAACCCCGAATGGCTTCTGCCAGCTGGTGATCGATGTCTTCGTACGCCTTCGCAGCGGCCTTCGCGATACTCGCCAGCGCGTCGACCTCCCCGGTCAGCTTCTCCCTGCTGATCTCCCAGTTGTCGGCGAAGTCCTTGAACTTGTCTGCGAGATGCCCATTGCCGAAGTCGTCGGAGTAGTCGCCGAGTTTCCCGATCCCGTCGAACGCCTTCTTGATACTGCTCAGTCCCCTGCCCATGCTCTCGATCACGTCGAGATCAAGCCGTTGGTGATCACCTTCGCCGGTCACAGCGCCCCCAAGATGCCGATCCACCGGCCGCATGGCCGATGACGCAGTACTTGCCGCATGCCTTCAATCGCCGTCCGGCCTCCCCCATGGCTTCACTGGTGCGGCCGCTCAGAACCAGCTGAAGGTCATCCACCGGCCGTCCGCACGAGCAAAGATCTTACGGGTGCGTCGCCGGGATGATCTACGCATCGATGCCGAGCGGAGGGTGGTCATGACAGCCCAGACCGGTCTGGAAAGGTGTCTCGGGCCACCGGCTCAGGTGGGCGTGCCGGGCCGTAGACCCTGGCTGGTTGGATTGCCCGGCGCCCCCAAGGATGACCTGCGCGGGCGGGCACGGTGACAACGCGCAGGCCGCAGCTGCGTAGACGGAGTGCTGACGGGCCGACAGTCGAGGCCGCGCCGAGGTTCAAAGAAGGCCGTACCCGAGGGAGGGGTGGTGCGGATCGCCGTCGCGTGGGTCCTCGCCCGAGGCTGGGCAGCTCCGTCGGCATCTGATCTCCGGCAACCTCCTCCAGCCGCTGGTCCGCGTTGTGAGATTGCTTTCGCCCGGCGGGACGTATGGAGCTCGCCGCGCCAACGTCCGGTACTGCGCCGCCACCTCCTGGTCGCCCGCTGGAAGCAAGCGTCCGGAGAACACCGTCAGGGATTCGTCCACGCCTCCGGATCCTCCGCGAGGCTCAAAACCTCGTCGGGCAGCTTGGCTGTGGCCACGTGGGCGAGGGTGACCTCGCCGAGGATCTTGCGGACGTTGGCGCGTACGGCGATCCACAGTGGCAGGAGTGACTGGGCGGGACCGCAGTAGGAGAGCTCGGGTGGGCGCACGCCGCGTACCGACACCAGCGGGCCGTCCGCCACACGGATGACGTCCGCGATGGCGATCGAGTCCGCCGGGCGGGCGAGCCGGTAGCCGCCCTTTCCGCCCCGCCGGCTGACCACGACGCCGCCCCGGCGCAGGTCGCCGAGGATGCCCTCCAGGAATTTGTGCGGGATCCCCTGCGCCGCGGCGATGGTCTCGGCCTTGAGCGAGGCCTCGTCCCCTGCTGCGGCCAGCTCCAGGGCCGCCCGTACCGCGTAGTCCGCCCGCGCCGAGATCCGCATGCCGCGATTATCCATCCTTGCCGTGTCTGCCCTCACCGGCTGTGCCGTCAGGCAGGAAGGGTGAAGGACGGGTGCGCGCCGTTGAGGAAGTAGTCCCCGATCTCGCGCAGTCGGTGAGCTGCCGGTTCGCGCAGGGTGTGAGTCCGGGCGTTACGCCAGAAACGGTCGAAGCCGTGCCGCGTGGAAGCGGCGTCGGCTCCGACGACGTCCAGGGCACGGGTGGTGATTTCCTGCGCGGCCCGAGTGGCCGCGGCCTCGGCCACGCTCGCGAGGACGGCGATCTCCGCGCACTCCTCGTCGTCGACCTCCTCGCCCTGCGCGAGGCCGCGCATCAGGGCATCCACCGCCTGCTCGGCGAGAGCGGACGCGGCACGTGCGTCGACGGCGAGTTCGCCGTACACGGTCAGCGCGTACGGATCCTGCGAGGGGCCGCCCGGCCAGGTCTGGGGCGAGAAGGGCTGACGGGACGACCGCGCGGCCCTTCCGTGCTCGTGGACCTCGGCCAGCAGCCCTTCGGCGACGCCGAGACAGAACTGGGCGGAGACCAGGCGTGCGGTCGGCACGGCGAGGGAAGCGAAGGGTGACAGGACGCCCTCGTCCGGCGAGAGCGAGCCGAACACGTCGCCCGCCGCGACCGGTACGGCGTCGAACTCCGCGGCGCCACTGGCTGCCAGCCGCTGGCCGAAGGTGTCCCCGCTGCTGCCGCTCAGGACGCCCGGCTGGGCGGGGTCGACGAGGACGGCCAGCGGTTCACCGGTGCCGTACAGGGCGGCTCGGACCATCAGCCGGTCGGCGATCCCGACGCCGGTGGCGTACCTCTGGTAGCCGTTCAGCAGATAGCCGTTCGCCGTGGGGGTCAGGACGAGTGGCGGTTCGTGCGAGGCGATACCGCCTCCCCAGCACCACTGCCCCTCCGTCGACTCCCGCTCGACCCGGGTGACACATGCGGGGCCGGCGAAGAAGCGGGCGCTGAAGGACAGGAAATAGTGGTGACCCAGCAGATGGCCGATGGCCCCGTCGGCGGCGGCGACGGTCCGGACGACCGCGTAGGCCGTGCGCCAGTCCGCGCCCCCTCCCCCTTGCTCGGCGGGCACCAGCAGTGTCAGCAGCCCCGATTCGCGCAGCAGTGCCACCTCGCCGAAAGGTGTCTTGCCGGCCTGTTCGCGCTCGGCCGCGTCCGTCGACAGGTCGTCCGCCATCTCGCGGGCTATGTGCAGCCAGTCGATCTGCCCGGCTCCCGCGCCGGTCGCCTCGTCCGCCGCCACCGTCATGTCCGGACCCGTTTCGTGCGACTACGGCTGTCGCTGCACCTCGGTGCTGTGGTCATGGCGTCTTCCTTCGGGGAACGAGGGCGACGCGGTGCCCGGCGAGGCAGCGTGGGAATGCGGCGGTGCGCGGTGACGCGTCGGCCTGACCATCCTCACGCTCCTCTCGGACCACCGTCAACACTTCCCTAGTAATTCGATAGGAAAACTAGGGATACTGATGCGCTCCGGCTGATTCACGCCCCCGGATGGCGAGTTCCTACGGGTGCTGCCACAGGCCCTGCGCCCGAAGCTTCGGCAGGACACCCTCGCCGAACCAGTACGCCTCCTCCAGGTGCGGATAGCCGGAGAGCACGAACTCGTCGATGCCGAGAGCGCGGTACTCCTTGATCCGCTCGGCGACCTCGTCGTGGCTGCCGACCAGAGCGGTGCCCGCGCCACCGCGCACCAGGCCGATGCCCGCCCACAGGTTGGGGTGGATCTCCAGGCGATCCCGACTGCCGCCACCGTGCAGCGCGAGCATGCGCTGCTGACCCTCGGACTCGCTGCGGGCGAGGCCGGCCTGGACGGCTTTGACGGCCTCGGGATCGAAGCCGTCGAGGAGCCGGTTCGCCTCGGCCCAGGCCTGCTCGGAGGTGTCGCGGGTGATGACGTGCAACCTGATGCCGAAGCGGATGCTGCGCCCCTGCTTCTCGGCCAGCCCCCGGATCCGGGCGATCTTCTCCGCGACGGCAGCGGGCGGCTCACCCCAGGTGAGGTAGACGTCGACGTGCCTGGCGGCGACTTCTCCGGCGACCGGGGAGGAGCCCCCGAAGTACACCTCCGGGATCGGATCGGGCACCCGGGAGAGCTTCGCGTCCTCGACGTGGAGGTGCTCGCCGCGCAGGTCGACGGTCTTGCCCTCCCACAACCCTCGTACGATTTCCAGGAATTCGCCGGTACGGCGATACCGCGCGTCCTTGTCCAGGAAGTCCCCGTAGGCCCGCTGCTCGCGGCTCTCGCCGCCCGTGACAACGTTGAGCAGGAGCCGTCCGCCGGTCTGCCGCTGGAAGGTGGAGGCCATCTGCGCCGCGAGCGTCGGCGAGACGAAGCCGGGGCGGAAGGCGACGAGGAACTTCAGACGTTCGGTGTTCTGGCTCACCATCGCGGTGGTCAGCCACGCGTCCTCGCACCAGGCCCCCGTCGGCGTGAGCACGCCGACGAAGCCCAGGTCCTCCGCGGCGCGGGCGATCTGGCTCAGGTAGGCGACCGTCGGCGGCCGGTCGCGCCCGGATTTCGTGGCGGGCGTGCCGTGGCCGCCGCCGACGACGTCGCGGCTGTCTCCGTTGGTCGGCAGGAACCAGTGGAAGGTGAGAGGCACTCGGGGCTCCGCGATGCCGTGTACGACGCTCATCCGGCGGCCGCCAGCAGCGTCGTCCGCCCGCCCAGCGCGGCCGAGAACTGGTCCGTGACCTGGGTCAGAGCCTCGGCCGATCCTGACGCGACGGTCAGCGTGCCGTCCTCGCCCACCGTGATGTCCTTGTCGAGCGTGAACCAACCCGGCGTGATGTGTGCGGGACCCATCGAGGCCAGCACCGGGCGCAGTGCGTAGTCGATGGCCAGGACGTGGGCAGTGGTGCCGCCCGTTGCCAGCGGGAGGACCGTCTTGCCCGCCAGGGCGTACTGCGGGAGCAGGTCGAGCAGGGACTTCAGAAGCCCGGAGTAGGCGGCCTTGTAGACGGGGGTACCGATCACCACCCCGTCCGCCTGCTCGAACAGGGCGGTGGCTCGGACGATCGCCGGGTGACCGAAGTCGGCCCCGAGCAGCGCCTCGGCAGGCAGGGTACGAACGTCCAGCGGGGTCACCTCGTGCCCCTGCGCGATGAGCCGCTGGTCGAGGTGACGCAGCAGCCGAGCGGTGCGGGAGGTGGCGGAGGGGCTTCCGGAGACGGACAGGACAGTGGACATGGAGGGGGCCTTTCGGTTCGTCGTGTCGTGTGCGGGCGACGGTCAGGCGGGGGCGGCGGCGGACTCGGACGGCTTGAGGGAGTGACCTCGTCGGCGCCATTCCTCCGCGAGCAGTTCGTACGAGCGGACCCGGTCCGTGTGGTCGTGAGTGATCGTCGTGATGAGCAACTCGTCCGCGCTCGTGGCCTGTTGCAGCTGTTCCAACTGGTCGGCCACCCGGCCCGGTGAGCCGACGAACTGGGTGTCGAGGCGGTCCTGGACGAGGGCGCGGTCCTCGTCGGTCCACGTGTGGGCACGTGCTTCCTCGGGCGTCGGGAACTGGATGGCTCCCTCGGCGGTGCGGATGCTGCGCACCCACAGGTCGTAGCCGGTGGCGAGTTCACGGGCCGTCGCGTCGTCCTCTGCGACGACGACGTCCGCCGAGACGCTGACGTACGGCTTGTCCAGGAACTCGGAGGGCTGGAAGCAGGACCGGTAGCCCTCCACCGCCTCCAGCACCGTGGCCGGGCTGACGTGGTAGTTCGCCGCGAACCGCAGACCGCCCCGGCCCGCGACCGAGGCGCTCTGGCCACCGCTGCTGCCCAGGATCCACACCTCGACGTCGGCGCCCTCCCCCGGCACGACGTGCGCCTCGACACCCTCCGGTGAACGGTAGGTGCCCGCCAGCAGGGCGAGGATGTCGTCGATCTGCTCGGCGTAGTCCTGCGACTGGGCCCCGGGCAGCAGGAGCAGCCTGCGTTGCAGCGCGATGCGGGGTGAGCCGAGCAGATGCTCGAAGGAGAAGCGGGGCGGGATCAGCAGACCGTTCGGGGTGCGGCCGTCGACGACGGGGGTCGCCGTCGGCAACGGTGCGACCGGCTGTCCCGGCGGGCGGCCGCCCGAGCGGCCCAGGCCCAGATCGAAGCGGCCCGGGTGCAGCGCGTCGAGCAGGCCGAACTCCTCCACCGTGGACAGCGCCGTGCGGTGCCCGAGCTGCACGGCCCCGGAACCGAGCCGGATGGTGGAGGTGGCGGATGCGGTCAGAGCCAGAACCACGGCGGGTGACGTGCCTGCCACGCCGGGATTGAGGTGGTGCTCGGCGAACCAGTAGCGGGCGTATCCGAAGCGCTCGGCCTGCCGGGCGAGGTCGATGGAGTTGCGCAGGGCATCGGCTGCCGTCGAGCCGGACGGGATCGGGACCAGGTCGAGGATGCCGAGGGGGATGTCAGGCACGGGCGGGCTCCTGGGTGATCGGTGCGGCCGGAAGCACGGGGCCCCAGGCGAACGGCGGATCCGGGATCTCCCGACGCAGCACGGGGGCGACCTCGGACTGGAACAGTTCGAGGGAGGCACGGTGCTGGGACTCCGTCAGCCCGCCCGCGTCCGCCTGCACGTGGAGCACGGTGTGCCCGAACTGTTCGTGGTAGCGGTGCACCTTGTCGATGACCTGCTGCGGGCTGCCGATCAGAGCGGATCTGCGTTCGACGAAGTCCTCCAGGGTCTCGAAGACCACGGGAAGGCCCGCCTGCTTGAAGAAGGCCAGGTTGGCCTCGAAGATCGGCCGATAGGCGGCAAGGGCCTGCTGGGAGGTCCGGGCCACATGGAGGCCGGCCGAGCCGGCGCCGACCGCGATCTGTGCCGGGTCGTGGCCGTAGTACTCCCAGCGTTCGCGGTAGTGGCGGATCAACTCGGCGTAGGGCTCTATCGGGTTGGTGACGTTCGCCGAGAACAGCGGGTCGCCGTAGCGGGCGGCCAGGTCGACCGACTCCTTGCTGGTGGCGCTGCCGTGCCAGACCCGGATCGGCCGCTGGTACGGCCGTGGCCACACCTCGGCGTCGGTCAGCGGGGGACGGAAGCGGGTGTCGGCGGTGACCTTGTCCTGGCGCCAGATCTTCCGGAAGACCTCATAGCTCTCGGCGTTGCGGTCCCACTGGTCCTCGGGTGTGACGTCGAACAGGTCGCGTTGGGCGGCGCCGTTGCCCTTGCCGATGATCAGGTCGAGGCGGCCACCCGCCAGGTGGTCGAGGGTGGCGTAGTCCTCGTAGGCCCGGACGGGATCCAGCAGGCTGAGGGTCGTGACCGCGGTGAACAAGCGGATCCGCTTCGTCAGGGCGGCCACATGGCTGAGTACGACGGTCGGGGACGAGGAGATGAACGGCCGCTCGTGCCGCTCCCCCACGCCGAAGCCGTCAAAGCCCAACTCCTCGGCCAGCAGGGCGCTGTCGAGGACCTCGCGGAAGCGGTCATGGGTGGACTTCCGCACCCCGGTGACGGGGTCCGGGCGGTGCACGATGAGCGTGATGGCGAGGAACTTCACGACGCCACCCGCTCGTCGGACGCCTCGTCGGGGTGGGCGAGGCCGAGGTGGTGGCGGAGGGTGGGGCCCTCGTACTCGGTGCGGAAGACGCCGCGTTCCTGGAGCAGCGGGACGACCGTGTCGGCGAAGGCGTCGAGGCCTCCCGGGGTGATGTGCGGGGCGAGGATGAAGCCGTCGCTGACGTCGGCCTGGACGTAGTCGTCGATGGTCTTGGCGATGGTCTGCGGGGAGCCGACGAAGGTCTGGCGGTTGCCGGTCTCGATCACCAGGTCGCGGATGGACCAGTGGTTGGCCGCCGCCAGTTCGCGCCATTCGCGTGCGGTGGCCAGCGGGTCGCGGTACATCCGCACCTGGGCGCGGCCCTTGGAGATGTGGTCGTCGCTGACGTCCGGGTCGATGTCGGGCAGCGGGCCGTCGGGGTCGTAGGAGGACAGGTCCCGGTTCCAGACGAACTCCAGGTGCTTGATGGCGGTGGCGCCGCTGACCTGCTGGCGGCGCACCTGCTTGGCGAGTTCCTCGGCCTCCGCGTCGGTGTCGCCCAGGACGAAGCTCGCGGCGGGCAGGATCAGCAACTGGTCATGGCTGCGGCCGTACTTGGCGAGCCGGTTCTTGACGTCCTGGTAGAAGGCCCGGCCCGCGTCCAAAGTGGCGTAGCGGCTGAAGATCGCGTCGGCACTCGACGCGGCGAACTCGCGGCCCTCTTCGGAGTCGCCGGCCTGGAAGATGACGGGGCGGCCCTGCGGGGAGCGTGGGACGTTGAACTGGCCGTGGATGTCGAAGTGCCGGCCCGTGTGGACGAAGGAGCCGGCCTTCGCGTCGCGCAGGAAGGTCCCTGTGGCCTGGTCGGCGAGGATCTCGTCGCCGTGCCAGGAGTCGAAGAGCTCGTTCGTGGTGGCCAGGAACTCCTTGGCGCGGGAGTAGCGCTCGTCCTGCGGGAGGAAGCCGCCGCGGCGGAAGTTCTCGCCGGTGAAGGCGTCCCAGGAGGTGACGACGTTCCAGGCGGAGCGGCCGCCGGAGAGATGATCGAGGCTGGCGAACTGCCGGGCCACCTCGTAGGGCTCGTTGAAGGTGGAGTTGATGGTGCCGGTCAGGCCCAGGTGTTCGGTGACGGCGGCGAGCGCGGCGAGAATCGTGAAGGTGTCGGGTCGGCCGACGACGTCCAAGTCGTATATTTTGCCGCCCTGTTCGCGCAGCCTGAGTCCTTCGGCGAGGAAGAGGAAGTCGAACTTGGCGCGTTCGGCGGTCCGCGCGAAGTGCGCGAAGGAGCTGAACTCGATATGGCTGCCGGCCTCCGGGTCGCTCCACACGGTGGTGTTGTTGACGCCCGGGAAGTGCGCGGCCAGATGGATCTGCTTGATCGGCTTGCTGGTCATGGGGGTACGGGTCCTTCCGGCTCAGGCAGTGGCGGTGGCGTAGCGGTTGGCGGGGCGGGGCAGGCCCAGCAGACCGCGCAGGGTGTCGGCCTCGTAGGCGGTGCGGAAGGCGCCACGGCGCTGGAGTTCGGGGACCAGGCCCCGGGAGATGGCGGGCAGGTCGTGCCCGGTGACGGCGGGCCGCAGCCGGAAGCCGCTCAGTCCCGCCTCCCCCAACTCTCGAAGGAGGTCGGCGAGTTGGGCGGGCGTCCCGGCGAAGATGCGGGCGTCACTGGCGTACGGCTGGCCCGCGAGGGAGTCCAGACGTGCGCGGCGGTCCTCGGCGGCGGCCTGCTCGTCGTCCAGGAAGACCACCAAGTCGCCGAAGACGTGCAGGAGTTCACCGGCACGCCCGGCCCTCTCCTGTTCGGTGCGGACCTCGGCGACGATCGCCCGCGCGTCCGCGGCGTTCTGTGGGGTGACGTAGCCGACGTCGGCCTGCCGGGCCACCAGCCGGTACGGGACGGTCTGGTGGGCCAGGGCGGTGACCAGCGGCTGGCCCTGCGGTGGGCGCGGGGTGATGGAGGGGCCCTTGACGCTGAAGTGCGGGCCCTCGAAGTCGATGTAGTGCAGCTTGTCGCGGTCGATGAAGCGGCCGGTGGCGGCGTCCCTGATCTCGGCGTCGTCCTCCCAGCTGTCCCACAGCCGCCGCACGACCTCGACGTAGTCGGCGGCCTCGTCGAACAGGTCGGTCAGCCGTTCCTGTCCGGCCGGGCTGCGGAGCTGCTCCAGGTCGATCGGCGGGAAGGTGCGGCGGCCGAAGTGGTCGGCCTCGTTCGGGCGTGCGGTGATCTGCACCCGCAGGCCGGCGCGGCCGGTGCTGACGTAGTCGAGGGTCGCGATCGCCTTGGAGATGTGGAACGGCTCGGTGTGGGTGACCACCGCGGTCGGGACCAGGCCGATGTGCCGGGTCAGCGGGGCGATGCGGGCGGCGATCAGTACGGCGTCGAGGCGTCCGCGGACCTGGTCGGTGCGGCCGTCGAGCTCGCCGTAGTGCGAGGACTGCAGGCCCAGGCCGTCCTCCAGTGTCACGAAGTCGAGCAGACCGCGCTCGGCCTCGGCGACCTGGTCGGCCCAGTACCCGGCGGTGAACAGCTCGTGGGGCCGGGCCACTTGCTCCCGCCAGGAGGCGGGGTGCCAGCCGGTGCCGTCCAGGGCGACGGCAAGGTGCAGGTGGGAAGCGGGGGTTGAGGACACGAGGGTGCCTTCCTGGAGATCCGTACGGGAACACCGGCCCGCGGGAACGGGGCCAACGGCGGATGGAGAACGGCTGAGGAACTGCAGAGGGCGCTGGTCCGGGTCGCTCCTCCTATGCCGTTTCTTCCAGAGCGGCGGCCCCTGTGTGCCGGACGAGCGAGAAGACCGTGCGGCAGCGCAGGGTGAAGCCGATCGACTCGTACAGCCGGATCGCGTTCGCGTTGGTGGCCGCGGCATGCAGGAAGGGGCGTTCGCCGCGCTCCTTGATGCCGGCGGCGACCGCACGGACCAGCCGGGTGGCCAGGCCCCGGCCGCGGTGCTCGGGGTCGGTGCACACGGCGCTGATCTCCGTCCAGCCGGGTGGGTGCAGCCGCTCCCCGGCGAGGGCGACGAGGCGGCCGCGGTGACGGATGCCGAGGTAGGTGCCCAGCTCGACGGTGCGGGGCAGATAGGGGCCCGGCTCGGTGCGGGCGACCAGGTCGAGGATCTCGGGCACGTCGGCGGGGCCGAGTCGTACGGCCTCGGGGTCGGGTTCGGCACGCAGGGAGGTGTCCACGAGCTGGACGCCGTGCCCGGTGCGCACCACCTCCCACCCCTCCGGCACGTCGGTGACGCCCCGCACCGAGGCGGTGCCGCCGGGGCCGACGAGTGCGGCGAGGTCGGTCCAGGAGCGCGGGTCGTCCTCGCTTGCGACGGCGTGGAAGGGGGCCACGTCCTGCTGGTATCGGACGGCGCGGCCGATGCGCTCGGCGAAGTGGGTGTGCGGGCCGGTGAGCGCGGCCCAGGCGGGGTTGTCCAGGATGTGCGAGGAGCCGGCGTCGAGGGCGATGACGGACATGGTGTGGCGGTCTCCGGTGTTCGACTCGGGTGTTCGGCGCGCGGGAACTCCACTGCGAGGCGGCGGTGGAGTCCCCGGCACACGTGGGTCAGGAGTTGTCGAGCGGCAGTCCGGGCGGGTTGACCTCGGACTTGGCGACGGCCTCGTTGGAGAGGTTGTAGGCCTTGAGCCACGCGGCGTACTGACCGTTCTTGATCAGGTGGTTGATGGCGTCGGCGAGCGGCTTGGCCAGGCGGCTGTCCTTCTTCGCGGTGGCCGCGATCAGGCCCTGCAGGCTCGCGCCGGCGCCCGAGTAGGTGCCGGCGGTGCGGGTGGCGTTGGGCGTGTTCGCGACCTGCCGGTTGTGGTAGGCGATGCCGGGGTTGGGCCCGAGGTACGCGTCGATCTTGCCGCTGGACAGGGCCAGGTAGACGCTGTTGCTGGTCTGGAAGTACTTGACGGTGAGCTTCTTGCCTTCCTTGGCCAGCTTCGCCTTCCACTCCAGGAGGATCTTCTCCTGGTTGGTGCCGGAGCTGACGGAGACGGTCTTGCCGGCGAGGTTCTCGTAGTTCCCGTCGAAGTTCCAGGTGCTCTTCTTCGGCACGGTGAAGGCGAGGTTGTCCTGCCGGTAGGAGGCGAACTCGTACTTCTTCTTGCGTTCCTCGGTGTCGGTGACGTTGGAGAAGGCAACGTCGATCTTGCCGCTGTCGATGCCGACGAAGAGGTTCTCCCACGTGGAGTTCTTCACCTCGGGCTTGAGGCCCAGGACCGCGGCGACCAGACGGCCGAGGTCGGGCTCGGCGCCGGTGAGGGTCTTCTGGTCGCTGCCCACGTACGCCAGCGGCGGGAAGCCGGACGGCAGGGCGCCGATGCCGATCTCCAGCTTGCCGCTCTTCCTGACCGCGGCGGGCAGTTCGGCGCTGATGGACTTGACCTCGCCGACCTTGATGGAGGTCTGCTCGGCGGCGCCGTTGGAGACCTGCCCGATGACGACCTCGCCGGACTTGGCGCTGTCGGTGGAGGTGGCCGCGTCGCTGTTGCCACCGCAGGCGGTGAGCCCGGTGGCCAGGGAGGCGACGGCGGTCGCCGCGGTGATGCCGCGTATCAGGCTGCGTCGGGTGAACTGGGTGGGCATGGCCGTTCCTTGTCGCTGGAGGTGATGAGGGTGGCGTGGGGGGAGGTCCGAAGGGGACGCGGGTTCAGAGGACCTTGCTGAGGAAGTCCCTGGTCCGCTCGTGCCGCGGGTTGTCGAGGATTTCGGAGGGCGGGCCCTGCTCGATGATCCTTCCGCCGTCGATGAAGACGACCCGGTCGGCGATCTCGCGGGCGAAGCCGATCTCGTGGGTGACGATGACGAGGGTCGTACCGCTGGTCGCCAGGTCCTTGATGACGGCGAGGACTTCGCCGACCAGCTCCGGGTCCAGGGCGGAGGTGGGCTCGTCGAAGAGAATGACGCCGGGGCGCAGGGCCAGGGCGCGGGCGATGGCGACGCGCTGCTGCTGGCCGCCGGAGAGCTGGCGCGGGTAGGCGCCGGTCCTGTCGGCGAGCCCGACCCGGCCGAGCAACTCGCGGGCGAGTTCCTGGGCTTCGGGCTTGCTGAGCCTGCCGGTGGCGACCGGGGCGGCGGCGACGTTGTCGAGGACGGTCAGGTGCGGGAAGAGGTTGAAGTTCTGGAAGACGAAGCCGATCCGGCCGCGCTGGGTGAGGATGGCCCGCTCGCTCAGTTCCTTGAGCCGGTCGCCGTGCCGCTTCACGCCGATCAGCTCGCCGTTGATGCTGACGTGGCCGATCTCGGGCTTCTCCAGATGGTTGATGACCCGCAGCAGGGTGGACTTGCCGGAGCCGGAGGGGCCGAGGATCACGGTGACCTCGCCGGGGCGGACGGTCAGGTCGACGCCGTCCAGCACCCGGTGGGTGCCGTACCACTTGTGCACGTCGTGCACCTCGACGGTGGCGGCCTCGACGTCGGCCAGGGCTTCGAGCGTGGCGGCGGTCATACGGCGGCCTCCTTGCGGATGCGGGCCCGCAGGTCGGTGAGACCGGTGCGGAGCCTCTGCAGCGGTGTCGGCGGCAGACTGCGGGTGGCACCGCGGGCGTAGTGCCGCTCGACGTAGAACTGGATGACGGAGACGACGCTGGTCAGGATCAGGTACCAGACGGTGACGACCAGCAGCAGCGGCACGATGTCGCCCGGATAGGTGGAGCCCATGGTCTGCGCGGAGCCGAACAGGTCGAGCAGGGAGACGTAGAAGACCAGCGAGGTGCCCTTGATCAGGCCGATCAGCTGGTTGACGTAGTTCGGGACGATGGAGCGCAGCGCCTGCGGGAAGATGATTCTCCGGAACTGGTAGCCCTTGGGCAGGCCGAGCGCGGCTGCCGCCTCGTGCTGGCCCTGGTCGACGGAGAGGATGCCGCCGCGGACGACCTCGGCCGCGTAGGCGGCCTCGTTGAGGCTGAGGCCGACGACGGCGACGACCATGTCGGTGGCGAGTTTCGACTCGTCGAAGGAGAAGAAGGCCGGGCCGAAGGGAATGCCGACGCTCAGCGTCTTGTACAGGGCACTGAAGTTGTAGAGGAAGATCAGCACCACGATGAGCGGGACGGAGCGCAGCACCCAGACGTAGGTCCAGCTGACCGCGCGCAGCACGGGGCTCTTCGACAGCCGGGCCAGGGCGAGCACGATGCCGCCGATCAGGCCCAGCACCGCGCTGTAGGCGGTGACTTCGAGGGTGATCACGAGGCCGTCGAGGATGGTCGGGCGCAGGAACCAGTAACTCCAGCGGTCCCACTGGTAGAAGGGGTTGGTCACCAGTCCGTGCACGAACTGGGCGACCAGGACGAGTACGACCGCGGTGGCGATCCAGCGCCCGGGGCGCCGCAGCGGCAGAACTCGCTGCGCGGTGAGCGGTGTTGACGGTTCGTCGGCGCTGGACGACCGCGTGAGCGTGACGGTGGCGCCTGGGGGTTCACTCATGGTGGGCTCCGGCAGGTTCGGACACCCCGGACGGCGCGGCGGCATGCGACGGCGGATGCGCCGGCGAGGCACCGGGGGCGGGGAGGGCAACGGCACACCGCTCGGGCGGCGTTCGTCAGGGAAGGCGGGGGCTGCGGAGAGAGGTCAGCCCCGACAGCGGGCACGGCCCGGTGCGGTACACAGTGCGCTGTTCACGCGGAGCAGGTCGACGGCGCGATCGGCGACGAGCGGGTTCGGGTACGGCTGTACGCAGCCCTGTGGGCGGCGCGTGGCCGTCCTGGGAGCTGCGTACATGGCGTCACCGTCACTGTTCCGGCCCTGTGGGCCTCGCGCTTACCGAAACGTCTTCGGTCCGGTCCTCACCTGGGGCACCCCACCGCGGCGCGAGGGTTGCCGGTCAGCAAGCCAGGGCTTGTCGCTGACACTCATGACCGTTCTGGGCCGTAGTTAAAGCAATTGCCCGAACGACTGTCAATGCCGGTCCACCAGGTGGAACGGCTAACGGGTGGAGTGTGCCGCCCAGTCCAGGATCGGGACGGCCGCTCCGGCGGCCTCCAGACCGTGGCAGCGGGCGTGGTGGCGGCGGGCGATGCCGGTGAGGTCGAGGTGACGGCCGAAGGCCGGGTGGGCGGTCAGGCGGCGGGCGTAGGCCCACAGGGTCGGGTGGTCGGCGATGCGCTGGACGGCGGAGGCGTCGAGGTGGTTGCGGTGCACGAGGTCGAGTTGGACCAGGGCGACCCACAACTCGACGTCGGCGGCGGTGATTTCGTCGCGGATCAGGTACGTGCGCCCTGCGAGCCGGCGTTCCAGGGCGCCGAGCGTCTCCAGGAGCGCGGTCAGTGCCATGTCACGTTCCACCGGCTCGCCACCGGACGATCCGGCGCGTTGCGCGGCCTGTTCGATGCCCTGCGCGCACATCCGCTCGACCGCCTCGATCTTCGCCTCCGTACCGCACGGGTAGAGCGGGAGACGGTCGCCGCCGAACCGGCGGTCGAGGTCGCGCATGATGTCCGGCGCATGGGTGCTGACGATCCGTCCGGACCAGTCGTCGCTGAGCACCGGCGCGACGGCCGGGCCGGAGTACCGGTGGGCGCTGGCCTCGTACAGCGGCCGCAGGGCCGAGTGGCCGCCGTCGGGGCTGTCGGGGACGGCGGGCAGGAAGGTGGCCGGACAGACGCTGTCCAGGCCGAGCAGGCCGTGGGTGACGGCGATGCGCAGGCCGTCGGGACAGGCGGTCGACAGATGGAGGCGGTAGCGGCCCGCGACGGCGTAGTGGCCGCTGCGTGCGTCGCTGCCGATCCGGCCCCGGAAGGCGGGCGCGGGTCGGTGTGTTCGGTGGGTTCTGTGGGCGGCCGGCGATGTGACGGTCATGACTCTCCCCGGAAGCGGGCGCGGAGGTACGCGCGGCGGAAGCGACGTCGGGTGAGGGAGCGGGGTTCATCCGTGCGTGGCGGACGCGCGAGCCCCGCTCGCGGAGGGCGCCGCCGGCATGGGATCGGCGCCGGCTCAGCCCTGGGGGCCGATCGCGCTGCAGACACGCAGCAGGTCGATGTGAAGGCGGGAGGTCAGCAGAGGCGAACGGCTCACGCACGCGGTGACCGGCTCCGGACGCCTCATATTTTCCCTACCTATTCACTAGGATTCCCTCAGTGAGTGTCGATCCGACCGACATCGGCGTCAAGAGGGCCGTCCCGCATCGCGGACGCGGTCGACCTTGACATTCACAGGGGCGGACGACTTACGGTGAACGGGAAAGTCGCTGACAGGTGGAGGCTCCGATGCACGCACTGGACGCGGCACCGCACGGTGCGCGCACCGGTGCGCGGCTGATCACCCGGCGACACGTCGACTACTGCCGCACCTCCTCCGCCGTCTGTCCTTCCGTACACGCCTGACTCCTGCCGGCCGGTCCCGCCGGCTGTCTCGTCGTGGCCCTGTGGCCGCGAGTCGTCGTGTTCTCGGAAGGAACCCCCTTGTCCGGTCCTGCCCTGCACCTCGCCGTCGAGCTGGACGGCGACGGCGCCCACCCCGCGGCCTGGCGCCGCGCCGCCCACGCTCCCGACCAGCTGCTCACCCCGCGCCGGGTGGCCCGGGTCGCCGCCCTCGCGGAGAACGCCGGGTTCACCCTGATCACCCTGGACGACGGCGTACTGCCGCCCGGCGCCGCACCGGATGCGGTGGGCCGGATCGGCGCGGTCGAGCGGGCGGCCTTCGTCGCGGCATCCACGAGCACCATCGGCATCGCGCCGGTCGTCCCGGTGACGTATGCCGAACCCTTCCACGTCGCCAGTCAGTTGGCGTCCCTGGACCACGTCTCCGCCGGTCGCGCCGGGTGGGTGGTGACGGAGGAGGAGCGTCCCGAGGCGGCCCGCGCCTGGGGGCGCCCACCGGTCGCCGACGCCGAGGCGCGGGCCCGGGAGTCGAGGGACGGGGTGGAGGTGGCCCGTGCCCTGTGGGACTCGTGGGAGGACGACGCGGTCATCCGGTCCGTGGCCACCAGCCGCTACCTCGATCGGGAGCGGCTCCATTACATCGACTTCACCGGTGACACGTATGCCGTCAAGGGCCCGGCGATCGTGCCGCGCCCGCCGCAGGGGCAGCTCGTCGTCCTGGGCCGGCCCGACCGGGTCCCGGCCGCACGGCTCGACGTCGCTCTCGTCGAGGGCCGCGACCCCGCGGCGGTCGCGACGGCCGCCGCCGTCGCCGGTACCCCGCGCGTGTTCGCCGAGGTGGAGGTGGCGCTGGACACCCCGCGGGATACGGCCTCCGAGCGCGTCGCCGACCTGGAACGCCACGCGCCGTGGCGGGACCGGGGAAGGCTCCGGCACATCGGTTCCGCGGATCAACTGGTCGCACTGCTGGGCGAGTTGAGCCGTCACGTCGACGGCGTACGGCTGCATCCCCTGGTGATCGACGAGGACCTGGCCGTCCTGTCCCGCCTCGTCCTTCCGGCCCTGACCGAGCGGCGTCTGGTCGCCCGTCCGCTGCCCGGTACATCCCTGCGCTCGACCCTGGGTCTGCAGCGCCCCGCCAATCGCTTCGCCGCCGCTGCCCCGGCCGGCCAGGAGGACGCCCGATGACCCGCACCGATCCCCTCGACGTCCCCCGGCCGCACGCCCGGCTCCACTTCGGGGTGTTCTTCCAGGGCGTCAACCACTGGACCATCTGGTCCGCCCCCGACAGCGGCGCCCAGATCGACCCGGCCTCCTTCCGCCGGGTCGCCCAGACCGCCGAACGCGGCCTGTTCGACGCGTTCTTCCTCGGCGAGGGGCTGCGGCTGCGCGAGGTCGACGGCAAAATCCACGATCTTGACGTGGCCGGACGACCGGACGCCATCACCCAGCTCGCGGCGCTCGCCGCGGTCACCCGGCGCATCGGCCTGGTCTCCACCTCCAACTCCACCTTCAACGAACCCGCCGATCTGGCTCGCCGCCTCTCCGGCCTCGACCTGCTCTCCGAGGGCCGCGCCGGCTGGAACGTGGTGACCACGGACAACGCCTGGACCGGCGCGAACTTCCGTCGCGGCGGCTATCTCGACCACGCCGACCGCTACCGGCGTGCCGAGGAGTTCCTCACCGTGGCCCGCGCCCTGTGGGACGGCTGGCAGGAGGGGGCGGTCGCCGGCTCCGTCGGCGCGCCCGCCTGGTCGGCGCCCGGTGCCGTACACCGAGTGCGCCACAAGGGACCGCAGTTCGACGTCGACCTCGCTCCGACCCTGCCGCGCAGCGCCCAGGGGCACCCGGTGATCTTCCAGGCCGGGGATTCCGGCGAGGGACGCGACTTCGCCGCCCGCAACGCCGACGTCATCTTCTCCGCGCACGGCACCGACTTCGACGACGCGCTGGCCTTCGCCGACGACATCCGGCGCCGGCTGCGGACGGTCGGGCGGCCCGACGACGACCTGCGGATCCTGCCCGGCACCGAGATCATCATCGGCGCCACCGAGGAGGAGGCCCAGGAGAAGAAGCGCTGGATCAGGCTCCAACAGGTCACCCCGGCCACGGCCCTGGGGATCGCCGGACTGCTGTGGAACATCGACCTGTCCGACCGCGACGCCGACGGGCCATTGCCCAAGGAGGACCCGGTCGTCGCGGAGAACGACGGCTCCTTCGGTGCCCGGCGCATCGCCGACCCGCGCGCCGTCGTGGCCGAATGGCGGGCGAAGGCGGAGGCGCACGGCTGGTCGCTGCGGGAGACCGTCATCGCACTCGGTCCGCAGCGCGGGCACGTCGGCACTCCGTCGGGTCTGGCCGACAAGTTCGCCCACTTCGTACGGCACGGCGCGATCGACGGCTTCAACGTCACGCCGTACCTCATCCCCGACGGCCTCGACGACATCGTCGACCTGCTCGTCCCGGAACTGCAGGAACGCGGCGTCTACCGCACCGAATACACCGGCACCACGCTGCGCGAGAACCTCGGCCTGCGCGCACCCCTCACCCACCGGTCCGCACCGGACCGGCGACAGGCCGGCTGAGCCGCCGGGCCGGCCCTTGTACCCGTGCCCTCGTACACATGACTGACAAGAAGCTGTCACACACCGACCGGAATGCGGGTTCGGCAGATGCCCGTTCTGACTGACATGACTGTTGGAGTAACGCTCAACGCCTCCGACGCGCCGAACCAGGTCGACGCCACCGTCCAACTGGCCCAAGAGGCCGCGGGGTTCGGTGTCACATCGGCCTGGTTCGGGCAGACCTTCGGCGCGGACTCACCACAGCTCGCGGCGATCGTCGGACGCGAGGTGCCCGGACTGCAGGTCGGCACCTCCGCGATCCCCGTCTTCGGCCGCCACCCGCTGCTCGTCTCCAGCCAGGCCCTGACCGCCCAGGCCGCGACCCACGGCCGCTACCACCTCGGTCTGGCCGTGGGCACGAAACTGCTGACGGAGACCGGCTTCGGCCTGCCCTTCGACCGCCCCATCGCCCGCCTGCGCGAATTCCTCACCGCCCTGCGGCAGTTGACCACCACCGGCACGGCCGACTTCCACGGCGAGCTGCTCACCGCCACCACACCCGTCCCGGCCCGGGTACCGGGTGCCGACAACGGCGTCCCCCTGCTCGTGGCCGCGATGGGGCCACAGGCGCTGCGGGTCAGCGGCGAGCTGGCCGACGGGATCCTGCCCTATCTGGCGGGGCCGCGAGCCCTGGCGGACCACATCGTGCCCGCCCTGACCGCCGCCGCCGAGGCCGCGGGCCGCCCCGCGCCCAGGATCGTGGCCCTGGTGCCCGGCGTCGTCACGGACGACGTCGACGCCGTGCGGGCCAAAGCAACCGACACCCTCGCCTTCTACGAACAGATCCCGTCCTACGCACGGGTCATCGAACTCTCCGGCGGTAGAAGGGCCGCCGACCTGGCCGTGATCGGCGACGAGGAGACGGTCGCGGCCGAGGTACGCCGATACCGGGACGCCGGCGCCACCGAGGTCGTGTTCTCGGCCACCGAGATCGCCGGAGAAGCCGACCGCCGACGGACCTGGCGACTCCTCGGCGAACTTGCCCGCTGAGCACACGCGTCGGCTCGACAGGCCCGTGCATCCCTGCCCGAAGTCACCCCGCCACAAAGGAGATTGCCCATGACCACCGAGGCCACCACCGCGGACCTCCACGCCTTCACCGAGACCTGGCTGGAGTGGTACCGCGCCCAGGAGGCCCGGCTCGCCGCCCCGCACGGGTTCCTGGCGATCACCGGCCTGCACTGGCTCGACGACCGGCCCCAGCGCTTCCCGGACGCGCCCGGCGCGTGGCGCACCGGCCCCGAAGGCGTCGTCGTGGACCTGGACGAGGGCGAGGAACTGCTCGTCGACGGGACACCGGTACGCGGTGAGCACCGCTTCGGCGTACTGCCCGAGCGTGGCGGCGTCGATGCCGTCTGGGGCGACGCCGTCATCGAGGTCGCCAAGCGCGGCGGCCAGGACATCGTGCGCCCCCGGCACCCGGACGCCCCGCTGCGCACGGCCTTCACCGGAACGCCGGCCTACGCCCCCGACCCGCGCTGGGCCGTGACGGGCCGCTACATCCCCTTCGACACTCCGCGGCCGACCACCGTGGGCGCCGCCGTCGAGGGCCTCGAGCATGTCTACGACGCTCCGGGCAGGATCGAGTTCGAGCTGGACGGACGCCCGCTGTCGCTGACCGCGTTCCCCGGTCATGGTGCGGGCCGGCTGATGGTGCTGTTCACCGACGCGACCTCAGGAGTCACCACCTACGCCGCCAACCGGTCCCTGGCCCTCGATCCGCCCGCCGCCGACGGCACGGTCGTCCTGGACTTCAACCGCGCCACCAATCTGCCGTGCGCCTACACGGACCTGGCCACCTGCCCGCTGCCCCCGGCCGAGAACCGGCTGCCGGTGGCGATCGAGGCCGGTCAGAAGATCCCCCGCGAGCGCGGCGGCTCCTGAGCCGGAAATCCCCGCAAGCACGCTCCCCCGTGACCGGGGCGAATCCATGGAGGACCGATATGCGGCACGGTGGTGACCTCAGCGCCCGCTACGCCGGCGCCACCGTGTTCTCCCGGCTCTCGCGCCGGCGCCACATCGACCTCAAGCGCTCGACCAGCTGTCTCTGTCGGGTCTGACGAGCCCCCTCCCACCGTCCGACGGGCCCTCGCGCCGCCGGTCGCCGCACGGCACCCGCCGTCGCGGCACCCGCTCGCGCCTGATCTCCGTCCGTCCCAGATAACCCAAATCCCTCCGGACCCGCCTGGATCCCCGGATCCCCCCCGATCGCGCAGGATCCTCCGCCTCCTTGATCCCCCTCCGCACAGCGCTCCCCCGGCACCGCTCCCGCGTCGGCCGGGGTCGCACGCCCGCGCACGCCCCAGCACGCCCGCGCACGGCTGTACCTCCGCACCCCACCCGTGCCCGATGACACGAGCAGGAGAAGCCCCTCCGTGACTGCACTTCCCGATGTCAGAACCTCTCGGTGGGCGGCACTGACCGCCCTTGTGACCACCAGTGTCCTGCTGACCGCCTGCGGCTCCGGCGGCGGCGGTTCCGGCGGCGGCGCAGCAGCGCCGAAGTCCGGCGGCACCCTGACCTTCGCGGTGGGCTCGGACGCCGGCTGCGTGGATCCGCAGCAGGTCGCGAGCAACGAGACCATCTACTCCGTGCGCCAGATCGTGGACTCACTGACGGACCAGGACCCCAGGACCGGCAGGATCGTGCCGTGGCTGGCGAAGAGCTGGGACGTCAGCTCCGACGCCACGACGTTCACCTTCCATCTGAGGTCGGGCGTCACCTTCAGCGACGGCTCGAAGCTGACCGCGCAGGTGGTCAAGGACAACTTCGACGCCGTGCCGAAGCTCGGCGCGTTGGGGACGCTCGCCGAGGGCTATCTGAGCGGCGTCAAGAGCACCACGGTGGTCGACCCGCTCACCGTCAAGGTGACCTTCGACCGGCCCAACGCCCAGTTCCTGCAAGCCACTTCGACCCACTCGCTGGGGATCGAGTCGTCGGCGAGCGTGAAGAGGAGCCCGCAGCAGAAGTGCAGCGACGGGGTGGTCGGGTCCGGGCCCTTCGTGTTGAAGCAGTACGTGCAGAACCAGTCGGTCACCCTGGCCAGGCGCACGGGATACGCGTGGGGTTCCTCGCGGTGGAGCAAGAAGGGCGAGGCGTACCTGGACAAGTTGGTGTTCAAGGTCGTACCGGAGGCGGGCGTACGGGCCGGGAGTCTCCAGTCCGGGCAGGTCGACGCCATCAGCAGCGTGGGGAAGGCCAACGAGGCGGCGCTCAAGGGCGGTCAGGTCACCCTCCTGCGACGGGCCAACCCCGGCGTCGTGTTCGGGCTCGGCCTGAACAACGCGCGGCCGGTCCTGAAGGACGCGAGGGTGCGCCGGGCGATCGCGTCGGCCATCGGCCGGCAGCAGATCGCCGACACCGTCTTTCCCACCGGCACCCAGGCGGCGACCAGCATCCTGGCGCACACCACGCCCGACTACACCAGCCTCGCCCCGGACCTCACCACCGACGCGTCGAAGGCCAAGTCGCTGCTGAATGCGGCCGGTTGGAAGATCGGCAGCGACGGCATCCGCACCAAGGGCGGCCAGAAGCTCAGCCTGACCATCGACTGGGTCCCCAACGCCGGCACCAACCAGCCGGCGCTGGAGCTGATCCAGCAGCAGCTCAAGGCCGTCGGCGTCCAGGTGTCCCTCAAGCAGCTCCAGGTCACTCAGCTCGCGCCGACGCTGCAGTCGGGCGACTACGACGCGGCCTGGGGGAACGTCACCCGGGCCGACCCGGACATCCTGCGCAGCTCCTTCTCCACGAAGCTGGCCAACTACTACCGCGTGCCGGCGAGCGGCCTGGACACCGTCCTGGCCGCGCAGGCCGCGACCACGGACACCGCCAAGCGCAAGCAACTGATAGGCCAGGCGCAGCAGTTGATCGTGCGGAACGCCTACTACGTGCCGGTGGTGGAGCTCCAGACCCAGCTCGGCGTGACGAAGAAGGTGCACCACCTGGACTTCGACGCCTCCAGCCGGCTCCAGCTGCACGACACCTGGATCGGCTAGCCGCATGCGCCGGTATGTGATCAAGCGGCTCGCCCAGGCGGTCGGGGTGCTGTGGGCGGCGTACACCATCTCGTTCCTGGTGCTGGACTACCTGCCGGGCGACCCGGTCACGGCGATGGCCGGTGCCGGGATGGACTCGGGACAGGTCGACCCGCAGCAGATCGCCGCCCTGCGGCACGAGTACGGCTTCGACAAGCCGGTGCTGGTGCAGTACGGCGAGTATCTCGGCCGTGCGGTGCGCGGGGACTTCGGCGACTCGGTGTCCACCGGCCGCCCGGTCGCCTCGACGGTGGCCGACGCGCTGCCGCAGACCCTGCAGTTGACCGGCGCGGCACTGCTGCTCGCGGTGGTCCTCGGCGGCGGTCTCGCGGTGCTGGCGACCTACGCCTCCCGGCGCTGGCTGCGGCAGCTGCTGCTGTCGCTGCCGCCGCTCGGGGTGTCCGTCGACGAGCTGGGCCGCGACGTGTTCTCCCGCGTCGTCCACGGCGCCCAACTGTCCTTGAAGGCAACGCTGATCGCCGTGCTGGTCGCGTTCGTGGTCGGCGGGCTGCTGGGGGTGGTGGCCGGGTTCGTGGGCCGCTGGGTGGACGACGTGCTGATGCGCTTCGTCGACGTGCTGCTGTCCATCCCCGCGCTGTTCATGTCCCTGGCCCTGGTCACCGCGCTCGGCTACGGCACGGTGAAGGTGGCGGTCGCGGTCGGCATCGCCAGTGTGGCCGCGTTCGCGCGGGTGGCGCGCTCGGAGGTGCTGCGGGTACGGCAGGCGGTGTTCGTGGAGGCGTCGCGGGCGAGCGGGGCGCGCTGGTACTCGGTGCTGGGCCGGCACGTCCTGCCCAATGCGGCGGGCCCGGTGGTCGTGCTGGCCACCCTCGACTTCGGCTCCTCCATCCTGGCCGTGTCGGCCCTGAGCTTCCTCGGCTACGGCGCTCCCCCGCCGGCCCCGGAGTGGGGCACGTTGATCTCCGACGGCCGCAACTACCTCGCCAACGCCTGGTGGTTGACCGCGCTGCCCGGACTGGCGATCGCCGCGACCGTGCTGGCCACCAACCGCATCGCCCGCGCACTGGACGGCGAATGGTCCCGGCAGCGATGACCGACGTACAGAGAAGCGATGAGGACGGTGAGGACGGTGAGGACGTGACCAGCCCCCTGCTGGAGATACGCGGTCTGTCGGTGTCGTACCGCACCCGGAGCGGCACGGTCCAGGCTGTCCGGGGCGTGGACCTCGACGTGTGGCCGGGACAGGTGACGGCGGTGGTCGGCGAGTCCGGCTCCGGCAAGAGCACGACCGCGCACGCCGTCACGCGGCTCCTTTCGGCGAACGGCACCATCGACGCGGGCACGATCCGCTTCGGCCGGCACGACCTGGCCACCCTGTCGGAGGCGGAACTGCGCACCGTACGCGGCGCGCGGATCGGACTGGTCCCCCAGGATCCGACGGTCTCCCTCAACCCGGTGACGCGCATCGGCGACCAGGTCGCCGAGGTGCTGCGCATCCACGGTCTGGCGACCCGCCGATCGGCCGCCGCGGAGGCGATCGATGTCCTGGACCGGGCCGGACTGCCCGACGCGGCCGTCCGGGCCCGGCAGTACCCGCACGAACTGTCCGGCGGCATGCGGCAGCGCGCCCTGATCGCCATCGCCATCGCCGCCCGGCCCGAGCTGATCATCGCCGACGAGCCCACCAGCGCCCTCGACGTCACCGTGCAGCGGGTCATCCTCGACCATCTCCAGCGCCTCACCGAGGAGTCGGGCACCGCGGTCCTGCTCGTCACCCACGATCTCGGGGTCGCCGCCGACCGGGCACAGCGGCTGGTCGTGATGGAGCGGGGCGAGGTCGTCGAGGCGGGCCCCACCCGTGACCTCCTCGCCGACCCGCAGGACGAGTACACCCGGCACCTGCTGGCCAGTGCCCCGAGCCTGACCACCGCCCGGGTCCGCACCCCTGCATCCGTCCCCGAGCCGGACACGGCGCCCCTGGTCGAAGTGCGCGACCTGGTCAAGGAGTTCGGGCTGCCCCGGGCCGGGGACGGGCCCCGCACCCTGCGCGCCGTCGACGACGTCAGCTTCACCCTCCACCGGGGCCGCACCCTCGCCCTGGTCGGAGAGTCGGGCTCGGGCAAGTCCACCACCGCCCGCCTGGTACTGCGCCTCACCGACGCGACCGCCGGACAGATCCTCTTCGACGGCACCGACGTCACCACCGCCAAGGGCGCCCGGGTCAGGCAGCTGCGCCGCCGTGCCCAGCTCGTCTACCAGAACCCCTACGCCTCGCTCGACCCCCGGTTCTCCGTCGCCGAGGTGATCACCGAGCCGCTGCGCGCCTTCAAGGTCGGCGACCGCGCCTCCCGGCTCGCCCGGGCCCGTGAACTGCTCGACCGGGTGGCCCTGCCCGCCGCCACGCTGGAGCGCCGCCCGGCGGAACTGTCCGGCGGGCAGCGGCAGCGCGTGGCGATCGCCCGAGCGCTCGCCCTCTCCCCCGACCTGGTGGTCTGCGACGAGCCGGTCTCCGCGCTCGACGTGTCCGTACAGGCCCAAGTCCTGGACCTGCTGGCCGAGTTGCAGGCCGACACCGGGGTGGCGTACCTGTTCATCTCGCACGACCTGGCCGTCGTACGGCAGATCGCGCACCAGGTCGCCGTCATGCGGGCCGGCCGCGTCGTCGAGACAGGCGCGCCGGACGAACTGTTCACCCGCCCCCGGCACGAATACACCCGCGAACTGCTCGCGGCGATCCCCGGCGGCCGCGTCGTCACCCCCGTCGCCGAGACCACCACGAGCTGATGGCATCTCGTCACGGCGCTCATTCCGGCCCGTCGTCCCCCAGCGTCGACCTCAGACTGCGCAGGGCGTAGTACACGCGGGACTTCACCGTGCCCTGCGGGACGCCCAGGGCCTCGGCCGCCTGCTGGGTGGTGCGGTCCGCGAAGATCGTCTCCTGCAGTGCCTCGCGGTGCGCGGGGGTCAACGACTGCAGGGCGTCCCGCACCACGATCGATGACAACATCCGCTCTATGACGTCCGCTTCGGCGCACAGATCGCTCAGCCAGGAGTTGCCACTGACCTCCGTCGGCCGTGCCATGCGCGTCCGGTGCGCGTCGATGACGAGGTTGCGCGCGACCCGGAACATCCAGGGCCGTACCGCCATCCCCTCGCTGTCGCTCAGGGCCTTTTTGTTCCAGCAGCGCAGCAGCGTCTCCTGGAGGATGTCCTCCGTGAGGTAGGCGTCCCCGCCCAGCATGCGCAATACGTATGAGTAGAGAGCCGGACCGTGTTCCAGGTAGAGATCGCGCAGTGCCCGCTCGTCGGGGGAGACCGCGCTCGCCGATCCGATGACCGTCACGTTCAAGGTGTGCTCCTGGTGCTCGCGGTGGCCTGCCCCTCGGTTCGCGGACCGAGGGGCTTGGCCTCGTGAAGCCCGGAGTCTTGCGACGTGCGATGCATGCTCCATTGACAAATGGTTCACGCGGCGGCGGCAGCCATATACGCGCAGGTCGTAGGCGCTGGAGCGCTCAGACGAACACCTCCGGCTCGGCCATGCGTCTGCGGACCTGTCGGGCGAGCCGGGTGTGGTCCGGCGACAAAAGTCCCCGGCGGTCCAACTGCTCCCACATGTGCAGTAGTTCGTGCCCGTGCACTTCGATCGCGCGCTCCTCGTCGAGCCACTGCCAGGCGGCCACCGCCCGCGCCACGTCCTCGGGCGCCCGCCGGTCCCCCGCCCTGCACCGGATCCGGGCCACGGCCAGGGCCAGCACGACGGCCTCGCGGTGGTCGCCGCACAGGTGCGCGACGTAGGCCTCCACGGCCCGCGCCTCCACGGCGTTCGGATGGTCGGCGCCCGCCTCACCGGCCAGCCTCTCGCGCAGCCGGGACGCGGCCTCGTACGCCTCGTCCAGTCTGTCGGCTCGTGCGAGAGCGTTGATATGGCCGATCTGTACGGCGAGTTCGGCGGGTACGGGCGTGGCGGCACGGGCGGCAGCGGCGGCACGGGCCACGGCGGCGGTGACGGCATTGACGGCGGATCCACGTCCGGGTGCGGGCGCACGTCCGGGTCCGGGTCCGGGTTCGGGCTCCAACGCAGGCTCGGGTCCGGGCTCGAGCGCCGTCGACTCGGGCGCCGGCTCGTCCTCCTGATCGTGGGGCGATGCGTCCTTGGGTGCGAGGAGGCGGCTGGAGCCGTCCGGTGCGACCTCCAGGACGAAGTGACCGGTGTCGGGGCGCTCGGTCACCGTCGCCTCGACGGCCCCGCCGTTTTCGACGGCGTACCGCTGCAGTTGGTCCAGTACGACCTCGTGCACGGACTGGCCCGGCGCGGGGACGAGGGGTTCCCCCTCGATCTCGGCGAACCCCTCGTCGGAGATGTACACCTCGAAGCGGGCCATGGCTGTCCTCCTCATGATGCGCTGGGCGTGGGGCCGGCGGATTCGCTGGGAACGGCGGTGGGGGGAGCGGTCGTGGTGAAGGTGGGGGCGACGAGGCCCGACGGGAGCGTGATGATCCCCGCGTACTTGGCGAACTGGGCGCGGACGCCCGCGACATAGTTCTGGGCCTCGCCGGTGTCCGGCACGCCCTTGGCCGCACGGACGGAGTCCATCCCGACGTCGTAGCCCGCCAGGGCGAGATCGAGGACGCTGCCCACGGCCTCGTTGGCGTCGATCATCTGCTGCGCCTGGCCTGCCAGATCACACATGTAGCGGCCCTGCGCCATGATCGAGTCCTCCGCGTCCAGCGCGGAGGTCTTGCCGTTGCCGTCGTCGTCCTTGCCGTACTTCTTGAAGATGTCGGGCGGCAGCTGGGAGATGCCCTGCTTGCCGTCGCGGACGAGGGACGCGTCGAAGTCGGACGCCCTGTCGATCTGGGCCGCGATGACCCTCGGGCCGATGGCGTCGCAGAGCTTGCCGGCGTTCTGGATCGGGTCCACCAGGTCCTTGGGCACCGACGAGGTGTCCAGGTCACCGCGTCCGTCGCCCTGGAAGAGCACCAGCGCCGAACTCGCCTCGGCCGTGCTCGGGGCGTGGCCGCCATCGCCTCCACCTCCTCCTGCGCCGCCGCCGAGGAGTCCGTGGAAGAACATGTAGAGCAGGATCACCGGGGCCAGGATGACGTCGAACCCGCAGAAGATCAGGACGACGATGCCGATGCCGGCCGCGGCGAGCATGAGCATCACGCAGCCGACGCCGCAGCCGGCCAGGGTCGCCGCGTTCCTGGCGGTGTTCGATCCGCCTTCTTCGTCGCCCATGGGCGTGTGACCTTCTTCCCTTCACCTTGAACCGGCGTGCCGTGACGGCCCGTTGTGCTGTCCGTCGGGCTCGGCAATCGAAACGGGCCTTGGCACAAATTGGTTCAAAACTGGTGGAAGCCAAATGAGTCAGAGCATCGGACGCACGAGGCGAGAAGGGGGCGGGACACACATGGGCACACCTTCGGCAACGCCGTCAGGGCATGGAGGTTGGGTACGGGGACCGAAGACCGACCGGCCCGCCGCCCCGCCGCGGACCGCGCAGCCCGCCCCGCGGCCCAGGCCCCGTCGCCAGTCCTCCGCCCCGGCCGCCGAGCCGGGCTGGGGTGAGCCCCGCCGGCCCAGGTCGGCCCGGGGCAGGGCGCGCAACGAGGTCGGCTGGGTCAAGGCGCACGGCGGCGCCGGGGTGAGTTCGCTGGTCGAGGTGCTCGGCGGGGTGGACGTGGGGTCCCGCTGGCCGGATCCCTCCCGGGGCGAGCCGCGTCGGGTCGTGCTGGTCGGGCGGACCAGCGCACGCGGACTCCAGTCCGTGTCCCAGGCCCTGGGCGCGCTGAAGGACGGGCGCGCCCCGCAGGGGATCGACCTGCTGGCCGTGGTGCTCGTCGCCGACGCCCCCGGCCGGCTGCCGCTCGCGCTGCTGCGCCGTATCCGGGTCCTGCGCTCGGTCGCCCGGGTGCAGCGCGTGCCGTGGATTCCGGCATGGCGGACCGGCGGGACCCCGAAGGTCCTGCCGAGACAGCTCGACAGCCTTGCCGAGCTCACCGGTAGCGGAGTCCACAGCGAGGAGGCCGTGTCATGACCGCGTCCGCACCGGGTGCCGGATTCCTGGCCGCGGCCACCTACAACCCGCCGGACGGCGCAGGCCTGATCATCAACATCCTCGCGTGGTGCGTCACGGCCGCGGGCGTCTTCGGCGTGATGGTCGTCGGCATCAACATGGCCATCCAGCTGAACCGGGGCGAACCCGGCGAGGGCGGCGCACACTTCCGCGGCGCCTTCTTCATCCTCCTCGCCTGTGTGGTCGCCACGTCGGCCAGGCCACTCGTCGAGTTCCTCGGCGACCTGTCCCTCCTCGGGCCGTAGGCCCGTCGCACACCTTTCCGTCCCACACCTTTCGGTACTGACACCCATCTCTCGCCCACCGCTCGCGCGGGCGTCGACTACCTGGAGATCCCCCATGTCCTCATTGCTGTTCGAAGCCCACAACCTCCTCGCCGCAGGCGTGCCCCAGCCCAAGAGCCAGTCCGTGCCGGGGCTGAGCGACAAGGTCGACAAGGTCCTCGGCGCGGTCTCCTGGGCGGGTACGGCAGCCGGTGTGCTGGGTGTGCTGATCACCGGCGCGATGATGGCCGTGTCCCTCAAGCGCGGCGAGAGCTCGGAGCACATGAGCCGGCTCGGCATGGTGCTCGGCGGCTGCGTCCTGATCTCCAGCGCCGGCCCGCTGATGACCTTCGTCTTCCAGTGAGCCGTCCGGTGGACAAGCGCCTACGCAGGCTGCGGCGGGCCCCGGAACCGGGGCCGTACTGGAAGCAGCGCAGCTGGCAGTGGTCGGCGGGATTCCTCGGCCTGGTCGTACTGGTCGGCGGGTTCATCGCCCTGACCTCCGGCGGCGACGACGCGAACGCGGCGGCCGACGGCCCGCTGTCCCACAAGTCCGGGCCGCGCAACAGCCGTCCCCAGGGCTGCCGGACCGACGACAGCGCGGGCAGCGCGCTGCCCGAGTCGGCGCCGAAGGACATCACCTGGCACAGGCTCGGTGTCGGGCGGATACCCGTCTCCGCCTCGGCCGGGCCCACCCGGACGGACGGGCCGGTGCACTGGTGCTTCGCGCACACCCCCGTCGGTGCCGCGCTGGCCGCCACCGTCATCCCGTCCCAGATGAGCGGGTCCGGTTGGGAGACCGTCTGCCGGCAACAGGTCGTGGAGGGCAACGGACGCAAGCTGTTCGAGTTCCAGCGCTCGGCCTACCAGGACATCGACAGCGCCGCCGACACGGGCGGCGGCGCTGTCGGCTCGTACGCCGGCTTCTCGGTGACCTCGTACACGAGCGGGACGGCGAAGATCCGCCTGCTGCTCACGTCCACCCAGGGCTATGGGACGACCACGATCGTCGTGCGCTGGAGCGACGGCGACTGGAAGCTCGTACCCACCGACGACGGCTCCCTCTACACGACGGTGGCACCGGTCGAGGGCAGCCCCAGCGGCTACATCCCGTGGGGAGGCACGACATGAACTGCGACTCGTCCGGCAACCCCATCGTGGATTTCTTCACGGGCTTCTTCAGCTTCCTGGGCAACCCCATCGGGACGATCCTGAACCAGATCGCCAAGGCCATCCTCGCTGCCGCGATCAAGGTGTTCGCGACCCTGACGGTCAACGTGCCCACCCTGACGGGAACGGGCACGTCGAAGGACGTCAGCAACCAGACCCAGTGGCTCGTCGTCTATCTCGCGGTCGGCTCGATCCTCGTCGCCTGCGCCCGCATGGCCCTGGAGCGCAAACCCACCGCGGGCACGACCGCCCTGAAGGGCATGCTCCGGGTCGTCCTGGTCTCGGGCGCGGCGACCACCGTCGTGCTGGCCGCCGCCAGTGTGGCGGACGACTACGCGTCCTACCTGTTCGACAACGGTGCGCAGGACGTGCTGTCGGACGTCGGCTCCTGCAGCACCGGCTCCACCGCCGAGGCCATCCTGCTCCTGGTCCTGGCCTTCCTGCTGCTGATCGGCGGGATCATCCAGACGATCCTGATGTACATCCGGCTCGGCGTGATGATCATTCTGCTCGGCACCCTGCCGCTGGCCGCGGCGGCGTCGATGACCGAGTGGGGCGCCGGATGGTGGCGCAAGCACATCGGCTGGATGATCGCCTGGCTGCTGTACAAGCCGGCGGCCGGTCTCGTGCTGTACACCGGCGCGGCCATGTTCACGCAGAGCAAGTCCGGCAAGGACCCCCAGATCGACGAGCGCATCGCCGGCATCGGCGTGATGCTCCTGTCCGCGGTCGCCCTGCCCGCTCTGCTGAAACTCATCGTGCCCGCCACCGCCGCGCTCGGCGGAGGCGGCGCGTACTCCGAGGCGATGCAGGGCGTGGGCGGCCAACTCGCCAGCGGGGCCAAGTCGCTCGGCGGCAGCGGCGGTTCCGGCGGCGCGGGCCACGCCGGGCCCAGCGGGCCCAGCGGCGCCTCGGGGACCACGGGCGGTGGCGGATCGTCCGGGGCGAACGGTGCCGACGGCGGCAGCGGC
>NZ_JAFJSY010000102.1 GCF_019857225.1 Streptomyces plumbidurans
TTGGTGATGTCCACGAAGTCGGCCGCGACCGGGCCGTTGCCGCCCTGGCCGCCGTTGCCGCCCTGCTGACCGCCGCCGTTCTGCTGGCCGCCGTCCTGACCGCCTGCCTGACCGTTGCCTGCCTGACCGTTGCCTGCCTGACCGTTCTGGCCGGTCTGGCCGCCGTTCTGGCCGGTCTGGCCACCGGCGTTGGTCTGGTCGGGGTTGGAGTTCTGCGTCGTGCAGGGGGCGAGAGCGCCCAGCCCGGACGTGTTGACCCGGCCGCCGACCCGCTGGATGTCCATGCGGATCCGGTCGAGCGTCGCGGCCCTCTTCTGCTTGAGGGGGCCGACGATCGAGTTCTGCACGAAGTTGGCGTCCTGCGCCTGCGCCTGGCGCGTGGAGGCGAGCCTGGCGTAGGCCTCGGTGATCTGCTTGTCGAGGTTCCCGAGCTCCTTCGCCACACCCCGACGGGCCCGCTGGGGCACGTTCGTGAGCTTCTGGCCGACGTCAGGGCAGGAGATGGTCGCCACCTGACCGGCGGCGGCCTTCGTCTGGTTCTGCCCCGAGTTCGACTCGTGCGCCGAGGCGTAGAAGTTCGCCCAGATCAGCCCGCCCCCACCGAGCGCTAGGGCCGCCGATGCGGCTATGGCCTTGGTGGCCAGCGGCGTACGGCGTTTTCGTGTGTTGCGTCCCATGGAACTCCTCTGACTTCCTTGCGGGCTTGGCGGGGCATCGAGGCGCCCGACAGGAGTGAAGCGGCGTCCATGGATACGGACCGCGTCCCAGGGGTGTTCAGCAGCCCCACGAACAAATCAGAGGATTGAACGGCCGACAGGCCTCAACAGCAGCTTGAACAGCGGGAGTTACAGAAAATCAGCAACCGCTCACCGGCCCTGGTCCAGATAGGCGAGGACCGCCAGAACGCGACGATTGTCGTCGTCCGACACCTCCAGGTCCAGTTTGGTGAAGATGTTGGAGGTGTGCTTGGCGATGGCCCGTTCTGTCACCACCAGCTGTCCGGCGATCGCCGCGTTGGAGCGGCCCTGCGCCATCAGTTCCAGCACCTCCAGCTCACGGGGTGTCAGCCGGGCCAGCGGACGGTCGTCGGCGGCCCGCCGCGACAGCAGTTGCTGGATCACCTGCGGATCCATCGCGGTGCCGCCCGACGCGACCCGCCGTACGGCGTCCACGAACTGCTCCGCGTCGAAGACCCGGTCCTTGAGCAGATAGCCCACCCCGCCGGTGCCGTCGGCGAGCAACTCGCGCGCGTACAGCTGCTCCACGTGCTGGGAGAGCACCAGCACCGGCAGGCCGGGGCGGTCCCGGCGGGCCTGCAGCGCACACTGCAGCCCCTCGTCGGTGTGCGTCGGCGGCAGGCGTACGTCGACCACGGCGACGTCCGGCGCCAGCTCGGCGAGCGCGCGGGTGAGCTCGGGGCCGGACTCGACGGCGGCGGCGATCTCGAAGTCGTGGGCCTCGAGCAGCCGGACCAGTCCGTCGCGCAGCAGAAAGAGGTCTTCGGCCAGGACTACGCGCAAGGGATCTCCATGGTCACCATGGTGGGACCGCCCGCGGGACTGCTGACGGCCAGGACGCCGTCGAATGTACCCAGTCGGCGCTCGACTCCGGCCAGGCCGGAGCCCGCTGCGATCGCGGCGCCGCCCTTGCCGTTGTCGGTGACCGAGATCCGCAGCATGCCCTCACCGCGGTGCAGATCGACCCAGATCCGGTCCGCGCCGGAGTGCTTGACCGCGTTGGTGAGCACCTCGCTGACCGCGAAGTAGGCGGCGGACTCGACCGGCGCGTCCGCCCGTTCGCCCGGCTCGACGGTCACCTCGGTCGCCACGGGCAGCCTGAGCGCCAGCGCCTTGACCGCGTCGCCGAGTCCGCGTTCGGCCAGCACCGGTGGGTGGATGCCGCGGACCAGGTCGCGCAGTTCGCCGAGGGCGTCCACGGAGGACTGGCGGGTCTGTGCGAGGAGCTGCTTGGCCTTCGCCGGGTCCTTGTCCATGAGCGCCTCGATGGTGCTCAGATCCATGCCCATCGCGACCAGCCGGGCCTGCGCCCCGTCGTGCAGATCCCGCTCGATACGGCGCAGTTCGGCGGCGGAGGTGTCGACGGCGTCCTTCCTGGTCTCGGTCAGCACCCGGACCCGCTCGGCCAACTCGCCCTGGCTGGCGCCCAGTACGGCCCGGGTGAGCCGGAAGTGGGCGGTCAGCAGCCGCGGGGCCAGCGGGGTGAGCGCGAGGAGCGCGACGGCCAGGGCGCCGGCCAGCAGGGCGGAGGTCTGGTCGGTGACATGGACGAAGCCGTACCAGTACCCGCCGCTCGCGGCGAACGGCCGCCACAGCCCGGCCGCGACCGCGAACCCCTCCAGCGGGTAGAACACCAGGACGGCCGCGAGCAGCGCGGTGACGAACCCCGCCGTCATGTCGACCTGCAGCCAGCGCAGATCCCGCCAGACCGCCGGATCGCGCAGCATGGCGTACGTCCGCGCCCACGGGTTGGCGCGCTTCGGGACCGGCCGGTACGTCGACGGGATCCGCACCCCGCACCACTCCGCCGCGAGCACCCGCCGCCAGTCCGCGAACATCCGTACGCCGGTCAGCAGCCACGGTGTGGTGTAGGCGCCGACGCCGAGCGGGACGAGCGCGATGGACACCAGGGACAGCGTGAACAGGACGACCGCTCCGGGAAGGGTCACCAGGGCCAGCACGAACCCCCGCCCCGCCGCCAGGGCGACGGCCCGCACCCTCCCGGCCGGGGAGCCGCTCTTCGTATCGGTGGTCATGCCCTCAGTCTCGCCGAGCGGACCCCGCAGGTCACGGGGTCGATCCCCCCGACCGGGGGTGGTGCCAGGTACACCCCGGCCATCGCCGCACAGGCCCTGGCCCGGTCAAAGCCTGCGCAGCACCTCCGCCTCCACCGCCGGGTCGAGCCCCGGGGAGGGGCGGTCCGGGCGGCGGGGTGCGCTTCCGCCGATGTCCTGCAGCCACTTCCAGGTGTCGGTGACGGTCTCCTCGACGGGGCGGCAGGCCAGACCGGTTGCCACGGCCCGTGAGACGTCCGCCGAGTGCAGGACGTCGTGCATGTCGCTGCCCGGCGGTACCCACACCGGCAGCTGGGTCCACGGCTCGATCCCGGCCTCCAGGATCACGTCCGGGTCGGTCCAGCGCAGCTCGGCCGCCGCACCGGTGACCTGCACACAGGCCTCCAGCAAGGCCCCCATCGTGGCGTGCCCCTGCGGGCTGGTCATGTTGTACGGGCCGCTCAGCTCCCGCTCCGCCGCGCCCAGGATCCACGCGGCCATGTCCCGCGCGTCGATGTACTGCAGCGGCAGCTCGCGCGGTCCCGGGGCCAGTACGGTCCCGCCGCGCGCGATCCGGTCCAGCCACCAGGGCAGCCGGCCGATGTTCTCGTACGGGCCGAGGATCAGCCCGGCCCGTACGAGCACCGAGTCGTCCGCGCCGAAGGCGTCGAGGACGGCGATCTCGGCGCCCCGCTTGTCGCGGGCGTAGTCGGTTTCGTCCGCGCCGGGCTCGGCGCCCTCGACCAGCGGCGCGTCCTCGGCGTACCCGGCGGGCGCGGGCCAGGCGTACACGGAGCGGGTCGACACATAGACGTACCGGCCGGCGCGGCCCCGCAGCAGCCGCGCCGCGTCGTGCACCGCCCGGGGCGCCGCCGACCAGGTGTCGACGACGGCGTCCCACTCGCCGCCGGTGAGCGCGGCGAGCCCGTCGGGCGTGGTGCGGTCGCCCTGCAACACCCGTACGCCGGGCGGGGGTTGGTGCCGTCCCCGGTTGAGGACGGTCACCTCCCAGCCCCGTCCGAGGGCCGCCTCCACGACGGCCCGTCCCGCGAACTCCGTACCACCCAGCACCAGAAGTCTCATACGGGTGAGCCTGCCCGCTGCGGGCCCGGAACGGTACGTCCGTCTGCTCTCGGCAGAGATCAGCGGCCGGCCGGCGGGGCGTACTTGTAGCCCACCCGCCGCACCGTCTGGATCGCCCCGCGGTGCTCGGCGCCCAGCTTGCGGCGCAGCCGGGCGACATGGACGTCGACGGTGCGACCGTCGCCGACATGGCCGTACCCCCACACCGTGGTGACCAGCTGGTCGCGGGTGTGCACCCGGTGCGGATGCGCCACGAGATGGGCGAGCAGCTCGAACTCCAGGTAGGTGAGGTCGAGTTGCCGGCCGTCCACCGCGGCGGTGCGCTGCACCGGGTCGACCCGGACGAGCGGGTCGCCGGTGCCGTCCGCCTGGTCGGCGTCACCCGGCAGGGCGGGCTGAGGGAGCGGGAGGCGGTCGGCCGGGATCAGGACCAGGTACCCGACCATCGGGGGCTGCCCGGGCAGCGTGGGCAGGGTGTGCTGCGGTGCGGGCAGCCAGGTGGCACCCGGCGGCAGGAACTCCGAGACGTCGATCACCTCGTCCCGGTCCACGGCGCGCAGCCGGTGCCGGGAGCCGCTGGGGGAGGGGGCGTCGATGGTGGCGGGTGACAGTGAACGAAGGATCGCCATGGCAGGTCAGCTCTTTCGCGCGAGAGGTTCGTCGGGAAGGACGTACGCAGTTGCGCGCCGGCTGAAGGCCGGGTGGAAGTACGGCTTCAGAGGGCCGGCGCGCTCGTCGCGCGACAACACACCCGGTCGAAGTCGTGGTGCTGACGGGAAGGCCAGAAGGGCTCCAGGTCATGGCGACCCGTCGCGGTGTACTCCTGGAAGCCGGTCATGCCCCCATTGAAGCAGACACAGGCCGGCAACAGGAGTCTCCTCTCACTGCGTGGACGGATCAGAGTCCGGCCGGATCAGATCTGGCCGGCCTTCTCCAGTGCGGAGCAGCAGGTGTCGACGAGCAGCCGCGTCACCACGTACGGGTCGACGTTGGCGTTGGGACGGCGGTCCTCGATGTAGCCCTTGCCGTCCTTCTCGACCTGCCAGGGGATACGGACCGAGGCGCCGCGGTCGGAGACGCCGTAGGAGTACTCGTTCCACGGGGCGGTCTCGTGCAGGCCGGTGAGGCGGTCGTCGATGCCGGCGCCGTAGTTCTTGACGTGGTCGAGCGGCTTGGAGCCCTCGCCGAGCGACTCGCAGGCGGTGATGATCGCGTCGTAGCCCTCGCGCATCGCCTTGGTGGAGAAGTTGGTGTGCGCGCCGGCGCCGTTCCAGTCGCCCTTGACCGGCTTCGGGTCGAGGGTCGCGGAGATGCCGAAGTCCTCGGCGGTGCGGTAGAGCAGCCAGCGGGCCACCCACAGGTGGTCGGAGACCTCCAGCGGGGAGACCGGGCCGACCTGGAACTCCCACTGTCCGGGCATGACCTCGGCGTTGATGCCGGAGATCGCGAGACCGGCGGCGAGGCAGTTGTCCAGGTGCGCCTCGACGACCTCGCGGCCGAAGATCTCGTCGGCGCCGACGCCGCAGTAGTAGCCGCCCTGCGGGGCCGGGAAGCCGCCCTTGGGGAAGCCCAGCGGGTAGCCGTCCTGGAAGAAGGTGTACTCCTGCTCGATGCCGAAGATCGGCTCCTGCTCGGCGAACTGTGCGGCGACCTCGGCCAGCGCGGCACGCGTGTTGGACTCGTGCGGCGTCATGTCGATGTCGAGGACCTCGCACAGGACGAGCACGTCGTCGCCGCCGCGGATCGGGTCCGGGCAGGTGAAGACCGGCTTGAGGACACGGTCGGAGGAGTGGCCCTCGGCCTGGTTCGTGGAGGACCCGTCGAAGCCCCAGATCGGCAGCGTGTCCAGACCGGCGGACCCGCCCGTGATGATCCTGGTCTTGGAGCGGAGCTTGGCGGTCGGCTGGGTGCCGTCGATCCAGATGTACTCGGCCTTGAAGGTCACGGGCCACTTCCTTCGGGGTGTGTCTGACGCACGTGCGGGTGCGGCGGCGCTGCGGCACCGGAGCGCCGCCGTTGTCGCCCGCGAGCCTGTCAACGGGCGATTTCCCGGCCATTGCCCGTAGGTGAACCCCGTGTTACCTGGCGCCGGTGTGGCGCGGTTCACGGTGTGAGCACGCTGCCCCTCACTTCCCCCGCGCTCACTTCCCCTCCGCCGCCGCCTCCAGCACCCCCGCCAAGAACCCCTGGACGGCCGCCAGTTCCCGCTCGTCGTAGTCACGAAGCAGTTCGACCGCGGTGTTGATCAGCGGTCCGAAGGAGGCCCACCCGAGCTCGACCGCCGTCTCGGTCACCTCGACCAGCACCCTGCGCCGGTCCCCCTCCCCGCGCACCCGCCGCACCTGCCCGGCCCGCTCCATCCGGTCGATCAGCGCGGTGGTCCCCGCGGAGTTCAGCCCGAGCGCCGCCCCGAGCCGCCCGGCCGTCATCTCCGTGCCTGCCCGCGAGGCGTCCATCAGTGCGATCAGGGCGCGTACGTCCGTCGGGTGCATCCCGTTCCGGTTCGCGAACCGTGCGCTGTGCAGGCCGAGTTCGACCGTCACCGCACGCAGCAGATGGACGACCTCCATCTCGGGTCCGAGGTTCCCCACGGCCGGTCTCCCCTCCGTCATCTCGTTCAGCGATTGTCTCGTTGTGCGAGTATCTTGTCAGGCGAGATAATAGGCAGGTGAAGGCCAAGGGGAAAGCAGGGGAGGGGCGATGGGGTCCGGGTACGACATGGACGGCTTCCTGGCCGCGTACGACAAGGTCATGGCCAAGTGGCCCGCCGGGCGCGCGGCGACGACGGTTCCCACGCCCTTCGGAACGGCCCACGTCAACAGCTGCGGCCCGCTCGACGGCCCGCCGGTCGTCCTGCTCCCCGGCGGCGGGGGAGCCACCTCCGCCTCCTGGTACGCCCAGGCCGCCGACCTCGCCCGTACCCACCGCGTCCTCGCCGTCGACCTCGTCGGCTGCGCCGGTCGCGGTGCCGAGGCCGGCGACCGTCACCCCCGTACGGTCGCCGACCTGGTCGACTGGCTGGGCGCGGTCCTGGACGGCCTGGGCCTGGAGCGCGCGGACCTCGGCGGGCACTCCTACGGCGGCTGGATCGCCCTGCACTACGCGCTGCGGGCACCCGCGCGCGTGCACCGCCTCTTCCTGCTGGACCCCACCACGTGCTTCGCCGGCTTCCGGGCCGCCTATCTGCTGCGCGCCCTGCCGCTGCTGCTGCGGCCCACGCCCCGCCGGGCCCGGACGTTCCTCGCGTGGGAGACCGGGGGAGCGCCGCTCGACCCCGACTGGCTGCGGCTGCAGGAGGCGGCCGCCGGCTTCCCCTCCGTCTCGAAGCCGGTGACCGGTCCGCGCCCGGCGCCCGAGGCGCTGCGCGGCCTCGACATGCCGGTCCTGCTGCTCCTGGCCGGGAACAGCAGGGCCCTTGACACGCGCCGGGCGGCGGCGAGGGCGGATGCGCTGCTGCCGCGTGCCGAGACGGTTGTCCTCCCCGACGTCTCCCATCACGCGTTGCCGCAGGGCGCACCCGCCGAACTCGGCCGCCGCCTCACGCAGTTCCTGCGTCGCTGAGCCTCACCCCACCTTCTCGATCAGGGCCCGGCGGATCAGGAACTTGCCGGGCTCACGGACCTGCTCGAAGGCCGCGTTGTTGAGCAGCGCGCAGCTGCCGGAGACCGAAGTGACCTTCACCGTCGTGGACTTGTTGTTGTCCAGGTTGGTGACCTTCAGCGTCGTGCCCACCGGGAACTGGTTGCTGGAGGCGGCAGGTGCCCCCGCCTCGCCGGAGAGGGTGACGGTGGAGCCGTTGCACACCTGCTGGCCCGAGGCGGCGCCGCCGCCCGCGTTTCCGGCGGGCGCCGAGGCCGTTTGCGAAGGCTGTGCGGTCTGCTGTGCGCCTCCCGCCTGGTCTCCGGCGCCGTTCTGGGCCGGCTGCGTCGACTGGGAGCCCTGAGCCGACTCCCCAACGGTGCAACCGGACGCCTTCTGCTGGACCTTGATCTGGTCGATGACCGCCTCGCGATTGGCGATCCGGGCCGCGGACTGGGCGTCGGGGCTGGCCTTCTGCCCGTCGATGAACTTCTGGTTGTTGCCGAGGGCGGTGGCCAGCCCCAGGCAGACGTTCGAGTCCGCGGCGGACGACAGGGTCTTGGGGCCGGGACTCTGCGCGGCGTTGGAGGTGCTCGCCATGACGAAGGCGCCGCCTCCCGCCACCGCCGCCGCGCTCACCAGCAGCGCGATCTTCTTCTTCGTACCGAGCGTTCGCCTGCGCGACATGCGCGCCTCCTGAGGGGTAGGGGAGCGTACGCCGCTATGTACGAGATACCGAACGAGGTTACTCAGTGGTCACGGAATTCACTGAAGTAACGTGCGTCACAAGGGGGTTGGCCCGTTTTCGGGACGGTCATCGGGACGGTTACCGGGACAGAGCGTCCCGTACCGCCTCTTCGGTGCGGCCCACCACGGCGGTGCCGTCCTCGGCCGTGATGATCGGGCGCTGGATCAGCCGGGGGTGCTCGGCAAGGGCCTTGACCCAGCGCTCGCGCGAGGACTCGTCCCGTGCCCAGTCCTTCATGCCGAGCTCCTTGGCGACGCCCTCCTGGGTGCGGGTGATGTCCCAGGGTTCGAGGCCGAGCCGGTCCAGTACGTCCCTGATCTCGTCCTCGCTCGGGACGTCCTCCAGATAGCGGCGCACCGTGTAGTCGGCGCCCTCCGCGTCGAGCAGGCTGATGGCGCTGCGGCACTTCGAGCAGGCGGGGTTGATCCAGATCTCCATGGGTCCACGGTACGCGACGGGGGTGGCCGGAGGATGGCCGAAGGCCCTTGTGGCCAGGGGCTTTTGTCAGTGGCGGGCGGTAGAATAGAAGCAGTGTTCGAGGGGGACGCCGGGGGTGGAACAGCCTCCGTCGAGCGCCCTGACCGCGACAGGAGGATGCCTGTGCCCGCTGCCGCACTGAAGCCGATGCCGATGCAGTCCACAGCCAAGCGCGCCGTACTGCTCGACCTGCCCTACGACCCGGTGGAGAAGCGGCCGTTGCCGCCGGGCCGTCCGCGCGAGTGGTACATCTCGCACAACCGCCGCCTCAAGGCGATGCGGCTCGCGATCGCCCTGCTCGACTCGGGCGTCTACATGCCCAACCAGGCCCGCAACGAGACGATACGCAACACCGCCGAACTCATCGGCGTCCACCCGCCGTCCGACACGACCTGCCACATGGTGCGGGCGCTGATGCGGTACTCGCGCTGAGCGCGGTGCCGGGTGCCCTCCTGCGCGAGGGCACCCGGCCTCTACCCCGCCAACTCCCGCTCCAGCGGTGTCCGAAAGCGTGGCGTCACCTTCGTCGTGCCCACCCACGCCTGCAACCGCCGGGCCTCGTCGGCGATCGCGGCCTGCGCCTCCCGGCCCAATGGTGCGGGCGCTGATGCGGTACTCGCGGTGAGCGCGGTGCCGGGTGTCCTCCTGCGCGAGGGTGCCCGGCGCCCCGTGCCCGGCGCCTACCCCGCCAACTCCCGCTCCAGCGGCGTCCGAAAGCGTGGCGTCACCTTCGTCGTGCCCACCCACGCCTGCAACCGCCGGGCCTCGTCGGCGATCGCGGCCTGCGCCTCCCGGCCCAATGGTGCGGGCGCTGATGCGGTACTCGCGGTGAGCGCGGTGCCGGGTGTCCTCCTGCGCGAGGGTGCCCGGCGCCCCGTGCCCGGCGCCTACCCCGCCAACTCCCGCTCCAGCGGCGTCCGAAAGCGTGGCGTCACCTTCGTCGTGCCCACCCACGCCTGCAACCGCCGGGCCTCGTCGGCGATCGCGGCCTGCGCCTCCCGGCCCAATGGTGCGGGCGCTGATGCGGTACTCGCGGTGAGCGCGGTGCCGGGTGTCCTCCTGCGCGAGGGTGCCCGGCGCCCCGTGCCCGGCGCCTACCCCGCCAACTCCCGCTCCAGCGGCGTCCGAAAGCGTGGCGTCACCTTCGTCGTGCCCACCCACGCCTGCAACCGCCGGGCCTCGTCGGCGATCGCGGCCTCGGCCTGTCGGCCCACCCCGCCGGGTTCGAGGACGCGCCAGGTGATCTCGCCGTCCCGGCGCTGGGCCCAGCCGCCCACCACCCGGCCGTTCCACCACACCGTCGGCCCCACGTTCCCGCTGCCGTCGAACAGCGGCGGCCGCAGCTCGGGCGCCAGATACCAGTCGCGGTCGCGCCACCCCATCGCCGTCGGATCCAGCGCGGGCAGCAGCGCCGCCCACGGCTCGGCGGGCCCGGCCACCGGGTCGACGTCGTCCTCGACCACGTAGCCCGTGCCCTCGTCCAGCTCGACCGGGCGGGCGCCGATCGAGGCGAGCGCGCGCCGGACGTCGGTCACCTTCCAGCCCGTCCACCACTTCAGATCGTCCTCCGTGGCCGGGCCGCACACCGCGAGCCAACGGCCCAGCAGCACCGCCTGCGCCTCGACGGCATCCAGCTCGGGATGCGGAGGCGCCACGGCCCAGCGGAACTGGCTGGACGTCCACGACCCGAGCGGCCGCCCCCGTACGACCTTCCCCTCCACGCCCAGCACCCTCAGCAGCCGGGTGGAGACGGTGTGCACGCCCTCGTAGCTCTTCCCGGCCGCGTACACGAACTGCTCTCTCAACCGCGGTTCGTCCTCGGCGAGTTCGGCCGCCGTCGCCTGCCCCCGCCGGGCAAGTGCCGCGAGCGTCGACTCCTCGACCTCCTTCAGCCAGGACGCGTCCGGCGCCCCGGCCTTCGCCATGGACTTCAGCAGCGAGGCCCGCTCCCGGGCGCCGACCGTCAGACCGGTCGAGGCGTGCACGACGGCGGTCAGGTCGGTGGGGAACACGAACACGGTGTGCCGCATGCCGTGCATCCGCACCAGCGAACCGTCGCCGTACAGCGCGCGCTCCGTCTCCGCCACGGTCACCCCCGGATCCGTGAGCCGCGCGCCCACGGCCAGATACACCGTCGCCGGGTCCGTGCCGTGCAGCGCGACCAGCGAGCCCGCGACCTCCTCGGGGCTGCCCGCCCGCGCCGCACCGGCGAGCCGCTGCCGCAACGCCAGCCGCGCCCGCCGCTCCGCCGCCCCGATGTACCGCACCTCGCCGCCCATGCAGGCCTCTCCGTCGATCAACCCTGAGCCCATCCTGCCGGACGGCACTGACAACGCGCCGTACTCGAACACGTGAGGGCGCCTTCCCGGTCGCACCAGCAGCGGACATCCCGGAGCGGCCTAGGCTGACCCGTGTGCAGTCCTCCGAGCCCACGCCCGACCGCTGCGACGTCGTCGCCCTCGCCGCATCCGCCGGCGGCATCCACGGACTCGCCACCGTGCTCGGGGCCCTCGGTGCCGGACTCCCGGCGCCGGTCCTGGTCGTGCAGCACCTCGACCCCCGGCACCGCACGGTGATCGCGGACGTGCTGCGCCGCCGTACGGAGATGGAGGTGAAGCTCGCCGAGGACCAAGAGCGGACCAGGCCCGGCGCGGTCTACATCGCCCCGCCGGACCGGCACCTGCTCGCCCGCCCCGAGGGCCTGCTCAGCCTCACCGACAGCGAACCGGTCCACTTCGTCCGGCCCTCCGTCGACCTGCTGTTCGAGTCGGTCGCCGGGGCCTACGGGCCGCGGGCCGTCGCCTGCGTACTGACCGGCACCGGTCGCGACGGCGCGACGGGCGTCAGTGCGGTCAAGTCGCGCGGCGGCACCGTCGTCGTCCAGGATCCGCGGACCGCGGAGTTCAGCGGCATGCCCGACGCCGCCGTGGGTACGGGCACGGTGGACTTCGTGCTACCTCTTGAGGGGATCGCCGCGGTGATCCGCGAGTTGGTCGAGGGCAGGCGGCAGTAGCTGAGAAGTGGCGGCATCGATGGTCGACGGACAGCCGGGCGTGGAGACCGACGAGGAACTGGAGGAACTCCTCCGGTTCTTGCGCGACGCCCGGGGCTTCGACTTCACCGGCTACAAACGCTCCTCGCTGGGCCGCCGCATCCGCAAGCGCATGAGCGACGCCCAGGTGTCCTCGTACACCGACTACCGCGACCGCCTGGAGGCGAACGCGGATGAGTTCGATGCCCTGTTCAACAGCATTCTGATCAACGTCACCTCCGTCTTCCGGGACCCCGAGGCCTGGACCTTCCTCCAGCGTGAGGTGCTGCCCGAACTGCTCGCGCGGAGCGGGAGCGAGGAGGAGATCCGGGTGTGGAGCGCGGGCTGCTCCAGCGGCGAGGAGGCCTACTCGCTGGCGATCATGTTCGCCGAGGCCCTCGGGATCGACGAGGCCCTGGAGCGGGTCAAGATCTACGGCACGGACATCGACGACGAGGCGCTGCGCGACTCCCGCACCGGCCTGTACCCGGCCAAGGTGCTCGAACCCCTCGCCCCCGAGCTGCGCGAGAAGTACTTCGAGCCGAACGGCGCCCGGTTCGCGTTCCGTTCGGACCTGCGGCGCAGGGTGATCTTCGGCCGTCACGACATCACCCGCGACGCCCCGATCTCCCGCCTCGACCTGCTGGTGTGCCGCAACACCCTGATGTACTTCAACGTGGAGGCGCAGACGCAGATCGTCGACCGCTTCCACTTCGCGCTGCGCGAGGGCGGCTTCCTCTTCCTGGGCAAGGCGGAGATGCTGCTCAACGACGCCGAACGGTTCGACGTGATGAGCATGCGGCAGCGGGTGTTCAGGCGCCGCCCCGGGGAGGCCGCACCGCCCTACCAGCCCGTCCCGGTGCGGGCCAGGGCGGCGGGGCCGGCCGGCGACCTGCACAGCGCGGCCCGCCACCGTCGGATGCGCGACCTCATCCTGGACGCCGCGCCGACCGCGGCCCTCGCCGTCGACTCCGACGGCCTGGTGGTGTTCATCAACAGCCACGCGCGCGCGGAGTTCGGCCTCACCCCGAACGACATCGGCCGTCCCTTCCAGGACCTGGAGATCTCCTACCGTCCCGTCGAACTGCGCTCCCTGATCGAACAGGCCACCCACGAGCGGCGCACCCTGCGGGTCAACGGCGCCGAACGCCGGATCGCCGAGGGCCCGCAGTACCTCGACATCCTCATCCAGCCGCTGACCGGCACCGACGGCATGGTGTCCGCCACCCACATCACCTTCACGGACGTCACGGTCACCACCCAGCTCAAGTCCGAGATCAAACGGGTCCGCGAGGACCTCGAGACGGCGTACGAGGAACTCCAGTCCACCAACGAGGAGTTGGAGACGACCAACGAGGAACTCCAGTCGACCATTGAAGAGTTGGAGACGACCAACGAGGAACTCCAGTCGACCAACGAGGAGCTGGAGACGACCAACGAGGAGCTCCAGTCCGGGACCGAGGAACTGGAGACCATGAACGAGGAGATGCGGGTCCGCAACGAGGAGCTGGACGAGGCCCGTACGTTCCTGGAGACCGTGCTGACCTCCATCGCCGCCGGCGTCGTCGTCCTCGACCAGGACATGAAGGTCAAGAGCTGGAACCGCGGCGCCGTCGACCTGTGGGGACTGCGCCCGGACGAGGTCATCGGCCAGGCCTTCCACGGGCTCGACTTCGGACTGCCCACGGAGAAGCTGCGCGAGACCATCCAGCTGTGCGTCGACACCGGCCGGCGGGGCGAAGCAGTGCCCGTCGCGTCCATCAACCGTCTCGGCAGGCCGATCGTCTGCAGGGTGCAGTGCAGCCCCTTCGACGGCCACCACGGCGGGGTCGTCCTGCTCATGGAGGAAGGCCGGGCGAACGGCTCCGAGTGAGAGAACCGCGAGGCTAGGATCCCGCCATGGTCACCGGAGGCGCGGCTTCGGAACTCATCGCTTCCGCGGAGCGGAAGGCCGCTCTTGCGCGCGCCCGCTCGACGCACGAGATCACCAGCGCCGAGCGGCATGAACTCCTCGCCGGCCAGGCCCGCACCGAAGCGCTCGAGAACATGCACCTGCGCATCGCCGCGGTGCACCGGGCGACCGCGGCCTGTCACCTGACCGCGGCCCGGCTCCAGGACGACTACGTGAACCGGCTCACCGGCTGGGCGCGTCAACGCGGCACGCCCAAGCCCCTGTTCATGTCCGGCGTCGCGGCGGCCTGCGGCACCGGCAGCGCCTCGGTCACGCTGATCGGGGCGAGCCTCGACCAGCTGGCCATGGCGGCCTCCGACGAACCGTCCCGCGCCGCCCAGGAGCTGGAGTTCCAGCTCGGCGAGGGCCCGTCCCGGGACGCCACCCGCCAGGCGCGTCCGGTGGCGGCGGCCGGCGCGGCGCTGCGCGAACGCTGGCCCGGATACGGTCCGGCGCTGGCGGGCCTCGGCGTAGACGCGGTGGCCGCCGTACCGCTCAGCCTCTCCGGACGATGCGTCGGCGCGCTCGCGGTCTTCGATCCCGTACAGGGCGTCGCCGACTCCGACACGTTCGGCGAAGTGGCCGAAGCGCTCACGCGAAGCATGATTCTCAGCCCGGACGGCGATCCCGGCCTGTACGGTGCCATCGACGCACACGCCCAGGTTCACCAGGCCGCGGGCATGGTCTCCGAGCAGCTCGGCTGCCCGGTGACCGACGCACTGGAGCTGATCAAGGCGCGAGCGTATGCCGAGAGTGCCTCCGCCCACGCGGTCGCGGAGCGCATCCTCCGAGGCGAGCTCCGGCTCGGCTGAGGCGGGGGAGAGCCAGGCATGGGACGAAGAGGACCGCGGACACCGCCGTGGCCGATGTCCGACAGGCGAAGGGGAGCCACCCGATGACCAGCATGTTCCCGCCGCCGCAACGGCTGGCGGAGGCGTTCGTCGACCTGGCCGCCAGCCCGGTCACCGAGGCCTCCGACCCGACCGGGCTGCTGGCCTGCCTCGCCCTGCACGGAAGCGAACTGCTCGGCGACTGTGCCGCGGTCGTGCTCTACGCGCCCGACAAGAGCGCCAGCGTCGAGGTGGCCGGCGTGGGCGAGGGCCTGATGTGCCTGGCGCACGACGCGGTCGGCTGGGGCGAGGGGCCGGGGCAGGAGGCCTGCGGCGGCCGCCCGGTCGCGGACACGGCCCTCGACGGCGACCGGGCCCGCTCCGACTGGCCGCGCTTTGCGGCCCGGGCCCTGGAACTCGGCTACGGCCGCACCGCCGCCCTGCCCCTGCGCGTCGGACAGGAGTCGTCGGGCGCCCTCGTCCTGCTGGGTCCCGGCAGCACACCGCTGCCCGCCCAGCTGCTGGCGCTGGGCCAGTCGCTGGCCGACGCGGCCGGCTGGACCCTGGAGCGCGACCGGCAGCTGTGCGAGACCCGCGCCCTGGCCGACCAGTTGGAGCAGGCACTGGTCAGCCGAGTCGTCATCGAACAGGCCAAGGGCACGCTCGCCGCCCGGCACTCCATCTCGGTCGACGAGGCCTTCCGCGTGCTGCGCGCCTACGCCCGCTCCCACCGCCGCCGCCTCCCGGACGTGGCCCGCGAGGTCGTGGACCGCACGCTGGATCTGCCCGCCGGCTAGCATCCGGCCACGACCCCCGGCCGGGGCCCGCCCCGAAAACCGGATGCACGCCGGGTGACCGTCTCCCTACGCTGGACAAGCGCGGCGGAGCTGCCCACCTCCTCTTTCCGCAGGACAGGCATCACCTTGCGGACTCAGGGCTACTCTCTACGCACCGACGGACGGTCGCCCTTCCCCCAGCGCCCCGTCGGGACAGCAAGCCGACACCGCTCGTACTCACCCACGCCCACGGAGGCCCGGATGGGCACCATCGTCATAGCCGGGACCGTCGTCCTGGTGCTCTTGGGATTCGGAAACCACGTCTGGTGGCTGGCCGCGGTCGCCGTTCTCTTCCTGTACACGCAGTACGGACGGAGCGGTTCCACGGGCACTGCCTCGCGGACCTCGTCGCCCTCGTCCACGGGGGGATCCTCGGCGGGGTCGAACCCCGGCAGCTACCAGGCCTACCGCAAGCGCCGCGACCAGCAGGCCAAGTGGGAGCGCCGCTACCGCCGCGAGCGCCCCCTGGAGTCCCGCCGGCAGTCACGCGAGAAGAGCAGCTAGAGAAAGCAGAAACAGCAAGGAGACAGCAGGGACAGCAGGGAGACAGCAGGGACAGCAGGGAGACAGCAGGGACAGCAGGGACAGCGGCGCTACAGGCCGGGGGCGCCCCACACCGGGAACCAGCGGCT
>NZ_JAFJSY010000103.1 GCF_019857225.1 Streptomyces plumbidurans
CAGCGGCGCTACAGGCCGGGGGCGCCCCACACCGGGAACCAGCGGCTCAGATCCTGCTCCATCCGCAGGTCGTCGCCGAGCGCAGCCTTCACCTGCAGCTCCAGCGCGTTGTCGCGCCGCTGCCCCGCACCGGGCAGCGGCGCGAACGGATAGAACGTGCCGCGCTTGTAGAGATAGACCAGGGCCAGCCGTCTGTCCCCCTCGGCCGCGAACCCGGCCAGGGAGCACAGCAGTTGCGGCCCGAAGCCGTTCACCTCCATCGAGCTGTTCACCGCGTGCAGATCGTTCACCAGCGCGGACAGCTGGTCCGGGGAGCGGCGGGAGACCAGCCACGAGTAGCCGTAGGCGTCCTGGCTGAACTCCACCGGAGGGCCGTCCCGGTCCGCGTCCGCGTCCAGCAGGGCCTGGACCTCCCGGTGGGTCTGCTCGAAGGCCGAGCCCTCGACCGTGGCGAAGCACACCGCGCCGGTGCCGGTCGGCGTGAAACCGGCCGCGGCCTCGAGGGTCACGGCCGCCGACGGCAGTGCGAAGAGCCGGTCCAGGTCGGGCAGGGCCGGTTTGGTACGGCCGAGCAGGATGTCCAGCAGGCCCATGCATCACGCCTTTCCGGGGGTGGGCGCCTCACCCAGCTCGGCGGAGATCCGCCCCAGCTGGTCGAGCCGCTGCTCCAGGGACGGGTGGGTGGAGAAGAACCGCTCGATGCCGGGCTCCTTGCCGGTGGCCGGCGTGAAGTAGAAGGCGTTGAATGCCTGCGCGGTCCGCAGGTCCTTGGTGGGGATCCGGGCGATCTCGCCGGAGACCTTGGTCAGGGCGGAGGCCAGTACCGAGGGCCGCCCGGTGAGCAGCGCGGCGGCCCGGTCGGCGGCCAGCTCGCGGTACCGCGACAGGGCTCGGATCAGCAGGAAGCTGATCGCGTACACGGCCGCCGAGACACCCATCACGGCGGCGAAGATCACCGCGGTGTTCTGGTCCCGGCGCCCGCCGCCGAACAGCTGCGAGTAGAAGGCGAACCGCACGATCAGGCCCGCGATCACACCGAGGAAGGACGCGATGGTGATCACGGCGACGTCCTTGTGCGCGACGTGCGACAGCTCGTGCGCGAGCACGCCCTCCAGCTCGGCGGGCTCCAGCCGCCGCAGCAGTCCCGTGGTCACACAGACCACGGCGTGCTCGGGGTTGCGCCCGGTCGCGAACGCGTTGGGCATGTCCATCTCGGAGACGGCCACCACCGGCTTGGGCATGTCGGCGATCGCGCACAGCCGGTCGACCACCGCGTGCAGCTCGGGATACTCCTCGCGCTCCACGACCCGCCCGCGCATGGCGAACATCGCGATCCGGTCGGAGAACCAGAACTGCGCGACGAACAGCGCCGCCATCAGCACCACGACGAGCAGCCAGGACTTCAGCAAGACGATCAGCACGGCCACGAAGGCCACGTACAGCAATCCGAGCAGGAACATCGTGACCGTCATCCGCACGGTCAGCCGCCGGTCGCTCCTAAAGCGGCTCTGCATCTGCATCACCCCGCAGTCAGGCACTCGTCCCACTGCCAGTGTGCACCCGGCGCCTCCCATGAAGCTGTCCCGATCAGCCCTAGGAGCTGTAAAGGGCCCGGGCCGGGCGGGCCTAGTACGGTGCGCGGAACCGGGCGTACCCCAGCACCAGGATGATCGCGGCGACGCAGCCCAGCACGATCGCCGTGGAGACCCAGGAGGAGCGGCGCGGCCCGACGTGATCGGGTCCGGCGCGGAAGGGCTGCGGCTCGGGCGGGTTCTCCCTCCACCGCGCGGCCAGCATCCGCGCCCGCGCGGACGGCTCCTTGAGCTCGGCGCGGTCGGCCCACCTCAGGTCGAACTCGCGCTCCTGGTCGTCGCGTTCGTGCTCGGGCATCCTGTCCACCCCCGTGTCGTCCCATCGGCACAATAGAACATACGCCCGCGCCCCCGCTGTCGGTACGACAACGGGGGCGCGGGCACTGCGACGGCTCAGGCGTGGATCACACGTCGAAGTAGAGCTCGAACTCGTGCGGGTGCGGGCGCAGCTGCAGCGGGGCGATCTCGTTCGTGCGCTTGAAGTCGATCCACGTCTCGATCAGGTCGGACGTGAAGACGTCGCCCGCGAGCAGGAACTCGTGGTCGCGCTCCAGGCGGTCGAGAACGGCCGGCAGCGAGGTCGGGACCTGCGCGACGTTCGCGTGCTCCTCGGGAGCCAGCTCGTAGAGGTCCTTGTCGATCGGCTCGGCCGGCTCGATCTTGTTCTTGATGCCGTCGAGGCCCGCGAGCAGCAGCGCCGAGAAGGCCAGGTACGGGTTGCCGGAGGAGTCGGGCGCACGGAACTCGACGCGCTTGGCCTTCGGGTTGGAGCCGGTGATCGGGATGCGCATCGCGGCGGAGCGGTTGCGCTGCGAGTACACCAGGTTGATCGGCGCCTCGAAGCCCGGCACCAGGCGGTGGTAGGAGTTCACCGTCGGGTTGGTGAACGCCAGCAGCGACGGGGCGTGCCGCAGGATGCCGCCGATGTAGTAGCGGGCGGTGTCCGACAGGCCCGCGTAGCCGGCCTCGTCGTAGAACAGCGGGTCGCCGTTGCTCCACAGGGACTGGTGGACGTGCATGCCCGAGCCGTTGTCGCCGAAGATCGGCTTCGGCATGAAGGTCGCGGTCTTGCCGTTGCGCCAGGCCACGTTCTTCACGATGTACTTGAAGAGCTGCAGGTCGTCGGCGGCGGCGAGCAGCGTGTTGAACTTGTAGTTGATCTCCGCCTGGCCGGCGGTGCCCACCTCGTGGTGCTGGCGCTCGACCTTCAGGCCGTTCTTCTCCAGCTCCAGGGAGATCTCGGCGCGCAGGTCGGCGAAGTGGTCGACCGGCGGGACCGGGAAGTAGCCGCCCTTGTAGCGGACCTTGTAACCACGGTTGTCCTCGAGGGCGCCGGTGTTCCAGGCGCCGGCCTCGGAGTCGATGTGGTAGAAGCTCTCGTTCGCCGTGGTGGCGAAGCGGACGGAGTCGAAGACGTAGAACTCGGCCTCGGGACCGAAGTACGCGGTGTCCGCGATACCGGTCGACGCGAGGTAGGCCTCGGCCTTCTTGGCCACGTTGCGCGGGTCACGGGAGTACTGCTCGCCCGTGATCGGGTCGTGGATGAAGAAGTTGATGTTCAGCGTCTTGTCGCGGCGGAAGGGGTCGACCCGGGCGGTCGACAGGTCCGCGCGCAGCGCCATGTCGGACTCGTGGATGGCCTGGAAACCACGGATCGACGAACCGTCGAACGCGAGCTCCTCGTCCGGGTCGAACGCCTCGACGGGCACCGTGAAGTGCTGCATGACGCCCGGCAGGTCGCAGAAGCGGACGTCGACGAACTTGACGTCCTCGTCCGCGATGAACTTCTTGGCCTCGTCGGCGTTCTGGAACATCCAGCTCCTCCTACTCCCGACCGTCCCGCCGGGGTGGTAGTTCGTTGTGCGGCCAGTGCGGTGGCACACGCTGACCCCGACCCTAGGGATGCGTGATTTCTCGGGCGTGACCCATTTGTTTCGCACAAGTTAACCGGACCCTGTCCGCAGTACCCCACCTGTCCGGATCGCGAAACACCCGCAGTACCGTGGACCCGTGGACAACAGGGATGCAATCGGCTCATGGCTCTCGGGCCCCCGCGCCGCCGCGGAGGACGCCGGGGTCGAGTTCGGATACAGGGGTCGGCAGCTGGGTCTGCCGGAGGAGGGGCCGGGCTCGATCGCCCGCCCGGGTCGCCGGTTCGGGGCCCTGGTCGTCGACTGGGCGCTGTGCCTCTTGATCGCATACGGTCTCATCACGCACGGTTACGACCAGGCGACCGGCAACTGGGCGCTGCTCGTCTTCTTCCTGCTCCACGTCCTGACCGTCGGCACGATCGGCTTCACCCCGGGCAAGCGCCTCTTCGGACTGCGCGTGGCCGCCCTGGACACCGGCCGCCCCAACCCCCTGCGGGCCGTACTGCGCTCGGCCCTGCTGTGCATCGCCATCCCGGCCCTGATCTGGGACCGCGACGGCAGGGGCCTGCACGACCGGCTGGCCCGCACGGTCGAGGTCCGCATCTAGCACTGCTCCTACGGCGAAGGGGGCGACCGGAACATCCGGTCGCCCCCTTCGCCGTAGCGCGGAGATCAGCGGGCCTTGCCGCCCTTGGGGAGCTTCATGCCCTTGGGCATCGGGCCCTTCGGCAGCGGCATGTTGCTCATCAGGTCGCCCATGGCGCGCAGCCGGTCGTTGGTGGCGGTCACCTGCGGGCCGGTGAGCACGCGCGGCAGCTTGAGCATGGTGGTGCGCACCTTCTTCAGCGGCACCTGGCCCTCGCCGTTGCCCACGATGATGTCGTGCACCGGCACGTCCACGACGATGCGGTTCATCTTCTTCTTCTCGGCGGCCAGCAGGCTCTTGACCCGGTTCGGGTTGCCCTCGGCGACCAGGACGATGCCGGCCTTGCCGACGGCCCGGTGCACCACGTCCTGGCTGCGGTTCATGGCCACCGCGGGCGTCGTCGTCCAGCCCCGGCCGATGTTGTCCAGCACCGCGGCCGCCGCGCCCGGCTGGCCCTCCATCTGCCCGAAGGCCGCCCGCTCGGCCCGGCGCCCGAAGACGATCGCCATCGCGAGGAAGGCGAGCAGCAGGCCCAGGATGCCGAGATAGATGGGGTGACCGATCAAGAAACCGATCGCGAGGAGGACACCGAGGACGACGATGCCGACCGCCGCGAGTACAAGACCGATCTTCTTGTCGGCCTTCCGCGTCATCTTGTAGGTCAGAGCGATCTGCTTCAGTCGCCCGGGATTCGCAGCGTCCGCTGCAGGTTCCTTCCTCGCCATGCCCCGAAGTCTACGTGGCCCCGGGAGCGCCGTACGACGGCAGTGCCCCGAGGGCGGGATTCAGGGGCGGGGGAGCAGGGTCTCGTCCAGTACGCGCTGGGTCTCGACCCGGTCCTTGGCGCGGCGGCGGTCCTCCAGGACGGAGGTCCAGGCGTTGCGGCGGGCGGTGCGCTGGCCCCCGCTCATGAGCAGCGACTCGACTGCACGCAGTGCAGTGGAGAAGGACGGGATGGCGGTGGCGCGAACGGGCGCGGCCTGCATGGCTGAGGTCCCCCCTCGGAACGTCGGCGCTGGATCGGGGTGTACGTGGTGTGATTCCAGGGTCACTGTTTGGTGTTACCAGGGCATGACCGACCGGTCAAACACCGATGAAACCTCGATACGACGTCGTGGAACGCCGACGCGGCCCTGATGCCGCCCTCAGCTGGGGGGACGCTCAGGACCGCGTCAATCGGCCGCTACTGTGCAGTAGTTGCTTGTGCGCAGATTCACACGCGCCGGGTGGCACTGCGTGCCATCAGACGGCCTGCGAGGCGACGTAGGCGCCACGCTTCTCGATGGCCATCTGGTACAGGCGGCCCGCGCGGTACGAGGAACGCACCAGCGGTCCGGACATCACGCCGGAGAAGCCGATCTGCTCGGCCTCCTCCTTCAGCTCCACGAACTCCTGCGGCTTGACCCAGCGCTCCACGGGGTGGTGGCGCACCGACGGGCGCAGGTACTGCGTGATGGTGACCAGCTCGCAGCCCGCCTCGTGCAGCTGCCGCAGCGCGTCGCTGATCTCCTCGCGGGTCTCGCCCATGCCGAGGATCAGGTTCGACTTGGTGACCAGGCCGTAGTCACGGGCGTCGGTGATGACCTTCAGCGAGCGGTCGTAGCGGAAGCCGGGGCGGATGCGCTTGAAGATCCGCGGGACCGTCTCGACGTTGTGCGCGAAGACCTCGGGGCGGGAGGAGAAGACCTCGGCCAGCTGCTCGGGGACCGCGTTGAAGTCGGGGGCCAGCAGCTCGACCTTGGTGCGCCCGCCCTCCCGGCCGGCCGTCTGGGCGTGGATCTGGCGCACCGTCTCGGCGTACAGCCAGGCGCCGCCGTCCTCCAGGTCGTCACGGGCGACGCCGGTGATGGTGGCGTAGTTCAGGTCCATCGTGACCACGGACTCGCCCACGCGGCGCGGCTCGTCGACATCCAGCGCCTCGGGCTTGCCCGTGTCGATCTGGCAGAAGTCGCAGCGCCGGGTGCACTGGTCGCCGCCGATGAGGAAGGTCGCCTCGCGGTCCTCCCAGCACTCGTAGATGTTCGGGCAGCCGGCTTCCTGGCAGACCGTGTGCAGGCCCTCGCTCTTCACGAGGTTCTGCATCTTCGTGTACTCGGGGCCCATTTTCGCCCGGGTCTTGATCCACTCGGGCTTGCGCTCGATGGGGGTCTGGCTGTTGCGGACCTCCAGGCGCAGCATCTTGCGTCCGTCGGGGGTGACTGCGGACACGACCGCTCCCTAGCGATTGATTCCTCGGCGTGCTCAAGGGTACGCCCGTTGATTTGAATGCCCGCGGGCCGTCTCAGGCCGCCGGTGTCTTCTCGATCACCCTCGGCCTGAGGTCCGCGTTCTCCAGTACGGCCTGCAGGTGACGCTCGACGACGGGCAGCACCTCGGCGATGGTGACGTCGCGGCCCAGCTCGTGCGCGAGGGAGGTGACGCCCGCGTCGCGGATGCCACAGGGGATGATCTTGTCGAAATTGGAGACGTCCGGGTTCACGTTCAGGGCGAATCCGTGCATGGTGACGCCCTTGGCGACGCGGATGCCCATGGCGCAGATCTTGCGGTCCTCGCGGCGCTGGCCGGCGTTGGAGGGGGCGTACTCGGGGCCGTTGAGCCGGGGGTCGAACTCCTCGTCGGCCAGCCGGGGGTCGAAGTCGAGCGAGAGTCCGCCGAGAGCGGGGCGCTCCTCCACCGGGTCACCGAGGACCCATACGCCCGCACGGCCCTCCACCCTGCTGGTCTCGACGCCGAACTCCGCGCAGACGCCGATCATCACGTCCTCCAGGCGGCGCAGATGCGCGACCACGTCCACCGGGCGCGGGAGCTTCTGGATCGGGTAGCCCACCAGCTGGCCCGGGCCGTGCCAGGTGATCTTGCCGCCGCGGTCCACGTCGATGACCGGGGTGCCGTCCAGGGGCCGCTCGTTGTCCGCCGTGCGCCGGCCCGCCGTGTAGACCGGCGGATGCTCCAGGAGCAGCACGGTGTCGGGGATCTCGTCCGCGAAGCGCGCCGCGTGCACTCGGCGTTGCTCGTCCCAGGCCACCTGGTAGTCGACGGCCTCGGCACCGAATCCCATGCGGACGAACCGCAGCTCACTCACGGCAAGCGCCTCCCTAGAAGGTCGTAAGGCATGAAACATGCCTACGCCACTGTACGACCGGCCGTCTCACGTCAGCTCTCCGGGCAATCCTCACACGATCGGATGAACGAGCGGGGAAGTGTGCGATCACCTGCTCACTCTCCGCTACATTCGCGCCGTTCACCGAGGCCATAAGGGCTGCTCACAGGCAATCCGGGCACAACGGGGCCGCCAGGGCCCTCCAGGCCCGAAGGCAGGAGACCGCACCGCAGATGACGGAACGACCCGCGCAGCGCACTCCCAACCGCCAGCTCGCCGCGCTCATCGCAGAAGCCGGGTTCTCCAACGCGGGTCTTGCCCGTCGCGTCGACCAGCTCGGACTCGAACACGGCCTCGACCTGAGATACGACAAGACGTCGGTCACCCGCTGGCTGCGGGGCCAGCAGCCGCGCGGCACCACGCCCGCCCTGATCGCCGAGGTCTTCACCCGGCGCCTGGGCCGCAGGCTCACCGCCCAGGACCTCGGGCTGGACGCCTGCGCCCCCGTCTACGCCGGCCTTGAGTTCGCCGCCAGCCCCGAGGAGGCGATCGACATCGTCGGCGGCCTGTGGCGCAAGGACTCCGGCTCGCACGCCGAACTGCGCAAGATCGCGTTCACCCCGGCCGGTCTGGTCGTGCCCAGCCGGGACTGGCTGATCGGCCGCCCCGACGACAAGGTGGCCCGCGGCGAACCGGGCGTCCGGGTCCCCGCCCAGGGCCGCCCGGTCGTCCCCCGCCAGCGCGGCCAGGCCGAACGCGGGCCCGGCCAGAAGGTCACCCCCGGCGACATCGCGGCCCTGCGCTCGGTCGGCGAACTCTTCCGCACCCTGGACAACATGTACGGCGGCGGCCACGCCCGCCAGGCCCTCGTGCGGTATCTGGAGCACGAGTGCGAGCCGATGCTGCGCGGCACCTACGGCGAGCAGACCGGGCGCCGGCTCTTCGCCGCGGTCGCCGACCTGACCAGGCTGGCCGGCTGGACCTCGTACGACATCGCGGCGCACGGCCTCGCCCAGCGCTACTTCGTGCAGGCGCTGCGCCTCGCGCAGGCGGCGGGAGACCGCGGCTACGGCTCGTACGTGCTGGTCACCATGAGCCGCCAGGCCGTCTATCTCGGCCACGGCCGCGAGGCCGTGCAGCTCGCGCGGGTCGCCCAGCAGGGCGTCGGGACCACCGCACCGCCCGTCGTGCAGGCCCTGCTGCACTCGGCCGAGGCGCGCGGCCACGGCGTGCTCGGCGAGGTGCGCAACTGCACCGCCTCGCTCGTACGGGCCGAGCGCGCCCTCGAAGCGTCCCGTCCCGGCGACGAGGTCCCCTTCTGGGCGCGCTTCTTCGACGAGGCGCAGATGGCCGACGAGTTCGGGCACTGCCACCGGGACCTGCAGCAGTTCCGCGCGGCGGCCCAGCACGCGGAGCGCTCCCTGCAACTGCGCGCCCCCTCCTTCGCCCGCAGCCGCCTCTTCTGCCGCGTCGTGCTCGCATCGGCCCGGCTGGGTCTGGGCGAGCTCGACCAGGCCTGCGCGTTGGGCGCGGAGGCGGCGGGGGCTGCCGCGGAGATGCGGTCGGTGCGGGCGGTGGAGTATGTGCGGGACTTCGAGCGGAGGTTGGAGCCTTATAAGGATGCTGCGCCTGTGCGGGGGTATCGGGATCGGATTGCGGCCCTTGGGTAGCGCCGTGGGGTCGAGGGTTTGTGGGCTGGTGCGGGTTCGTCGTGGTTGATCGCGCAGTTCCCCGCGCCCCTAAAAGACTCGGGCGCGGCCTGGGCGAGTTCGCGACGTTCCCCGCGCCCCTGAAAGACTCGGGCGCGCTCTGGGCGAGTTCGCGCAGTAGTTCCTCGCGCCCCTGAAGACAAAAGCAAAGCAGGGTGCTTCAGGCCGCCTTGGCCGATGGGAGGGGCTCCGATCGGTGTATCGAGCCTGCTGCTCCTAGGTCCGTGAGGATTGCTGAGGAGGCTCGGTGGGCCGAGTGGAGGGCTCCCTGGACCGTGCTGGTGTCCCGGTGGTCGCCGCAGACGTAGAGGCCGGCCAGGAGGCGTACGGGGCGGCGCAGGTCGTGCGGGGGGCGCATCGCGGGGACGGCCGTGGGGGTGTGGTGGACGGCGAGGGTCTCCCAGCGCGCGGTCGAGGTGCCGTAGAGCCGGGACAGATGCATGCGTACGGCGGTGTCGAGTTCCGGCGGGGGCGGGCCGAGGACCGTGGAGGAGACGAGCGCCCGGCCCGCCGGGGCCCGGCTCGAGTCCACCGCGCTCATCACGGCGGTGTGCGCGACCGGGCCGCCGCGGTCCGCGTCGAGCAGCAGGGCCGTGCCGGTGGCCGGCGGCTCGTCCGCCGTGTGGTGCAGCACCGTGACCGGGTGGAAGTCGGGTACGCGCAGGCCGGGCAGCAGGTCGGCGGCGGCCCGCGCGTCCGTCGCCAGCAGGACGGCGCGGCAGCGGATCTCGCCGTGCTCGGCGGTGGTCACCGCGCTCGTGGAGACGGAGGTGACCCGCACACCGGTCTGCACGGTGCCCGGCGGCAGCGTCCGCGCGAGCAGCTCCGGCAGCGTCTCGGCGCCCCCCTCCGGCACGCACAGCCGCCCGCACGCGAAGGCGCGCAGCGCGAGGTCGGCGCACCGGCTGGACGTCGTGAGCCCCGGGTCGCACAGCAGGGCGGCGAGCAGCGGGCGCAGGAAGCCGTCGACGGTGCGCGCGGGCAGACCGCGGGCGGCGAGGGCCTGGCCCGCGGGCAACTCCGGCCGTAACAGCAGCCGTTCGACGGGTGTCACGGCGAGCCGGGCGAGCGCGGTGCCGAGCCGGGCCTGGTCGACGGCGCTGCCGAGCGGGGCGCCGGACCGCGGGGCGCTCTTGGCGGGGGCGCTCGCCAGGGCGCGCACCGCGTGGAGTGCGCCCCTTGCGCCCCCTGCGGCCGCCGGAGCGACCGCACGGCAGTGACGTCCGCCGCTGTGCAGCAGCACGCCCGGTGCGAACGGGCGCAATTCCAGCGCATCGAGCCCGGGTGCCGTCCGCAGTTCCGGGTACGCCGTGGACAGCAGCTGTCCGATCCGGTCGAGCCGGAACCCGTCGACCTTCTCCGTCGCCATGCGGCCCCCCACGCAAGGGGCCGCCTCCAGGACCGCGGTCGTCACTCCTGCGCTGGTCAGCCGATGTGCCGCCGAGAGTCCGGCGACCCCGGCTCCTACGATCACGACGTCTGCCTGGTACGCGGGCTCAAGCACGTGCCCCTCCTCGAGGTTGCGCCGCCGGTGGAGACGTCATGCCCCCAACAGGCTCCGGGAATACCCGAGTTCGGGTCGAGGTTAGGGCTGAGACCGGTCAAGGACAGTCGCGCATCAACAGGGCACGGTCGCACAGCGGTCGCATACGGTCACAGTGCTGCTCTGAGTGCCCCGTCGATGTCCGGGAACGCGAACGTGAAGCCGGACTCCAGCAGCCGCTTCGGCACCACCCGTGCGCTGCCGAGCACATCCCCGGCCAACTCGCCGAGCACGGACCGCAGCACCGGCGCGGGCACCGCGAACAGCGTCGGCCGGTGCAGCACCCGCCCCATGGACGCGGTGATCTCACGGTTGCGCAGCGGCTGCGGCGCGGTGAGGTTGAACGGCCCGGACAACCCGTCGGTGTCCATGAGATGCCGGATCGCGGCCACCTCGTCGTGCAGCGAGATGAACGACCAGTACTGCCGCCCGTCGCCCAGACGTCCGCCGAGCCCCGCCCGGAACAACGGGAACAGCCGCCCCCAGGCCCCGCCGCCGCGCGCCACCACCAGCCCCGTACGAGTGAACACCGTCCGTACGCCCGCCTCCTGCGCGGGCGCGGCGGCACCCTCCCACTCCACACACAGCCGCGGCAGAAAGCCCTCGCCGGGCGGCGCGCTCTCGTCGACCGCGCGCTCGCCGGTCTCGCCGTAGAAGCCCATCGCGCTGCCGTTCACGAACACCCGCGGCTTCTTCTCCATGCCGGCGACCGCCTCGGCCAGCGCCCTGGTGCCGAGCACCCGGCTGCTGCGGATGCGTGCCTTGTACGCGTCCGTCCAGCGGCTGTCGCCCACACCGACGCCCGCGAGGTTGACCACCGCGTCGCACCCACCGAGCCCGGCCACGTCCACCCGGCCGCCCTCCGGGTCCCAGCGGACCTCGTCCTTCGTCCGGGGCGCCCGGCGCACCAGCCGCACCACCTCGTACCCGTCGGCGGCCAGGGACCGCACCAGGGCGGCACCGATGAGACCGGACGCACCGGCCACTGCGATTCGGGAAGGCTCCATGTGCCCATTCTGCGCGCGGGACTCATATGGTGGCCGTCATGCCGGTTCCGTACATACGTCACGCCTCCCTCGACGACGAGGAGGCGCTGGGGCTCATCGACCGCCTGACCTGGTCCCCGCTGCACGCCGTCCAGCCGCGCCCCGTGCCGCCGTTCGAGCCGTTCTACAACGAGCGCTTCGGGCCCCGGGACCATCTGGTGGCGGAGCTCGGCGGCGAGGTCGTCGGCTATGTCCGCCTCGGCCGGCCGACCCCGCTCGCCTGCAACGCCCACGTCCGGCAGATCCAGGGACTCGCCGTCGCCGACCAGGCGCGCGGCGCGGGTGTCGGGCGGGCGCTGGTGCGGGCGGTGCGCGAGGAGGCCCGCAGCCAGGGCGCACGCCGGCTCACCCTGCGCGTCCTCGGCCACAACGCCCCGGCCCGCAAGCTCTACGAGGCCGAGGGCTTCGTCGTGGAGGGCGTCCTGCCGGGCGAGTTCCTGCTGGAGGGCGAGTACGTGGACGACGTCCTCATGGGGTGCAGCCTGTGAGGTGAGCGCCCCGCGCCCCACGGGCGGGGCTGCGCCCTACGACGTCACCAGGTCCCCGGTGTCGACCGCCGCCGTCGCGGACGCGCCGTGGTCGGCGTCGGAGGCGACCTCGGCCGCCGTCAGCACATAGCCCGTCTCGTCGTCGGTCGTGGAGCGGGCGAAGACGACGCCGTAGACCCGGCCGTCGGTCGTCAGCAGCGGGCCGCCGGAGTTGCCGGGCCGCACCGTCGAGCGGATCGAGTAGATCTCGCGCGTCACCGTGCCGTCGCTGTAGATGTTCTGGCCGGTCGCCCGCACCCGGTTCGCGACGGTCGCCGCCTGCAGATTCAGATCACCGTCCTGCGGATAACCGGCCACGACCGCGGAGTTACCGCGCGCGGCACTGCCGTCGAAGCGCAGGACGGGGGCGCGCAGCCCCGGCACGTACAGCACGGCCACGTCCCGGTCCGGGTCGAAGAGCACCACCCGTGCCTCGTACGACCGCCCGACCCCGCCGATGCGCACGCTCGGGTCGTCGATGCCGGCCACCACGTGCGCGTTGGTCATCACGTGGTCGCGCGCGAACACGAAGCCGCTGCCCTCGCGGCCCTGGTTGCCGGAGACGCCCTCGATCTTCACCGTGCTGAGCTTGGCGGCGTTCGTGGCACTGGTCGTGACGCTGTCGCCGGTGGGCTTCGCGACCTGGGCCGTCGACTCGTTCTCGAAGGGGTTGAAGACCTGCGGGAAGCCCGCCTGGGTGAGCGCGGAGGTGGCCCGGGAGAACCATGCGGGGGTCGTGTCCGGCATGGCGTCCTGCACCGCGCCGAGCAGCGCCGAGTCCCGGATCGCCGTGGTGAGCAGCGGCGAGGAGGACGCGCCCAGCACGCTCGCGGCGACCCACGCCACGATCAGCACCGCCACCGAGTTGGCCGCCGCCCCGCCGACCCCGTCGGCCACCCGCAGCGGTCCGGCGTCCAGCTCCCTGCGCAGCCGCAGCGCGAGCCGTCCCGCCAGCTCGTGCCCCACCGCCGCCGGGAGAAGCACGGTCAGCACCGCGGTCACCGTCGCCCGGGTCGTCCCCGCCGTCACCAGGTCCATCACCCACGGCAGCACCCACACACCGAGGACCGCGCCGCCCACGAACCCGGCGAGCGAGACACAGCCGGCCACCAGGCCGCGCCGGTAGCCGGACGCCGCGTAGGCCGCGACCACCAGCAACAACAGGATGTCGAGCAGGTCCACGGAGCCGCCTTTCTCTCGGATCATCCAATACGCGCAGGACGGGCCCGGTGATCAGCCACGCGCGCGTGGCCCCAGGGAATCCGCCACGAGTGCGTGCACCCGGAAAAACGCCTCGGACCAGGACGATGGTTCCACCGGGTGGCACAGCACACATCGCGGACGGAGCGGATCGGTCCGAAAGTGAAGTCATGCGTGTCCGCAGACGGCGAGGTCCTGGGCAAGCACGCGCGCACATACCCCGCCCCGTGCTCCTGCTGCTCTCCTGGCTGCCCGGAGTGGCCGCCGTGCTCGGTCTTGTCCTGTGCGCGGACGGCGTCGGGCACCCCGCGGACCGGCACCGGCCGCCCGTCGCAGCCCGCCCCGCCACGCCGCACACCGCGCCCAAGCCGCACATCGTGCCCCGCTCGGTCTGGCTGGATCCGCTCGCCCGGCACGCCCAGCCGCCCCCGCGCTACGACGACAAGGTCGTCGCCGTCTTCGTCCACCACACCGACTCGCCCAACGGCTACGACTGCGCCGACGTGCCGCGCATCATCCGCTACCTCTACGCGGGCCAGACCGGTGCGCGGAACTGGGACGACATCGGCTACAACTTCCTCGTCGACCGCTGCGGCACCGTCTACGAGGGCCGCGCGGGCGGCGTCGACCGCGCCGTCACCGGCGCCCACACCCAGGGCTTCAACCACCGCACGGCCGGGATCGCCGCGATCGGCACCTTCACGGCGGGGGAGCCCGTCCCCAAGGCGATGACGGACGCGATCGCCGCCGTCGCCGCGTGGAAGCTGGGGCTCGCCGACGTCGACCCGCGCTCCGAGGCGCATCTGGTCTCCAGCAACAGCCTCAGCCGCTACCGCTCCGGGACCACCGCCACCCTCCCCGCCCTCGCCGCCCACAAGGACGCCTACATGACCAGCTGCCCCGGCCAGGCCCTCAGCGCCCGCCTCCCCGCCATCAGACAACAGGCGGCGCGGCTGCAGGGGCGCATCCCCTGACGGGCCGCCGCACAGCCTCCTCGCAGCCGCCTCACCGTTCTCCCCGAGCCGCCCCACCTACCGTCGGCCACACGCACCGACCGGAGGCCAGGAAGATGAACAGCAGTCCCAGCGGCGCCCCGAAGCCGACACCCGGCTGAACCCGCACCACCCGCGGCCCCTGGCCGGCCCTCTGCGCGGCCACCGCCGTCGTCCTGGGCCCGGCAGCCGTCACGGCATCCGCCCTCGACCAGGCCAACGCGGCCCCGATGCACCACACGGCAGAGGCCGGCGAGGCGGGGGTTCACGTCCCCTCGGGCACCGGGCCCTGACGGTCAGTCAGAGGCGTACGTGCACCGTCAGACCCAGGTCGATAGCCGGGCCGCGGGATGCGGGCCATGGTCCCCCTGACACGGAAATGATGGCGGTCAGTCCCTGAAACGGTCCCAGAGCTTGGGGTAGCGCTGCTGCAGCACCCGTTCGTTCTCGAAGTCGAGCGGCGCGCCCAGCGGCTCGGCGGGCGCGGGCGGGATGCCCAGGTCGGGGGCGACGGTGCCGGTGAGCTGCTCGTAGGCCTCGTCCGCGGCGTACCCCAGCTCCTCGCCGTCGCCGTCGATCTCCTCGTCGAAGTCGTCCAGCAGATCGGCCAGCGCGTCGGGATGGTGCACGGCCCCCTCGTAGACCTCACGCCCCTGCCCGATCAGCCAGCACCGGAAGAAGTCGAACGCGTCGTCGCTCGCCCCGTCGAGCAGGACCCAGGCGGCACCCCACAGGTCCCAGGCGTACGCGCGGTTGTAGCGGGCCTCGAAGTGACGGGCGAAGTCGAGCACCATGTCCGGGTCCAGCTGCAGCAGCCGGTCCACCAGCAGGTCGGCCTGCTCCTCCGGGTCGCCCTCGGCGGCCTCGCGGGTGGCGTCCACCAGCTCCCAGAACTCCGTCTCGTCCATCACGGGTCCAGCATCGGCCCTGCAAGGGTGGGGCGCACGTGGAGTGCAACGGATTGTTATGTCCCGTACAGGCGCCCCAGCCGCCGCGCATCCTCCGCGAAACGCGCCCGCAGGCTCTCGGGCGCCAGCACCTCCACGTCCGGGCCGAGCCCCGCGAGCTGCGCGTGCGCGACCTCCTCGGACTCCACGGGCAGCGTCACCGTCACCCGACCCTCCTCGTCCGGTGCGTCCGCGGCCGCAAGAGCCTCCCGGGCGGCGACGGGATCGACCGCGTACGGCAGGCCGTGGGCCCCGGCCTGCGACAGCCGTACGACGACCTCGGCCCGCAGGATCGACCGCGCGAACCGCTCGGCCTGCTCGTCCCAGAAGGCGGGCAGGTCGAACTCTTCGTCGCGCGTGAAGCGTTCCCCGGTCGGCTGCACGGCCGTGAACCGGTCGATGCGGTAGACGCGGTACGACCCCGGCCGCGGCACCCGCGCGCACAGGTACCAGACGCCCGCCTTGAGAACCAGCCCGTACGGCTCCAGCTCGCGCTCCACCTCGGCCTCCCGGCCGCGGTAGCGCGCGGTGATCCTGCGGTCGTCCCAGACCGCGTCCGCGACGGCGGGCAGCAGATCCGGCGCCTTCGGCTCGGTGAACCAGTTCGGGGCGTCCAGGTGGAAGCGCTGCGCGGCGCTGCGGGAGGCGTCCCGCAGCGACGGGAGCAGGGCCGCCGACACCTTCAGCCGGGCGGCCGAGGCGGCGTCCTCCAGGCCCATCTCCCGCAGGGCGCCCGGCACGCCGGACAGGAACAGGGCCTCGGCCTCGCCGCGCGCCAGCCCGGTGAGCCGGGTGCGGTATCCGCCGATGAGCCGGTAGCCACCGGCCCGCCCCCGGTCCGCGTACACCGGCACCCCCGCCTCCGACAGCGCCTGCGCGTCCCGCGTCACGGTCCGCTCGGACACCTCCAGCTCCCGCGCCAGCTCGGCGGCGGTCATGGAGGGCCGGGACTGCAAAAGCAGAACCATCTTGATGAGGCGGGCGGCACGCATACGGCCATGATGCCGGGGGCCACTGACAGCGAAGGGGCACGGCAGCCGCCGTACCCCTTCGTCCGCGCTATCGCCTCACAACCCGTACCGCTCCCGGGCCTCCTTCACCGCCGTCGCCTTGACCTCCCCGCGCCG
>NZ_JAFJSY010000104.1 GCF_019857225.1 Streptomyces plumbidurans
CGCCCGGCGCCGGGCCGCCCCGGGGCCCCGAAGATCCTCCGGCTGGGCAGCGCCCGCCCCCGGCTGCGGATGGTCTCCCTGGCGCTCACCCTGGTGCTGATCGCCTTCGTCGTACGGCTGCTGCAGGTGCAGGCCGTGGACGCGAGTTCGTACGCCGCCAAGGCCGAGCAGAACCGCTACGTCGGCCACGTCCTGACCGCCGAGCGCGGCGGCATCACCGACCGCAACGGCGTGGCTCTCGCCAACAGCGTCGACGCCTACGACCTCACGGCCGACCCCACGATGTTCACCCGCGACCAGCTGAAGATCGACGACGGGCCCGAGCAGGCGGCCGCGCTCCTCGCGCCGATCCTCGGCGTCGACCAGCAGTCGATCGTCAAGAAGCTGCGGCCCAGGAACAAGGAGTCGCGCTACGTCCTGCTCGCCCGCCGCCAGACCCCGCAGGTGTGGACGCAGATCAAGGACCTGAAGTCGGCCCTCACCGCCAAGGGCGAGACGGACAAGTCCACGGTCAACGTCCTGGCCGGCGTCTTCGCCGACCCCAGCAACAAGCGTGTGTACCCCAACGGGGACCTCGCCGCCGGGATACTGGGCTGGGTCAACGACGACGGCAAGGGCGGCGGCGGCGTCGAGCAGCAGTTCGACAAGGAACTGGCCGGCAAGGACGGCAAGATCCGCTACGCCCAGTCCGGCGGGCGGCTGGTACCCACCGTGGGCTCCACCGAGACCCCAGCCGTGCCCGGCAGCGACGTGGAACTCACGATCGACCGCGACATCCAGTGGGCCGCCCAGAACGCGATCACGAAGCAGGTCAAGGAGTCCAAGGCGGACCGCGGCTACGTGATAGTGCAGGACACCCGGACCGGCGAGATCCTCGCCATGGCCAACGCGCCCGGCTTCGACCCGAACGACCTGTCCAAGGCCAGCTCGAAGGCCCTGCACAACTGGGCCGTCGAGGACGCCTTCGAGCCCGGCTCCACCGCCAAGATCATGTCGATGGCGGCCGTGCTGCAGCAGAACGTCGCCACCCCGCTGACGCATGTCGTCGTGCCGAACCGGCTGCACCGCGGCGACCGGCTCTTCAAGGACGACATCGACCACGAGACCTGGAACCTGACGCTCAACGGCGTGCTCGCCAAGTCCAGCAACATCGGCACCATCCTGGCCACCGGGCAGCTCGGCAAGACCCAGGCGCAGGCCAACAAGGTCCTCTACTCGTACCTGCGCAAGTTCGGCCTCGGCGAGTACAGCGGCCTCGGCTTCCCGGGCGAGACCAAGGGCATCCTCGCCCCGCCGGACAAGTGGTCGACCTCGCAGCAGTACACGATTCCTTTCGGCCAGGGCGTGTCCCTCAACGCACTGCAGGCGGCCAGCGTCTACTCGACCATCGCCAACGGCGGCGTACGCGTCGAACCCACCCTCGTGCGCGGCACCAAGGGACCCGACGGGCGCTTCGCACCGGCCCCGAAGCCCAGGAAGAACAGGGTCGTCAGCGCGAAGACGGCGAAGACCCTCGCGCAGATGCTGGAGTCGGTCGTGGACGACCAGGAGGGAACCGGCACCAAGGCGCGCATCCCCGGCTACCGGGTCGCGGGCAAGACGGGTACGGCCAACCGCGTGGATCCGGCCACCGGCAAGTACCGCGGCTACACCTCCTCCTTCGCCGGATTCGCGCCCGCGGACAACCCCCGGGTGACCGTCTACTGCGCCATCCAGAACGCCACGAGCGGCAGTTACTTCGGCGGCCAGATCTGCGGACCCATCTTCAAGCAGGTCATGGAGTTCGCCCTGAAGACCCTTCAGGTCCCGCCCACCGGGGCCAAGCCCGCGAACCTTCCCGTCACCTTCAAGCCCTGATCAGCGCAACAGCCAGGAACGCTCCGTGACCATGATCACTCCCGATCCCGGGAACCCGATGCCGCCCCCGTCCGGAGAGCCGGCCCCGGGGCCCTCGCTTCGCCCGCAGGCGGGTGGGCCCGGTACGCTCACCGCCGTGCCACACGCTGATCAGTCCCAAACCACCCAGAAGGGCGCATCCGTGACATATCCGGGGCCGCCCAGGCCGGTACAGGTCTCCGCCACACCCCTCGGGGAGCTCGCCGATCAGCTGGGCGCCGCACGGCCGCAGACCGCGCAGAACACCGTCGAGGTCACGGGCATCACCCATGACTCGCGCGCGGTGCGCCCCGGAGACCTCTACGCGGCCCTCCCGGGCGCCCGCATGCACGGCGCCGACTTCGTCACCCAGGCCGCCGGCCTCGGCGCGGTCGCCGTGCTGACCGACCCCACCGGCGCCGAGCGCGCCGCCGCGACCGGCCTGCCGGTCCTGGTCGTCGACGACCCGCGCGGACAGATGGGCGAGCTGGCGGCGACGATCTACGGCCACCCCGGCCGGGACCTGCTCCAGATCGGCATCACCGGCACCTCCGGCAAGACCACCACCGCCTACCTCGTCGAGGGCGGCCTGCGGACCAAGAACAACACCGGGCTCATCGGCACGGTCGAGATGCGCATCGGTGACGAGCGCATCAAGTCCGAGCGCACCACCCCCGAAGCCACCGACCTGCAGGCCCTGTTCGCGGTCATGCGCGAACGCGGCGTCGAGGCGGTCGCCATGGAGGTCTCCAGCCACGCCCTGGTGCTCGGCCGGGTCGACGCCTGCGTCTTCGACATCGGCGTCTTCACCAACCTGAGCCCGGAGCACATGGAGTTCCACTCCGACATGGAGGACTACTTCCAGGCCAAGGCGCAGCTGTTCACGCCGAAACGCAGCAGACTCGGCGTGGTCAACGTGGACGACGAGTACGGCCGCAGGCTCGCCAAGGAGGCCGGCGTCCCGGTCGTCACCTTCTCCGCCGAGGGCCACCCGGACGCCGACTGGCGCGCCGAGGACGTCGAGATCGGCCGGCTGGACTCGACCTTCACCGCCATCGGCCCGCAGGGCGAGCGGATCCACGCCAAGTCGCCGCTGCCGGGCCCCTTCAACGTCGCCAACACCCTCGCCGCGATCGTCGCGCTCGCCGCCGCGGGCCTCGACCCGCAGACCGCCGCCGACGGCGTCGCCGCCGTGCCGGGCGTGCCCGGACGCCTGGAGCGCGTGGACGCCGGGCAGCCGTATCTCGCGGTCGTCGACTACGCCCACAAGACCGACGCCGTCGAATCGGTGCTGCGCGCCCTGCGCAAGGTCACCGAGGGCAGCCTGCACATCGTGCTGGGCTGCGGCGGGGACCGCGACAAGACCAAGCGGGAACCGATGGGCGCCGCGGCGGCGCGCCTTGCCGACACGGCCGTACTGACCTCCGACAACCCCCGCTCCGAGGACCCCCTCGCGATCCTTGCAACCATGCTCGTGGGCGCGGCGTCCGTACCAGCACACGAACGTGGCGAGGTCCAGGTCTTCGAGGACCGGGCCGCCGCGATCGCCGCCGCCGTCGCCCGCGCGCAGCCCGGGGACACCGTGCTGGTCGCGGGCAAGGGCCACGAGCAGGGCCAGGACATCGCCGGGGTGGTCCGTCCCTTCGACGACCGCCAGGTGCTTCGCGAAGCTATCCAGAAGACCCAGGGATGAACTTGTGATCGCCCTCTCTCTCGCCGAGATCGCAGAAGTCGTCGGCGGGCAGACGCACGACATACCGGATCCGTCCGTCCAGGTCACCGCTCCGGTCGTCCGGGACTCCCGCGAGGTGGAGCCCGGCAGCCTGTTCGTCGCCTTCGTCGGCGAACGAGTGGACGGCCACGACTTCGCCCAGCAGGTCGTGGACGCGGGCGCGGTCGCCGTGCTGGCGTCGCGCCCCGTCGGCGTGCCCGCGATCGTCGTCGAGGACGTGCAGACGGCGCTCGGTGCCCTCGCCCGTCATGTCGTACGACGCCTCGGCGCCACGCTCGTGGCCCTCACCGGCTCCGCGGGCAAGACCAGCACCAAGGACCTCATCGCCCAGGTGCTGCAGCGCAAGGCGCCCACCGTGTGGACGCCCGGCTCGCTCAACAACGAGATCGGACTGCCGCTGACCGCGCTGACCGCCACCGAGGAGACGAAGTTCCTCGTCCTGGAGATGGGCGCCCGCGGCATCGGCCACATCCGCTACCTCGCGGGTCTGACGCCCCCCAGGATCGGCCTCGTCCTGAACGTCGGCACCGCCCACATCGGCGAGTTCGGCGGCCGGGAGCAGATCGCACAGGCCAAGGGCGAACTCGTCGAGTCCCTCCCGTCGTCGGACGAGGGCGGCACCGCGGTCCTCAACGCGGACGACCCCCTCGTACGGGCCATGGCATCCCGTACGAAGGCGAAGGTGGTCCTATTCGGAGAGGCCGACGAAGCGGACGTACGCGCCGAGAACGTGCGACTCACGGACACCGGACAGCCCGCCTTCAGGCTTCGCACACCCTCCGGTGCAAGCGATGTGACCATGCGCCTGTACGGTGAGCACCACGTGTCGAACGCGCTCGCCGCGGCCGCCGTCGCCCATGAGCTGGGCATGTCCGCGCAAGAGATCGCCACCGCGCTCTCCGAGGCGGGCTCCCTCTCCCGCTGGCGTATGGAGGTCACCGAGCGACCGGACGGCGTGACCATCGTCAACGACGCCTACAACGCCAACCCCGAGTCCATGCGGGCCGCTCTGCGCGCGCTCGTGGCCATGGGCAGGGGGCGGCGGACCTGGGCGGTGCTCGGCAAGATGGCCGAGCTCGGGGACGAGGCGCTCGCCGAGCACGACGCGGTCGGACGGCTCGCCGTCCGGCTCAATGTCGGCAAGCTCGTCGCGGTCGGGGGCAGGGAAGCGTCCTGGCTGCAACTGGGCGCATATAACGAGGGTTCGTGGGGTGAGGAGTCGGTGCACGTGTCCGACGCACAGGCGGCTGTCGACCTGTTGCGCAGCGAGTTGCGCCCGGGGGACGTCGTGCTCGTGAAGGCGTCCCGTTCGGTCGGTCTGGAGAGTGTCGCCCAGGCGCTGCTCGCGACCGGTGCCGAGGGTGAGGTTGCCGCCCGATGATGAAGCAGATCCTGTTCTCGGGAGTCATTGGCCTCTTTCTGACCCTGGTCGGCACCCCGCTGCTGATCAAGCTCCTGGCCCGCAAGGGCTACGGCCAGTACATCCGGGACGACGGCCCGCGCGAGCACGCCAGCAAGCGCGGTACGCCGACCATGGGCGGTATCGCCTTCATCCTGGCGACGGTCGCCGCCTACTTCCTGTCCAAGCTCATCACCGGCTACCCGCCCACCTATTCGGGCATCCTGGTGCTCGGCCTGATGGTCGGCATGGGCCTGGTCGGCTTCCTCGACGACTACATCAAGATCGTCAAGCGGCGCTCGCTCGGCCTGCGCGCCAAGGCGAAGATGGCCGGCCAGCTGATCGTCGGCATCTCCTTCGCCGTGCTGGCCCTGCAGGCCCAGGACGCGCGCGGCAACACCCCGGCCTCCACGAAGCTTTCGTTCATCACCGACTTCGGCTGGAAGATCGGCCCGATCCTGTTCGTGGTCTGGGCGCTGTTCATGATCCTCGCCATGTCGAACGGCGTGAACCTCACCGACGGTCTGGACGGCCTCGCCACCGGCGCCTCCGTCCTCGTCTTCGGCGCCTACACCTTCATCGGCGTCTGGCAGTTCCAGGAGTCCTGCGCCAACGCGCAGACCCTCACCAACCCGGGCGCCTGCTACGAGGTGCGCGACCCCCTCGACCTCGCGGTCATCGCCTCCGCGCTGATGGGCGCCTGCCTCGGCTTCCTGTGGTGGAACACCTCGCCGGCCAAGATCTTCATGGGCGACACGGGTTCGCTCGCCCTCGGCGGCGTCCTCACCGGCCTCGCCATCTGCTCGCGCACCGAGCTGCTGGTGGCCATCATGGGCGGCCTGTTCGTCCTCATCACCATGTCGGTGGTCATCCAGGTCGGCTCGTTCCGCCTCACCGGCAGGCGCGTCTTCCGCATGGCGCCGCTTCAGCACCACTTCGAACTCAAGGGCTGGTCCGAAGTTTTGGTGGTGGTCCGCTTCTGGATCATCCAGGGCATCTGCGTGATCGTCGGACTGGGTCTCTTCTACGCGGGATGGGCAGCGGACAAGTGACCGACTGGCAGGGCAGGCACGTCACCGTCGCCGGACTCGGCGTCTCGGGCATCCCGGCGGCCAAGGTGCTGCACGCGCGCGGGGCGAGCGTCACGGTCGTCAACGACGGCGACGACGCACGCGCGCGTGAACAGGCCGCCGAACTTCAGGCACTGGGCATCACGGTGCGCCTCGGTGACGGCGCGACCCTGCCGGAATGCACCGAACTCGTCGTCACCACACCGGGCTGGAAGCCGGACAAGCCGCTGTTCGCTGCCGCCCGTCAAGCCGGCCTGGAGATCTGGGGCGACGTCGAACTCGCCTGGCGGCTGCGCGGCCCGGACGCCGCTCCCTGGCTGGCCGTCACCGGCACCAACGGCAAGACCACCACCGTGCAGATGCTGGCCTCCATCCTCAAGGCCGCCGGACTGCGCACCGCCGCCGTCGGCAACATCGGCGTCTCCCTGCTCGACGTGGTCCTCGGCGAGGAGCAGTACGACGTCCTGGCAGTGGAGTTGTCGAGCTATCAGCTCCACTGGGCGCCCTCCCTGCGCGCCCACTCCGCCGCCGTGCTGAACCTGGCACCCGACCATCTCGACTGGCACGGCTCGATGGAGGCCTACGCCGCCGACAAGGGCCGTGTCTACGAGGGCAATCGCGTCGCCTGCGTCTACAACGCGGCCGACAAGGCCACCGAGGACCTGGTGCGCGAGGCCGACGTCGAGGAGGGCTGCCGGGCGATCGGCTTCACCCTCGGCACCCCCGGCCCCTCCCAACTCGGCGTCGTCGACGGCATCCTGGTCGACCGCGCCTTCGTGGAGAACCGGCAGCAGAACGCCCAGGAGCTCGCCGAGGTCTCCGACGTCAACCCGCCGGCCCCGCACAACATCGCCAACGCCCTCGCGGCCGCGGCCCTCGCGCGCGCCTTCGGGGTGCCCGCCGCGGCCGTACGCGACGGTCTGCGCGACTTCACCCCGGACGCGCACCGCATCGCGCACGTGGCCGACGTCGACGGCGTCGCCTACGTCGACGACTCCAAGGCCACCAACACCCACGCCGCGGAAGCCTCGTTGGCGGCGTACGAGTCCATCGTGTGGATGGCCGGCGGGCTCGCCAAGGGCGCGACCTTCGACGAGCTGGTCGCCAAGTCGGCAAAGCGGCTTCGCGGTGTCGTGCTCTTCGGCCGGGACCGCGCCCTGATCCGCGAAGCCCTCGCGCGACACGCGCCGGAAGTACCCGTCGTCGACCTCGACCGGACCGACACTGGGGCGATGCTCGCGGCTGTCCAGGAGGCCCGGCGGCTCGCGTCCGCGGGCGACACGGTGCTGCTGGCCCCGGCCTGCGCCTCCATGGACATGTTCGCCAACTACAACAAGCGCGGTGACGCGTTCGCGGAGGCGGTTCGCGAACTCGGCTCCTGACCGACGCAGCGGAGGCGCTGATGCCCAGTAGCCGTACCGGACGGCCGCCCGTGCAGCGGGCCGCCAAACGCCCCGCCGCTTCCCGGGCGCCGCGCGAGAACCCCGTGATGCGGCTCTACATCAATGCCCGCAAGGCCTGGGACCGGCCGCTGACCGCGTACTACCTGATCTTCGGCGGCAGCCTGCTGATCACCGTCCTCGGACTGGTGATGGTCTATTCGGCCTCCCAGATCACCGCGCTGCAGATGTCGCTGCCGGGCTCGTACTTCTTCCGCAAGCAGCTGCTCGCCGCCGTCATCGGCGGTGTCCTGCTGCTGATCGCCTCGCTGATGCCGGTCAAACTGCACCGGGCGCTCGCCTATCCGATCCTCGCGGGCGCCGTCTTCCTGATGGCGCTGGTGCAGGTGCCGGGGATAGGGATGTCGGTCAACGGCAACCAGAACTGGATCTCGCTCGGCGGCTCCTTCCAGATCCAGCCCAGCGAGTTCGGCAAGCTCGCGCTGGTGCTGTGGGGCGCGGACCTGATGGCCCGCAAACAGGACAAGAAGCTGCTCAACCAGTGGAAGCACATGCTGGTGCCGCTCGTGCCGGTCGCCTTCATGCTGCTCGGGCTGATCATGCTCGGCGGCGACATGGGTACGGCGATCATCCTGACGGCGATCCTGTTCGGCCTGCTGTGGCTGGCCGGTGCGCCGACGCGGCTGTTCGCCGGCGTGCTGTCGGTCGCCGGCCTCATCGGTGTGATCCTCATCAAGACCAGCCCGAACCGCATGGCCCGCCTGTCCTGCATCGGCGCCACCTCACCGCAGTCGGGCCCCGCCGACTGCTGGCAGGCCGTGCACGGGATCTACGCCCTCGCATCGGGCGGAATCTTCGGATCCGGGCTCGGTGCGAGTGTGGAAAAATGGGGCCAACTCCCGGAAGCGCACACGGACTTCATCTTCGCCGTCACCGGTGAGGAACTGGGCCTGGCGGGGACACTGTCGGTGCTCGCCCTGTTCGCGGCTCTAGGCTATGCGGGTATCCGCGTGGCCGGACGTACGGAGGACCCCTTCGTCAGGTATGCCGCGGGAGGCGTGACCACCTGGATCACCGCTCAGGCGGTGATCAACATCGGTGCGGTGCTCGGCCTGCTGCCGATCGCCGGCGTCCCCCTCCCGCTGTTCTCCTACGGAGGATCCGCCCTGCTGCCGACCATGTTCGCCATCGGGCTGCTGATCGCGTTCGCGCGTGACGAGCCCGCTGCGCGGATGGCGCTTTCCGCGCGGCAATCTCGCTTTGGTAGAAAGCGGGCGGGAGGCACCGTGCGGAACCGGGGGCCTCGGAGATGGAACACGATGCGACGGCGCGCCTAGCGGCGCGGTCGTCCGGAGAGCGGTGAATTTCGGTGCATGTCGTACTCGCCGGTGGGGGGACCGCCGGCCACATCGAGCCCGCGCTCGCCCTCGCGGACGCACTTCGCAGGCAGGACCCGACCGTGGGGATCACGGCCCTGGGCACCGAGCGCGGCCTCGAGACCACGCTCGTTCCGCAGCGGGGCTACGAGCTCGCGCTGATCCCGGCGGTGCCGCTGCCGCGCAGGCCGACGCCCGAACTGATCACCGTCCCGGGCCGGCTGCGCGGCACGATCAAGGCGACCGAGCAGATCCTGGAGCGCACCAAGGCGGACGCGGTCGTCGGCTTCGGCGGCTATGTGGCGCTGCCCGGCTACCTCGCCGCCAAGCGCCTCGGTGTGCCGATCGTCATCCACGAGGCCAACGCCCGCCCCGGCCTCGCCAACAAGATCGGTTCGCGCTACGCGGCCCGCGTCGCCGTCTCCACCCCGGACAGCAAGCTCCGCGACGCCCGCTACATCGGCATCCCGCTGCGCCGCACGATCGCCACGCTGGACCGGGCCGCCGTACGCCCCGAGGCCCGTGCGGCGTTCGGCCTCGACCCCAACCTGCCCACACTGCTGGTCTCCGGCGGCTCGCAGGGCGCCCGCCGGCTCAACGAGGTGACCCAGCAGGTCGCGCCCTGGCTCCAGCAGGCCGGCATCCAGATCCTGCACGCGGTCGGCCCGAAGAACGAACTGCCGCATGTACAACAGATGCCGGGAATGCCCCCGTACATCCCGGTAAGTTACCTGGATCGGATGGATCTCGCGTACGCCGCGGCCGACATGATGCTCTGCCGTGCGGGCGCGATGACCGTCGCCGAACTCTCCGCCGTCGGGCTTCCGGCCGCCTACGTCCCGCTGCCCATCGGCAACGGCGAACAGCGGCTGAACGCCCAGCCGGTGGTCAAGGCCGGCGGCGGACTGCTGGTCGACGACGCGGAGCTGACGCCCGACTGGGTGCGGGCGAGCGTACTGCCCGTGCTCGCCGACCCGCACCGGCTGTACGAGATGTCCCGCGCGGCCGCGGAGTTCGGCCGCCGGGACGCCGACGACCTGCTCGTCGGCATGGTGTACGAGGCGGTCTCGGCCGGCCGTGCACGCCGCTAGCGACCGTAACCCGAGGTAGTCGAAGGGCAGGAAGCGTGGCCGGACCGACCACCGCCGAGCGCGGTGAACGCCAGCAGGAGTCGTCCGGCCCGTCTCCGGTACGGCGGTTGAGGTGGAGAGCGCCCCGTCCTCGTACGATCATCATTCTTGGCATCGCGCTCGTTCTTCTCGGGGCGGGCGCGCTCTGGGTGTTGTACGGCTCCCAATGGGCGCGCGTGGAGCGGGTGTCCGTCTCCGGCACCCGGGTCCTGACACCCGCGGAGGTGCGCGAGGCGGCCGACGTTCCCGTCGGGCAACCGCTGATTTCCGTGGACACCAACGGGATTGAGTCGCGTCTGCGCCGCAAACTGCCCCGAATCGACACGGTTGACGTGGTTCGCTCCTGGCCCCATGGAATCGGCCTGAAAGTGGTTGAGCGCACTCCGGTTCTGATGGTGCGAAAAGGCGGAAAGTTCATCGAAGTGGACGAGAAGGGTGTCCGTTTCGCCACGGTTTCCCAGGCCCCCAAAGCCGTTCCCGCACTGGAATTGGCGGTTCACTCCTCGGGTTCGTCGGCCGCGAGTCTGCGGCGCTTCGGCGAGGACGGTCTGGTGCGCGAAGCGGTACGCGTGGTCGGCGCCGTTCCGCCCTCCGTCGCCCGCCGCACCGATGCCGTCAAAGTGCGTTCCTACGACGACATCTCACTGGAGTTGAGCGACGGCCGGACCGTCGCCTGGGGAAGCGGTGAGAAGGGCGCGGAGAAGGCCCGTACGCTCACCGCTCTCATGAAAGCGGCGCCGGATGCGCGGCACTTCGACGTCTCGGTTCCCACCGCCCCTGCGTCATCGGGGAGTTGACGCACATCCGCGCAGGCCAGCACCCTGGTTGGGCAGCGCTATGGCTGATCACATAGGGTGAAAAGAAAAACGGGAGGTTCGGCGTGTTCGTTGAACGTGCGCCACGTGTCGACTTAGTGTCCTGTTCGGAAGAGTCCAGCGAACAGACACACTGGTAACCCTAAACTTCAACGTTAGGGTTCGGGTCGGCGTACGGACCGTCCCATTCGGCATCAGTCGTACGACCGCGGCAAGACCCGCGAGAGGACGACACGTAACTCGAGGCGAGAGGCCTTCGACGTGGCAGCACCGCAGAACTACCTCGCAGTCATCAAAGTCATCGGTGTCGGCGGCGGTGGTGTCAATGCCATCAACCGGATGATCGAGGTCGGTCTCAAGGGCGTCGAGTTCATCGCCATCAACACCGACGCGCAGGCGCTGTTGATGAGCGACGCCGACGTCAAGCTCGACGTCGGTCGCGAACTGACGCGCGGACTCGGCGCCGGAGCCAACCCGGCCGTCGGCCGCAAGGCGGCCGAGGACCACCGCGAGGAGATCGAAGAGGTCCTCAAGGGGGCCGACATGGTCTTCGTGACGGCCGGTGAAGGCGGCGGCACCGGCACCGGCGGCGCGCCCGTCGTGGCCAACATCGCCCGCACCCTGGGCGCCCTCACCATCGGCGTGGTCACCCGCCCGTTCACCTTCGAGGGGCGGCGCCGGGCCAACCAGGCCGAGGACGGCATCGCCGAACTCCGCGAAGAGGTCGACACCCTCATCGTCATCCCGAACGACCGGCTGCTGTCCATCTCGGACCGCCAGGTCTCGGTGCTGGACGCCTTCAAGTCCGCCGACCAGGTGCTGCTCTCCGGTGTCCAGGGCATCACCGACCTCATCACCACGCCCGGCCTGATCAACCTCGACTTCGCCGACGTCAAGTCCGTCATGTCCGAGGCCGGTTCGGCCCTCATGGGCATCGGCTCGGCCCGCGGCGACGACCGTGCGGTGGCCGCGGCCGAGATGGCGATCTCCTCCCCGCTCCTCGAGGCGTCCATCGACGGCGCCCGCGGTGTGCTGCTCTCCATCTCCGGCGGCTCCGACCTCGGCCTGTTCGAGATCAACGAGGCCGCCCAGCTGGTCAGCGAGGCCGCCCACCCCGAGGCCAACATCATCTTCGGCGCGGTGATCGACGACGCCCTCGGCGACGAGGTGCGGGTCACCGTGATCGCGGCCGGCTTCGACGGTGGCCAGCCGCCCTCCAAGCGGGACAACGTCCTCGGCTCGTCCTCGACCTCGGCCCGCCGCGAGGAGCCCACTCCGGTACGGCCGTCCGAGAACAGCCGCCCGTCCTTCGGCTCGCTCGGCAGCGTCACGCCGAAGGAGGACCCGGAGCCCGCGCCCGAGCCGGCGAACGACATCCCGGTCGCCCCGCCGGTCCCGCCGTCGCGGTCCTACGCGGACAACGGCGCCGAGGAGCTGGACGTGCCGGACTTCCTGAAGTGATAGGACAACGCTCCCGAACGAGCACAGCGGGCGGCGCGCACTTCGCCTTCACCGACCGGTGGGGCGGGGTGAGCGCCGTTCCGTACGAGGAGCTCAACCTCGGCGGCGCGGTCGGCGACGACCCCGAGGCCGTACGGACCAATCGCGAGCTGGCGGCCAAGTCCCTGGGCCTCGACGCGGCGCGGGTGGTCTGGATGGACCAGGTGCACGGGGCGGAGGTGGCCGTGGTCGACGAACCGTGGGGCGACCGTCCCGTGCCCGAGGCCGACGCCGTCGTCACGACGCGGCGCGGTCTCGCGCTCGCCGTCCTCACCGCCGACTGCACGCCCGTCCTGCTCGCCGACCCGGTCGCCGGTGTCGTCGCCGCGGCCCACGCGGGCCGACCCGGCATGGTCGCCGGGGTGGTCCCCGCCGCCGTACGCGCCATGACCGGACTCGGCGCCGAGCCGGGCCGGATCGTGGCCCGCACCGGACCCGCGGTGTGCGGCCGGTGCTACGAAGTCCCGGAAAAGATGCGCGCCGAGGTGGCCGCCGTCGAGCCGGCGGCGCACTCCGAGACGAGTTGGGGCACTCCCGCGGTCGACGTGACCGCCGGTGTGCACGCCCAGCTCGAACGGCTCGGGGTGCGCGACCGGGAGCAGTCGCCGGTGTGCACGCTGGAGTCGGGCGATCACTTCTCGTACCGCCGCGATCGCACCACGGGGCGACTCGCGGGATATGTCTGGCTGGACTGAGGGACATGACGGGTCGAAAGGACGAACTCGCCGCAAACCTGGCGAAGGTGGAGCGTCGCATCGCCGACGCCTGCGAGGCGGCCGGGCGGGCGCGCGAGGAGGTGACCCTGATCGTGGTCACCAAGACGTATCCGGCGAGCGACGTGCGGATCCTGTCCGAGCTGGGGGTGCGGCACGTGGCGGAGAACCGGGACCAGGACGCGGCGCCCAAGGCCGCGGAATGCTCGGATCTGCCGCTGACTTGGCACTTTGTGGGTCAGTTGCAGACCAACAAGGTTCGTTCCGTGGTCGGTTATGCCGACCTAGTGCAGTCCGTCGACCGCGTGCGGCTCGTCACGGCGCTCTCCAAGGAGGCCGTGCGGCAGGAGCGCGAGATCGGCTGCCTGCTGCAGGTCGCGCTGGACGCCGATGAGGGCGGGCGCGGCGAGCGCGGGGGCGTCGGGCCCGACGGAATCGAAGAGTTGGGCGAGGCGGTCGCCCGTGCGCCGGGTCTGCGGTTGGACGGTCTGATGACCGTCGCGCCGCTCACCGGGCAGTATGCGGGACGTGAACTGGCGGCGTTCGAGCGGTTGATGGATTTGTCGACCGACCTGCGCCGAACCCATCCGGCTGCGAACATGGTCTCGGCAGGCATGAGTGCGGATCTCGAGCAGGCCGTGGCGGCCGGGGCGACACATGTACGCGTCGGTACCGCGGTACTCGGAGTCCGCCCCAGGCTCGGGTAACGTCGCCAGGAAGTCGGACCACAGCAGAAAATATGGTCAATGTCGCCGAAGGCGGGCGAACGACCTCGTGGATCGCGGGCACTTGGCGGTAGTCGGTCGATCCACCACAGAGCGGAGGACTCAGAGCATGGCCGGCGCGATGCGCAAGATGGCGGTCTACCTCGGCCTCGTGGAGGACGATGGGTACGACGGCCGGGGATTCGACCCCGATGACGACTTCGAACCCGAACTGGACCCCGAGCCCGAACGGGACCATCGGCGACACGAACCGTCCCACCAGCAGCATGTGGCACATCAGTCCCAAAGGGACGAAGAGGTACGAATCGTACAGCCGCCGGTGACGCGTGAACCGGTTGCCCGTTCCGCTTCGCTACCCGCGGAATCCGGTCGTCCGGCGCGCATCGCGCCCGTGGCGTCCATCACACAAGAACGCGCAAGCCTGGAGAAGAACGCACCGGTGATCATGCCCAAGGTCGTGTCGGAACGAGAGCCTTACCGGATCACCACGCTTCACCCGCGGACCTACAACGAGGCCCGTACCATCGGGGAACACTTCCGTGAGGGCACCCCGGTGATCATGAATCTGACTGAGATGGATGACACAGACGCGAAGCGACTTGTCGACTTTGCGGCCGGTTTGGTGTTTGGTCTTCACGGCAGCATCGAGCGGGTGACGCAGAAGGTGTTCCTGTTGTCGCCTGCTAACGTCGATGTCACGGCGGAGGACAAGGCCCGCATCGCAGAGGGCGGGTTCTTCAACCAGAGCTGAGACGCACGACCGGAATCAGCGGTAGAAAGCAGTACCCGGCAGCACGGAAACAGGGGAGAGGGAAGCACGAGTCATGAGCGTGGTTCTGGATGTGATCTACATCGCGCTGATGTGCTTCCTCATCGTGCTCATCTTCCGGTTGGTCATGGACTACGTCTTCCAGTTCGCCCGCTCATGGCAACCCGGCAAGGCGATGGTGGTCGTTCTGGAGGCCACCTACACTGTCACTGATCCACCGCTCAAGCTTCTGCGGCGGTTCATCCCGCCGTTGCGTCTCGGGGGCGTGGCGCTCGACCTGTCCTTCTTCGTACTGATGATCATCGTCTACATCCTGATCTCGATCGTGAGCCGGCTGTGATGAGCGATGTGACCTACCGTCTTGCCGAATGCCGACGACTACGTTGAGGTGAAGAGATGCCGTTGACCCCCGAGGACGTGCGGAACAAGCAGTTCACGACCGTCCGCCTCCGAGAAGGCTATGACGAGGACGAGGTCGATGCCTTCCTCGACGAGGTCGAAGCCGAACTGACCCGCCTGCTCCGCGAGAACGAGGATCTGCGCGCCAAACTGGCCGCGGCCACGCGTGCCGCTGCCCAGAATCAGCAGAACATGCGCAAGCCCCCGGAGGGTCCCGGCGGTCCTGGTGGGCCCGGTGGACCTGGTGGTCCCGGCCCGCAGGACCAGCAGCATCCCCAGCAGCACCCGCAGCAGGGCATGCGCGGTCCGGGCGGTCCCGTGCCCGCCGGCATATCGGGCCCGCCGCAGCAGATGGGGGGCCCCATGGGTGGCCCGCCCCAGCTGCCGAGCGGTGCCCCGCAGCTGCCCGCCGGTCCCGGCGGTGGTCAGGGTGGTCCGCAGGGTCCCGGTCCGATGGGCCAGGGTCCGATGGGTCAGGGCCCCATGGGCCAGGGCCCGATGGGCGGCCAGCCTCCCATGCAGCAGCAGATGGGCGGTCCGATGGGCGGCCCCATGGGCGGTCCGATGGGCGGCCCCGGTCAGGGCCCCGGTGGCGACAGCGCCGCCCGAGTCCTCTCGCTGGCCCAGCAGACCGCCGACCAGGCGATCGCCGAGGCCCGCTCCGAGGCCAACAAGATTGTCGGCGAGGCGCGTTCGCGGGCCGAGGGCCTCGAGCGCGACGCCCGTGCCAAGGCCGACGCGCTGGAGCGGGACGCGCAGGAGAAGCACCGCGTCGCGATGGGCTCCCTGGAGTCCGCCCGCGCCACGCTGGAGCGCAAGGTCGAGGACCTGCGCGGCTTCGAGCGCGAGTACCGCACGCGTCTGAAGTCGTACCTCGAGTCCCAGCTGCGTCAGCTGGAGACCCAGGCCGACGACTCGCTGGCTCCGCCGCGTACCCCGGCGACCGCGTCTCTGCCGCCGTCCCCGGCGCCCTCGATGGCACCGGCCGGCGCGAGCGCCCCGTCGTACGGCGGCAACCAGACCATGGGCGGTGCGCCGAGCCCCGCTGCCCCGTCCTACGGCGGCCAGCAGCAGATGTCCCCGGCGATGACTCAGCCGATGGCTCCGGTCCGGCCGCAGGGCCCGTCCCCGATGGGCCAGGCTCCCTCGCCGATGCGCGGGTTCCTGATCGACGAGGACGACAACTGACGGGCCCGCATGGTCAGTAGTACGCGATAGCCGTCGGCGGCGTTCAAAAAGGGTGGGGCCCCGGACTTCGGTCCGGGGCCCCACCCTTTTGTGCGTGTTGATCAGTGTTGCCGGTGCGGTTACGCCTTGCGCAGGCGGAACGCCAGGGACAGGCCCTCGTCGGTGAACGGCTCGCCGTAGGACACGTCGGCCTCGCCCTGGGCGAAGTCCGTCGCCAGGACCTCGTCGGCGATCAGGCCGGCGTGCTCCGTGAGGGCGGCGATGACCGCCGGGTCCGTGGACGTCCAGCGCAGGGCGATACGGTCCGCCACGTCGAGGCCGCTGTTCTTGCGGGCCTCCTGGATCAGCCGGATCGCGTCACGGGCGAGGCCCGCCTGCCGCAACTCCTCGGTGATCTCCAGGTCCAGGGCGACCGTGGCGCCCGAGTCGGAGGCCACCGACCAGCCCTCGCGCGGGGTCTCGGTGATGATCACCTCGTCCGGGGCGAGGGCGATCGTCTCGCCGTCGACCTCGACCGAGGCCGTGCCCTCGCGCAGGGCCAGGGACAGCGCGGCCGCGTCCGCGTTCGCCACGGCCTTCGCGACCTCCTGGACGCGCTTGCCGAACCGCTTGCCCAGGGCGCGGAAGTTGGCCTTCGCGGTGGTGTCGACCAGGCTGCCGCCGACCTCGGAGAGGGAGGCGAGCGAGCTGACGTTCAGCTCCTCCGTGATCTGCGCGTGCAGTTCGCGGTCGAGCGTGTCGAAGCCGGACGCGGCGACCAGCGCACGGGACAGCGGCTGACGGGTCTTCACACCCGACTCCGCGCGTGTGGCACGGCCCAGTTCGACCAGCCGCCGTACCAGGACCATCTGCTTCGACAGCTCCGGGTCGATGGCGGAGAGGTCCGCCTCCGGCCAGGTCGACAGGTGCACCGACTCCGGGGCGCCCGGGGTGACCGGCACGATCAGGTCCTGCCAGACCCGCTCGGTGATGAACGGCGTCAGCGGGGCCATCAGCTTGGTGACCGTCTCCACGACCTCGTGCAGCGTGCGCAGCGCCGCCTTGTCGCCCTGCCAGAAGCGGCGGCGCGAGCGGCGGACGTACCAGTTGGACAGGTCGTCGACGAACGCGGACAGCAGCTTGCCGGCGCGCTGGGTGTCGTAGGCCTCCAGGGACTGGGTCACCTGGTCGGTGAGCGCGTGCAGCTCGCTCAGCAGCCAGCGGTCCAGGACCGGGCGGTCGGCCGGGGCCGGGTCCGCCTCGCTGGGCGCCCAGTCGGAGGTGCGGGCGTACAGGGCCTGGAAGGCGACCGTGTTCCAGTACGTCAGGAGGGTCTTGCGGACGACCTCCTGGATGGTGCCGTGGCCCACGCGGCGTGCCGCCCACGGTGAGCCGCCGGCCGCCATGAACCAGCGCACCGCGTCCGCGCCGTGCTGGTCCATCAGCGGGATCGGCTGCAGGATGTTGCCCAGGTGCTTGGACATCTTGCGGCCGTCCTCGGCGAGGATGTGGCCCAGGCAGACGACGTTCTCGTAACTGGACTTGTCGAAGACCAGGGTGCCGACGGCCATCAGCGTGTAGAACCAGCCGCGGGTCTGGTCGATGGCCTCGCAGATGAACTGCGCCGGGTAGCGGGCCTCGAACAGGTCCTTGTTCTTGTACGGGTAGCCCCACTGCGCGAACGGCATCGAACCCGAGTCGTACCAGGCGTCGATGACCTCCGGCACGCGCGTGGCCGTCTTGGCGCAGCTCGGGCAGTCGAAGGTGACGTCGTCGATGTACGGGCGGTGCGGGTCCAGTTCGGACTGGTCGCTGCCGGTCAGCTCGGTGAGCTCGGCGCGGGAGCCGACGACGGTGAGGTGGTCGTCCTCGCAGCGCCAGATGGGCAGCGGGGTGCCCCAGTAGCGGTTGCGGGACAGCGCCCAGTCGATGTTGTTGTTCAGCCAGTCGCCGTACCGGCCGTGCTTGACCGTGTCCGGGAACCAGTTGGTGTTCTCGTTCTCCTGCAGCAGGCGGTCCTTGACGGCCGTGGTGCGGATGTACCAGGACGGCTGCGCGTAGTAGAGGAGCGCGGTGTGGCAGCGCCAGCAGTGCGGGTAGCTGTGCTCGTACGGGATGTGCTTGAAGAGCAGGCCGCGCTGCTGGAGGTCCTCGGTGAGCTTCTCGTCCGCCTTCTTGAAGAAGACGCCGCCGACCAGCGGGACGTCCTCCTCGAAGGTGCCGTCCCGGCGGACCGGGTTGACCACGGGCAGGCCGTACGCGCGGCAGACCTTGAGGTCGTCCTCACCGAAGGCGGGGGACTGGTGGACCAGGCCCGTACCGTCCTCGGTCGTGACGTATTCGGCGTTGACGACGAAATGGGCCGGTTCCGGGAACTCGACGAGCTCGAACGGACGTTGGTAGGTCCAGCGCTCCATGTCCGTGCCGGAGAAGGACTCCCCGGTCGTCTCCCAGCCCTCGCCGAGGGCCTTGCCGACGAGCGGTTCGGCGACGACGAGCTTCTCCGTGCCGTCGGTGACCACGACGTAGGTGACGTCGGGGTGCGCGGCGACGGCCGTGTTGGAGACCAGCGTCCAGGGGGTCGTCGTCCACACCAGGAGCGCGGCCTCGCCGGCCAGCGGACCGGAGGTGAGCGGGAAACGGACGTACACGGAGGGGTCCACGATCGTCTCGTAGCCCTGCGCCAGCTCGTGGTCGGACAGGCCCGTCTCGTCCCGCGGGCACCAGGGGGCCACGCGGTAGTCCTGCACCAGCAGGCCCTTGTTGAAGATCTCCTTGAGCGACCACCAGACCGACTCGATGTACTCGGGGTCCATCGTGCGGTAGGGGTCGGTGAGGTCGGTCCAGTACCCCATGCGGGTCGTGAGCTCTTCGAAGGCGTCGGTGTGGCGGGTCACCGACTCGCGGCACTTGGCGTTGAACTCGGCGATGCCGTACGCCTCGATGTCCCGCTTGCCCGTGAAGCCGAGTTCCTTCTCGACCGCGAGCTCCACCGGGAGGCCGTGGCAGTCCCAGCCGGCCTTGCGGGCCACGTGGTAGCCGCGCATGGTGCGGAAGCGGGGGAAGACGTCCTTGAAGACGCGCGCCTCGATGTGGTGGGCGCCCGGCATGCCGTTGGCGGTGGGCGGGCCCTCGTAGAAGACCCACTCGGGGCGGCCCTCGGACTGCTCCAGGGTCTTGGCGAAGATCTTCTGCTCGCGCCAGAAGTCGAGCACGGCGTGCTCGAGCGCGGGCAGGTCGACCTGGGCGGGCACCTGGCGGTACGTCGGCATTGTCATCAGCGAGCTTCCTCCGGCGGACTTGCTGCCTTCCGTCCGGAGGGACGAGAGCCGAATCCATCCGTACGCCGGTGTCGGCGCGCTCCCGCGGTACCACCCTCCTTGGCCCGCCGACGCGGGGTGTGCGTCGGTGAGCCCCCTCATTGGGGTCGCGATACCGGTTCTACTCGCCGCTGCCTGTCGGCTGCGGCTTTCTTCCGGCGGCTCCGGGGTGATCTTCGCGTCGCGCTCGCCCCCGGGCTTCCACCGTCCCCGGGTCGCTCTGGGCTGCGTACGCCGCTACTCGTCCCCATCCATGCTTTTCGCTCCGCCCAGTGTACGGCGCCCCGAGGACAGCGTCCGACCGCTTTTCCGGGTACCTGGGGGTGCGGGTGCCGGGGGATCGGGGATGACCCGAATGGGGCGGTACGCCTGTTCGCATCCTGGGACGGGGCGTCCGGCGGATTACCCCGCGGGGAGCTGGGCACAACGCATGAAGGCTTGCGGAGCGGCGTGCGTGAGCCGGGCGAATCGGGGGGTGTGCCCCGTTGCCGCGGGTCACAAGTCGATTTATCGTCCCAGCACGATTCGCGTGCAAGATCACAATATGTGAAGGGGCCGCGGCCATGGTGGCTAAGAAGACCGCCGTACAGCAGTCGGCGTCCGAACAGGCCACCGACGGCGCGGCCCGAGCGGCACACGCCACGGGGCTGGTGAGGACGGTCCGGGAAGTGGTGGGCGAGGGCCCGGGGGCCGCCAGGACACCTGGACTGTCGGCTCAGAGCCACAAGAAGGCTGCCGGCAAGGGGAGCGCGGCGGGCGGCAAGAAGAGGGCTACGGCTGCGCCGGGCAGGGACACCGAGCGGACTGCCGGGAGCCCGGCCAAGTCGCTGTCGGCGAAGAAGAGCACGCCGAAGGGGGCGGAGGCTTCGCGGAGCACGGGTGGGAAGGGCGCCGCCAAGAGCGCGGCGGGGAAGGGCGGGGCCGGAAAGTCCGGGGCTGAGGCGGGCGTGGCCGCGGGGACCGGGGGTGGAAAGCGTGCGACCAGGACGAGCGCGACGAAGAGGACCGCCGCTGCGAAGAGTGCGGCCGCGGAGACCGCGGCGGGGAAGGCTGCGGCCGCAGAGACTGTGACCGGGAAGAACGAGGCAACGAAGAGCGCGGCGAGGAAGAGGGCGCCCGCGAGGAGTGCGGCCGGGAAGACCGCGCCCGCCGGGTCCGCGACCGCGAAAAGCGTGGCCGGGAAGAGGGCGCCCGCCAAGGCCGCGGCCAGGAAAACCACGGCAGCGGAGTCCGCGACCGCGGAACCCGAGGCTAAGAAGACCACGACTACAACTGCCAAAGCCGCGGCCAAGAAGAGCGCGGCAGCGGAGCCAGCGACCGCGAAGGGCCCGGCCAAGAAGACCGCGCCCGCCAAAGCCGCTGCCAAGAAGACCACGGCCTCGGAACCCGCAGCCAAGAAGACTGAGCCCGCCGAGGCCGCGGCCAAGAAGACCGCCGCAGTGGAATCCGCGTCCGCGAGGCCCGCTGCAGCGAAGTCCGCGTCCCCGGCACCCGCGACCGCTAAGTCCGCCGCAGCAAAACCCTCGACCGCTAAGCCCGCGGCAGCGAAACACGCGGCTGCGAAGCCCGACGCAGGCGAAGGCATGGCCGGGGCCGGCGTAGGCAAGGAAAGGGTGAGGAAGGCGGGCGGGGGTACGAAGGGGGCTCGGGGGAAGGGCGCGGGGGCGGAGCGGGTGGGCAGGAAGAGTACGGCCAAAACGGTGGGTGCGGCGCAGGCCGCGGAGGAGACGGGAGCCACGACTGTGGTTGCGAAGAAGACTCCAGGCACGGCCACGGCGGCCAAGACAGCCGTACCCAAGGCGCGAGTAGCCGCGGTGGAGCCCGGCGAGCTCGCCGTACGCCCCGGCGAGGACCCCTGGACCCCTCAGGAGGTCGAGGAGGCGCGCACGGAACTGCTGGCCGAGATGACCCGGCTGAAGGAGGAGATCAGCTCCTCGGAGAGCGCGATCCAGGGCATGATGCGCGACTCCGGCGACGGCGCGGGCGACGACCAGGCGGACACCGGCACCAAGAACATCACGCGCGAGCACGAGATGGCCCTCGCGGCCAACGCCCGCGAGATGCTCACCCAGACCGAGCGCGCCCTGCAGCGACTGGACGCCGGCACCTACGGCCTGTGCGAGAACTGCGGCAACGCCATCGGCAAGGCCCGTATGCAGGCATTCCCGCGCGCCACCCTCTGCGTGGAGTGCAAGCAGAAGCAGGAACGCCGGTACTGAGGGGCAGGGTGGGCGTGTCGTACCCTCGTCCTCAGTCGAGTATCTAGGTTGAGGGACTCACGTGGCAGAGGCGGAGCGCATCATCGGTACCCCGGACACCCCGGACACGGCGGGGACCGAGCCGGAGCAGGGCGGCACCGCACACCCCAGGGGCAGGCGCCGTATCGCCGTGCTGTTCGCGGTCGCCGCGTTCGCGTACGCCCTCGACCTGAGCAGCAAGATGATCGTGGTCGCCAAGCTGGAGCACCACGCGCCGATCCAGCTCATCGGGGACTGGCTGAAGCTCGAGGCGATCCGCAACGCGGGCGCGGCCTTCGGCTTCGGCGAGGCCTTCACCGTGATCTTCACGGTGATCGCGGCGGCCGTGATCGTCGTGATCGCCCGGCTCGCCCGCAAGCTCTACAGCCTGCCCTGGGCGATCGCGCTCGGCCTGCTCCTCGGCGGCGCTCTCGGCAATCTCACCGACCGGATCTTCCGCTCGCCGGGCGTCTTCGAGGGCGCGGTCGTCGACTTCATCTCGCCCAAGGGCTTCGCCGTCTTCAACCTGGCCGACTCGGCGATCGTGTGCGGCGGCATCCTGATCGTGCTGCTGTCGTTCCGGGGACTCGACCCGGACGGCACCGTCCACAAGGACTGAGCGCGCGGTCGGGGGTGTCCGACCCGTCCGGCATACTCGACGGGTGAGCACGATTCCCGAGATCCGTACCCTGCCCGTGCCCGACGGCCTGGAGGGCGAGCGTGTCGACGCCGCCATCTCCCGCATGTTCGGCTTCTCCCGTACGAAGGCCGCCGAGCTCGCCGCGGCGGGGAAGGTCATGGTCGACGGCTCGGTGGTCGGCAAGTCCGAGCGGGTGCACGGCGGGGCCTGGCTCGAGGTCGAGATGCCGCAGGCTGCCGCGCCCGTGCAGATCGTCGCGGAGCCGGTCGAGGGCATGGAGATCGTGCACGACGACGACGACGTGGTCGTGATCGTCAAGCCGGTGGGAGTCGCCGCGCACCCCAGCCCCGGCTGGAGCGGTCCGACCGTCATCGGCGGCCTGGCCGCGGCCGGTTACCGCATCTCCACCTCCGGCGCCGCCGAGCGCCAGGGCATCGTGCACCGCCTCGACGTCGGCACGTCCGGGCTGATGGCGGTCGCCAAGTCGGAGCGCGCGTACACCTCGCTCAAGCGCCAGTTCAAGGAGCGCACGGTCGACAAGCGCTACCACACGCTCGTCCAGGGCCACCCCGACCCGACCAGCGGCACCATCGACGCCCCCATCGGCCGCCACCCCAACCACGACTACAAGTGGGCGGTCACCGCCGACGGCAAGCCGTCCGTCACGCACTACGACCTGATCGAGGCCTTCCGCGCCGCCTCCCTCCTCGACGTCAAGCTGGAGACCGGCCGCACCCACCAGATCCGGGTCCACATGTCCGCCCACCGCCACCCCTGCGTCGGCGACCTGACGTACGGCGCCGACCCGACGCTCGCCAAGCGCCTGCATCTGACCCGCCAGTGGCTGCACGCCGTGCGGCTCGGCTTCGAGCACCCTGGGGACGGGGAGTGGGTCGAGTTCGCCAGCGAGTACCCTGCCGACCTGCAGAAGGCCCTCGACCAGGTCCGTGAGGAGACGTACGGATGAGCAGCACGCCCGCGTACGAGGTGCGCGTCGCCGAGGAGCGCGCCGACCGGGAGGCCTGCTTCGCGGTCCGCAAGGAGGTCTTCGTCCGCGAGCAGGGCGTGCCCGAGGACATCGAGTACGACGCCTACGACGAGGTGGCCGTGCATGTCCTCGCCGTCCGCGAGGACGGGGTGCCGCTGGGTACCGGGCGGCTGCTGCACGGGGAGGCGGCCGCGGCGAAGACCGGCGGCGACCCGGCGGTGGGCTCGCTCGGCCGGCTCGCGGTGGCCCAGGAGGCGCGCGGCCTCGGCATCGGAGTGGCGCTGGTGCGGGCCATCGAGGACGCGGCACGCGCGCGCGGGCTCGCGGCGGTGGACCTGCACGCGCAGACGCACGCACTGGGTTTCTACGAGCGGCTCGGCTACGAGGCGTACGGCCCGGAGTACCCGGAGGCGGGCATCCCGCACCGCGCGATGCGGCGCGTGCTGCGGCCCACGGGCTAACACCCTGGTGGGTGCGGCGCCATGGCACGCTTGAGCCCTGCCGCCGTACGTCGACCCGCCCGGAGCGCTGACCGTGGATCAGTTGGCCCTGCTGTTCGTGCTGTTGCTCGGGGCGGTGCTCAGCGTCCCGGTGGGGGACCGGTACGGGCTGCCGGCCCCGGTGCTGATGACCCTGCTCGGCATCGTGCTCGCGGTGCTCGACTTCGTGCCCGACGTCGACATCCCGCCCGATCTGATCCTGCCCCTGGTGCTGCCGCCCCTGCTGTACGCGGCGGTACGGCGCACCTCCTGGCGGCAGTTCGCGGCGAACCGGCGGCCGATCTTCCTGCTGGCGGTGGCGCTGGTCTTCGTCACCACGGTCTGCGTGGCCGTCGTCGCCCATTCGATCGTGCCCGGACTGCCCGTCGCCGCCGCCGTTGCGCTCGGCGCGCTGGTGGCACCGCCGGACCCGATCGCGGCGACCGCGGTCGCGGGCCAGCTCGGGCTGCCGCGCCGGCTGGTGTCCATCCTGGAGGGCGAGGGCCTGTTCAACGACGTGACGGCGATCGTGCTCTACAACGTGGCGGTCGCCGCCGCCGTCAGCGGTGACTTCCACCTGGGGCGGGCCGCCCTCGACCTGGTGCTGTCCGCCGTCGTCGCCGTCGCCCTCGGGATCGCCCTGGGCTGGGGTGCCAACAGGCTCCTCGACCTGCTGAACGACGCGACCCTCCAGGTCGGCCTGACGCTGCTGGTGCCGTACGCGTCGTACGTCCTGGCCGAGGAGCTGCACGGCTCCGGTGTGCTCGCCGTGCTCACCACCGCGATGTTCCTCGCCGAGTACGGCACCGACCCCGACGACGTGATGACCCGGCTCGCGGGCCACACGTTCTGGGACATCATCGACACGCTCGTCACGGGCGTCGCCTTCGGGCTGATCGGCCTGGAGCTGCACAACGCCCTGCGCACGGCGTCCGGGCGGTGGGGCGAGATGCTCGGCTGGGCCGGGGTGATCCTGGCCGTGGTCGTCGTCGTACGCCTGGCGTACCTGATGCCGGCGACCTGGCTCACCAAGCGGCTGCACGCCAGACGGGACCACGACGAGGACATCCCGATGAGCATGCGGGAGACCGTGGTCATGTGGTGGTCGGGGATGCGGGGCGTGGCCTCGGTGGCGCTGGCGCTGGCGATCCCGCTCACCACCGACGACGGCTCCAGGTTCCCGGACCGCGACGAGATCGTGTTCATCGCCTTCGGGGTGATCATGGGAACCCTGGTGCTGCAGGGGCTGACCCTGCCGTGGCTGGTGAGGCGGCTCGGGGTGCAGGCCGACGCGGAGCGCGAGAAGGAGTTCGAGCGGGAGCTCGCCGAGCGGGCGGCCAAGGCGGCCAGACGCAGGCTCCACGAGATCGAGGAGGCCGAGGATCTGCCGGAGGAGCTGTCCGAGCAGATGCTGCGGCGGGCCTTCGAGATCGGGGTGCGGATCAGCCCCGACATGGGCGAGGGCGAGCGGCGCGAGGCGCACCGGATGCGGATGCGCAGGCTCAAGCGGATGCGCCGGATCCAGGGCGAGCTGCTGAGCGCCGCACGCCACGAGGTGCTGGCGGCGCGCAGCGAGCCCGGTGCGGACCCGGAGATCGTGGACCGGGTGCTGCGCCATCTCGACGTACGCAGTCTGCGCTGACCCGCGGCGGGACGTCCCGGCGGCCACGGGCCCGATATCGTTCGCGGCCGGCGCCCCCGCTACGTAGGGTCGCCTCATGACGCGCAATGTTGTGATCAGTGGTGGCGGTACGGGAATTGGGCTCGCCGCGGCCCAGGTCTTCGCGGCGGACGGCGACCGGGTTCTGCTGCTGGGGCGCCGGGAGGAGGTCCTCGACAGGGCCGCGGTGCCCGGAGCGCTGAGGCATGCGGCCGACCTCAGCGACACGGCCGCGGTGCGCGGCGTCGCGGATCTCGTGGCGGACGAGTTCGGCACCGTGGACGTGCTGGTGCACGCTGCCGGGGGCACCGGGCAGCTGGAGCCGGGCTCCGCGAGCGACGATCCGCTCGACCGGGTCGCGCACGACTGGACCGTCAACTTCCGGATCAACACCCTGACCGCCGCGCTGCTCACCGAGGCACTGAAGAACCGGCTCGCCTCACCGGGCGGGCGGGTGCTGTTCGTGAGCTCCATCGCCGCGTACCGGGGGTCCGGCACCGGGGCGTACGGGGCGGCCAAGGCCGCGCTGCACCCTTACGCCCACGACCTGGCACGGGAGTTGGGGCCGCGGGGCATCACCGCGAACGTGGTCGCGCCCGGCTACATCGAGGACACCGAGTTCTTCGGACCGCGGATCGACCCGGCGCGGCGCGAGCGGCTCATCGGCGACACCTCCGACAAGCGCGCCGGCACGCCCGGTGATGTCGCCGCGACCCTGCACTGGCTCGCCTCCTCCGGGGCGAGCCATGTCACCTCGCAGGTCGTCCAGGTCAACGGGGGCGCGGAGCGCGGACACTGAGCCACTGGACCCGCAGGGGCCCGTACGGGCTCAGCCGCGCCCTGTCGTCCGGGGCGGCTCGTGGAAGCGGTTCGCGGTGGCGCCGTCGGCGTGTCCGTCGCGGCGGCCGGCGGGGTTGCCGTCGGGGGAGGTCCGGCTCGGGGGCAGGAGCGCGTCCGCCGTGTTGACGCGGGGCAGGGCGTAGGGATGCTTCTTGCACAGCCAGTCGATCATCTGCTCGCGCACCGTGACCCGTACCGTCCATATGTCGTCCGCGTCCTTGGCGGTCACCAGGGCGCGGACCTGGATGGTGTTCGGCGTCGAGTCGGTGACGACCAGACCGCAGGCGCGCCCGTCCCAGGCGGGGCACTCGCGCAGGATGTCCCGCAGCCTCTCGCGCATCTCCTCGATCGGCGCGGAGTGGTCGAGATGCCAGTAGACGATGCCCGTCATCTGGTTGCCGCCGCGCGACCAGTTCTCGAACGGCTTCGAGGTGAAGTACGACACCGGCATCGTGATCCGGCGCTCGTCCCAGGTCCGTACGGTCAGGAACGTCAGCGTGATCTCCTCGACCGTGCCCCACTCGCCCTCCACCACCACCGTGTCGCCGATGCGGACCATGTCGCCGAAGGCGATCTGCAGCCCGGCGAACATATTGCTCAGGGTCGACTGGGCGGCGACACCGGCGACGATGCCGAGGATGCCGGCCGAGGCCAGCAGCGAGGCACCGGCGGCGCGCATCGCGGGGAACGTCAGCAGCATCGCGGCCACGGCCACCACACCGACGACCGCGGTGACCACGCGCATGATCAGCGACACCTGGGTGCGCACCCGGCGCACCCGGGCGGGGTCGTGGTGGGCGCGGGCGTAGCGTGAGTACGTCGTCTCGACGATCGCGGCCGCGATCCGCACCACCAGCCACGCGGTGGCGCCGATCAGCACCAGCGTCAGCGTCTGGCCGATGCCGGCGCTGTGGGTCCTGAACAGCCGTGCCTGGTCGTAGGAGCCTCTCAGGATCGCCGCGCACAGCACGAGCTGGTAGGGCACCCGGCCGCGGCGCAGCAGCCCCCACAACGGGGTCTCGCTGTGCCGCTCGTCGGCCTTGCGCAGCAGCTGGTCGGTCGCCCAGCCGATGAGCAGCGTGAACACGACCGAGCCGCCGAACACGATCAGGGGGCGCAGTACGTTCTCCATGCCTCCGAACGTAACCGGCCCACGGGGGTCATGAACATGTGACTTCGGGCTCGATGAGCAAGCGGCCGCCGCACGGCGTTGTCGGACCCGGCTGGCACCATGGCCTCATGAACATCATGCTCTTTCACTCGGCCTTCGGGCTCAGGCCCGCGGTGCGCGACGCCGCCGACCGGCTGCGCGGCGCCGGGCACGAGGTGTGGATCCCGGACCTCTTCGAGGGGCGTACGTTCGAGACGGTCGAGGAGGGCATGGAGTTCAAGGACGGGATCGGCAAGGACGAACTGCTCAAAAGGGCCGTCCTGGCCGCGGCGCCCTACTCCGGGCGGGGCCTGGTCTACGCCGGTTTCTCGCTCGGCGCCTCCATCGCGCAGACCCTCGCGCTCGGCGACGAGAAGGCCCGCGCACTGCTGCTCCTGCACGGCACGTCGGACATCGCGCCGGACGCCTCGGTGGACGAGCTGCCGGTCCAGCTGCATGTGGCGGAGCCGGACCCGTTCGAGACGGACGACTGGCTGAGCGCCTGGTATCTGCAGATGGGCAGAGCCGGCGCCGACGTCGAGGTGTACCGCTACGCGGGAGCGGGCCACCTCTACACGGACCCCGGCCTGCCGGACTACGACGAGGAGGCCGCCGAGGCCACCTGGCGGGTGGCGCTCGGCTTCCTCGAAACCCTGTAATCCGGAAACCCTGTAATCCGGAAACCCTGTAACCCGGAAACCCTGTGACCTACACCGGGTCGTAGGTCCGCTCGACCTTCTGGGTGCCGGATCGCGTGCGGTACGAACGCACCCACTCGGCGGTCGCGTTCTCGTCCGTGCGGTCGGACAGGACGTAGTAGTCCATCTGCGCGCGGTCGGCGGTGATGTCCAGGACGCCGTAGCCGTGGCGGTCGGTGTCGACCCAGTGGACGTGCCGGTTGGCGGCGCGGATGACCGGCGAGGCGATCGCGGAGACCGTGCCCTCGGGCACCTTCACGATGTCGTCGAGGTTGTCGGAGGTCATCGAGGTGACCACGAACTCCGTGGCGGCGGAGGCCGACAGCGGGTACGTACCGGCGTCCACCGGCACGTCGTTGGCCCACGCCATGTGGATGTCGCCGGTCAGGAAGACGGTGTTGCGGATGGCGTTCGCGCGCAGATGGGCCAGCAGCTCTCGGCGGTCGTCCGTGTAGCCGTCCCACTGGTCGGTGTTGAGCGCGAGGCCCTCCTGCGGCAGCCCGAGCAGCTTGGCCAGCGGCTTGAGCAGATCGGCCGGGAGGGAACCGACGGCGAACGGCGAGATCATCACCGAGTTGCCGACCAGCCGCCAGGTGGTGTCCGAGGCCTTCAACCCGGCCTTCAGCCAGTCCAGTTGGGCGCGCCCGGTGATCGTGCGGTCCAGGTCGTCGACCGAACCGCTCGCCGTGGACGCCTGCTGCGAGCGGAAGGACCGCAGGTCGAGCAGGGACAGATCGGCGAGCCTGCCGAAGCGCAGCCGGCGGTAGGTCGTGCCGGCGATCGCCGGGCGGACCGGCATCCACTCGAAATAGGCCTGCTTGGCGGCCGCCTTGCGGTCGGTCCAGGTGCCCTCGGCGCCCTCGGTGTGGTTGACCGCGCCGCCGGACCAGGCGTTGTCGGCGAACTCGTGGTCGTCCCAGATCGCGACGACCGGCGCCTTGTGGTGCAGGGCCTGCAGATCCGGGTCGGTCTTGTATCTGCCGTGCCGGGTGCGGTAGTCGGCGAGCGTGATGATCTCGTTCGCGGGCGCGTGCGGGCGCACGGCCGTGCCGCGGGCCGCGTACTCGCCGGACTTGTACTCGTAGATGTAGTCGCCCAGGTGCAGCCAGGCGTCCAGGTCGCCGCGGGCCGCGAGATGGCGGTACGAGGAGAAGTACCCGGCCTCCCAGTTGGCGCAGGAGACCACGCCGAAGCGCAGGCCGGGCACGGCGGCGTCGGCGGCGGGCGCGGTGCGGGTGCGGGCGACGGGGGAGTCGGTGGGGCCCGCCGAGAAGCGGAACCAGTAGTCGGCGGCCGGTTGCAGGCCCCGTATGTCCGCCTTGACGGTGTGGTCCGAGGCGGCGGTCGCGGTGACGGAGCCCTTCGCGACGATGTTCGTCAGCGCCTTGTCCTTGGCGACGATCCAGCCGACCTCGGTGTCCGGACCGCGCCCGGAGCCGGGGACCGCGTCGGAGGTGGGGGTCACCCGGGTCCACAGCAGGATGCCGTCGGGCAGCGGATCACCGGAGGCGACGCCGTGCAGGAAGGCGGGGACGTCGGCGGCGGCTCGGGCCGGGAGTGCGGCGGCGAGCGGGCCGGCCAGAACAGCGGTCGCCGCCGCGGCCTTGACGACCGTACGGCGGCGGGGCGCAAGCGGGTTGAGGCTCTGGTTCGCCTCGGACGATCTGTATCGACTGGTCACGGGCGAACAGGTTACTGGCTGGTATGCGCCGGAGCGGGCGAACCCGAAAAGTTCGCCCGCTCTTCGCCCGGCTCCTCGTCCAGCGGGGGGATCAGGCCTTGAGGGCCGCGCCCACCACGGAGTTGAAGTCGGCCACCGTCATGGGCGGGTTGCCGTCGGAGGCCTTGAGCTGCTTGCCGTTCATGACGAAGCTCGGTGTGCCGGTGACGCCGTCCTTGTTGGTGTCCCAGGTCTTCGACATGGCCAGCGCCCAGGCGTCGTACTTGCCGCTCTTGACGTCGCTCTGGAACGTCTTGTTGTTCTTCAGGGCGGGGACGGTCTGGGCGACCTTGATGAGGTAGTCGTCGCTCTTGAACTTGTCCGTGGTCTCGTCCGGGTGCCACTTCTTCGAGTACAGCGCCGTCTTGTACTCCAGGAACGCCTCGTCGCTCACGTTGAGCGCGGCGCCCATGGCGGACATCGCGTTCTTGGAGCCCTCGCCGCGCGAGCCGATCCGGCCCTTGCCGAGGGAGTCGCCGTCGATGAACGTGCCGCCGATGTACTGGATCTTGAACTTGCCGTCGTCGATGTCCTTCTTCACCGTCGCCCCGACGACCTGCTCGAACGAGGCGCAGATCGGGCAGCGCGGGTCCTCGTAGACCTTGAGGGTCTTCTTGGCGCTCGCCTTGCCGATGACGACGGAGGTGCCGTCCTTGCCCGAGGTGTGGGCCGGTGCGACGACCTTGTCGTCCTTCACGGCCTCCCAGTGGCCGGGCTTGTTGGCCTGGACGACGGCGTAGCCGATGCCGCCGGCCGCCGCCAGGACGACCACGACCGAACCGGCCACGATGGCCTGCCGCTTGGCCTTGGCCCGCTTGGCCTGGCGCTCGCGCTCCTGCCGCAGCCGCTCCCGGGCCGCCGTCTTCGCCGCCTGGCTGTTCCGCTTGCTCATGATGGTGTTCTCCATGTGGGACGCGCAGCTGTCGTGCGCGGAATACGTGTGGGGGACTGACCGTGCTCAGGGGGCCGCCGCGGCGAGCGGGGTGCGGTCGCTCAGGCCGGGGCGATCGAGCACGGCGGTCCACGCCGTCCCAGGGAGTGCACGAGGAGCCGGTCGCGTACGGCGGCGGCTCGCGGCGCGGGGCGTCCGGGGCGCCGCAGCGAGGCGGCGGGCCGCAC
>NZ_JAFJSY010000105.1 GCF_019857225.1 Streptomyces plumbidurans
CCGGCAGGCGGCGGCGCACGGCCGGGGGCGCCGCGCGGGCCGCCGGGCCAGGCCCGTCACCCGGCGCAAACGGCTGGGCCGCATAGCCCTGCTCACGGTCTCGGCGCTGATCCTGGTCACCGCCGGGACGGGCGCCTGGCTGTACCAGCATCTGAACGGCAACATCAAGAGCGTCGGGATCGACGGCAAGGGCGGCCAGGAGAAGGCGGACGCCTTCGGCCGGACCCCGATCAACATCCTGGTGATCGGATCGGACGGCCGGAACAACGCCGCCGACTGCAAACTGGGCGGCGGCTGCGGCTCGGCGAGTTCGACCGCCGGGCACAACGCGGACGTGGAGATGGTCGTGCACGTCTCCGCCGACCGCTCCAACGCCACGGTGATGAGCGTCCCGCGCGACACCATGACCCGGGTGCCCGCCTGCAAGGACCCGGACAGCGGGCAGTCGACGGCGGGCTACTACGGGCAGATCAACAGCGCGCTGCAGTACGGCGCCGCCTGCCAGGTCGCCACCGTCCACCAGCTCACCGGCATCACCATCGACCACTTCGTGATGCTCGACTTCTCCGGCGTGGTGAAGATGTCCGACGCCGTGGGCGGGGTGTCGGTGTGCGTCAGCGACAACGTCTACGACACCTACTCGCACCTCAAACTCGCCAAGGGCACGCACACCCTCAAGGGCGAGGCGGCACTGGAGTTCGTCCGCTCCCGGCACGGCTTCGGCGACGGCAGCGACCTTGGGCGTACCGTCTCCCAGCACCTCTTCCTCGGCGCCATGATCCGCAAGTTCAAGAGCGCGAAGACGCTGGCCGACCCGAGGAAGGTCTACTCGCTGGCGGACGCGGCCACCAAGGCGCTGACCGTGGACACCGGTCTCGGCAGCGTCAAAAAGCTCGTGGATCTGGCGACGGACCTGAACAAGGTGCCGTCGAAGAGGATGACGTTCACCACCATGCAGACCGCGGCCGACCCCGCGAACAAGGACCGTGTCGTGCCCGCGGCCGCCGCGAAGGCGCTCTTCGCGACCATCGCGGACGACCAGTCCCTGACGTCGGGCAGCGGCAAGAAGAAGTCCCCGGCGTCACCGTCCGCCTCCCCGTCGCCGACGGCCACCGTGCCGGCCTCCGAGGTCGCCGTACAGGTCCAGAACGGCACGACCACCGGCGGCCGCGCCTCCACGATCGCCCAGGCCCTCATCGCCAAGGGCTTCAGCCCGAACACCACGACGGGCAACGCCCCCGCGCAGTCGGCGAGAACGACGATCACCTACGGCCCGGGAGAGCAGGCCCAAGCCCGGACGACGGCCGCCGCTCTCGGCCTACCGGCCTCGCACCTCACACAGGGGAGCGCGTCCGGGGTGGTGCTGGTGATCGGCAGCGACTGGCCGAGCGGGACGTCGTACGGGGGCGCGGGGGACTCGGGGGGTTCGTCGGACGGCACGGGAGGCTCGGGCAACTCCTCGGACACGCACGCAGCCGTGGCCGACGCACACGCCCAGACCGCAGACAAGGCCAAGAGCTGCGCCCAGGTCAGCCCGTACAAGACCGTACAGATCAACGGGGTTCCGATGACTCCGGCTCAGGCGTATGCGGCGGCTGGGGGGAAGAAGGATTCGGCTTCGTAGGGGGTGTGGGGGCACGGTGCCTGACGCAGTGTCTGACGCATCGTCAGCGGGCTCCCTGCGAGCCGCCTGCGGGAGGAGATTGGGCCGACGTGATCTCATGCGATCCGAACAGCGTGCCGACTGCCCGGACGAAGGCGTCATGGGTCGATGCCATGGCGCCCTGTTCGTCCCTTTCCTCGGCGTACAGGCGCTGACTCTCTGGAGATGAGCTGTTCACGGCGTCGGTGAGCGCCATGAGAACGTCCCGGTGGCTCCACATCGCGTCTTCCAGCTCTACGGCTCTTGAGTGGACCAGTCCTGGGCCCACCAACTTGACTCGCTGCCTCTCTCGTCGGATCGCGCGCGCCGTCGTGAGCAGCTCCTGAAGTTCCTCACCGGACAGGGGCGTCCGAGCGGGTGAGGGCGTGAGCCTCTGACGGATGCGAAACGCAACCGCCACGTGCGCGTCGTAGGCGGAGAGAAGTGTGGTGTAAGCCTCCAACCGTTGCTGTCGTAGCCAGTGGTTGTGGTCGGCCGATGCTTGGTCCTGAACCTGCTGCCGTGCGGCTTCCGCAGCCTTCTCTGCCCCGATCCGCGCGCCGCGGATAGCTGCCACCGCACCGATCAAGGCACCTCCCAGTGCCCCTGCGAGTCCCGCGAACCCTGCGACTAACGCCGCCGTCCCCTCATCCATGCCGGCGATGATCGCACCAAATCTCTGACCGCACGGCGCTCTTGCAGGGCTCATGCTCGGCTGCTGCCATGTGTGGAGGACGCGCATTGGGTGCGCGGGCAGATGGCTGGCCTCGAAGGTGTCCCGCATGGCACCGAGCCGTGACGCAGTACACCGTGCGGATCTAGCGGGAGCGCGAGGGTGTCGGCGTCGGCGCCCCTCTCGGGCAAGCTCACGGCTCCGCAGATCGAGCAGGTCTACGGTGTCGTCAGGCGCCGGAGGGCGTGGCTGCTTGGGTGATCCGCGAAATCTGTTGCTGACTCTGCCCCGCCCTGACGCCTGCCGGGTTCTGGAGCACATGCTGGGCAGACCCGTGCCCGAGCTGTTCTCCACGGCGTACGAGGGCGACGGCGGGCAACGCCGCATACGCGGCGCTCGCCTTCTTCGACTCCTCGCCGGCGGGCATCGTCGGCCGGTACGAACGGGACGGGCCGTACGTCCTGCGTCCCCAGGCCCGCCAGGTGCGGCAGCTCGCCGAACTCCAGCAGCGCATCGAAGGCCCCCAACGACTGCCCGCCGGGCCGGCCGCGAGCATGCCATGGTTGAAGCCTGGGCTCACCCCCACACCGCGTCGCCGGGCCTGACCCTGACCCAGGAGACGCACGGACCTTCGTCTCGGGCGCCGGCGTTCATTCGGCGATGTCGACGCCGTATCCGCGTGCGAGAGCATCGAGGCCGTGGTCGTAACCCTGGCCGACGGCGCGTAGGCGCCAGATCGGACCCCTGCGGTAAATCTCCGCGAGCAGCATGGTGCGTTCGGTGGTGGCGGCGTCCAGGGTGGACCGGGCGAGCGGTGCTCCGTTGCTGCCGGGGGCCGCACCGATCTGGATCGCGCCGACCGTCCCGAAGGTGGCGGTGCCGTCGATGGCGGCAGCGACGACGACCTTGCGTGTCGCGGGCGGCAGGGAGGCCAGGTCAAGGGCGATGGTCTGCTCCGCGGGGCCGCCGGTCAGTAGCCGCACAGTCCCGGCCGGGCTCTCCGGAGCTCCGTAGAAGATGAAGTCCTCGTCGAACGTGACCTGTTCGTCCTCGTCGAGGAGGAAGGCGACGACATCGATCTCGAAGCCGGACTGCGGGGCCCAGCCGGCGGTGACGTACCACTCCGGCGCGGGTCTGCCGTGCGGCATGGGCAGGTCGATGACGCCTCCTCTCGGCAGCACGTGCGGCTCCTGAGTCCGGAGCGTCGCCGCGGCCAGGGCGGTGGCGGTCGGGGCGGTGAGCCAGTGGACGTCGTGCACGGGGAGTTCGAGAGCGGTGATGCGGCTCATGCGCCGGTCGCCCCGCCCTCCCTCCAGGAGCACGACGTCGGTGACACCGGCGGACAGGTTGATCGCCGCGGACCCGCCCAGTTCGACGATCCGGGTGCGAGCCGCCGCGGCATCGGCATGCACGCCGCCGAGCACCAGCACGCGACGCCCGGCCAGAGGCTTGTCCAAGGTGCCGACGGAGGGCACCGGTCGGCGCGGAGCGGGTACTGGCACGCCGGGGGAGGCAGTGGGGAGGGCCGCGGCTTGCGGGACGGATGCGGTAGAGGTCGTGGTGGGCGCCGACTCCACGGGCCCGACGACTGGTTCTGCTTCCGGCTCAGCCGCGCGGGCGACAGCGACGGCCGTCGCCTCATGCGTTGTCCCCGGTCGTACGTCGGCCAGCAACCGCAGGAAGGTGTGCTCGTCGATGACCGGCACGCCTTCGGCGAGTGCGCGTCGCGCCTTTGCCGAACCGGACGCCGGTTCATTGGTGACCAGCACGCTGGTGTGCCGGCTGACGGAGGTCATCATGTTCAGCCCGGCGGCAACCGCCCGCCCTACCAACTCCGCCCGGGCGCGGGCGGTCTCGCCAGTGATCGCGACCTTCATTCCCTGCTGGAGAGGCCCGCCGGGAACCAGCCGTCCTGGATTGCGGTACGCGCAAGGAGTCTTCGGCGGCTGCGGCGTGAACTGCGATTCCGCCCGGGGCGGGCAGGTCACCAGCGGCAGGGGCAGATCCAGCCGCGCTGCCTCACGCAGGGAGGCCCGCAGGATACCGGCCAGCACACGGGTGTCGTCCAGCGCATCGTGCGCACGCTGCTGGGGGACGCCGTAGTGGGCGGCGAGTGTGCCGAGCTTCATGTCGTCCGTCGGCGGATCCACCTGGCGATTGAGAGCCAGGGTGCACAGCCGCTGCGACACCGGCAGCCACATCCGCGCGCGGGCGAACTCGTAAGCCAGGAAGTCGTAGTCGAACTGGGCGTTGTGGGCGACCAGGACCCGGTCCTGAAGCATCGCTCCGATTCGCCCGGCGACCTGGTCGAAGCTCGGCGCACCCTGTAACCGCTCGATGGTCAGCCCGTGCACCTCCACCGGTCCCGGATCGCAACCCGGATTGAGCAGGGTCGAGAACTCCCCGGTCTGCTCGCCGTCCGGACAGATCGTGATCACCGCGACGGACAGCACGCGATCTCGACGGGCCATGAGGCCCGACGTCTCCACGTCGACCAGGGCCCAGTCGTGTGCGTACTCGCCCATGTCGGGCACGTCGAAGGAGGTGGAGGCGAGACTCATGGCGGTAAGGATGATCGGATATCCAGCGCTCCTTCAACCTGTATGCCGTTTTGCCCCCATCCATTCGGTTGTGGCGACGTGGTCGTCCCGCGGCGACGGCAGAGAGACCACACCGAAACTCCGGGAACTTTTCGGGAGGAGCACCCGCCCGAACAGCAAAAAAGCCCTCCCGAAGGAGGGCGGAGACGGCGCGCCCCCGGCAGGACTCGAACCTGCGGCCAAGCGCTTAGAAGGCGCCTGCTCTATCCACTGAGCTACGGGGGCCGGTGTGTGGCCGCTGTCGTGGGTGCCCGGGTGTGGGCTGATCCGTGACGTTGCCGGGGACAAGGATAGGGCTCCCGTGTCCTTGTCCCTGTCGCTTCGCCTCCGTGGCTCGATGTGGAGGTTCGGTGAAGCGGTCCTGATAATCGCAGGCAGGTGCGAATCGTGCATCGCTTTTGGGCCCTCGCGCACCGGGTGTTGTGCACTCGTTATGCCTGGACTGTGCCTCCGTCCCAGTCATCCCTTGCGTCCCTTGTGTCCGGTCGGCGCGCAGACATGCTCATATGCTTCAGAATTCCCCTAAAATTGGGCATTCTTCGCATGTGGTGACCTTGGACGTACGGCCTCAGCTGCTCGACGCACTTTCCGCCCTGCGCGACCGTGTCGCCGCCGCACGCTTCCCGCTGCCCCTGGCGGGGGCTCCACGCGCGCGTGCCAACCGCGACGAACTGCTCGCCCAGCTGGACGACTATCTGGTGCCCCGGTTGAGAGACCCCGAAGCGCCCTTGCTGGCCGTCGTGGGCGGCTCCACAGGCGCCGGCAAGTCGACCCTCGTCAACTCCCTTGTGGGCCGCCGGGTCAGCGAGGCGGGCGTGCTGCGCCCGACCACGCGGACGCCGGTTCTGGTGTGCCATCCGGAGGACCATCACTGGTTCAGCGGGATGAGAGTGCTGCCCGACCTCACGCGCGTGTGGGCGCCCCACCGGGACGTCGGGGACGAGTTGTTGCTCCCCGGGGAGGACCCCGCGCGCGTGCTGCGCGTCGAGACCGCCGACACCATGCCGCGCGGGCTCGCCCTCCTCGATGCCCCCGACGTCGACTCCCTCGTCGCCGACAACCGCGTCCTGGCCGCCGAACTCGTCTGCGCGGCCGACGTATGGATCATGGTCACCACGGCCGCGCGGTACGCCGACGCCGTCCCCTGGCATCTGCTGCGTACCGCCAAGGAGTACGACGCCACCCTCGTGACCGTGCTCGACCGCGTGCCGCACCAGGTCGTCTCCGAGGTGTCCCGGCAGTACGGCGCACTGCTCACCAAGGCCGGCCTCGGCGACGTGCCGCGCTTCACCGTGCCCGAACTGCCCGAGTCGGCCTGGGGGAGCGGACTGCTGCCGGCCTCCGCCGTAGCCTCCCTGCGGACCTGGCTGGTGCACCTGGCGCAGGACCCGGGCGCCCGGCAGTACGCCATGACCCGTACCGCACAGGGAGTGCTCAATTCCCTCAAAGTCCGGATGCCCGAACTCGCCAGTGCGGCCGCCGCCCAGTACGCGGCCGCCCTGCGACTCACCTCGGCCGTCGACACGGCGTACGACAGCGAGCACGCGCGCGTGCGGGGGCGGTTGCAGGCCGGCGCGGTGCTCGCCGGGGACGCCCTCAAACGGTGGCGGGCCTTCCCCCTCGACTGCTCCGGCCAAGAGCTCCTCGACGCTCTCGTGGAGAGCCTGGCCGCCCTCATGCTGTGTGCCGTCACCGCGGCCGACGAGCGCGTCGCGGAGGCCTGGCGGCGCGAACCCGCGGCCCGCGCCCCCGAGCTGACCGGACGCGAACCGTCCCTGGAGAGCCCCGAGCATCGCATCGGGATCGCCGTTCGGCGATGGCGGCGCGAACTCGAGGAGTACTCCGAGGACGAGGTCCGCGAGCTCGACCGCAGCGTCGCGCCGGACCCCGAGATGGTCGCTGTCCTCGTCGCCACCGTGCTGCTGGGCGGCCGCCGGGCGCGCGCGGCCGGTGAACGGCTCGCCGAGCGCATCGGCGCGCACGGGGCGCTGCGGCTGCGCGACCGGGGCGGACGGCTGCTCACCGAGACCCTGGACCGCGTGATGCACACCGAACGCGAGCGCTGTCTCGCACCGCTCGACGCGCTCGACGTCCATCCCGAATCCCAGGCCGAACTCATCGCCGCGCTGTCCGTACTGCAGAAGGAGAGGTGACCGGTGACTGCCGTCACTGACCAGGACCACACGGAACACGTCGATCGCGCGGGGGACAACGGTGCCGCCGGGGGTGGGCGTCCAGAAGACGGGACCTCCGCAGAGGGCACTGCTGCGGAGGGCACGTCCGAGGCGGGTGCCAGCGAGAAGGGCACGTCCGAAGAGGGTGCCCATGGAGAGGTCGGCGGCGGCACGCGCGACAACGGGCGCCCGCAGAAGGCCGGCAGCCCCCGCGGTCCCGGCAGTCCCGACGGTCCGGAGAAGGGCCGCCACGCGCGCGTGGAGCGCGACGAGGACTACCGGCGCACGGACTCTGCTCGTACGGATCCCTCCTCCACGGAGTCCGCGGAGTCCGCGGGCGCCTGGGACGACGGGCTGATCGCGCGGCGTGTGTCCGAGGAGGACGCCAGGGGTGAGCGCGTGCCCGTGGCGGAGGTCCGGGTGCAGAGCGCGCTGCCCGCGGGGCCACTCGTGTACGACGGGCCGCTGCGGTCGCGGCTCGAGGCGTTGCGGGAACTCGTGGGGCTCTCGCGTACCCGGCTCGACAGCCGGACGCTCGCCGAGGCCGGCCGGGTGCTGGACGAGGCGGCGGCGCGGCGCAGGCTCTCCGGGCAGCACACCGTCGTCGCCATCGCGGGCGCGACGGGCAGCGGCAAGTCGCAGCTGTTCAACGCGCTCGCCGGGGTGCCCATTTCGGAGACCGGCGTACGGCGGCCCACCACGGCCACGCCCATCGCGTGCAGTTGGAGCGACGGCGGCGCCAGTCTGATCGAGCGGCTCGGCATCCCGCCCCGGCTGCGCAGGCGTCCGCTGCAGAGCCCCGAGGCCGAGGCACAGCTGCGCGGGCTCGTCCTGGTCGACCTGCCCGACCACGACTCCGCGGCCGTACAGCACCGCGAGCAGGTGGACCGCGTCCTCGCCCTCGTCGACGCCGTCATCTGGGTCGTGGACCCCGAGAAGTACGCCGACGCCGTCCTCCACGAGCGCTATCTGCGGCCCATGGCGGGTCATTCGGAGGTCATGTTCGTCGTCCTCAACCAGATCGACCGGCTGCCCGGCGACGCCACCCACCAGGTCCTCGACGACCTGCGGCGGCTGCTCGACGAGGACGGGATCGCGCTGGGGGAGTACGGCGAACCGGGCGCCACCGTGCTCGCCCTGTCCGCGCTCACCGGGGAGGGGATCGGTGAACTGCGCGAGGTGCTGGGGCAGTTCGTGACCGAGCGCGGGGCCCCGGCGCGCCGTATCTCGGCCGACCTGGACGCCGCCGCGGACGGACTTCGGCCCGTGTACGCCACTCGGCGGCGGACCGGCCTGAGCGAGGAGTCGCGCGACGAGTTCGCCGCCCGGCTCGCGGACGCGGTGGGCGCGTCCGCCGCCGGCGAGGCGGCCGAACGGGCATGGCTGCGCAACGCCAACCGCGCCTGCGGGACTCCTTGGCTGCGACTGTGGCGGTGGTACCAGGACCGGTCTCAACCGGTCACCGGTCGACTGTCGTTGCGTACCCCGGAGGACGCGGAGTCGACGGCGCGTCAACGGGTCGAGCAGGCGGTACGGACGCTGGCCGACCGGGCCTCGACCGGGCTGCCCGCACCCTGGGCGCAGGCGGTGCGCGAGGCGGCCGTACGCGGCTCACAGGGTCTGCCCGAGGCGCTCGACGAACTGGCGGCACGGGCTGGTCTGCCGCCCGGGCGGCCGCCGCGGCCCGGCTGGTGGCCTGCGGCGGTGCTGATCCAGGCGTGCATGACCCTGCTCCAAGTCGTCGGCGGGCTCTGGCTGTTGGGGCAGATCATCGGGTTCATGGCGCCGAACCTGGGCGTGCCGGTGCTGCTGATGCTGGCCGGGATCGTCGGCGGCCCGATCGTCGAGTGGAGCTGCCGCATGGCGGCACGCGGCCCGGCCCGCCGCTACGGCACCGAAGCGGAACGGCGCCTGCGGGAGGCGGCCGCCGGGTGCGGGCGGGCGCGAGTGCTGGATCCGGTGGCGGCGGAACTGCTGCGGTACCGGGAAGTGCGCGAGCAGTACGGGCGGGTGACGGGGGTGGTGACTGCGCCTCGGTGAGGTGGGGCGGGGTGAAGTGGGGTGGGACCTGGTTCGGGAGTGTGACGCTCGGTCTCCCGGCGGGTGATCACTCGTCGGGGTCGTCCTCTCGCCACTCGTGAGGGTGAAGGAGTTTTCCACAGGCGGTGGACGTTCCACAGGGCTCAGCGGGCTCGGCCCGACGGAGGCAATCTGGCGGTGCGGCGATCACGGCAGGCGAGATCGCCCGGCAGACGCAGCCGTACGGGACGGGCCCGTAGGCATGTCCGTCCGGCCCCGCAGGCCGGGCGACGGAGGGGGTCGTGATGAACGAGACGCTCATCTGCGCAGTGGGGAACGTGGCGACGCAGCCGGTGTTCCGTGAGCTGGGGACGGGACCTTCGGCACGCTTCCGGCTGGCGGTGACCTCGCGCTATCTGGACCGCGAGAAGAACGAGTGGACCGACGGCCACACCAACTTCTTCACGGTGTGGGCGAAGCGGCAGCTGGCCATGAACGTGTCGGGGTCGCTCAACGTGGGTGATCCCGTCATCGTGCAGGGCAGGCTCAAGGTGCGTTCGGAGACGCGCGAGGGACAGAACTGGACCTCGGCGGATCTGGAGGCGGTGGCGATCGGCCACGACCTCACCCGGGGGACGTCGGCCTTCCGGCGCACGGGCAGGCCGGAACCGGGGACGAGCGCCCCGACTTCGCAGCAGACGGAGCCCAACTGGGAGACGGCACCGGGGGACTCGGAGGCGCCGGCGCCACAACAGGAGTGGGAACCGGCGGCGGTGACGTGATGTCAGGTGCTGTCCAGGACTGACCGGACTGCGGGCTTATCGGTGAATGCGTTCCGAACCGTCCGGTGGATTTGTCGATAAGCCCTGCTCACAGGCCGTCTGGAGCTCTCTTGGCGATAACGATTCCGAGTCGGATCGCTTGTCCGACGGTATGACCGGCAAGCGTGGCGCGGACGCGTCCCTAGGATGCCGGGACAGCTCTCGGGGCTTCTGATTCTGCTGGTGGGACCACACCCCCACGTCAATGGTCCTGCTCGAAGGGGAATTTGGTGTTTTCTTCTTTCTTCGCGCCGTCCGCGCGCAGGCGGGGTGCGGCCCGCACCGCCGCCGCGGCGCTGGTGTCCGGTCTGGTCGCCGTCGGTGTGTTCACCGGTTCCGGTACGGCCGCTGCGGACACGACGGAGACGACGCAGAACCAGGGCGGGGCCACGGCCACGATAGGCGGGCTCAAGACGTACGGCGCCGCCGTGATCCACGAGACGACCGGGGACCAGCAGGTCTCGGCGGGCCTGTTCGAGATGTCCGTCGACGGCGGCGGCACCCTGCAGACGTACTGCATCGATCTGCACAACCCGACGCAGCGGGAGGCCAAGTACCACGAGACCGCCTGGAGCGGCACCTCGCTGGGGGCCAACAAGAACGCCGGCAGGATCCGCTGGATCCTGCAGAACTCCTACCCGCAGGTGAACGACCTCGCGACGCTCGCAGCGAAGGCCGGGGTCAACGGCGGTCTGACCGAGCAGGACGCGGCGGCCGGGACCCAGGTGGCCATCTGGCGCTACTCGGACGGGGCCGACGTCGACGCCGTCGACCCGCAGGCCGAGAGGCTCGCGGCCTATCTCGAGAAGAGCGCCGTCGACCTGCCGGAGCCGCAGGCGTCGCTCCGGCTCGACCCGCCCGCGGTCTCCGGTCACCCCGGTGAACTGCTCGGCCCGGTGACCGTGCACACCAACGCGGCCGGTGTGGCCGTGACGCCGCCGGCGGACGCGGCGACCAGCGGGGTGCGGATCGTGGGCAAGGACGGCAAGCCGGTCACGTCCGCGGTCAACGGCAGCCGGCTCTTCTTCGACGTGCCCAAGGACGCGGACAGCGGATCAGCCGCGATCACCGTGCAGGCCTCGACCACCGTGCCGGTGGGCCGTGCCTTCACCTCGGAGACCCGCAGCCAGACGCAGATCCTGGCCGGTTCCAGCGAGTCGACGGTCTCGGCGCCGGCGACCGCGACCTGGGCGAAGCAGGGGGCCATACCTGCGCTGTCGGCGGTGAAGGACTGCGCCAAGGGCGGTGTGGACATCGCGGCCGCCAACGGGGGCGACGAGGCGTTCACCTTCGAGCTGATGGGGACGGAGTACACGATCCCGGCCGGAGAGTCCCGCACGGTGACGATCCCGCTGCAGGAGGACCAGGCGTACGACTTCACGATCAAGGGTCCGGGCGGATTCACCAAGCGGTTCACCGGCACGCTCGACTGCCTGACGCAGGGCAACGAGAGCGGCGACGCGACCCAGATCCTCAGCGAACCGAGCCCCGCGACCGCGGGGGGCGGCACCGCCGACGACACCAACCTCGCGGACACCGGCGGTTCCAGCACCACTCCGCTGATCGCGGGAATCGCCATCGCCTTCGTACTGATCGGCGGGGCGGCGCTGGTGCTCGTGGGGAAGAAGAACGCACCGACGCAGGAGTGACCTCCGGTAGCGGCAGCGGCGGTACGGATCGTCGGGCGATCCGGTCGCCGGGGCCCCGCGGGGCCCGTTCCGTGGGCAGGATGGGCTCATGACCAAGACCTCGTCTGCCGCGCCGGGGACGTCGCACCGTTCCTCGGAGTCCGTACTGTCCCTGTGGTCGCACGACTCGGTGCTGTCGATCGGCTCGGTGGGGTCGGTGCTGTCCATCGGGTCCGTCGGCTCGGCCCTGTCCTTCGGGTCGATCGGAAGTGCCCTGTCCGTCGGATCGATCGGCTCCGCGCTCTCGCTGATCTCGGCCGGTTCGTGGCTGAGCAAAGGGTCGGTGCTCTCCGCGCAGTCCCAGTGGTCGGTGCTGTCGTGGCGCTCCTCCGGCGGCTTCCGGTCGGCCGGGGCGGCGGGAGCGATAGGGGCGGTGGGGGCTGCGGCGGTGGCGGCCCTGCTGCTGGTGCACGGGTTCCCGAAGGGGGCTGGCGGCCGCCGGTCGTGACGACCACGGGCCGGACCCCAGCCGGCTCGCGCACCCCCACTCACTCTCACCCACCCCCTCCAGGCACCATCAGTGCTGCCCCAAGCTCCATCAGTACTCCCCGACCTCCAGCACCAGCTTCCCCGTGGTCGTGCCCGACTCGATGCGTCGGTGGGCCTCGGCCGCCTCGTGCAGGGGGAGGGTCTCGACCTGTACGCGGAGTTCTCCCGTGGCGGCGGCTGCCACCGCGCGGCGCAGGGCGTGGCCCGCGTCATGGGGGAAGGTGGCGGAGAAGGCGGCCAGGTTGAAGCCGGAGACGGTCTTGTTGGTGAACCACAGCTCGTTGGCCGGGATGCCGACGTCGTCGGCGCCCGAGGCGTTGCCCATGACGACCAGGCGTCCCATGGGGGCGAGCAGGTCCAGGCCGGAGCGACGGGCCGGACCGCCGACCATGTCGACCACGATGTCGAAGGCGCCGGCGCCTTCGACCCGGTCCCGCAGGACCACCTCGTCGTAGCCGAAGCCGAGGGCGGTCTCGATCTTGGCTTCGCTGCCGACGGTGCCGACCACGCGGCCGGCACCCAGTAGCCGGGCAACCTGGCCGAGCTGACTGCCCACGCCGCCCGCCGCCGCATGGACCAGCACGCTCTCGCCGGGTTGCATCCGGGCCACCCGGTCGAGGACGAGGAAGGCAGTGGTGCTGTTGGACGGCAGCGCCGCGGCGACGTCCGTCCCGATGCCGAGGCCGTCCAGCGGTGCCACGAGGTCCGCGGAGGTGACCACGACCTCGGCGTAGCCGCCGCTGTCGACGATGGTGAGCGCCGCCACCGGCTGCCCGACAGTCAGGCCCTCGACACCCTCCCCGACGGCCCGGATTCGCCCCGCCACCTCGATGCCGGGCACGAACGGCAGCGGCACGTCGACCACGCCGCGCCGGTAGAGGACCTCGGCGAAGTTGGCGCCCGCGTGAGCCACGTCGACGGCGACCTGGCCCGGGCCCGGTTCGGGCACCGCGATCGAGGCAAGGCGAAGCACCTCGGCCTCGCCGAACTCGGGGATGGTCACTGCCTTCATCTGCATCATGTGCTTCGTCTGCTTCGTCTGCTTCGGCTGGGCGCTGCTGATGTCCATGACCCCGATCCTGCGGCCCGGGGCGCCGCAGTGGGCAGTGCCTGTTCATCCTGGGCGTGCCACCACCAGGCTGCCGCGGGCAGCCGCGAAAGCCCCAGCTCAGCGCCCTGCCCCGATACGGGTTTCCATCGCAGGGTGGCCGTCAGGCAAGATGGGGTGTTACTTGCCGCCGCAGGGCATAAAACAGCCCCTCACCAGCGGTTTTGCTGCCGATGAGGGGCCGTGTCAGGCGGCTTGGGCCGTCCCTGGGCCGTCGTGAGCGTGACCGGCGGCCCGGTACATCGCGGAGATGGCTTTCCGAGTCCGGGTCTCGCTGGACGGCATCAGGTGCGTGTAGACGCGGAGCGTGAACCCTGGGTCGCTGTGGCCGAGGTAGAGGCTCAGGGCCTTGATGCTCTCCCCGGCGTCCAGGAGGACCGAGGCGTAGAAGTGGCGGAGGGCGTGCATGCCGTGTTCGCGGGCCCGTGCGTAACGCTGGCCCTTCTCGGGGACGGGGATGATCCCGGCGGACGCCAATGCAGGCTTCCAGGCCTGGTCATTGAATCCCTGGCTCCAGATGGCGGCGCCGATGCTGCTCGTGAAGACGAGGCGGTGCGTCACCTTGGGGCCGTCCGGCCTGAGCCACGGCAAGGTCACCTCGACGGGCGGGAACCGCTTCATGTGCGCGTCCAGCGCGGCCGACACCTCGAGGTCCAGGGGGACATCACGGAGCTTGCCGCGCTTGGGCGGGGCGAAGACGAGGGTCCCGCGAACCTTCTTGACCTGCTGGCGGACGTAGAGCCAGCCGAGGTCACCGATGTTGTCGACGGCGAGCCCGAAGATCTCGCCCTGTCGCAGACCGCACCCGGCGCCGACGTCGACCGTGGCCTGGTAGCGGTCGGGCAGTCCGGCCCGTACGTCGAACACCTGCTCAGCGGACCACGGATGGACGCGTGTCGGCAGGGGACGGGGTGCCTTGACCGATCGAGCCCGGCAGGGGTTCGAGGCCAGCAGACGGTCATCTACGGCCGCGTTGAGCACCGAGGAGACCGCGTCGAAGATCAGGCGTCGGTACTGGGCTGACGACACGACCCCTTCGAGCTGGCGGTTCCACTCACGGATGTGCTCCGGCTGGAAGGAGCCCACGGGGCGCGTACCGAGGTAGGGCAGCGCGTGAAGTCTCAACCGGCCTTCCACGGCGGCCCGGCTCGTGAGGTCGATGGTGAGTGCGGCGAGCCACTTTTCCGCGTACTCCCGGAAGGTGATCCGGGTGGCCCGTGGGTCGATGTACTGCCCGCGCGCCATGTCCGCTTCGATGTTGGTCAACCAGGTGTCGGCCAGCCGCTTTTGCTTGTCGGGGAAGCCCTTCGACTTCTCCGTCCCGTCCGGGGCGACGTAGCGGGCGCGGTAGCGCAGGCCCGTGCCATGGCGCTCGGTCTTGACCTTGCGGGTCTTGCCGTCCGGGCCAACCTCGGTCTTGTACCAGCGGTCTTGGACGTGTCCGGCCATCAGGCAGCGACCCCCTCACGCTGGGAGTCCACCCAGGCTCGTACGTCCTCCGGGTCGAAGCGGAGGTGCCGGCCGACGCGGAAGCCGCGGGGACCGGTGCGCTTGCGACGCCATTGGTAGACCGTCTCGACGCTGGGGAGCTTGAACATCGCGACCAGGTCGTCAGGGGTCAGGAAGCCGTTCGGCAGCTCCGATGCCATGGTCACCCCTCCCTCTCGTCGACGAACGTGCGCAGGGCTTCGCGGGCGGTTTCGCGGTTGAGTTGCAGGTCGCGGGCGATGGACGCGGCGAGGGCGGATTCGCCGGGGGTGTGGCCGTGTCCGGCGTATTGCCAGTCGGTGAGGACGAGGACGGTGTCCGGCTCGACGTCGTCCAGGCCGAGGGCGGCGCGCTCCTGGGCAGCGCGGTAGTCGGCGCGGGCCTGGCGGAGGGCGCCGAGGGTGGTCGAGTAGCGGCGGGACTTGGAGCTGAAGTGGCCCCGGAAGCCGAGCATGTGAGCCCAGGCCCAGAGGCGGCGGTCCGGGTAGAGCGGATCGAGGGTCTTGCAGGCTTCGATCAGGCGGCGGGTGTGGTCGGGGACCTGGTGGCGATCGAGTTCGGAGAGTTCGCCGATGCGGCGGTCGAGTGTGCCGGTGTTCTCGGCGGCCTTGGTGGCGTACTTGGCGACGTAGGAGGCGACGGCCTGTTCGGTGATGTCGGAGCCGTCACCGAAGGCCTTCACGGGGCGTACGTCGAGCTGTGTGCCCCAGCGGAAGGTGCGGGCGGGTTGGTCGTCGGCGGCCGGGACCGAGACGGAGGTGTAGGAGTGCGCGGCGGCGGCGCGGATGGCGTCGTTGAGGAGGTCGGTCGTGGCCCAAGCGGGTGGGGGAGTGTCGGGGCCGTCCGGGCCGTCGAGGCGGATCACGGCATGGAAGTGCAGGGCGCCACGTTTCTGGAACTCGGCAACCTTGCCGTAGGAGACGCGGGCGTGGTCGGGGAGTTCGCTGCGGGTGAGTCCGGCGCGGACGGCTATCTCGCGGCGCAGGCGGGTGGTGAAGCGCTGCCAGAGGTCGCCTGCGTGATTGTTGAAGAGGACGGCGCCCGCGTAGTCGTACGTCGTCGGGTCGAGGGCCGTGCCGAGGTCGGGAGCGTCGGCTGGGTGGCGAGTTCCGCAGCGGCAGACGCCTCGGTCGGGGCGGTTGTGGACCGGGCCGAAGGACGGGGCGGTGAGGGTGGCGAAGACGCGGGGGTGGTCGCGGACGGTGGCGGGGATGTCGCGGCTGTCGTCTCCGGCGAGTCCAGCGCGGATGAGGTGGTAGGTGTCGCCCGCGTACGTCCAGGCGCAGGCCGGGCAGCGGGAGGCGCGGCGGTTGCCGCAGGCCACGCGGAGGCGCCCGCCGGGCTCGTTCTCGGTGGAGTAGTGGTGCAGGGTCTCGCCGGTCGTCTTGTCCTTGTGCAGGACCCAGCCGCGCAGGTGGATCGGGTCGGCGCAGCCGCCGGTACGGCGGATCTGGTCCTGCCAGCGGTCGAAGTCGGAGGCCGAAGCCACCCTCAGCAGGTCGCCGAGGGTGGTCGGGTCGAGTAGCTCGTCAGACACGGGCGCCCTCCCGGGCGCGGCGGGTGCGGCTGACGCCGAGGCCGTTACAGGCAGGGCAGTGCGCGGTGATGGTGCGCAGGTGGCCGTGCCGGTCACGGCCGCCGAGAGTGATGGCGGCGGAGGCGAAGCCGTCGCAGTTCGGGCAGATCCGGGTGGTCGTACTCGTGGCCGGGGTGGGGCCGGTCATGATGGAGGTTCCTTCCGGTTCAGTGGATCGGGTAGGGACGGCGCCCGGGCGGCGGATGCTTGGCGGTGTCAGGCCGCCCGGGGGCCGGTCATCGGTGCTTGGCCTCGGAGGCCAGCAGGGAGCGCAGGACGACGGCGACGACGGCGACCGAGACACCGGTGATGGCGACGGCCAGCAGTAGCGAGACCAGGACGGCACCGACGACCAGGACGACGGCGGTGCCGCCGCCGACGAGGGCGACCACGGTGCCGGGCGTGAGCTGAACCACTGGTCGGGTTGGCGCCGGAGCCGCCGGGGTGGACGGCGGAGTCTGGGCGGCCGGGACGACGGCGGTCGGCTCGACGACGGCGGGCGGGCTCACGCAGCCGGTCGGCGTCGGCATGGTCGGGATCTTCGGGCGGAGCATGGGCTAACTCCCTTCTTGAGTGGGCTACTTGACGAGAGCGTTGATGGCGGGGGCGAGGACGCTGTCGGCGAGGAGGAAGCCGCCGAGGAGAAGCACGGCGATGAGCCAGGCGGGCGGGCGGATGAGCTTGACGCCGAGGTAGCCGACGACGAGGAGGGCGAACCAGAGCGGGACATCCATGGCGGTCTCCTAGCGGACGCGGCAGCGGTGAGTGCGGGCGGCGAGCTGGGCGGCGGACTGGCTGGTGTAATCGGCGGACCAGCCGCAGCGGTCGGCGGTGCACACGGCGGCGTGCTTGGTCTGGCCATTGCGGTCGCGGTGGGTGCCGATCTGCACGGGGCCGATCTGCATCAGCGAATGGAAGTGGTCGCGAGCGGGCATGGCGGGTGGTTCTCCCTTCTGGTCAGGCGAGTTGGGCGGCGATTGCGTCGGCGAGGTGAGGCGGGACGCCAAGGCGAGTGCGCAAGGTGTCGGTGTCGATCGGGGAGCCGGTACGGGTCTGGTGGTCGTCGGCGACTTTGCGGGCGTGGTCGACTAGCGCGGCCGGGACCGCCGGGGCAGGGTCGGCGGCCGGAAGGGCCGGGGCCTCGTCGGCGGCCGGGACCGGCTCCGGATCCGGGATCGGTTCGGGTTCGATGTTGGGTGCGGGGGCCGGGGCTGCGGGCGCCGGCGGAACCGGCACCCGGTCCCCGGCCGGAGTCGGCGAGTGGGCGAGGAGCGTGCCGCCGAGGAAGGCGAGGGCGGGCCATCCAGCGACGCCGAGGCGGAGCAGGGCGGGCGGCTGGTCCAGGTCGAAGAATCCGGCCGTGGCGACGTTGGCTCCCAGCGAGGCGACCAGGGCCACGAGGAACCAGCACCAGGCCAGCCGGGATGGCTCGTCGGAGCGAAGCCGTCGCCAGGCGGCGACCAGGAGCAGGTCGACCGAGATCGGGTAGGCCCAGGCCTTCCAGCCGGACTGTCCGGCCGCTGCGGCGAGGTCGTGCAGGTGGGCGAAGGACAGCGCTCCGGCGATCACGGCCTGTACGAGGACGGCGTCCGGGCGGATCGAGCGGGACACGGTCACCACCCCTCGCCGGGGTACTCCGGGCCCTCGTTGGGGTCGTAGCCGGGCGGGAACAGGCCGGGCGGCGGTTCCGGCAGCGACGCGGCCAGGCTCGGGCCCACGGTGTCGACGAAGTCGAGGTCGGCGCCGAAGCTGTCGGCGTAGAGAGCAAGTTGGCCGAGCATCACCACGGTGCGGGCGAAGTCCTCGCAGTGGGGGCACATGGCGGGTGATCTCCTTCTTCGGGCATGGCTCGGGTAGGGACCTGGCGCGAGACGGTCGCGCCGACCGTGGAACGGGAGAGATCAGGCAGAGGCCGGGATGGACTCGACCGCCGGGGCATCCACAGGCTTGAGGCTGCGGAGCGCGGGCCGGAAGGGGGCCAGGGCGGGCAGGTCGGGGGTGCGGTCGGCGTGCCGGTTGCAGGTGTTGACGGCCTGCCGCAGCGAGGTGTGCGGAGCACGGATGCGGTGCCAGCCGCCCGTCGAGTCGCCCGCGATGGCGACGCCTCGCATGTCGGCGGGGATCTGGATGGCGGCGAGGACGGCGTCCGGAGAGATGTCGCCGAAGGCCATGTTGGCGCTGGACTCGTCGTTGACGCGGTGCGCGGTGCGACCGGTGAGCTGGGCACGGAGCATGGTGATGCCCTTGCCGAGTTCGGAGCCGAAGCGTTGCCCGCAGATCTCCAGGTAGATCCCGGAGGCACGGCCGAGCTGGGCGAGGCGGGCGAGCGCGGTGATGATCCGGTCCCGGCGCTTCTCCTCCTCCTTGTTGGCGAACAGGGCGAGTTCGGCGACCTCGTCGACGAGGACCACGATCGGGGTCGGTCGCAGGTCGGCGGGCAGGTCCCAGATGTCGGCGGCGATGTCCGCGTCCGGGACGTCGGCCGTGATGCGCTGTTCGGCGCGGATGAGCTGGTAGACGCTCTCCATATGGGTCACGAGCGCGTCGAGCAGCTCGGCAGCGGTGTCGGGGTTGTCGGCGAGCGCGGAGAACCGGCGGGCCAGCGGGAAGAGTTCGACGCCCTGCTTGCAGTCGATGCCGACGAGGGCGACGTCCATCGGAGCCAGCCCGGCGACCAGGTTGCGCTGATAGACGGACTTGCCGGACTCGGTGGCCCCGAGGGTGAGGGCGTGGGGTATCGCCCGGTAGTCGCGGTAGTGGACTGCGCCGTCCTCCCGCAGGGCGACAGGGACCCGCATCGGCGCCGTGTCGGTCTTGGCGGGCATCTGCACCCGCTTGAGCACGTCGTAGCCGGTCATCCTCAACTCGACTACACCGGAGCGGAGTTCACGTGAGGTGACGCCGTACATCGTGAAGGAGTGGCGCAGTCGGTCGGAGGCGGCGGCGATGTCGAAGGCGTCCTGTCCGGGCCGGAGCTTGAGCCGCAGAACGAGGCCGGTGCGGGTGGGCCGCAGCCGCAGGATGCGCGGCGGGCGGGACTCCGGCACGGGCCGGTTGGTGACCCGAGCGAGAGTGAGACGCCAGCGCGAGGGCGGGACGGTCAGCCCGCATGCGTCCATGACCGAGCCGTACCGGACCAGGACGCGTGCCATGGCGAGGGTGACCCCGAAGGTCAGCCAGTACCAGGCGGGGCGCCGCCACCGCAGGAGACCCGCAGCGGCGACGACCAGCACCAGCGCGACCATGAACCAGGTCATGGTCAGGCCGCCTTGGGCTTCGATGCAGCAGCGGCGAGCGAGGTCACGGCGACCGCGCGGAAGGCGATGCCGTGCCGCTTCTGGCCGTTGAACTCGTTCTCCCACGGCCGGGCGATCAAGCCGGTCAGGGCGACCGGCGTACCCATGCCCAGCTCACCGGAGATGCCCGGCTCCGGGACGGTGATGGACAGAATCTCGACCTCGTCGTTGGCCGCGAACATCACGTCCACGGTCATCATCTTCGCGCCGGTCTCGGCGTCGGTGGCGATCTCGCCGGTACGGCGGTCCTTGACCTTGGGCTGCGGGGTCTTGGCGACCATCACGGTCGCGGCGGAGGTGTCGACGGGAATCTGACGCACAGCAGATCACTCCTGTAGAGATGCTGGACTCCATCACTCATGTATATGAGTGACATGAAGAAGAGTGCCTGACTCCTATACATGAGTCAACCCGCCGCGAAGAAGAACTCGCGACGGGCTGCGGAGAGTTGAGCGCGCGTCAGTCGGCGGCGGGGATCCGGTACTCGAAAACGAACTGGTCAGCAGCCATGAGCGTGTCGCAGACCTCGACCACGAGACCCTCGGTCGTACGGGCCTCACGGATCAGGTGAACCACCGGCGCACCGGGGCTGAGCGCCAGCTCGGATGCCTCCGCCTTGGAGGCCGGACGCGCCTGCAGCGTCTCGACGAACTCCGCGAACTCGTGTCCGTGGTCCTCGAGTCGGGCGTAGATGCCACCACCGCCGGGGTTCTCGGCGAACAGCTCCGGGATCTCCTTGACGACGTCCCACGGGAGGTACGACGTCGCGGTCTCGACGGGTGTGCCGTTGCGGAAGTAGAGCCGCCGCCGGGCGAGCACCTGGGTGCCGGCGGGGACGCCCAATCGCTGGGCGGCATCCTCCGGGGCCTCCATCGGCCCGATGTAGAGGACGCTCACCTTGGCAGTCGCGCCCGACTGCGCGGACTCGGCGAGGTACGCGGCCTTGCCGCCTTGGCGAAGCGAGCGTCGGAAGCGATCGGAGGAGCGGTGCCGTACCGGTGGCCGATCCTTCACGATTGAGCCCTTGCCATGCCTGGTCTCGACGAGTCCGCTCGCGCGCACCTCGACCATGGCCTTGCGGATCGTGCCGCCGGAGACGTTGTAGCGCTCGACGAGTTCCGACTCGCTCGGCACCATGTCACCAGGCTTGATGATGCCCGCCCGGATCTGCTGGACGATCTCCTCGGCGATCTGTACGTACCGAGGTACGGACCGCTCTCCTCCTACTGCGGTTCCCATAGTCCTTCTCTGCCTCCTATGCTCCTGTACATGAGTACATCACGGGAAGCAAGGTCGTCGATGCCGCTGCACTCCGTATCTGTGGCCGGAGTGGTGGTACGCGATGACGGCCGCCTCCTGGCGATCCGCCGTGCCGACAACGGCACTTGGGAACTCCCCGGCGGCATACTCGAACTCGACGAGACCCCTGAAGCGGGTGTCGCCCGCGAGGTCCTGGAGGAGACCGGCATCCAGGTCGAGGTGGACGAGCTCACAGGCGTCTACAAGAACACGACCCGAGGCATCGTGGCGCTGGTCTTCCGCTGCAAGCCCTCCGGTGGCATCGAGCGGACATCGAGCGAGTCGACGGCCGTCGCATGGTTCACGCCCGACGAGGTCGCGGAGCGCATGGCCGAGGTCTTCGCGATCAGGCTCTTGGACGCCTTGGACGGCAATGGCCCGCACGTACGGAGCCACGACGGCAAGCACCTCATCCCAGCGGGATAAGACTTTCCCTACTTCATCAAGGCCCGCGCACGGCGCGGGCGCGCGCCGCCTCGACGGCGCGGCCTGCCTCTGTCTTCGCCCCGGCTGGCCGCGCCAAGGCGGCGCGCTGGCGAGCTGCGGGCATGAAGTGGGAGACACCCTCTGTGGCTGGGGCGGTCGGCTCCGCGACTTTAGCCAGCCACTTTGGCGCGAGCCTCGAAGATCATGGCCCCAACGTCGTGCTTTAACGGGCAGGTCCACAGACTGCCCGACGCGCCGGAAGCTTACGGGGCCATGATCACTCGCGCCAAAGCAGCTCCCGGCCAAAGTCGCTACGCCGACCTATAGGGTCGCCTTCTCGTCATCCTTTACAAGGTTCGAGAATGTTACAGAATTCCCTAGCCTGGTGTAATGGAGCCGTGGATGTCGAGATCATGGAGTTGGGATCTGCTCCCAGGGGGGTGTCCAACCAACCTCGCGGCAAAGATCGGCTAGCGGCGTGTCGACCTTGGAGAACAAATCGTCAGTGTATAGATCACTGATACGCATACCCAGGAAGTGCTTGGCGTTGATAGCGGTATCCGGATACCCCATATCTCGGCGCGCAGATAGTACAAATTCAGCATAGAGTTTCATCAAAACGATAGGAGGCGTGTTATCCGCATAAGTCGTCTGCATGAAATGATGGAACGCCTTAACTGCTTCATCTGAGCCGAAGATGGTAACCCATGCCGAGAATTCCGAAATTCGACTCTTGAACTCATCCTCCGCCATTGGGCGCTGATCCAGAATATCCTTGAGGAGGTTGATCATAGGTTTGTATACTTCGTACTTTTTTTCTGAGATCCTAGCCTCAAGATCTCTAAGATGTTGAGCGTCTATATCCGACTTCTTTGCGCTCTTCGCTGAGCGGGCGGCAATAACGGCAGCTATGATGGCCGCCAATGCCGGAATAGCTGCGACTGCTAGCGAAATTCGCCAGTCAGCACTCTTCCCCTGCGCTGCAGCCGCTAGATGGTTGTGGATCAATTCTCTGGCCTCCTCTTCTTGGCACGTACCACCAAATCTGGCGCTAGCTGGGGTGGGTCAAGGTTTCGACCACGACAGTCTCACCCCCACTGGCCGCCTACTTCTCGTCATACGCCGAAGATTCCGGCCAGTGCGACCAAAAGGGCACCAAAAACGGCAAACGCGAAGGACTTCTTCACTCTCTCGTGCTTATTCCAAGCGATGTCGCTCATCACTACCAGTTGCCTGGCCAGCACAGGGAGAGGGTCCCGCTCGCGCAGTGCCATCTCCAAGTCGGCAGGATTCCAATGGCGAAGGTGCCCGAAGAAAATGAAGTTGTCGTGACTCTCCGAAGAGGCCTTCCCCTTGCGCAAGTTAGGGGAAACGACGGAAATGGCGAACAGGGCGCTAATGGTTAGCGCTGTCACCCCAAGGTAGAAGACCCACAATGCGCATCCATCGATTCTTCCGAGTCTTCGCCCATTTCCTGAGAGTGCAGTGATAGCTACGAGAATAGCGGACTCTACGGTTAGAGCGAATGATGCCTTTGTGTCGACTTTCCCAGTCCAGTCCACAAGGGTGGAATGGATTTTCCATGCCGTGTCTTCGGGGTTAGTCGACGACCCAGCCCCAGGAGGAACGATAGACCTTGAGTTGCTCGCCGCCGACTTCGCGCGTCTCCTCACTCCACATGCCCTTTCCGTTGCTGCTGGTCTTCCCGTCATTAGCCATCTTCTTGTAAACGTCCTCGGTCACGTAGGTCCGATAAGGGGGACGCTTAACGTCACTCAGCTTTGCTGCGACATTTGGTGCACGCCCAATGGAGATGAGGTCGTTGTTGTCTCGGACGCCAGCGCGTGCGAGAAACGCCTTCCCTGACGCGATGCCGGTACCATGGCTCAAGACGAAATCATTTTCGGCGAGTTGAGGGAACCTTTTTTCGAGTACGGGTCGCGCACAGTTGTCTACAGCCCACTTAATCTTGAGGGCGGAAATGGCGGCACGGGTACGCGCGCGCTCGCCGATATAAATAGCCATAACTCGATCGCCGTCGAAGCTACGAATATGGCCATCATGGTTCCTGATCACGCGAACAGCGCAATTAAGGAAGGCTCGAACCACCTTGGCAGCTACGGTCGGGTGAAATTCCCTCGCAAGGCGGGTGGAATCCCGCATGTCCGAATAAAGATAAACGGCTTCTAGATTTACTGCCCCATCGCGCAAGACAATGTCTTTCGTCTCTGGGACCGTTCGCCCGTCGCGTTGCTTCCACGTGTGCCCCACGACCTCAGTCAATGCATCGTCAATTTCACTCTTCAGGCCCATAGCTGCCCCTGTTCCCCGGTCGGCACGTGGTCATCGTTGAGGGGTATACCAGTAGAAGAGGGCATCTGTGCGGCAAGTGTGGAATCAGTACACAAGTGTGACGTTCGGGCGATGTGGTCGGTCTGGAACGTTCAACCGAAGGATTTCAGCCCGTGGGGATGCCCGGCAGTCCCGGGGTGGTCGACTCGTCAGTAGCCGTGGACGGTTCCGGGGCGCATCCCGTGGAAGTGAAGAAGCGGCGGCTCAGACATGGCGTGGCCGGATCGCACCCTTGTGTGCCCTTCGTGTACGTGTCACACAGTTCAGAGGCGGGGCGATCGGCGGAGGGGGACGCTGCATGTCCGTGTCGAGTGGCAATCCATCCGCGCCGTCAGGTTGGGCGATCCAGCGGTTCGGGCAGCAGGCCGGCCCACTCGCTGGGGCCCTTCCGGTGCAGCTGGCCAAGGCGCACGCGAAGGCTCACGCCACGCACCTCACCGCCGGACTGAAGAAGCGAAGTCCCTACGGCCTCACGCTTGCGCAGGCCGTGCGCGAGAACCTGGCTGACATGGCGCGGGAGCTCGGTGAGTCCGTGCGTGATGTACGCGGATACGAGTACGCGGTAATCAACGAGCACGCCCTCTTCCCCTATAGATACGCAGACCGGCCGAGGGCGCTCGATCGTGCCCGGCTGCCCTCGAATGCTTCCCCTACGCGGCGGCGACTGTTCCGGGCGCACGGACCGCAGTCCCCAGAGAGACTGTTCGAGCTCGACGACGACCTCACGACGGATGAGTACGTCGAGCTGCACGAGGCGTTCGAGGAACTCGGAGCTTCCACGAAGCTCGTGTGCGTGTTCTTCACGGCCGACGTAGAGGACGGTATCCACGTCATCCACTGGGGAGAGGCCCACCTCGAACCCGACCGCACGTTCACGTGGCCGCACAGCGAACAGCTCCCCGTCGCTCCCGTACCTCTGGAGTGATCGCAGCGCCGTCGCTGCCTGCCCGTGCGCGGACGCGAGGCTGTTCTCTGGGCCGTCCCTGGGCCGTCCGACGCCCCCCAAGGCCACTCGACGACGACCGACAGTGACAGTTGAGCCGCAGCCGCCAGCCACGAAACCCCAGGTCACAGCCCCCCGGCCATATGGGTTACCACCCAAGGCTGGACCTCAGGCAAGATGGGGTGTATCTGCCCACTGCCAGATTTCAAGTTGCCGGACGGTTTCTCTTGGCTGAGTTCATTTACACCATGCGCAAGGCGCGCAAAGCGCACGGCGACAAGGTGATCCTCGACGACGTCACCCTGAGCTTCCTGCCGGGGGCGAAGATCGGCGTCGTCGGTCCGAACGGTGCCGGTAAGTCGACCGTGCTGAAGATCATGGCGGGGCTGGAGCAGCCCTCCAACGGTGACGCCTTCCTCTCGCCCGGCTACAGCGTCGGCATCCTCCTGCAGGAGCCCCCGCTCAACGAGGAGAAGAACGTCCTCGAGAACGTCCAGGAGGGCGTCGCCGAGGTCAAGGGCAAGCTCGACCGGTTCAACGAGATCGCCGAGCTGATGGCCACCGACTACAGCGACGCGCTGCTCGAGGAGATGGGCAAGCTTCAGGAAGAGCTCGACCACGCAAACGCGTGGGATCTGGACGCTCAGCTGGAGCAGGCCATGGACGCGCTGGGCTGCCCGCCCGGCGACTGGCCCGTCACCACCCTCTCCGGTGGCGAGCGGCGCCGCGTCGCGCTGTGCAAGCTGCTGCTCGAGGCGCCCGACCTGCTGCTGCTCGACGAGCCCACCAACCACCTCGACGCCGAGTCGGTGAACTGGCTGGAGCAGCACCTCGCCAAGTACGAGGGCACCGTCGTGGCCGTGACCCACGACCGGTACTTCCTGGACAACGTCGCCGGCTGGATCTGCGAGGTCGACCGCGGCCGGCTGCACGGCTACGAGGGCAACTACTCCAAGTACCTGGAGACCAAGGCCACCCGCCTCAAGGTCGAGGGTGCGAAGGACGCCAAGCGGCAGAAGCGGCTCAAGGACGAGCTCGAGTGGGTGCGGTCCAACGCCAAGGGGCGGCAGGCCAAGTCCAAGGCGCGTCTGGCCCGTTACGAGGAGATGGCCGCCGAGGCCGACAAGATGCGGAAGCTGGACTTCGAGGAGATCCAGATCCCGCCGGGCCCGCGGCTCGGCAGCATCGTCGTCGAGGTCAACAACCTCAACAAGGCCTTCGGCGACAAGGTGCTCATCGAGGACCTGAGCTTCACGCTCCCGCGCAACGGCATCGTCGGCGTCATCGGCCCCAACGGCGCAGGCAAGACCACGCTGTTCAAGATGATCCAGGGCCTGGAGGAGCCGGACGCCGGCAGCATCAAGGTCGGCGACACCGTCAAGATCTCCTACGTCGACCAGTCCCGCGAGAACATCGACCCCAAGAAGACGCTGTGGGCCGTGGTCTCCGACGAACTCGACTACATCAACGTCGGCCAGGTCGAGATGCCGAGCCGGGCGTACGTGTCCGCCTTCGGCTTCAAGGGCCCCGACCAGCAGAAGCCGGCCGGTGTCCTGTCGGGCGGTGAGCGCAACCGCCTCAACCTCGCGCTCACCCTCAAGCAGGGCGGCAACCTGCTGCTCCTCGACGAACCGACCAACGACCTGGACGTGGAGACCCTCAGCAGCCTGGAGAACGCGCTGCTGGAGTTCCCCGGCTGCGCCGTCGTCGTCTCCCACGACCGCTGGTTCCTCGACCGGGTCGCCACGCACATCCTCGCCTACGAGGGTGACTCCAAGTGGTTCTGGTTCGAGGGCAACTTCGAGTCGTACGAGAAGAACAAGATCGAGCGGCTCGGCCCGGACGCGGCGCGTCCGCACCGTGCCACCTACAAGAAGCTGACCCGGGGCTGATCGAACTTGCGGCACATCTACCGCTGCCCGCTGCGCTGGGCGGACATGGACGCGTACGGCCACGTCAACAACGTGGTCTTCCTCCGCTACCTGGAGGAAGCCCGTATCGACTTCCTGTTCCGCCCGGACAAGGACTTCCAGCAGGGGTCGGTGGTGGCACGCCACGAGATCGACTACAAGCGCCAGCTCGTCCACCGTCACCACCCGGTGGACGTCGAGCTGTGGGTCACCCAGATCAGGGCGGCGTCCTTCACCATCGCCTACGAGGTGAAGGACGGTGACGAGGTCTACGTCCGGGCGTCGACGGTGATAGTGCCGTTCGACTTCGAGGCCCAACGCCCGCGCAGGATCACCGCGGAGGAGCGGGACTTCCTCGAGGAGTACCGCGACGACGACAAGGAGGAGGCCGTCGCCGCATGACGGTGCTCCACCTCGCCGACGAGGGGGAGGCGGCGGATCTCGCGGCCTTCCTCTCCCGGCTGATCCACTACGACCGTTCGGCCGCGGTACGGCTCCAGGCCGCCGGGACCGCGCTCGCCGTCTTCGGACGGCCGCCGTCCTTCGAGGTGCTGGCGATCCGCGCGGTGCGGCTGGCGAAGCCGTACGAGAAGGGCCTGGAGGTCACGCTGGACGTGACCGTCTCCGCCGGTGAACTCCTGGAGTCCGTCGACGAGTCGGCCGCCACCGCGGCCGTGCCGGAGGCGGTGACCGGGCCGCCGTGGGCGGGGGTGCTGCCGCCGCGGGGCGGCTGGCGTCCCGAGCCGGGTCTGCCGGCGCCGGATGCGCTGCGGGCGCTGATCAGTGCGGCGGTCGCCGAATTCCGGGCCCGTACGCAGGAGTTGGCGCCCGAGGGGCGTACGCGCGCCGAACTCGACCGCATCGGGCGGGAGATCTGGTCCCGGACGGTGGGGGACACGGGCCTTCCAGTGCGGGTCGCGCACGCGGCGCAGTCGCTGGGGTTTCTGCGGGCGGAGGGGCCGGTGGACCTGTTCTCGTCCGGGGCCTGGCTGCGGCTGCGTACGCCCTACGGCTCCGTCGCCGTACGGCGCGCCGGGCTCGGGGCGCTCGACGTCAGCGTTCGCTGAGCCGCGACGTCAGCGTGCGTTGAGCCGCGACGTCAGCGTGCGTTGAGCCGCGACGTCAGCGTGCGTTGAGCCGCGACGTCAGCGTGCCTTGAGCCGCG
>NZ_JAFJSY010000106.1 GCF_019857225.1 Streptomyces plumbidurans
CGCGACGTCAGCGTGCCTTGAGCCGCGCGTCTCTCAACTCGCCCGCTTTTCACTCGTGTTCGCTGTCGTCCGGCCAGATGGCGATGTGGTCCGGCTCCAGTTCCAGGGCCACGCGGTCGCGCATGCCCAGGGCCTCGGTGTACTCGGCGGGCAGCTGCAGTCGGCCCGCGCGGTCGAGCATGGCGTACTCGCGGGCGACGACCGTCTCGTCGCCGGTCACCTCGTCGACCTCGCTGCGGCGCAGGACCTCCGTCGAGGTGCGGCCGTCGCGGATGGCGACCGTGCGGCGGACCTCACCGGCCACCGCCTGGTCGTGGGTGACGATGACGACGGTGGTGCCAAGCTGTTCGTTGGCGGTGCGGAAGGCGGCGAAGACCTGTTCGGCGGTGTGGGAGTCGAGTTCGCCGGTGGGCTCGTCGGCCAGCAGGACCGCGGGGTCGTTGGCGAGGGCCACGGCGATGGCGACGCGCTGCTGCTGGCCGCCGGACATCTGGTGCGGGCGGCGGTCCCGGCAGTCGCCCACCTCCAGCAACTCCAGGAGTTCCAGGGCCCGTTCGGACTGTCGCCTGCGCCTGCCCCGGCCGGTCAGCTGCATGGGGAGGGCGATGTTCTGGGCCGCGGTGAGATACGGCAGGAGATTGCGGGAGGTCTGCTGCCAGACGAAGCCGACGGTGGCGCGGCGGTAGGCGAGACGGTCCTTGGCGGTCATGGACAGAAGGTCGCGCCCTGCCACGCGGGCGGCGCCCGCGGTCGGGGTGTCCAGGCCCGCCAGGATGTTCATGAGGGTGGACTTGCCGCTGCCCGACGCCCCCACGAGCGCCATGAGTTCGCCCTCGCGGACCAGCAGGTCGAGTCCCTGCAGGGCCTGCACCTCGATGCCGTCCGTGGTGAAGATGCGGACCAGCCGGTCGCAGGTGATCAGGGCGTCGTGGCCGTAGGTGGGGCGGTTGCGGGCGGCCTGCGCGCGGGCGGCCAGGTCGGTCAGCGTGGGGTTGGTGGTCATCGGGGTTCTCCTGCGGGGGTCTCCGGCGTGGGGAGTCGTCGATGGGGGCCCTGTACGGCGGTCGGCGGTCCAGGGTGTTCGCCTGCGGCCACGGTGCTTCCACGGACGCTGCTGCTCGCGGGTCCGGTCCGTCGGGGGCGGACCGGGCGGGCCGTGCGGACGGCTCGGCTCGAGCGGACCCTACGGGTCGTCGGAGCGGTCATCGCGCATCCCCCGCCCTCAGCTCCGCGACGGCGCCCCGTCGGCCCGTCCACCAGGCCTGGATCCCCGCGACTCCCACGGTCACCAGCACGATCGCGGCCGCCGGTACGGCCAGCGACAGGGCGTCGGTGCGCAGGACGGCGTCGCCCGCCGGGCCCTGGCGCGAGGCCAGGGCGATGGTGGTCAGGTCGATCCCCGGCGACAGCAGGCGGATGGTCGCCCAGCCCGTGAGCGCGCCGCCGGCCGCCGCGAGGACCGCCTGCGGGAGGGACTCCAGGATCAGCAGGCGGCGGCCCTGGGTGCGGGTGAGGCCCATGGTGCGCAACCGGGCCAGCAGGGCGGTGCGTTCGGGGATGGTGCGCAGGAGGGAGAGAAGCAGGGCGAGGACGGCGTAGCCCGCGCCTGCGGCGACCGCTGCCGTGTAGACGCGTTCGGCGCCGGTCTGCAGGGGGGAGTCGGCGTAGCTCGCACGCTCCTCGGAGCGCAGTTGTACGTCCGCGGACGCGGGTGCGGCCCGGCGCAGGGCGGGGCCGTCGAGGTGGGCGCCCGTCAGGAGCAGGGCCGTCGGGCGGGCCGCCGGTCCCTTCAGGGCGGCGCGGTCGACGACCAGAAAGTTGTCGCCGGCGACGGCCGGGGTGCGGTCCCGGACCGCGGTGATGCGGACCGTGATCGTGGTGCCGTCCTCCAGGCGCACCGGGAACGGCCGGGTGCCGTAGGTCTTGGCGGTCGTACGCGAGGCCAGCGCCGGGAGCGCGTCGCCGTGGCCGCCTCCGGTCAGGTCGTGCGCGTCGAAGGCGCCGATGCCCGTCCGGGCCGTCAACTGCGCGTACTGCGCGGGGTTCACGCCCGCCAGCGGCACCGTGCGGGTCAGGTCGGTCGGCATGGCCCGGTAGCTGATGCTCACCGCCGTCAGTGCCCGCACGCCCGGCGACCGGCGGATCCGGTCGGGGAGGTCCGGCGCCATAGCCGACGTCTGCTCGATGCGGGCGTCGGCGCCGACCGTGAGCAGGGCCGCCTGGTCGCGGGCGTCGCGCACCCCGGCAAGGACGGAGCCGCCGAAGGCCGCCGTGGTGAGGGCGGTCAGCAGGGCCAGCAGCGGCAGCACCGCGGAGGCGGAGGTGCGGCCCGCGCGGGCCAGCGACAGATGGCCCACCGCACCGCGCAGCCGGGCCGCCGGGCGGGCCAGGCCGCGCAGCGGGAAGGGATACACGCGCACCAGCAGCAGGGCCGCCGCCACCCCCACCAACACCGGGGCCAGGGAGGTCAGTTGGTCGCTCGACGCGCCGCGCCTGCGCAGCGTCTCGACCGCGCCCAGGGCCACCACGACGAGGGTGAGCTCGGCGACCGTACGGCGTCGGGACGGTCGTACGGAGGTGACGTCCCCGCGGCCGCCGTGGATGCGGACGGTGCGGTGGACGGCCGCCGCCCGCAGGGGCAGGGCCGCGCAGGCGAGCGCCGTGGCCGTCGCCGCCGCGGTGATCGCACCGGCCGCG
>NZ_JAFJSY010000107.1 GCF_019857225.1 Streptomyces plumbidurans
GAGATACAGCGTCCCGATCGTCTTGTGGTCAGTGGTCGTCAGCCACTTGATCACGACATTGCCGGGCTGCTTGCGCCGGACCGGCAGCTCGTCTGAGTAGTGTCCCTCAGCTGCCGCGGCACCCTGGGGTTCGTTGAGGATGCTCACAGGTTGTTCGTCTCCCGGTTCTTCTCGTGGCTCGTCTGCGCGATGCCGGCGGGAACGTAACCGGTCTGCCCCTTCTTGGCGAGGTCCTTGAGGTGCTGCTCGTAGCGCTCGGGGGAGACGACCTTCACGTTGAACAGCATGCGGGAGTGGTCGACACCGCAGAGCTCGGCGCACTTGCCCCTGAAGGTGCCCTCCCGGTTGGGAGTCACCTGGAAGGAGTTGGTGTGGCCCGGCACGACGTCCATCTTCATCAGGAACGGAATCACCCAGAAGTCATGGATGACGTCGCGCGAGGTGAGGACGAAGCGGACCGTCTTGCCCTTCGGCAGCCACAGCGTCGGACCCGGGTTGCCCGTCTGCGGGTTCTTCGTCGCGGGCGTACCGACGTCGTAGACACCGCCGGCGTTCGCCGGGAAGTCCTTCTTGAACCGGTCCGGAATGGCGGCCAGGTTCTTGTCGGTCTTCGCGTCACCGGTGGAACCGGCGACCGGCTCGACATAGTTGAAGCCCCAGCTCCACTGGAACGCCACGACGTTCACGGTGACCGAGGGCTTCTTGTCCGTGAGGCTGAGCAGCTTCGACTCGTCGCGTGCCGTGAAGTAGAACAGCACCGAGACGATGACGAGCGGAACGACCGTGTACAGCGCCTCGATCGGCATGTTGTACCGGGTCTGCGGAGGAACCTCGATCTTGGTGCGGCTGCGCCGGTGGAAGATCGTGCTCCAGAGGATCAGGCCCCACACCAGCACGCCGGTGGCGAGCGCGGCGGCCCAGGAGCCCTGCCACAGGGAGAGGATCCGCGGAGCCTCTTCCGTGGTCGGGGTGGGCATACCAAGGCGGGGGAAGTCCTTGTATGTGCAACCGGTGGCGGTCGCCAGGACCAGGCCCGCGGTCATTGCCTGCAGCAGCTTCCGCCGCATCGGGCGCCGCGGCGAGCGGTCGGAGCCGTTGGGACTCACGTAGCGCCTTCCCGAGAGTCTCGCCCGCGCGTATTGGCTGCGGCCTTCTCGGTGGTCGGTCGCCGCCCTGCGTCGGGCAGGGGTTTGGATGTTTATGCGGACCAAACCCTAGCCGACGCTCTCCGAGGGTTCGCGGGGAGGGGGGCCTACTCACTCAGGGGGTTCGCTGAATTGGCGGCTGCGGGTGGTTTGTGGCTGGTCGCGCAGTTCCCCGCGCCCCTTGGAGGTCTGCTGCAGTACCCCTCGTCATACCGTTGGCGTATGTCCTACTTCGATGCTGCTTCCTCTGTGGGTCTTCATCCTGTGGCGCGGCAGGCGCTGTTGGCCTCGTTGGATGAGGGGTGGGCCGATCCTGCTCGGCTCTACAAGGAGGGCAGGAAGGCGCGGATGTTGCTGGATGCCGCGCGGGAGGCGGCGGCCGGGGAGGTCGGGTGCCGGGTGGACGAGTTGGTGTTCACCTCGTCGGGGACCCGGGCCGTGCACACGGGGATCGCGGGGGCGCTGGCCGGGCGTCACCGGATCGGGCGTCACCTGATCGTGTCGGCGGTCGAACATTCCTCGGTGCTGCACGCGGCTGACACACATGAGGCCGGCGGCGGGAGCGTCACGCAGGTCGGGGTGGACCGACGGGGGCGGGTGGCGCCGGAGGCGTACGCCGCCGCTTTGCGCCCCGACACCGCGCTGGCCTGTCTCCAGTCGGCCAACCACGAGGTGGGCACCGAGCAGCCCGTGGCCGAAGTGGCCGCGATGTGCCGGGAGTCCGGGGTGCCGCTGCTGGTGGATGCGGCGCAGTCGCTGGGCTGGGGGCCGGTCGGGGGCGACTGGTCGCTGCTGACGGGGAGCGCGCACAAGTGGGGCGGGCCCCCGGGCGTGGGGCTGCTGGTCGTGCGCAAGGGGGTGCGGTTCGCCGCGCAAGGGCCCGCGGACGAGCGGGAGTCGGGCCGTGCGGCCGGGTTCGAGAACCTTCCGGCGATCGTGGCGGCGGCCGCCTCGCTGCGGGCGGTGCGTGCGGAGGCCGAGCAAGAGGCGGTACGGCTGCGGGAGCTGACGGAGCGGATCCGGCACCGGGTGCCGCGGCTGGTGCCGGACGTGGAGGTGGTCGGGGATCCGGAGCGGCGACTGCCGGGGATCGTCACCTTCTCCTGTCTCTATGTCGACGGAGAGACATTGCTGCACGAGCTGGACCGGGAGGGTTTCTCCGTCTCGTCCGGATCGTCCTGTACGAGCAGCACGCTGACGCCCAGCCATGTGCTGAAGGCGATGGGGGTGCTGAGTGAGGGCAATGTGCGGGTCTCGTTGCCCGCGGGGACGTCCGCGGAGGACGTCGAGCGGTTCCTGGAGGTGCTGCCCGGGGCCGTGGCGGGGGTGCGGGAGAAGCTCGCGGCGCCGACCCCTGCGGCGACCGTGCGCGAGGACGTCCTGGTGGTGGACGCCCTCGGCAAGCGCTGCCCGATCCCCGTCATCGAGCTGGCCAAGGTCATCGGGGACGTACCCGTCGGCGCCCTGGTCCGTGTCCTGTCCGACGACACGGCGGCCCGTCTGGACATCCCGGCGTGGTGCGACATGCGGGAGCAGGAGTACGTGGGTGAGGAGCCGGCGGACCGCGGAACGGCCTATCTGGTCCGCCGGCTGAGCTGATCCTCCGTACGGGCCGGTTCAGCCGAGGTGCTTGCGGACCTCGGACGCCGCCTCGTCGCCGTACGCGACGCTGAAGCGGTCCATGAAGTGGCCGCGGCGCAGCTGGTACTCCTGGGTGCCCACCGTCTCGATGACGAGGGTCGCCAGCATGCAGCCGATCTGCGCGGCGCGCTCCAGCGAGACGCCCCAGGCCAGGCCCGAGAGGAACCCGGCGCGGAAGGCGTCGCCGACGCCCGTGGGGTCGGCCTTGCGGTCCTCCGCGGGGCAGCCGACCTCGATCGGGTCCTCGCCGTCGCGCTCGATGCGGACGCCGCGCGAGCCGAGCGTGGTCACCCGGGTGCCGACCTTGGCGAGGATCTCGGCGTCGCTCCAGCCGGTCTTGGACTCGATCAGGCCCTTCTCGTACTCGTTGGAGAAGAGGTACGTCGCGCCGTCCAGCAGTATCCGGATCTCGTCGCCGTTCATACGGGCGATCTGCTGGGAGAAGTCGGCGGCGAACGGGATGCCGCGCGAGCGGCACTCCTCGGTGTGCCGGAGCATGCCCTCCGGGTCGTCGGCGCCGATCAGGACCAGGTCGAGGCCGCCGACGCGGTCCGCGACCGTCTTCAGCTCGATCAGCCGCGCCTCGCTCATGGCACCCGTGTAGAACGAGCCGATCTGGTTGTGGTCGGCGTCGGTGGTGCACACGAAGCGGGCGGTGTGCAGGGTCTCGGAGATACGGACAGAGTCGGTGTCGACGCCGTGCCGCTCCAGCCAGGCGCGGTACTCGTCGAAGTCGAAGCCGGCGGCGCCGACCAGGATCGGCCGGGTGCCCAGCTGTCCCATGCCGAACGCGATGTTGGCGCCGACGCCGCCACGGCGTACGTCGAGGTTGTCGACCAGGAAGGAGAGCGAGACCGTGTGCAGTTGGTCCGCGACGAACTGGTCGGCGAAGCGGCCTGGGAAGGTCATGAGGTGGTCGGTGGCGATGGAGCCGGTGACTGCGATGCGCACGGCTAGGACTCTCCTGTGGAATCAACGGGGGCGCGCGATAGCGCTCGTTGGAGGGGCGGTGGCGGGAGACGGGAGGGCGGATTGACAGTTCACGCTACCCGGGTCGGTGCGGGGCGCTGAAGGGGGGCTTTGAAGTGGCCAAAACTACCCGATAGTAGATCTTTCTTCGCGGGGCTCGACGTGCATACGGTTCCGCCATGACGAACCTCGAGGTCCATGCCACGGCCCCGGTCGACCTGGAAGGCGACCTCGCGTCGCTGCACGGCGACTGCGTCCGGATGGCCCCCCACTGGGCCCCTCCCGAGCGGAACGTTTCCCTTCCGGTCTCCCCGTCACGCATCCACGGGGTGAACGTTCCGCCGAAGTCGGCCGGTCTGCTGGAGGCGATGTCCGACTACGGCGACTGAACGGCGGCTCCACGGAGGCCGAGTACGGCTCGGCGCGCGCGCCCGGCTCGTTCGATGGAACCGTGCGCTCCTCCGCTGCGTCCCATCGCCGTCCCCCGTCGAGGGGATGTGCGATACGACCCCCCAGCGGCCCGCTTTGACAGGGCCGGGTCAGGGTCACGGGACAGCTGTGCAGCAGAAGGAGCGATGCGGTGACTACCGAGCGACCCGACAACGACACCGCGGACTCCGCCGACGAGCGGAGCGACGCTACCGCTGCGGTTACGGGGGACGACGCGGGAGCTGACGGGGCGGCTGCGGTTGCGGGTGACGAGGGCGCCGAAGGGGCGGCCGCGATCGCCGAGGGGGCGTCGGACGACGGGCGAGCGGAAGCCGGTCGGGACGATGCCGAGCAGGGCGACACCGAGCACACCGATGCCACGCACGGCGGTGCCGAGCAGAGCGATACCGGGCACGCCAGCGCCGAGCAAGGCGACACCGAGCACCCCGACGCCACGCACGGCGGTGCCGAGCACGCCGTCGCCGAACACGACTCCGCGGACGAGGGCGCCGACGGGGCGACCGGGGTGGCCAAGGGACCGGCGGACGACGGGCGAGCGGAAGCCGGTCGGGACGATGCCGAGCAGGGCGACACCGCGCACGGCGAGTCCAGGCACGCCGGCGCCGAGCAGGACGACGCCGAGCACACCGATGCCACGCACGCCGACGCCGACCGCACCGACACCACGCGCGCCGACGCCGAGCACGCCGACACTCAGCCGACCGGTGCCGACGACGACGCCGTAGCTGCAGCGTCCGCCCCCGCCACAGTCTCCGACCCCGCAGTCTCCAGCCCCGCTGATGTCCCCCACCCCGCTGAAGTCCCCCACCCCACCGAAGTCCCCGGCCCCCACGAGGTGGAGCCGACGGCGCCCTCGCGGCGGCGGTCGCCTGTGCTCGTTGCTTCCGTGGCTGCGGCGGTGCTGCTTGTGGGAGGCGGGGGTGCGTATCTGGCGGCGGGTGCCTCCGGCGGTTCGGGCGCGGGATCCGGGGCGTCCGGTGACGGAAGCACTCCCCCGCCGCTCGCTCTCGACGGCTACTCCGAGGGCGGTTCGAACGGGATCGCGCCCGGGGAGCCGAATCCGTACGGCGTGACGTACAAGGTGGACGGCACTCTTCCCGACGGTCCCGGCTCCGCGCCCGTGTACCGGGCCGCGGGCGAGGTCGGCAAGGGCGAGGTGGCGCGTCTCGCGAAGGCGCTCGGGCTGACCGGGACGCCGGTGGTGCGGGGGCAGTCCTGGCAGGTCGGGTCCGGCAACGACGGGTCGGGGCCGAGCCTGGTGGTGGACCGGCAGGCGCCGGGCACCTGGACGTTCCGCCGCTACGCGGCCGGTACCGACGACTGCAAGGGCATCGCCACCTGCACCAAGGACCCCGCGAATCCGGCCGGTGCCACCGTGAGCGAGGCGGCCGCCAAGAAGGCCGTGGCGCCGGTGCTGAAGGCGGTCGGCCAGGACGACGCCAAGGTGGACGCGAGCCAGGTCATGGGCGCCCAGCGGGCGGTGAACGCCAACCCCCGGGTCGGCGGGCTGCCCACGTACGGATGGTCGACCGGGCTGACGGTGAGCGCGCAGGGCGAGGTGGTCGGCGGCACCGGTCGGCTGAAGGCACCGGTGAAGGGCGACACCTATCCCGTGTTGGACGCGAAGAAGACGCTGGAGTTGATGAACTCGGCGCCCTCGACCGACCACCGCATGGGCATCGGCGGCTGCGCCAGTCCCGTACCGCTGAAGGACCGGCTGGAGCAGCCGTGCGGGCGGTCGACGCCGAGCGCGGCGCCGAAGCAGACCGTCACGGTCGAGGACGCGGTGTTCGGGCTGGCCGCGCGGGCCGTGGGCGGGCGGCAGGCGCTGGTGCCGTCCTGGCTGTTCCAGGTGAAGGGCGCGGGCACGCCGAACGGTTTCACGGTGACGTATCCGGCCGTGGACCCGCGGTACCTGGCCTCGAACACGACGCCCACCCCGTCGGCGACCGCACCAGGCGACCAGCCCTCCTCGGCGCCGGCCACGCGTGACGTCAAGGTGGACGGCTACACGGCCGAGGGCGACGAGCTGACCGTGAGCTTCACGGGCGGGGTGTGCGCCGACTACGAAGCGACCGCGAGCGAGAACGCGAACGCGGTGGCGGTCAAGGTGACCGAGAAGCCCTGGAAGGGCAAGGTCTGCATCATGATCGCCAAGGAGTTCCGCAAGACCGTGCAGTTGGACGGGCCGCTCGGCGACCGCAAGGTCACGGGCTCGGACGGCCGGCAGATCCCGCAGCTGAAGCAGGGGGCGCGGCTGCCTCGCACGGCCGGGGTGCAGTAGTCCCGAGCGTTCGAAGACACGAAGGCGGCGGCCCCGTCGGAGGGGGCCGCCGCCTTCGGCTGTGTCAGTGGGCCGTGCGGCTCAGCTGAAGGAGTCGCCGCAGGCGCAGGAGCCGGTCGCGTTCGGGTTGTCGATCGTGAAGCCCTGCTTCTCGATCGTGTCCACGAAGTCGACCGTGGCGCCGCCCAGGTAGGGAGCGCTCATGCGGTCGGTGACGACCTTCACTCCGCCGAAGTCCTTCTCCACGTCGCCGTCGAGGGAACGCTCGTCGAAGAAGAGCTGGTAGCGCAGACCCGAGCAGCCACCGGGCTGGACGGCGACACGCAGGGCCAGGTCGTCGCGCCCTTCCTGGTCGAGCAGGGCCTTGACCTTCGACGCGGCGGCGTCGGTCAGGATGATGCCGTCGGTGACGGTGGTGGTCTCGTCCGATACGGACATCTACATCTCTCCCGGGTTGTACGGAGACTGCTTGCCGACTGTGCAACCGGCAAGGCCGCGGATTCATTCCGGGCCGGGCGCCGTACTTCGGCTCCTTCTTCATGCTCGCACATGCGCCGGGAAGCGGAAAACGCCTCATCGGGATTCACGTCACATCGACGCTATGAACCATCGTCAAACTGACGTGAACCGGGTTATGATAGATAACGTCAATTCGACGAAAAGTAGAAAGGGTGCGTGCCGTGACCACCGCCCAGACCCCGGAGCTCGACGTCCAGCCGACTCCTCTTGCCCTGCTGCTCCTCGGCCGTGAGGCCGACCCGAGGAGCGAGCGCGGCGTCGAGTGTCCTGGTGACCTGCCCTCGCCGTCCGACCCCGACCTGGTGGCCCGCGCCCGCGCGGCCAAGGAGAAGCTCGGCGACAAGGTCTTCGTGCTCGGCCACCACTACCAGCGCGACGAGGTCATCCAGTTCGCCGACGTGACGGGTGACTCCTTCAAGCTGGCCCGGGACGCGGCAGCGCGCCCGGAGGCCGAGTACATCGTGTTCTGCGGTGTGCACTTCATGGCGGAGTCCGCGGACATCCTGACGTCCGCCGAGCAGAAGGTGGTCCTGCCCGACCTCGCCGCCGGATGCTCCATGGCCGACATGGCCACCGCCGAGCAGGTCGCCGAGTGCTGGGACGTGCTGACCGAGGCCGGCGTGGCAGAGCAGGTCGTTCCGGTGTCGTACATGAACTCGTCCGCGGACATCAAGGCGTTCACGGGCAAGCACGGCGGGACCATCTGCACCTCGTCCAACGCCCAGCGGGCCCTGGAGTGGGCCTTCCAGCAGGGCGAGAAGGTGCTGTTCCTGCCCGACCAGCACCTCGGGCGGAACACGGCGGTCCGGGACATGGGCATGTCCCTGGAGGACTGCGCCGTCTACAACCCGCACAAGCCGAACGGCGGGCTGACGGCGGAGCAGCTGCGCGACGCGAAGATGATCCTGTGGCGGGGCCACTGCTCGGTGCACGGCCGGTTCTCGCTGGACTCGGTGAACGACGTGCGCGAGCGCATCCCCGGCGTGAACGTCCTGGTCCACCCCGAGTGCCGGCACGAGGTCGTGGCCGCGGCCGACTACGTCGGCTCGACCGAGTACATCATCAAGGCCCTGGAGGCCGCCCCGGCCGGTTCCAAGTGGGCCATCGGCACGGAGCTCAATCTCGTACGCCGGCTGGCGAACCGTTTCGCTCCCGAGGGCAAGGAGATCGTCTTCCTCGACAAGACCGTCTGCTTCTGCTCGACCATGAACCGCATCGACCTGCCGCATCTGGTCTGGGCCCTGGAGTCGCTCGCCGAGGGCAACCTGGTCAACCGGATCGAGGTCGACCAGGAGACGGAGGCGTTCGCGAAGCTGGCGCTGGAGCGGATGCTCGCCCTGCCGTAGGGCTTTCGCGGAACGCAGACCGGGGCCCCGACCGCCTGTGCGGTCGGGGCCCCGGGTGCGTACATGCCGCTCAGACGCCGGCCGGCTCCAGAGCCTGCTCCGGCTTCTCGGGCCTGTCCTGCTCATCCAGCTTGTCCTGCTTCGCCTGCCGCTTCGCCGCGCGCTTCTTCGCACGCCGCTCCTTGCGCAGCTCCAGCATCGCGTAGAGCGTCGGGACGAGGAGGAGGGTGAGCAGGGTCGAGGTGATCAGACCGCCGATGACGACCACCGCGAGCGGCTGGGCGATGAAGCCGCCCTCGCCGGTGACGCCGAGGGCCATCGGGAGCAGGGCGAAGATCGTCGCCAGGGCCGTCATGAGGATCGGGCGCAGCCGGTGGCGGCCGCCCTCGATCACGGCTTCGACGACGCCGTGGCCCTGCTTCCGGTACTGGTTGATCAGGTCGATCAGCACGATCGCGTTCGTCACCACGATGCCGATCAGCATCAGCATGCCGATCATCGCGGGGACGCCCATCGGGGTGCCGGTGGCGACCAGCAGGCCGATCGCGCCGGTGGCCGCGAACGGGATGGAGACCAGCAGGATCAGCGGCTGGGCCAGCGAGCGGAAGGTCGCGACCAGCAGCATGAAGACGATCGCGATCGCCGCGAGCATCGCCAGGCCCAGGTTCTTGAACGCATCGTCCTGGTCGGAGGAGACACCGCCGATCTCCGCCGTGGCCCCCGCCGGGAGCTTCAGGGCCTTGATCTTCGCCTGGAGCTCGGTGCTCACCGCGCCGGTGTTGTCGCCGGTGGGCCGCGCGGTGATGGTCGCCGCGCGCTGACCGTCGATACGGGTCATGGAGACGGGCCCGTCGACCAGCTTCACGGTGGCGATGTCACCGAGCCGCACCGGGCCGAGCCGGAGGTTCTTCAGCTGGGCCAGGGTCGTCGCCGGCTTCGCGGACCTGATGACGACGTCGCGCTCGGTGTCGTCCAGGACCGCCTTGGCTGCGGTGGTGCCCTTGACCGCCTCGGCGACGGCCGCGCCCAGCGTCTGCTCGCTGAAACCGGCCGCTGCCGCCCTGGAGTTGGCCTTGACCGAGATGCGCGGCACGCTCTGCGAGAGGTCGCTGCTGACGTCGGTGACATCGTCGAGGCTCGCCACGGCGGACCGCACCTGCTCCGACGCCTTGCTCAGCACCGCCCCGTCGGCCGCCTTGACGACGACGCTCAGGTCCTGGTCGCCGAAGCCGTCACCGGCCGAGACGGTGGTCGTGCCGATGCCGGAGAGCTTCTTCAGGCCCGACTCGAGCGCGTTCTGCACATGCTCGTACGAGCCCTTGTCGTCCAGCATCACCTGGTACGAGGCCTGGTTGGTGTCCGTGCCGCCGCCGAAGGCCGCCATGAAGCCGGACGAGCCGACCGTCACCTGGTAGTCCTTGACGCCCTTGACGCCGGACAGCAGCCGCTCGACCTTGTGCGCGGCGGCGTCGGTGGCCGCCAGGCTGGTGCCGGGCTTCAACTTCTGCTTGACGGTGAGGACTTCCTGGTCGCCCTGGTCGAAGAAGTTGGTCTTCAGCAGCGGCGCCATGCCGAACGTGCCGACCAGGATCACGACCGCGAGCAGCACGCTGGTCAGCCGGCGCCGGGTGGCGAAGCGCAGGACAGGGACGTAGAAGCGCTGGAGGCGGCTTTTCGCCTCCTTCTCCTCGGCCGTGCGGCGGGCCTCGTCGGCGTCGGCGGGCGTGCCCTTGGGGGCGCGCAGGAACCAGTACGACAGCACCGGCACGACCGTCAGCGAGACCACGAGCGAGGCCAGCAGGGCGGCCGTCACCGTCAGGCTGAACGAGCCGAACAGCTCGCCCACCATGCCGCCGACCAGGCCGATCGGCAGGAAGACGGCGACCGTGGTGAGGGTGGAGGAGGTGACGGCGCCGGCGACCTCGCGGACCGCGCCGAGGATGGCGTCCTGGCGCTCCTCGCCGTAGCCGAGATGCCGCTTGATGTTCTCCAGGACCACGATCGAGTCGTCGACGACGCGGCCGATGGCGATGGTCAGCGCGCCCAGCGTCAGCATGTTGAGCGAGAGGTCCCGGGTCCACAGCACGATCAGGGCGAGCACGACCGAGAGCGGGATGCTCACCGCCGTGACGAGCGTCGAGCGCACGGAGGCGAGGAAGACCAGGATGACGAGGACCGCGAAGAGCAGACCGAGCCCGCCCTCGGTGGTCAGGCCGCTGATGGCCTTGGAGACGGCCGGGCCCTGGTCGCTGACGACCGTGATCTTCGTCGCGGAGCCCAGGTCCTTGCGCAGGTTCGGGAGCTTGTCCCGGACCGCGTCCGAGATGGCCACCGCGCTGCCGTCGTGGTCCATGGTGACCATCACGGCGAGGGAGGGCTTGCCGTCGGTGCGGGTGATTGAGTCGGCCGGGGCCTGCTGCTGCTTCACTGTGGCGAGGTCGCCGAGGCGTACGGGCTTGCCCGCGCCCTGGCCCGTGACCATCAGGTCCTTGATCTGCTGCAGCGAGGTGAAGCCGCCGCCCACCTGGACGGTGCGGTTGTGGCCGTCCTCGTCGAAGGAGCCCGCGGGGACGGTCGCGCCGCCCGCCTGCAGGGCCTGCGACAGTGCCTGCGCGGAGAGCCCCGCCGCGGCCAGCTTCTTGTCGTCGGGCGTCACGGAGACCTGCAGGTCGCGTACGCCGTCGACGGTGACCTGGCCGACGCCGTCGATGTCCTTCAGATCCGGTACGACGGTCCGGTCCAGCTGGTCGGCGAGGGCCTGCTGGTCCTTGCCGGAGGTGACGGCGAGCACGACGGTCGGGATGTCGTCCGTCGAGCCGGCGACGACCTGCGGGTCGACGTCGTCCGGGAGCTTGGCGCGGGCCCGGTTGACGGCCTGCTGGACGTCGGCGACGAGCTGCTTGGTGTCGTTGCCGTAGTCGAAGGACGCCATGATCACGGCGTTGCCCTCGCTCGCCCTGGAGGTGACGCCCGAGATGCCGTCGACGGCCTCGAGGTTGTCCTCGATGGGCTCGACGACCTGCTTCTCGACCACGTCCGGGGACGCGCCCTGGTACGGCGCGAGGACGGACACCATGGGCAGTTCGATGGAGGGCAGCAGCTGCTGCTTGAGCTGGGGTATCGCTATCGCCCCGAAGGCGAGCGCGATGAGGGACATCAGCCCGATCAGGGCCCGTTGCGCGAGGCTGAACCTGGACAGCCAGGACATGGGTGGGGGTCTCTCTTCGGTGAGCGGCGGAAGTCTGCGGCGCACATGTGAGCGCCGGACCTTCACCTTGAGCCATCACCGTGGGGTGATCCGTAGCCCCCAGGTCCCTTTCTTCTGTACGGCGCATACTCCGGGTGCAGTACGGCCGGGTAGAGCTCACTCCACCCTCGGACGTACCAGCCCGGACTCGTAGGCGATCACCACCAGCTGGGCCCTGTCGCGGGCGCCGAGCTTGGCCATCGCGCGGTTGACGTGCGTCTTCACCGTGAGCGGGCTGACCTCCAGGCGCTCGGCGATCTCGTCGTTGGAGTGGCCGCCGGCGACCTGGACGAGGACCTCCCGCTCGCGGACGGTGAGGGCGTCGAGCCGTTCGGAGCGGGCGGGGTCGCGGCCGTCGTCCGCGTCGCCCTGGGCGAGGAAGCGGGCGATCAGGCCCTTGGTGGCGGCCGGTGACAGCAGGGCCTCGCCGCCGGCCGCGATCCGGATGGCGCTGAGCAGTTCGTCAGGTTCGCTGCCCTTGCCGAGGAAGCCGGAGGCGCCGGCGCGCAGCGACTGGACCACGTAGTCGTCGACCTCGAAGGTCGTCAGGATCACCACGCGGACCTGGGCGAGGGCGGGGTCGGCGCTGATCATGCGGGTGGCCGCGAGGCCGTCGGTGCCGGGCATCCGGATGTCCATCAGGACGACGTCGGCCCGCTGCTCCTTGGCCAGGCGCACCGCCTGGGCGCCGTCCGACGCCTCGCCGACGACCTCCATGTCCGGCTCGGAGTCGACGAGCACGCGGAACGCGCTCCGGAGCAGGGCCTGGTCGTCGGCGAGCAGGACGCGGATGGTCATGCAGGGTCCTTTGCGGCGCGGGTGGGCGGTCTGCCACGACAACTTCCGCGAGGTGCGCAGAAGTTCCGCGGGCCGGTCAGACGGCATTCTCCGCCGCCCGCGAACGGGTCTTCACCGGCAGGATCGCATGGACGCGGAAACCGCCGCAGTGCCGGCGATCTCGATGTTCGGGCCGACGCGTACGACGCTGACCTCGGCCTTGGCGTCCGTACCGGCTTGCCTCAGGGTCTGCCACGACAGCTTCCGCGGGGTGCGCAGAAGTTCCGCGGGCCGGTCAGACAGCGTCCTCCGCCGCCCGCGAGCGGGTCTTGACCGGCAGGACCGCGTGGACGCGGAAACCGCCGCCGTAGCGAGGGCCGGTGGTGAGGGTGCCGCGCAGGGCGGTGACGCGCTCGCGCATGCCGAGCAGGCCGTGCCCGCCGCCGCTCACGGGTTCGCCGTCCTCGCCGGAGCCGTTGTCGAGAACGGTGATCTCGATGTTCGGCCCGACGCGTACGACGCTGACCTCGGCCTTGGCGTCCGCACCGGCGTGCTTCTGCACATTGGTCAGGGCTTCCTGGATGACGCGGTAGGCGGCCAGGCCGACGGCGGCGGGAAGCGTGGTGCCCTGGTCGGCGCGGGCGATCTCGACGGGCAGTCCGGCGCTGCGGAAGGTGCCGGCGAGTTCGTCCAGGCGGTCGAGGCCGGGGGCGGGTTCGGTGGGTGCCTCGGGGTCGCCGGACTGGCGGAGCAGGCCGACGGTGGCGCGCAGTTCGTTGAGCGCGGAGCGGCTGGCCTCGCGGACGTGGGCGAGGGCCTCCTTGGCCTGGTCGGGCCGCTTGTCCATGACATGCGCGGCCACGCCCGCCTGCACGTTGACCAGGGCGATGTGGTGGGCGACGACGTCGTGCAGATCGCGGGCGATGCGCAGCCGCTCCTCGGCGACCCGGCGGCGGGCCTCCTCCTCGCGGGTGCGCTCCGCCCGCTCGGCGCGCTCGCGGATGGCCTGCACGACGGCGCGTCGGCTGCGGACGGCGTCCCCGGCGGTGGCACCGATCCCGGTCCAGGCGAAGATCGCGAGGTTCTCCTGGGCGTACCAGGGCAGCGGTCCGGCCAGCATGGCGGTGCCGGTGAGGACGGTCATCGTCAGCAGGCCGAGCCGCCAGGTGGTGAGCCGGTCGGTACTGGCGGCGACGGTGAACAGGGCGATCACCGCGGACATCGCGACGGGTGCGCGGGGGTCGTCCATGACGGACTCGACGACGGAGACGGTGCCGGTGAGGGCGAGGACCGTCCTCGGGGCGCGGCGGCGGAAGACCAGGGCGAGCGCGCCGAGGGTCATCAGGACCAGGGCGAGCGGGTCCGGGGTGCGGACACCCCAGGCGATGCCGTGCGGGCCGTTGGGGTCCACGAAGGAACCGGCCATCATGCAGAGGAGCACGCCCGCCGCGAGGGCGGCGTCCAGTGCCAGCGGATGGGCCTTCAGCCGGCATCTGGTGCGGTCGAGTGTGCTCACGCTTCGACAGTACGGGGGTGGTCCCGGCGCCGGAACCAGTGGTGGTGCCTCGCGGTCGCCGCTGCTGGGGGCTGCCGCCCCGAGGCCCCCGCTTCGGCCCCGAACGGGCCTCGTCCTCGACGCCGGACGGACGAACGCCGGACGGGCGAACGCCGGACGGGCTGACGGACACCGGCCGGCGCAGAACGCGCCCGTCCCGTCAGCCCCGGATCAGCCCGGGATCAGCCCGTCGTCGCTCAAAAGCTCCCGCACTTCCTCCAGGGTCGCGTCGGAGGACGGCAGGATCAGCTGGGACGGCTCCAGGGAGTCGTCGGGCAGGGGCTCGCCCAGTTCGCGGACCTTGGCGAGGAGGGCCTGCAGGGTGCGGCGGAAGCCCGGGCCGTCGCCGTTCTCCATCTCGCGCAGGAGATCGTCGTCCAGCTTGTTGAGTTCGGTGAGGTGGCTCTCGGCCAGCCTCACCTGCCCCTCCCCCATGATCCGCACGATCATCTCGCCCATGTCGGCCTCCTAGGCGTGGCCCCTACTGCTTGTCGAAGCGCGGGGTATCCGTCGGCTGCTGCTGGGACTGAGCCTGCCCCGTACCGCCCTCGATCGCCTGCTGGGACGAGCCGCCGGCGAGCTCCGCCTTCATGCGCTGCAGCTCCAGCTCCACGTCCGAACCGCCGGAGATCCGGTCCAGCTCGGCCTGGATCTCGTCCTTGTGCATGCCGGACTGGTCGTCCAGGGCGCCCGAGGCGAGCAGTTCGTCGATGGCACCGGCGCGGGCCTGCAGCTGCGCCGTCTTGTCCTCGGCACGCTGGATCGCGAGGCCGACGTCGCCCATCTCCTCGGAGATGCCGGAGAAGGCCTCGCCGATCCGGGTCTGCGCCTGGGCGGCGGTGTACGTGGCCTTGATCGTCTCCTTCTTGGTGCGGAAGGCGTCCACCTTGGCCTGCAGCCGCTGGGCCGCCAGGGTGAGCTTCTCCTCCTCGCCCTGGAGCGTGGCGTGCTGCGTCTCGAGGTCGGTGACCTGCTGCTGGAGCGCGGCACGGCGGGACAGCGCCTCGCGGGCGAGGTCCTCACGGCCCAGCGCGAGCGCCTTGCGGCCCTGGTCCTCCAGCTTGGTGGACTGCGACTGCAGCTGGTTCAGCTGCAGCTCCAGGCGCTTGCGGGACGTGGCCACGTCCGCCACACCACGGCGCACCTTCTGCAGCAGCTCCAACTGCTTCTGGTACGAGTAATCAAGGGTTTCGCGCGGGTCCTCGGCCCGGTCAAGGGCCTTGTTCGCCTTCGCGCGGAAGATCATCCCCATACGCTTCATGACACCGCTCATGGGCTTCGCGCGCCCCCTTCTGACCGACTCCGGCTCCAGCTCTGCGACAGAACCCACAGTACGGGCCCTGCATCCATTGACGCACTGTTCGGGGACGGATGCGCTCATCCGCAAGGACGACTGCTGCCGTTCCCGATCCGGCGTAGGGAGTAGGTGGCCCCCCAGGGAACCGCGGTTGCACGCAACGTCCCCTCTGTCCCTTACATGACGACTGGCGTTGCCGGATCGTTCCCCGCGGGGCTGTGGTCCAACCCCGGGCACCCCGTACCCTTGGGTTTTGTGTTCCGTAGCCGTGCCAAGGAAGAGAAGGCCCCCGCCGAGCGGGCGGGGATGACCGACTCCAAGCAGACCCGTGATCCGCAGGCCCCGAAGGGCCGCCCCACGCCCAAGCGCAGTGAGGCCCAGTCGCAGCGCCGTAGCGTCGCCAACACGACGTTGACGCGCAAGGACGCCGCCAAGCGCCAGCGCGACGAGCGCCGCGTCGCGATGGACCGGCAGCGCCAGGCGCTGGCGAGCGGTGACGAGCGCTATCTGCCCGCCCGCGACAAGGGGCCGGTGCGCAGGTTCGCCCGGGACTGGATCGACTCGCGCTTCAACGTCGCGGAGTTCTTCCTGCCGATGGCCGTGGTCATCCTGGTGTTGAGCATGGTGCGGGTGGGTGCGCTGCAGAGCATCGCGCTACTGCTCTGGCTCATCGTGATCGTGCTGATCGTGCTCGACGCGGTCGTCAGCGCGGTGCGGCTCAGGAAGCGGCTCGCCGAGCGCTTCCCGGACCAGAACACCAAGGGCGCGGTTCGTTACGCCCTGATGCGCTCGCTCCAGATGCGTCGGCTCCGGCTGCCGAAGCCGCAGGTCAAGCGCGGAGAGCGGCCCTGAGCACGACGTCTTTCTCCGGGGGCGCGGCAGATGCCTGGCTGAGCAAGCTGGGCGGTCTGCGTGATGTCGTACGCCAGGAGCTGGTGGCCCGCCAGCTGGACGAGCAGATAGCGGCACGCTTCCCGGTCGGGCAGCGGCTGCGGGTGCTCGACGTCGGCATGGGTCAGGGCACCCAGGCGCTGCGGCTGGCGCGGGCCGGGCATCAGGTGACCGGCCTCGAGCAGGACCCCACGATGGTCGCGGCGGCGCGCGGGGCGCTCGCGGGTGAGCCCGAGGGCATCCGGGAGCGGATGCGGATCATCGAGGGCGACGGCCGGGACACCGGGGTGCACTTCCTGCCGGGCAGCTTCGACGTGGTGCTGTGCCACGGGGTGCTGATGTACGTCGAGGAGCCCGACCCGCTGGTGGCGGGGCTGGCCCGGATGCTCGCGCACGGCGGATTGCTGTCGCTGCTCGTGCGCAACGGCGACGCGCTGGCGATGCGCCCCGGCCTGTCCGGTGACTGGTCCGCCGCGCTGGGCGCCTTCGACACGGTCGCCTACACCAACCGCCTCGGCCTGGACGTACGGGCCGACCGGCTGGAGACGCTGACGGCGACGCTCGCCGGGATCGCGGCGCCGCTGCACGCCTGGTACGGCGTACGGGTGTTCACCGACACCGCCCCGGACGGGGCCGCGATCCCGGACGACCTGGAGCCGCTGCTGGCGGCCGAGGAGCGGGCCGGGCGGACCGACCCCTACCGCAGGGTGGCGGCGCTGCTGCATCTGTGCGGGGTGCGCGGCTGAGCCCCATTCGGGTGTGCACCGCGAGCCGGACCCTTCCCCTGAAGTGAGACTCGGGGCATGGACGTCACCCGTACCCGTGCCCTGCGGCTGCTCGCTTCCGGGGCCGCGCTGTGCTGCTTTCTCGCCCTTGCCTCCGGCTGCTCCAGCCCCTCCTCCGGGAGCGAGCGGGACGCGTCGGTCACCCGGGCCGCGCAGGCCGCCGCGCCGATGACGGCGAGCGACCTGGAGAGCGACTACCAGAAGGTGGTCAAGGACGTACTGCCGTCGGTCGTGCAGATCCAGGCCGGCGACGACCTGGGGTCGGGCGTCGTGTACGACGACAAGGGTCACATCGTCACCAACGCGCATGTCGTCGGTGACCAGAAGACCTTCCAGGTGTCGACGGCGGGCAGCGAGGACACGCTCACCGCCCGGCTCGTCTACTCGTATCCGGACCAGGACCTCGCGGTCGTCAAGCTGGACAAGGTGCCCGGCGGGCTGAAGGCGGCCGCCTTCGCGGACTCCTCGAAGGTGGAGCTCGGGCAGATCGTGCTGGCGATGGGCTCACCGCTCGGGCTGTCGTCCAGCGTGACGCAGGGGATCGTCTCGGCCACCGGACGGACCGTCACCGAGAACCGGTCGGGCGGGGGTACGGGAGCGACGATCGCGAACATGGTGCAGACGTCCGCGGCCATCAACCCGGGCAACAGCGGCGGCGCCCTCGTCAACCTGGACGGACAGGTCGTCGGCATTCCGACGCTCGCGGCCACCGACCCGAACCTGGGCAACAGCGCGGCGCCCGGCATCGGGTTCGCGATCCCCTCGTCGATGGTCAAGACGGTCGCCGACCAGATCGTCAAGAACGGCAAGGTGACGGACTCGGGCCGGGCCGCGCTCAACATCACGGGCCGCACGGTCGTCGACGACCAACTCCGGCCCGCCGGGGTCGCCGTGGTCGAGGTCAAGAGCGGCGGGGCGGCCGACAAGGCGGGCCTCCGGGCCGGGGACATCATCACCCGGCTGGGTGACACGGACATCACCACGATCACCTCCCTGTCCGAGGCGCTGGCGGCGGAGCAGCCCGGGGACAGGACGTCGGTGACGTACACCCGCAACGGCAGCGAGAAGAAGGCGGACGTGACGCTGGGCGAGCAGTGACGAGCGGCGTGACGGGCAGTTACGTGCGGTGACGAGCGGTGGAAGACGAGGAGGGCGGCCGATTCACGGCCGCCCTCCTCGCGTCCCTCATCCCTCGTCCCTCGCCCTATCCCTCGTCCGAGTGCAGGCTCATCGGCCCGTAGATCTCGGCGGCGTCCTCGTACAGCCGCACCTGGTCCGCGCCGCCCTCCTTCAGGGCCTTCCAGTGCTCCCCGATCCATGACTCGGCGTCCCCCTGCGTGGTGAACTCCTCGGGCTGGACCGAGGGTTGGACCTCCGCCCCGTCGGCCTTCTCGAACCGCCACGTCCATGCAGCCATGTACGCCTCCCGTGTCTGAGCACCTGCAGAGCAGAAGCCGGATCTTGGTCCGGCTCCTGTCCGAAGCCTAGTCGGACGGGCAGCACCTGCGCAGACACGCGAAAATCACATCCGTGGAAGTGACTCTGCTCGGCACAGGTGCCCCCGCGGGACTGCCCCGCCCCGACTGTCCCTGCGCTGCCTGCGCGAGTGCGCTCGGCTCGCATGCGCGGGCGGCGACCGCCGTCCTCGTGGACGGAACGCTGCTGCTGGACCTGACCCCCGGCGCCGCGTTCGCGGCCGCACGCGCCGGGCATTCGCTGGGTGGCGTACGGCAGGTGCTGCTGTCGCATCCGCACGACGGCCCGCCCGTCGAGGTGCCCGCGGGGCTGCCGCAGCCCGGGCGGGTGCCGGACGGGCGGGAGTTGGCGCTGCTGACGGGGCATCGGGTGCGGGCGGTGGCGATGGACGCGCCGGGCACCGGGTACGCGGTGACCGGGCCGAACGGGCGGCGCCTGCTGTATCTGCCGCCCGGGGGTGCGCCGGCCGGGCTGGAGAACGGGTCGGCGGAGACGTACGACATGGTGTTCGCCGACGTCGTGGGCCGCCCCGACGCGCTGGCCAAGCTGCGCGCGGTGGGGGCGCTCGGGCCCACCACGGACGTCGTCGCCGTCCATCTGGACCACGACGTGCCGCCGGGGCCGGAGTTGCGGCGGCGGCTGGCCGCCGCGGGGGCGCGGGCCGTGCCGGACGGGACGACGCTGGTCGTGGGGGTGTACGAGAGCGTGCCCGACGTGCCGCGGCGGACGCTGGTGCTGGGCGGCGCCCGGTCGGGCAAGTCGGTGGAGGCGGAGCGGCGGCTCGCGGCCTTTCCCGGTGTGCTGTACGTGGCGACGGGCGGCACCCGCGGCGGCGACACCGAGTGGGCCGCACGGGTCGCCGCCCACCGGGAGCGGCGCCCGGGGTCCTGGCGGACGGACGAGACCTGCGACCTGGTGCCGCTGCTGGCCGGGGACGGGCCGCCGCTGCTCGTCGACTGCCTGTCGCTGTGGCTGACGGACGCGATGGACTCCGTCGGGGCGTGGGACGACGCGGAGTGGGCGAGCGGCGGGGAACGCGCGCTGCGGGAGCGGGTGCGCGAGCTGACGGAGGCCGTGCGGACCACCCGCCGCACCCTGGTCGCCGTGTCCAACGAGGTCGGGTCGGGCATCGTACCCGCCACCGCCTCCGGCCGCCGCTACCGCGACGAACTCGGCCGTCTCAACGCCGCGTTCGCCGCCGAGTGCGAGCAGGTGCTGCTGGTGGTGGCAGGACAGGCACTCGTACTACGCGGCTGATGGCCCCCGCCGGGCGATGACCCGCCAGGTGCACGGTCGCCGTCTCCGACGAGGTCAGGTCGGGCCTCGTACCCGCCACCCCCTCCGGCCGTCGCTACCGCGACGAACTCGGCCGTCTCAACGCCGCGTTCGCCGCCGAGTGCGAGCAGGTGCTGCTGGTGGTGGCAGGACAGGCGCTCGTACTACGCGGCTGATGGCCCCCGCCGGGCGATGACCCGCCAGGTGCACGGTCGCCGTCTCCGACGAGGTCAGGTCGGGCATCGTACCCGCCACCACCTCCGGCCGCCGCTACCGCGACGAACTCGGCCGCCTCAACGCCGCGTTCGCCGCCGAGTGCGAGCAGGTGCTGCTGGTGGTGGCGGGACAGGCGCTGGTGCTACGCGGCTGACGGGCCGCGCCGGGCGATGATCCGGCAGGTGTACGGGAGCCGGTCCAGGGTGTGGCGGCTCGTCGTCACGATCGTGCAGCCCCGGCCTTCGAGCTGTCCGCGCAGGGCGTGTGCCTCGCGGGGCTCGGTCTCCACCAGGAGGAGGCCGCCGGGGCGCAGCAGTGTGAGGGCGGCGGGGAGTTCGGCGCGGGGGTCGGGGGCGGGCGAGCGCCGGTCCAGGAGCGTGACGACGTCGTAGCGGCCGCGCAGGATGGTCGTGATGTGCGGGTCCGTCACATGGCCCGCGTACGCCTCCTCGACGTGTTCGAGGTGGCGGGCGTAGGCGATGCGCGGACCGGGGTCGACGCCGTCGATGGAGGTGTACGGGAAAAGTCTTCGTGCCGTGCGGGGGAAGCGCGCGTCGCCCGTGCCCACGTCCAGCCAGCTCTCCGGCTCGGGCAGCAGCCGCAGGATCGCGCGGGCCGCCGAGCGATGGCGGCTGTACCGGCCGAGGTCGCTGACGCGGGTGCGCAGGCTGTTCATGACGGCTCCCGAGGACGTACGACAATCCGCTGCAAACCGGAACGTATGGGATCGCGATCAAGGGAGCAACGACGTCGGGTGCGCGTGGTGCCCATGTGGCGCTGTCCTGTTCGAGCGGTGGCGGTACTGTTCGGCGAATGAGCTCGCTTAATCTCGACGACTTCACCGATCTGATCGAGCGTCCGGACGGCGGGGTGCGCCGTGACGCCGAGGCGCGCAGGGAGCGCCAGATCGTGCCGCCCGGATCGCTGGGCCGCCTCGACGACCTGGGTGAGTGGCTGTCCGCGGCACAGTCCGCCGTGCCGGTGCGGCCGATCGAACGCCCGCGGGTGGTGCTGTTCGCCGGCGACCACGGGGTGGCCGAACTGGGCGTCTCCGCCCGGCCCGCGGGCACCGCCGGGCGGCTGGTGCGGGACGTCCTGGAGGGCGGCCGTCCGGTGTCGGTGCTGGCCCGCAGGCTCGGCGTGCCGGTGCGCGTCGTCGACATGGCCCTGGACTGCGACCCCGCGGAACTGCCCGAGGAGGTCGTACGGCACCGGGTGCGGCGCGGCAGCGGCCGTATCGACATCGAGGACGCGCTGACAACCGAGGAGGCCGAGGCGGCGTTCCGCGCGGGTGTCGCGGTGGCCGACGAGGAGGCCGACTCCGGTACGGATCTGGTGGTGCTCGGCGATGTCAGCGTGGGCGGGACGACGGCGGCCGGCGTACTGATCGCCGGACTGTGCGGGACCGACGCCTCGGTGGTCACCGGTCGGGGCGGGCTCGCCATCGACGACCTGGCGTGGATGCGCAAGTGCGCGGCGATCCGGGACGCGCTGCGCCGGGCGCGGCCCGTGCTGGGCGACCAACTGCAGCTGCTGGCGACCGTGGGCGGAGCCGATCTGACCGCGATGACGGGCTTCCTGCTGCAGAGCGCGGTGCGCAAGACGCCGGTGATCCTGGACGGGGTCGTGGCGGCGGCCTGCGCGCTGGTGGCGCAGCGGATCGCCTTCCGCGCACCGGACTGGTGGCTGGCGGCGCACGACAGCGGGGAGCCGGGGCAGGCCAAGGCCCTGGACCGGATGGCGCTGGAGCCGCTGCTCTCGCACGGCGTGACCGTGGGCGAGGGCGCCGGGGCGCTGCTGGCGCTGCCGCTCGTCCAGGCCGCGGCGGCACTGGCGGCGGAACTGCCGGAGGAACCCGAGCAGCCGGATGCCTCCGACGATGAGAAGGACGCGAAGGGCGAGACGGACGCGGAGGACGCGCAGGCCGGGGCGGAGGAGATCGGTTAGGTCCGCACAACGCGCCGAAAGTCGACCGACCGCAGACCAAAGATGGACGGGTTCATCAGGGCATCGCCCATATGATCCTCATCCATGGGAGATGCCCGAATTGCCTCGCGGCGTGCCGCCGCATTCGCCGTCTGGTATTTGCGGGCCGTCGCGTTCGTCAACTTTCTCAGTGCCGTGTGGGTGTCGCTGGGACAGGACGTGCGGCGGCACAACCAGGAGAACCTCTTCACGCCGTATCTGCTGACCGCGGGCTTCGCCTCGGGCGTGTTCACGGCCTTCCTGGCCATCACCATGCGGCGCCGCAAGCGTGCCGCATGGATCCTCAACCTCGCCCTGGCGGGCCCGTTCCTCGGGCTGTTCGGCTTCGCGATGGTGTTCCCGGAGATCCGGCAGTACGCCCAGAACTGGATCTCGCTCGCCCTCACCGCCGCCTTCGTCGTCGCCCTGCTGGCCGGGCGGCGGGAGTTCTACGCCAAGGGCGACCGCTCGAACCCGAAGCTCGCCGCCGCGGTTGCGGTGGGCGGCACACTCGTCGCCTCGATGCTCGCGGCGCTGCTGGTGACGGTCACCAACGAGGCGGCGGACGCGGCCCGTTCGACGTTCCTGGAGCGCTGGCGCTACGGCACCTTCCGGCTGGTCTCCATCGCCGTCGACGAGTCCCACTTCCCCGGCGTGTCCGCGCCGAACTGGGTCAACGTCGCCATCAACGTGCTCAGCACGGTCCTCGTCCTCGCCGTCTTCTACGCCGCCTTCCGCTCCCGGCGCGCCGTCGACCCGCTGACCGAGGACGACGAGAAGCGGCTGCGGGAACTGCTGGAGCGGCAGGGCGAGCGGGACTCGCTCGGGTACTTCGCGCTGCGGCGGGAGAAGAGCGTGGTGTGGTCGCCGACGGGCAAGGCGGCGGTGGCGTACCGGGTCGTCGGGGGTGTCTCGCTGGCCTCCGGCGACCCCCTCGGTGATCCGGAGGCGTGGCCGGGCGCCATCGAGCCGTGGCTCGCCGAGGCGCGGGCGCACGGGTGGATCCCCGCGGTGATGGGGGCGGGCGAGGAGGCCGGGACCGTGTACGCGCGGCACGGCCTGGACGCGCTGGAGCTGGGCGACGAGGCGATCGTGGAGGTCGCCGAGTTCACCCTGGAGGGGCGGGCCATGCGCACCGTGCGGCAGGCCTACAACCGGGTGAAGCGGGCCGGGTACGGGGTGCGGATCCGGCGGCACGAGGACATCCCGGCCGACGAGATGGCGTATCTGCTGCGGCGCGCGGACGACTGGCGCGACGGGGCCACCGAGCGCGGGTTCAGCATGGCGCTGGGCCGGCTCGGGGACCCCGAGGACGGGCGCTGCGTGATGCTCGAATGCACCGACTCCACAGGTGAGTTGAGGGCGCTGCTGTCGTTCGTGCCGTGGGGGCCGAAGGGACTCTCGCTCGACCTGATGCGGCGTGACCGGGACTCCGAGAACGGGCTGATGGAGTTCATGGTGCTCGAACTGCTGCGCCGCGCCCGGGACATCGGCATCACCCAGGTCTCGCTGAACTTCGCGATGTTCCGGTCGGTCTTCGAGCGCGGGGCGCGGCTGGGGGCCGGGCCGGTGCTCAGGCTGTGGCGCTCGCTGCTGAGCTTCTTCTCGCGCTGGTGGCAGATCGAGTCGCTGTACCGCGCCAACGCCAAGTACCGGCCCATCTGGGAGCCGCGGTTCCTGCTCTTCGAGAAGAGCGCGGATTTGCCTCGTATCGGCTTCGCGTCGGCGCGGGCGGAGGGGTTCCTGGGGGGCCTGTCGTCGGATTCCCGTCGTCCGCCCGGAGGGCGGGCCGCGCGGCGTCTGGTGCGTGCGATCGCAAGGCGCCGGAGCGCCGTCGTGGCGGAGTCACGTCGGTGGTTCGGCAACGCGGCGAGCGTGCGTGCCAGGCGTCGCGCGGCAGGCGGGAATCCGACGACAGGCCCCGCGGCACCGGGGCTGCCGAAGTGGCTGCATCGCAAGCACCTTCAGACGCACAGGTGACGCCGCGGACGACGCACAGATGAGGAGCGTCCGGATGAACACCCTCGCCCGCCGGGCCCGTGCCGAATGGGGGCCGCTGTACGTCACGGTGCGCGAGGCGCTGGCCGAGCGGCGGCTGCGGGCGGTCGCGATGACGCTCGGGGCGGTGGTGCTGACGGCGGTCGTGCAGATCGTGCAGAACCAGTCCTGGGGCTTCGGGCTGGTGCAGGACAGCGGATCCGTGCGGGCCGAGGACCCGCTGTGGCCGGCGCTGCTGCGCACCCCGCTGTCGCTGTTCGTCCCGGCGCTCGACCTGCCCGTGTGGGGTGCCCTCGCGCAGGTCCTGTTCGTCTTCGGCATCGCGGAGATCTGCCTCGGCCGGTGGCGCACCCTCCTGATCGCCTACGCCGCCACGCTCGCCGGAACGCTCTACGCGCGGCTGGGGATCCGGCTCGGTTTCGACCACCCGCTCGGCCTGCCCGCCTCGGACGCCCTGGTGGTCGACACCGGGCCGTCCGCCGCCGTCGTCGGCCTCGCCCTCTACGTCGCCTGGCGCTTCGGCGCCCGCTTCACCGCGGGCGCGGTGGTGGCCGCCATAACGATCGAGGTCCTCCTGAAGGGCAACCTGGCCGGCAAGGAACACCTCGCGGCGATCGCGGCGACGACGGTGCTCATCGGCGTCTCGGCGCTGCGCGACCGCCGTCGACGGCGGCGGCGCCGCCGTGACCGGAGTCAGCGCGGAGGCAGGGCCGGAGTCGGAGTCGGCTTGCCGCCGATCCAGTCCTGGAACCTGCGGCGGGGGCCGCTCCAGCGGCGGTCGTGGTGGTACGCGCGCAACACGGACTTGGCGCGGGCGCGCGGGCGTCGGCGGTAGAAGCGTCTGGCCCAGGGGGAGCCGGGGCGGGCGACGCGGACGAGGCCGATCAGACCGACGAACGGGACGATCACGCTGAAGATGGCCATCCGGGCCTTGCCCTTGCTCAGAACGGCCAGCGAGAACAGGAAGTTGACGGCCACGGTCGAGATCACATTGCCCCGGTCCTGCAGTTCCGCCCGGCCCATGTCGTTGACCCCGAAGGGCGAGAACCCCGCGAGCATCAGCCCCACGAGGGCCGCCGTGAGGACGACGACCTCGACGCTCTTGCGCCCTTCCTCGCTCCAGTAGACGTCGTCGAGATGCAGGATCAGGGCGAACTCGTCGAGCACCAGCCCCGCCCCCATGCCGAAGACGACCGCGAAGCAGGCCGCGCCGAACCCGTGCCGGCTGCTGGCGACCGCGCCGAAACCGCCGAGGACGGACAGGACGACGCCGGGCACCACGTGATGGATGTGCACCCCGCCCGCCTTGACGTTGCCGAAGGGACCCTTGCCCGCCCGGATGAGCCGCGTGACGACCCGGGTGATCAGGAACGTCAGCACGAACGCGGTGAGCGCGAGCAGCAGCGGCAGCTTGCCCGGCTCGATGATGTTGCGCTGCAACCAATGTCCCATATGCGCACTGTATCCAGGGTGCTCGCGGCCCTCCCCCTGACCGCCGGGTAACCTGCGCCGGTGCCCGAACCCTCCACGACCTCCTGGCAGCACGGCCTGCGCTTCGCCTTCGGCACCCTCACCGTGCTGCCGGTGCCGGTGACCCGCTGGGACCGCGACGCCGCCCGCGGCGGCATGCTCTGCGCCCCGCTCGCCGGGCTCGTCGTCGGGGCCTGCGCGGCCCTTTCCGGTGTGGTGCTGCTGGCGCTCGGCGCGAGCGCCCTGCTCGCCGCCGTCGCCTGCGTCGCCGTACCCGCCGCCCTCACCCGCGGTCTGCACCTGGACGGGCTCGCGGACACCGCGGACGGCCTGGGCAGCGCCAAGCCCGCCGAGGACGCCCTGCGGATCATGAAGCAGTCGGACATCGGCCCGTTCGGGGTGATCACGGTCGTCCTGGTCCTGCTCGCCCAGGTCGCCGCCCTGGCCCAGGCCTACGGCGACTCCTGGGCCCGGGGCGTGCTCGCGACCGTCGTCTCGGCGACCGCCGCCCGCCTCGCGCTCACCCTGGCCGCCCGCGACGGAGTGCCGGCCGCCCGCCCCGAGGGACTCGGCGCGGCGGTCGCCGGTGTCGTACCGGTGCGGGCCGCCACCGTCACGGCAGTCGTCGTGACCGGGGCGGCCGCCGCCGGGGGTGCGCTGGTCGGGGCGTACGACGTGATCCGTACGGCGGTCGCGGTCCTCGCCGCGCTCGGCGTCGCCGAACTGCTGCTGCGCCACTGCGTCCGCCGCTTCGGCGGGGTGACCGGCGATGTGTTCGGTGGGCTGGCCGAGACGGCCGCGACGGTTTCGCTCCTGGTGGTGTCACTGGGGCAGTAGTCTCTTCGGCCGTACGGACACGAGAATGTGATCGGGGGACGTTCGTGCCGAAGCTTCGCCGTGCCACGGCCTGGTTCATCGACTTCGCACTGGTGCTGGCGCTGGCCGCCGCGCTGGCCGTGCTCACCTTCCACCGGATCTCCGCGCTCGTCGCGGACGTACCCGAACTCGCCACCCGCGGCGGCCTCGACCTGCTGACCTCGCGCGGCGACGTCATCTCCGCCTCCGAGGGCCTGGGGCTGTCGCTCTGGGACAAGTCGGTGCTCTATGTGGAGCAGGCCTTCGGGCTGCTGATCGTCGCCACCTTCCTCTACCAGTGGGGCTGCCTCTCCCTGGCCGGACGCACCGTGGGCAAGGGGCTCCTCGGCCTGAAGGTCACGCCGAGCGTGCCGCGCCGGGCAGCGGTGCGCGCCCTCGTCACCACGGCCGCGGACATCGCCGTCTACGCCGTCGCCTGTGTGCTGCTGGTCGAGGGGGAGTTCCTGCTGTCGGTCGCCGTGTGGGCGCTGGCCGTCGTCGTCTTCCTCTTCAACGCGCTGCCGGTCTTCTCCCCCACCCGCCGCTCCCTCGCCGACCGGCTGGCCGGCACGGCGGTCACCGGACTCGGGATCCGCATGCCCATGGTGAAGGGCGGCAGCCATGAGTGAACGGGCGCACGCGCGTAGGCTCGTGCGAAGTGTTCGCCGCACCGGGGAGGGCCCCGCTGAGACCGCACCCTCGGGTCGGTCCTAGGGTCGGCTGTCGGGCCCGGTCGACCCACACAGATCGACCAAGGAAACTTCACATCGGAAGCGAGAATTCACCACCGTGACTGCTCTGACTCTCAGCACCGCCGCGGCGTCCGGCCTCCGGGCCGACGCGATCGTGATCGGTGTGGCCAAGGGTGCGAAGGGCCCGGTCGTGGCGCCGGGCGCCGAGGCCGTGGCCAAGGCCTACGACGGCAGCCTCGCCGGCGTCCTGGAGACCCTGGGCGCGTCCGGCGCCGAGGGCGAGGTGACGAAGCTGCCCGCACCCTCCGGTTTCAAGGCCCCGCTCGTGGTGGCGGTCGGCCTCGGCCCGGAGCCCGGCAAGGACGCGGACGGGGCGGGCTTCGACGCCGAGGCCCTGCGCAAGGCGGCGGGCGCCGCCGCCCGTGCCCTCACCGGTGCCAAGAAGGCCGCCTTCGCGCTGCCCGTCGAGGACGCCTCCGACGTCGCCGCTATCGGCGAGGGCGTGCTGCTCGGCGCGTACTCCTTCGACACCTACAAGGAGGCCGCGCCGAAGACCGCGCGGTCCGGCAACGGCAAGGCGCCGCTCGCCGAGGCCGCCCTGCTCGGCGCCAAGCCCCGCGACAAGGAGCACAAGGCGGCCGTCGAGCGCGCCACCGCCGTCGCCGAGGAGCTCAACCGCGCCCGCGACCTCATCAACACCCCGCCGAACGACCTCGATCCGGCCGCCTTCGCCGCCATCGCGCAGGCCGCGGCCAAGGAGCACGGCATCAAGGTGCAGGTGCTCGACGAGAAGGCGCTGGAGAAGGGCGGCTACGGCGGCATCCTCGGCGTCGGCGTCGGATCGGCCTCGGGCCCGCGGCTGGTGAAGCTGTCGTACACCTCCTCCAAGGCCAAGAAGCACCTCGCCTTCGTCGGCAAGGGCATCACCTACGACTCGGGCGGCATCTCGCTCAAGCCGGCCGGCCACAACGAGACGATGAAGTGCGACATGAGCGGTGCGGCGGCGGTCTTCGCGGCCGTGGTCGCCGCCGCGCGCCTCGGCCTGGAGGTGAACGTCACCGGCTGGCTGGCGCTCGCCGAGAACATGCCGTCCGGCTCCGCTACCCGCCCCGGCGACGTGCTGCGCATGTTCAGCGGCAAGACGGTCGAGGTCCTCAACACCGACGCCGAGGGCCGGCTGGTGCTCGCGGACGCGCTGTGGGCCGCCTCCCAGGAGAAGCCGGACGCCATCGTGGACGTCGCGACCCTGACCGGCGCGATGGTGCTGGCGCTGGGCAGCCGGACCTTCGGGATCATGGCGAACGACGACGCGTTCCGCTCCGCGGTGCAGGAGGCGGCCGAGGAGGTCGGCGAGCCGGCCTGGCCGATGCCGCTGCCGGAGCACCTGCGCAAGGGCATGGACTCCCCCACCGCCGACATCGCCAACATGGGCGAGCGGATGGGCGGCGGACTGGTCGCGGGCCTCTTCCTGCGCGAGTTCGTCGGCGAGGGGATCACCTGGGCGCATCTGGACATCGCGGGCCCGGCCTTCAACGAGGGCGGACCGTTCGGATACACCCCCAAGGGCGGCACGGGCACCGCGGTGCGCACCCTGGTCCGTCTCGCGGAGCTGACGGCCTCGGGCGACCTGGGCTGATGCGTGAATGAGAGAGGGGGCTCCGCGCGCGGGTAGGGCGGAGCCCCCTCCTTCATCCGGCCGGTGCCCGGACTTTTCCGGCCGGTTCGGGGACTTTTCCGGCCGGTGCTCAAACGAACGTGGGACGTCTCACACACCGGCCCGGCGTCTCGTTCACCCCCGACAAGTGCGAAGATGGGCCACGGCAGGACAGGGCCCCCACCACAGGGCCGAAGAAAGAGCGGCCGGACACCAGCCGCCGACCGGTCACCGCTGACCGGCGTGGCGCACATGCATGGAGGACGTGACGTGGCGAACGACGCCAGCACCGTTTTCGACCTAGTGATCCTCGGCGGTGGTAGTGGCGGTTACGCCGCGGCCCTGCGCGGGGCGCAGCTGGGCCTGGACGTCGCCCTGATCGAGAAGGACAAGGTCGGCGGTACCTGCCTGCACCGGGGGTGCATCCCCACCAAGGCCCTGCTGCACGCGGGCGAGATCGCCGACCAGGCCCGCGAGAGCGAGCAGTTCGGCGTCAAGGCCACCTTCGAGGGCATCGACGTCCCCGCCGTCCACAAGTACAAGGACGGCGTCATCTCCGGCCTGTACAAGGGCCTGCAGGGACTCATCGCCTCCCGCAAGGTGACGTACATCGAGGGCGAGGGCCGGCTGTCCTCCCCCACCTCCGTCGACGTGAACGGCCAGCGGGTGCAGGGCCGCCACGTACTC
>NZ_JAFJSY010000108.1 GCF_019857225.1 Streptomyces plumbidurans
TTCACAGCGTCCTCGCTGTGTTGTATTTCAAAGGAACCTCGCCCCGACCGAACCGGCCGGAGACGGGGTATCAACATATCTGGCGTTGATTTTTGGCACGCTGTCGAGTTCTCAAGGAACGGACGCTTCCTTCGTACTCACCCTCACGGGCTTTCCTCCGGGCGCTTCCCTTTCGGTGTCCCAAACTCTATCAGCGTTTTTCCGTCGCCCTGACCACCGTCCTGCGGGCATGCAGAAGGTGACCCCGGGATAGGATCTGACGAGTATGGGTGCTGCTGAGCAAGGACGCTTGGTCGCGTCGCTCGGCCTCAAGCAGGAGTACGACTGTACACGGGGCCGGGAAGCCGGTGCAAATCCATTAGGGTGGTGGTCTAGACCACTATCCGGTACCTTTCACGCGGAACCGGCACTTCATCTGACATAACCTGCCCAGAGTGCGCCGTCCGGTACAGGCAGTGACGGCCCTCGTATCTCCACCCCTGGGAGGCTTCCCATGACCACCGTGACGTCCCCGATCGCTGGACGCGCCATCGGACTGGCAGCAGTACCTGATCCCGTCTTCTCCGGCGCCATGGTCGGCCCCGGCACCGCGATCGACCCTGTGCGTGAGCCTTCCGAGGCCGTCGCTCCCGTTGACGGGGTCATCGTCTCCCTCCACCCGCACGCCTTCGTCGTGGTGGACGAGCACGGACACGGCGTGCTCGTCCACCTCGGCATCGACACCGTGCAGTTGAACGGCGAAGGCTTCGAACTGCTCGTCAACAAGGGCGACACCGTGACGCGGGGGCAGGGCGTGGTGCGCTGGAACCCCGCTGCCGTTGAGACCGCCGGTAAGTCCGCTGTGTGTCCGATCGTGGCGCTCGAGGCCACGGCCGAGGCTCTCTCCGATCTTCGTGACAACGGCGACGTGAAGGCCGGCGACAGCCTTTTCGTCTGGAAGTGACATCAGGGCCGTCGGCATGACGGCCTGCAGTGCAACCACCGCGGCGGCGGGACCCGCCGCACTATCGGAGACGGGTGAGATGGAGACAACGCTGCGAGGCGTCGGTGTGAGCCACGGAGTGGCGATCGGCGAGGTTCGGCACATGGGAACGGCGGTCCTGGAGCCGCCTGCCAAGCAGATTCCGGCGGAGGACGCTGAGCGTGAACAGGGGCGCGCTCGCCAGGCCGTGGAAGCTGTGGCGGCCGACCTGATGGCACGCGGCAATCTGGCGGGGGGCGAAGCCCAGGCGGTGCTCGAGGCGCAGGCCATGATGGCCCAGGACCCCGAGTTGATGGCGGATGTCGAACGGCGGATCGCCGTCGGGAGCACGGCCGAGCGCGCTGTGTACGACGCGTTCGCCGCGTACCGCGCGCTGCTGGCCGGTGCCGGCGAGTATCTGGCCGGTCGCGTGGCCGATCTGGACGACGTGCGGAATCGTATCGTCGCCCGGTTGCTCGGGGTGCCGATGCCGGGCGTACCGGACAGTGACAAGCCGTACGTTCTCATCGCCCGTGACCTGGCGCCTGCCGACACGGCGCTGCTGGATCCGGCCCTGGTCCTCGGCTTTGTGACGGAGGAGGGCGGGCCCACCAGCCACAGTGCGATTCTGGCGCGGGCGCTCGGTGTTCCGGCCGTGGTGGCGCTTCCGGGCGCCGGTGAGTTGGCGGAAGGCACCGTGATCGCTGTCGACGGCAGCACCGGCGAGATCTCCGTCAACCCGAGCGAGGAGTTGAAGGCCCGCCTGGAGGCCGCGGCCGCCGAGCGCAAGGCGGCGCTGGCCGCCGCCACCGGTCCGGGCGCTACGTCCGACGGTCACAAGGTGCCGCTGCTGGCCAACGTCGGCGGTCCCGCGGACGTGCCGGCCGCCGTCGAGGCCGGGGCCGAGGGTGTCGGTCTGTTCCGCACCGAGTTCCTCTTCCTGGACGACAGCAAGAACGCCCCGTCGCAGGAGAAGCAGGTCGAGGCCTACCGACAGGTACTCGAGGCGTTTCCTGAGGGCCGTGTCGTCGTACGTGTGCTGGACGCCGGTGCGGACAAGCCGCTCGACTTCCTCACGCCGGCCGACGAGCCGAACCCCGCACTGGGTGTGCGTGGTCTGCGGACGCTGCTCGACCACCCGGAGGTGCTGCGCACCCAGCTGACCGCGCTCGCGAGGGCTGCCGAGGGGCTGCCGGTGCACCTCGAGGTCATGGCTCCGATGGTGGCCGACCGTGCCGACGCCAGAGCGTTCGCGGACGCGTGCCGTGAGGCGGGTCTGCAGGCGAAGTTCGGCGCGATGGTGGAGATTCCGTCGGCCGCGCTTCGGGCTCGGTCGATTCTGCAGGAGGTCGAGTTCCTTTCCCTGGGGACCAACGACCTTGCGCAGTACACCTTCGCCGCCGACCGTCAGGTGGGTGCGGTCTCGCGTCTGCAGGATCCCTGGCAGCCCGCGCTGCTCGACCTGGTCGCGCTGTCCGCGGAGGCCGCGAAGGCGGAGGGCAAGAGCTGTGGTGTCTGCGGTGAGGCCGCGTCGGACCCGCTGCTCGCATGTGTGCTGACCGGGCTGGGCGTCACCTCCCTCTCTATGGGTGCGGCGTCGATTCCTTATGTGCGGGCGGCACTGGGCAAGTACACGCTGGCTCAGTGCGAGCGTGCCGCTGCGGCGGCCCGGGCCACGGAGAGCGCCGAGGAGGCGCGCAACGCGGCTCAGGCGGTGCTGTCGGGCGAGTAGCGGGACGACGACGGCTGTCGTTGTGCCGATCGTGTCCCGAGGGGGGGCGCTCCACTTGCGGGTGGAGCGCCCCTTTTCGTTCAGCGGTGGTGACCCGGCTCCTGCCCTTCCGGCCCGAGGTCGGGTGGTACGCAGTAGTCGACGTCCGATTCCGGGGAGATCAGGTCTCCGGATTCGATGTCGGTGCAGTAGGCGTCGAACACCTCGCCCGCGGTGAGGGGTTCGATGCCCTCTCCGCGCAGGCGCCAGCCGTAGACCCGGTCGGGGGTTCCGGGGGCGCTGGTGCGCATCACGAGTCCGCCCGGGGTCTGGGTGGCGAGGCCCAGGGCCAGGACGGTGGTGAATTCGAGGGCTTCGGCCTCGTCGAGTTGGAGGCCGCCGTCTTCGTCCTCGTCCGCGTGGAGGACCGAGGAGAGTGTCTCCGGCTCTGCCGAGACGCTGCAGACGAGGTGGCGGTTGCCCGTGCCCGCTGTCTCGAGGATGCGGACAAGGAGGTGGGAGGCGCGGGTGAAGGCGGCGCGGCCGATGTCCTCGCCGCAGGAGGCGCAGGCGCCGAGGCGCGCGAGGAGCGTGGACGCGTACTCCCATGTGGCCTGTCGGACGGCTTCGTCGACGAGGGCGGGAAGGAGGTCGGCGAGGGGCTGGCCTTCGTAGGGCAGGACGGCGCCTGTGGTCGACAGTTCTGCGGTGAAGCGTGCGCGGCTCGACTGGGCGTCGGGGTCGAGGCCTTTGTCGGTGCAGAAGTCGGCGTACTCCTGCGGGTCGAAGAGGGCGACCGTGGTGTGGCTGCCCTGCGAGGCGCGGGTTTTCAGGAGCGCTTCGACCTGCTGGAGGTAGAGCGCGTGGTCGTCGAACGTGAAACTTCGGTAGCGACGCATGGCACGGAAGTCGTGTTCGTCGGTCAACAGGCCGATGGTGCCCGCGATTTCGCGGCGCAGGACGCGGCGCATGGTCTGGTGGTCGGTGCGTGTCATCGTTCCCCCTGTACGCAGTCGATCAATGCTCACTCACAGTAACCGGCGGCACTGACAACGACGTGCGGACGAGGCGCTCACGGATCACGCGGTGCTGGATCGTGCAGGTCAGGGCGATGATTGCGCCGAAGCAGGTCCAGCCGACGGGCCCGGTGGCGATGGCTACGGTGACGGCGAGTGGTCCGACGCTGCGCTGGGCGGACTGGGCCAGGCCGTGCACGCCGAGGTAGGAGCCCTGTGCGGTTTTGGGGGCGAGGGCGACGGAGAGCTCCCAGGACACGGTGGCGTGGAGCATCTCGGCCACGGTGAAGGCGACGGCCGAGCCCGTGAGGAACAGGGTGGCGGTGACGGCGCCGCCGGTGGAGGACAACGCCATCGCGACGCCGCCGAGGGCAAAGGCCGCGGACAGCGGCAGGAGCAGCGCGCGAGCGGCTGTGGCGGTGGCGCCGAAGCGGGCCAGGGGGACTTGAAGGGCCACCACCATCACGTTGTTGAGGACCAGCAGCAGGGGGGCGAGGCCGTGCGGCACGTTGCCCGTGTGCGCGATCCACAGGGGCAGGCCGACCTTGAAGACGGCGTCGTCGAGGAAGAGGACCGTCTCGGTGGCGACGTAGGCGAGGTAGGTGCGGTCCCGCCAGGGGCTCGTCCGTGCTGGTTCGACCGTGGGAGCCGGGCTCTTCGAGCTGGTGACGGTGCGGGCGGCGGACGGGGGTTCGCCGCAGCGCAGGGTGAGCAGCGCGGAGGCGAGGAAGGAGAGGGCGTCGCCGGCGAGGAGCCATTGGTAGGCGGCGGTGTTGCCGAGCGCGAGGGCTCCCGCTGCCGCGAGTCCGCCCAGGGCCCAGCCCGCGTTGGCGATGGTGCGCTGAACCGCCTGGTAGCGAACGCGGTCCGGGCCTGCCACGCGGGTCGCGTAGAGCCTGGTGAGGACGTTCGCGGAGCGGTCACCGAGGCTGCCGACGGCGGAGAAGGCCAGGAGGAGGGCGTAGTCGTTCGTGGTGAGGAGCGCCACGGAGGCCAGGGCGCGCAGGAGTTGCACGATGAGCAGGACCCGGGTCAGCGGGAACCGGTCGGCGATGCGGCCGCCCAGGGGTGCGCCGGCGATGCCGATGGCTCCGGCGGTGGCGGCCAGGGTGCCGACCTCGGCGACGGAGAGGCCCGAGACGTAGGTGAAGTACAGGACGGACACGGCTGCCCACAGGCCGCTGCCGGTGCGGTCGACGAGCGCGATGACGAGCATTCTTCGTCCGTCGCGCCCTCCGGGTATCCGACTCGACCATGCGGCTGCGCGGCGTATCGGAAGCACTGATCCCCCTTGTCAGAACTTATGTACTGATACATAATGTGAAACGTGGCAACACAATATGGGATCAGTGGTACGACAGCCAAGGGAATTGCCGCGTCCGTCGAACGAGCCGTGGCCGAAGGCGCACTGGCGCCCGAGGCGCTGCTCCCCCCCGTGCGGCGTCTCGCCGAAGACCTCGGGGTGAGTCCCGGTACGGTCGCCACGGCCTACAAGGAGCTGCGCCGGCGCGGCATCGTGGTCACGCGCGGGCGGGGCGGGACCGTGGTGGCGCCGGCGCCCGCGGTGGCATCACGCCGTCCGCCCAAAGTCCCGAAGGGGCTGAGGGATTTGTCCGGCGGGCACCCCGATCCCGCCCTGCTGCCCGCTCTCGTACCGCCGTCGCACCTGTCCCCCGGCACGCGTGCACACCGCACGATGCCGAGGCTGCCGCGACTCGAGGAGGTCGTACGCGACTGGATCGGGTCCGAAGGTGTGCCGGTGGATCAGGTGACCTTCGCGCACGGGGCGCTGGATCTGATCGGCCGTCTGCTGTCCGTGGAGTTGCGGCCCGGCGACGCGGTGGCCATGGAGGATCCCGGCTATCACCATCTGCTTGATCTGTTCACGGCGTTGGGGCTGCGAATCGTGCCGGTGGCCGTGGACGACGAAGGTCTGCGGCCCGAGGCCCTGCAGGCGGCCCTGCGCGCGGGTGTGCGGGCCCTGGTGTGCAGTCCGCGGGCGCAGAACCCCTACGGCGGCTGTTTCTCCGCTGCCCGCCGGGATGCCCTGGTGGAGGTCCTGCGGGAGGAACCGGACGTGCTGGTCGTCGAGAACGATCACGCCTCGGCTGTGTCAGGCGCTCCCCTGCACTCGCTGAGCGCCGGTGGGTTGACGCGCTGGGTGCACGTCCGCACGGTGAGCAAGTTCCTTGGCACCGATCTGCGCTGGGCGGCGGCGGCCTGTGACGCGACCACGCTGGCCCGGCACGACGGCCGGCTGCTGCTGACGTCCGGCTGGGTCAGCCATCTGCTCCAGGGGATCGTGTGCGGACTGCTGACGGACGACGGCACGCGCGCGTTGGTGGCACGCGCCGAGGAGGCGTACGCGCTGCGCCGCGAGGCTCTCCGCGACGCGCTGGGCGAGCGCGGTATCGACGCCCATGGGGCAAGCGGGATGAACCTGTGGGTACCGGTGCGGGACGAGGCGGCCGTGGTGAACGGGCTGCGTTCGTACGGCTGGTGGGTCGCGGCCGGGGCACGGTTCCGTGCGTCGACGCCACCGGGAGTGCGCATTTCGGTGGCCGCGCTGGAGCCGGCCGAGGCGGTGCGGCTGGCCTCGGACTTCGCCTCTGTGCTGGGCGAGTCCGAGGCCACCTACGGCGGTTGAGCGCCTTGTTGGTCCCTCGGGGACGCGTCTCAGGCGCGTTTGCGGGCGAGGTCCTCGTAGAAGTGCAGCAGATCCAGGTTGTCGATGGAGCCCGGGTTGACGGCCTTCTCCAGGGGCGTGCCCTGCAGGAGGCGCTTGACCGGGACCTCGATGCGCTTGCCGGTGAGGGTGTGCGGGACGCCGGGCACCTCGATGACCTCGTCGGGGACATGGCGCGGTGAGAGCTGTTCGCGGATGGTCCGCTTGATGCGGTCCAGCAGGGCCTCGTCCAGGGTCGCGCCGGGGGCCAGGTGGACGAACAGAGGCATCCAGTAGCCGCCGTCCGGCTGCTCGATGCCGATGACGAGGGACTCCTTGATCTCCGGAATGCGCTCGACCGCTTCGTAGATGTCGGCCGAACCCATGCGCACGCCCTGGCGGTTGAGCGTCGAGTCGGAGCGGCCGTGGATGACGACGGAGCCGCGGGAGGTGACCGTGATCCAGTCGCCGTGGCGCCATACGCCGGGGTACGTGGAGAAGTAGCTGTCGTGGTAGCGGCTGCCGTCCGGGTCGTTCCAGAAGTGGATCGGCATCGACGGCATGGGGTTGGTGACCACGAGTTCGCCGACCTCGTCGATCACGGGCCTGCCACTCGGGTCCCAGGACTGCAGATCGGTGCCGAGACCGGGCGCCTGGAGCTCGCCCACGTACACCGGGAGGGTCGGTACTGCTCCTGCGAAGCAGGAGCACACGTCCGTGCCGCCGCTGACCGAGGCGATCCACAGATCGTCGCGCACCTCGTCGTGCAGCCAGCGGAACCCGTCGGGCGGGAGCGGGGACCCGGTGGTGGCGACGCACGCCACCTTGGAGAGGTCGAAATCGCGCGCCGGGTGCACACCGGCCTTGCGGCAGGCCATCACGTAGGCGGCCGAGGTGCCGTAGAGGGTGGCGCCGGTGCGTTCGGCGATGCGCCACTGGGCGCCCGTGTCCGGGAAGCCGGGGCTGCCGTCGTAGAGCACGATCGTCGTCCCGGTCAGAAGGCCGGAGACGAGGAAGTTCCACATCATCCAGCCGGTCGACGTGTACCAGAAGAAGCGGTCCTCGGGGCCCAGGTCGCAGTGCAGGCCGAGCTGTTTGAGGTGCTCGACCAGGATGCCGCCCTGGGACTGGACGATGGCCTTGGGCAGACCGGTCGTGCCCGAGGAGTACAGCACCCAAAGGGGGTGGTCGAAGGGGACCTGCTCGAAGACGGGCTCGACGTCCGCACCGGTCAGGTCCGACCACGCCACGGTGCCCTCGGGGGTCTCCGTGCCGAGGAGGGGGATGTGGACGACGTCTCGCAGCGTGGGCAGTTCACGGCGCAGTTCGGCGACCACGTCGCGGCGGTCGTGCTCCTTGCCGCCGTAGCGGTAGCCGTCGACGGTGAACAGGACGACGGGTTCGACCTGCTGGAAGCGGTCCAGGACGCTGCGGGCGCCGAAGTCGGGGGCACAGGACGTCCAGACGCCGCCCACCGTGGCCGTCGCCAGGAAGGCGACGACGGCCTGCGGGATGTTGGGGAGGTAGCCGCTGACGCGGTCTCCGGGGCGTACGCCGCGGGCGCGCAGTTCTGCGGCCAGGGAGCCGACCTGGCGGCGCAGTTCCGCCCAGGTCACCGGGCTCGGTTCGTGCGTCTCGTCCACGTGGAGGAGGGCCGGTTCGTCCGCGCGGGTCGCCGCGGCGCGCAGGGCGTGCTCCACGTAGTTGAGGCTCGCCCCGGGGAACCACTGGGCGCCCGGCATCGATCGGTCGCCGAGCACGCGCGCGTAGGGTGTGGAAAACCGTACGTCGAACCACTCCGTTACGGCCTTCCAGAACGTGTCCAGCTCGTCCACTGACCAGCGGTGCAGCGCCTCGTAACCGCCCTCGGCCGGGGCACCGTGGTGCTCGGCCGCCCAGGCCTGGAACTTGGTCACCTGCGCCTGGGCGACGCGCTCCGGATCTGGCCGCCACAGCGGCTGGGGGTTCACGGTCGACATGGGGCAGCTCCCGGACTGTACGCGTCGTGTGCGTCGGTCGCGCACGTGCTGGGGTGTGCGCGTTACGCGGCTGACACGGACGATGCCATGTGATCGACTTCCGCACCAGGGCACGCACCACATAGTCCGTGCCGTGAAGATGTGGTCCGGGCACGGGTGAACGGCAGTTGAACGACACGCGCGCGTGGGGCGGTCAATGGCAGGGTGAGCAGCATGAACGGTCGTGACCTGGTGCGTTCGATACGGGCGGTCGGTTCTGCGGGGGCGGCCCAGGGGTTGCGTACCGTGCGAGCCGCATGGCGCAGGAAGCGCGTGGACTCCGCCGCGCTGCCGCCGCGGGGGGCCGAGCGTGCGCGGGTTCCGGGGACCGTGCAGGAGGTGGAGCCGGCGCCGGGCGGCGGCATCGTCCGGTTCAGCCGGTCCGAGCTGCGGATCGCGGTCGCGGTGAACGGGGCGGTCTTCTGGGGCTGGGACGGGGCCTCTCCCGAGCCGTCGTACGCGCTCGCGGGCAGGTGCCCGGAGCCGGATCCCCGGGCGGTCCTGGAGCCCGACAAGGACGGTGGCTGGCGTGTGGTGGCCGAGCGGGTGACGGTGGCCGTCTCGCGGCACGGAGCGGTGGAGGTGCTGACGCCCGGAGGTGTGACGCTGCGCCGCGATCTGCCGCCCCGGTGGTGGGAACCGGTCGGGGGTGGCACGGCGCGCTGGATGCAGCGCTCCGAGGTGGCCGCGGACGCGCGGTTCTTCGGTCTCGGCGGCCGTGCGTCCGGGCCGCGGCTGCGCGCCGGAACGTACCGCCTGTGGAACAGCGACCCGGGCCATGCGTTCGGTCCCGGCGACGATCCGCTCTCCATCACGATGCCCGTGCAGCTGGTGGTCGCCGATGCGGCGACGCATCTGGCGTTCCACGACACCTCGTGGGACGGCACCGTGACACTGCGGGAGGGTGAGGAGGGCGCCGGTTCCGGTCACGACCGGGCGGGGATCTCCGAGCTGCGGATGGACGGTGGTCCGCTGCGCTGCTGGGTGATGGTCGGTACCCCCGCGCGCGTGCTGCTCGTCTGGGCCGCGCTGACAGGTGCGCCGGCACTGCCGCCCGCGTGGGCGCTGGGTCATCACCACGCGCGCTGGGGCTTCGGCAGCGAGCAGGAGGTGCGGCGCATCGTCTCCGGCTACCAGGAGCGGGAACTGCCGCTCGACGCCGTCCACCTCGACATCGACCACTTGGACGGGCACCAGGTGTTCACCGTCGACCAGGAGAACTTCCCCAAGCTGCCGCTGCTGGCCGAGGAACTGCGTCAGGACGGGATCCGGCTGGTGTCCATCGTCGACCCCGCGGTCAAGGCCGCCGAGGGCAACGCGGTGTACGACGGCGGGACGGCGCAGGACGCGTTCGTCCGGGACGCCTCGGGACGCCTCGTTCAGGGCGTCGTGTGGCCCGGGGAGACGGTGTTCCCGGACTTCACCCACGCGCGCGTGCGCGCGTGGTGGGGAGGCCTGTACAAGGAACGGCTCACCCAGGGGTTCTCCGGCTTCTGGCACGACATGAACGAACCCACGTCCTTCACCGCCTTCGGTGAGTCGACCCTGCCGCGCTCGGCCCGGCACGCGCTGGAAGGACGCGGTGGGGACCACCGGGAAGCGCACAACGTCTACGCCCTGTGCATGGCGCGGGCGACCTACGAAGGTCTGCGCGAACTGATACCCGAGCAGCGTCCGTTCGTCTTCTCCCGCTCCGGCTGGGCCGGGATGCAGCGCTACGGCGGCACCTGGTCCGGTGACGTGGCCACGGGCTGGCCCGGGCTTCGGGCCTCGCTGTCGCTGGTCATGGGGCTCGGTCTGTGCGGTGTGCCGTACTCGGGTCCCGATGTGGGCGGCTTCGACGGGAGTCCGTCACCCGAGCTGTATCTGCGGTGGTTCCAACTGGGCTCGTACCTGCCGCTGTTCCGCACCCATGCGAGTCTGCGTGCCGGGCGCCGGGAACCCTGGGAGTTCGGCCCCGAGGTGCTGGAGCACGCGCGCGTGGCGCTCCTCGAACGCCGGCGGCTGCTGCCGTACTTCATGACGCTCGCCCATCTGGCCCGGCGCACGGGTGCGCCCTACGTGCGGCCCCTGTGGTGGTCGGCGCCAGAGGACCGTGCGCTGCGCGACTGCGAGGACGCCTTCCTGCTGGGCGACTCACTGCTGGTGGCTCCGGTGCTCGACGCGGGCGCGGTGCGGCGTGCGGTGCAACTGCCCCGGGGTCGCTGGTACGACACGGTGACGGAGCGGGTGCACGAGGGGCCCGGGCGGGTGTTCCTCGACGCCCCCTTGTCGCGGATTCCGGTGCTCGCGCGCGCGGGTGCCGTCGTCCCCGTGCGCGGGGACGACGGCGGGCTGGAGCTGGAGGTGTGGGCGCCTGCCCGGGGACGCACCGGCGGCGGACTGGTCGTGCAGGACGCGGGTGACGGGTGGGAGGAGCCGGAACTCGAGCGCTACGTCACCCGTTGGGCAGGACAACGGGTGGTGGTCGAGCGGGAGATGGAGGGCGGCACGGGCGAGCCTGCGTACCCGGTGCGTCTGCGAGGGGCCGGGCGGGGCTGACTCACCGGACGCGGCCGACTCAGATGTACCGGCCCTCGAACCAGGCCCGCACGGCCAGCGTGTGCAGGGGGAAGGCGAGCTCCTCGGGCCTGCGCAGCAGATGCCAGCCTTCCGTCTCGTCCGTGGCGGAGGACTGCGGGAGCCCCTCGGCCGGGCGCTCCGGCAGGAGTCCGAACAGCAGCAGGTGCCCGTCGGGAGAGCTCATGGCGTCGACGAGCCGCACGTCGCGGCCGGCCGCGTCGATGCCGGTCTCTTCCTTGAGCTCGCGGACGACGGCCTGCCGCCACTCCTCCCGGTCGTCGATGTAGCCGCCGGGCAGGGCTATCCCCCCGCGCGCGGGGGCGATGGTTCGGGTGATGACGACGAGGGCGGTGCCCTTCGTGTCGTACACGGGCTGGAGCGCGATCGCCACCGGCAGGGGATTGCGGTATGCCACGGCGTGGCATACCGGGCAGGTGCGGGGCCAGCCGGTGACGCCCTCTCCGTAGGGCGCTCCGCAGCTCGAACAATGCGAGTTCGGCGCGGAATTGGGGGTGGAGGCTTGAGTTTCGGACACGAGGCGGAATGTATCCGATCACGGGGAGGGCGTCTTCAGCAGGCGCCTCAGCGGCGGCCGATAAGCGACTTCCGGGACACCGGGAAGTCGAAATAGGTGTCCGGGTAGGGCTCCGGCTGGAACGTGTAGTGCCACCACTCCTCTGCGAGGTTCACAAAACCGAGACGCTCCAGGGTGCTCTTGAGGAACAGCCGGTTGGCGCGCTGTTGGCCCTGGATACGGGGGTCGAGGGTGTGGGCGAGGGTGTCGAAGCAGTCGAATCCGGTGCCCATGTCGATCGAGTTGTCGGGAAAGCGTTCGTCCTTGGGCGCGAAGCAGGGCACCAGGGGCTCGCCGGGGTGGTAGGGCCTGGTCGGCCTGGCGGGGAGTTTCACGATGGTGAGGTCCATGGTGGAGCCGCGGCTGTGGCCGGATTTCTCCGCGATGTAGCCGTCCTCGAACAGCCGGGTCTTGTCGACGTTCGGGTAGAACTCGCCCTTCATCGCCTGGTCGTCGAGGTTCTTGGCCCAGCGGACGAAGTGGTTCACGGCGCGTTGCGGGCGGTAGCAGTCGTACACCTTGAGGCTGTAGCCCTTGTGCCGCAGCCTCGTCTGCGCCTTGTGGAGCGCTTCGGCGGCCGGCCGGGTGAGGATGCAGATCGGCTGCTGGTAGCCGTCGATGCGCTCGCCGACGAAGTCGTGCGGGGTGAAGTAGCGCATCTCCTGGATGATCGTCGGGTCCACGGATGCGAGGGTCACGAAGTCCTTCGGCGCCTTGGGCTCCGCTTTCGCCCGGGCCGGCGCGGAAGCCGCCGGGGCCGGTGCGGAGGCCGCTGTCACCGCCAGCAGGGCGGCGAGCGCGGTGATCAGACCGCGTACTGCACTGGAGAGACGTGTCATGTCTCCTGCATCTACCAGGTCGGGACGGCCGGATCCACCCCCGTGGGACCCGGCCGTCCCTCCCGTTACCACGACGCAGCAAGGGGCCCGTTCGGTTCGACCGGACGCCCTGCCGATTTCCGGAAGCCCGTGACACACTTCTGACGTCCCGTCAGATTCTGGTGCGAGGAGGGGCTTTGTCGCGTACACACACGCCTGTGGTCGAAGGGTGGTTCGCCGGCCAGGGGGACGACTTCAGACTCCTCGGCACACGCTGTGCGGCGTGCGCCTCGGTCTTCTTCCCCCGCGAGGACGGGCACTGCCGCAATCCCCGGTGTCCAGGCGGGGACCTGGAGGAAATACCCCTCTCGCGGCGTGCGCGCATTTGGTCGTACACGGACAGCCGGTATCGCCCGCCGTCACCCTATGTGACGAACCCGGAACTTCCGTGGGAGCCGTACACGTTGATCGCTGCAGAGCTGGAGGCCGAACGGATCGTGGTCCTGGGGCAGGCGGCTCCCGGGATCTCCGTTGCCGATCTGGCGGTGGGCATGGAGGTGGAGGTGGTTCCCGGAGCGCTGCACGAGGACACGGAGACGGTCTGGACGACCTGGCACTGGCGGCCGACGGGGGTGGAGGCATGACAGGTGAGGTAGCGGTGCTCGGTGCGGGCATGCACCCCTGGGGGAAGTGGGGGCGCAGCTTCGTCGAGTACGGGGCGGCGGCGGCCCGTGCGGCGCTCGCCGACGCCGGGCTGGAGTGGCGCGACGTCGGCTCGATCGTCGGGGCCGGCACCGTTCGCGGCGGCTATCCGGGATACGTCGCCGGTGCGACCTTCGCGAAGGCGCTGGGCTGGCAAGGAGCCCGGGTCGCCAGTGTCTATGCGGCGTGCGCGTCCGGGGCGCAGGCCGTCGACGCCGCCCGGGCGCAGATCCTGTCGGGCCTCGCGGACGTTGTCCTGGTCGTGGGCGCGGACGCGGCTCCCAAGGGCTTCTTCCGGCCGGCGGGAGGAGACCGCCCCGACGATCCGGACTGGCTGCGCTTCCGGGTCCTGGGGGCGACCAACCCCACGTACTTCGGCCTGTACGCCCGCCGCCGCATGGCCGTGCACGGCGACACCGTGGAGGACTTCGCGCAGGTCAAGGTGAAGAACTCCACCATGGGCGCGCTCAATCCGTACGCCCGCTACCGCAAGCGGGTCACCGCCGAGGAGGTCGCCGCGTCCGCCGTGGTCGCCGAGCCGCTGCGGCTGCTCGACATCTGCGCGACGTCGGACGGAGGTGCGGCGCTGGTGCTGTCCAGCATGGAGTTCGCACGCCGCCGGGGCGTGGACCGGCCGGTGCGGATCCGCGCGGTGTCGACCGTGACCCCGCAGTACCCCAACACGGTCCTGGATCTGCCGGACATCGCGACCGACTCGGCGGTGGCGGTGCAGCCGCACCCCGACACCTTCCGCGCCTCGATCGCGAAAGCGGCGTACGAGGAGGCGGACCTCGGACCGGAGGATCTGTCCCTCGCGGAGGTATACGACCTGTCCACCGCCCTCGAACTGCAGTGGTACGAGGACCTGGGGCTGTGCGCGGAGGGAGAAGGCGCAAAGCTGCTGCGGGAAGGTGCGACGAGCCCGGGCGGGCGAATACCGGTGAACGCGAGCGGCGGTCTCGCTTCCTTCGGCGAAGCGGTTCCGGCTCAGGCGATCGCCCAGGTGTGCGAGCTGACCTGGCAGTTGAGGCAGCAGGCGGGCGACCGGCAGGTCGCCGGGGCACGCGCGGGGATCACGGCGAACCAGGGGCTGTTCGGGCACGGATCGGCCGTGGTCGCGGTGCGCTGAGCGACGTTCGGGGCACCGCCGGGGTGTGCGCTCGCAACACCGGCGCAGACCCCGTCCTCGTACGCTGTGTGACCGGCCCGGAATCCTGCGTGAACGTCTCATGAACTGGGCCTGGGCGCTCGCCGGCGGAGCCATCATGCTGCCGTGCGCTCCTGGACGGACACTCTCCGCTTCGCCTTCCAACCGGTGGTCAACCTGGCCACCGGAACGGTCGCGGGACTGGAGATACTCGCCCGCCCGGAGACCGGCGACATCCTGGCCGAGGCCCGGCGCGACCCCGAACTCGACGGCCGGCTGGCGGTGTCGGCGCTGCGTACGGCCGCGCGCAGAGAGACCCTGCTGCCGCTGCACATCAATGTGTTCGCGGGCACCCTCGCCGACCTCGGCGGTCTCACCCCGCTGCACGACGCCGTGCGCGGGGCCGGGCGGCTGCCGTGGGAGGTGACGATCGACATCGTGCCGCCGTACGCCCACGTCCCGCAACAGGCGCTGCTGGAGGCGGTGAGCGGGCTGCGCGCCCAGGGCTTCCGGATCAGCGCGGACGGCGTCGGGGACGGTGACCTCCCTTTGCGGCTGCTCATCGACATGGGGCCCGACCTGGTGAAGCTGGACGCGGCTCTGCTGAGCCGGCCGGCCGCGGTGAAGGCCATGCGGACGCTGTGCGAGGAGCTGGGCGCGCTGCTGGCGGTGGAGGGCGTGGAGACGGAGCTGCAGTGCGCGTCGGCGATCTCGGCCGGTGCCCAGCTGGCGCAGGGCGAGCTGTTCGCACCGCCGTCCCGGCTGCCCGCCGCGGAGGTGTACGTCCCGCCCCGCTCCCCCGGCGTCACAGCCCTGCCGCGGTCGGGGCCGTCGGTACGGGAGTTCGTACGGCCCGCCGCGCTGCTGCCCGCCGCCGCGTCCGCCGGTCAGGTGCGAGCACTGCTGACCGGGTCGCCGGACGTGTCAGGGGTGCTGCTCGTGGACCAGCACGGGCGCCCGGTCCGGTCGGTCCACCGTTCGCGTTTTCTGCTGTCCATGTCGGGGCGCTACGGACACGCCCTGTACGCCGACCGGCCCGCGGCCAAGCTCGGCGACCCGCCGCGGACGGTGGGCGCCGACGCCACGGCCTGGGAGGTCCTGGACGTGGTGGCCGTCGGCGGCCGGAGCCGTACGTCGGACGATGTGGCGGTGGTGGACCCGCACGGTAGGTGCGTGGGCGTCGTACGGCTCGCCGACCTCGTGCGGGCGCTGGCCGAGAGCCGGGTCGAGGAGGCGGCCGGGCTCAATCCGCTCACGCGGCTGCCCGGCTCCGACGCGATCACCGGCGAGGTGGATCGCCGTATCGTGGACGGCCGGACGTTCGCCCTGAGCTGGCTGGACGTGGACCATTTCAAGCAGGTCAACGACGGAGCGGGCTTCGCGGCGGGCGACGAGCTGATCCGCTCGGTGGGGCGGGCGCTGCAGCGCGCGGCGTCCGCCGGTACGCGTGTGGGCCATATCGGCGGGGACGATTTTTTGGTGCTCGCCGAGCCGGAGCGGCTGGATCAGCTGGCCGCCTCGGTGCTGGACGCGCCGTGGTCGGCCGGCGGACGTCCCGTCACCTTGTCCCTGGCCACAGTCCTGTGTCCGCCGGGCAGTGTGACCGACCACCGGCAGGTTGCCGCTTGCCTGGCGCCGCTGAAGAAGGCCGCGAAGGCCCTTGCCGGAGCGAGCTGGGTGGTGGGCCAGGCAGGTCGGCCGGGCCACGAGATCCGGCGCGGCTCGCGATCGACGCCCGCACAGGCGGGGTGCGTGGTGGCGGAACCGGGCCTAGGCTGATCGTCACAACAGACCGGGCCGTCCCTTCCTCGCAGGGGGCACACCGCGCAGGGGCGCACCGACGGCTGTCACCGTTGCCGTCAGCGACCTTGACGCTCTGTGGGTGCCGGTGAAAACTTCCGGTGTCAGTCGACATCGCCGTACATACACGGTCTATCCAGGCACGTGTCGCGTGGGCCCCTTCCGAACGACAGGACCGGTCCCCCGGGTGATGCGGCTGCTGCGACGGCATGCTCGTCACGGATGCCGGGCGGGGCGCGGGAGCTTCCCCGCCGTCGGCTGAAGTCGCCATGGGAAACGCACCCTGCACCAGGGACCGGGGCGGATCACCCCGGCACAGGGCCTAGGAGCCGCCATGAGCAACGGAGACATTCACGGCGACGGGCGCGGCTGCGTCGTCATCGGTCCGTCGCTCCGCACAGCAGCCTTCTGATCCACAGCAGCTTTCTGAGGAACGACGAAGGGGACGTCATGACGGACAAGTTCGTCGCCGCGATCGACCAGGGCACCACCTCCAGCCGCTGCATCGTCTTCAACCAGGACGGCGCGATCGTCGCCGTCGACCAGCGTGAGCACCGCCAGATCTTTCCCAAGCCCGGCTGGGTGGAGCACGACGCCACCGAGATCTGGTCGAAGGTGCAGGCGGTGGTCGCCGGAGCGATCGCCAAGGCGGGACTGCGCGCCGACCAGGTCAGCGCGCTCGGCATCACCAACCAGCGCGAGACCACCGTCCTGTGGGACCGCGCGACGGGCAAGCCCGTGCACAACGCGATCGTCTGGCAGGACACCCGCACCGCCGCGCTGACCAGGCAACTCGGCGGATCGGACGGGCAGGACCGCTTCCGCGAGCAGACCGGGCTGCCCCTGGCCACCTACTTCGCAGGTCCGAAGGCCGCCTGGCTGCTCGACAACGTGCCCGGGCTGCGGGCTCGCGCCGAGAACGGCGAGATCGCCTTCGGCACCATCGACTCCTGGCTCATCTGGAACCTGACCGGCGGCACCGACGGAGGCAAGCACGTCACCGATGTGACCAATGCCGGGCGCACCATGCTGATGAACCTGGAGACCCTGCAGTGGGACCAGTCCATCCTCTCCGCGATGAACGTCCCCGAGGCCGTCCTCCCCGAGATCAAGTCGTCGGCCGAGGTGTACGGCACCGCGGTGGGCCAACTGGCCGGAGTGCCGGTCGCGTCGGCACTCGGCGACCAGCAGGCGGCGGTGTTCGGACAGGCCTGCTACGACGTGGGCACGGCGAAGAACACGTACGGAACGGGCTCCTTCCTGCTGCTCAACACGGGCAACCGGCCCGTGCCGTCGAAGAGCGGACTGCTCACGACGATGGGATACAAGATCGGGAGTGAGGCGCCGGTCTACTGCCTGGAGGGTTCGATAGCCATAACGGGCGCGCTCGTGCAATGGTTCCGCGACCAGCTGGGCATCATCCGCCACGCCGACGAGATCGAGCCCCTGGCGGCGAGCGTCGAGGACAACGGCGGGGCGTACATCGTGCCTGCCTTCTCCGGTCTGTTCGCGCCGTACTGGCGCTCCGACGCGCGCGGCGTCGTCACCGGTCTGACGCGCTACGTCACCAAGGCGCATCTGGCCCGGGCCGTACTGGAGGCGACGAGCTGGCAGACCCGCGAGGTCGTGGACGCGATGTTCCAGGACTCCGGGGTGCAGATCACCACCCTGAAGGTGGACGGCGGCATGACCAAGAACAACCTGCTCATGCAGCACCAGTCGGACGTCCTCGACGTTCCCGTGGTCCGCCCGAAGGTCTCGGAGACCACATGTCTGGGCGCCGCCTACGCGGCAGGGCTCGCCACGGGCGTGTGGAACGACCTGGACGAGTTGAAGGCCCACTGGCAGAAGGACGTCGAGTGGACGCCCTCCATGGAGTCCTCCGTGCGCGACCGGGAGTACCACAACTGGCGCAAGGCCGTGGAGAAGAGCTTCGGCTGGGCGGAGGACGGCGAGAACTAGGCACACGCGCGCGTGCCGCAGGACGCGGCCCGTACCCCGGTCGGCGGGGGTACGGGCCGTGCGCGTCGCTCAGGTGGTGACGCTCTGACGGCGGTCGGCCGCGCACGCCATCGCGTGCTCGACCACGCCGATGAGGACCTCCTTGACGGTTTCCCGGTCCCGGGCGTCGCACAGCAGCAGCGGTACGTCCGCGTCGAGGTCGAGCGCCTGACGGACCTCGTCCTCAGGGTAACGGGCCGCGCCCTCGAAGCAGTTGACGCCCACGACGAACGGTATGGAGCGCCGCTCGAAGTAGTCGACGGCGGCGAAGCAGTCCTCCAGACGGCGGGTGTCGGCGAGCACGACGGCGCCCAGGGCGCCCTCGGAGAGCTCGTCCCACATGAACCAGAACCGTTCCTGGCCCGGGGTGCCGAACAGATACAGGACCAGGTCCTCGCGCAGCGTGATGCGGCCGAAGTCCATGGCCACCGTGGTGGTGTGCTTGCCCTCCACACCGCTGGTGTCGTCGATGGGGCGTCCGGCTTCGGTGAGCAGCTCCTCGGTGCGCAGCGGCCTGATCTCACTGACCGCACCGACGAGGGTGGTCTTGCCCACTCCGAAGCCGCCGGCCACCAGGATCTTGAGCGTGACGGGCTCGACCGGAGGCTTCCCGCGCTCAGAACGCCCGAAGATCATCGTTCTCTTCTCCTGCTTGATGGGGGTCGGTCGGCAGCGGGCCGTAGCCCCCGCCGCCGGGGGTTTCGATGACGAGTACGTCGCCGGGGCCGACGTCCGCCGAGTCGCTGCCGCCGAGCGCGGTGACGGTGCCGTCCGCGCGCTCCACCCGGTTGGCGCCCAGCGCGCCGGGCTCGCCGCCGGCCATGCCGTACGGCCGGACCCTGCGGTGCTGGGACAGCGTGGACACCGTCATGGGCTCGAGGAAGCGGATGCGGCGCACGGCGCCGTCCCCGCCGGGCCAGTGCCCGGACCCGCCGCTGCCGTGCCGGACGGCGAACTCGTCGAGCCGCACGGGCAGCCGCCACTCCAGGACCTCGGGGTCGGTGAGCCGCGAGTTGGTCATGTGGGTCTGCACCACGGGGGCACCGGGGAAGCCCTCTCCCGCGCCGGAACCGGAGGCGACCGTCTCGTAGTACTGGTACCGCTCGTTTCCGAAGGTGACGTTGTTCATCGTCCCGGAGCCCTCGGCCTGGACGCCGAGGGCGGCGTACAGGGCCCCGGTGATGGCCTGGGAGGTCTCAACGTTGCCGGCGACCACCGCGGCGGGCGGCTGGGGCGCGAGCATGGAGCCGGGCGGTACGACGATGTCCAGGGGGCGCAGACAGCCGTCGTTGAGCGGGATGTCGTCGGCGACCAGGGTGCGGAAGACGTACAGGACGGCCGCGTTGACCACCGCGAAGGGCGCGTTGAAGTTGCTGGTCAGCTGCGGTGAGGTGCCGCTGAAGTCGATGGTCGCGGATCGGTTTTCGCGGTGCACGCGCACGCGTACCCGGATGACGGCGCCGGAGTCGGTCTCGTAGGCGTACTCGCCGTCGTCCAGGGCGTCGATGACCCGGCGCACCGCTTCCTCGGCGTTGTCCTGAACGTGCCTCATGTACGCCTGCACGACGTCGAGTCCGAAGTTCTCGATCATGCGGGCGACTTCGTCGACGCCCTTGCGGTTGGCGGCGATCTGGGCGCGCAGATCGGCGAGGTTGGTGCCGGGGTTGCGGGAGGGGTACGGCGCCTCGGTGAGCAGGCGGAGGGTCTCCTCCTCACGGAAGCGGCCGTCCTCGGCCAGCAGCCAGTTGTCGAAGAGGATGCCCTCCTCCTCGATGGTTCGGCTGTTCGCGGGCATGGAGCCGGGCGCGATGCCGCCGATCTCCGCGTGGTGTCCGCGGGAGGCGACGTAGAACAGGATCCGGTCACCCTCCGTGTCGAAGACGGGGGTGATCACGGTGACGTCGGGCAGGTGGGTGCCGCCGTGGTACGGGTCGTTGACGGCGTAGGTGTCGCCGGGCCGCATCGAGGTGCCGCGGCGCCGGATGACCTCCTTGACGCTGGTGCCCATCGAGCCCAGGTGGACTGGGATGTGCGGCGCGTTGGCCACCAGGTTTCCGTCGGGATCGAAAAGCGCGCAGGAGAAGTCCAGACGCTCCTTGATGTTGACGGACTGGGCCGTGGACTCCAGCCGCGCGCCCATCTGTTCGGCGATCGACATGAACAGGTTGTTGAAGACCTCAAGCAGAACCGGGTCGGCTTCTGTGCCGAGATCGGAACTCTCCGTAATCGCCGTGCGTTCCATGACCAGATGCCCGTCGTCGCGGGCCACGGCCTGCCAGCCGTCGTCGACGACGGTCGTGGCACTGGCCTCGGTGATGATCGCGGGGCCGGTGACGGTGTCGCCGGGGGGAAGGTCCTCGCGGCGGTGCAGGGGTACGTCGCGCCAGGTGCCGCCGGTGTGGAGGCGGACACTCTCCGGCGCGGACGGGCCGCCTTCGCGGGCGGCTTCGTAGGGGGCGAGGACGGAGAGATCAGGGGGTTGTGTGATGCCGGTGGCTTCCACGGAGAGGGCTTCGACGACGATCGGACGGTCGAGGGTGAAGGAGTACGTGGCGCGATGACGCTCTTCGAAGACGTGACGCATCGTGTCGGGCTCGGTCAGCTCGACCGTCAGGGCGGTGTCGGTGCCGTCGTAGCGCAGCTGCGCGCGACGCGTGATCCTGATGCGGTCCTCGGGGACGTCCTCGGCGAGGAGTTCCCCCCGGGCCGCGCCCTCCAGGTCGTCGGCGGTCTTCAGGACCGCGGGCATGGACGCCGGTTCCAGGGGCGCCTCGACGGACTGTTCGCGCATGGCGGTGGTGTCGGCGAGACCGATGCCGAGCGCGGACAGGACTCCGGCCATGGGGGGTACGAGGACGGTGCGGATCCCGAGCGAGTCGGCCACCTTGCACGCGTGCTGGCCGCCCGCTCCGCCGAACGTGGTGAGGGCGTAGCGGGTGACGTCATGGCCCTTCTGGACGGAGATCCGCTTGACGGCGTTGGCGATGTTGGCGACGGCGATCTGCAGGTAGCCCTCGGCCACCTGTTCCGGCGTGCGGTCGTCCCCGGTGCTCGTGCGGATCTCGTGCGCGAGAGCGGTGAAGCGCTCGCGCACCAGGTCCGCGTCGAGGGGCTGGTCGCCCTCCGGGCCGAACACCTTGGGGAAGTGCGCGGGCTGGATCCGGCCGAGCATGACGTTGGCGTCGGTGACGGCGAGCGGGCCGCCGCCGCGGTAGCAGGCGGGCCCCGGGTCCGCTCCCGCCGAGTCCGGCCCTACGCGGTAGCGGGTCCCGTCGAAGTGCAGGACGGAGCCGCCGCCGGCGGCGACGGTGTGGATGTCCAGCATGGGCGCGCGCAGCCGGACACCGGCGATCTGCGTGGTGAAGACCCGTTCGTACTCACCCGCGAAGTGCGAGACGTCGGTGGAGGTGCCGCCCATGTCGAAGCCGATGACGCGGTCGAATCCGGCCAGCTGCGACATGCGTGCCATGCCGACGATGCCTCCGGCCGGCCCGGAGAGGATCGCGTCCTTGCCGCGGAACTGCCCGGCCTCGGCGAGCCCGCCGTTGGACTGCATGAACATCAGCCGTACGCCCTGCAGTTCGTCCGCGACGCGCTGGACGTAGCGGCGCAGCACCGGCGACAGGTAGGCGTCGACGACGGCGGTGTCCCCGCGCGGCACGAGTTTCATCAGTGGGCTGACCTCGCTGGACAGCGAGATCTGCGTAAAGCCGAGGCGGGCCGCGAGCTCCCCCACCGCCTGCTCGTGAGCCGGGTGCAGATGGCTGTGCATGCACACGACGGCGACGGCGCGGATGCCGTCGTCGTACGCCTCCCGGAGGGACCCTGCGAGGGCGTCGAGGTCGGGGGCGCGCAGCACGGTGCCGTCGGCGGCGATGCGCTCGTCGACCTCCACGACCCGCTCGTGCAGCAGCTCGGGCAGGTCGATGCGGCGGGCGAAGATGTGCGGCCGGTTCTGGTAGGCGATGCGCAGGGCGTCCCGGAAACCGCGGGTCACGACCAGCACGGTGCGCTCGCCCTTGCGCTCCAGGAGCGCGTTGGTGGCGACCGTCGTGCCCATGCGGACGGCCTCGATGGGCTCCTGGGAACCGCCGAGCAGTTCGCGTACGCCTGCGACGGCCGCGTCGGAGTAGCGCGCCGGATTCTCCGACAGCAGCTTGTGCGTCAGCAGACGGCCGTCGGGGTGTCGCGCGACGATGTCCGTGAAGGTGCCGCCCCGATCGACCCAGAACTGCCAGCGTGCCACCTCAGTACCCCGCTTTCGCACCGTTCACAGTGCCCGGAGGCCGTTGATCACGTCGCGCAGAATACTCTCGTCCGGCAGTTCGGCAGGCGGTACTGGCCGCGTCACATGGACGAGTTCCCGGGCGACCAGGTCCCCGATGAGGACCCGCACCACTCCCACGGGCAGATCGAGTTCGGCGGCGAGTTCGGCGAGCGACTGGGGGGTGTCACGGCACAGGCCGACGATGTCCACGTGCTCCGGGGACAGTGTCGGGTCGGACTCCGGGTCGCCCGCCTCCGGCTCGGCGAGGACCACCGCGATCAGGTCGAGGCGGTGCTGGCCCGCGCTGGTGGTCCTGCCGCGCGTCATCGCGTACGGCCGCACCACAGGTCCGGCCTCGTCGTCGAACCAGTGGCTTCTTCCCTGACCGTCAGAGCTCATGACATCCCACTACCCGCCTGCGGGCAGATCGGTGCGCGGAGCCGCGCCCAGATGCACGCCGACCCGCTTGACGAGGAGCGTCATCTCGTACGCCACCTGGCCGACGTCCGAGTCGGCGTCCGACAGGACGGCCAGGCAGCTGCCGTCGCCGGCGGCCGTCACGAACAGGAAGGCGTCGTCCAGCTCGACCACGGTCTGCCGGACGTTGCCCGCCTCGAAGTGGCGTCCCACACCCTTGGCGAGGCTGTGGAACCCGGACGCGACCGCGGCGAGATGCTCGCTGTCCTCCCGGGTCAGGTCCTTGGACGCACCGGTCGCCAGTCCGTCTCCGGAGAGCACGACGGCTTTGCGGATGCTCGCGACGCGGTCCACGAGGTCGTCCAGCAGCCAGTTGAGCTCTCCGGACTTGTTGGTCTCGGTGTGGCCGGTGCCCTTCGGTGCGGTCATCGACCGTCCCCCTCTGTCGTTCCTTGTGGTGCTGTGCCGCTGTGGGCGTCGTCGCCCGCGGCGTTCTCAGTGCGGCCACGCTGCCAGCCGCGCTGGAGCGAGGCCATCCGGCTGCGTACCTCGTCGGCGTCCCGCTCCACGGGCTGCGAGCTTTCCTGCGAGCGCCGCTCGACGCTCTGCTTCAGCTGTGGAGCCAGATTGGCCTGGCGTACGCGCCGGGGCAGCGGCCCCACGCCGGGGCCCGTCTCCTGCGGCGCACTGCCGGGAAGTCGCCCGGCCGGGTCGTCGCCACCGGACGCTGTCGCGGCCGGACGGCTGCGCCCGGGAAGAGCGGGCGGCCGCGGGCTCTCGCCGCCGATCGGGCGGTCGGGGCCGGCCGGATGCTCGGGTGCCGGGGATGCCGAGTGCTCGCCGGACGGGACGGCGCCCGTTGTGCCGGGACGCAGCGGTGAGGCTCCGCGCCGGCGGGTGGGCAGTGGTGGTGCGGCGTCCTGGTCGGGTCCGCTCGTGCCCCGACCTGCGACGGGCCGGTCCGCGGTGGGCTCGGTGCCCCGGCGACGCTGCGGCAGCGACGCGGCGTCCGGCTCGGTGCGGGCCGCGCCGGTCGACGGCTCGTCGGTGGTGTCCTCGCGCCGTGATCGCTGCCCGGTGACGGGGCGTCCGTGCGAGCTGACCAGCTTGGGCGTGCGGCGCAGTGGAGCGCCCACGCCGTCGGCGGTGTCGAAGCGGGCCGGTTCGTGGGCGTCGGAGGGCTCGGAGAGAGGGCTGTCGCCGCGGCCGTCCGTCTCGTCCTCGGCGAGGGCGATGGACCGTCGGGGGCGGAAGATCCCGCCGCGTTCGCTGTCCTCGCCGTCCAGCGCGCCGGGGAAGTCCTCGACGGCGTCGAGGTCGACCGGTGCCTCCAGTTCGATGGGACCGTCCAGGAGCGGGGCGGGCAGGCCGGGAAGCTGCACGGGCATCCGGGAGAGGGCGGGGCGGCGGCCCTCCTCCAGCTCGGCCTCCTTCGTGGGGTGGGGCCGGTCGAGCCGGAAGCCGATGCCGTTGGTGTCCGGGACGTCGTCCGTCAGCAGGGCGTCGGGGACGAAGACGACAGCGGTGGTGCCGCCGTACGGGGAGGGCTGCAGGGAGACGCGCACGTTCTGCCGCTGGGCGAGCCGGCTGACCACGAACAGACCGAGCCGGTCGGTGTCCGACAGCTCGAACTCCGGGGTCTCGGCGAGCCGCAGATTGGCGTCCAGGAGGGCGTCGGCCGCCATACCGAGGCCGCGGTCGTGGATCTCCAGGGTGAAGCCGTTGGCGACCCGCTCGCCCAGGACCTGGACGGCCGTGTGCGGCGGGGAGAACACCGTGGCGTTCTCCAGGAGTTCGGCGACGAGGTGGGTGAGGTCGGCGACGGCGGGACCCGTGACGGCGATCCGCGGCAGCCGGCGGACCTCGATACGTTCGTAGTCCTCGACCTCGGCGACGGCGGCCCGCACGACGTCCATGAGCTGGACCGGTTTGCGCCACTGCCGGGACGGGGCCGCGCCGGAGAGGATCACGAGGCCCTCGGCGTGCCGGCGCATACGGGTCGTCAGATGGTCGAGGCGGAACAGATCGGCGAGTTCGTCGGTGTCCTCGGTCCGGCGTTCCATGGTGTCGAGCAGGGTGAGCTGCTTGTGCAGGAGGACCTGGCTGCGGCGGGCGAGGTTGACGAACACCTCGGACACCCCGGCGCGCAGTTCGGCCTGCTTGACGGCGGCCTCGACGGCCGCGCGCTGGAGGGTGTTGAGGGCCTGGCCGACCTCGCCGATCTCGTTCTTGTCGTATTCGAGGCGCGGCGCCTCTGTCTCCACGTCGACCTGCTCACCCGCGGACAGCCGGCGCATGACGCTGGGCAGCCGCACACCCGATGCCTCGTGGGCCTCCAGGCGCAGTTGCCGCAGGTCGCGGATGAGGGCGCGGCCGACGCGTACGGACAGGAAGAGCGAGAGCAGCAGAGCGATCAGGCCGAGCACGCCGGCGACGGCCGCCTTGGCGATGACACCCATGGCGACGGGGCGGACGCGGTCCTGATAGCGGTCGGCGGCCTGGTCGTCGAGGGTGCCGAGCTTGTCGAGCACGTTGCCGGCGGTGGAGTCCCAGCTCTGCGCGGAGACCTCGGGCCTGCTGCCGGAATCGGAGACGGCGCGCTGCTCGGCCACGCGCAGCGGCGCGGTGGCGGCGTTCTTCCAGAACTCCTCGTAGCGCTCGCGTTCCGACGAGGGCAGCAGCGGCAGGTTGACGTCGTACATCAGGCTGCGCTGGGCCACGAGGTCGGTGACGTCGCGGCTTTCGTCGCGCGTGAGCTTGCCGACGATCAGCGACGAGCCGAGGAGGGCGTCCTCGCGGGAGAGCAGTTCGCGGGCGCGGGCGAGGTTGACCAGGGCACGGTACTGCTTGTCCATCTCGACGTTGTCGACGACGTGGAGGTTGCTGAGCAGGACATAACAGGGGTCGACCAGCCGGTTGTAGAGGTCGAGCGACTGGGCGCGGTCGACGGTGCCGTCCTCGACGCTGCGACGCAGGGCGTCGATGCCGTCGAAGGCCTCCAGCACGGTGGTCAGCCGCTCGTCATTGCCCTCGCCGAGCGCGTCGCGCACATCGGGGTTCTTGGCGTTCCTGCGGATCTCGCCGATGGCCTTGTCCGTGGCGGTCCGGCTGCGCCGCAGGTCGGTGAGCCCGTCGGAGGCCCGGGGGTCGGCCAGGTAGACGAGCGTCTGGCGGCGCTCCTGCTGCATGACGCGCACGGTGTCCTCGATCGGATAACCGATCTTCTCCACCACACGCGACACACTGAACAGATCTCCTGCCTCGCGTCCCGTCAGTACCGTGGCAAAGCCCCAGATCGCGGTGAGGGACACCAGCGGCACGAGAAGCAGCGCCACGATCTTCCGGCGGATCGACTTCCCGCGAAAGCGCATGGCCTCCCCCAGCTCGACCCCCACTGGCCGGGGGTACACATGTACGTCAACAAACGGCGCGAGCCTACTACTGACACAGAGGTAACTCGAAGAGCCGTCCGGAGGCTGAACTTCCGCGCGGGCGGCGAGACATGGGGAGTTGTCCGGGCATTGGGGGAGATTGCCGCCCGGAATCCTTTGACGGCCGTCAAAACCCGTCCGACCGGCTCGCCTGGGCAGTTGGCCGGAAATTTACGCTGCTTGGGAATCTTGAGGACGCCTCGTTCGTCCTTCTTACGGGAGATGGGGACGGAATCGGCCGAAGGAGCCGTGACCCGGACTTGGACGGCGTAAAGCAGCGCAAGCCGGGCAACCAATGGGGAGCCGTGTCGTCGGGCACGGAGTGAGCGGTCTTCTGGCGGTGGGGAGTGACACGGTGATGGGCACGGCGGAGCAGCGCGTGGCGCACGGGGACGGCTCGGTGGCGGACCCGACGGTGCGACGGCGCCCCGAGGCACCGGATCGCGACATTCCGGTGGACGAGCGCCGCCCCTTGTGGATCGAGGAAACGGCGTCACGACGCCGGATGCCCGATCCGGTGCGGACGGCGGCGGTTCGCGCGGTGATCATCATCGCTGTGACGCTGATTCAGGCCATGGTGGCCTTCTTCTGCACCATGGCCGGATCCTGGTTGGCCTTCCCGATGGTCATCAGCAGCATCGCCAGCACCGTGGTCGCCACCTGGGGCGCGCTCGACGTCTGGGTGACCCGCCAGGTGTGGAACCAGCGCTACGGCGTGGTGTCGGATCCGAGCAGCACCGCACGCGCGCTGCGCCGCGAGCGCCGCCGAGCCCGGCGGCAGGCGAGGGCCGACGAGCGGACCCAGGAGCGGATACGCAGGAGGGGCGCGGCGGGTCAGTTGTCGCACTCCTGAGCCGAGTTGGGGCGCCTTTGGGCCACCCCGAGGGCCAGTCGGCGCCCCCTCGGGCCGGGTTGCCGCGCTCCCGGCCCGGGGATGTGCCGCTCACGGCGCGCTGGGTGCCGGCCTCTTGAACATGCGGGTCGCCGTGATCTCGCTGTGCACCGCTTCCTCCTCCTCGGCCGGGGTCTGCTGGGGCAGGCCCGGTCGGAGGTGCTCCTCGACGCGGATGTACTTCAGTCCGGCCCGCAGGTCGGCGTCGTTGCGCAGCCTGATGACCAGCGGGAATTCGGCCAGGGCGGTCGTGTCGAACAGGCCGGTGGTGTAGAGGAGCTGGACGCCGAGCGCATCGGACACGGCCCGCTGGAGTTCCAACAGGTAGGTGGCGTTGGCGCGGCCGATGGGGTTGTCGAGGAACAGGGTGCCGGCGTGCCGGTGCTTGTCGCGGCCCCGGTCGTTCGAGCGCAGCGCGGCCATCGTGCAGTACAGGGCAATGGCGGCGGTGAGCAGCTGTCCGCCGGAGAAGACGTCGCCCATCTGCCCGACGGGCACGCGCTCGGCGCGCAGTACGGCGTCCGGCTTGAGGATCTCTACGGCGACGCCCTTGGGCTGCAGGGCCGCCCCCACGCCCCGCAGCAGCAGGGACATGCCGTCGCGGCGCAGGTCGGAGTTCTTCTTCACGGCCGCCCGGGTCGCCTCGTCGATGACCTCGCCGAGCCGTTCGGTGAGCGTGGCCTGGTCCGGCTCCTCGAACCGGATGCGCAGGAACTCCTGTCCCGACCACTCGCCGAGCCCCTCGGGCAGCCGGGAGAGCCGCTGCGCGGAGCGCAGGGTCGCCAGCGCCGACTCGACCAGTCCCCGCAGACGGTCCACGATCGAGTCACGGTTGCGCTCCAGTTGCGCCAACTCGTCGGTGAGGACGCGCAGTCGGGGCGCGAAGGCGTCGGCCCACTTCTGCGCGTGCTCGGGCAGCGCGGAGGCGGGCAGCTCGCGGATCTGCTGCCGGGCCGGGGTGCGGACCTGCTCGTAGCGGGTGGAGTTGGCGTGCCGGACCAATACGTCGCTCGCCTCGCGCACGGCGGCCTCGGCGGACGACAGATCGGCGGCGCAGCCGCGCAGTGAGCGGCGGGCCTCGGCGGCCGCGTGCCGGGCCTCTTCCAGGCTGCCGGGGTAGGGCTCCGGCTCGTCCTGCTCCTCGTCGAAGCTGTGCTCGCGCAGCAGGTCACGGAGCATCGCGGCGATCTCCTCGAAGCCGCCGGCGGCGTCCTCGGCCACGCGGTGGGCTTCGAGCAGCTCGGCATGTGCCTGCCTGGCCTCGGTCAACGCCTCGGTGCGGGCGGCGAGTTCGGTGGTCGCCGTGCGCAGCAGCGCCTGCGCGTGCTCGGCGTCGCGCGGCTGCAGCTCCTCGGGCAGTTCGGTGTGCGCCTCGCCCTCCTCGGGCGCGTGCCGCTCGGCCTCGCCGCGCAGCCGCCCGAGTTGCTCGCTCGCGGTGGACATCCGGGTCTCCAGGAGCTGCACCAGCTCCTCGGCCCGTGCGGCGGCCGACTGCCGGGACGGGCCGTCGGACCCCTCCGGCGACTGCAGCAGCTGCTCCGCGCGCGTGCGGACCTTGTTACTGAGCCGGTCCAGCTCGGTGCGGGCCCCGCTCTCGTCGCTCTCGGCGCGCGCCTGCTCGGCCCGCAGGTCGGCGCCGACGCCGACCTTCTCGTAGACCTGGGAGGCGGCACGGTAGGCCTCGCGCAGGGCGGGCAGCGAGGACTTCGGGGCGGCCCCGTCGTCCTCCGGTACGTCGTCGGGGGCGCCCGCGATCTCGGCGCGCTCGGCGCGCAGGGCCCGTGCGGTGCGGCGGGCGTCGTCGGCGGCGCGCTGGGCGG
>NZ_JAFJSY010000109.1 GCF_019857225.1 Streptomyces plumbidurans
GCGGTACGGGCCGGGCTTCCGCCCGGGCTGCGGGGCGGGCTTCCGCCGGGGCGGCGGGAGTCGCGGCGGCCGGGCGGCCGGGTGCCCGGCCGCTGGTGCTGTGCCCTGGTCATGACCTTGTGCATGAGCGTCCCCGTTCTGCGGGCCCGGCGGATACCGGGCGGTAACTTGACCTCGGGGATCTTGTACGGGGCCGGGGGCGGAGTCGGCAAGGACCGCACGGCCCGGGTCGGGGCGGCCGGAAACTTCACCTATCAGAGTGAGGAGGAGGGTGCACGAGCCCGTGATCACGGGGGAGTGCCGGGTGAGTTCCGGGGCGGGAAGTGGACGCCCTCCGACCCCTGGGTGGGGACTCGAAAGGGGACGCCCGCACGTATCCTGAAGGCCCTTCGACGGGGCGGAAGTGCGCCCGGTCACCGACCACGAAAGCAGCGGCCATGCGCGTCTACGTCCCCCTGACCCTCTCCGGTCTCGCCGAGGCGTACAAGACGGGCGAGCTCGGGGCGGGACCGTTCCTCGCGTACGCCGTCACGCCCGCGCTGCGCGAGTGGTACCTCTCCGACGACATCGAGGAGCTGGAGTACGCGGCCCTGAACCGCGCCGCGCTGGCCTCCCTGCGGCTGCTGGCCGCGGACCCCGCGGCCGCACGGCGCCGGGTCGTGGTCGCGGTCGACGTGCCCGACGGGGCGGCGTCCGCCGATCCGGACCGGGGCCTGGACCCGGCGGCGCTCGGTGAGGTCCGGGTGACCGTGGCCGTGCGGCTGGCCAAGGCCGCCGCCGTGCACGTCGACCTCGACGAGGCGGAGGCGGACGTGTCCGCCGCGGCCGCGGCGCTGGAGGCGGCGGACGGCGGGGACGACGACGCGCAGTTCGTGGTGGACGGGGCCGAGGACCACGAACTGCTCTGGTACGCGACGCAGGAGATCCCCAACCTGGTGGGGCTCGGGGACTGAGACCGGCTGCGCTCTGCTCAGGACCCCTTTGACCTGCTGAACTCTTGATTGTCAGTGGCGGCGGGTACTTTTTTGGCATGGGGAAGAAGACAGGGGCGGCGCACATCGTCTGGGACTGGAACGGCACGCTGTTCCACGACAACGACGCGATCATCGGGGCGACGAACGCGGCCTTCGCGGAGCTGGGGCTCGAACCGATCACCATGGAGCAGTACCGCGCGCTGTACTGCGTGCCGGTGCCCAAGTTCTACGAGCGGCTGCTCGGTCGGCTGCCGACGGATGCCGAGTGGCTGGTCATGGACCAGACCTTCCACCGCTACTACGCCGAGCAGCGCGCCGCGTGCAGTCTGGCCGCGGGCGCGACCGAGCTGCTGGCCGACTGGCAGTCGGCGGGCGGCAGCCAGTCGCTCCTCAGCATGTACGGGCACGAGGACCTGGTCCCGCTGGTCCGAAAGTTCGGTATAGAGGCGCACTTCATACGCGTCGACGGGCGGACGGGCCCGTCGGGAGGCAGCAAGGCGGAGCACATGGTGCGCCACCTCGCCGCCCTCGGTGACGTCGACCCTGCGCGCGCGGTGGTCATAGGCGACGCCGCGGACGACGCGATCGCCGCTCGGCACGCCGGCGCCCGGGCCGTGCTCTACACCGGCGGCTCACACAGCCGGGCCAGCCTGGAGCAGGTCGGGGTACCGGTGGTCGACACGCTGGCGGACGCGGTGGCAGAGGCGCAGCGCCTCGCGGCGTGAGCGACAGCCGAACGACAACCGCGCCACCCACCACGAGCCACCGAACCATGAGCCACCGAACCACGGGCCCCGCACCACGAGCCCGCGAACACCACGACCGCTCGCTCAACCCCCGACCCGGCGGGACCCCCTACGTCACCGGCGCCTTGGCCCGCAGCACCGTCAGGAACTCCCGCATCCAGGCGGGATGGTCGGGCCAGGCGCGGGACGAGACCAGGGTGCCGTCGACCACCGCTTCGGTGTCCTGGAAGGTGGCGCCCGCGGTCTGCATGTCCGGTTCCAGCGCTGGATAGGCGGTGACGCGGCGGCCGCGGAGGCTGTCCACGGCGGCGGTGAGCAGGGGGCCGTGGCAGATCTGAGCGACCGGTTTGTCCGAGTCGAAGAAGGACTTGAGGATCTTGCGGAGTTCGGGGTCGTTGCGCAGGTACTCGGGGGCGCGTCCGCCCGGGATGACGAGGGCGGCGTACTGACCGGGGTCGACCTCGGCGAAGGCGAGGTCGGCGGGCCAGGTGTAGCCGGGCTTCTCGGTGTAGGTGTCGAAGCCGGGTTCGAAGTCGTGGACCACGAACTGGAGCTTCTTGCGGGTGGGGGCCGCGATATGGACCTCGTAGCCCTCCTCGCGGAGGCGTTGGTAGGGGTACAGGACCTCGAGTGACTCCGCGGCGTCGCCGGTGACGATGAGGATTTTCGCTGTCATGTCGGGCCGCTCCCCTCGGGCGGGCGTGCGCTGTCATGGGAAACGTGCCCCTTGGAAGGGGCCTTGCCAAGAGGTCCGGTCGGTTTCGGGCAAGGGGGATCAGATGTGGGTCCGGTTTCGCCGGTTTGCACGACAAGGGGGCCTGTGCCCCTGTGCAGAGTGTCAAAGTTCGACCCCTGGTTTTGTACACATACGGCTCATGACGGGCCCCCCGTCCTGAGCGATAGCCTTGTGGCGTGATCAGCGCGATATCTCGCGGGGGCAGTGCTGCCCCTGCCCTGCGCCCGGTGAGCACGGACCATCTCCGTGACCGGGTGGCGGTCGCTGGTCCTCGCGGGCGGGACGGGGTCGTGGAGACCCCCAGGACGCCGTACACACCCCGGAAGCGGATGCCGCAGAGATCAGCATCACATCCCGTGGGCGTGTCGAGAATGGCCGATAACCCCCCGCTCATCTCACCCTGCGGCATAGCGTCGGAGCAGACCGGAGAACCCGGGCCGTGGCGACGAGCCGCAGGGGAAGAGACCGTACTTCCTTCTACGTCACGCAACGGCGCGCGACAGGAGCCAGAGGACAATGCAGACCAAGCTGGACGAAGCCAAGGCCGAGCTGCTCGAACGGGCCGCCCGGGTAGCTGAGAACAGCCCGGTCGGGGGGCACCTACCGACCGGGACGACGGAAGAGAGCACCCCGGACCGGGACACCGTGCTCGCGTTCCTCCAGCGCTACTACCTGCACACCGCACCGGAAGACCTGAGCGACCGCGACCCGGTCGACGTCTTCGGAGCAGCCCTCTCCCACTACCGGCTGGCCGAGAATCGCCCCCAGGGCACGGCCAACGTACGGGTCCACACGCCCACGGTGGAGGAGAACGGGTGGACGTGCAGCCACTCCGTGGTCGAGGTCGTCACCGACGACATGCCCTTCCTCGTCGACTCGGTCACCAATGAACTGACGCGGCAGGGACGCGGCATCCACGTCGTCATCCACCCGCAGGTCGTCGTCCGCCGTGACGTCACCGGCAAGCTCATCGAGGTGCTCAGCGCGCAGGGGGCCGGCGGCGAGTTGCCGCACGACGCGCACATCGAGTCCTGGATCCATGTGGAGATCGACCGCGAGACCGACCGCGGCGACCTCAAGCAGATCACCGCCGACCTGCTGCGGGTCCTGTCCGACGTCCGTGAGGCCGTCGAGGACTGGGACAAGATGCGGGACGCGGCGCTGCGCATGGCCGACGAACTGCCCACCGAGCCCGTCGCCACCGATCTGCGTGAGCAGGACATCGAGGAGGCCCGCGAGCTGCTGCGCTGGCTGGCCGCCAACCACTTCACCTTCCTCGGCTACCGCGAGTACCAGCTGCGCGAGGACGACTCGCTGGGCGCCGTGCCCGGCACCGGCCTCGGCATCCTGCGCTCCGACCCCAAGCACTCCGAGGACGAGGGCCACCCGGTCAGCCCGTCCTTCGAGCGGCTGCCCGCGGACGCCCGCGCCAAGGCCCGCGAGCACAAGCTCCTCGTCCTGACCAAGGCCAACAGCCGCGCGACGGTGCACCGGCCGTCGTATCTGGACTACATCGGCGTCAAGAAGTTCGACGAGAACGGCAATGTCGTCGGCGAGCGCCGCTTCCTCGGCCTGTTCTCCTCCGCCGCCTACACCGAGTCGGTGCGCCGGGTTCCGGTCATCCGCCGCAAGGTCGAGGAGGTGCTGGAGCGCGCCGGGTTCTCGCCCAACAGCCACGACGGGCGCGACCTGCTGCAGATCCTGGAGACCTACCCGCGCGACGAGCTGTTCCAGACGCCGCCCGCCGAGCTAGAGGCCATCGCCACCTCCGTGCTGTATCTGCAGGAGCGCAGGCGACTGCGGCTCTACCTGCGCCAGGACGAGTACGGGCGCTACTACTCCGCCCTCGTCTACCTCCCGCGCGACCGCTACACCACCGGTGTCCGGCTCAGGATCATCGACATCCTGAAGGAGGAACTCGGCGGCATCAGCGTCGACTTCACCGCCTGGAACACCGAGTCGATCCTCTCCCGGCTGCACTTCGTGGTCCGGGTCCCGCAGGGCACCGAGCTGCCGGAGCTGTCCGACGCGGACAAGGAGCGCATCGAGGCCCGGCTGGTGGAGGCCGCGCGGTCCTGGGCCGACGGATTCGCCGAGGCGCTGAACGCCGAGTGCGGCGAGGAGAAGGCCGCCGAGCTGCTGCGCAAGTACGGCGGCGCCTTCGCCGAGGGTTACAAGGCCGACCACACCCCGCGCGCCGCGGTCGCCGACCTCGTCCACCTCGAAGAGCTCGACGAGGCGCAGTCCGAGAGCGGCAAGGACTTCGCCCTCAGCCTGTACGAGCCGGTGGGGGCCGCTCCCGAGGAGCGCCGCTTCAAGATCTACCGCAAGGGCGAGGCCGTCTCCCTGTCCGCGGTCCTGCCCGCCCTCAGCCGGCTCGGCGTCGAGGTGACGGACGAGCGGCCGTACGAACTGCGCTGCGCGGACCGCACCACCGCGTGGATCTACGACTTCGGTCTGCGCATGCCCGCCTCGCAGAACGGCGCGGGGGAGTACGGCGGAGACGACGCCCGTGAGCGCGTCCAGGACGCCTTCGCCGCGACCTGGACCGGCCGCGCCGAGAACGACGGCTTCAACGCGCTGGTGCTCAGCGCCGGTCTGACCTGGCGCCAGGCGATGGTGCTGCGCGCGTACGCGAAGTACCTGCGGCAGGCGGGCTCCACCTTCTCGCAGGACTACATGGAGGACACCCTCCGCAACAACGTCCACACCACCCGGCTGCTGGTCTCGCTGTTCGAGGCGCGGATGTCGCCGGACCGCCAGCGGGCCGGCCGCGAGATCGTGGACGCCCTGCTCGAAGAGGTCGACGCGGCCCTCGATCAGGTGGCCTCGCTCGACGAGGACCGCATCCTGCGCTCCTTCCTGACCGTCATCAAGGCGACGCTGCGGACGAACTTCTTCCAGGAGGCGGCGGGCGGCAAGCCGCACGAGTACGTCTCCATGAAGTTCGACCCGCAGGCCATCCCGGACCTGCCGGCGCCGCGCCCGGCGTACGAGATCTGGGTGTACTCGCCGCGCGTGGAGGGCGTGCACCTGCGCTTCGGCAAGGTCGCCCGAGGCGGTCTGCGCTGGTCCGACCGGCGTGAGGACTTCCGCACGGAGATCCTCGGCCTGGTCAAGGCGCAGATGGTGAAGAACACCGTCATCGTGCCGGTCGGCGCCAAGGGCGGCTTCGTCGCCAAGCAGCTGCCGGACCCGTCCGTGGACCGGGACGCCTGGCTCGCCGAGGGCATCGCCTGCTACAAGACGTTCATCTCGGCGCTGCTCGACATCACCGACAACATGGTGGCGGGCGAGGTCGTACCCCCGCAGGACGTCGTCCGGCACGACGGGGACGACACGTATCTCGTCGTCGCCGCCGACAAGGGCACGGCGACCTTCTCCGACATCGCCAACGGCGTGGCGGAGACGTACAACTTCTGGCTCGGCGACGCCTTCGCCTCCGGCGGCTCCGCGGGCTACGACCACAAGGGCATGGGCATCACCGCCCGCGGCGCGTGGGAGTCCGTCAAGCGGCACTTCCGGGAGCTGGGCGTGGACACCCAGTCCGAGGACTTCACGGTCGTCGGCATCGGCGACATGTCCGGTGACGTGTTCGGCAACGGCATGCTGCTGAGCGAGCACATCCGCCTGGTCGCCGCCTTCGACCACCGGCACATCTTCATCGACCCCAACCCGGACGCGGCCACGGGCTACGCCGAGCGCCGCCGCGTCTTCGAGCTGCCGCGCTCCAGCTGGGCCGACTACAACACCGACCTGATCTCCGCGGGCGGCGGCGTCTTCCCGCGCAGCGCCAAGGCCATCCCGGTCAACGCGCAGATCCGCGAGGCCCTCGGCATCGAGGGCAAGGTCGCCAAGATGACGCCGGCGGACCTGATGAAGGCCATCCTGCTGGCGCCGGTGGACCTGCTGTGGAACGGCGGCATCGGCACGTATGTGAAGGCGTCCACCGAGACGCACGCCGACGTCGGCGACAAGGCCAACGACCCGATCCGCGTCGACGGCGCCGACCTGCGCGTCAAGGTGGTCGGCGAGGGCGGCAACCTGGGCCTGACCCAGCTCGGCCGGATCGAGTTCGCGCGCCAGGGCGGCAAGATCAACACGGACGCGATCGACAACAGCGCGGGCGTGGACACCTCCGACCACGAGGTGAACATCAAGATCCTGCTCAACGGCCTGGTCACGGACGGCGACATGACCGTCAAGCAGCGCAACAAGATCCTCGCCCAGATGACCGACGAGGTCGGCCAACTGGTCCTGCGCAACAACTACGCGCAGAACACGGCGATCGCCAACGCGCTGGCCCAGTCCAAGGACATGCTCCACGCCCAGCAGCGCTACATGAAGCACCTGGTGCGCGAGGGCCACCTGGACCGGGCGCTGGAGTTCCTGCCCACCGACCGCCAGATCCGCGAGCGGCTCGCCCAGAGCCAGGGCCTGACCAGTCCGGAGACGGCCGTCCTGCTGGCGTACACGAAGATCACGGTCGCCGACGAGCTGCTGGCGACCTCGCTGCCGGACGACCCGTATCTGCGCACGCTGCTGCACGCGTACTTCCCGTCGGCGCTGCGCAGCGAGTTCGCCGACCGGATCGACGGCCACCCGCTGCGCCGTGAGATCACGACGACCGTCCTGGTCAACGACACGGTCAACACGGGCGGTACGACGTATCTGCACCGGCTGCGGGAGGAGACCGGTGCCTCGCTGGAGGAGATCGTCAGGGCGCAGACCGCGGCCCGTACCATCTTCTGCTCCGCACCGGTGTGGGACGCGGTGGAGGCGCTCGACAACAAGGTCGAGGCGGCCGTCCAGACCCGTATCCGGCTGCACTCGCGCCGGCTGGTCGAGCGCGGCACGCGCTGGCTGCTCAACAACCGGCCGCAGCCGCTGCAGCTCGCCGAGACGGTCGAATTCTTCGCCGAGCGCGTCGAGGGGGTCTGGCAGCAGCTGACCAAGCTGCTGCGGGGCGCGGACCTCGACTGGTGGCAGCAGATCCACGACGAGCTGACCGACTCCGGCGTGCCGGACGAACTCGCCACGCGCGTGGCCGGGTTCTCCTCCGCCTTCCCGGCGCTCGACATCGTCTCGATCGCCGACCGCATGGGCAAGGAGCCGATGGACGTCGCCGAGGTGTACTACGACCTCGCCGACCGGCTGCACATCACCCAGCTGATGGACCGCATCATCGAGCTGCCCCGCTCCGACCGCTGGCAGTCCATGGCCCGCGCCTCCATCCGCGAGGACCTGTACGCGGCGCACGCGGCGCTCACCGCGGACGTCCTGGCCGTCGGCAACGGCACCTCGACGCCCGAGCAGCGATTCACGATGTGGCAGGAGAAGAACGCCGCGATCCTGGGCCGGGCGCGCACCACCCTGGACGAGATCCAGAGCTCGGAGACGTTCGACCTCGCCAACCTGTCGGTGGCGATGCGGACGATGCGCACGCTGCTGCGCACGCACTCGTAGGCCCGCAGCTCCTCAGGTCCTCAGGTCCTCAGGTCCTCAAGTCCTACGACGAAGGGGGCGCCCCGAGCGGACTGCTCGGGGCGCCCCCTTTCGTGTGCGGGGTTCAGCTGGGCTGCGGCACCTTCGGCGCTGCCGCCTTGGGCTTCGGCTTCGGCTTGGCCTTGTCGCTCTTGTCCCCCGTGAAGGCCTCGTACTCCTTCATGACCTCCTCGGTCGGGCCGTCCATGCGCAGTTCGCCGCGCTCCAGCCACAGCACGCGCTCGCAGGTGTCGCGGATGGACTTGTTGTTGTGGCTGACCAGGTACACCGTGCCCGCCTGCTTGCGCAGTTCGCGGATGCGGGCCTCGGAGCGCTTCTGGAAGGACCGGTCGCCGGTGGCGAGCGCCTCGTCGATCAGGAGGACGTCGTGGTCCTTGGCGGCGGCGATGGAGAAGCGCAGTCGGGCGCCCATGCCGGAGGAGTACGTCCGCATGGGGAGGGTGATGAAGTCGCCCTTCTCGTTGATCCCGGAGAAGTCGACGATGTCCTGGTAGCGGGACCTGATCTCCTCGCGGGACATGCCCATCGCGAGGCCGCCGAGGAAGACGTTGCGCTCGCCGGTCAGATCGCCCATGAGGGCCGCGTTGACGCCGAGCAGCGAGGGCTGGCCGTCGGTGTAGATATGGCCGTTCTCCACCGGCAGCAGGCCCGCGATCGCCTTGAGCAGGGTCGACTTGCCGGAGCCGTTGGTGCCGATCAGACCGACCGCCTCGCCCTTGTAGGAGACGAACGAGACGTTCTTGACGGCGTGCACCTTGCGTACGCCGGCCGCCTTCTCGGCGTGCTCCCGGCGCAGCATGCGGTTGAGCGCGGCCGTCGCGGAACCGCGTCCGGCGCCGGTGCCGTTGACCCGGTAGACGATGTCGACGCCGTCGACGACGACGGTGGGGATGCGGGGGTCGTTCGGGTGCTCAGCCACGGCCGTACGTCTCCTCAGCCTTCCAGAAGTAGATGAAGCCGCCGACGCCGGCGAGCAGGGCCCAGCCGATCGCGAGCGCCCACACGTGCGGCGGCAGCTGGTGCGCGTGGAAGCTGTCGATCAGGGCGTAGCGCATCAGGTCGATGTAGACGGCGGCCGGGTTGGCCTTGAGGACCGGGGCCACCCAGTGCGGCAGCCCGCTGCCCTTGCCGGTCAGCTTGTCGATGTTCCACATGACGCCGGAGATGTACATCCAGGTGCGCAGCACGAACGGCATCAGCTGCGCGATGTCCGGCGTCTTCGCGCCCATCCGGGCCATGACCATCGCGACGCCGGCGTTGAAGGTGAACTGCAGCACCAGGGCGGGGAACGCCAGCACCCAGGAGAAGGCGACCGGCACGCCGAAGCAGAGCAGGATCACGACCAGAGCGGCCATGGAGAACAGCAGCTGCTGCAGCTGCTGGAGGCAGAAGGAGATCGGCAGGGCGGCCCGGGGGAAGTGCAGGGCGCGCACGAGACCGAGGTTGCCGGAGATCGCACGGGTGCCCGACAGGATCGAGGTCTGGGTGAAGGTCCAGATGAAGACGCCCGTGACCAGGAACGGGATGTAGTCCGGCACGCCCTTCTTGGTGTGCAGCAGGATGCCGAAGATGAAGTAGTACACCGCGGCGTTCAGCAGCGGTGTCATGACCTGCCAGACCTGGCCCAGCTTCGCCTGGCTGTACTGCGCGGTGAGCTTGGCGGTGGCGAAGGCGCCGATGAAGTGCCGCCGGGCCCACAGCTGCCGGACGTACTCGGGCAGGGTGGGCCGGGCACCGCTGACCGTGAGGCCATGACGGGCGGCGAGCGCCGCGAGGTCGTCGTCGGCCGGGGCCGGCGACGGGGGCGGTGTGTGGAGGACCTGGCTCACATCCGCTGCTTTCGCTCGGGGGGTGGGACTGCGTGCGTCCGGCTTGGGGTCCGGACGGTCCGTCACCCGGCGTTTCCTTACGCTTCTCTTCACGTTCTCTTACGTCGGGACGGGACCGTATCGTCGCAACGTGAGAGTAGGACGTGCGGACGTCGGAACGCAACCGTTTCGTCGTAACGCCCCTATGCTGGTTCGCATGACGACGAACGCCGATGAGCCCCAGACGCGTCCGCGCCGCCGCACCCCCGCCGGTGCGGCCGTACTCCGCAAGGACGTGACGGAAGCCATCCGGGCTGCCGTCTTCGAGGAGCTGGCCGCCGTCGGCTACGCGCGGATGTCCATCGAGGGGATCGCACGGCGTGCGGGCGTCGGCAAGACGGCCGTCTACCGGCGCTGGCGTTCCAAGCTGCACCTGGTGCTCGACGTGGTCTCGGCGATCGCGGTGATGGGGCTGCCCACGCCGGACACCGGCACCCTGGAGGGCGATCTGCGTCTGCTGTACGAGGTCACCTCACGCGCGCTGCGACACCCCGTGGCCTCGCAGATCATCCCGGACCTGCAGGCCGAGGCGGCCCGCAACCCCGAGATCGCCGAGGCCATGCAGAAGGCGCTGCGCGAGGGGCAGGAGGGCGTGGCCAGCAAGATCCTGGTGGCCGCCGAGCGGCGCGGCGAGATCCGCGAGGGGTTCGCCGACGAACTGGCCCTCGACCTGATCTCCGGCCCCCTGTACTGGCGCTCGGTCGTGATCCGCAGCCCGAAGCTGCCGAAGGGCTATTTGGCGTCGCTGGCGCGGGCGACGGCGGCGGCCGTCAAGGCACTCTGAACAACTCCGAACACGCTGCGGCACCGGCACCACCCGGCGGCTGCAGATCCGTACGCCCGCTGGAACCGCGCCGCTAGCCCCGCGCCGCCCCCGGATGCAGCCGTACCCACCCCTCCCAGGCCGAGGCGATCATGTCCTGGACGTCGTGTTTGGCCTTCCAGGCGAGTTCGGTGGCCGCGCGGTCGGCGGAGGCGACGACGCGGGCCGGGTCGCCGGGGCGGCGTGGGGTGACCGTGGGGGGTCGGTCGTGGCCGGTGATCGCGTTGATGTGGTCGATCATCTCGCGCACGGAGACGCCCTCCCCGCGGCCGATGTTGAGGGTGAGGTCGCGGCCGGGGGAGGAGCGCAGGGCGCGGGCGGCGGCGACGTGGGCCTCGGCGAGGTCTACCACGTGGATGTAGTCGCGTACGCAGCTGCCGTCCGGGGTCGGGTAGTCGTCGCCGAAGATCCGCGGGGGCAGGTTGTCGGTGAGCCGCTCGAAGACCATGGGGATCAGGTTGAAGACGCCGACGTCCGTGAGTTCCGGGCTCGCGGCGCCCGCCACGTTGAAGTAGCGCAGCGAGGCCGTGGCGAGACCCGTCGCACGCCCCGTCGCGCGCACCAGCCACTCCCCGGCCAGCTTCGTCTCCCCGTACGGCGACATGGGCGCGCAGGGCGTCTCCTCCGTCACGAGGTCCACGTCGGGCATGCCGTACACGGCGGCGGACGACGAGAAGACGAAGGACGGCACACCGGCCGCCGTCACGGCCTCCAGCAGGACGCGCAGACCCTCGACGTTCTCCCGGTAGTAGTGCAGCGGCAGGTCCACGGACTCGCCCACCTGCTTCTTCGCCGCCAGGTGCACCACGCCGGTGACCTCGTGCTCGGCGAGGGCGCGCTCCACCCGCTCGCCGTCCAGCGTCGACCCCACGACCAGCGGCACCTCGTCCGGCACCCGCCCGGCGATGCCCGTCGACAGGTCGTCGTACACCACGGCCCGCTCGCCCGCCTCGGTCATCGCCCGGACGACGTGCGCCCCGATGTAGCCGGCGCCGCCGGTGATCAACCAGGTCATGTGCGGCCGTCCCCTCGTCAGTTGGCCCGTGGTGTGCGGTGTGCGCTGCGGTCCGTATCAGTGAAGCAGGCGAGGGGACTCACGCGTGCACGGAGGGGGCGACTCCGCGTGCATCGGTCGGCACGCGCGGTGTCCGCAGTTGCGCCGCGGGCCGGGCGTCGGTGGAGCGCCACAGGCGGACGAAGGACAGCACGGAGGCGGCGGCGAGCAGGCCGTTGCGGGCCAGCATCAGACCGCAGCCCGTCCAGGTGCAGCCTCTGACCTCGGAATACAGCGCCGGATAGGCGACGGCGCTGATCGCGGTCGCGAGCAGGATCAGGACGGCCACCGGGCGTTGCACGGTGTGCCGCGAGGTCAGGCACACGGCGGCCACGCCCAGCAGCCAGATCATGTACTGCGGGCTGATCACCCGGCTGGTGACGGTGAACAGGAGCACGGCGGCCAACGCGGCGTCGTACGGCGTCGCGGGCGTCCAGCGCCGGGCCCGCAGCCGCCACAGCACCAGCAGCGCGAAGGCGAGCGCGGTGAGCCCGAGCATCAGGTGCGCGACGGTCCGTACGTGCGGGCCGGCGAACTCCATCGAGCCGTACTGGTAGCGGACCCGCCCCGGCCACCCGGCGTGCGTCGCGAGGGCGAGCACCGTGCCGCCGAGGGACTCGATCTGCACACCCCGGCCGCCCTGCTGGCGCAGGAACGCGAACGGGTTGGCGAACAGGGCCGACAACAGCGTCAGCGAGGCGGCGCCCGCGACGGCGGCCCAGGTCCACGCGGAACGGGTCGCGCGCCCCTTCGGCGCGCCCAGCAGCACCAGCGCCGGCCACACCTTCACCAGCCCGCCGAGCGTGGCGAGCACGCCGTACGCGCGCGTGGAGCGCGACGACGCCAGCAGGGAGAGCACGGCGAACGCCGTGACCTGCACGTCGTAGCGGACGAGCGGCACATGCAGCATGAGCGGAAGGCCACCCACCCACATCGCGGCGCCGAGGAGGGAGCGGCCGGAGCGGGTGCCCGCCCGCGACAGCGCCAGCGTGATCGCGGCGTCGGTGGCGAGGGTGAGGGTCACGAACGCCTGGAAGTACGTCAGGCCCGGCAGCAGCGCGGGCGACAGCAGCACCGGCCCTGCGCCCGGCGGGTACTGCCACAGGTGGTCGTGGGCGGGGAAGGCGCCGTGCGCGAGGATGCCGTACCAGTGGTGGTAGAGGCGCGAGACCTCGCGGGCCACATAGCCGTGGCCCAGCAGGGGCGCTGAGTTGTGCAGGAGCAGCCACAGCATCAGGGCCCGGGTGGCGAGCCAGGCGGCGGCGAGGGTGAGGAGGCGGTGGGTGCGGTCGGCGCTCGGCGCGATGGCCTTCACTGCGTTCATCACGGCGGATGGTAAGCCGGGCGAATGGTGTGTAAGAGCTAAAACACCGTCAATGCCCAGTAAGAGTCCACCTACCGCCCAAAATCGGCCGGGTGAAGAACGAGGACGCGGGGCGGGCGAACCGTCGTTTGGCACATCCGGAGGTCGTGGCCGTGGTGGTTCCCGCGGCCGTCATGCTCGCGATCGGGCTGTGGGGCCTCGACCGCGGCGGCATGTGGGGCGACGAGGGGGTCACCTTCCTGGTCGGGCGGCGCACGGTGCCGCAGATCTGGCAGCTGCTGCACGGCATCGACGCGGTCCACGGCCTGTACTACTTCTTCATGCACGTCGTCCTCGCCGTGCACCCAGGCGAGGTCGTGCTGCGCCTGCCGTCCGTGTGCGGGGCGGCCGCGACGGCCGCTCTCGTGGGGGCCCTGGGCGCGCGGCTCGCCCGGCCGCGGGTCGGGCTGTGGGCCGGCCTGCTCTACGCGATCACACCGGTGGCCGGTCACTACGCGCAGGAGGGGCGCTCGTACGCGATCGTCTCGGCCGGTGCCGCGGGGGCCACGCTCCTGCTGGTGCCGGTCCTGGAGGGCCGGGCCCGGCCGGGCTGGTGGTGGCGCTACGGCGCCCTGGTCGCCGTGACCGGTCTGCTGCACGAACTGGTCGTCCTGACACTGTGCGCGCACGCGGCGACCCTGGCCCTGGCGCGGGCGTCCCGGGCGGTCTGGCTCGACTGGGCGCGTTCGGCAGGCCTGGTGGGGGCGGTCGTGCTGCCGCTGGTGTGGGTGTCCCGGCGTCAGTCGGAGCAGGTGTCCTGGCTGGTGAGGCCCGGCTGGGACAACGTGGAGGCGCTGGTGCGGGACTTCGCCACCGGTCCCGTGGGGCCGGTGTTCTGGGTCAGCGTCGGGCTGATGGTGGTGGGCCTGACGGCACGGCGTACGGCGGCCGTAGCGCTGCCGTTGCTCGTGCTGCCGCCCGCGATCCTGATCTCCGTGTCGCAGTACCGGCCGCTGTTCCACGAGCGGTATGTGCTGTACGCGCTGGCGGGGGCGCCGCTGCTGGCGGCCGCCGGCCTCGACCGGGTGGCCGGGAGCCTTGCACGCCTGCGCCCGCGTGCGTCCCGGCTGCCCCACGGCTCTCTCGTCACGCTCACCGGGGTCCTGGCCGCCGTCGTCGCCTTCCTCCAGTGCCTGCCCCTCTACCGGCAGGACCGCTCCCCGGCGCACCGCCCCGAGAACCTCGCCGCGGTGGCCGCCGTCGCCGCCCGCGGCATCCGCCCCGGCGATCCGGTGCTGTATCTGCCGTCGACCTGGCGGCTCGCGGCGCTGACGTATCCGAAAGGGTTCCGGGAGGCCAGGGACGTGGCGCTCGCGGAGTCGGCTGCCCGGTCGGGGACGCTGAGCGGGCTGGAGACCACACCGCGGGAGCTGCGGCGCACACTGGCAGGGCTGGACCGGATCTGGGTCGTCGCCGACTCCAGGATCCTCAAGGCCAGAAGGCAGCCCGCCAACGCGCTCGACCGCCTCAAACTCGCGGTCGTGGAGGAGCGGTTCACCGCCCGGCAGCAGTTCGTCAGCGGCCGGGTGACCCTGCGCCTCTACGTCTGCGGCCCGGCCGTGGCGACGGCCTCACCGCCCGGGGCCCACCCGGTCACGGCCGCCCGGCCGACTCCGCAGCGGCAGCCGAGGCAGCAGAGTCCAGCGCCTCGGTGAGCTCGTCGAGCCGGGTCCGCAGGCTGCGGATCTCCTCGACGTCGAAGCCCGTGGCCGCGGCGATCCTGAGCGGCACCTGCACCGCCCGCTCGCGCAGGGCGGCACCCTCCTCGGTCAGCCCCACCTCCACCGAGCGCTCGTCCCGCGTGCTGCGCTCGCGCCGCACCAGACCGGCCGCCTCCAGCCGCTTGAGCAGCGGGGACAGGGTCCCGGAGTCGAGCCGCAGATGCTCGCCCAGCTTCTTGACCGGCAGATCGCCGTGCTCCCACAGCACCAGCATCACCAGGTACTGCGGATAGGTGAGCCCTAGGTCCTTCAGGAGCACACGGTAGAGGCCGCCGAACGCGCGCGAGGCGGCGTTCAGGGAGAAGCAGATCTGCTGATCGAGCCGGAGCCAGTCGGTGGCCGGGGCGTCGGGCGTGGTGGACATGGATCCAGGATAGCTCTTGCGAGCCATTTAGTTGTGCACAACTTAATTGTGTGCTCTACTTGTGGTCGTGAGGCGGTCGGACCAGGCCGCCGGAACGTGAAATCGAGAGGGATGGTTCCCATGGACGCGCTCTACACCGCTGTCGCCACCGCCACCCACGGCCGTGACGGCCGGGCCTTCACCAACGACGGGAAGGTCGACGTCAAGCTGGCCCCGCCGGTGGAGATGGGCGGCAACGGCGAGGGCACCAACCCCGAGCAGCTGTTCGCCGCCGGTTACGCCGCCTGCTTCGGCAGCGCCCTCGGCCTCGTCGGCCGCCAGGCGAAGGTCGACGTCAGCGACGCCGCGGTGACCGCCGAGGTCGGCATCGGCAAGCAGGGCCAGGGCTTCGGGCTCAAGGTCACCCTCCGCGTCGAGCTGCCGGACACGGTGGACGAGGAGACCGGCCGCAAGCTGGTCGAAACCGCCCACCAGGTGTGCCCCTACTCCAACGCGACCCGCGGCAACATCGACGTCGACCTCGTCATCGAGTAGTCGATCGGTCTGGAATGACGGCCGCCCGGGGCGCCGTCAGTTCAGTGAGTGAGCGCGCTCCGCGGCCGGAGCCGGCACCACGGGGGCCGGTTCCGGCCGCGGAGACTCTTCACCGAGCAGCACCGTGCGGACCACGCGCTCGGCGGCCCGCCCGTCGTCGAACTCGCAGAACCGTTCGCGGAACGCGGCCCGCAGGCCCGCCGACTCCTCGTCCCGCCAGGTCCCGAAGGCGAACAGCCACGCCAACTCCCGGTAGGAGCGCGACACATGGCCCGGCGCCTCGGCGGTGATGTCGAAGTAGGCGCCCCGGCTCGCCGCGTACGCGCCCCAGTCGTCGGCGTGGACCACGATCGGGCGGTCGAGGTTGGCGTAGTCGAACATCAGGGCCGAGTAGTCGGTGACCAGCACGTCGGAGGCGAGCATCACGTCCTCTACGTGCTGCTCGTCCGTCGCGTCCACCAGCACGCCCCGCGCATGCAGATCCGCCAGGCCCAGGCCGCGCGCCGTGCCGGTGGCGAGCGACGGGTGCAGCCGTACGACGAGGGTGTGGCCCTCGCCCAGGTCGGCGGCGAAGCGCGCCAGGTCGATCCGGTCGACATGCCCGCCCCTGCGGTACTCGCGGCGGGTCGGCGCATACAGCACGACCGTGTTCCCGGCCGGGATCCCGAGCCGCGCGCGGACCTCCGCTGCGCGCTCCGCGGAGGCGTCGACCAGCACGTCGTTGCGCGGGCTGCCCGTGCGCAGCGAGGTGAAGTGACAGGGGTACGCCCGGTCCCACACCAGCTCGGAGTGGCGGTTGGCGACCAGGCTCAGGTCCCAGCGGTCGGCGCGGTGCAGCATCTTCGGCACGCTGAACCCGTGCCGGGCGCCCGGCTTGTCCAGCAGGTCGGCGCCCATGTACTTCAGCGGGGTGCCCTGGTGGGTGTGCAGGTGGACGCTGCCGGGGCGCTTGGCGAGCGAGCCGGGCCAGTTGACGTTGTTCACCCAGTACGTGGCCCGCGCCATCACCGCGTAGTACTCCCGCGAGCCCGGCGTCACGTGGTCGGTGCCCGGCGGCAGCGCGTCCACGGCGTCCTCCCGCACCACCCACACCCCCCTGATGTGCGGGGCGAGTTCGCGGGCCTTGGCGTGGATCGCGGCCGGATCGCCGTGCACGCCGGAGTGGTGGGTCGCCGAGTAGACGGCGAGATGTGGGTCGAGCGGGAGCTGCAACTGGGCCCTGTACCAGGCGTGTTGGGCCGCCCGCGCGGCCCGGCCCAGCGTGCGGCGCTTGGCCGCCCCGGCCAGGCGGCGCAGACCGCGCGCCCCGCGCAGCGCCGCGTACGGCGTGTAGGACGACGAGGCCAGCAGCCGCATCTCGGTGCCGCGGGGGCCGTCCGGCGGGGTGAAGCCCTCGGGGCAGTGCCGGCCGTGGAAGGCACGCATCTCGCGGTGGAAGTCGCGGCGGTCCGCCGGGGTCACCCGGTCCTCGCGGGCGATCACGAACAGCATGTGGTCCAGGGCCCGTTCGAACAGCAGCGGCCGCGCCCAGGCGAGGTCGTCGCGCTCCTCCAGGAAGGCGAACAGGCCCTCGTACTGCGGAAAGATGTCGAAGTGCCGGCGCCCCGGGGTCTTGGTGATCGCGCCCTGCCGGCGCTGCCGGTACTCGACGCCGATCCGGTTCAGACAGGCGATGCGCTCGGCCAGCACCATCGACCGGTAGGTGACCGGTGCGTCCTCGTACAGGCCCGGCTGGTACTGCAGGCCGTGCTCCTGGAAGAACTCACGCCGGTACGCCTTGTTCCAGGCGACCAGGAACAGACGGGCGTACTCGGGGCTCGTGCGCAGGTCGAAGGTGTCCAGGCCCGCGCGGGCCAGCAGTTCGGACGCCTCGCTGCGGCCGCCCCGGCCCCACCAGTGGGTGCGGACGTGGTCGAAGACCAGGATGTCGGGGTCCTCGGCGCCCTTGAGCCGCTCGGCGACCGCGGCCAGCAGCCCGGGCGTGTAGAAGTCGTCGCTGTCGAGGAAGAGGACGTAGTCGCCGCGGGCTTCGGCGAGGCCCGCGTTGCGGGCCCGGCCCAGGCCGACGTTCTCGGGCAGGTGCAGCACCCGCACCCGCGCGTCGCGCTCCGCGTGCTCGTCGAGGATGGCGCCGCAGCCGTCGGGCGAGCGGTCGTCGACGGCGATCAACTCGAAGTCGGGGTACGACTGTCCGAGCACCGAGTCGATGCACTCGTGCAGAAAGCCCTGCACCTTGAAGACGGGGACGATGATGCTGAAGCGGGGCACTGCTGAGCTCAGCTCCTTACGAGGGTGGAGGCGGCGGGGGCCGGGACGCGCTCGGCGAGCGGGACCACGGGCGGGATCGACTCGGGCGGCTCGCCCAGCAGCACCCGGCGTACGACGCGCTCGGCGGCGCGTCCGTCGTCGAACTGGCAGAACCGTTCCCGGAAGGCGGCCCTGGCCGCGGCGGACTCCGCCCCCGCCCAGGAGCCGTCGGCGAAGACCCGCGCCAGCTCCCCGGGCGTCCGCGCCACCGGGCCCGGCGGCCGGTCCATCAGGTCGAAGTAGACGCCCCGCAGCTCCCGGTAGACCTCCCAGTCGTCCGCGTACACGACGACCGGCCGGTCCAGGTTGGCGTAGTCGAACATGATCGACGAGTAGTCGGTGATCAGGGCGTCGGCGGCCAGGCACACGTCCTCCGACGAGCGGTGCGCGGTCACGTCGATGATCCGGCCGGTGCTGTTCGCGGCGCCCCGGTCGTAGAAGTAGTGGGCCCGCAGGAGGATCACGAAGTCCTCGCCGATCTCCTCGCAGAGGGCGTCCAGGTCGAGGCCCGTCTCGAAGCCGGTGTGGTGGTCGCGGTGGGTGGGCGCGTAGAGCAGGGCCGTCTTGCCCTCCGGGACGCCGAGTTCGCGCCGGATGCGGGTGACGTCGTCCGCGGTTGCCGTGTAGTAGACGTCGTTGCGCGGATAGCCGTACTCCAGCGTCTCGTGCACGGCCGGGAAGGCCCGCTCCCACATCTGGGTCGAGTGCCGGTTGGAGGTGAGGTTGTAGTCCCACCGGTCGACCCGGGCCAGCAGCTTGGCGAAGCTGCCGGTCGCGGCCGCCACCACCGGATACGTCGCCTGGTCGACGCCCATCTTCTTCAGCGGGGTGCCGTGCTGCGTCGAAAGGTGCACGCTGCCCTCGCGCTTGACGACGGCGTCCGCGAAGTTGGCGTTGTTGAGCAGGTACTTGGCGCGGCCCAGCACGTCCCAGTACTCGGCGCTGCCGATCACCGCGTACTCGACGTCCTTCGGCATGGTGTGCGCCTGGTCCGCCTCGACCAGGAACACCGAGCGCAGATGCGGGGCAAGTTCACGCGCCTTGGCGTGGATCGCGGCCGGGCTGCAGGCGTAACCGCGCCCCCAATAGGCGCAGTACACGACCAGATTGGGATCCAGCGGGCGGCGCAGGGCGCGTGCGTAGCGCAGGCGGGTGCGCACCATGCGCGGGCGCGGAAGGCGTGCGATCGCCCCGGCCGCGGACTGGTTGGCGCCGCGCAGGGCCCGGAAGGCGGTGTACGCCCCGGCCGCCAGCAGCCGGTGCTGCACCCCGAGGCTGCCGCCCGGCGTGCGGTAACCGGCCGGGCGGTGGCGGCGGTAGAGCCTGCTCGCCAGGCGGAAGAAGGAGCGGCGCCGTGCGGGCAGCCGCCTGGGGTGGGCGGCGGTCTTCAGCACGGCCGCGAAGAGCTGCTCGAAGAGAGGGCCGAACCGGTCCGCGGACAGGCCCTGTTCGGTGGCGCGGGTGAGCACCAGGTCGGTCTGGGCGAGCAGTTCGCGATGGTGTTCCCCGGGCAGCCCGAGCCTGCTGCCCTGCCGGCGCACCAGATGCCGTACGAGGACCTGGCGCAGTACGGCGGCCTTCTCGGCTCTCAACGCGACCAGGCCGCCGAAGCCGACGTCGGTGAAGTGGCCGTCGGGGAAGGCGAGGTGCTGCTCGGCCAGGAAGGCCCTGCGGTAGGCGGCGCTCCACGCCGGGAGCTGCACTCCGGTCAGCGTCGGCACCTGGTCGAGCGAGAAGGCCCCGTTCGGTGCCTTCGCCAGCAGCGGTGCGGCCGGATTGGTCGGCTCGCCCTCCCACCAGGGGACGCGCTCGTGCTCGGCGTACACGACGTCCACGTCGCCCGTCTCGGTCAGGCGTGCGTCCAGCGCGGCCAGCGAGCCGGGGGCGAGGACGTCGTCGCAGTCGAGGAACAGCAGATACGCTCCGGTCGCCGCCCGGATCCCGCTGTTGCGCGCCCCGGCCGGACCGCCCGACGGGGGCGCGTGCACGGGGGTCACGCGGGAGTCCCGCTCGGCACAGGCGGCGGCGACGTCCGCCGCGGGCGAGCCGGGGGCCTCGCAGACCGGGATCAGCTCGAAGTCGCCGAAGGACTGGGTGAGCACGGAGTCCAGGGCCTGGGACAGCCGGCCTGCCACCCCATGGGACGGGACGATGATGCTGAAGCGGGGCATTCTGCTCTTTCTGTCGGTGCTTTCCCTTGGCGCTGCCCAGGACTGGCGTTGCCCAGGACTGGCGTTGCTCAGGGCTGGCGTTCCTGGAGGACCCGGGGGCGGCTCAGCCGAGGCGTCCCGGCCGCCCCGCGGGACGCCAGGTGGACGGTCGGCTCGGTGTGGGCCGCGAAGGGCTGGAGGGCATGCGAACTCCCCGGAGTGAGAACGGCGTTCAGAGGCTGTCGGTGACGGCCTGCGGATGGGCGGGCTGCGGCACGGTGGCGTGCGGGACACGCGCGAGGAGGGCGGACCCCGACGGCACGGGATGGCGCTCGGCGAACGGGATCACCGGCGGCAACCCACTGCCGCCCAGCACGACACGGCGCACGACCCGCTCGGCGGCGCGCCCGTCGTCGTACGGGCAGAACCGCTCGCGGAAGGCGGTGCGCAGCTGCGTGGAGCGGGAGCCGCGCCAGTGACCGGTGGCGAAGATGTCGATCAGCTCGTCCTCGCTCCGGGCCACCGCGCCCGGCGGGTAGGAGCGCAGGTCGAAGTAGGTTCCGCGACAGGCCTGGTACGCCGCCCAGTCGTCGTCGGGGGCGTGGATCACGATCGGGCGGTCCAGGCCCGCGTAGTCGAACATGAGCGACGCGTAGTCGGTGAGCAGGGCGTCCGAGGCGAGGCAGAGGTCCTCCACGCTCGGATGGCCCGTGACGTCGATGATCCGTGCGCCCTGCGGGACGGGGCCGTGGGGGCGGGCCAGGACGACGAAGCGCGGGCCGAGCCGGCGCAGGACGCGCTCCAGGTCGAGGACCGGCTGCTGGGTGCGCAGATGGTCGCGGCGGGCGGGCGCGTACAGCAGGGCGACGGTGTCCTCCGGGATGCCGAACGCCTCGCGCAGCCGGCTCACGTCCGCCGAAGTCGCCTTCTGGAACACGTCATTGGCGGGACAGCCGTATTCGAGCGTCGTGTAGCCGCCGGGGTGCACGCGCTCCCAGGTCAGCGTGGAGTGGCGGTTGGCGGACACGACGTAGTCCCACTTGTCGACGTCGTCGAGGAGCGCGGCGAAGTCCGTGTCCCGGGCGGCCGCCGGGCGCTCCTGGAGGTCCAGGCCCGCGTGCCCCAGCGGGGTGCCGGTGTGGGTCTGGACGAGGACCTGGCCGCGCCGCTTGACCAGCCGGCGGTCGAAACCGGCGCTGCCGACCAGGTACTTGGAGCGGGCCAGCGCCGTCCAGTAGGCGGCCGTTCCGGGGCTCACGCGTGCGGTGGCCGGCGGGACGGTGTGCTGGTGCTCGGGGCGGGCGATCCACGCCGTGCGGATGTGCGGCACCAGAGTGCGGAACGCGGCCTCCAGGGCGCCCGGGCTGCCGCCGTGCCCCCGGCCGTCCTGCGCGGTGAAGACGGCGCGGTCGGTGCGCAGGGGCAGACGGAGCTGGACGCGGTAGTGCAGACGCAGCGCCGACGCCCGTGCGGCGCGCAGGAGTTTGACGGCGAGCTTGGCCGACCTGCGGCGCAGGGCAGCCGCCAACTGCAGCAGGCGGTACGTGCGGTGCAGGCCGCAGCGGATCAGCGTGTGGCGCACCCGGGAGCGCAGCGGGAGCTGGAGGCCGGGGACGCGGTGACGGCGGTAGTGGGCGCGGGCCCTGCGCAGGAACTCGGCGCGGCAGCCGCGGGGCAGGCGCTCGCGGTGGGCGAAGACCTTGACGAGGTGGTCGACCATGCGGCGGAACAACACCGGCCGCCAGTGCGCGAGTTCGGGGTGCGCGTCGAGGAACGCGAAGACCCGGTCGTACTGGGCGAAGACGTCGAAGTGCTTGCGGCTGCTCGTGCCGAGGATGTTGCCCTGCCGGCGCTGGCGGTAGTGCACGCAGACCCGGTCCAGGGTCGTGATCGACTCGGCGGCCATCAGGACCGGGAACGTCCACGGGGTGTCCTCGTAGTAGCCCGGCGGGAAGGCGAAGCCCTCGCGCTCGACGAACTCCCGCCGGCACGCCTTGTTCCAGGCCACCATCAGCAGCTGCAGGAGGCCCGGGCGGTCCTCGAGGCGGAAGGGGGCCGGGCCCTGCTCGGTGAGCTGCGCGGAGGCCACGTTGCGGACGCTCTCGCCCGACCAGAAGGTGCGCGCGTAGTCGTAGACCAGGACGTCCGGCTCGCCGGCCTCCTTCAGCCGGTCGGCGATCGAGCGCAGGGCGTGCGGGGTGAGGGTGTCGTCGCCGTCCAGGAAGATCAGGTAGTCGCCGGTCGCCCGCCGCAGACCGGCGTTGCGGGCGCCGCCCAGGCCCTGGTTCTCGCTCAGGTGCACGGGCCTGACGCGCGGGTCGCGGGCGGCGAACTCGTCGATGACCGCACCGCTCGCATCCGGCGAGCAGTCGTCGACCGCGATCAGTTCGAGATCGGGGTACGACTGGGACAGCACCGAGTCCAGGCACTCGTGGAGATACGCCTGAACCTTGTACGCGGGGACGATGACACTGAACCTGGGCAAGGCACATCCATGGGTCGGCGCGGACGACTGGGCCTTGCCCGGGAACGGCCGATGGAGTGACTTGGTTACGTCCCGTACGGCATACGGGGGATCTCGGGTGAACAAAAGGGGCCGGGACCGTGACGTCCCGACCCCTCGATTCCGTTGTTGTAAGGGCTATTTCACCGCGCCCGCCATCACGCCGGACACGAACTGCCGCTGGAACGCGAAGAACACGACCAGCGGGATCACCATCGAGATGAACGCGCCGGGTGCCAGCACGTCGATGTTGTTGCCGAACTGCCGTACCTGCTGCTGCAGTGCGACCGTCAGCGGCTGCGACTCGGAGTCCGAGAACACCAGCGCGACCAGCATGTCGTTCCACACCCACAGGAACTGGAAGATGCCCAGCGAGGCGATCGCCGGTGCGCCCAGCGGCAGGACGACGGTGAGGAACAGCCGGGTCTCGCCGGCGCCGTCCAGCCGTGCCGCCTCCAGCAGTTCACGCGGAATCTCCGCGAAGAAGTTCCGCAGCAGGAAGATGGCGAACGGCAGGCCGAAGCCGACGTGGAAGAGGACCACGCCGATGATGTCGCCGAAGATCCCGATCTTGCCGAAGAGGTCGGCGAGCGGGATCAGGGCGATCTGGACGGGCACGACGAGCAGCGCGACCACGACCAGGAACCACCAGTCGCGCCCCTTGAAGTCCATCCACGCGAAGGCGTATCCGGCCATCGCGCCGATCAGCACCACGAGCAGCGTGGCCGGCACGGTGATCCAGATGGTGTTCAGCAGCGACTGCGTGATCGCGTCGTTCTCCAGGAGCGACTTGTAGCTCTTGGCTGTCAGCTGCCCCGGCGCGGTGAACACCTTCCACCAGCCCGAGGCGGCGATGTCGGTCGGGTCGCGGAACGACGAGACCAGCAGCCCCAGGGTCGGTACCAGCCAGAACAGGGCGACCAGGATCAGGAACACCTGCAGCACCCCGCCGCTCGCCCGGCTCGCGAGGCGGGAGGCGAGGGAGCGCTTGGCGCGCACGGTCGTGTCGAGGGTGGTCACCGCTGACGCTCCCTTCGCAGACGACGGATGTTGACCCACATCACCGGCAGGACGAGCAGCAGCAGGATGACGCCGATCGCGCTGCCCACGCCCTCGTTGCCGCCGCCGCCGAACGACGACAGGAACAGCTGCAGCGCGAGGACGTTGGCGTCGGGCTGACTCGGCTGCGGGGCGATGATGTAGACCAGGTCGAAGATCTTCATCACGTTGATCATCAGCGTGATGAGGACGACCGCGAGGACCGGTGCGAGCAGCGGCACGGTGACCCTGCGGAACACCTGCCACTCGTTGGCCCCGTCGACCCGCGCCGCCTCCAGCAGGTTGCGGTCCACGCCCGAGAGCCCCGCCGCGATCAGCACCATCGCGAAGCCCGCCCACATCCATACGTAACTGCCGATGATGGCGGGGGTGACCAGGGTCGGTCCGAGCCAGTCGATGCCGTTGTACGGCGCCGAGAAGTTCGAGGCGGGAAGCCTCAGTTGGGCGCCGTCGGCCTTGTCCGGGAGGCTGAAGGTGCCGTCGGCGCCGGTCTTGGCGGAGGCAACCGTCCTGCCGTCCTTCACCGCCTCCACCTTCACGCCCTTCAGCGCCTTCTCACCGGGGTCGATCTGGCCCTTGGTGCCGCCGCCACCCAGCTTGAAGTCCAGCCAGACGGTGCCCCTCACGCCGGAACCCGTCGCCGCCTTCGCGTTCTCGGGGCTGCCGGGCAGCCGGTTGGGCGCGATGCCGACGAGGGGGAGCAGGGCCGGTGTGCCCGCGTGCACGGTGCCCGTCGTGGTGAACGACCCGCCGCCGGAGGCCTTGAGGTCGCTCGCCGTCGCGTTGGGCCGGGCGCCCGGATACACCGACGACGACACGAACGTGTCGTGGAAGGACTTGGCGACCGCGTTGGCGGCGCCCAGGTTGGGGTCCTGCTCGTACACCAGACGGAAGATGATGCCCGCGGCGAGCATGGAGATCGCCATCGGCATGAAGATGAGCAGCTTGAACGCCGTTCCCCAGCGCACCCGTTCGGTCAGCACGGCGAAGATCAGGCCGAGCGCGGTGACGACGGCGGGCGCGACCGCGACCCAGATCGCGGTGTTGCGTACGGCGGTCAGGGTGGCGTCGTTGGAGAAGATGTCGCCGTAGTTGTCGAGCCCCACGAAGCCGGAGCCGTCGGCGTCGTAGAGACTGCGCCAGATCGAGTACCCGATCGGGTAGACCACGAGCGCACCGAGGAGCACCAGCGCGGGCAGCAGAAACAGCACCGCCACCCACAGCCGTGTCCCCGTGACGCTCTTGCGCGGCGAGACGGAGGGCGTCGGCAGTGCGCCGGCGCCCCCAGTCGTATTCGCAACTGACGTCATGGCCGGCCGTCAGCCCGTCGCGTAGGCCTTGGCCGCGTCGGTCTCCAGCTTCTGCTGGGTGCCGGCGATGTCCTTCGGGTTGCGCAGGAAGTCCTGCAGGTCCTTCCACTCGCCCACGCCGGCCGTGCCGCCGAACGCCGCGGGTGCCTGGTCGGACATGTCGAAGCGGAAGTTGTCACCGGCCGCGAGCAGGGCCTGGGCGATCTGCTTGGTGATGGCGTCCTTGTACGACGACATGTCCATCTCCTTGTTCGGGGAGAGGATGCCGCCCTGCGCCGCCCAGATCTGGGCCGCGTCCGTGGAGGCCAGGAAGGTCAGCAGGGCCTGGGGGCCCTTGCCGTCCTTGAGCGCCACGGCGACGTCACCGCCGCTGACCACGGGCGGGTTGGCGCCGACGGACGGGAACGGGAAGACCTTGGCGTCCGTGCCCATCTTGGCCTTGGTGTCGCCGTTGATGTTCGCGGCCACGAAGTCGCCCTCGAAGACCATCGCCGCCGGGTTGTCACCGGAGAAGGTCTGGGTGACCGACTTCGGGAACTCCGTGTTCAGCGCGCCCTTGTTGCCGCCCGCGAGCAGGTCGTTCTTGCCCCACAGCTGGGCGAGCGTGGTCAGGGCCTGCTTGACCGAGGGGTCCGTCCACTTGATCTTGTGGGCGGCGAGCTGGTCGTACTTCTGCGGCCCGGCCTGCGAGAGGTAGACGTTCTCGAACCAGTCCGTGAGCGTCCAGCCGTCCGCGCCGCCGACCGAGACGGCCGGGGAACCGGCGTCCGACAGCGTCTGCGCGGTGCTGAGGAAGGTCTTCCAGGTCTTGGGCGTGCTGGTGATGCCGGCCGCCTGGAAGGCCGCCGTGTTGTACCAGACCAGGGACTTGTTGGCGGCCTTGGCGTAGACGCCGTACTGCTTGCCCTTCCAGGCGCCCAGGTCCACCCAGCCCTTGGAGAAGTTCTTGTCCAGCTGGGCCTTGGCCTCCGCGCCCAGGGGCTTGAGCCAGCCCTTGTCCGCGAACTGGTGCAGCACACCCACCTGGGGCAGGAACGCGACGTCCGGCGGCTTGCCGCCCTGGATCTTGGTACCGAGGAAGGTGGAGGTGTTGTTGCCCGTCGGAACAAAGTTGATCTTGGCGCCGGTCCGCTTCTTGAACTCGTCCATCACCTTCATGAAGTTCTTCTGCTCGGCGCCGGTCCACACGGCGGCGACCTCGAGGGTCTGGCCGTTGAGCTTGGGCAGCGTCACGCTGCTGCCGCTCGTGCTCCCGCTCGTCTTGGAGCCGCTGTTGCTGTTGTCGTCGCTGCCGCCACATCCCGTGAGCGCCAGCGCGAGCGCCGTCGCGAGGAGGGCGGCGGCGGGCTTGACGGCCCTGATGGTTCGGTTCTTGCTGCTCGTGCTGCGCATCACTGCCCCGTTCTTCGATCTTCGTCGAACGTCGAGCGCTGTCCCGTGGATCTGGTGTACGCCCGTCGGAATGGGTCGGCAAGTGCGCGTCGGTTGTCAACCGGGGGATCGTGACCGCCTCGTGACGGTTGCCTCCGGCGGGCACCCCTCCTGCAGAAGCGAGGGCGCCCCCGATCACAGAAGCGAGGGCACCTCCGATGCCGACACCTCTCGCGCCGCCCGCTCCAGCGCGCTGGCCAGGAGGGCGAGATCGGTGGGGCCGTTGCCCAGTTCTCGTACGGGGCGGCGGGTCGGGGGGTCGCCCATGCGCTGCCAGTCGAGGGCGACGACCGTGGGGCGCAGGGTCGCCGTGCGCGGGATGCGGCCCGTGACGCGGCCGCCCTGGAAGGGGGCCGACCGGCCGTCGGGCCGGACCAGCCGGCCACGGCCGGGAGCCGGCTCGTCCGGACCGCTCGCGGGGGCCTCCAGCATCACGCGCAGGGTGGCCCGCCGTGCGGGTTCCGTCTCGGCCGTACGGCCTCCGGGGGCGGTCGCGGCCACCAGATGGACGCCGAGCCGGTCGCCCTCGCGGGCCACCGCCTCCAGCGCGCGCATGACGGAGCCCGCCGCGGGCCTGCCGGGCGACCCGAGCGCGGGGCAGACCAGGGCGTCCAGGTCGTCCACGACCACCACCAGGCGGGGCAGCGGCGGCGCCGCCTCCGTCTGCCGGCGGGCCGCGCCAGGACGCAGTCGCATCGTCGAGCTGGGCGGGCTGTCCAGGTCACCGGTGGCGCTCGCGCCGGACGTCCGCTGGGAGACGATGCGGCCCGACAGCTCGCGGCCGGTGTGCCATTCGGTGAACCCGGCGCGGCCGAGCAGTTCGGCCCGCCGCTTCAGCTCGGCGCTGAGGGACTGGGCGAACTCCCGCATGCGCACGGGGTCGTTGGCGGTGAGATGGGTCGTCACATGCGGGACGTCCGTGCACACGCGCAGCCCCTCGCCGTGGCCGCCTCCCGGGGAGGCGGTGCCCGCGGCGCCCGCGCTGTCGCGGCCGTCCATCAGGACGATGCCCAGCCGGTCGGGGCGCTCGGCGGCGGCCAGCGAGGCGATCACCGCACGCAGCAGTTCCGTACGGCCGCTGCCCGGCGGGCCCTCGATCAGCAGATGCGGGCCGTCGGCGGCGAGGTCCACGCCGACCGGGCCGCGCGCACCGGCGCCGAGCACGGCCCGGGCCCGGCCGCCGAGTGCCTGGTCGTCGTCGGCGGCGTCCGCCCAACGCGCCATCAGCGACGCCGGGGTGGCCCGAGCGAGCCCCAACTCGTCCAGCAGGCGGGCCGCTTGGGGCAACGGCACCGAGACGCGGGTCTGCCGCTCCGTTCCCGAGCCGTCCGTCCTGAGCGGGGCCAGCGCCCGCGCGAACCGCTCCGCCCAGGGCAGCGACACGGCGTCCACGACGGCCACGGTGCCGGGGCCGACCGGACCGGCCGTGGTCGCGGCGGAGCCGTCGCCCGGTGCGGTGGCGCCGGATGCGGCGGCTACGGACGGTGTGGTGGCGCCGGGTGCTTCCGGGCCCGGGGCGGCGGTTGCGGAGGGCGCGGTGCGGGCGACCCGCATCAGCCGCAGTGCCGTCGCCACGTCCCCGCTCAGCAGCGCGACCGCGCCGCAGTCCCGGAACACCGGGGCCACCGCGCACGCCGCCTCGTAGGTCTCCGTCACCGGTGACGCGGGCGAGGCGGAGGCCGTCTCGGCGAGACACACGACATGTATCCCCGCGCGCGGGCCCTCAAGGGCCAGCCGCGCCACCGCCTCGCGCACGGCGGCGCCTCCGGGGTCGCCGTCCACGACCACCACCGTGTACGGCCCGGCGAAGCCGTCCGTCTCCGGTCGGCCCTCGTCCGCACGGGCCCACGAGGGCCGGTGCGCGGCGCGGGACTGGTTGCCGGTGGGGCGGGCGGGCACGCGCGTGCCGTTGCGCACCTCCGCCTGCTGGTCCTCCAGGCGCCGCAGCAGCTCGCCGGTGCGGGCCGTGGCCTGTTCGCGGTCGTAGGCGAGCAGCAGACGGCAGTCCTGGCCGTGGCCCGGACGCAGATGCGGGAGCCAGCCGAGCCAGGACCACTCGGCGGTGCGCTCCTCCGCGGGGCGCGAGCGGTCCGCCGCGATCAGGACGATCTCCAGGGTGTCGGGGGAGTGCAGCGCGGCGAGCTGCGCCACCACCGCGCGGGCCAGCCCGGACAGCCGGGTGCGGGGACCGGCCAGGCCCAGCGCCCCGGCCTCGCGCAGATCGGCCGTCACCGGCACCGCGGGCAGCAGCCCGGAGCCGCCGGGGGCCGCCCGGTCCGCCGTGCC
>NZ_JAFJSY010000011.1 GCF_019857225.1 Streptomyces plumbidurans
GCGGGCAGCCGCAGCGCCGCCGCGGCGAGCGGCGGCAGCACCCCGGCCCACCACGAGGTGGCCACGCATCCGGCCACCCCGCAGGCCCCGGCGAGCACCCCCGCAGCACCGGGCAGCACCCGAGCGGGCCGCTCGGCCAGTTCGGGGTCGACCTGTGGCGCGGAACGGGGCCGGACCTGCGTCGGGCGCCGGAAGCGCGGCTGCTCCCCCGTTCCCTGCCGGCGGCCGACCACCGTGGGTCTGAGCGGCACGGACACCGGGTCCGGGTCGTCGCGGAACAGCAGATGTACGGGGATCTCGGTGGTCGCCTCGTTCTGGATGAGGCGACCCGGTCTGCCCGGCCCCTCGGACTCGGGTGTCTGTGACGTGGTCGTCGTACTCATGCGTGCCTCCAGCCTCCGCGCCAGATGCGTCACAACAGGTGGGTGGAACAGGGCCGTTCACGGGGAACGGCCCGTGGGGGGGGAGAGATCCGGGCCGCTTCAGGCGAACAGCCGTCTCCACGTCTCCGGCCCCGGAAAGCCGTCGGCCGCGCCGCCGCGCCAGCCCTGGGAGCGCTGGAATGCCTCGACGCCTCGCCGGTCCGCCTCGCCCCAGCGCGGCCCCGGCCCGGTCGTGTAGTACGTGCCGAACCCCTTCCTCACCAGCTGCTCCCCGAGCCGGGTGATGTACTCGTTGTGCGCGCCGGGGCGGAAGAACGCTCGCCCCGGGTAGCCGGGCACGCCGTGCGACGCGGGCTTGGGCGAGCCCGCCTTTGCTGCCACAGGGCTACTTGCGGCCGTCGGGCCCTTTGCGGCCGTCGGGCCCTTTGCGGTGGCCGGGCCCTTTGCGGTGGCCGGGCCCTTACCTGCCGCGGGGATGGACTTGCCCTTCCCGGACACCAACAAATCCCAGGTCTGCGGCCCCGGCAGTCCGTCGGCGCCCGCGCCGGTCCAGCCCTGGGCCAGCTGGAACGCCTGGGTGGCCTGGCGGTCGGCGTCCGACCAGCGCGGTCCGGGGCCGGACGGGTAGAAGCGCCCGGCGCCGCGCTTGATCAGCATCTGTCCGAGCTGAAGGACGTACTTGTTGTTCGCGCCGGGGCCGAAATACGCAATTCCCGGGTACGGCGTATCGACGCTCGCGCCGGGCGCGGGGGCAGCCGGCTGGGTCGGTGCTGCCGGTGCCGTCGGCGCGGTGGGCGCCGGATCCGCCGTGAGCCCGTTGTACCGGTAGGGGACGTACCGGTCGGAGTTGCTCCAGTAGGCGTACGGGGTGGCCTGCTTGCGGGCGTGCGGGGGCGTCTGTTCGTAGGCGAGGTAGTTGCTGTGCGTGTAGTCCGTCCAGCCGCCGAAAATGACGACGTGCGAGCCTTTCTCCGGGTTCTGCGGATTGTGGAACAGCAGAATGTCGCCGGGTTGCAGTTCGTCCTTGGTGATCTGCTTGCCGTAACGGCCGAGACTTCCCGTCCATTCGTTCGTGGGCAGTCCCCAGGCCATTGACACGAATCCCGAGCAGTCCTGGCGGTAACCGTCGAACCAGTACTCGGTCATGCTGTACGGCACCTGTGCGTCGACCCATGTCCTGGCTCGGTTGATGATCTCGGCGCGGGTGGCCGCGGGCGGCTTCTGCGGGTCCGCGGGCTTGGCCGTCTTCCCGCTGCGGCCGTACAGCGCGGTCTTGTGCCCCTGCGGGCTGCCGTGCCCGTCACCTGTGGGAACGCCGGGGCCGGGCGGGGCCTGGGGGGTGGCGAACGCCGGGGCGGCATGGCCTGCGGCGAGGGCAGTGGTGGCGGCTGCCGCCACGATCACGGTTCGTCGGGCGGCCGGGTGCCCCACCGTCCGTGAATACGGCAGGACGCGGCGCCAGTACGCACATCCTGGGCAGTCGCAGTCGCTCGCCGGATCGAATTCCTCGAATACCGGAGCCGTCATGCGATTCCCCTCACACTCCCGTTGAAAAAGACCGCGCGTGTACACGTCGATCAGTTTCCCAACGGTCTTCCCGACGCGCATGTTGACGGTCCGAATGATGTACAAGCCCGCCCCGCACCACCGTCCCGCCCCGACCCCCGAGCGGTCGGGACCACCCCCACCGATCCGGTAGAGTTACGCCGTCAGCAGGCGCCGCTAGCTCAGTTGGTTAGAGCAGCTGACTCTTAATCAGCGGGTCCGGGGTTCGAGTCCCTGGCGGCGCACGTTGTCGATGGCGAGGCATGTTCGCGGAACACGCGAACCGGCCTCGCCATCGTCGTCTTTGCGCGACTACGTCGCGCCCGGTGGGGGCTCCGCCACCCACCCCCCCCTGCGACTGCCGTCCCCCGGCGCAGGTAACGGCACCCCCCCCCACTCCGGCACCCCGAACCGGTGGGGGCGTCGCCACCCAGCCCCCCCGGCGCTCATCACGGCACCCCTCGCTCCGGCACCCCGAATCGGTGGGGCACCACCCACCCCGGCGGGGGGCCGCCCTCGGCGCTGATCACGGCACCCCCGCTCCGGCACCCGCGACGCCACGCCGCTGCCAAGGGGGTTTTCACCACCCACACCCCCCTGCGACGGTCCACCCCCGGCGCTGGTCACCGCCCCCCTCTCGGCGCCTGCGCACCCGCCCGCAGCCGCAACGCCACGCCACGCCACGGGGGTCCCCACCCCCTTCAACGGCCGCCCCGGCGTCGACCACAACACCCCCCACCCCAGCACCGAACCCCCCTTCGCACCCCAACAGCAACACCCCGGGCCCCGGGCCCCGAAGCCCACCCCCCGATTGCAAGCAAGCCCCCCTCCCCCGCAATGGCCGGATACTCTCTCGCCATGGCAGCGCGTGACCTTCAAGAGCGGATCAAGAAGCTCATCGTCGACCGCAGGCTTCCCTCCGGGGCGCCGCTGCCGACCGAGCCGGAGTTGATGGAGTACCTGGGGGCGAGCCGGAACTCGGTGCGTGAGGCGCTGAAGGCGTTGCAGGCGATGGGGATCGTGGAGATCCGGCACGGGTTCGGGACGTATGTCGGACCGATGTCGCTGGCCCCGATGATCGAGGGACTCGCCTTCCGTACGGTCGCCGGGCACTACCGCGGCGAGGACTCCCTGCTCCAGCTGCTCGAACTGCGCGAGGCGGTGGAGACGGGACTGGTCTCCCGGCTCGCCGGCCGGATCCCGGAATCGGATCTCGTTGAACTCGACGCACTCGTGAACCGTATGGAACAGCAGGCCGCGCAAGGAGGCGCCGGCCTCGCGGACACCGACCGTGCCTTTCACGCCACTCTGTACCGAGGGCTGGACAACGTACTGCTCGGCGAGGTTCTGGAGGCGTTCTGGGACGCCTTTCACCGTGTGCAGACGGATCTGGGAGGCGTGCCGCAGGACCCGAGGATCACCTGCCGGCAGCACCGGGACATCCTCGACGCGGTGCGGTCGGACGACGTACTGAGGGCGGAGGAGGCGATAAGGGAGCACTTCGGCAACATCCGCGCCCGGCTGTCCACATCGCATCCACAGGATCCTCACACGCGCCACAATGAACGCGTATGACCGGTAAACACCGCGTTTCGCATCTTGCGATCATGATGAACGCCGTAGAACCCTGTTTTGCAAGATGCTGCGGATACGCGGCACTTGGGGGTCTGGTAAGCGGTTGCCCGGGTTGCGGGGATAGGGGGCCCCGTTCACGAGGCGATGCCGAGGGGGGCATCGTGCAACCGGAAGGGCGCAGTTCCATGTCTACGGTGTGGAGAGTGTGGTGACTGCGGCCCGCCACTGATACGTCTGTGAAGGGTCGAGGGGGACTCGTCGCGGACGGAAGGAACCGACACGACACGCGGTGACCTGCGTGTGGGGGGATGACTCATGACGTCGACGCCGAAGGGCGCCCGGCAGCATTTCGACTCGTCGGAAACCACCCAGCTGAGGGTGCCTTCGCAACGGAACAGCACCACGGGCCAGTTCCGCAGAATCAAGAAGAACCTGCCGAGATACGACTACGAGCACTACAGCCGCCTGGCCGGCCCCCTCACCCAGCCGGATCCGGACAAGCCCTACAAGGTCCAGTACCGCTCACTGCTCTCGCAGGAACCGCACCGCCTGCGCGCCGCCCTGATGCTGGGCGCGGCACCGCTGCTGTCGCTGATCCTGCTGGCCTGGCTGCTGCAGCCGGAGCACTGGACCGAACGCGACTACCCCGCCTTCGACTTCCTGCCGGTGCTGGACGTCGTGATGCTCGTCTCGATCGGTCTGATCGAGTTCTTCCGCTGCATGAACGTGCTGTCCAACGCGCACGCCACCCTGGTCGCCCGCGACCCGGTCCCGGTGGTGCCCGAGACCGGCACGAGAGTCGCGTTCATCACGACGTACGTGCCCGGCAAGGAGCCTTTGGAGATGGTCACGAAGACCCTGGAGGCGGCCGTCCGGCTGCGGCACCGGGGCCTTCTGCACATCTGGCTCCTGGACGAGGGCGACGACGCCGAGGTGAAGGCGGTCTGCGCCCGGCTCGGCGTACATCACTTCTCCCGCAAGGGAGTTGAGCAGTGGAACCAGAAGAAGGGCCCGCACCGCGCCAAGACCAAGCACGGCAACTACAACGCCTGGCTGGAGGCGCACGGCGACGACTACGACTTCTTCGCCTCGGTCGACACCGACCACGTCCCGCTGCCCAACTACCTGGAGCGGATGCTCGGTTACTTCCGCGACCCGGACGTCGGCTTCGTCATCGGCCCGCAGGTGTACGGCAATTACGACAACCCCATCACCAAGGCCGCCGAGTCGCAGCAGTTCCTCTTCCACGCGCTGATCCAGCGCGCGGGCAACGCCTATGGCGCCCCGATGTTCGTGGGCACCTCCAACGCCGTGCGGATCAAGGCGCTCAAGCAGATCGGCGGGCTGTACGACTCGATCACCGAGGACATGGCCACCGGCTTCGAGATCCACCGGCACACGAACCCCGCGACGGGGAAGAAGTGGCGGTCGGTCTACACGCCGGACGTGCTCGCCGTCGGTGAGGGCCCGGGTGCCTGGACGGACTTCTTCACCCAGCAGCTGCGCTGGTCGCGAGGGACGTACGAGACGATCCTCAAGCAGTACTGGAAGGGCTGGTTCTCACTGCCTCCGGGCAAGCTCTTCAACTACACGATGATGATCATCTTCTACCCGATGTCGGCCCTCAACTGGATCCTGGCGGCGCTGAGTTGTGCGCTGTTCCTGGGTCTGGGCGCCTCGGGTGTGAACATCGACCCGACCGTGTGGCTGATGCTGTACGGAAACGCCTCCGCGCTGCAGATCGGCCTCTACGTCTGGAACCGCCGGCACAACGTCTCCCCGCACGAGCCGGAGGGCTCCGGCGGTGTGGCGGGCATGGTGATGTCGGCCCTGTCGGCGCCGATCTACGCCCGCTCGCTGATGGACACGGTGCTGCGCCGCAAGAGCAAGTTCGTGGTGACTCCCAAGGGCGATTCCGCGAGCCCGGACACGCTGTTCGGAACCTTCCGGATCCACCTGTTCTTCATCCTGGTCTTCGGCGGCTCGATCGCCGCCGGTCTCACGCTCGGGCACTCGCACCCGGCGATGATCACCTGGGCCACGTTCGCCCTGCTGATCACCGCGTCGCCGATCTTCGCCTGGCGGTACGCGCTGCGGAAGGCGAAGAAGCAGCCGCCAACGCCGGGACTGCCACAGCAGCAGGGCCCGGGGGCGCCCGCGCCCGCCCACCAGCCGCAGCCGGCGCAGTACGCGCCGCACGGGCAGTACGCGCCACACGCGCCGTACGGGCAGCACGGGCAGCACGGCTCCGGGCACAAGCCCAGTTGGGCCGCCTCGGGTTCGGGCACGGGTTCGGCCCAGGGCTCGGCGGCCCCGGACGCAGGAAACGACCAGACGATGCAGATCGCCCTGGGTGGATTTGGGGGACGTAAGGAATGAACGACCGTGCAGGCCACCGCCGTGTCCGTCGGCTCGCGATCGGAACGGCAGTCGTGCTCGCGCTGGCCGGGATGAACGGTCCGTGGCTCTACCGCTTCGGCACCGAGAAGTATCACGAGTACCAGATCAACAGACCCGAGTACAAAGCGGACAACGGCCACTGGGACATCATCCAGTTCCCGCCCAAGTACCGCCAGGACACCATCCACGCGGCGCTGCTGCGCACCGGCAAGGTGCTGCTGGTCGCCGGCTCGGGCAACAACCAGGACAACTTCGACAAGAAGAAGTTCGACTCCCGGATCTGGGACCCGGTCAAGGGCACGATCAAGAAGGTGCCGACCCCCGCGGACCTGTTCTGCACGGGGCACACCCAGCTGGCGAACGGCAATCTGCTGATCGCGGGCGGCACCAAGCGCTACGAGAAGCTCAAGGGTGACGTCACCAAGGCCGGCGGCCTGATGGTGGTGCACAACGAGAACCCGGACAAGCCGATCACGCTGCCCGCGGGGACCGTGTTCACCGGCAAGGAGAACGGCAAGAGCTTCGTGTCGAAGGACCCGGTGCTGGTGCCGCGCGCGAAGAAGGTCTTCGACAAGGCGACGGGCAGATTCCTGCGCAACGACCCGGGGCTCGGCCGTATCTACGTCGAGGCGAAGAAGCGCGGCACCAAGTACGAGACCGGCACCCAGGACAACTACCGGATCCAGGGCCTGACCGGCTCCGACGCCCGCAACACCTACGGCATCGCGCAGAAGCTCGCGCTCGACAAGAAGGACTTCCAGGGGATCAGGAACGCCTACGAGTTCGACCCGGTCGCCGAGAAGTACATCAAGGTCGACCCGATGAACGAGGCCCGCTGGTACCCGACGCTCACGACGCTGAGCGACGGCAAGATCCTCAGCGTCTCCGGCCTCGACGACATCGGGCAGCTGGTGCCGGGCAAGAACGAGATCTTCGACCCGAAGACCAAGAAGTGGACGTACACCGGGAAGATCCGCCAGTTCCCGACGTACCCCGCGCTGTTCCTGATGCAGAACGGCAAGATCTTCTACTCGGGTTCGAACGCGGGCTACGGGCCGGACAACGTGGGCCGCACGCCCGGCATCTGGGACGTCGACACCAACAAGTTCACCAAGCTGCCGGGGCTGAGCGACGCCGACAAGATGGAGACGTCCGGCACGGTGCTGCTGCCGCCCGCCCAGAACGAGAAGTTCATGGTGATCGGCGGCGGCGGTGTCGGCGAGTCCAAGCTGTCCAGCAACAGGACCCGGCTGATCGACCTGAAGGACAAGAACCCGAAGTTCACGGACGGGCCGAAGCTGGAGAAGGGGACGCGCTATCCGCAGTCGTCGATCCTGCCGGACGACACCGTGCTGGTGTCCGGCGGTTCGGAGGACTACCGCGGCCGCGGTGACTCCAACATCCATCAGGCGCGGATCTACCACCCGGACACCAACTCCTTCGAGAAGGTGGCCGATCCGCTGGTGGGGCGCAACTACCACTCCGGGTCGATCCTGCTTCCGGACGGCAGGGTGATGTTCTTCGGGTCCGACTCGCTCTACGCCGACAAGGCCAACACCAAGCCGGGCAAGTTCGAGCAGCGGATCGAGATCTACACGCCGCCGTATCTGTACCGGGACTCGCGGCCCTCGCTGTCGGGCGGGCCGCAGACCATCGCCCGGGGCGGGACGGGGACGTTCACCTCACCGCAGGCCTCCGCCATCAAGAAGGCGCGGCTGATCCGGCCCAGTGCGTCGACCCATGTCACGGATGTCGACCAGCGGTCGATCGCACTGGACTTCAAGACCTCCGGCAACAAGATCACGGTGACCGTGCCGAAGAACAAGAACCTCGTTCAGTCGGGGTGGTACATGCTGTTCGTCGACGACGACCAGGGGACGCCGAGCAAGGCGCCATGGGTCAAGGTGCCGTAGCCGTCGGCCGGTTGGCCCCTAGGGGGTTGATGCCTTGGCGAGCTTCAGGGCGTAACTGGCCCACCACGCACCCGCCTTGGGGCCGCCCTTGCAGGTGCCGTCCGACTCCCCCGGGCGCTTGACCCACAGGTAGGCGTCCACCAGGGGGTCGGCGGTCCTGGTCGTCGGGGTGTCGCCGAGGGCCCGGCCCGGTGGGTTGCACCAGCGCTCGTCCTCGTCGCCGCCCTTGTACGGCCCGTTGCCGTTGCGGCTGGTGTCGATGACGAAGTGCTTGCCCCCCACCTTCGCGGACAGCTCCTTGCCGTACGCGACGGAGTCCTTGGTCGAGTAGAAGTTGGAGACGTTGACCGCGAAGCCGTCCGCCTGCGCGATGCCCACCCACTGCAGGGGCTGGTAGATCTGGTCGGGGCGGCCCCAGCCGGCGTTGCCCGCGTCCAGGTAGACCTTGGTGTTCTTCAGGGACTTGAGCTTGGTGACGGCGCCCTTGAGGAGGTCGTAGCGCTCCTCGTGGAACTCGTCCGGGGTGCAGCCGTCCACCAGGTGCAGGATCGCGTCGGGTTCGAGGATCACGGTGGCCGCGCGGTCCCCGATGCCGGCCGCCACGCCGTCGATCCAGCCGCGGTAGGCGTCGCCGTCGGCCGCGCCGCCCTGCGAGTACTGGCCGCAGTCGCGGTGCGGGATGTTGTAGAGGACGAGCAGCGCGGTGCGGCCGGCCTTGTCGGCGGCCTCGGTGAAGCCCTTGGCCTCCGCCTCGGGGTTCTCCGGGCCGATCCACTCGCCGGTCGGCTGCTCGGCGATCTTGCGGATCTGCTCGGCGTCGCCGTCCTTGCCTGACTTCTCGTACGCGGCCACCTGCCGTGCCGCGCTGCCGTCCGGGTTGACCCAGAACGGGTCGCTCTCCTTGGGCTGTTGAGTGATCTTCGCGCCGGCGTCCCCGTTCTTGTCGCCGTCGCCGTCGCCTCCGGAGGAACACCCCGCGACGAGCAGTGCCACCCCCAGCACCGCCGCGGAGGCACTCATTCCGGCCCCCCTCATGCCGTACATCCAACTCCCCCTTGGGTGCACCGGTCCAGGGCTCAATCGTGACATACAGCCCGTGCCGCCCACGAGATCACCAGGGTTTGTCGGCGAGCTGTTACAGCCCGGACGCGTGTACGACCGGCCACTCCATACGTCCCGCGGGCCGACCCAACTCCCTTGACCACCAGGGCATATGACGGAGAGCCACCGCGCGGGAACCTGGCGTCATTCAGACTCTAGGCTGGGGCGCTCATCCGTTCTAAAGTCATCCCAGACGGCCCCAGCCCCCGGCCCGTCCGACCCACCGTGCCCCCATGAACCTCCCGCGCAGATCGCCGGGTTACTCCCGCAGCCCGTGCGCGCGCGGTCGAGGACCAGCCCGGTCGGCGGTTTCGGGGGGAGCAGACCGCCGACCGGGCCAGGTGCGCAGTGTCCGGCGGTGACGTTCGAGAGCCGGAGGACCACTGTCACCGGGCATCGGGTCGGTCCGTCCCGCGCCTCCGCCGCGCGCTCAGCACTCCTACGGCGGCCGCGGCGACGCCCGCGAGCACCAGTCCGGTGATCGCCTGTCCCGTGCCGGGTCCGGCCCCGCGCACGTCCACGGAGGCGAAGTGCGCGGCGCCACTGCCGTCGGCGTCGACGGAGGCGACCGGCGAGGCGGGGGCGGCCAGGGGCGCGGCCGAGGATCCGTGCTGCGGGGACCGCGGCTGCCGCTGCGGCTGCCGTAGCACCTGCGGCCGAACCTGCGACGGCGCTTGCGGCGGTGCCTGCTCCACGCGGCCGAGTACGGTGACCCTGCCCTTCGTCACGGCGTCGGCGCAGGTGAGCGTCACGTCGTAGGAGCCCGGCCGCGCCGAGGTGCGGACCCGGGTGTCCCCGGTCAGGGTGCCGCCGGTGCCGGTCAGCCGTGCGTCGGCGACGAACGCCGGGGACGCGGCGGTGCCCGTCCGCCCCGGGCACCCGGTGGCCCGCAGCGCGACATCGGTGCCGGGGGAGGGGGACGACGGGACCACCGAGACACCCGCTCCGCCCCCGTCGGCCGCGTACGGCGCCCCCGGCGCGAGAGCGCAGGCGGCCAGGAGTCCGGTACAGAGAGTGAGACGCAGTGAACCCATCGTGAAACCTCCAGATACCGGGAGGCTCTCCCGCGAGCCCGGACCGCGCATCCCGAGTGGCGCCCGCACTGCTCCGTTCGGGTGGCGGGGGGTTTCGGTCGGCCGCGCCGAATATCATGGCCGTCTCGTAGGCAGACAGACCGGGAGTCCGCACCCATGGCCCAGCGCAAGCCCATCGAATCGTGGCTCACCGACATGGACGGGGTGCTGATGCACGAGGGCGTCCCGGTGCCCGGCGCGGACGCGTTCATCAAGAAGCTCCGTGAGTCGAACCGCCCGTTCCTGGTCCTCACGAACAACTCGATCTACACCGCGCGCGACCTGCACGCCCGGCTGAACCGGATCGGCCTGGACGTACCGGCGGAGAACATCTGGACCTCCGCCCTGGCCACCGCCAGCTTCCTGGACAACCAGCACCCCGGCGGCACCGCTTATGTCATCGGCGAGGCGGGCCTGACCACGGCCCTGCACGACGCCGGGTACGTGCTGACGGACTCCGACCCCGACTTCGTGATCCTGGGCGAGACGCGGACGTACTCGTTCGAGGCGCTGACCAAGGCCATCCGGCTGATCAACAAGGGCGCCCGCTTCATCGCCACCAACCCGGACAACACCGGGCCCTCCCCGGAGGGCGCGCTCCCGGCGACCGGTTCCGTGGCCGCGCTGATCACCAAGGCGACCGGCAAGGAGCCGTACTTCGTCGGCAAGCCGAACCCGCTGATGATGCGGACCGCGCTGAACACCATCGGCGCGCACTCGGAGAGCAGCGCCATGATCGGCGACCGTATGGACACCGACGTCCTGGCCGGGCTCGAGGCCGGGATGGAGACCTTCCTCGTACTGACCGGCCTGACGGCCATGTCCGACGTCGAGCGGTTCCCCTACCGGCCGACGAAGATCGTGGACTCCATCGCGGACCTGGTCGACCTCGTCTGACCGCTGCGACTTCTCGCCCGACCGCCGCGGCCTCGTCCTTGGCGGCAGTTCGGCCTCTCAGCGGCGCTTGCGCGGTTTGAGGGCGAGCAGGACGGCGCCCGCGGTGACGAGGAGGACGGCGATGGCCGCGAGGGTGCCGGCCGGGGTGCCGAGGCCGGTGCGGGCGAGTTCGTCGACGAAGGGGAGGCCGGGGTCGGCGCCCGGTGAAGCCGTGCCGGTGGGGGTCGCGCCGGTGGGGGTCGCGCCGGTGCTGGTCCCGTCGGAGGGGGTCTCGTCGGCGGATGTCGCGCCGTCCTGGTTCCGGTCCGCGTCGCTGTCGATGCGGAAGCGGTAGTCGCCGGACTCCCCGACCCAGTCGCCGTCGTTCTTGTGCCGCTGGACGACCGCCGCGTTGGCGGTGACCTCGTTGGGCAGGGTGTCCGAGGTGAGCGCGAGGCGGACCTTGATGCTGACGGTCCTGCCGGGGCCGACCGTGAAGCCGGGCAGGCCCCCGTCGAAGGCGCCGACGAGTTCGTCCTCGTCGGTGGCCATGAAGCGCACGGGGTGCGGGCGGCCGTCCGCGTAGAAGTCGAGGCGGGGCTGCGTCGGCTTCAGCGCGCGCTTGTTGTCGACGAGCACGACGACCGGGTGGATGCCCGCGCAGGTCCGGTGGGTGGTGTTGGTCAGGTCCAGATACCAGGTGCCGTATCCGCCGCCCGCCTCGTAGGCGTCGGGGCCGCCGTGGATGCGGGTGGTGAGGGGGAAGTGGCGGCCGTCCGGGGAGCAGCCGGGGGCGGCGTGTGCGGGTGCCGGGGTCGCCACGGGAAGGAGCGCGGCGGCTGCCGCCAGGCACAGGGAGACGGGCGTGCAGAGTCGCATAATCATGGGACTGTGCCGGACGGGTGGCTGCGACGGGCGGTGCCGCTCCGGCGGGCCGGGGAAGTCCCCTCGATCAGCGGGCAGACCGTCAGCCGTCCGCGCGCCCGAACAGCGGGGCCAGCACCAGCTGCGCGGCACCCTCCGCGACGCCGCCGGACGCGACCCGTACCGGCACCGCCGCCTGGCCGACGCGCCGGGCGCGCTCGTCCAGGACGGCGGCCACCCCGCTCACGAAGGCGTCCGGCGCTGCGGTGACCGTGCGGCCGCCGAGCAGCACGAGGTCGATGTCGAGCAGGGCGACCAGGTTGCCGGCCGCGGTGCCGAGCACCCGCGCCGCCTCGTCCACCTCGCCGCGCGCCACCGCGGCCAGGCACAGCGCCTCGACGCAGCCTCGGTTGCCGCAGCCGCACGGCGGCCCGTCCAGCTGGACGACCTGGTGGCCGAACTCCCCGGCTCCGGTACGGGCGCCGCGGTGCACGGTGCCGCCGATGACGAGTCCGGCACCGAGGCCCGTACCGAGATAGAGGTACGCGAAGGACCCGCCCGCGCCGTCCACGGCCAGACCGAGTGCCGCGGCGTTGGTGTCCTTGTCGACGACGACGGGCACTCCGAGCCGCCGTGCCAGGGCGTCGCGCAGGGGGAAGCCGTCCCACTCGGGGAAGCCCGTCACCCGGTGCAGAACTCCGCGGGTGTGGTCGAGCGGGCCGGGCAGCGCGACCCCGATCCCGAGGAGCGCGTCCGTGCCCCGGCCGCCCGGCGCCCAGCCGTGCGGCACCCCGCAGTGCGGCGCCACCCGGCCGGTCAGTGCTCCCGCTTCCCGCGCCACCGCGGCCACCACGGCGTCGGGGCCCGCGCCGAGGTCGAGCGAGGTGCGCTCCTCCGCCACGACGGCGCCGGTGAGGTCGACCAGGACCGCCCGCAGTTCGTCGCGGTCCAGGTGCAGTCCGACCGCGTGTCCGGCCTCGGGCACCAGCCGCAGCACGGTGCGGGGCTTGCCTCCCGTCGAGGCGCGGCGCCCCGCCTCCGCCGCGAGACCGTCCGCCCGCAGCCGTGCGGTGATCTTGCTGACGGCCTGCGGGGTCAGCCCGGTCCGCTCGGCGAGTTCCAGCCGGCTGATCCCCTCGGACCCCGCGGTGCGCAGCAGGTCGAGGACGAGCGCCATGTTGTGGCTGCGCAGGGCGGGCAGATTCGCGCCGACGACACCGGACGTGCCCGCCGTGACCGGCGCGCTCGCCGCTCCCGGCCGACCGACCACCGCCTTCGCTCCGGCCCGTGCGCCCGCAGCCGCTGTCCGTGCGTCCGCCGCCGCCCTCGTCCTGTCCACGCGCCCATTGTCCCCCGCGCTTGCACTTTGGCAACAGCGTTGCGAAAGTGGGAGGCATGACTCGTACTCCTCTGCGCGTGGGCCTCGTCGGCTACGGCCTCGCGGGCTCCGTCTTCCACGCCCCGCTGATCGCCGCCACCGAGGGCCTCGCCCTCGACACGGTGGTCACCTCGAACCCGGAGCGGCAGAAGCAGGCCCTGGCCGAGTTTCCGGACGTGTGCGTCGCGGCGACCCCCGAGGAGTTGTTCGGCCGCGCCGCCGAACTGGACCTGGTCGTCGTCGCGTCCCCGAACAGGACGCATGTGCCGCTCGCGACCGCGGCCCTGAAGGCCGGTCTGCCGGTCGTCGTCGACAAGCCGATCGCCGGCACGGCCGCCGAGGCACGCGAACTCGCCGCCCTCGCCGAGGACCGCGGACTGCTCCTCTCCGTCTTTCAGAACCGCCGCTGGGACAACGACTTCCTGACCCTGCAAGGCCTGCTGGCGAAGGGCGAGTTGGGCGACGTATGGCGCTTCGAGTCCCGGTTCGAGCGGTGGCGTCCGCAGACCAAGGGCGGCTGGCGCGAGTCCGGCGACCCGGCAGAGATCGGAGGTCTGCTCTACGACCTCGGGAGCCATGTCGTCGACCAGGCGCTGGTCCTGTTCGGTCCGGCGGCGCAGGTGTACGCGGAGTCGGACATCCGCCGCCCGGGCGCGGAAGCGGACGACGACACGTTCATCGCCATCACGCACGCAAGCGGCGTCCGCTCGCATCTTTACGTCTCCGCCACGACCGCCCAACTCGGCCCGCGCTTCCGGGTGCTGGGCTCGAAGGCGGGCTACGTCAAGTACGGCCTCGATCCGCAGGAGGCGGACCTGCGCGAGGGCCGGCGTCCCGGCACGGCGGCCGACTGGGGCACGGAGGCGGAGGAGTCGTGGGGCCGCGTCGGTTCCGGCGAGTCCCCGGCGACCGGCGGCGGCCGCCCCGAACCGACCCTCCCCGGCGACTACCCCGCGTACTATGCGGCCGTGGCCAGGGCACTCACCGACGGCGGCGCCAACCCGGTGACCGCCCACGAGGCGGCCGCGGCCCTCGACGTCCTGGAGGCGGCCCGCCGTTCGGCCCGCGACAACGTGGCGGTGACACTGTGACGCACCACGAGATCACGCCCAAGTTCCAGCCGGAGCTCACCCCGACCCTGGAGGAGCTGGAGGCACAGGAACGGCGCCTGGTCTTCAGCCGGTTCACCCACGAGGACGCCTGGGCGCTGGGTTCCCTGCTCGTGGAGTTGGCCCGGGAGCGCCAGGCGCCGGTCGCCATCGACATCCACCGCGCGGGCCAGCAGCTCTTCCACGCGGCCCTCCCGGGCTCCACCCCGGACAACGACGCCTGGATCGCCCGCAAGCGCCGCGTGGTGGAACGCTACGGCTCCGCCTCCTACCTCGTCGGCGCCCGCTTCCGCGCCAAGGGCTCCACCTTCGAGGAGTCCTCCCGCCTGGACCCGGACACGTACGCGGCCCACGGCGGCTCGTTCCCGATCACCGTCCAGGACGTAGGCGTGATCGGTACGGTGACGGTCAGCGGCCTCCCCCAACTCGCCGACCACAGACTGGTGGTGGAGGCCCTGGAGACCTTCCTGAACAAGGGGTGACAGGAGCGCCCCGCCAGGGGCGCGGGGAACTGCGCGACAAGCCACGACGAACCCGCACTCGCCGCTGAAGCGCAGTCCCCCACCCCTCTAGGCGTCCTTGAACTCCTGCCGCTGCCGCCCCAGCCCCTCGATCTCCAGCTCGACGACATCCCCGGCCCGCAGATACGGCTTCGGCTCGGGCGCCCCCATGGCAACCCCCGCCGGCGTCCCCGTATTGATGACGTCCCCGGGGTACAGCGTCATGAACTGACTGACATAGCGCACCACTTCAGCGACCGGAAAGATCTGCTCCGCCGTCGTCCCGTTCTGCTTCAACTCCCCGTTCACCCACAGCTTCAACGGCAGATCCTGCGGATCGGCGATCTCGTCCGCCGTCACCAGCCACGGCCCCAGCGGGTTGAACGTCTCGCAGTTCTTGCCCTTGTCCCAGGTGCCGCCGCGCTCGATCTGGAACTCCCGCTCGGACACGTCGTGCGCCACGGCGTAGCCGGCGACATGGCCGAGCGCCGCCTGAGCCGACTCCACGTAGCGGGCCGTGCGCCCGATGACGACGGCGAGCTCGACCTCCCAGTCGGTCTTCTGCGACCCGCGGGGTACCAGCACCGTGTCGTTCGGACCGACCACCGTGTCCGCGGCCTTGAAGAAGATCACCGGCTCGGCGGGCGGCTCGGCACCGGTCTCGCGGGCGTGGTCGTGGTAGTTCAGCCCGATGCACACGACCTTGCCGATCCGGGCGAGCGGCGGCCCGATGCGCAGCCCGGTCGCGTCCAGGGCGGGCAGCTCCCCCGCCTCGGCGGCCGTACGGATCCGCCGCAGTGCCGCTTCGTCGGCGAGCAGCGCTCCGTCGATGTCCGGGACGACACCGGAGAGGTCCCGCAGAATCCCCTCGGCGTCGAGCAGCGCGGGCGTCTCCGCTCCCGCCGTACCGACTCGCAGCAGCTTCATGATCATGTCTCCCTCGATCGCGGGCGTCCGACCGATGGGTGCAGCCATCGGAGGACTGGTCGATCCTCCAAGGTCGAAGTCCACTCCGCAAGACCCGGTTCACGGACTGGACCGCGACTTCTGACCTATCGGTAGAGCACGGCCCGTTCGACCGCGGTCCACGTCGTGCTCGTCACCACGTACAGCGCGGCCGCCAGCGGTACGACGGCCACCGTGACGAGCGTGAAGAAGGAGAGGTAGGGCGCGATCCTGCCGATGGCCGCGGCGCCGGGGACCTGCTCCGGGCCGGCGGCGGCGGAAGCAGTGGCAGCCATGGTCTTCTTCGCGCGCAGGTAGTTGAAGGTCGCGACCGCCGCGACGAGCGCGAACAACCCGAGGTACACGAGCCCGGCAGCCCCGAACACCCCGCCGCCGGACAGCGCGTCCGCCCACCGCCCGCCGAGCGGCGCGGCGAACAGTTGGTGGGTGAGCAGGCCGTTGTGCTCACCGCCGATCGTGGTGTTCGAGAACAGGTGGTAGAGCAGGAAGAACGCCGGCAGCTGGAGCAGTCCGGGCAGGCACCCGGACATCGGCGACACCTTCTCCTCGGCGTGCAGCTCCAGCAGGGCCTGCTGGAACTTCTTGGGGTCGTCCTTGTGCCGGGTGCGCAGCTCGGTGATCTTCGGCTGCAGCGCGGTGCGGGCCTTCTGCCCGCGGGCCGCGGCGCGGGAGAGGGGATGCACGAGGAGTCGTACGAGAGCGGTGAACAGGACGATCGCGGCGGCCGCCGCAGTGGCGCCGAACAGCGGCTGGATCAGGGCGGCGAGTTGCTCGACGAGATGTGCGAAAGCAGGGAAGACGGACATGGTTGAGCCCTCCGAGGGTCATGCCGGAACGGGGTGAAGGCGGCATGACGACCCGCACGGGCACGCGTCGGAAGAGAGGTGTCAGGCGCCCTGTGCGACGGTCGTCGGGAGGGCGTGTCCGGGGGCTCGGGGGCGGGTGCGGCCCCTGGCGTCGGGGTCGCGCTGCGGCAGGAAGGCCGTACGGCGGTCCCGGTCGCGGATCGCCGTGCGCACGCGCGTGGGCGGCACCGCGGGCACGATCCGTGCGGCGAGCAGGGCGCAGGCGGCGAGCGTGGCCCCGGCCGCCGCGGTGGCGGCGAGGGCGACGGTGGCGGTGAGGCTGCCGGTGTCGGCGAGCAGCACGGCCTGGAGGACCAGGAGCAGCAGCACGGCGGCGGGGCGCAGAGGTGTCCGGCTGCGGATCACGGCTGCCCCCCCCTTCTTGTACGTGTGCTCTTCGCGTACGCGCGCTTTTCTCGTACGCGCGTGCGTCCTGCTGTCGGTTATACAGGATCCGCCGCGGCCGGCTGTTCGATGGGCTCCAGCAGGCGCTTCGGCTTGAGCAGGATGCGGCTGATCGGATCCGCCGGGTCCGGATGGAGGCCCGGGCCCGGCACCATGACGACGTCCTGGACGGGTACGGCGGTTCCGCAGGCGGGGCATTCGCCGTAGGTGCCCAGTTCGGTGTCGCAGGCGATGTGCCGGAAGGAGCGCAGCTGGGTCTCGCCGAAGTGCTCGCGGCCCCACAGGCCGAGCGAGCGCAGCGTGGGCCACAGGGCGATGCCGCGGTCGGTGATGACGTACTCGTCGCGCGGCGGCGACTCCTGGTACCGGCGCTTGTCGAGGATGCCCTCCGCGGTGAGCGTCTGCAGGCGGGCGGCCAGGACCGCGCGCGGGATGCCGAGGTGGACGAGGAAGTCGTTGTAGCGCCGTACGCCGTAGAGCGCGTCGCGGATCACGAGCAGCGTCCAGCGCTCGCCGACCACCTCCAGCGCGCGGGCGATGGAGCACTCCTGCGTCACGTAGTCCTTGCCCAGTGCCATGCCGTCCACTGTAACCATTTTCCCTGAGCTGATTCAATGAATGAACCTAGGATGCTACGGTGGGCGACATGCCTAGGTTCAATGAACGAACTCTCACTGAGGCCGACGCCACGAGCGCGCCGCACGCACAACCCGCTCAGGCGCCCGCGCACGGCCGCGCCACCCTCGCCCTGACCAGCGCGGCCACCGCCGTGACGCTGATGACGTACACCGCCCCGCTGGTCACGCTCCCCGACACCGCGGCGGCCCTGCACACCCCGGTCTCCGCCCAGGCCTGGCTGCTCAACGGCACCCCGCTGGGCCTGGCCGCGCTGCTCCTGGTCGCCGGCAGCCTCGCCGACGACTACGGCCGCCGCCGCATCTTCCTGGCGGGCACCCTCACCCTCGGCATCACCACGGCCCTCGGCGCCCTGGCCTCGTCCACCTGGCTGTTCACGCTGGCCCGGATCGCGCAGGGCGCGGCGAGCGCGGCCATCCTCGCGAGCAGCCTGGGGCTGATCGTCCACGCGTTCCCCACGCCCCGCGGCCGACTGCACGCGACGGGTGTGTGGGGTGCGTTCGTCAGCGGCGGCATCGCGGTGGGCCCCCTCGTGGCGGGCGCGTTCTCCGACTGGCGGGTGGCCTACGGCGTGCTCGGCGCGGCCGCGCTGCTGGTGGCGGGCCTGGGCACCCGCGGTCTGACGGAGTCCCGTTCACCGCGGGGCGGCCGCCCGGACGTGTTCGGCGCGCTGGCCTTCGGACTGGCGCTGGTCGCGCTGGTCGCCGCCCTGACCCTGGGCCGGGACGGCTGGCTGCGCCCGCAGGTGGGCCTGCTGCTGGTGGCGACCGTGGCGCTGATGGCGGTCTTCACCGTGGTGGAGCGCCGCACCGCGACGCCGATGATCGACCTCGGCCTGCTGCGCCGCCCCCGCTTCCTGGCGTCCTCCGCGGGCGGCCTGTTCACGGGCCTGGCGGTGATCGGCACCTTCAGCTTCCTGCCGGCCATGCTCCAGCAGACGCTCGGCCTGAGCGCGATGGACACGGCCTGGCTGTTCCTCCTGTGGTCGGGCCTGTCCTTCACCGTGGCCCTGCAGGCCAAGCGGCTGGCCGGCCGGGTCTCCCCGCGCCACCAGCTGGCCGTCGGCTTCGGCCTGCACGCGGTCGGCGTCCTCACCATGCTCGGCGCGCTCGACGCCCACTCCTGGCACCGGCTGCTGCCCGGCCTGATCATCGGCGGCATCGGCAGCGGCCTGCTGAACGCCGCCCTGCCGCTGCTGTCGGTGGAGTCGGTCCCGGCCGCCCGCGCCGCCATGGGCTCCGGCGCCCAGCAGACGTTCCGCTACATCGGCTCCTGCGCGGGCGTCGCCCTGACCATCGCCATCGCGACGTCGTCGGGCGGCGGACTGGCCCACGGCGCCGACATCGCGCTGGTGGTCTCGGCGGGCCTGGCGGCACTGGCGGCCGCGGCCGTGCTGGCGCTGCGGTCGTCCCCGGCCGCGTAGGGCCTCTCCCCAACGCACGCTCAGATCGCATCCGTATGAAACATTTCCGGGGTCCCACCGCATCAATGAAGTGAGAGCGGATGCGCGGTGCCGGGCACGGTGCCGTGAGTTGGGGGAGAGATGCGACAGGTGCGGGCGGACGAGTACGCGGAGTTCGCTGCGGTGCGCGCCGGACATCTCTACCGGTCGGCCTGTCTGCTGACCGCCGGTGACACACATCTGGCCGAGGATCTCGTGCAGGAGACCCTCGGGCGGCTCTACGTCAGCTGGCGGCGGGTGTCCCGGGTGGGCAACCCGGCGGGGTATGCGCAGACCGTTCTCATGCGTACGTTTCTCGCCCATCAGCGCCGGCTCAGCAGCACCGAGCGGGCCATGGACGTGCTGCCCGAACTGCCCGACGACGGCGCCGGCCGTGACATGCCGCTGCGGCTGACGCTGCTTCAGGCCCTGGCCCGGCTGCCCGCCAAGGACCGGGCGGTGGTCGTCCTGCGGTACTGGGAGGACCGCTCCGTCGAGGAGACCGCGCAGGTCATGAACGCCAGTTCGGCCGCCGTGCGCACCCGCTGCACCCGCGCTCTCGGGCGGCTGCGGGAACTGCTCGGCGAGGACCTCGGCGAGTACGCGCGCCCCTGAACACAGCTCTGTACGTCGTCCCTTCGCGAAACGGTGATCCGTCATGCCCTTGGAACAGCACACCGATCCCTTCGAGGAGCGGCTCAGCGCCCATCTGCGCGACGCCGCCGGCTGCTTCGAGACCGACCGGGCCGCGCTCGTGACCGCTGGAGCGGTGCGCGGGCGGCGGCGACTGCTGCTGCGGCAGCGGGCCGCCGTGGCGGGCGGGGCGGCGGGCATCGCGCTCGTCGGCGTGGGCGGGGCACTGCTCCTGCCCGCCGGCGCGGGCTCCCGTGACGGCAGTGACGACCGCTCCTCCGTGGCCGCCGCCACGCACGCCTCCGCGTCCGCCACACCCGTCTCCGGCGGCGCGTTGGTCCGTACGCTCGAAAAGCTGCTTCCGGACGGCAAGTTCAGCCGTGCCGAGGCACGGGGCACGGACGAGAAGCCGGGGCCGTACGTGCAGCTCGTGTTCGACGACGGCAAGGGCGCGGCGGCCGTGAGCGTGAGCCTCGACCGCGTCGAGCCGGGCAGCGACCAGGCCAGGCAGACCACCGAGTGCCCCGGCAAGCCCTACGCCCACTACGACGCCTGCAGCACGAGCAGGCTGCCGGACGGCTCCGTCGTCATGGTGCTGCAGGGCTACGAGTATCCGGACCGCCGGGTGGACACCAAGTGGTGGGACGCCGAACTCGTCACCCCGCAGGGCCATCACGTCGGCGTCAGCGAGTGGAACGCCGCCGCCGAGAAGGACTCGCCCGTCACCCGTCCCCGGCCGCCGCTGTCCCCCGCCCAGTTGCTGCATCTGGCCGCCGCGACCGCCTGGCGGGACGCGATCGACGCGATCCCCGCCGCCCCGGACCGGTCGACCACGAAGCCGACCGGTACCGCGCCCAGCGCGAGCGAGCCGGCCGCCGCCGTACCGGTCGCGCCCACCCTGAAGTCCCTGCTGCCGAAGGGCCTCACCGTCTCGGACGCCAGCGGGGACGACACCGGGTTCGGGTACGTCGTCGTCGACGACGGCAAGGGCAAGAGCCTCGTGCAGGTCAACGTCCAGACCGGGATGGGGGACGTCGCGGGCGAGCTCTTCGGGTCCGGCGCCGAGACCCTGTCCGACGGCACGATGGTCGCCGTGCGCCAGGGCGCCGGCGAGAAGGGCGGCGCGGGCGTGGTGATGTGGACCGTCGACACCCTGCGCACCGACGGGAGCCGGGTCGTGATCAGTGCCTTCAACTCCGGGGCCCAGGACACCGCCGCGACCCGCAAGACCCCTGCCCTGTCCATCGGGCAGCTGAGGACGATCGCCCTCAGCCCCCGGTGGTTCCGGTAGTCAGTCGGCGCTCTTGTCGTTCTTGTCGCTCTTGCTGTTCACATCGTTCTTGGCGAGGGTGCTCTCGGAGTCCTCGTCCGCGGGCTCCGCGTCCTCGACGTCCTGCGCGCCCTCTTCGTCCTGCGCGCCCTCTTCGTCCTCCGCGTCCTCTTCGAAGTAGGCGTCGAGGACCGCGTCCAGTTCGGACTCCCACTCCTCGAAGCGGGACCTGGCCGTCGCCTCGATCTCGATGGGGTACCAGCGGCGGTCGGGGGTGTGGACCGTGATCGTGAACCGCTTGCCGAAGCGCGGGGACTCGGTCTCCACGGCGCCGATCTCGTCCCAGCGGAACTCGCACTCCTGGTCGTCCAGGGCGAGCCGTACGCCTCGGTGGTCGGCGACGATCCTCGCGCGGCGGTCGGAGGCCTCGAAGACGGGGCCTTCGGGGGCCTCTTCCTCGTCGTCCGCGGCCGTCTCCTGCTCCTCGGCACCGGGTTCGGGCGCGGCCGGTGTCCGGGCCTCTTCCGACGCGGCGTCCGCGTCCTCGGAGACGGCCTCGGCGTCCTGCGCCGCGTCCTCCTCCGGCTGCTCGGACACGGGTGGGGTGAGCCCGGGGATGAAGGCCGGGTCGAATCCGGCACCCGTCACGGGCTCGCCCTTCAGGGGCTGGCTGCTCGATCCTATGCGCTGCTCCACAGCGGGCAGTATGGTCGAAGATCCTGTGCGGGACACAGCCGGCCCCAACTTCGTTATGAGACGCCTACATGCGCACCCCACCATGCGCACGCATGCAGGCGCACACCTAGACGAACAGGCTGACGACGGCCGCGACCGCGAAGCCCGCCACCGACAGCACCGACTCCAGCACGGTCCAGGTCTTCAGCGTGTCCCGCTCGCTGATGCCGAAGTACTTGGCGACCATCCAGAAGCCGCCGTCGTTGACGTGCGAGGCGAAGATGGAGCCCGCGGAGATGGCCATGATGACGAGGGCGACGAAGGCCTGGGAGTGGTGGCCCTCGCTGAGCAGGGGGGCGACGATGCCGGCCGTGGTGACGATGGCGACCGTGGCCGAGCCCTGGGCGACCCGCAGGACGACCGAGATCAGGTACGACAGGACGAGCACCGGCAGGCCCACGTCGTGGAAGGTGTCCGAGAGGGCCTGGGCGACACCGCTCGCCTTGAGGATCGCGCCGAAGATACCGCCCGCGCCGACCACGAGCAGGATGTTGCCGACCGGCTTCAGGGACGCGGTGGAGACCGTCTCCAGGGACTTGCGGGACCAGCCGCGGCGGATGCCCAGCAGGTAGTACGCCAGCAGCAGCGCGATCGTCAGCGCCACGAACGGGTGGCCGAAGAACTCGACCACCGAACGGCCGGTGGACGGGTCGAAGGCGATGGAGGAGAACGTCGCCGCGAGGATGAGGATCAGCGGGGTGCCGATGATGCCGAGGACGACGCCCAGCGACACGGGCTCCTCGCGCGGCTGCACGCCCTGCTCCTGCTGCTCGTTGACGACCGCCATCTTGGCCTCAGCGGCGGCCTCCACCATGTCCTGCGGCACGGCCACGAAGATGCGGCGCCCGATCCAGGCGGAGAACACCCAGGCGGCCAGCACGGCCGGGATGCCGCAGACGATGCCCATCAGGATGATCCAGCCGAGCTGCACGTGCAGCAGTCCGGCCGCGGCCACCGGTCCCGGGTGCGGGGGCAGGAAGGCGTGGGTCATCGACAGGCCCGCGAGCAGCGGCAGGCAGTACAGCAGGATCGACTTGCCGGAGCGCTTGGCGGCGGCGTAGACGATCGGCGCGAGGACGAAGATGCCGACGTCGAAGAAGACCGGGATGCCGAAGATCAGGCCGGTGAGGCCCATCGCGAGCGGCGCCCGTCGTTCGCCGAAGAGGTTCAGCAGCCGGGAGGCGAGCACCTCGGCGCCGCCGCTGACCTCGAGGATCGCGCCGAGCATCGTGCCCAGGCCGATGATGATCGCGACGTGGCCGAGGATGCCGCCCATGCCGGACTCGATGGTCGACACGGCGTCCGAGCGCTGGACCGTGCCGAAGAGTTCGGTGACCGACAGTCCGGCCAGCAGGCCGACGGCTATGGAGACCGCGAGCAGGGCCACGAAGGGCTGGAGTCTGACCTTGATGATCAGGAAGAGGAGGAGCGCGATACCGATGGCGGCGACCGTGAGCAGAGCGGGCGTGCCGTCGAACAGGAGGAGCAGGCCACCCGTGTGTGGTGGGGCGGCCGGTGCGTCAGCGGCGAGCGGGAGGGACATGTCGGGGGTCCTCTGGTTAAGGGCATGGGGCTTTCGGGCAGGGGGGATCGCGGCACGGCGTCCCGGGGGTGTGGGGCGCCGCGCCGTGAGGACGTACGCGGTGGGGGGTTCGAGTCGGCGTCAGCCCAGTACGGCCAGGGCGTCGATCTCGATGAGGAGTCCCGCGGGCAGACCGACGTAGACGGTCGTGCGGGCGGCGGGCGGCTGGGTGAGGCCCTGCTCCTCGAAGTAGGTGTTGTAGATGCCGTTCATCTCGGCGAAGTGGTCCACGTCGGTGAGGTAGACGCGAAGCATCATCACGTCGTCCCAGCTCGCGCCGCCCTCCTCCAGGATCGCCTTGACGTTGGCGAGGGTCTGCAGGGTCTGCTCGCGCAGACCGGGGCCGACGGGCGTGGGGGGCTTGCCCTCCTCGGCGGGCAGGAAGCCGACCTGGCCGGCGACCTGGAGGATGTTGCCCTTCTTGACGCCGTGGGAGAACTTCGCGGGCGGGGTGGTGTGCGTCTTGGGGGTGAGGGCGATCTTGTCGGTCATGGGGCGACTTCCTTGACGGGGGTTCTTCCGGAGTACTCCCCGCTGATCGCGTCCGCCGTGCGGCGCACCAGGGGGAGCAGGGTGAGGAGTTCGTCGGCGGTGACGACGACGTTCGGCGCGGAGACCGACATCGCGGCGACGACCCGGCCGTCCCCACCGCGGATCGGCGCGCCGACGCAGTTGATGGACTCCTCGTGGCCGCCGAGGTCGGTGGCCCAGCCCTGGTCCCGCACCTTCTCCAACTCGCGCAGGAAAGCGGGGGCGTTGGGGGTGGACCGGGCCGTGTACATGGGGTAGTCGAGCTTGTCGGCGAGCAGCCGGCGCTCGCTCTCGGGCAGGTCGGCAAGGAGCAGCTTCGCGACGGCCGCGACGGTGATCGCGACCGGCTTGCCGATCCGTGAGTACATCCGCACCGGGTAGCGGCTCTCGACCTTGTCGATGTAGAGCACCTCGGACTCCTCGTACACCGCGAGATGCACGGTGTGCCCGCACTGCTCGTTGAGGCGTACGAGGTGGGGGTGGGCGATCTCGCGGATGTCGAGGTTCTCCATGGCCTCCTGGGCGAGGGCTATGAGACGGGCGCCCAGGCGGTAGCGCTGATCGGACTGGCGGTAGACGAGTCCGTGTTCGTGCAGGGTCCGCAGCAGGCGCAGGGCCGTGGACTTGTGCACGCCGAGCCGGTCGGCGACCCGGCCGAGGTCGGCGGGTCCCTCGGCGAGCAGCGGCAGGATGCTGAGCGCGCGGTCGACGGTCTGGCTCATGACGTACGTACCTCCTCGTCGGCCCGGGCGACGTCCTTCGTCCAGCCGGGGCCGAGTCGAAGTGTCCCCCACGCCTCGTCGTCGAGGGCGGCGAGCCGGTCGGCGTGGGCGCGGGCGGGGGGCGGGGCGAGGTCACCGGGGACGGTGAGGGCGGCGGCGGCCATGAGGTGACCGTGCCGCAGCCGGTCGCGGACGGGCAGTCCGCGCAGGGTGGCGGAGAGGAAACCGGCGGCGAAGGCGTCACCGGCACCGACCGCGGCCACGACGTCCACCGTGGGCGCGGGGACGAAGGTGGCGTCCTGCCGGTCGAACACGGTGGCTCCGCGCCCGCCCTGCTTGACGACGAGCACCTCGGGGCCGGGGAGGGCGGCACGGATCGCCTCGGGGCCGCGCAGCCCCCAGACCTCCTCGGCCTCGTCGTCGCCGACGAACACCAGGTCGGCGCGGCCCGCGAGTTCCAGGAGCACGCCCGGTCCGTCGGCCTCGCGCCACACGGTGGGCCGGTGGTTGACGTCGAAGGAGACCAGGGGCCGTTCGGCGCGGGGCGCGGTCAGCTCGCGCACCAGGGCGAGGCAGTCGTCGGACAGCATCGGGGTGATCCCGGACAGATGCAGCACCCGTCCCGCGCGCGCCGCCGCCAGATCCGTGTTGTCGACCGACATCGCGGAGGCGGCGGACCCGGCGCGGTAGTACGCCACCTCGTGGGCGTCGCTCGCGCGGTCGCCGGCGGTGCGGAAGTAGATGCCGGTGGGGCGGTCGGGGTCGCGGTGCACGGCGCCGACGTCGACGCCGTAGGAGCCGATCGCCTCGACGAGGTGGTCGCCGAAGCCGTCGGCGCCGACCCGGCTCACCCAGCGCGCGGAGTGCCCGGCGGCGGCGAGCGTGCACACCACGTTGGACTCGGCGCCGCCGATGCCGCGGTCGAAGGAGGGGACGTCGGCGAGGCGCCCTGGGGTGGCGGGCAGGAACGTGACCATGGACTCGCCGAGCGAGACGACGTCGACGGTGTCGACGGCGTCCAGGGCATTGCAAGGTCCGGGCGTGGTCACGATCGTCGTAACTCCTCGATGTGATGGCGGTGGGGGGCTCCGTTGACCCCGCGTTGGCCGAGATGTTAGACAGCAGTGAGCGACATACGCAATGAGCATTGCAAGTACTGCAACACACCAGATCAGGGAGGTCCCATGGGCACCGAAGCCCTCGCCCGCCTCGCCGACGAGCGCGTCGACCACCGCTTCAAGGGCCTCCCGCCGGACGCCGACGGGCTGACCGTCGCCGAGCTGGCCGCCCAGCGCCGCAATCTCTTCACGGGCGGTTTCACGACCCCCGTCCTCGCGCTGTCGGCGGAGCGCCTGGAGCACAACCTGGCGCTGATGGAGACGTACGCGACCCGCCACGGACTGGCCTTCGCCCCGCACGGCAAGACCTCGATGGCGCCCCAGCTCTTCCACCGGCAGATCGAGCGCGGCGCCTGGGGCATCACCCTCGCCCTCCCCCACCAGGTGCGCGTGGCACGGGCGTTCGGCGTCCGGCGGATCTTCGTCGCCAACGAGATCCTCGACCCGGCGGCCCTGAAGTGGATCTCCGCCGAACTCGACGCCGACCCCGGCTTCCGCTTCATCTGCTACGTCGACTCCGTGCGCGGCGTGGAGCTGATGGACGCGGCGCTGCAGGGCGCCTCGCGTCCGCTGGACGTCGTGGTGGAGCTCGGCGCCGGTGAGGGTGCCCGTACCGGTGTCCGGACGGAGGCGGAGTGCGCGGCGGTCGCGGACGCCGTGGCCCGCGCCCGCACGCTGCGGCTCGTGGGCGTTGCGGGCTACGAGGGCGAGGTGCCCGAGGCCGACCCCGAGCGGGTGCACGCCTGGCTGCGGCGGCTGGTCGCCCTCGCCGCCGACTTCGACAAGGCCGGACGTTTCCGGGGCCTGGACGAGATCGTGGTCAGCGCGGGCGGCAGCGCCTGGTTCGACGCGGTCGCCGATGTGTTCGCCGAGATCCCGGCCCTCACCTCACCGGTCCTGAAGCTGCTGCGCTCGGGCGCCTACGTATCGCACGACGACGGCCACTACCGCGAGGTGACGCCGTTCAACCGGGTCCCGGAGGAGGGCGCCCTGGAGCCGGCGTTCCGGCTGTGGGCGCAGGTGGTCTCCCGCCCCTCGGCCGAGCAGGCCTTCGCCAACGCCGGCAAGCGGGACGCGGCCTACGACCTGGACCTGCCCTTCCCCCAGGTCGTGCACCGGGACGGCGCCGAGCACCCGGCGACCGGCGTCTCGGTGACCGGTCTGTCCGACCAGCACACCTGGCTGCGCACCACTGCCGAGGCGGACCTCGAGGCCGGAGACTGGGTAGGGATGGGTCTGTCCCATCCGTGCACGTCCTTCGACAAGTGGCCGCTGATCGCGCTGGCCGAGGCGGACGGGACGGTCGTCGACTACATCCGTACGTTCTTCTAGAGGCAGCAGGAGGAGTCGTGGAGCAGCTCGTCTTCCGGGACGCGGACGTGGTGGACGGCAGCGGGGAGCCCGCTTACCGCGCGGACGTGGTGGTCGACCGCGGCCGGATCGTGTCGATCGTCAAGGAGGCCGCGGGGGCGGGCTGCCAGCGCCCGGAGGCCATGCGGGAACTGGACGCCGAGGGGCTGGTCCTGTCCCCCGGCTTCATCGACATGCACGCCCACAGCGACCTGGCCGTCCTGCGCGACCCGGACCACAGCGCCAAGGCCGCGCAGGGCGTCACGCTGGAGGTCCTGGGCCAGGACGGACTGTCGTACGCCCCCGTCGACGACCGCACGCTCGCCGAGGTCCGCGCCACCATCACCGGCTGGAACGGCCACGGCGACGACATCGACTTCGACTGGCGCTCGGTCGGCGAGTACCTGGACCGCCTCGACCGCGGGATCGCCGTCAACGCCGCCTATCTGATCCCCCAGGGCACCGTCCGGATGCTCGCCGTCGGCTGGGAGGACCGCGAGGCGACGCCCCAGGAGCTCGACCGGATGCGGCAGTTGGTCGCCGAGGGCATGGAACAGGGCGCCGTCGGCATGTCGTCCGGGCTGACCTACACGCCGGGCATGTACGCGAAGGACGCCGAACTCACCGAACTGTGCCGGGTGGTGGCCTCCTACGGCGGCTACTACTGCCCGCACCACCGCTCCTACGGCGCCGGTGCCCTGGAGGCGTACGAGGAGATGGTCGAGCTGGCCCGGGAGGCGGGCTGTTCGCTCCATCTGGCGCACGCCACCATGAACTTCGGCGTGAACAAGGGCCGCGCGCCCGAGCTGCTGACCCTGCTGGACGAGGCGCTTGCGGCGGGAGCCGACATCACTCTGGACACCTACCCGTACACCCCGGGGTGTACGACGCTCGTGGCCATGCTGCCGAGCTGGGCGCACGAGGGCGGTCCGGAGGCGATGCTGAAGCGGCTCGCGGACGAGGAGACGTCCGCGCGCATCCGGCACGACGTGGAGGTCGTCGGCTCCGACGGCTGCCACGGCGTGCCCATGGACTGGAACACGATCGAGATCTCGGGCGTGAGCGACCCCGGGCTCGGCGACTACGTCGGACGGACCGTCCAGGAGTCGGCGGACCTGCGCGGCGAGTCCCCCTGGGTCACGGTCCGGCGGCTGCTGGTGCAGGACCGGCTGGGCCCGACGATCCTGCAGCACGTGGGCCACGAGGAGAACGTGCAGGCCATCATGCGCCACCGGGTGCACACGGGCGGCTCGGACGGCATCCTCCAGGGCGCGAAGCCCCATCCGCGCGCCTACGGCACCTTCCCGCAGTATCTCGGCCACTACGTCAGGGAGTTGGGGGTGCTGTCGCTGGAGGAGTGCGTCGCCCATCTGACGTCCCGGCCCGCGGCCCGGCTGCGCCTTCCCGACCGGGGGCTGATCCGCGAGGGCTACCGTGCGGACCTGGTCCTGTTCGACCCGCGGACGGTGGCGGCGGGTTCGACGTACGAGAATCCGCGCGCGCTGCCGACGGGCATTCCGCACGTCCTCGTGGACGGGCAGTTCGTGATCGAGGACGGGCGGCGCACTGACGTGCTGGCGGGGCGGGCGGTCCGTCGCAGTCCCGTGTGACGGAACGCCCGTGCGCGGTGCGGGAGTTACGGCTTGGGCAGGACGCAGCCGGAGGCGTTCAGGTCGAGCTTGTTGCCCGCGCCGAAGCAGGCGGGGATCTGGTAGGTCTCCTCGGCGTAGTTGATGAGGTGGTGGACGGTCACGTTGCCGTTCTCGTCGACCTCGCAGGGATTGTTCTCGGTGCAGCGCTCGCCGTCCTCGTTGCCGGTGTTGTTGACGGCGACGACCTTGCCGGTGGCGTTGTCGATGACGGGCGAGCCCGAGGTGCCGCCGATGGTCTGGCAGGCGGAGGTGTAGCGGACCGAGTCCTTCCAGGTCCAGTCGCCCTCCTTGAGGCGGTAGACGAAGCCGTCGATGTTGCAGGCGTACGTCCGCTTCCAGTAGCCGGAGACGACCGTGATGGCGGTGCCGGCGGTGGGGTGCGTGTCCTGCACGGTGAGCGGGCTGATGCCGTAGGAGCTCTTGATGGCGGCGTAGGTGGTCGTCAGGCGGTAGATCGTGACGTCCGTGTCGGTCATGGTCGAGTAGACGACCTGGTTGGCCCGGAGCGTGGCGACCTTGCTGCCGGAGGAGTTGAGCAGTCCGAAGGTGCGGCTGGAGGACTGTCCGGTGATGACCTCGCCGGGCGCCGGGAACCCGGTCTCCAGGCAGTGGCCGTTGGTCATGACGAGCGCCGGGTCGCTGTCCGCGGAGTTCGGGAAGCGGACGACGGAGCCGGAGCAGTTGCTGAGCGAGACGGTGCCGGCGAAGTCGACGGCCCTGACGGCGGGCGCGGGGGTGTCTTCGGTGGACACCGGTGCCGCAACCGCCGGCGCCGCACCAGCCCCGGCCATCACCAGGGCGAAGAGCACGGCACCGAGAGGCTTCTTCATGTGGGGGTCCTCTCCTGCGAAGCGGGCGACCGAAGATCTTCCGGCCACCCCTGCTTTGACATGCACATTGTGAAGCCCAGCACATGCGGGGGCAAGGAGTCGTCCCGGCCCGGGGTGGGCAGTGCGGCACGGCCGCCCCGAACATCGCACTGGGGAGGACGGGTTGGGGCTCCGCAGGGTTCCGAGGGGGCGTCACTTTCGAACCGGAGCCGCACTGCCGTACCGGAGTTGCTTGGGCCCAGGACGCCGGGGCACTCGCGGGGGCCCCGGCGGACGAGAGCGGGATCCGCGGGTACGAAGTCCGGTGCCGTCGGCGCCGAGTGCTCGCGGCCGTGCGGTCGGTCCCGAGCGAGAGGCCCGGCGATCACCGGTGCCAGGGGCACCGCGCCCGTGCTGAGTCGCGGAACCCGGGTCCCTGCCCGGGGGTCGGCGGCGACCCCCGGGGAGCGGAACTCCCTGCTGCCGCGCCAAGGGCACCGCGCCCGCGGCGCATCCGCGTCCGGCGGGTCGGCGGTGGCCCCGGCGGGCGTGGCCGACAGTGAGGGGTCCGGGGTTATCGATCCCGCGCACTCGTCCGTACCGTCAGCCGGCCCCGTTCGGCGCCCCCCGGAGGGAGACCTCACCCCTCCGCAAGGTCCGCGTCACCCCTCGTAACCCCCGGAGCGGCCGGCCCAGGCCATAACCCCCCAAACGCCACGTCTCAAGTGGCGGATAACACGGTCCGGGATGCGCGCGTGGACCGTAAGCTCCCAGGCATGCAGGTGATCCAGTCGACCAAGCTCGCCAACGTCTGTTACGAGATCCGGGGCCCGGTGCTCGAGGAGGCGATGCGGCTGGAGGCGGCCGGGCATCGCATTCTCAAGCTGAACACCGGCAACCCGGCGGCGTTCGGCTTCGAGTGTCCGCCCGAGATCCTGGAGGACATCCTCCGCAACGTGTCGTCGGCCCACGGGTACGGCGACGCGAAGGGACTGCTGGCCGCGCGCCGGGCGGTCGTCATGCACAACCAGACCCTCGGCATCGAGACGGACGTCGAGCACGTCTTCGTCGGCAACGGCGTCTCCGAGCTGATCGTGATGGCCATGCAGGGCCTGCTCGACGACGGCGACGAGGTCCTCGTACCCTCGCCCGACTACCCCCTGTGGACCGCCGCCGTCTCGCTCTCCGGCGGCACGGCCGTGCACTACCGCTGCGACGAGCAGTCCGACTGGATGCCCGACCTCGCGGACGTCGAGCGCAAGATCACCGACCGCACCAAGGCCCTCGTCATCATCAACCCCAACAACCCGACGGGGGCCGTCTACGACGAGGCGATGATCAAGGGCCTGACCGACATCGCCCGCCGCCACAACCTGCTGGTCTGCTCGGACGAGATCTACGACAAGATCCTCTACGACGACGCCACGCACACCCCCACCGCGAAGATCGCCCCGGATTTGCTCACCCTCACCTTCAACGGCATGTCGAAGGCGTACCGGGTGGCGGGCTACCGCGTCGGCTGGATGGCGATCTCCGGGCCGCGCGCCCACGCGGAGTCGTACATCGAGGGCCTGACGATCCTCGCGAACATGCGCCTGTGCGCGAACATGCCGGGCCAGCACGGCGTGGTCGCCGCGCTGAGCGGACGGCAGACGATCAACGAACTCGTCCTGCCGGGCGGGCGGCTGAAGGAGCAGCGGGACGTCGCCCACGAACTGCTCACCCAGATCCCGGGCGTGAGCTGCGTGAAGCCGAAGGGCGCGCTGTATCTCTTCCCGCGCCTCGACCCCAAGGTCTTCAAGATCAAGGACGACCGGCAGATGGTCCTGGACCTGCTGCGCCGCGAGAAGATCATGGTCGTGCAGGGCACAGGCTTCAACTGGACCGAGCCCGACCACTTCCGCGTCGTGACCCTGCCGACGGTCGGGGACCTGCGCGACGCGATCACCCGGATCGGCAACTTCCTGGACGGCTACGGCCAGCCGTAGCGCAGGCGGCCGTAGATCTTTCCACTCCGCTCAACTTTAGACGGAATCCAAGCTAGGATGGTTTCCTGACAGCACAGGAGGCCATCCATGTACGAACCGATCCGCACCAAGTCGGTCCACAGCCAGATGGCCGGCCCCACCCCCGACTTCCCCCACCGGTCCCGTGAGGAGGAGCTGGACATTCAGCTCGCGGGCCATCTCGCGGCCCTGCTCGCCGTCACCGACGAGCTGCGCGGCGCCGACCCGTCCGAGGAGCTGGACGCCGCGGCCGAGCGGCTCGCCGCGCAGGTGGCCCGGCTGCGGGGAGGACATCCGCCGGTCCGTGCCGTCGCCGGACAGACCGCAAAGACCCAGCCCGCGGGGCTGCACCGGCGCGCGCACGCCCTCGCCGGGCGCGCACTCGTCGTCGCGGCCTCCCGCGCCGACACGGCGGCGGCGATCCTGGCCGCCGAGCAGATGGACGTGCACGCGGCGGCCCTGGAGCCCCGCGAACTCGCGTCCCGCTGAGCCCGCCGGGCTCCCTCCGAACGGCCCCGGTCCGCGTGCACCCGCAGCGACGCGCGGACCGGGCGCCACGGCAGCGCCGCGCGCTCCCCGGTGGCCGGTTGTCCAGGGGCGGGCCGCCCCCGGACCGGCGACGATGTGTACGTTGGCCGAAGATCCGCGCCACGCCTCGTGGCACACGGCCACGGCTGGGGGAAACGAACACATGGCACGCGTCGCCGTCATCACCGCGCCCAACATCGGGTACCGCAACACCGGGATGCTGACCGTCGACCTGGCCTTCGAGACGCTGCGCCGGCGCATGGGCCCGGGGATCGACCCCACCTGGTACACCCTGCACGTGCCCGAGACCGTGCCGCTGCGCGCCGCCGCCCGCGGCACCGACCTCCCCTTCCGCTTCCGCTCCCTGCCCGAGCACCTCGACGAACTGCGCGACCACGACGCGGTCGTCTTCTGGGGCGACTTCCTGCACACCCGGCACTACATGGCGCAGGACGCCACCAACCGCCTCACGGACTTCAAGATCGCCGCGGACCGCGACGCCGCCCGCGCCCTGCTCAGCCGCACCCTGCTGCTGGCGGACCAGCCCGACGACCTCCTCGCCCGCACCCTCAGCTACGGCGGCACGATCCTGCACAACTCCCAGTCCGACTACGAGGACAAGGAGTTCGGGCCCCTCTTCACCCGCCTGATGACGCGCAGCCACCGCGTGTGGATGCGCGACCCGCTGTCGGCGGCCAAGATCGCGCTGCTGCGCGGGGACCGTACGAACGAGTACTTCGCCTCGGACGCGGCGCTGCTGTCCCGCCCGGGCGACCTGGACCACCTCCCGGCCACGCGGTGGTCCCAGGAGGTCGCGGACGGCGGCGCGATCGGGGTGTTCCTGGGTGCCCGTACGGCGATCCCCGACTGGCTGCCCGGCTTCTGCGAGAGCCTCTCCGCGCGCTTCGGCGCCCCGCTGGAGTGGCTGCCGTGGTTCGAGCGGGACATCCCCTCCCCGGTCGCGCACCTCGCGCCCCGTCCGGGCGAGCACACCGTCGGCGACCTGCTGCGCGTCCTGCCCCGCTACCGGCTGGTCATCACCGACACCTACCACCTGGCCGTCAACGCGTGGGGCGCCGGCACCCCGGTGGTGTGCGTGGGCGCCCCCGAGCCCGTACCGAGGACGCACGACGACTACTGGACGCTGAGCGATGTGAAGAAGCACGTCTTCCACCTCGCCTACGACGCCGAGGACTTCTACCTCTCCACTCTGCCCGACACCCCCGACGCCCTCGAGCGGCGCGCCGACCGGATCGTACGGCTCGTGGAGGGCGGCGGAGCCGAGGCGATCGCCACCCGGCTGCGCACACACGCCGAGCAGTCGGCGGCCTCCTTTACCCGAACGCTCGCAGCCCTGCTCGACCGGTAGGGAGCGGGAAACGGGCGAGGGCCCGCCGTCGTCTTCCCGTCGGGGCGGACGGGAAGACGACGACGGGCCCACAGCCCCGCACGCCGTTGTGCGGAGCCTCGCCGGTTGTCACCGCGGCCGGCCGTGACGATCACTGGTCAGGGCAGCCCAAGCCGGCCGCGGAGCCTTGTGAAGGGGCGGGGTTCAGCCCAGGCGCTGCACCAGCGCGCGGTACTGGTCCCACAGCTCCTTCGGGGTGTGGTCGCCGAACGTGTTGAGGTGCTCGGGGATCAGCGCGGCCTCCTCGCGCCAGACCTCCTTGTCGACGGTGAGGAGGAAGTCCAGGTCGGAGTCGGACAGTTCGAGTCCGTCGGTGTCCAGGGCCGCCTTGGTCGGCAGGATGCCGATCGGGGTCTCGACGCCCTCGGCCCTGCCGTCGAGGCGGTCGACGATCCACTTCAGGACGCGGCTGTTCTCGCCGAAGCCGGGCCAGACGAACTTGCCGTCGTCGTTCTTGCGGAACCAGTTGACGTAGTAGATCTTCGGGAGCTTCGCCTGGTCCTTGTCCTTGGCGACGTCGACCCAGTGACCCATGTAGTCGCCCATGTTGTAGCCGCAGAAGGGCAGCATGGCGAAGGGGTCGCGGCGCAGTTCGCCGACCTTGCCCTCGGCGGCGGCGGTCTTCTCGGAGGCGACGTTCGCGCCGAGGAAGACGCCGTGGTTCCAGTCGAAGGACTCCGTCACCAGCGGGACCGCGCTGGCGCGGCGGCCGCCGAAGAGGATCGCCGAGATCGGCACGCCCTTGGGGTCCTCCCACTCGGGCGCGATGATCGGGCACTGCGCGGCGGGGGTGGTGAAGCGGGCGTTGGGGTGCGCGGCCGGGACGCCGGACTCGGGGGTCCAGTCGTTGCCCTTCCAGTCCGTGAGGTGGGCCGGGGTCTCCTGCGTCATGCCCTCCCACCACACGTCGTTGTCGTCGGTGAGGGCGACGTTGGTGAAGACGGAGTTGCCCCACAGGGTCTTCATCGCGTTGGCGTTGGTGTGCTCGCCGGTGCCGGGCGCGACGCCGAAGAAGCCGGCCTCGGGGTTGATGGCGTAGAGCCGGCCGTCCGCGCCGAAGCGCATCCAGGCGATGTCGTCGCCGATCGTCTCGACCGTCCAGCCGCGGACCGTGGGCTCCAGCATGGCGAGGTTGGTCTTGCCGCAGGCGCTGGGGAACGCGGCGGCGACGTACTTCGACTCGCCCTGCGGCGGGGTGAGCTTGAGCACCAGCATGTGCTCGGCCAGCCAGCCCTCGTCGCGTGCCATCACCGACGCGATGCGCAGGGCGTAGCACTTCTTGCCGAGCAGGGCGTTGCCGCCGTAGCCGGAGCCGTAGGACCAGATCTCACGGTCCTCGGGGAAGTGCGAAATGTACTTGGTGGAGTTGCAGGGCCACGGGACGTCCTGCTCGCCCTCAGCGAGCGGGGCGCCGACGGAGTGGACGGCCTTGACGAAGAAGCCGTCGGAGCCGAGCTCCTCCAGGACCGGCTGCCCCATGCGCGTCATGGTGCGCATGGAGACCGCGACATAGGCGGAGTCGGTGATCTCGACGCCGATCGCGGAGAGGTCCGAGCCGAGGGGGCCCATGCAGAACGGGACGACGTACATCGTCCGGCCCTTCATCGAGCCGCGGAAGACGCCCCTGTCGCCGTGGAAGATCTCCCGCATCTCGGCGGGGGCCTTCCAGTTGTTGGTGGGGCCGGCGTCCTCCTCCTTCGCGGAGCAGATGAACGTGCGGTCCTCGACGCGCGCGACGTCGGTCGGGTCGGAGGCCGCGTAGTAGGAGTTGGGGCGCTTGATCGGGTCGAGTTTCTTGAAGGTGCCCTTCGCCACGAGCTCTTCGCACAGTCGCTCGTACTCGGCCTCGGATCCGTCACACCAGACCACGCTGTCCGGCTGGGTCAGTTCTGCGATCTCGTTCACCCACGAGACCAGTTCCTTGTGGTGGGTGGGAACGACAGAGGGAGCCGCGTTGTCGCGCGCCACGATTGCTCCTAAATGAGGGATTTTTGTTTTGGAGGCCCCGTGGGGGCTGCGGCCCGGATGCCTCGCGGCTGGATCGTCAGCGCTCATCCGGTGCCGACCGCACTCATTTGATCATCCGACGCAGGCGCCCATATGTCCAGAGGGCCTCACAGGTGAGCGGAGTGGGGATCGTCACGTGCCTTTTGCGCACGGGGCGTTTATTTGCGTGCACGTAGAGTTCGGGTGACCGTCCCTTTGCGCGCCGCCGGAATGGTCAACTCCCGTGAGAGGATGGCCACTCTTGGCCCGTTACCGGGCCGCACTCATCCGCCACTTACGGTGCCGTAGGTACGATGAGGTGCATGACAGCGCCCGTCCCCGACGCGCCCTCGGACTCGCCGGCCGTCGGCCGCGGTTCCGACGGACCATCCCTGCCGCACCAGCTCAAGCAGCACGCCCAGCAGCTCACCGAGCCGATCAAGCCGAAGCTCCGCGGCTGGCTGCACCTCGGCATGTTCCCGGCCGTCCTCGTCTCGGGCCTGGTCCTCACCGCCCTCGCCGACTCCCCCAGGGGCCGCATCGCCTGCGGGATCTACGTCCTGACGGCCTGCCTCCTGTTCGGCGTCAGCGCGCTGTACCACCGGGGCAACTGGAGCCCGCGCATGGACGGCATCCTGCGCCGTCTCGATCACGCCAACATCTTCCTGATCATCGCCGGCACCTACACGCCCCTGACCATGCTGCTCCTGCCGGGAGCCAAGGGTCAGTGGCTGCTGTGGGGCATCTGGGGCGCGGCCCTGGCGGGCATCGCCTTCCGGGTCTTCTGGGTCGGCGCCCCGCGCTGGCTCTACACCCCCTGCTACATCGCGATGGGCTGGGCCGCCGTCTTCTTCCTGCCGGACTTCATGCGCACGGGCGGCATCGCCGTGCTGGTCCTGGTGGTCGTCGGCGGCCTCCTCTACAGCGCGGGCGGCGTGATCTACGGCCTCAAGCGCCCGAACCCCTCCCCCCGCTGGTTCGGCTTCCACGAGGTCTTCCACTCGCTCACGCTCGCCGCGTTCGTCGTCCACTACGTCGGGATCTCGCTGGTGGCGTACCAGCACGGATAGCGTTCCGCAGCACCCCGGGGCCACGGCTTGAGAGCCGTGGCCCTTTTTGCATGCCGAAACCAATTGACAGTCCCACTGTTTTGAGAGTTACTCTCATTTCATGGTTACTGTCATCCACTCCGAAGAGACCCGGCGGGACCCCCGCCGCTGGTGGGCCCTCGGCGCCCTGGTCGCGAGCATGCTCACGCTCGGCTTCGACATGACGATCCTCAATGTCGCGCTGCCGACGATGGCCGCCGACCTCGGCGCCACCACCGGGCAGCAGCAGTGGATGGCGGACGCCTACGTCGTCGTCTTCGCCGCCCTGATGCTCCCGGCCGGCCTCCTCGGCGACCGCTTCGGACGGCGCCGGATGCTCATCGCCGGCCTCGGCGTCTTCTTCGCCGGCTCCCTGCTGGGCGCACTGGCGTCCGACGTCGGCTGGGTCATCGCGGCCCGCGCGTTCATGGGCATCGGCGGTGCCCTCGTCACCCCCCTCGCCCTGTCCGTACTGCCCTCGCTGTTCGGCGACGACGAGCGCACCAAGGCCGTCGGCGTCATCTCCGCCGCCTCCGCACTCGGCCTGCCGCTCGGCCCGATCATCGGCGGCTGGCTGCTGAACCACTTCTGGTGGGGCTCGGTCTTCCTGGTCAACCTCCCGATGGCCGCCATCGGCATCGCCGCCTGCGTCCTCCTGCTGCCCGAGACCCGCGACCCGGCCTCCCCCAGGGTCGACGTCCTGTCCACCGCGCTCACCGCGACCGGACTCGGCGCCCTCATCTACGCGATCATCGAGGCACCCGACCGCGGCTGGAGCGACCCCCTGGTGGGGGCCATGTTCGCCGCCGCCGCGGCCCTGATCACCACGCTCGTCCTGCGCGAGCGCCGCGAACAGCGGCCCATGCTGGACATGACGCTCCTCGCCCACCGGGGCTTTCTGTTCAACACGCTCGCCGCGACCCTCGTGATGTTCGTCCTGTCCGGCCTGCTGTTCGTGCTGCCCCAGTACCTCCAGGCCGTCCTCGGCCACGACGCCCTCGGCACCGGCGTACGCCTGCTGCCGATGATGGGCGGCCTGCTCGTCGCCGCGCGGGGCGCGCAACCGATCGTCGCCCGCTTCGGCGCACGGGCCGTCGTCAGCGCCGGCCTGGTGGTCCTGGCCTTCGCCGCCCTGCTCGGCAGCCGTACGGCGACCGGCTCCGGGTACGGCTTCACCGCGCTGTGGCTCTCCATCGCCGGCATCGGCTTCGGCTTCTCCGTCGTACCCGCCATGGACGGCGCGCTCGGCGCCCTGCCCCGCGACCGGGCCGGCAGCGGCTCCGGCCTGCTCATGACGCTGCGCCAGGTGGGCGCGGCCATCGGCATCGCGCTGCTCGGCAGCCTGCTCGCCGGCATCTTCCGCGACCGGCTCGACGTCACCGGGCTGCCCGCCCGGGCCGCGGACACCGCCGGGGACTCCGTGGTCGCGGCACACATCGTCGCCGAGAAGGCACACTCGGCACACCTGGCGGCCTCCGCGAACAGCGCGTACATCCACGGCATGGACATCGTCCTGCTGGTGTCCGGGATCGCCGCACTGGTCGCGGCCCTGCTGGCAGCCGCCTTCCTGCCCCGGGCGACAACCGGACCCACCCCGTCCGACGCCGGGCCCGACATGGTCACGCCCACCGCGGATGCCCGACAATGACCCCATGACGGCCGCACCCTCCCCCCTCTCCCCCGCCGACCGCCCCCGACTGGGCCTGCGCGAACGGAAGAAGATCAAGACCCGCGAAGCGATCCGCGCCGCGACCTACGCGCTGGTCAAGGAGCAGGGATACGACGCCACCACGATCGAGCAGATCGCCGAGCGGGCGGAGGTGTCGCCGTCGACCGTCTTCCGCTACTTCCCGACCAAGGAGGACATCGTCCTCACGGACGAGTACGACCAGCTCATGGCCGACGAGCTGCGCGGCCGACCGCCCGGCGAGCCGTGGATGGACTCGGTACGGCACGTGATGCGCCTGGCCATCGAGGCGAACAACCGCGAGAACCCCGACGTGGCCCGGCTGCGCGCCCGCCTCTCGGTCGACGTCCCCGCCGTCCGCTCCCGCATGTTCGAGAGCATGTCGACCACCGGACGCCTGCTGCGCGAGGCCATCGCCGAGCGCCACGGCAAGGACCCGGACAGCGTCGAGGTCCGCGTCTACGCCATGTCCTTCATCGGCGGTCTCATGGAAGTGTCCATGTACTGGGCGGAACACGACTTCGAGGGCGAACTGAGCGACCTCGTCGACCGCGCCCTGGACGTCCTCGAACACGGCCTGCCCATCGAAAACCCCTGAGCCCGCCGCCCCCACCCGTGCCATCCTGACCAGGTGAACGGTCCCGAGATCCACGTCGAGTTCGCCCCCGACCTGGCCCTGTTCGTCCCGAACGAGCGCCGCCACGGCCCCAGCGCCGTCACCACCGACGGCGTCTCCAGCCTCGGTCACGTCGTCGAGTCGACCGGCGTACCCCTGACCGAGGTCGGCACCCTGTGGGTGAACGGCCGCGAGGTCCCCGCCTCCTACGTCCCCGAGGCGGGCGACCTCGTCGAGGTCCGCTCCGTCGACCGCCCCCAGCAGGTCCCCGGCGCACCCCTGCGCTTCCTCCTCGACGTCCACCTCGGCACCCTCGCCCGCCGGATGCGCCTGCTCGGCGTGGACACCGCCTACGAGTCCACCGACATCGGCGACCCGGCCCTCGCCGCCCGCTCCGCCGCCGAACAGCGCGTGATGCTCAGCCGCGACCGCGGCCTGCTGCGCCGCCGCGAACTGTGGGCGGGCGCCTACGTCTACAGCACCACCCCCGAGGACCAGCTCCGCGACATCCTGGAACGCTTCCGGCCCCGGCTACAGCCCTGGACACGGTGCACCGCCTGCAACGGCCTGCTGAAGTCCGCCACCAAGGAAGAGGTCGCCGACCAACTGCACGGCGGCACCCACCGCTCCTACGACGTCTTCGCGCAGTGTCAGGGCTGCAAACGCGCCTACTGGAAGGGCGCACACCACGAACAGCTGGTGGCCATCGTGGAGCGCGCCCTGGCGGAGTTCGCGGGCTAGTACCGCCCCGGCTCCCTTGCCGCCCCGAGCGTTTCAGCCGCCCAGCACGGTGCGCAGGCGCTCCACATCCGTGGTCGGCGCGTCGCAGGTGAAGTTGCGGCACACGTACGCGGCCGGATCACCGTCGACCAGGGGACGGTCGGCGAGCAGCGGGAACTCGTCGCTGCCCGCCGGCCCCACGGCGACCACCGCGCCGGGCGCACGGCCCAGAAGTGCCGTGCGGTGCATGGCCCTTGTCGCCTCGTCGTCCGGTCCGCGCCCGACGACCGCCACCTCCTTCGGCCCGTCGAGCAGCGCCTCGGCGACCGCGAGCCCCCAGCCGATGAAGCGCGGCACCCGCGGGCCCAGCGCCTTGACCACGCCCAACGCCCGCTCGGCCGCGGCACGATGGGACGGCGAGCCCGTGTGCGCTGCGTAGCCCAGCAGCGCGCCCGCGGCGGCGGACCAGCCGGACGGGGTGGCGTTGTCGGTGGGGTCCTGCGGCCGGCGGATCAACTGCTCGGCGTCGGCGGCGGTGTCGTAGAGACTGCCGGTCTCCTCGTCCACGAAGCGGGTCAGGACGTGGTCGAGCAGGAAGCCCGCGAACTCCAGCCAGACGCCCTCGCCGGTGACGGACGCGAGCGCGAGGAAACCCTCGGCGACATCGGCGTAGTCCTCCAGAACACCGGCGTTGGCACCCACGCGGCCGTCCTTGCTGGTACGGGCCAGGCGGGCCTGCTCGTCCAGATGCAGCCGTACGAGAAGGTCGGCGGCGCCGACGGCGGCCTCGACCAGGTCGGGGCGGTCGAAGTAGGCGCCGGTCTCGGCGAGGGCGGCGATCGCGAGGCCGTTCCAGGCGGCGACCACCTTGTCGTCACGCCCCGGCGCGGGCCGCTCGTCACGCGCCCGGAGCATCCGCTCCCTGATCCCCTCGATCCGCTCGGCGTCGAACACGCCCTCGCGCTGCGGCAGTTGCAGCACGGACGCGCCGTGCTCGAAGGTGCCCTTCTCGGTCACCTCGAAGTACTGGGCGGCGAGTTCGGCGTCCTCGGCACCGAGCACCTCGGTCAGCTGCCGCGGCGTCCACACGTAGTACGCGCCCTCGACATGGCGGCCCGTCCCGTCGTCACTGTCGGCATCGAGCGCGGAGGCGAACCCGCCCTCGCCGGTGCGCAGTTCGCGGACCATGAAGTCGGCGGTCTCCAGGGCGACCCTTCGGGCGAGCTCGGAGCCGGTGGTGCGCCAGAGGTGGGCGTAGACGCGGCAGAGCAGGGCGTTGTCGTAGAGCATTTTCTCGAAGTGCGGGACCGTCCAGTCGCGGTCGACGGAGTAGCGGGCGAACCCGCCGCCGAGCTGGTCGTAGATGCCGCCGCGGGCCATGCGCTCGCAGGTGTCCGCAGCCATCTGCAGGGCGCCTTCGGCACCGGTGCGGGCATGGTGGCGCAGCAGGAACTCGATGACCATGGACGGCGGGAACTTGGGTGCCCCGCCGAACCCGCCGCGCTGCGGGTCGTACTCCCGGGTCAGGCCCAGCAGCGCCTGCGCCGGCTCCTCCTCGCCGGGGGTCTGCGTGTCGCCGTAGGAGATCTCGCGTCGCGCGAGGTCCTGCACGATCTTCCCGGCCACGTCGGAGACCTCGTCCCGCCGGTCGGTCCAGGCCGATCGCACGCCCTCCAGGACCTGCCGGAAGGAGGGCATGCCCTGGCGGGAGGCGGGCGGGAAGTACGTACCGAAGTAGAACGGCTCCCCGTCGGGGGTCATGAACACCGACATGGGCCAGCCGCCCTGCCCCGTGGCCGCCTGCACGGCCTCCATGTAGACGGCGTCGACGTCCGGGCGCTCCTCGCGGTCGACCTTGACGGACACGAAGTGCTCGTTCATGTACGCGGCGGTGTCGTCGTCCTCGAAGGACTCGTGCGCCATGACGTGACACCAGTGGCAGGCGCTGTAGCCGACGCTCAGGAACACGGGGACGTCGCGCCGCCGGGCTTCCTCGAACGCGTCGGTGTCCCAGGGCCACCAGTCGACGGGGTTGTCCGCGTGCTGGAGGAGGTACGGGGATGTGGCCTGCGCGAGTCGGTTGGGCATGCTCCCATCCTTGCGCACCCACCTGCGCCCTGCCCATGCGCCACGGGGAGGCGTACGAACGGGTCCGGGCGTCAGCCCGTCGGGCGGGGCCGGTTGGTTGCCAGGTGTACGGCCGGCGGCAGGGGGGTGTTGTGGGGGCAGTGGGTGATGGCCTGGATGAGGAGGGCCGCGAAGCGGCGGGAGGCGGCCAGTTGGGCGGTGGGGGAGGGGAGTTGGATGCCCTTGTTGGCCAGGAGCATGAGGACGAGGTCGTCCGGTTCGAAGTCGGGGCGCAGGTGTCCTGTCAGCTTGGCGCGGCGGGCCAGGTCGGCGATGGTGGCGAGGATGCGGTCGCGGCCGGTGACGACCGTGATGGCGCGGGGGTAGGCCGACAGGAAGGCCTCGGTGAAGCCTCGGTCGCGGGCGTGCAGTTCGCAGATGTTCTCGATGACCTGGCACAGGCCGCGCCAGGGGTCGGGATCGGCACTGGCCCGGTCGACGATGTCCTGGCAGGCGCGCAGCTGGTCGGCGAAGGCGGCGGTGACCAGCTCCTCCTTGGTCGGAAAGTGCCGGTAGAGGGTGGCCGGGCCGACACCCGCGCGGCGCGCGATCTCCCGTGTCGGGACCGTCAGGCCCTCCTGCGAGAACACGGCCCGTGCCGCCTCCAGGAGCCGGTCGCGGTTGTCCCGCGCGTCCGCCCGGAGCGGCTGGGGCGAGGAGTGAGGCAATTCCGGCGTCATGCTCTTACTTTAGGTTAAACGGACGGGGGCGTCCGTTAGCGTCGGGGCAGATCGCGTCCCGTGTGTGCGACGTGCGATCGGCGCGGGGTGCGCTGCGGGACCTGAAGCCCGTGGAGGCATGTTCCCGTGAAGGCCGTACAGATCCAGACGTTCGGAGCGCCCGAGGGGCTGACCCTGGTCAACCTGCCGGCGCCCGTCCCCGCCGAGGGCGAGGTACTGATCGCTGTCGAGGCGGTGGGAGTGGCCGGCGTCGATGTCCTGATCCGCAGGGGGACGCTGGCCGCGTACGGCTTCACGGAGGGGTTCGTCGCGGGCAGCGAGGTGGCGGGCAGGGTCACGGCCGTCGGCCAGGGGGTCGACGGGTCCTGGGTCGGCCGCCCGGTGTGGGCCTTCACCGGTACCGGCGGAGGTTACGTGGAGCAGGCGGCCGTACCGCTGGAGCAGGTCCTGCCGCTGCCCGCCGGCCTCTCGCCGGCCGAAGCGGTCACCGTCGGCAGCTCCGGTGCCGTGGCCCACTTCGCCCTGGCGCAGGCCCACTTCGCGCCGGGAGAGGCGGTGCTGGTGCGCGGGGCGGCGGGCAGCATCGGCGTCATGGCGGTGCAGTTGGCGGCCCGCCAGGGCGCCCGCGCGGTCGCGGTCACCACGTCGTCGGCCGAGCGCGGCAAGCGCCTGCGCGAACTGGGCGCGACGCATGTACTGGACCGCTCCGGCCAGGGCGGCCCCGACGCCCCGGCCGGTTACGACGTGATCGTCGACGTCGTCGCCGGCGACGACATGCCGTCGTTCTTCGACCGGCTCAACCCCAACGGGCGCATGGTGGCCGTCGGAGTGGTGGGCGGACAGCCGCCCGCGGACTTCGGTACGACGCTGATGGCGCAGTTCCAGAGGTCGTTGTCGTTCGCCACCTTCAGCGCGGCCACGATCAGCACGGCGGACCTGCAGGCCGTACGCAGTGAGCAGTTCGAGGCCGTGGCCCGCGGCGACCTCACCGCGATGGTGCACGAGGTGCTCCCGCTGAATCAAGTCGCCCTGGCGCACCGGAAGATGGACAGCGGTGAGGTCTTCGGCCGGATCGTGCTCACGCCCTGATCCGCCGAGGGCCTCGCCCGGTGGGCCGCGGACGTCAGGCCGGCTGCACCGGGGGCTCGGGAAGCGTGAGTGCCGAGTGGGCCGGTCTGCCCTCCGCGGACGGCATCGCGCCGAGACCGCGCAGCCTGTCATTGCGCTGCCGCAGGGCCTGGGCGGTGGTGGGGAAGAGTGTCGCGCCGCCCGCTCCCACCAGCTGCTGGTTCGTGGTCACGAAGTCACGGGTGTCGTGTTCGTAGGCGGCGAAGCCCGTGACGTGGTCCCGGTCCGCGAGGGAGCGGGCGAGCATGTACGCGCCGACGAGGGCGAGGCTGGTGCCCTGCCCGGTGAGGAACGACGGCGCGTAGGCGGCGTCGCCGACCAGCGCGACCCGGCCGCTCGACCAGCGGGGCATACGGATCTGGCCGACGGCGTCGAAGAACAGGTCCTGCGCGTCACGCGCGGCGGCCAGCATGCCCGGGACCTGCCAGCCCGCGTCGGCGAACTCCTCCTCGAGCAGGGCGTGTTGGGACTGCGGGTCCCGGAACGCGTGGGACGGGGGTTCGGGCCGGGCGAAGTTCAGAAAGGCGTGCACCTCGTCGTCGTCCGCCACGGCGTAGAGGGCGGCGGCCCGGCCCGGGCTGTTCCACATCACGGTCTCGTGGGAGAGCCCGAGGGTGTTGCGCATGGTGAACACGGCGAAGCAGTAGCCGAGATAGCGGTGGAACTGCTCCTCGGGGCCGAACAGCAGCTCCCGGGTGTGCGAGTGCATGCCGTCCGCGCCGATCACCAGGTCGAAGGTACGGCTGCCGGCTCCGCGGAAGGACACGTCGACTCCGTGGCCGGAGTGGCCCGACCGGCCGGAGTCTCCTGACCGACCTGACTGGTCGAGGGTGTCGATGGAGTCGTCGAAGAGAAACTCCACGTCGTCGCGGACGGCCGCGTACAGGGCGTCGGTGAGATCGCCGCGCCGTACCTCCAGGTCCCGTCCCGGCACACCGCCGGTGACGGAGTGCGGGTGCAGGGAGGTCACTGCGCTGCCGTCCCCTTCGAGGAAGGTCAGCCTGCGCAGGTCGACGTGGGCGTCCCGCAGCCGGGGCAGGAGGCCCATCCTGCCGACGACGTCCAGTGCGGTGCCGCGGATGTCGATGGGGTAGCCGCCGCTGCGCGGCGCGGCCGCCTTCTCGACGACGGTGACGGTGTAGCCGTAGCGGCTGAGCCAGTACGCGAGGGCCGGACCCGCGATGCCGGCCCCGGATATCAGGACCGTGCGCCCCGGCTTGCTGCGGATGTCCGTCAACTGGTCGGAGGGGTTCATGACTTGACGTCTCCTTTGTTCATGGTGCGTACGACGAACAGGCACAGCGCCGCTACGACGCCTGCGACGAGGAAGCCGGTGGTGAAGGCGGATTCGGCCGGGACGTCGGACCCGGAGGGGGTTCGGGCGGTGAGGAGCGCGCCGCCGAGCATCCCGCCGACGGCGTAGCCCAGGACGCGTGTGACGAGGATCAGGCTGGTGGCGATGCCGGTGTCGCTCTCGTCGACGGAGGAGGCGATGCTCGTCACCATGGCCGTCACGCACAGGCCGTTGGCGAGCGAGATCAGTCCCTTGCCGACGACGATGTGCCAGATCTCGCCGTGCACGGCCGACAGCGCGAGCAGGGCGGCGGCCATGATGACGGTCGCGGTGGTGACCACGGCGCGCGGGCCGAAGCGCCGCTCCCCGATGCCGCCGACCGGCCCGGCCAGGGTCGCGGCCACGGCGCCGGGCAGCAGGATGAAGCCGATCGTGGTGGGTCCGGCCCCGAATCCGTATCCGTCGCCGGACACGTCGAGCAGCTGCGGGACGAGATAGACCCCCATCGCGGTGCCGAGGCAGATCACGAACGTCACCACGCACGACTTCCAGATCACCGGCCGCGCGAGCATGCGCAGGTCGATCATCGGGGCCGTCGCGCGGCGTTCCACGGCGACCCACCCGGTCACGAAGGCGGCCAGTACGACGAGGAGGGCACCGAACACGAGGGGTTGTGAGGCGGCCTCGGGCGCCAGCCCGAGTACGAGCATGAGCGTGACGAGGATGCCGCTCAGCAGGAGCAGGCCGGGCCAGTCGATCCCGGCGCCGTCGGAGCGGCCCGGCGCGTCGGACGGCATCAGCCTGTTCACCAGCAGGGTGCATCCGATGACCGCGAACGTCGGCACCGCGAACATCCAGTGCCGCGACAACGACTCCGCCACCGGCCCGGCCGACAGCAGCCCCACCATGGAACCGCCCACGAACATCCCGCTGACCAGCCCGATGGCAGCCTTCGACTCCCCCGCCGGCAGGTGTTTGCGCACCACGATGAACGACAGGGGCAGTGCGCCCACCATCGCCCCCTGCAGGATCTGACCGATCAGCAGGACCGGCAGGCTGGGCGCGAGGGCGGAGACCAGTCCCCCCGCCGAGACCACCGCCATCAGCCGGATCAGGACGCGTTTCCCGCCGTAGCGGTCGCCGAACTTGCCCGCGACGGGGGTGACGAGCGCGCCGGTGACGGCGAGCACGATGTTGAGGAGCGCCCCTTCGGCCGGGCTCATGTCCAGCTCGCGCTGCAGAAGCGGGAGTGTGGGCGAGACGACCGACTCCAGGGCGCCGGTGGAGACGGCCAACATGCCGAGGGCCGCGACGGCGAGCTTTCCCATGCGGGCCGGGGGAGCCAGGGGTGTGGTTGTGGGGGTGGTCATGGGCGTCCTTCCGTGGTTGCGGGGCGAGTTGAGGGGGCGGGTGCGTCGGGGGTGGACCACCGGGGGCGCCGCGAACGGTCAGGCGGAAGGAGGGCGGGCCCGGCTCCCGCCCCGTACGCCGGAGCCACGACCACCGCCGGAGCTACGCCCACCGCCGCAGCGCCGCCCGCGCCGGCACAGTGACCGCGAGGAGAACCAGCCCGCCCGCGGCGAGGGCGAAGGAGCCGTAGAGCAGCGGGGGTACGTACGGTGCCTCGCCGGTCACGCCGCTCATCATCGGGATCAGCGTGGCCGCGGCGATCGCGGAGCCGAGGACCAGGCCGACCGAGGCCACCAGCAGGCTCTCCCAGCGGAGCATCGTCATGACCTGGCGCCGGGTGGAGCCGACGAGGCGCAACATGCCCAGTTCGCGGCGGCGGTCCAGGACCGTCATCACCAGGGTGTTGACGGCGGCGACGGCCGCGAAGCCGCCGAGGACCGCGGCCATGGTGTTGTTCATCCAGGCGCCCAGCCTGGCGTCCAGGCTCCGCTCGGTGGCGTAGCCGGAGACGTCACTGACCTCGCCCAGGGCGGTGAGAGTCTGCTGCGAGCCGCCCCGTACCAGCAGCGTGCTGTCGAAGGCCGAGGTGACGTGTCCGTCCAGGGAGGCCCGGTCCATGGTCACCGTGGCGAGGCCCAGGCCGCGGCCGTAGACGGCGACGATCTCGGGGGCGGCCTTGGTGCCGTCGGGGAGGTAGAGCGGGAGCCGGTCGCCGACCCCGGCGTCCGCGGAGTCCGCCAGGGTCCTGTCGATGGCGATACGGCCCGTGCCGAGCCAGTCGAGGCTGCCCTCGCGTACGTCCAGGTCCTGGACCTGGGCGAGTTCGGCGCCGGAGCCGGTGACGCCCTGGGTCGACGCGCCCAGCAGCGACTTGAACTCACCCGAGCCGGTCGGCACCAGCACCTGCGTGTTCAGCAGCCCTACGGCCGCCTCGACGCCGGGTGCGCTCGCGGCGCGGGCCGCGGCGTCCACCGGGAGCCCGGCCGGGTCCGTCACCACATGGTCCGCGGTGATGCCCGCGCGCAGTTGCTCGTCGGCGGCGTGGGACTCGCTCGTGTGCATGAACACGAGGGTCGAGGAGAAGGCCACGGCGAGGACGATCGGTGTGATCGCGGAGGCCAGACGGCGGGCGTTGGCAAGGGAGTTGGCGGCTGCGAGTTGGGCGGCCGGGCCCGCGCCGCGCAGCGGGAGGCCGAACAGGCCCGCGCACAGCCGCGCCACCAGCGGGCCGAGCAGCCCGACGGCGAGCATGAAGCACATGACCACGCCGAGGGCGGCGCCGGCCGCGTCGTCCCCGGTGGCGCTCGCGGACACGCCGGTCAGGAGCGCGCCTCCGACGAGGGCGGCGACGCCGAGCACGGTACGGACCAGGCCGGGCCGCAGCCGTTCCACCGACGCCTCCGACAGCGCCTGCCCCGGCTTGATCCTCGCGGGCCTGCGCCCGGCGATCCAGCCGGCGCCGAGCGCGGTGAGCAGCCCCAGGACGACGGCGGCGAGCATCGGCAGCACCGACACGTGCAGGTCGACGGCGCGCGGGACGGCGCCGCGGTCCTGCAGCCGGCCGAACCACCAGTGCGCGAGCCCGATGCCGGGCAGGCAACCGAGGATCCCGGCGAGCGGCGCGACGAGCAGGGCCTCGGAGGCGACCGCGCGGCGGACCTGCCGCGGGGTGGCGCCGACGGCGCGCAGCAGGGCGAACTCGCGGGCCCGCTGACCGACCGAGAGCGCGACGGTTCCGGCGGCGGTGAAGACCGCGACGATGGCGGCGATGCCGCCGAAGGAGCCGCCGATGCTGAAGAGCGTCACCTTGGCGTACCCGAGGCCCGGGTCCTCCACGGCACCGCGGTCGTCGCCGGTGTGGACCTCGGCGCCGGAGCCCGCCAGGGCCATTTTCACGGCGCCGGCGAGGGCGCCGGTGTCCGTGCCGTGCTTCGCCAGGACGACGACGGCGTCGGCCTTGCCCGGGTGCCCGGCGAGCGTGCCGGCCTGGGCGTCGGCGAACCAGGTCGGGGCGCCCGCGGCGGCGGTGTTCCGGGCGGTCTCCGCGGATCCGGCCGTGGCAATTCCCGCGACGCGGAAGTCCTGCCGCCCAGCGGCGGTCTCCAGTACGACGGTGTCGCCGACGGCGGCGTGCGCGGCACGAGCCGTGCCGGTGTTGAGGACGACCTCGCCCGCGCGAGGTGCGGAACCGGCGGTCAGCGCGGTGCCGGTGAAGAGGTGCGAGCCCCATCCGTGGGCGGTGAGCGCACCGCCAGGGACCTTGAGCGCCCGTGCGCCGTCGTGCGTCGTACGCACCGGGAAGGTGAAGTCCGCGACGGCGGTGGCCGCACCCGGCGCCTTGGCTGCCTTCGCGGCCAGGGCGGAGTCCAACCGTGCCGTGTCCGGCAGCGGGGTCGCCTCCTTCTCCTGGTCCTCGCCGCTGCCGGTGACGACGTACTCGTACTGGTCCGCCGCCGCGACGACCGGTGCGTTCGCGTAGCGTTCCGGCGGCACGGAGGCGCGCAGGCCGGTCTCCAGGAGGATGCCGCAGGCCGAGACGATCAGCGCGGACATCAGCAGCGCGAGGAAGGTCCCCGCGAAGGACGCGGGCTTGAAGCGGACGGCCTCGCGGGCCAGTCCGTTGGGGCGCTTCACGCGGCCACCCCCGTGGTCGCACCCGCGCGGGAGGTCAGTACGGCCATGCGGGCCGCGATCTGCTCCGCCGTACCGCGTTCGAGACGGTCGGCGAAGGTGCCGTCGGCGAGGAAGAGCACGCGGTCGGCCCAGGCGGCGGCGTGCGGGTCGTGGGTGACCATGACGACCGTGGCGCCGAGCGCGTCGACCGCGTTGCGCAGCAGGCCGAGGACCTCGGCGGCGGTCGCGGTGTCCAGGGCGCCGGTGGGTTCGTCCGCGAAGATCACGTCGGGGGCGGTGACCAGGGCGCGGGCGACGGCCACGCGCTGCTGCTGGCCGCCGGAGAGCTCGCCGGGCCGGCGCCGCGCCTTGTCGGCGAGCCCGACCTGCGCGAGCACCGCGTGCGCCCGGCGCCGCTCCTGACGCTGCCCGGCCAGGCGCATGGGCAGCAGCACGTTCTGCTCCACGGTCAGCGACGGCAGCAGGTTGAACGCCTGGAAGACGAAGCCCAGGCGGCTGCGGCGCAGTTCGGTGAGCTCGTTCTCGCTCATGCCGGTGATCTCCGTACCGCCGAGCCGCACGGAGCCCGACGACGGCCGGTCCAGCCCGGCGGCGCACTGCAGGAACGTCGACTTGCCCGATCCGGAGGGGCCCATGACCGCGGTGAACGTGCCGTGCGGCAGGCCCAGGTCGATCCCCGCGAGAGCGTGCACGGCGTTCGCCCCACGGCCGTACTGCCGCCGCACGCCGCGCAGTTCGACGGCGAGACCGGGCGTGGCGGCCGGCGCCTCGGACCGGGCGTCCACCCCCGACCGACCGTCCGCCTGCCCCCGCTTGCCCCTGCGTAGCCTCATGTCCCGTCTCCCTCGATCGCGCACTGCTGTGACGGGTCGAAGAGTGCGGGGACGGCCGCGCGCGGGGCGTCATACCCGGGAGCCAAGTCGGGGGTGGTACTGCGGTAGGGGGTGGAGGAGTCCGCGACGAGAACGGACTCCTACTCCCCCGGAGCCACCAGCCCCGACTCGTACGCGAAGACCACCGCCTGGGCGCGGTCGCGCAGGTCGAGCTTGGTCAGGACGCGGCTCACGTGCGTCTTCACCGTCTGCTCGGCCAGTACGAGGGTCTGGGCGATCTCCCCGTTCGACCGGCCGCGGGCGACCAGGGTGAGGACCTCGGTCTCGCGTTCCGTCAGGCCCTTGAGCCGTTGCGCGGGCTTGCCCCGGGACGCGGGGCGCTGCGTGGCGAAGTCCGCGATCAGGCGGCGTGTCACGGAGGGGGCGAGCAGCGCGTCGCCCGCGGCCACGACGCGTACCGCCGCGATGAGGTCGGCCGGCGGCGCGTCCTTCAGCAGGAACCCGCTCGCGCCCGCGCGCAGCGCCTCGTAGACGTAGTCGTCGACGTCGAACGTGGTCAGCATCAGCACCCGCGGCCGGTGGGTCACCCCCGGCGGCGGCGCGAGCAGCCTGCGCGCGGCCTCCAGGCCGTCCATCTCGGGCATGCGTACGTCCATCAGTACGACGTCGGGGTGCGTACGCCTGCTCAACTCGACGCCCTGCGCGCCGTCCGGGGCCTCGCCCACCACGTCGATGTCGCTCTGGGCGGCCAGCAGCGCGGCGAAACCGGCCCGCACCATGGCCTGGTCGTCGACGATGATGACGCGTGTCGTCACGTGAAGTCCTTTTCTGTCAGGGGCAGTTGGGCGGCGACCCGGAAGCCGCCGGCCGGCAGCGGGCCCGCGTCGAGGGTGCCGCCGACGAGCCGCACCCGTTCGCGCATGCCGACCAGGCCGTGCCCGGTGCCGGACGCCTCCAGCGGCGCGGCGGGCGGTTGGGGCGGCGGTTCGTTGACGACGAGGACGGTGAGCCGCTCCCCGCCCCGGTCCTCGTCCCGTTCCCCGCCCCGGTCCTCGTCGGACCGCGACACCGACAGCGACACGTGCGTCGCGGCTCCCGGTGCGTGCCGCACGACGTTGGCGAGGGCTTCCTGGACGATCCGGTACGCGGACAGGCCCACCGCCTCGGGCACCTCGGCCTCGCAGGGGGTGAACTCGACCGGCCCGCCGGTCCTCGACGTCGCCTCCACCAGCTGCCCGATCTGCGCCAGGCCCGGCTGGGGCACGAGTTCGCCGTGCGCGTCCTCGTTGCGCAGGACGCCGAGGAGGCGCCGCATCTCGCCGAGCGACTCGCGCGCGGTGGCCGCGATGGTGGTGAACTCCTCGCGTACGTCCTGCGGCAGCCGGTCGAGCCGGTACTCCGCGGTGTCCGCCTGCACGGTGATGACGGACATGTGGTGCGCCACCACGTCGTGCAGTTCGCGGGCGATGCGGGCGCGCTCCTCCAGCAGCGTCCGCCGGCCGCGCTCGGCCTCGCTGATCGTCTCCTGCTCGGCCAGCCTGCGCTGCACCTCGGACCGCTCGCGCAGCGCGCCGGCCAGGAGGAGGGTGGCGCCCCCGAGGATGGTGAGCAGCAGTTCCCTGGCGCCGGAGCCGTGGGGCGCGAAGAACCCCAGGGTCACGTTCGCGGCCGCCGTGGCGAGCCACACCAGCAGCAGCGTACGGCGCCGTTCGCGCAGGCCGAGGGCCAGGCAGAGGCCGACGTAGCCGACGATCTCCATGGGCGGGAACGGCCACAGCAGCCGGTCCGGGAAGTCGACGGTGAGCAGGGCGAGCGCCCCGGCCAGGTCGGCGGCGAAGACCACGTACCAGGCCTGCAGCGGGCGTACGACGGCGAGCAGCAGTGGAGCGGCCTGCGCGACGGCCAGCGCGCTCGCGACGCCGCCGTTCAGGCCGTAGTCGGCGGTGAGGACGATGATGGTGGTGGGCAGCAGGGCGACGCACAGTACGAACGCCACGCCCCACGGCAGCAGCCGTACCCACCGGCGTGACGCCCCCGCGAACAGCGCGCGCGGGCGTCTCTCCTCCACTGAGGTCATGAACACCAAGCGTAGGGAGGCGGCGGGCGGCGGGGCGTCACACCGGGGAGCCAACTGGCGGTGATACCGGGGTAGGGGGTGGCGGCACCGGCGCCGCCAGGCGCCTTCAGGTGCCGGGGCGCTCGCGGATGCCGTCGAGGAGGAGCGCGACGTATCTGCGCCAGTCACCGGTGCCGGTCATGTTCGCCATCGCGCCGCGGGTGATGAGCGTGAAGTCCTGGGCGCAGAAGTCCGCGCGCAGGCGTCCGGCGTCGGCGGCGCGGCGCACGACGCGTTCGGTTATCTCCGCGAAGTCCGTCTTCTCGGCGGCGATGTCGCTCCAGCGGGGCTCTTCGGGGCCGAGGAGCGCGAAGCGGAACGCGGCGTCGGCCTGTGCGGCCTCCAGATAGCCGTGGAGCAGGGTCTCGAACGCCGTCCAGGGGTCCTCGGTCTCGTCGGCGGCGCGGGCGAGCGCGGTCATCGCCTCGAACCGGCGGCCGATGATCGCCGCGAGCAGCGCCTGCTTGTCGGCGAAGTGCCGGTAGAGGGTGCCGACGCCGAGGCCGGCGCGCTCGGCGATCTCGTCCATCTGCACGGCGTCGCCTCGCTGGGCGAACAGTTCGCCGGCGGCGTCGAGGACCAACTCGCGGTTGCGCCGGGCGTCGGCGCGCAGGGGGCGTTCGTGAGCGCTCATGGTCGCTCCACTTTAGTTGACCGCCGTGTGGCGGCCGCCTTACATTAGGAACCGGAGTTCAGGTTCATCTTATGGTTCGGGTTCACCTTATGGAGGCCGCAATGATCGTCGTCACGACACCGACAGGGCAGATCGGGAGTCGGCTGGTCCGCCGGCTGCTCGACGGGGGCGAGGAAGTCCGGGTGATCGTCCGGGACGCCTCGCGGCTGGACGACCGGGTCCGTGAGCAGGTCGAGGTCGTCAGCGGGACCCACGACGATCCGGCCGTGCTGGACAAGGCCCTCCCCGGCGCCGACGCCCTGTTCTGGCTGGTCCCGCCGAACCCCCGGGCGCCGAGCGCCGAGGCCCACTACGTCCACTTCGCCCGCGAGGCCGCCGCCGCCGTCGCCCGGCACGGGGTCGGTCATGTCGTCGGGGTGTCCAGCGCCGGGCACGGCTGGCCGACCCCGGCCGGCGTCCTGTCGGCGGCCTTCGCGATGGACGCCGAACTCGCCACGTCCGGTGCGGCGTACCGGGCGCTGTCCATGCCCTTCTACATGGAGAACGTCCTGCGCCAACTCGACGCCGTACAGGGCCAGAACGCCTTCTACCTGACCTGCGCGGGCGACCAGCCGCTCGCGACGATCGCGACCCGGGACATAGCCGCCGTCGCCGCCGGCCTGCTCACCGACCTGTCCTGGACCGGGCAGGAGAACCTTCCCGTGTTCGGCCCCGACCGGCTGACCCCGGACGGGATGGCCGAGGTGATGAGCCAGGAACTCGGGCATCCGGTCGCCTACCGCCGTATGGCCCTCGACGACTACGCGTCGCTGCTGCGCTCCCAAGGAGCCGCCGAACAGGCGGTCAAGGACGTGACCGACGCGTTCGCCGCGCAGGACCACGGCATCTACGACGCGGACTGGGCGAGCGCCGAACCGACGGCGACGGACTTCCGCATCTGGTGCAGGGAGGTGCTCAAGCCCGCCGCGGACGCACATACGGCCGCGGCAGCTCGAACCGCATCGTGAACGGAGCACGCTGCAGGCGCCGTTGATCGTCGCCCTCTCGCGCTCGGGCGCGACTCGAAGGACACTCGTAGCCGTACGAGTTGCCGCCGGAGGGGGACGTGACATGCGGGACAGCCATCGGGCGGACGCCGAACGGCTGTTGGCACGGGCCGTGGAGGAAGAGGTACGCCGCTCCGGCGGACGCACCGACGGGACGGTGCTGCTGTCCCGCTCGCGCGGCGCGCTGGACGCGATGGCGCAGACGGCCGCCGAGGAGTACGAGGCCTACACCCAGGCCCTCGACGAGGCGGAGGCCGGCCGGCTCACCTTCGCCCAGCGGTATGCGAAGGAGGGCTCCGGAACTCCCCTGCTGGTGGCAGCCGTTGCCGCGGTCACGGCCGCGGTGGCCGACCTGGCGCTGGGCACCGACTCGGGCACGGCACTGGGCGCGGGCGTGACGGTGGGCGTCGTGGGCGCGGCGGCGACCGTGGTCAAGGTGGCCGGCTCGCACGTGCCCGCTGCGCACCACCGGGCGGGCGCCGCGAGCCAGCCGGGCGGCCCGGAACAGCTGCGGCTGCAGTGGCTGACAGCCCTGGAGGTGCGTGGCATCCGCCCCTTCCTCGACCAGCAGCGGGTGCTCGCCGCATCCACCGGCCCGAAGAAGACGGGACCGCAGCTGCGCGGCACGGACAAGAGCGCGGCGGCCCGCGGGCGCAACGTACTGGCCCAGTCGTTCGGCCAACTCCCCGAACCGGCAAGCGTGTTCGCCGGGCGGCGGCAGGAGATGGCGCGGATCAGACAGTGGGTGCAGGCGGCCCGCGCGAGCACGGAGACCCGCCCGACGGTCGTCGTCCTGCACGGGCCGCCCGGCAGCGGGCGCTCGACCCTGGCCATGCGCGCCACCCACGAGCTGAAGGACTACTTCCGCGGCGCCTGCGTCGTGGACCTGCGCGGCGGCAGCCCGGAGGAGCCGCCGCTGTCCACCCGCGACGCCCTGCTGCATCTGCTCAACCGGCTCGGCGCGCCCCGCGAGCAGTTGCTGTTCCGTGAGCGCTCCTCCCCCGACCAGCAGGTCAAACGGCTGGGCGAGCTGTACCACCAGCATCTGACGGGCCTTCCGGTGACGGTCGTCCTGGACGACGCCTCGGACCCCGAACAGATCCGTACGCTCGTGCCCGAGCGCTCCGACAGTCTCGTCCTGGTCACCGCCCGCGAGCCCCTCCCGCTGCCCGCCGACCTCCAGGCCCACGTCCACGAACTGCCGGTCGGGCCACTGGACTCGGCGGGCGCGGAGGAGCTGCTGGGTGCGGCGGCCGAGGACAGCTCCGGACCCTACGACGCCGAATCGGCCGACCGGGTACGGGAGTTGTGCGGCGGGCTGCCGCTCGCGCTGAGCATTGCCGGCTCGTCCCTGGGCCCGCGCTCGCCGCGTCAACTGGCCACGGATCTCGGGGCGTACGGCCCCGTGGAGCCGATCGAGCGCGTGCTGTGGCTGCGCTACACCGACCAGTCGGAGACCGCGCGGCGGCTGCTGCGCCGGCTGGCGCTCGCGGGCCGCGCCTCCCTCGGCGCCGCCGCGGCGGCCGCACTGCTGGCGACGGACGAGGCGGAGGCCACCCGGCACCTGGACGCCCTCTCCCGCGCGGGTCTGATCGACCACGTACGGGGCAGCCGCTACCGCCTGCACGACCTGGTGCGCGCCTTCGCCCAGGCCCGCCTCCTCGACGAGGAGGAACCGGCCGAGCGCTCGGCGGCACAGGAGCGGCTGATCGTGAACTACGCCGACCTGGCCGACTCGGTGCTGCGCCTGGTCGACGGCAACATGTCCACCCGCTCGGACCGCTTCAGCCCGCACGGCTTCACCTCCCTGGACGAGGCGCTGCGCTGGCTGGACGACGAGTCGAGCTTCATCACCTCGACGCTGCGCCAGGCGGAGGGCGTCAACCAGGCGGCCGTGCTGAATCTGCTGGGCGCGCTGTGCGACTACTGCCTGCTGCGTGGCGACCTGTACCGCCTGGGCGAGATCAGCGAACTGGCCCAGGCCGTCGACCAGGGCCTGCTGGTCCGCTCGGTGCAGTGGCGCACCGGCATCGCGGCCCGGCAGCTCGGCGAGCTGGACAAGGCCCGTACGACACTGGCCTCGGTGGTCGACCTGTACATGGACGCCCACCACGACGCCGGTGCCGCCCGCGCCCTGTGCTCCCTCGGCATCACCCTGCACCATCAGGGCAACCTCACCGAGGCGGCGAGCAAGCTGCGGGAGGCGCTGGACCTGCAGGCGGCCCCGGAGCTTGCGACGGACCGCGCCTGGACCATGCACGCCCTGGCCGCGGTCGAACGGGACCGCGGTCATGTCCCGGAGGCGCTGCATCTGCTCGCCGAGTCGCTGGTGCTGCATCGCGAGGGCGAGTCCGTGCACGGCGAGGCCTGGGCGCACTTCCAGCTCGGCCAGCTGGCGCTGCGGATGGGCGACGTGCCGCGCGCGGAGGCGGAGCTCGGTGCGGCCCTCGACCGCTACGGCCGCACCCGGGACGCCCGCGGCGAGGCCTGGGCCCTGACCCAGCTGGCCCGCGCCCGGCTCGTGGCCGGCGACGCCGCGCAGGCGGTCGACGGGCTGCGCCGGGCGGCGTCCAGACACCGCGACAACGAGGACGCGCGCGGCGAGGCGTGGACCGGCTACTACCTGGGGCAGGCCCTGGAGGAGACGGGCGACCTCGACCAGGCGGTCCGCGAGCTGGAGCGCTCGCGCACGATGTTCTCCCGGATGCGCGACGTCTACGGCCTGGCCTGCGCCCGCCATCACTCGGCCCGGGTCACCCGCGACCAGCGCGCGGCTCAGACGGGCTCGCTGAGGAACTCCGGCTTCGCCCGTCAGCTGCTGGTCGACGCGCGGGCCGACTTCCAGCGCATCGGTGTGGCCCACGGCGAGGCCTGGACGTGTCTGGAGCTGGCGGTGGTGGACGCGGGCAACGCCCGCACCCAGCAGGGGCTGGCGCTGTGCGACGAGGCGGTGGGCCTGTTCACCTCGTACGGTGACCGGCGCGGCGAGGACTGGGCCCGCTTCCTGCGCTGCACGCTGCTGCCGTACGCGGCTCCCGGCGGCGTGGAGATCGGCACGGCAGTCGCCCAGGAGGAGCTGAGCCAGCTCTCCCGTAGCGCGCACGCCCTGCGGGACGAGAAGCTCGACGACTTCGTGGAGGCCTACCAGCTGCTGTTGGAACGCGGGGTGAACCTGGACGACGGCTGGCAGGGCTGGCGCCTCGGCATGGTGCCGAGCCGCCATGCGCGCGAGGTGATGGGGGTGGCGGTACCGGCCGGTCACTGACCGGCGGCCACCCCCGTGCCTGCGGCCGTCAGCCCTGGCCGGTCCCGGAGTCGGCGGAACTCTTCGCCGAGGCGGCGTCCTGCTCGGGCGCCTCCTTGAACTTGACCTTGCCCATGTGCCGGTTCATGGACTTCATCAGTGCCCACACCGCCAGGGCCATCGCCGCGAAGACGATGAAGCCGAGGACGCCGGGGGTGACCTTGTTCTCGTCCACCTCCGCGAGGGGGACGAGGTGCGTCATTGCCAGGCTCACGCTTGCACTCATGTCAGGCATTGTCGCGGATGCCCGCGAAGAGGTCGTCCTCGGGTAGGGAGGTGTCCACGAGCGACTTCGCCAGCTCGTACTCCTCCGTCGGCCAGACCTCCTTCTGGATCTCCATCGGCACCCTGAACCAGCCGCCGTCGGGGTCGATCTGCGTGGCGTGCGCGATCAGCGCCTTGTCGCGGATCTCGAAGAACTCGGCGCACGGAATGTGCGTGGTCAGCGTGCGCTCGACCCGCTCCGACTCGCTCCAGCGCTTGAGCCAGTCCTCGTACGGCGACTCCAGGCCCCGGTCGAGCAGCGCGTGGTGCAGCGCCTCGGTGCGCTGCCGGTTGAAGCCCTGGTTGTAGTAGAGCTTCTGCGGCTGGTAGGCGGGGCCGAACTCGGCCTCCGGGTACTTCTCGGCGTCCGCCGCGCCCTCGAAGGCCACCATCGAGATCTTGTGGGTCATGATGTGGTCGGGGTGCGGGTAACCGCCATTCTCGTCGTAGGTGGTGATCACCTGGGGACGGAACGTGCGGATCTGCTTCACCAGCTCGCCGGCCGCCTTGTCGACGTCCTCCAGCGCGAAGCAGCCCCCGGGCAGCGGGGGCAGCGGGTCGCCCTCGGGGAGCCCCGAGTCGACGAAGCCGAGCCACTCCTGCCTGACCCCGAGGATCTCGCGGGCCTCGTCCATCTCCTTCTTGCGTACCTCGTGGATGTGCTCCTCGATGTACTTGTCGCCCTGCAGCTTCGGATTGAGGATGGAACCGCGCTCCCCGCCTGTGCAGGTCACGACCAGCACGTCCACCCCCTCGGACACGTACTTCGCCATGGTGGCCGCGCCCTTGCTCGACTCGTCGTCGGGGTGGGCGTGGACGGCCATCAGTCGCAGCTGGTCAGTCAAGACTCAATCCTCGTAAGTCGGCGCCCCGGTGTCTTCGGGGGCGATCGGCGGCTTCTATAGTGACCGAACCGGGGGGCGAAAAATTCCGGGACCCGGTTTCCGAGGGGACGATCATGAGCACGGCGAGCACACAGGTGCCCGAGGGTCGCTACGGCCGCTCGCCGGACGAGCGTGCCGACCACAAGCTGAAAATCGCCGGCGCCGTCCTCGCGGCGCTGCTGCTCGCCCTGGTCGGCTACTTCGCCTACCACTACATCGGCCAGAACAAGATCAGCGCCGAAGTGATCACGTTCGACACTCGGCAGAACTCGGTGCAGGTGCATCTGGAGGTCCACAAGGACGCCGACGCCACCGGCTACTGCACTCTGCGCTCCCAGTCGAAGGACGGCGCCGAGGTGGGCCGGGCCGACTTCCACTTCGACACGCATGCCACCCGCATCGACAAGGTCGTCACGCTCCGTACGACGTCCAAGGGCACCACGGCGGAGCTGCTCGGCTGCCACGCCGACTGACACCCGCCGCCCCGGTCGCAATACATCGGGCCTGACCTGCGGTGATGTAATTCTGATGGCTTATGTCCTCCCCCTTCAGCCGCACAATTGTTAGGCTCGTGGTTTCGCCCATCCGTGAAGGAACATCCTTCTGGGTAGGGCGATGCTTTGTATTCCCAGTACCTACGAGGAGCACCTGTGACCCAGACCAGCGAGAACGTCACCTGGCTCACCCAGGAGGCGTACAACCAGCTCAAGGCCGAGCTGGAGTACCTGTCTGGTCCTGCGCGCACGGAGATCGCCAGCAAGATCGCCGCCGCGCGCGAGGAGGGGGACCTGCGCGAGAACGGCGGGTACCACGCGGCCAAGGAGGAGCAGGGCAAGCAGGAGCTCCGTGTGCGCCAGCTGACCCAGCTCCTGGAGAACGCCAAGGTCGGCGAGGCCCCCGCGTCCGCGGACGGCGCCGTGGCGCCCGGCATGGTCGTCACCATCGCCTTCGACGGCGACGAGGACGACACCCTGACCTTCCTGCTCGCCTCGCGTGAATACGCGAGCACGGACATCGAGACCTACTCGCCGCAGTCCCCGCTGGGCTCCGGCGTGACCGGCCACAAGGTCGGCGAGGACGCGGAGTACGAGCTGCCGAACGGCAAGAAGGCCTCCGTGAAGATTCTCAAGGCCGAGCCCTACAACGGCTGACCCTGCCGCCCGGCCGGACTCCCGGCCCGCGCGCCCTCGACCCGCCCCCGGCGTCCGCTGACGTCGGGGGCGGCGTCGTCACGGGTCATCGGGTCATGCCGTCGCCGAGCGGTACTTGCGCACCGCCAGCGTCCTGAAGACGACGATGATCAGGGCCGAGTAGATCAGCGAGGCCCACACCGGGTGCTGCATCGGCCAGGCCTCCGACTGCGACTGGCCGGGGTTGGCGAAGAGCACCCGGGCGGCCTGCACGGTGGCGCTGAAGGGGTTCCACTCGGCTATGTGACGCAGCCACGGGGTCATGTGGCTGGTGTCCACGAAGGCGTTCGAGATGAACGTCACCGGGAAGAGCCAGATCAGTCCGCTGGAGGTGGCCGCCTCGGGCGTACGGACCGACATGCCGATCAGGGCGCCGATCCAGGTGAACGCGTAGCCGAGCAGGAGCAGCAGACCGAACGACGCCACGACCTTCGCGGCATTGGTGTCGCCGTTCGACCCGACGCGCCAGCCGACCAGCACGGCGACCACGGCGAGGACGACCAGGGTCAGGGCCGTCTGCACCAGGTCGGCGAGCGTGCGCCCGGTGAGCACCGCGCCGCGTGCCATGGGCAGCGAGCGGAACCGGTCGATGAGGCCCTTGTGCATGTCGTCCGCGATACCCGCGCCGGAGCTGGCGGTGGCGAAGGTGACGGTCTGCGCGAAGATGCCCGCCATCAGGAAGTTCTTGTAGTCGGTGGCGCTGGTGCTGCCGCCGATCTGCATGGAACCGCCGAAGACGTAGGTGAAGAGCACCACGAACATGATCGGCTGGATCAGGCCGTAGATGATCATTTCCGGGATGCGGGACATCCGGATGAGGTTGCGCTTCGCGACGACCATCGAGTCGCGGAAGGACTGGCCGAGGGGGTTTCCGCTCGGTGCGACGCGGACGGCGTCCGTGACGGCGCTCACTTGGCTGCCTCCTTCTTGTGCCGGCGGTCCTTGGCGGCCGCCTTCTCGGATGCGCCGTTCTCCTCTTCCTTGACCTCGGCCACATGGCCGGTCAGGGACAGGAAGACGTCGTCGAGGGTCGGGCGGCGCAGCCCGATGTCGTCTATCTCGATGCCGCGGACGTCCAGCTCGCGGATGACCTCGGCCAGCAGCTTGGCGCCGCCGGTGACGGGCACGGTGAGCTTGCGGGTGTGCTCCTCGACGGTGAGCTCCCCCTTGCCGAAGCCGGCCAGGACCTCGCCGGCGGTGGTGATGTGCTCGCGCTCGTGCACCACGACCTCGACGCGCTCGCCGCCGGTGCGGGCCTTGAGCTCGTCGGAGGTGCCGCGGGCGATGACATGGCCGTGGTCGACGACCACGATGTCGTGCGCGAGGTGGTCGGCCTCCTCCAGATACTGCGTGGTCAGCAGCAGGGTCGTACCACCGGAGACGAGCCGCTTGATGACGTCCCACAGCAGCTGGCGGTTGCGCGGGTCGAGGCCGGTGGTCGGCTCGTCCATGAACATCACGGGCGGCGAGACGACCAGGGCGGCCGCCAGGTCGAGCCGGCGGCGCATGCCTCCGGAGTAGGTCTTCGCGGTACGGTCGGCGGCGTCCGCGAGGTCGAACTGCTCCAGCAGCTCCACGGCCCTGGCCTTCGCGGCCTTCGCCCTCATCTGGTAGAGCTGGCCGACCATCTGGAGGTTCTCGCGGCCGGTCAGGTATTCGTCGACCGCCGCGAACTGGCCGGACAGGCCGATGGAACGCCGCACCTCGTTGGGTTGCTTGAGGACGTCGAGGCCGGCCACGACCGCCTTGCCGCTGTCGGGCCGCAGCAGCGTGGTCAGACAGCGGACCGCGGTCGTCTTGCCCGCGCCGTTCGGCCCGAGCAGGCCCAGCACGGTGCCCTCGGGGACATCGAGGTCGACGCCGTCCAGAGCCCTTACGTCTCCGAAGGTCTTGACCAGGCCTTCGGCATAGATGGCGCCTGGCATGTGAGTCTCCACGTCGTCGGGGATTCTTCGAAAAGCCTAGATTTGTACGTTTCGCTCCGCCTGACGGGTGGCGTGACAGGCGACCGCGAGACACACCATAACGCGATGTATCGCGTCTCACAACGGATTTACTCGGTCGAGTGACAAAGAGCCCCTGAACTGGGCGTTCCGCTTATTTTTCCGGGCGCCCAGCGCCTCAGTCGACGACCGTGTGGCCTGCCTCGCGCAGGGCACGGCCGACCTCGGCACAGTGCTCCGGCCCCTTCGTCTCCAGGTGCAGCTCGACCTCTGCCTCCGTGAGCCCGAGCCGTGGATCGGTCCGTACGTGACTCACATCGAGGACGTTAGCGTCCAGCACTGACAACACCCCGAGAAGTGTGGCCAGGGCCCCCGGCCGGTCCGTCAGCCGCAGCCGTACGGCCAGGTAGCGGCCCTGCGCCGCCATGCCGTGGCGCAGCACGCGCTGCATCAGCAGCGGGTCGACGTTGCCGCCGGACAGCACCGCAACCACCGGGCCCTCGAAGGCCCCCGGCTCGCTCTGCAGCGCCGCCACCGGGCTCGCGCCGGCCGGTTCGACCACGAGCTTGGCCCGCTCCAGGCACAGCAGCAGCGCGGCGGACAGCTCGTCCTCGGAGACCGTGCGCACCTCGTCCAGCAGTTCGCGGATGATGCCGAACGGCACGTCGCCGGGACGGCCGACCTTGATGCCGTCGGCCATGGTCGCCGGGTTCTCGATCGACACCGGGCGCCCGGCCGCGATCGAGGGCGGATACGCCGCGGAGCCCTCCGCCTGCACGCCCACGATCCGCACGTCCGGCCGGAGCGCCTTCACCGCGACCGCGATACCGGCCGCGAGGCCTCCCCCGCCCACGCCGACGACGATCGTGCGCACCTCCGGGCACTGCTCCAGGATCTCCAGCCCGACCGTGCCCTGGCCCGCGATGACGTCGGGATGGTCGAAGGGGTGGATGAACACCGCACCGGTCTCGGCCGCGTACTCCTGGGCCGCGGCCAGCGTCTCGTCGACCACCTGCCCGTGCAGCCGCACGTCGGCGCCGTACTCGCGGGTGGCGCTGATCTTCGGCAGCGGTGCGCCCATCGGCATGAACACCGTCGCCCGCACACCGAGCAGCGAGGACGCGAGGGCGACACCCTGCGCGTGGTTGCCCGCGCTCGCCGCCACGACACCGGCGGCCCGCTCCTCGGGCAGCAGCCCGGCGATCCGCACATAGGCGCCGCGCAGCTTGAACGATCCCGTCCGCTGCAGGTTCTCGCACTTGAAGTGCACCGGCGCGCCCACCAGCCGGGACAGATGCCTGCTGCCCTCCATCGAGGTCACCCGCGCCACGCCCGAGAGCATCTTCTGGGCGCCCCGCACGTCGTCGAGGGTCACGGGCGGCAACGAGTCAGCCGTGCTGTAGCTCATGACACAAGCATCGCAGTTCACAGCCGCACGGCATCACTGTGACCAACCTCCGAGACTGGTTTGCGCAGCGCCGGTACGACCCGCCCCCCGGCCGCGTACTCTGTCCCCCATTCCAGCAGCCCCTTCATGAAGTGAGCCTCCGGCCATGCCCACAACACCTGAAATGTCGATGGACATGACGACCGTCGGTGACACCGGTCTTCTCGACACGCTGCAGCACGAGGTGGCGGTCTTCGCCCGCCGTGCCGAACAGACCCGGCTCGGAGGGGTCGGGCAGGTGCGCAACTCCATGGACCGCGCCGCATACCTGCTGCTCAACCGCCTCGACACGGAGGGCCCGATGGGCGTGAAGGCCCTCGCGGCGAGCATGGGCATCGACTCCTCCACGGTCACCCGGCAGGTGGCACCGCTCGTCGACACCGGTCTCGTCAAGCGCACCTCGCACCCCGAGGACGGACGCGCGGTGGTCCTTCAGCTGTCCCCGCGCGGGCTCGCACGGCTGGAGGAGGTGCGCTCGTCCCGGCGCCAGCTCATGGCCGAGCTGACGCAGAACTGGGAGCCCGAGGAGCGTGAGGTGTTCTGCTCGCTCCTCACACGCTTCAACGGCGCGCTCTCCTCCCGGATGTCGGCGCCGGGCGTGCCCGGCGCGGACGAGCCGAACGCCTCCTAGCGGGCCGTCCGCGCGCGTACCTCGCCGACTCGTACGCGCGCGTGCCGCCCGGCTCTTGACCGACGGGGTGCCGCTGGCCTCATATGAGATCGGGTCCCTGTCGTACACGGTTCGTCATCCCGTGCACGGCCGGGTGCCCGTATCGGCTGGGTCGCCGGCAGGGCGGGAGGCGCGGTGCGACAACGGCAGGAGTCCCAAGCCGCCCGTCGGGCCCGGGAGTTCGAGGCGTTCGTCGCGGGCGCGGCAGGGCGGCTGCTGCACGCCGCCACGCTGCTCACCGCGGAGGCCCCGGACCACAACCCGCGCGCGCGGCGCCTGCTGACGCTCGCCCTCACGCACACGTACGCCTCCTGGGACCGGCTGCGCGGCGAGGACCCCTACGACCGCACCCGCCAGTACCTGGCCACCCGCTTCTCACGCGCGGCATGGCATCAGTACGGCGGCTTCGGCCGGTCCCGTGCGCACCCCGACAGCCCGCTGGCCCGGCTCGGGCCGCAGGAGCGCCTGATCCTGGTCCTCAGGCTCTACGAGGGTGTCGCCGAGGAGCAGACGGCCGCGCTGCTCGGTCTGCCGATCGAACGCGTCCGCACGATCTGCGACCGGGCCACGGCGACGCTGCTGCATCCGCCGCGCGGCCCCGCACCGGCGGTCGCGAAGGCGAAGGTGGCGCCGTCATGAGGCGGGCGCGGACGGGGAGGCGGGCATGAACCGGGCCGAGCGTGAGGCGGCCGCGCGGCGGATCATGGAGCGGGTGCCGCCGCAGGTGCCGCCGGATCTGTACGGGGACGTGCTGCGCCGCGGCGCCCGCAGGCTGCGCCGCAGGACGCTCGTCCGCCGGCTGATGTGGCTGGTGCTGTGCGCCGCGTGCGTGGCGTTCTTCGTCTGGGCCATGATGGCCCGCCCGTGGGTGGAGCCGCCCTCGCAGACGACTCCCCCGTACACGGGCTGGTGAGTGCGGCGCCGGCTAGCCGAGCGCCTGCTGCAGGTCCTGAAGGAGGTCGTCGACGTTCTCGATGCCCACGGAGAGCCGTACGAGATCGGCGGGCACCTCGAGCGCCGAGCCGGCCGCGGACGCGTGCGTCATGCGTCCCGGGTGCTCGATCAGGGACTCGACGCCGCCCAGGGACTCGCCGAGCGTGAACACCTTGGCGCGGTTGCAGACCTCGACGGCCGCCTCCTCGCCGCCCGCGACCCGGAACGACACCATGCCGCCGAAGGCCCGCATCTGCTTGGCGGCGACCTCGTGACCGGGGTGCTCGGGCAGGCCCGGATACAGCACGCTCGTCACGCGCGCGTGCCGGGTGAGCATGTCGGCGACCCTGGTGGCGTTCTCGCTGTGCCGGTCCATGCGCACCGACAGGGTCTTCGTGCCGCGCAGCACCAGCCACGAGTCGAAGGGGCCGGCGACCGCGCCCATCGCGTTCTGGTGGAACGCCAGCTCCTCGCCGAGCGCCTCGTCGGCGACGACCAGGGCACCGCCGACGACGTCGGAGTGGCCGCCCATGTACTTCGTCAGCGAGTGCACGACGACGTCCGCGCCGAGCGCGAGCGGCTGCTGCAGGTACGGCGTGGCGAAGGTGTTGTCGACGACGAGCCGGGCGCCCGCGTCCCGGGCGACCTGGGCGAGCGCCGCGATGTCGGTGATGCCGAGCAGCGGGTTGGAGGGGGTCTCCACCCACACGGCCTTGGTCCTGGGGGTGAGGGCGGCGCGCACGGCGGAGGGGTCGCTGGTGTCGGCGACCGACCACTCCACGCCCCAGCGGGCGACGACCTTCGCGAACAGGCGGAACGTGCCGCCGTACGCGTCGTTCGGGATGACCACGTGGTCGCCGGGGCTGAGCAGGGTACGCAACAGGCAGTCCTCGGCCGCCAGTCCGGACGCGAACGCGAGTCCGCGGCGACCGCCTTCGAGGGCTGCGAGATTCTCCTCCAGGGCGGTCCTGGTCGGGTTGGCGCTACGGCTGTACTCGTAGCCCCCGCGCAGGCCGCCGACGCCGTCCTGCTTGTAGGTCGAGACCTGGTAGATCGGCGGGACGACCGCGCCGGTCAGGGGATCGGCGGTGTTGCCCGCATGGATCGCGAGGGTCTCGAAGTGCTGACTGATGTGCCTGTCGCTCATGGGCACCGAGGGTAATGCGCCCGGGCGGCGGGCGTCGGACGGCGCGGGCGCCCGCCGTTGTCCACAGGTCGGCCCACAGGTCGCCGCCGAGGTTTTCCACAGCTCGCCGACCGGGTTGGCCAATTGCCGGTGGCGTCTGGAACGCTTGTCGCATGGAATTCATCTGGGTCGTGATGGCGGCGCTCATGGTCGGCTTCGTGCTGCTCCCGTTCCTGCGCCGCCGCCGGGGCATGATCGAGCAGGTCCCGGCCGGGCACCCGGACGCCGCCGACCCCGCGAACTACGGGTTCGCGCGCGAGGAGGAGCTGGACGTCCGCATGCCCGGCCCCGACCAGGACCTGCTGGACGTCCTGGACCTGGTGCAGCGCACGCAGGATTATCGCGCGGCGTCGCAGCTGCTGGCGGGCACGGAGGCCGAGGGCGAGGTGCGCTGGCAGCGGGTGCAGGCCTTCGCCGGCGCCGCCTCGCTGGAGCTGCAGCAGCGGCCCGGCGGGGTCAGCGAGACGCCGGGCGGGCAGTGGCTGCGGGTGTGGCGCGCCGAGCAGCCCAAGGACGCGGGTGGCGCGGCCGTGCACGCCGAGTTCCTGGTGCAGCAGGCGTGGCGGACGTCGACGCCGGGCACGGACGAGTTCCGGATCATCATGGAGGAGGCGAGGTCGGCATGTGGCGACGCGGCCCTGCTCGCCCCCGGTGACCCGGTCCCGTACATCGTCGAGCTGTCGGTGGCGCGCGGTCTCGCGTATCCCCGGGCCGAGTTCGAGCAGCTGTGGCTGAAGATCCTGGACCGCGCCCCGGCGCACATGGGGGCGCACCTGGCCGCCCTGCACTACTGGTGCGAGAAGTGGCACGGCTCCAGGGAGCTGGCGATGTCGTTCGCGGAGGCTGCGGCCGCGCGGGCCCCTGAGGGCTCGCTGCTCGCGGCGATGCCCCTGTTCGCCGTCTTCGAGCACCTTCCCGAGGTGAACCTGGTCAGCGGGTTCTACCAGAGCGAGGTCGTGACGAAGGCGATCCACGGCGCGCTGCACGCGGTGCACTCCGCCCGGCCGGACGACCCGATGCTGGCGCACGTGCGCCATCTGCTGGTGTTCTTCCTGGTCCGGGCCGAGCGCTGGTCCGAGGCCATGAACCAGCTCATACACATCGACGGCCACGTCGGGGCCCTGCCCTGGACCCTGTCCCCCGACCCGGCGGCGGAGTTCGCGGTGTACCGCGCGCTGGCGGTGGCGGGCTACGAGGCGAACGGCGGCAGCCCGGCCACGCTGCCGCACTGACGCTGCTCCCGGCCCGGCGCAGCCGCTGTGCGCCAGGCCGTCATGCGTTCGGTCAGCCCTCGGCGCGGGCGGGCAGCCGCCAGCCCGGGCGCGGGAAGTGGCAGGTGTAGCCGTCCGGGTAACGCTCCAGGTAGTCCTGGTGCTCGGGCTCGGCCTCCCAGAAGGGGCCGACCGGCTCCACCTCGGTGACGACCTTGCCCGGCCACAGGCCGGAGGCGTCCACGTCCGCGATGGTGTCCTCGGCGATCCGCTTCTGCTCGTCGTCCACGTAGTAGATCGCCGAGCGGTAGCTGAGGCCGATGTCGTTGCCCTGGCGGTTCCTGGTGCTCGGGTCGTGGATCTGGAAGAAGAACTCCAGGAGCGCGCGGTAGTCGGTCTTCTCGGGGTCGTAGAGGATCTCGATGGCCTCCGCGTGCGTGCCGTGGTTGCGGTACGTCGCGTTCGGCACGTCACCGCCGGTGTATCCCACCCGGGTCGCCGTCACGCCCGGGAGCCGTCGGATCAGATCCTGCATTCCCCAGAAACACCCGCCCGCCAGCACGGCCCTCTGTGTCTGCGCAGCCATTTGCGGCCCCTCCAATTCTTGTCGGCCTGGTCACTCGGACTGTTCGGGTCGCACACCACCGGCATCCGATGCCCACCAGGCTCAACGCGCGAGGGGTCCGGGCGATTCCGTACGGCCGCGGCGGCGGCGCACCACGACGAACAGGCCCGCGCCCGCGACCACCGCCGCGGCTGCCGCGCCCGCGACGGGCAGCGCCGAGGAGCCGGTCGCCGCCAGGCCACCGCCGTCCGTCGTAGTCCCGCCTCCGCCCGTCGACGACGACCCGCCGACCGGACCACCCGCCGAGCCGCCGCTCGAACCACCGGCCGCTCCACCGGCCGACCCCCCGGTCGAACCACCGTCCGACCCGCCCGAGCCACTGGTCGCACCCCCGGTCGAGCCCGTCGAGCCGGTCGAACCTGTCGATCCCGTCGACCCCCCGCCCGTGACGTCCAGGGTGAGGGCCGCCTTGTCGTTGGCCTTGTCGGGGTCGAACGGCCGGGGTTCCGTGCTCAGCGTCACCGAGCCCCTGGCGTGTGCCACGCGCTTGTCGATCTTCAGCTTGAAGGTGTAGGTCTCGTGGGCGCCCTCGTAGAGCGATCGCATGCCGCAGCTGTACGACCCCGTGCCGATGGCCCTGCAGAAGTTGCCGCGCTTGACGACCGACGTGCCGGCCGGAAGCTTGATCTTCACGCTGACGGACCGGTCCCCTTCCCTGGTCATGACCCAGGCGGGTCCGGCGTTGGTGAACGTCGCCTTCATCGTCACCGTGTCACCGACGCTGCCCTGCACCGCGTCGCCGGTCACCTGGTAGTCGGCCGTGTTGACGGTGGTGACGGGCTCGGTGACGACTTCCGCGGACCCCGCGCCCCCGGCCTGCGCCTCGACCAGTCGCACCGGCGCCGCGGTGCCCGCCACCGGCGGAGTGCCGTTGTCGTCGGGCCCGGGCTCGCCGAAGTTGACCCGCAGGCGCAGTTGGTCGTAGAGCGCGCGGTCCAGTGCCGTGACGCGCAGCGGCCTGTCGGTCGTGTAGACGGCGCCCTTCTCCACCGCCTGGTCGAACCCGCAGACCGCTGTCCACTGCTCCGGCATCTCGTCGTAGGACCGTATGTGCTGCACCCAGCAGTTGGAGGGGATCTCCGCGAAGTCGAGGCCCCGGGTGATGGAGTAGGAGATCCACACCTTCTTGGCGGTCACGGTGCTCCTGTTGGCCACCGTGGCCGACACGTCGAAGGTGCTCCCAGGTTTCAGCCCGTCGACCGGTGCGACGCCTCCGACGACCAGTTCAGGTGCGGGCTCGTCGGCGAAGGCGGCGGGGGCCGCGGCCAGCGCGATCAGACCGGCGGCGCCGAGGGCGGCGACAGCGACGCGGGAGGCGCGGCGGGGGTGCGGGGGCATGGGCATGGGGGGACCTCTGTCGGGGCGTGGGCAGACGCACGGGGTCTGCCAGGGGACAGCTCTGCGATCTCTAGACTCCTGCCGGTCCCGAAGGGTTGTGTGCCCTGACCGGTGGCCCCGCATCCGTGCGCGCATCCGTGTGCGCATCCGTATGCGTGCGGGCGTCCCGTCCGGCGGGCCGATGAGTTCTCGCGCCCGCCGCCGTCTACCCGTTCGACAGTCCCGACACGGCACGAGAACGAGGAGACACATCATGAGCAACGAACAGACCACCCCGGCCGAGGGCTTCTCCTACCGGCTGACCCGCACGCTCGACGCCCCCGCGGCGCAGGTGTGGCGGGCATGGACCACCCCCGATCAGTACGCCCAGTGGGCCTACGCCGCCGTCGGCTCGGTCGAGATGGACGTACGGCCCGGCGGGACGTGGAAGGCCACCATGGTCACGCCCGACGGCGGGCGGATCCCTCTGACGGGCTCCTACCTCCAGGTCGACGAGAACCGTCTGCTGGTGGTCGGCATGGACGTGCCCGGCAAGGAGGGGCCCGCGGTCATGACCGTCGAACTCGACGAGCAGGACGAGCAGTACACGCGGATCGTGCTCCACCAGAGCTGCGACACCGCCGAGGAGCGCGACATGTCCGAGCAGGGCAGCACCATGCTCCTCGACAGCCTGACCGCCTTCCTGGCCGACGGTGCGCACAGCTGAATACCCGTCAGGTCACCAGGCCGTTGCGGTAGGCGTACACGACGGCCTGGACCCGGTCGCGGAGGCTGAGTTTGGTGAGGATGCGGGAGACGAACGTCTTGACCGTCTCCTGGCTGATCACGAGCGCCCCCGCGATCTCGCTGTTGGAGAGGCCGTCCGCGATCAGGCGCAGGACCTCCAGCTCGCGGGGGGTCAGCGGGATGTCGTTCGGGGTGCCCCGGGTGGGGCGGATCCGGGCGGCGTACCGGCCGACGAGCTGGCGCGTCACCTCGGGGGCCAGCAGGGCCGCGCCCGTCGCCACGGTGCGGATGCCGTGCAGGAGTTGGGCCGGGGGCGCGTCCTTGAGCAGGAAGCCGCTGGCTCCCGCGCGCAGCGCCTCGTAGACGTACTCGTCCAGGTTGAACGTCGTCACGACGAGGACCTTGACGGGGTCCTGCACACCGGCGCCGGCCAGCAGGCGGGTGGCCTCGATGCCGTCGAGCACGGGCATGCGTACGTCCATCACCACGACGTCCGCCCGCAGCCGGCGGGCGAGGTCGACGGCGCTCTGCCCGTCCCCGCACTCGCCCGCGACCTCCAGGTCGGGCTGGGCGTCGATGATCGTGACCAGCCCGGTGCGGACCAGGATCTGGTCGTCGCAGACCAGAACCCGGATCGGTGCGGCCCCGGCCTGCCCCCCGGCTTCGGTCACGTCCCGCTCCCCGCAGGTATCCGCGCGCGCACGACGAACCCTCCGCCCGTGCTCGGCTTCGCGGTGAAGTCGCCGCCGAGGACGTCGACCCGTTCGCGCAGGCCGGCCAGGCCCCGCCCGCTGCCGCCCGGGGAACCGATCCGTGAGCCGGAGCCGTCCGTGCTGACCTCCACGGTGATGTCCTTCGTGCCGTGCTGCACCTGGACCGAAGTACGGCTGCCGTGGGCGTACTTGAGGGCGTTGGTCAATGCCTCCTGAACCACCCGGTACGCCACGAGGTCGGCGCTGCCGGTGGAGGCGGCCGGAGTGCCCTCCTCGGCGAACTCGACGGGCTGTCCGGCCCGGCGCGTCTGCTCGACGAGCGTCAGGAGGCGTCCGACGGCCGGTGTTCTCGCCCCGTGGCCGGAAACGGTGCCGTCGTCGGGTCCGGCGCCGAGGCCCGGCCCGGTGCCGTGGTCGGGGTTGAGCAGGTCGAGCAGGTGCCGCAGATCGGTGATGGCCCGGCGGCCGGTGTCCGTCACGGCGGTCAGGGCCTGGTCGAGGCGGTCGGGCGCGGCGGTCAGATAGCGCGCCGCCTCGGCCTGCACCACCATCGCCGTCACATGGTGGGTCACCACGTCGTGCAACTCCCGGGCGATACGGGTGCGTTCGGCGGTGCGGGTGTCCTCGGCGAGGCGGCTGCGGCGCTCCGCCTCCGCGGCCCGCCCGGCCCGCAGCCACGCCCCGGTGCCCCAGCCGAACGCCAGCAGCAGGTAGAACGTCGCGAACTCGCTGACCGGTTCGCCGGTGCCGGTCCGGTAGAGGGCGACGGCCAGCGCCACGTACGCCGCGGTGAAGAGCAACGCGGAGGTCCGGCGGCGCCGTTGGAGATGCAGGCCCGTGCTCACCAGCCCGAACAGCAGCGCCGTGCCCTCGACCAGGTGGTAGCCGCGCAGCTGGTCGACGGCGAAGCCGAGCGACACCAGGGCGAAGCTGAGGAACGGCCACCGCCGGCGCAGCGCGAGCGGAAGGCATTCGAGGGCGGCCGCCAAGGCCGCGCCCGCGTCGAACGAGCGGTCCGGCACCCCGCCGAGCTGGGTGCCGTGCCGCTGCATTGCCGGCAGGAACGACACGGCGAAGAGCAGCACGCCGAGCGGGAGGTCCCGGACCGTGACGTCCAGCCGACGCCACACGTCCGGGAACCTCCGAAGAGCGATCACCGGGAAAGGGTAGCGGTCGCGTCAACCCGGTTGGACTTGCGGCGACTGGGCACCAGGTGGCCGCGGCGCCGGGCCAGCCGCAGGAACACGATCGTCGCCAGCAGCCCGAACACCACCGCGTACAGGCTGGCCTCGGGGCCGAAGGTGCCGCCGGTGAGCAGCTTGGAGCCGGACACGGTGGCGTCCAGCAGCCCCTTCTTGGTGTCGTTGCCGGAGACCTCGGTGCTGAAGATGCCCGACTCGGCGAAGTTCCAGCCGAAGTGCAGGCCGATCGGCAGCCACAGACTGCGGGTGGCGATGTACGCGGCGCCCAGCATGCCGCCGGCCTCGATGGCGATGGCGATGGCGCCCCACACGGTGGCGTCCGGGTTGAACAGATGCATCAGGCCGAACAGCACACCGGTCGACGTCAGCGCGATCCAGGTGCCGAAGCGTTCTTCCACGATCCGCAACAGGACGCCGCGGAACAGGAGTTCCTCCGTCACGGCCGCGGCGGCCATGAAGCCGATCAGCCCCACCGCGCCGCCGACGGAGCCCAGGCCGTGGATGTCGTAGTCCCCGAGCAGGGCGAGGTTCACGATGATGGCCCCGAACAGTCCCATGCCGAGCAGCGTGCCCCGGCCGATCGCGGACCCGGCGCCCTCCCGGGCCAGTTCCGCGACCGGGCGGTGCTCGGTGCGCCGCACCACCCACCGGTAGACGAACACCGAGAGCACCGCGGTCAGCGCGCCCACGATCAGCGAGAGCGCCGCGTTGTCCTCGACCGCGGCGGCCCCCTGACCGCCGATGAACGCGACCGCCGCGACGGCTACGAGTTGCCAGACCAGCCTCATGGAAATCCCCTCCGCCAGATCCGCGGACCGGAGCGCCGCGGCTGACCGCAACGCTATGGATTCGGCGGCCGCAGATCGTCACCGCTCGGTGGACACCTGCGCGTAGCTCGCACGGGGGACAGGCCGGTGATGCAGTCCGCTCAGCCGGTGCCGGACGGGATCACCTGGACGGTGTCGCCGACCGGGCGCTCGCCCGCCGCGTCCGAGGGGTTGTTGGCGAGGATGCCGCGCAGGGCGATCGTGGTGGAGCCGCCGCCGTCCAGGTTCAGGGCCTGCACGACACCGAGCGATCGCATGAAGTCGGCGGCCTCGTACAGGGTGAAGCCCTCGCTGCCACCGGTCCGGCGGCCGTCGACGGTGGCCAGGATCAGCCGGCCGCGCCGGTCGATGCCCGCCATCGTGCGCGGCTGGCGGGTGTTGGCCCAGGCGTAGCCGAAGGAGAGGTCCTGGGGGTCGACCACGCCCTCGGCGGCCGCGTCGATGTCGATACGGCCGTTCTTCACCAGGGTGGGGGCGGCGCTCACGATGGAGTCGTCGTGGTCGAGCGCGACGCGCCGGCCCGCACTGTCGCGGACGGTCTCGTCGACGGTGATGCGCCTGCCGACGCGGGCGTTGGCGGTCAGCCAGTCGGCGGCGGTGCCGATGCCCTGCAGGACGCGCCCGCCCGCGGGCACCCGTCCGCCGCGCGCACCGACCGAGACGACCCGGCCGGAGGTGTTCAGTACGGCCTGGACACCGGCTCCGGTGGGCAGGGCGGCGCCGAACAGGGGCGTGAACTGCACCAGGTCGTCGGTGAGCCGGCAGGTGACGTCCTGCCAGGGCAGCTCGCTGGGCGTGGTGCCGGGACGGCCGCAGTCGCGGACGAGCGAGGGGACGCGGTTGATGCCCTGGATCGCGTACGAGGAGCGGCCCGCGCGGGCGGTGGCGGTGCTGGTCAGATCGGCCACGCGGACGTGCCGGCCGCCGTCGCCGAGGACGAGCGCGGCCCGCGAGCCGACCGCCATCGAGCCGAGGCGGCCCCGGTAGGCGCCCAGTGCGGACATGGTGCCCTGGACGCCGTCGGCGTCCGAGGTCACGAAGAAGCCGCCGTTGACGGCGACCAGGGAGTGCAGCTTGGCGGCGACCGAGGACGTGGTCTCGCGCTGGGCGACGTTGCCGTCGTGGGTGCCCTCGACGGTGCCCTTGAACCGGTGCGGGTCGATCACCGCGACATGGATGTTCTCGCGGTCGGCGGGCTGCTGGATGTCGTAGCCGGTCCAGGCGACCGCGGTGTGGAAGCCGGCCGCGGTGATCGCCTTCGACGTGGGCTGCGCGTCGGCCTGGGCGGCGAACGAGCCGACCCGGACCCGGTAGCCCATCACCCCGTGCGGGGTGTCGGCGTAGCCGGGCCAGCGCACGCTCTCCACGCGCGGCTCGAAGCCCGCGTCGCGCAGCTTCTGCGCCGTCGTCCCGGCCCAGCTCCGGGTGCCGGCCTCGGCCCAGGTCCTGGCGCCCGTCAGCCGGCTGGTGGCCGGGGCCTGGACGGTGACCGTCCAGGTGTGCGTGACGCCGGGGTGTTGGACGGTGCCCGTGCGCACCTGAACGCCGGGGGCGAGCGTCTCGGTCGACCACTGCGCGTCGGCCGCGGAGTTGACGGGGGCGGCCTGCGCCGCGGTCGGGGCGAGAGAGGCGACGACGGCGGCGAGTACGGCCGCGGCACCGACGGTCGCGCGCGTACGGGCGGTCGCGCTGATACGGGCGGTGCCTGGGGCAACTCTGCTGACAGCACGGTGATTCATGGCTTCCTCACGGCTCGCGGTGATGGCCGGTGGGACAAGGTGCGGTGGCCCTGTGCGCCCACCATCTCAAACGGCCGCCCCGTCTCCCGGCGCTCCGGCACATGAAGCCCGGGGAAGGCGGCGGGGAACAAAAAGCGTCCCGCAGGACGAGGGGGCCTCCGCCGAGCGGCGGAAGCGAACGGCTCCCGCGGTGGATGTGCGAACACGAGGGCAGGTCCGAGGCTTGAACTCCCGCACGAAGGAGGGCAGTCCGGGTGGAACGCTGGGATCGGATCGGGCGGTACGCGGCCTACGGCGCCGCGCTGGCCCTGACGCCGTACTTGTTGATCAAGGTGTCCTGGGTGATCGGCGCGCTGCTCGGTGTGCTGCCGGTCGGCAAGGGCTTCAGCACGGCCGGGTGGGTGCTGCTCAACACGGTGACCGTCGGCATGGCGGCGATCGGGATCGCCCTGGCGCTGGCGCTCGTGCGGCCCTGGGGCATGCGGATACCGGGGCGGTTGGTGGCGTTCTGCGCCTGGATCGGCTCGGGGTTCCTGGTCTCGATCCTGCCGTACGCCGTGCTCAGCACGGTGCTCGACGCCGCGCGCGACGGCTCCGGGGGCGGCGGGGGCGGTGATCCCGCGATGCCCGGCTGGGAGGCGGCGTTGGTTCAGTTCAGCTTCGTGGGGATGGGTCTGGGTCTTGCCGTCGCGCTGCCCGCGTATCTGCGGCGCCGCTGGCCGCGGGCCTTCGCCGGGCGCGACGCGGGCGGCTCGACCCGGGCCACCGAAGCGGCAGTTGCCGTCTCGGCCGTCGTCGGTCTGGTCTGGGTGTACTGGGCCGCCGGCGGAACTCTGGGGATCTCGCACCCGGCCTCGCAGGACACCGACGGGCGTCTGCTGTGCGGCGTCGGCGCGTTCTGGGCGCTCGCCGGGGCCGCGGCCGTGCGGCTGCTGACCCGGCCGCGCCCGGCCGCCCTGCCCCGCCCGGTCCTGCTCGCGACGGCCTGGCTCGGGTCGGGCTCGCTGTTCGCGTGGTGCGGCTGGAAGCTGCCGTTGACGCTCGCGGTGGCGCTCGCGCACTCGGCCGACGGGCCGCCGGAGAATCCGGCCGTGGCCGCGGTGCTGTATCTCGCCGCCGTCCTCGCGGGCGCGACCATGCTGCGGACGATCGTCGGCGCCCGCGCGCAGCCGGAATTCGGTTGCTCCGCACCGGCCGATGCCCGCTAATGCCACCCATGGCAGACATTCAGGGCTCGTACGACGACCTGTTCGTCGCGGTGCCCCGCGCGCTGGCGGAGTTGCTGGACGGCGGGGACGTGGGCGGCTCGGTGGCGGTGTTCGTGGACGGTGAACCCGTCGTGGACGTGTGGGGCGGCTTCGCCGACGCCGGGCGCACGGTGCCGTGGGAACGGGACACGCTCGTCAACGTCTACTCCGTCACCAAGACGATGACGGCCCTGACCGCGCTCGTCCTCGCCGACCGCGGCGCCCTCGACCCGGACGCGCCGGTGGCCCGGTACTGGCCGCGGTTCGCCGCGGCGGGCAAGGACGGGGTGCTGGTTCGGCATCTGCTCTCGCACACCGCCGGGCTGCCCGACTGGGAGGGCCCGGTCGAGGAGCTCTACGACTGGGAGGCCGCGACGGCGCGGCTGGCCGCGCAGGCTCCGCAGTGGGAGCCGGGCAGCGCGGCCGGATACCACTCGCTCACCCAGGGGTTCCTGGTGGGCGAGGTGGTGCGGCGGATCACCGGTCGCAGCGTGGGCGAGTTCTTCGCCGCCGAGGTGGCCGGGCCGCTGGGCGCGGACTTCCACATCGGGCTTGCCGCCGAGCACGACCGGCGGGTGGCGCTGACGGTTCCGCCGCCCGGCCGGGACGAGGACTACACGGCGGGGGCGGCCGCGGCGGACGGCGCGGCGGGCAACGGGACCGCGATCCGCGTCCGCGACGGCAACACCGTGGCCTGGCGGCGCGCGCAGATCCCCGCGGCGAGCGGCTTCGGCAACGCGCGGTCGGTCGCCCTGGTGCAGTCGGCGATGGCGTGCGCGGGCACGGTGGGCGGTGTGCGGCTGCTCTCCCGGGAGGGGTGCGAGCGCGCCTGGCAGGAGCAGTTCAGCGGCGACGACCGGATCCTCGGCATGCCGGTGCGCTACGGCCTCGGCTACGGCCTGTTCGGCACCACCTACGGCTGGGGCGGCTCACTGGTGATGATCGAGCCCGAGGCCCGCGCGGTGGTGGCGTACGTCACCAATCAGATGCGCGAACCGGCCGCCGACAGCCGGGGGTTGGAGCTCGTCATGTCCACGTACGACGGCCTGCTCGGCGTAGGGGCCCTCCGGTCGGGACGCTGACGGGGCGGCGCCGTGAGCGGGTCAGCCCCGGCAGCCGGTGCCGGGGCCCCCGATCGGTTGTGAGCGTCAGATCGTCGCGGTGTCGATCACGAACCGGTAGCGGACGTCGCTGGAGAGGACGCGCTCGTACGCCTCGTTGATCTGGTCCGCGCGGATCAGCTCGATCTCGGCGCCGAAGCCGTGCTCGGCGCAGAAGTCCAGCATCTCCTGGGTCTCGCGGATGCCGCCGATCCCGGAGCCGGCCAGCGTCTTGCGGCCGCCGATCACCGAGAACAGGTTGAGCTTGACGGGCTCCTCGGGGGCGCCGACGTTCACGAAGGCGCCGTCCGTCTTGAGCAGGGACAGGAACGCGTCCAGGTCCAGCGGGGCGGAGACCGTGGAGAGGATCAGGTCGAAGGTGCCGCGCAGGTCCTTGAAGGTCTGCTCGTCGCTGGTCGCGTAGTAGTGGTCGGCGCCCAGCCGGAGGCCGTCGTCCTTCTTGCGCAGGGACTGCGAGAGCACCGTGACCTCGGCGCCCAGCGCGTGCGCGATCTTCACGCCCATGTGGCCGAGTCCGCCGAAGCCGACGATCGCGACCTTCTTGCCGGGGCCGGCGTTCCAGTGGTTGAGCGGGGAGTAGGTGGTGATGCCGGCGCACAGCAGGGGCGCGGCGACATCGAGGGAGAGGCTGTCGGGGATGCGGACGACGAAGCCCTCGTCGACGACGATCTTCTCCGAGTAGCCGCCGTAGGTGGGCTCGCCCTTCTTGTCGAGGGCGTTGTACGTGCCGACATTGCCCTTGAGGCAGTACTGCTCCAGGCCGGCCAGGCAGTTCTCGCACTCGCGGCAGGAGTCGACCATGCAGCCGACCCCCACGCGGTCGCCGACGGCGAACTTGGTGACACCGGGACCCACCTCGGAGACGACGCCCGCGATCTCGTGGCCCGGGACCATCGGGAAGATCGCCTCGCCCCAGCCCTCGCGGGCCTGGTGGATGTCCGAGTGGCAGATGCCGGCGAACTTGATGTCGATCAGGACGTCGGACTCACCGACGGCCCGGCGCTCGATGGTGGTGCGCTCCAGGGGAGCCTTCGCGGCGGGTGCGGCATACGCGGCAACAGTGGTGGTCATGCCATCGACACTGCCCGGGTCGGCGGGATCCACCCAGCCCACGGCTTTGCGTACGTTCGCTGTGCCTACCACTGGCGGGGTCAGGATGGTGTGCGCACCACGGTGCATCCTTGACGTATGGACGGACAGCCCGAAACCCCACAGGAGCCCTCCGGGTCCCTGGACCGGCGCGCCGAGCTCAGCGAGTTCCTGCGCACCCGGCGTGCCCGGCTGAAGCCGGAGGACGTGGGGCTGCCGGACTTCGGCCGGCACCGGCGCGTGCCGGGGCTCAGGCGCGAGGAGCTGGCCCAGCTGGCGGGCGTCTCGGTGGCGTACTACACACGCCTGGAGCAGGGCAACGGACGGAACGTGTCGGCGGAGGTGCTCGACGCCATCGCCCGCGCGCTCAGGCTGACCGACGCCGAGCACAGCCACCTCATGCACCTGGCGAAGCCGAAGCAGCACAAGAAGAGGACGCCCGCGCGCACCCAGCAGGTGCGGGGCGCGCTGCGGCAGCTGCTCGACACGATGGACGGCTCGGTGCCGGCGTACATCACCGGCCGGCGCTCGGACCTGCTGGCCTGGAACAAGCTGGCGGCGGCCGTCTTCGGCGACTGGTCGGAGCTGCCGCCGCAGGAGCGCAACTGGGCGCGGCTGGTGTTCCTGAAGCCGGAGTACCGCGATCTCTACCTTGAGTGGGACCAGAAGGCGTACGACATCGTCAGCTTCCTGCGCATGGACGCGGGCCAGTACCCGGACGACCCGCGGCTGTCCGCGCTGGTCGGCGAGCTCTCCGTGAAGAGCGAGGACTTCCGCCGGCTGTGGGCGACGCACGACGTCAAGGAGAAGAGCTACGGCGTCAAGCGGCTGCGGCATCCGCTGGTGGGTGAGCTGACGCTGCACTGGGAGTCGTTCCGGCCGGCCGACGACGACGGGCTGGCGCTGACGACCTACCACGCGGAGCCGGGCTCCGCGTCGGCCGAGGCGCTGAGGCTGCTGGCGAGCTGGGGAGCGGACGCGACCCGTGCGGGACAGTCGGTCTGAGCGGCCGCCCGCCGGAGGCTGGACCCCCGGCGGGCGGTTCGCTGTCGGCTCGCTCGCCTAGAGGCGGCTCACTTGCCGTAGTAGGCGTTGTAGATCGAGATCGTCGACTTGTTGCCCTTCTTGTCGGTGATCTTGGCGTGGAAGGAGATGGCCTCGCCCTTGGCCGGGTTCTTCACCTTGACCTTGCCGTGGACGACGTCGAGCTTCTTCCAGGTCTGGCCGTAGTCGTAGGAGACGTACACGGCGAGGGACTTGAGGTTGTGGCCCTTGGCCGAGCCCTCGACGGTCACCGGGACGGTGGCCGGCTTTCCGGCCTCGACCCTGCTGCCCAGGTCCGTGGTCGCGCCGAAGCGGGCCGTGGAGGCGGGGAGCTTGGCCACGCCGGACGTCTTCTTGGAGCGGAACGTCCAGCTCGCGTCGATGCGGGTGGAGGCCGCCGCGACCTTGACGCTGCGCCTGACCGAGGTGGTGAGCTTGTAGCCGGCCTCGCCCGCCGGGACCTTGAAGGTCTTGTCGCCGAACAGCGGGTCGTCGTTGGAGCCCACCTTGGTGGTGCCCCGGTACAGGGTGGTGTCGACCGACAGGAAGGTCGAGGAACCCGCGTGGGTCTTGCCGTCGGAGTACAGCGGGATCACGCCGTAGATGCTGTTGCCGTCGCGGTAGAGGCCGAAGTCGGCGTTCAAGTGGGGCCCGAAGACAGCCGTGTTGAAGGTCTTCGAGTAGCTCTTGCCGCCCTTGAAGGACTGCGCGGCGCCGATCGTGTAGGCCGCCTCGGTGACCGGGAAGCCGTCCTCGTCGGTGGCGCCGTACTGCTCGAAGTCCATGCCCCACCGCACGCCGTTCACGGTGGACAGATGCAGCGTGCGGGTGCCGGGCAGGGCCTGCGGTACGGCGACGGAGGAGCCGCCGCTGCTGAAGGGCAGCCAGCCGACCGCGTTGATCGCGCCCGTCTTGCCTCGCGCCGCGCCGCCGAGGCCGACCTTCACCGTGGCCAGCTCCGCGGCCTTCCAGTGCTTGGTGTAGCCGGTGGCGAGCTGCTTGACCACGGAGCCGTTGGTGACGTCGTACTGCTCGTCCGTGCCCTTGGTCCAGTGGCCGTCCCACTGCTGGGTCAGCGAACCGTCGGTGATCTGCGAACCAAGGCCGCGTGAGCGGAAGTTGGTGTACGAGTCCAGGAACCAGCCGAAGGTGTAGCCGGAGTCACCGGTCGAGACCTCGTAACCCGGTGACGCGAAGATCGACGTGGCGGCCGCGTCCGGCACGGTGATGTCGACCGGCTTCGCGGTGCGCGCGTCCAGGTCGAGCGTCATGTTCCTGGTGACGTTCAGCTTGGGCTGCGCCAGCCAGTCGATGCCCTTGGTGGCGTCGTCCGGGTCCACGAAGACGCCGGTGTCGAGGACGTAGGTGCCCTTGGGGACCCGCGCGGTGACGGTGCCGGAGGCGTCGTAGGGCGAGTAGAACGTGTCCTTGCCGAGGCCGGAGATGCCCGCCAGGGACGCGTTGTAGTACGGCGCCGGGGCGCCGTCGCGGCCGGTGACCTTGAGCTTGACGTCGTAGGACTCGACCTCGCGCTGCACGGCCGCGGCCGTGCGCACGCTCTGGCCGCCGCCCGTCGCCGTCACATACGCGGAGTACGCGCCGTCCAGGGTGCCGCCCAGCTTGGTGTTCACCGTCAGGTCCACGGACGCCTTGCCGCCGGCCGGGACCGTCACCTTGGTCGCGGCGAGCTTGAAGAAGCCCGCCGGGGCCGCGTGGCCCTTGGGGTCGGTGGCGCTCGCGGCCAGGTTCAGCGTGACGTCCTCGGTGCCGAGGTTGCGGTACGTCAGCTGTTTGGTGACCGGCTTGTCGTCGGTGTGCGGCCACTGAGCGGTGCCGAAGCCCACCGAGACCGGGTCGGCGATCACGCTCTGCTTGATCGCCCTGTCGACGGCGATACGGCCCGAACCCTGCTGGAACGGCGTGTACGTACCGCCCTTCGCCGATCCGGTGAGCGCGCCCTTCAGCTCGGCGAACGTCCAGTCCGGGTGCTGCTGCTTGAGCAGCGCCGCGGCGCCCGCCACGTGCGGGGTCGCCATCGACGTACCGGAGATGGTCAGGTAGCCGGGCGGGTTCTCGCCGACCTCCTGGTCGATGACGCTGCCGGGGGCGGCGGCCGCGGTGATGTCCACGCCGGGGGCGGTCACGTCGGGCTTGATCTGGCCGTCGAGCCCGGGACCACGGCTGGAGAAGGACGCCAGCTTGTCGTGGTCGTCGACCGCGCCGACGGTGAGGGCGTCGGCCGCGCTGCCCGGGGAGCCGATGGTCTGCTCGCCGAGGTCGCCGTCGTTGCCGGCGGCGATCGCGAACAGGATGCCCTTCTGCTCGGACAGCTTGTTCACCTCGGCCTCGAGCGGGTCGATGCCGGGGGTGTCGCCGCCGCCGAGGCTGAGGTTGACGACGTCGGCGCCCTGCTCGGCCGCCCACTCCATGCCGGCCAGGATCTGGGAGTCGTCGCCGGAGCCGCTGTCGTCGAGCACCTTGCCGCTCAGCAGCTTGGCGTCCGGGGCCACGCCCTTGTACTTGCCGTTCGACTTGGCGCCCGTGCCCGCGACGATGGACGCGACGTGCGTGCCGTGGCCGAAGTGGTCGTCTGCGTCGGCGGCGGTGGAGAAGTTCTTCTCCGCGACGACCTGGCCCTTGAGGTCGGGGTGGGTCGCGTCGATGCCGGTGTCGAGGACTGCGATCTTGACGCCCTTGCCGGTGTAGCCGGCCGCCCATGCCTTGGGCGCGCCGATCTGCGGCACGGACTTGTCGAGGCTGGCCCTGCGCACCCCGTCGAGCCAGACGTGCGCGATGCCGGAGGCCGCCTTGTCGCCGTCGGTGACGGCGTGCCACAGCTCGGCGGTGTCCTGCCGGGGTGTCTGCACGGCGTCGGCGTTCAGCGCCGTGAGGCGCTCGCGGAGCGAGCCCGTGCCCCGGACGTCGGACCTGGCGGCCGAGGCGGCGCCGCGGTAGCCGACGATGACCTTCAGTCCGTGCTTCTGGGCCTTCCGGGTGGCCGCGCTGCCGAGTTCGGTGACGTCGAACAGGCGCTGGTCCACCTTGCCGGTCGCGATGAGGTGAGCGGCGTCGGAGGGGACGACCAGGGTGTGGCCGTCGGCTCTGCGTATCTGGACGGGTATGTGCTCGCGGCCCTTGGCGGGCTCCAGGCCGACGACGCGGCCCTTGGCGTCGAGGGCGACGCGGTCGCCCGTGATCAGCGTGACGCGGTGCTTCGCGGTGAGCGCTGCGGCCTTCGCCGTGGGCGACGCGGCCTGCGAACGGGCCTCTGCCTGACCGGACTTGGCCTGCGCCGGGCTGGTCATGCCCGCCGCGAGAACCACGGCCGCGGCCGTCGCGACGGCGGACGCGCATGCTCTTTTCAGTTGTCTGCGCAAGTCTCCCCCTGGAGATGGAGTACCGGGCCCATTGCCCTGTCACCCGGCCGGGGGTGGTCTCGTACACACGCTCGTGCACCCCCCGGAGCACGCAGTATGCCGGGGGGTGATCGGGTACCTCAAGAGATGGGAGAGCACCTCAAGTGATGAGCGGGGAAGGAGAGTTACGCTCCCGCGTTCTCCTTCACGGTGATCCGGCCCTTGCGGATCGTCGCGAGTCGCGGGGCCTTCTTCGCGATGGCGGAGTCGTGGGTGACCATGATGAAGGTCAGCCCGAGCTCCTTCCACATGCGCTCCAGCACCTCCATGATCTCGTCGCGCATCGACTCGTCGAGGTTTCCGGTGGGTTCGTCGGCGAGCAGCACCTTCGGCTCCTTCACCAGCGCACGCGCGATCGCGACGCGCTGCTGCTGCCCTCCGGACATCTCGCCGGGCAGATGCCCGAGGCGCTCGCCGAGGCCGACCGATTTCAGCGCCTCGGCCGCCCGTTCGCGGCGGTCCTTCGTCTTCACGCCCAGGGGTACGAGCGCGGTCTCCACGTTCTCCTGGGCGGTGAGCGTGGGGATGAGGTTGAAGCTCTGGAAGACGAAGCCGATGTTCTCGCTGCGGACCCTGGTCAGCCGGGCCTCGGACAGCTTGGCCAGGTCGGTGCCGTCCAGGGTGATGTCCCCTGCCGTGGGCCGGTCGAGGCCGCCGAGCATCTGCAGGAGGGTGGACTTGCCGCCGCCGGTGGGGCCCTGGATGACGAGACGGTCCCCGTCCGCGATGTCCAGATCCACGGCGTCCAGGGCGGTGACGGTCTCCTTGCCCCGGCTGTATCGCTTGGTGACGCCTCTGAGTTCGTACATGGGTGTGGCTCCTGGGTGGGTTCGTGGGTGGGGTGCGGGGCGGCGCTGCTACTCGACGCGCCGCAGCGCGTCCGCGGGGCGCAGTCTCGACGCCCGCCAGCCACCGAACGCACCCGCGATCAGACCGCCGGCCACCGCGAGCGCGACCGCGAGGGCGATGGTCGTCAGGCTCACCGGCGCGGTGAGCGCGACCTCCAGGGTCTTGGCGGTCCTGCGGCCGGGCCCGGCGAAGCCGCCGCCCCCGCCGAAGCCGCCACCGCCGCCGGCACCCCCGCCGCCACCGCCCAACTGGGCTTGCAGGCTGGGGCTGATGGCGGTGACGACATAGGCGCCCGCGAGGCCGATCGCGATACCGAGGGCGCCGCCCACCAGGCCGTTGACGACGGCCTCGCCGACGACCTGCCGGGTCACCCGGCCCGACTTCCAGCCCAGCGCCTTGAGCGTGCCGAACTCGCGCACCCGGCGGGAGACGGCGGAGGAGGTGAGCAGTCCCGCGACCAGGAACGCGGCCACCAGCACCGCGATGGACAGCCACTTGCCGACGTTGGTGGCCAGGGACGAGGCCGTGGACAGGGAGCCGGAGACGGTGTCGGCGAGGTCGGCGGAGGTGGTGACCGTCGTACCCGAGACGTTCTTCTGGATGGTCGACTTGACCGCGGAGATCTGCTTGGAGTCGGTCGCCTTGACGTAGATCGTGGTGACCTTGTCCTTCTGGTCGGCCAGCGTCTGGGCCTGCTTCAGCGGCATGTACAGATTGGCCGCGGAGTCACCGCTGTCGGCGGTCGCGATGCCGATGATCTTGTACTTCACCTTGTTGATGGTGACGCTGGAGCCGACCTTGTACTTCTTCTCCTTGGCGTACGCCGAGTCGGCCACCAGCACCTTGGCGTTCGTCTCGGTCGTCTTGAAGGTACGGCCGCTGGTGATCTTCGACGAGGTCAGCGGGCCGAGCCCGGTCTGGGTGACGTCGGTGCCGTAGACCGAGTAGGAGTTGACGTCGAAGTTGGCGCCGCCGCCCTTCACTTCGCCCTGCGGCTGGCCGCCACCGCGCGTGAACCCGCCACCGCCGCCGTTGCCCCCGCCGTTCTGCTGGAACTGCCCCCTGGTGAACTGGCCGTTGATCTTCACCACGTTGAGGCTCAGCCCGCCGACGGCGGCCGAGACGCCCTTCTGGTCATCGACCTTGGAGACCGTGCCAGACGACAGCGTGGTGAAGCCCTGCACCATGACCCGGTCGCTGCTCTGCGTGGAGTCGTCGTCGTTGCCGCGGGCGTCGAACTGGAAGCGCGGCCGCTGGGAGCTGCCGGAGGACGGGGTCGCGGCCTTGGTGACCGTCATGTCGGTGCCCAGTCCGTAGAGCGACTGGAGGACCTTGTCCTGCGCCTTCCCCATGCCGTTGGACACGGAGTTGACAACGATGACCAGCGCGATGCCGAGCGCGAGGCCGGAGGCGACGACGAGTGCCGCTTTTCTGCGGCGGCGCAGTTCGCGCCTCAGATAGGTGAAGAACATGGCCGCAAGGTAGGGACGGCGTGTGATGACTGGATAAGGCCGCGATAAGAGATGCATGAGAAGGCCGTGACCGCGTCCGCGGCAGCCCCGGAAACACCGATGCCGCCCCTGGGGGCGGCATCGGCAAGCTGTGGACCCACTGTGGGGTCGAAGGGCCAAAGGGGGGCCGGGATCAGACGGCCGAACCGGCCTTCCAGTCCGCCCAGCTGAGGTTCCAGCCGTTGAGGCCGTTGTCCGGCTGGACCGTCTTGTCGCCGGTGTGGGAGATGACCACGACGTCGCCGACGATCGAGCTGTTGTAGAACCAGTAGGCCGGGGTGCCCTTGTCGTTGGCGCCCTTGGTGTCGGACAGGCCCACGCAGCCGTGGCTGGTGTTGACGCTGCCGAAGACGGACTTGGCGCCCCAGTAGTTGCCGTGGATGAAGGTGCCGGAGCTGGTCAGCCGGATGGCGTGCGGCACGTCCTTGATGTCGTACTCGCCCTTGCCGTCGTCGTCGGTGAAGCCCACGGTCGCGCCGTTCATGCGCGTCTGCTTGAACTTCTCCGACATCACCATGACGCCGTTGTAGGTCTTGTGCTCGGGCGAACCGGCGGAGATCGGGATGGTCTTGACCGTCTTGCCGTCCTGCGTGACCTTCATCTGCTTGGTCTTGGCGTCGACGTAGGAGACCTGGTTGCGGCCGATGTGGAAGGTGACCGTCTTCTGCTGCACGCCGGTGACCCCGGGGGCGCCCTCGACACCGTCGAGCGCGAGCTTCAGCGTGACGGTGGAGTTCTCCTTCCAGTAGTCCTCGGGGCGGAAGTCGAGCCGGTTGGCGCCGAACCAGTGGCCGACGACCTGCTGGCCGCTGCTGGAGGAGACCGTGATGCCCTTCTGGACCGCGGCCTTGTTGGTGATCGCCTTGTCGAAGTTGATCGACACCGGCATGCCCACGCCGACCGTGGAACCGGCCTCCGGCGTGAAGTTGCCTATGAAGCTGTTGGCCGGGGAGACCGTGGTGAACGAGGCGTTCTCGTGCGCGACCAGACCGCTTGCGTCCTTGGCCTCGGCGGAGACCTTGTAGGTGGTCGAGCGCTCCAGCTGGGTGCTGGGCTTCCAGCTCAGCTTGTCGGCGGAGAGCTGCCCGGCCACCGCGGTGCCGTCGGCGGTCGTCATCGTCACGTTCGTGAGCGTGCCCTTGCTGACGGTGACGGCGGCGGAGTTGTTGATGGAGGCGTTGTCCGAGCCGTCCTTGGGCGTGATCCTGATGTCGGCCGCGGAGGACTTCTTGGCGGCCGCCTCGTCGGCCTTGGCCTGCGAGGTGTCCTTGCCCTTGGTGCCGGAGGCGTCGTCGTCGCCACCGGAACACGCCGAGAGCATCAGAACACCGCCGAGCAGCGCGGACGCGGCCACCAGGCCCTTGCGCCGCTTACTGTTCGTCATCACACGCTTCTCCATCGTTGCCGAATCCCCAAAAAGCCACTGCCCCCGCTGAAGCCTTCAACGCTACGACCGGTTCGTCCCGTTCCACAGAGCCCGTGGATGTGGGGCACACCACGTCTGCCGGGACGGGTGGTGCGGATTTCGGTCTGCGCGCCGCTTGAGACGACGGAACCCCGGACGGTGGTTGCCGCCCGGGACATGAATTCTCCCGAGCCGCTACGAGACGCCGTGAGCCCCCTCTGCTTCGTCGTCGTCGCCGTCATCATCCTCGTCGAGGTCCCAATCCGGCGAATCGGGATCGTAGTCGACCGGCTCGCTCGACCAGGAGGCCTGCGCGAGCTCCACCCCGGGCACCTCGTTGACCAGGTCGAACGGATCCACGAGATAGGCCAGGGCCTCCGCGGTGTCTTCCGTCACAGCGTCCTCGGCGCGCGCCCGCTCGTCGGCCGGCAGGTCGTTCTCGTCGGCGATCCGGCGCAGCGCCGCCTTGGTCACCGCTGCGGGGTCGTCGACCTCGATCACGAGGTCCACCCTGAGGCGGACAAAACGTGAGGTCTCTTCAGTGTTCATGGCGCGAGCGTAAGGCCCGTCGCTCCCGTGACTTTCCCGTGACCCGCGCCTTTCACTAACATCGCCCCACACGGCCAATTCGCCAGCGCCACAAGGGGATCGATATTCCGTGTCATCCGCTCGCCGCCCGTTGCTGACCGCCACCGCCGCAGGGACCCTCCTGTGCGCCCTGTGGTTCGTTCCCTCCGCCAACGCGACCGGGGGCGGGTCGGCCAGAGACGTCTCCTCGGTGACGCCTGCCTCGCAGGTCACGACCCAGGCGCGGGTGGCGTCGACGACCACGGACACCTCCGCCCAGGACAGCTCCGCCACGGACACCCAACTCGCCGACACGGGAAGCTTCGACACCACTCCCTACGTGATCGGCGGGACCCTCTTCCTGGGGGTCGGCGCCGGTTTCGTGGTGTATTCGGTACGCCGGGAACGCCTCGGCTTCTGAGGACGTCGAGGCCCGCGCGAGCCGAGCCCGGTCGACGTTTCGGGGCCCTGCCGCATGTGCGGCAGGGCCCCTTCTCCTACGACTGCTGCGGCGGTTCTACGACTACTGCAGCGGGCCGGTGACCGACTCCACCGCGGCGACCAGCCGTCCGTCTCGCACGAACGCGTCCGCGGCGGCGAGGTCGGGAGCGAGGTACCGGTCGGGTCCGGGCCCCTGGACACCGGCGGCCCGTGCGGCCGCGATGGCCGCCTGCGAGGCGGGCGCCGGAATAAGGCCCTCGCGCAGCTCGATCGCGCGCGAGGCGGCGTACAGCTCGACGGCGACCACGCGCGCGAGGTTGTCGACGGCGGTGCGCAGCTTGCGGGCGGCCGACCAGCCCATGGAGACATGGTCCTCCTGCATGGCGGAGGACGGGATCGAGTCGGCGGACGCCGGGACGGCGAGCCGCTTCATCTCGCTGACCAGCGCGGCCTGGGTGTACTGGGCGATCATGAGCCCGGAGTCCACGCCCGCGTCGTCGGCCAGGAACGGCGGCAGGCCGTGGCTGCGGTTCTTGTCGAGCAGCCGGTCGGTGCGGCGCTCGGCGATGGACGCGAGGTCCGCGGCGGCGATGGCGAGGAAGTCCAGGACGTACGCGACCGGGGCGCCGTGGAAGTTGCCGTTGGACTCGACCCTTCCGTCCGGCAGCACGACCGGGTTGTCCACGGCGGACGCCAGCTCGCGCTCGGCGACCGTGCGGGCGTGCGCCATGGTGTCCCGTCCGGCGCCCGCGACCTGCGGGGCACAGCGCACCGAGTAGGCGTCCTGGACGCGCGGCGCGTCGTCCTGGTGGTGCCCGGTGAGCTCCGAACCCTTCAGCACGGCAAGCATGTTGGCGGCCGAGGCGCCCTGTCCGGGGTGCGGGCGGATGGCGTGCAGTTCGGGGGCGAGCACCTTGTCGGTGCCGAGCAGCGCCTCCAGGCTCAGGGCGGCGGTGATGTCGGCCGACTTGTAGAGGCGGTCGAGGTCGGCGAGGGCCATGATCAACATGCCGAGCATGCCGTCGGTGCCGTTGAGCAGGGCCAGGCCCTCCTTCTCGCGCAGTTCGACGGGGGCGATCCCGTGCTCGGCGAGCAGCTCGCCGGCGGGCCGTACGGTCCCGTCCGGACCCTCCGCCTCGCCCTCACCCATGAGCGTCAGGGCGCAGTGGGACAGCGGCGCGAGGTCGCCGGAGCAGCCGAGGGAGCCGTACTCGTGGACGACCGGGGTGATGCCTGCGTTGAGCACGTCGGCCATGGTCTGCGCGACCTCCGGCCGGACCCCCGTGTGGCCCGAGCACACGGTCTTCAGGCGCAGGAACATCAGGGCCCGTACGACTTCCCGCTCCACCCGCGGCCCGAGGCCGGCCGCGTGCGAGCGGACGATGTTGCGCTGCAGCTGGGCGCGGAGTTCCGGGCTGATGTGCCGGGTCGCGAGGGCTCCGAAGCCGGTGCTGACGCCGTAGACCGGCTCGGGCTTGGCCGCCAGCGCGTCCACGATCGCCCGCGCGGCGGCGAGCGCCTCGACCGCCTGCGCAGACAGCTCGACCCGGGCGCCGTCGCGCGCCACGGCGAGAACGTCGGACGCGGTCACCCCGGACGTCCCCACCACCACAGTGTGCATATCCATATTCAGGAGCGTACGCAGTGAAGATGAAGATGTCACTACTGGGTCGGCGTTACGCCCCTTACCGAATCCGGCCCCGCGAAGGCGTCAGCCGCGCCCCCTGAACCGCCGCCGCTCCGCGGGATCCTGCAGCGAGGGGGCGTCGACCAGCCGCATCACCGGGTCGTCCGGGCCCTCCCGGCCCGCCACCACCGGCCGGTCCGCGCGCAGCGCCTTCGCGCGGTACTGGGCGGCGTCCGCCAGCCGGAACAGCCGCCGCGCGGAGCGCACCGGCCCGATCGGGTCCCCGGTGGAGGCGACCCCGCAGGCGACACCGTCCCCGAGCTCCAACTCGGCTGCGCGGCGGCACAGTTCGTCGGCCGCCTTGACCACCTCGTCGGCGGACGGGCCGACCGCCAGCAGACAGAACTCGTCGCCGCCGAGCCGCGCAGCCAGCGCCCCCGGCAGCATCGCGCCGCACAGGGACAGCACGGAGCCGAAGCGTTCGAGGAGGCGGTCGCCGACGGCGTGGCCGCAGGTGTCGTTGACGCGCTTGAGGCCATTGAGGTCGCACACGACGAGGCTGACGACGGTGCCGTCCGCGCGGTGCGCCTCGACGGCCTCGTCCAGCCTCCCGTCGACGGCGCGGCGGTTGGCGAGGCCGGTGAGGGCGTCGGTGAAGGCGAGCCGACGCACCTCCTCCAACCGCTCGGCCTGGGCGATCCCGGCCGCGACGACGGCGGCCAGGACGGTGGCGAAGTCGGCGTCGGCCCGGCCGAAGAGCGGGGCACCGGCGGGGCGGGCGACGTAGAGCTCGCCCCAGGCGCGTCCGTTCAGCACGATCGGCGCGACGACACAGCAGCCGCGGCCGCGCCGGCGCAGGGCGGCGACGCGCTGGTGGACATAGCCGGGGCGGCCGCCGGCGGCGGGCCCCTGCGCGGTCTCGACCCAGGCGTCGGGCTCACCGCCCCCGGCCCAGCGCTCGTGCAGGAACTCGGTGATCTCCGGGAACTGGTGCACGGGGTAGGACTCGTCCTCGGGGAACTCGTCCTCCCCCTCGGCCCTCTCCCCCACGTTCACGAGGACCCGCAGCCGGCCGAGCTCCCGCTCCCACACCGACAGCGCGGCGAAGCTGCCGCCCAGCGCCCGGCACGCACCGGCCGCCGCCGAACGCCACGCCTCGTGCGAGCCGTGCGCCGCCGCCATCCCCTGCGCCAACGCGACGACCGCCGCGAGCCGCTTGTCCTCACCCATCACTCCAGGTTAGGGAGGTTTCGGACGATTAGGGACATTGATACGGCGCTGGGGTGAGCCCCCGCCGAAACCACCGCACCGGGCCGGACGGGGGGCCGGGCCCGCACGCCTCACGGTCCCGCCACTGCCCCGGCCGAGCCAGTAACTGATACGGCGCTGGGGTGAGCCCCGCCGAAACCACCGCACCGGGCCGGACGGGGGGCCGGGCCCGCACGCCTCACGGTCCCGCCACTGCCCCGGCCGAGCCAGTAACTGATACGGCGCTGGGGTGAGCCCCGCCGAAACCACCGCACCGGGCCGGACGGGGGGCCGGGCCCGCACGCCTACGGTCCCGCCACTGCCCCGGCCGAACCCGCCACTGCCCCAGCCGGCCCCGTCACTGCCCTCGGCCGAGCCCGCCACTGATACGGCGCTGGGGTGAGCCCCCGCCGAAACCACTGCATCGGGCCGGACGGGGGCCGAGCCCGCACGCCTACGGTCCCGGCACTGCCCCCGACCGAACCCGCCACTGCCCCAGCCGACCCCGTCACTCCCCCGCCGACCCCGTCACTGCCCCGGCCACCGGGGCGTGCGCTTCTCGTTGAAGGCGGCCACGCCCTCGGCTCGGTCGCCCGAGAAGGCCACCGAGCGCCAGGCGGCGTCCTCGACCTCCAGGCCGGCCCGCAGGTCGAGCCCGTGGCCGAGGCGCAGGGCGCGCTTGGCGGCGCGCAGGCCGACGGGGGAGTTGGCGGCGATACGGGCGGCCAGGGCCAGGGCCTCGTCCCGGTCGCGCCCCTCCTCCACCAGCTCGTCAACCAGCCCCAACTCCCGTGCCTCCGCGGCCTTGAGGCGCCGCGCCGTGAAGATCAGCTCGGCCGCCCGCGCGGCCCCCACCCGGCGCGGCAGCAGCTGGGTGCCGCCACCGCCGGGGATGACCCCCACGGACACCTCGGGCAGCCCCACCACGGCCGTACGGTCGGCCACGATCAGGTCGCACGACAGCGCCAGCTCGAAGCCGCCGCCCAGCGCGAACCCGTGCACGGCGGCGATCGTCGGCACGGGCAGTTCGAGGACGCCGGTGTAGGCCGCGCGCGCGACGGGACGCTGGCGGACCAGGTCGGCGTCGCTGAAGGAGTTGCGCTCCTTCAGGTCCGCCCCGACGCAGAAGGCCCGCTCGTGCGTGGACGTCACCACGACGACGCGTACGTCACGGTCCGCGCCGAGTGCCGCGCACGCACCGGCGATCGACTGCGCCATGCCGGTCGACACGGCGTTCATGGCCTTGGGCCGGTCGAGGACGAGCTCCGCGACCTGCCCGGCATCCTCGTCGCCGTGCCGGCGCACCGCCACGAACTCCCCGAACCGCTCCTCACTCATGACGCCCTCCGGTTAACGCGGGTTAACAGATCTCGGGACCGATCATCGCAGGCTTTCCGCCCGTTGTCCCCGTTCGGGTGATATCCCCGCGAAGGGCACCCCGGCGCCCGCGGGAGCGCATAGCTTGCCTGCGCCACGGCGCGCAGGGGGCGCGAGCGCGGGGGGAGGGGTCATGACGACGCAGACACCGGGAGGACGCGGGCGGCATCGCCGGCCCCGGCCCCGCAAGGTCCTGTTCGCGGTCGGCGGGCTGGCGCTGGCCGCCGGCGCGCTGAGCCTGGTACGGCTGGCACCCGAGTCCGTGCTCGGCGGTCCCGGAAGCGCGGAGGCAGAACCCCGTCACGACCCGGGCGCCGAAACCGACCGCGCGGGCAACACCGCCGCCACCGTCGGAACCCTCCCCGAGGTGAGCCCGTCGGCCACCTCCGCCCTGGGCGGCCGCAGCGCGACACCGACCCCGGACACGAGCACCGCACCCGTACCACCCACGACGACACCGCCGGCCGCCCCGTCGACCACCGACACCACGACGATCCCGGAAGCCCCGAACACCCGGAACGCGCCACCGCCGACAACCGCCCCCCACCCACCGGCCACAACACCCCCCACACCCCGCCCGACCCCGCCCCCCGACCGAACCACACCCCCGCCCCACACGGCCGACCCGACCGCCCCGGCCGACCCAACCCTGTGCGTACCGGTCATCAGCCTGTGCGTGGGACTGCTCGGCGACGGGGGCCATTGAGCCACCGGTCGCCGGACGACCACCGGACCGGAAGGACAACCGGACCGAGGGCCGCCGCGCTGGTGGTCGGCCCTGCCTGGGGGCACCGGGCGGGAGCCCCGGATCGGGAAGGGCGCCGGGCCGAGGGGGAAGACCGGACCACCAAAAGGCCGCCGGGCCAGGGGGTCACCGGACCTGGAGCCACCGGGCCTGGGGTCAACGGGCCAGGGGCCATCGGGCCGAAAAGGCCGTCAGACCACGGGGGCCATTGAGCCACCGGTCACCGGACGACCAACGGGCCGGACAGGCAACCGGGCCGAAGGCCGCCAGGCTGGCGGTCGTCCCGGCCCGGGTGTACCGGGCGGCAGCGCCGGATCGGGAAAGGCGCCGGACCGAGGGGGAAGACCGGACCGGCAAAGGCCGCCGGGCCAGGAGGCCACCGGACCGAAAAGGCCATCAGGCCACAGGGGCAATCGAGCGACCGGCCGCCGGCCGACCACCGGGCCGGAAAACGCAACCGGACCGAAGGCCGCCAGGCCGGCGGTCGTCCCGGCCCGGGAGCGCCGGGCGGGAGCACCGGATCGGAAAGAGCACCGGACCAAGGGTCGCCGCGCCGGTGGTCGTCCCGGCCCGGGTGTACCGGGCGGCAGCGCCGGATCGGGAAAGGCGCCAGGCCGAGAGAGAGGACCGGACCAGCAAAGACCGCCGGGCCAGGGGCCACCGAGCCGAAAAGGCCGTCAGGCCCCGGGGCCGGCGGACCGGAACAACCACCCAACCGGCACAACCACCCAACCGCAACAACCACCGACCCGGCACGCCCCCAGACCGGAGAAGCCGGCGGTCACGCAAGCCCACCGCCCCCCGAACCGCTACTGCTCCTCGCTCCGCCGCGTCAGCAGCCAGGGCTCGACCACGCCGAGGCCGCGCACCGGGCGCTGCCACATCGGCTGGAGGGCGAAGCGGTAGGACGGGGGGTCCTCGCCCTCCTTCTCCGCGGTGGCGGCGGCCTCGGCCGCGTCCGCCTCGGAGGCCGGGGCCTCGCCGTGGCGGATGATCTCGTGGGCGAAGTCGGTGTCGACGAGCACGGCGTCGCGCGGCGCTATCGAGGTCAGCCGGGACGCGAGGTTCACCGTCGTACCGAACACATCGCCCATACGGGTGGTCACGGTGCCGAAGGCGATGCCCACGCGCAGCTCGGGCATCGTCTCGTCGTTCGCCATGGTCTCGATCAGCCGCAGCGCGATCTCGGCGGCGACCCCGGCGTCGTCCGCCGCGTACAGCACCTCGTCGCCCAACGTCTTGACCAGCCGGCCGCCGTGCGCGGCGACCAGGTCGGCGGCGGTGGTCTCGAAGGCCTCGACGAGCTCGCCGAGTTCCTCCTCCTCCATCCGGCGGGTCAGCCGGGTGAAGCCGACCAGGTCGGCGAAGCCGACGGCGAGACGCCGGTCGACCATCTCCTCGTCGTCGGCGACCTGCACGACCCGGCCCGCCGAGGCGGCCAGCTGGCGCCGCCAGACGTAGACGAGGAACTCCTCCAGCTCGGGCAGCAGCAGCTCGACGATCGGGTACGTCACCTCGGTGCGGGTCATCCCCGGCTCGGGCGGCTCGGTCAGGCCCTCCAGGAAGGAGTCGATCTGCCACTCGGCCAGCCGGGCCGTGGTCTGCCCGGTGGACCGCGCCACCTGCACCGCCATGGCCTCGCTCAGCAGCCCCGCCTCGACCAGACCGGAGAGCCGGCGCAGCGCCAGCACGTCGGCCTCGGTGAGCGCCTTGGCCTGTCCGATGTCGGCGAAGCCCATCGCCCGCCAGAAACGGGTGGCCAGCTCGATGGAGACGCCCGCGCTGCGCGCCGCCTGGAAGGGGGTGTAGCGCCGCTCGGCGCCGAGGATCAGATGCTCCAGACGCAGGGCGAGCGGGTCTTCGCCGGGATCGGCGGCATGGGGGTCCACCCGGCCGTCCCCGTCCGCGCCGGAGCCCGTGTCGTCGACGGTCACGCCTGCTGCCCTTCCGATCTGTCACGGTCAGGTATCGACCGGCCTCAACTGTACGGCAGGTGTGCGGTAGCTCACTCCCCTCCGTCGCGCACAGCTGCAGGCAGCCGTACCTCCACCCTCTGCTAGGCGGGCCGCAGGTGCACGATGTCGCCCGCTCCGACGGGCTCCTGTACCCCGTCCCCGGTCGCGATCACCAGCCGCCCGTCACCGTCGATCGCCACCGCCTCCCCGGTGATCGCCCGGTCCCCCGGCAGCTCCGCCCGCACGGTCCGTCCCAGCGTCGCGCACCCCGCCGCGTACGTCTCCTGCAGATCGCAGGCCGCCGGATCGCCGCCCGCGTCGCGCCAGCGCCCGTACCACTCCGCCAGGGACCGCAGCATCGCCCGCAGCAGGGGATCGCGGTCGGTGCTGACCGCCCCCGCGAGCGCCAGTGAGCCCGCCTGCGGCACCGGCAGCTCGGTCTCCCGCAGGGTGACGTTGATGCCGACCCCGACCACCACGCCGTCGTCGCCAGCCCGCTCGGCGAGGATCCCGCCCGCCTTGCGCTCCTCGCCGCCGACGGAGACCAGCAGGTCGTTGGGCCACTTGAGTGCCGTGTCCACGCCCGCCGCCCGGGACAGGCCCGTCGCCACGGCGACCCCGGTGAGCAGCGGCAGCCAGCCCCAGCGGGCGACCGGCACCTCGCTCGGCCGCAGCAGGACGGAGAAGAACAGGCCCGAGCGGGCCGGTGCCGTCCACTGCCGGTCCAGACGGCCGCGCCCGGCGGTCTGCTCCTCGGCGACCAGGACCGAGCCCTCGGCCGCCTTCCCCGCCCCGGCCAGGGCGACCAGGTCGGAGTTGGTGGAGCCGGTGCTCCGCACCACCTCCACCTCGCGCCACAGCCCGCCCTCCTGCACCAGGCCGCGGCGCAGGGCGGCGGCGTTGAGCGGAGGCCGGTCCAGATCCGACCAGCGGCTGTCGTCTGATGCATCTCGCGGCGTCATGCAAGCCACCCTAGGTGTGTGAAACGCCGCACTGCTGTTTCGTAGGCCCCCCACTACTCTACGGATGAGTAACCGTCCCCCCTTTTGAGCAGGCAGGGAGCCGCGATCCCGATGTCCGAGCCGGAAGAGCGTCAAGAGATCCATCAGACCCGTGGGATCGACATCCACACCACCGCGGGCAAGCTCGCGGATCTCCAGCGCCGTATCGAGGAAGCGACGCACGCCGGCTCGGCTCGCGCCGTCGAGAAGCAGCACGCCAAGGGCAAGTTGACGGCTCGTGAGCGGATCGAGCTGCTGCTCGACGAGGGCTCCTTCGTCGAGCTCGACGAGTTCGCGCGGCACCGCTCCACCAACTTCGGCCTGGAGAACAACCGGCCCTACGGCGACGGCGTCGTCACCGGCTACGGCACGGTCGACGGCCGCCCCGTCGCCGTGTTCTCCCAGGACTTCACCGTCTTCGGCGGTGCGCTCGGCGAGGTCTACGGCCAGAAGATCGTCAAGGTCATGGACTTCGCGCTGAAGACCGGCTGCCCGGTCATCGGCATCAACGACTCCGGCGGCGCCCGCATCCAGGAGGGCGTCGCGTCCCTCGGCGCGTACGGCGAGATCTTCCGCCGCAACACCCACGCGAGCGGTGTCATCCCGCAGATCAGCCTGGTCGTCGGCCCGTGCGCGGGCGGTGCGGTCTACTCCCCGGCGATCACCGACTTCACGGTCATGGTCGACCAGACCTCGCACATGTTCATCACCGGGCCCGACGTCATCAAGACCGTCACCGGCGAGGACGTCGGCTTCGAGGAGCTGGGCGGCGCCCGCACCCACAACTCCGCCTCCGGTGTGGCCTATCACATGGCCGGCGACGAGAAGGACGCCATCGAGTACGTCAAGCAGCTGCTGTCGTACCTGCCGTCCAACAACCTCTCCGAGGCCCCCGCCTTCCCCGAGGAGGCCGACCTCGCGGTCACCGGCGAGGACCTGGAGCTGGACACCCTCGTACCGGACAGCGCTAACCAGCCCTACGACATGCACACCGTCATCGAGCACATCCTCGACGACGCCGAGTTCTTCGAGACGCAGCCGCTGTTCGCGCCGAACATCCTCACCGGCTTCGGCCGCGTCGAGGGCCACCCGGTGGGCATCGTCGCCAACCAGCCGATGCAGTACGCCGGCTGTCTGGACATCAAGGCCTCCGAGAAGGGCGCGCGCTTCGTGCGCACCTGCGACGCCTTCAACATCCCGGTCATCACCTTCGTCGACGTGCCCGGCTTCCTGCCCGGCGTCGACCAGGAGCACGACGGCATCATCCGCCGCGGCGCCAAGCTGATCTACGCCTACGCCGAGGCGACCGTCCCGCTGATCACGGTCATCACCCGCAAGGCCTTCGGCGGCGCCTACGACGTCATGGGCTCCAAGCACCTGGGCGCCGACCTCAACCTCGCCTGGCCGACCGCCCAGATCGCCGTCATGGGCGCCCAGGGCGCGGTCAACATCCTGCACCGCCGCACCATCGCCGAGGCCGACGCCAACGGCGACCTGGAGGCGACCCGGGCCCGGCTGATCCAGGAGTACGAGGACGCCCTCCTCAACCCCTACATCGCGGCCGAACGCGGCTACATCGACGCGGTCGTCATGCCCTCCGACACCCGCGCCCACATCGTCCGCGGCCTGCGCCAGCTGCGCACCAAACGCGAGTCGCTGCCGCCCAAGAAGCACGGCAACATCCCCCTGTAGACCCGCGGACCCGGGAGCCGTCATGAACATCAAGGTCGTACGGGGCAACCCGACACCGGAGGAGCTGGCCGCCGCCCTCGCGGTGGTCCGCGCCCGCGCCGCGGCGGAAGCCTCAGTCCCGCCCGGCGCCCCCCGAGACCGCGACTCCTGGTCGGACCCGGCCAGGATCGCCACCCACCGCCTCCCCCAACCGGGCCCCACATCATGGACCCGCACCTACTGGCCGGGGTAACTGCAGTTTCCCCAGGGGCGCGGGGAACCGCGCACGTCATGGCAGCTCCGCGCCCCAACTTGAGTACGCGTACTCAGGCACCCTCCCAAGGCCAAGCCCCACGCTAGGGGCATGCTGTGGTCAGACCCCGAGGACGAACCCCCCAAAGACCTGCGCGAAACCCAGAACATGCTGCGCAGGCTCGGCCTCCTCATGGCCCTGGCCATGGTCCTGACCATGATCGTGATCGGCCTGAGGTAGCCCCCGGCCGAACCCGCGGCGCGACTACCCTGAGCGCATGACAGACGCCCCCCGCCGCCGCCTCGTCCTCGCCTCCCAGTCCCCCGCCAGGCTGAACCTCCTGCGCCAGGCCGGTCTCGCGCCGGAGGCCATCGTCAGCGGCGTGGACGAGGACGCCGTCACCGCTCCCACCCCGGCCGAACTCGCCCTCGCGCTCGCCGAGGCCAAGGCCTCCGTGGTGGCCGCCAGGCCGGACGTACAGGGCGCGCTGGTGATCGGCTGCGACTCGGTCCTCGACCTGGACGGCGTCGCGCTGGGCAAGCCCGCCGACGCCGAGGAGGCGACGGCACGGTGGAAGTCGATGCGCGGGCGCGCGGGCACCCTGCAGACCGGCCACTGCGTCTACGACACCGTCAGCGGCCGCTACACCTCCGCCACCGCCTCCACCGTCGTCCGCTTCGGCGAGCCCAGCGACGAGGAGGTCGCCGCCTACGTCGCCTCGGGCGAACCCCTCTACGTCGCGGGGGCGTTCACGCTCGACGGCCGCAGCGCGCCGTTCATCGACGGCATCGACGGCGACCACGGCAACGTGATCGGCATCAGCCTGCCCCTCGTCCGCAGGCTGCTCGCCCAACTGGGCGTCGGCATCACGGAGTTGTGGGCGCCGGCGGAGAAGTGAGGGGGGAGCCCTCGCCGCCCCTGCCGCCGTCCTTGCTGCCACCGTTCCCGCCGTTCGCGGGGCCGTCGGGGCCGGGTGCGGCGGGCGGGGCCGCGTCGGCGGGCTGCGCGGGCCTGTCGTAGGTCATCAGGAGCAGCACGATGAGCCCCAGCACCACCACCATGAGCAGGAACGCGCCCCAGCCCACCAGGCCCCAGGAGAACGCCCCCAGCAGCGCGTGCACCACGGCCGCGCTGATCAGCAGGATGCGCCCGAAGCCGGCCGGCGGACGGTCGCGCAGCGCCACGAGCAGCGCGACCACGCCGCATAGGGCAAAGTAGAGCCCGAAGACGATCCCGGCGATCTTCGAGGAGTTCGCCATCATGTCGGAGTCGAGTCCGGCAAGAGACATGTCCTGGCGGTCGACCACGATCCCCAGGAACCAGTTCAGCGCGGCCACTCCGAGCGCTTCCACGAAGAGCACGATCGCCACGACCCACGCCACCGGCCTGCGTATCACCGGCCCCCACCCACTTTCGACTGCCGCCCGAGTGGGGCGAACAAGGCTGCTGTTACCTCAAGTACGTTCGCTGCATCGCGAACGCTACTAACGGGTAAACGGCGGGACAAGGGTTCTACGGCGGGCAAAGATTCGTTGGGCCATTCGTAGGGACTCCACAAAGAAACCGAGTGGCCCGCAGCACGCTCTCACAGAGACCTTGACCACACGGGCGAGCTAGGGTTTCCGGGAGGAGTCCTGCGTGCCGCGGCGCGACAAGGGCTTTCGCGGGTCGAGCGAGCCTCGTATCACGCTCCGTGTGGGCAAGCTCACCATTGGGGACGGGTCGTAGTGCCGTGTAGCCAGTCCCTAAACTCGGCTTGTTTCAAGGAGGGAGCCTCAATCGTGCGCAAGGTGCTCATCGCCAACCGTGGCGAAATCGCTGTCCGCGTTGCCCGGGCCTGCCGGGATGCCGGAATCGCGAGCGTGGCCGTCTACGCGGATCCGGACCGCGACGCTCTGCACGTCCGGACCGCGGACGAGGCGTTCGCCCTGGGCGGTGACACCCCGGCCACCAGTTACCTGGACATCGGCAAGGTTTTGGGTGCCGCCCGTGAGGCGGGGGCGGATGCGATCCACCCGGGCTATGGCTTCCTGTCGGAGAACGCCGAGTTCGCCCAGGCCGTCCTGGACGCGGGGCTGATCTGGATCGGCCCGCCGCCGCAGGCCATCCGCGATCTGGGGGACAAGGTCGCCGCCCGGCACATCGCGCAGCGTGCGGGGGCCCCGCTGGTGGCCGGCACCCCCGACCCGGTCTCCGGCGCCGACGAGGTCGTCGCCTTCGCCCGCGAGCACGGCCTGCCGATCGCCATCAAGGCGGCCTTCGGCGGCGGCGGGCGCGGCCTGAAGGTGGCCCGCACCCTGGAGGAGGTGCCGGAGCTGTATGAGTCGGCGGTGCGTGAGGCGGTGGCCGCCTTCGGCCGCGGCGAGTGCTTCGTGGAGCGCTACCTCGACAAGCCCCGCCACGTGGAGACTCAGTGCCTGGCCGACACCCACGGCAACGTGGTCGTGGTCTCCACCCGTGACTGCTCGCTGCAGCGCCGCCACCAGAAACTGGTCGAGGAGGCCCCCGCCCCGTTCCTGTCCGAGGCGCAGGTCGCCGAGCTGTACGCCTCCTCCAAGGCCATCTTGAAGGAGGCCGGCTATGTCGGCGCCGGCACGGTGGAGTTCCTGGTCGGCGCGGACGGCACGATCTCCTTCCTTGAGGTCAACACCCGTCTGCAGGTGGAGCACCCGGTCACCGAGGAGGTCGCCGGCCTCGACCTGGTGCGGGAGATGTTCCGCATCGCCGACGGCGAGGAACTCGGCTACGGCGATCCCGAACTGCGCGGGCATTCCTTCGAGTTCCGCATCAACGGCGAGGACCCCGGCCGGGGCTTTTTGCCCGCCCCGGGCACGGTCACCGCGTTCGCCCCGCCGTCGGGTCCGGGCGTGCGCCTGGACGCGGGCGTGGAGTCCGGCAGTGTGATCGGCCCGGCCTGGGACTCGCTGCTGGCCAAGCTGATCGTCACCGGCGCCACCCGCGAGCAGGCTTTGCAGCGGGCCGCCCGCGCCCTGGCCGAGTTCCAGGTGGAGGGCATGGCCACGGCCATCCCGTTCCACCGCGCGGTGGTCACCGACCCGGCGTTCGCCCCCGAACTGACCGGCAGCAGCGAGCCGTTCACGGTCCACACCCGGTGGATCGAGACCGAGTTCGTCAACGACATCAAGCCCTTCACCGCCCCCGCGGATGCGGAGTCGGACGAGGAGCCGGGCCGGGAGACGGTCGTCGTCGAGGTCGGCGGCAAGCGCCTGGAGGTCTCCCTGCCGTCCTCGCTGGGCATGTCGCTGGCCCGCACCGGGCTCGCGGCCGGGGCGCGTCCCAAGCGGCGGGCGGCCAGGAAGTCCGGCCCGGTCGCCTCCGGCGACACCCTGGCGTCCCCGATGCAGGGCACCATCGTCAAGGTCGCCGTCGAGGAGGGCCAGGAGGTCAAGGAGGGCGACCTGATCGTCGTCCTGGAGGCCATGAAGATGGAACAGCCGCTGAACGCGCACAAGTCCGGCACCATCAAGGGCCTGTCCGCCGAGATCGGCGCCTCCCTCACCTCCGGCGCCGCCATCTGCGAGATCAAGGACTGACATACGGAAGTTCACGAGGCGCCCGGCGGTCTGGAGCAGTCAGACCGCCGGGCGCCTCGTTGTTTCCCCCGTGCCCCCGTTCCCCCGAGGCGTTGGTCGCGAAGCACCTGGGATCAGTGAAGCGGCGACGTGCGGAGGACCACCATCCGTCAATTCTGACGGGTCGCGACCTATCGCATCCGGACGGGCGTCGTACGCGTTCCGGGACGTGCGTCCTCAGTCGCCGATCAGCCCGAGATCCCGTCCCCTGCGCAGCAGCGCCGCCGTGTGTCCCGCCTCCAACTTGCGGTGCAGGGCGGCGATGTAGCCGCGCACGGTCGCCGTGGACAGGCCCATCCGCCGGGCCGCCTCGGTCGCCGTACGGCCCTCGTCGAGGTGGAGGAGCGTGCGGTACTCCTGCTCGGTGACCCCGAACCGGCGCGCGATCGCACGCCCCCGCGCGAGGTCGCGCAACAGAAGCAGAGCGGTGTGCCCGGGGCCCGCCGGGGGCACGTACCGCACCTCGATGTCCCGCACGGTGAACGACTCGGGCCGGCCGAGCCGCGGATCGCCCCGTACGACGGCGAGCAGTCCGGCGGCGACCGCGTTGAGCGCCTGCGGACGGCCGCGCTCATCGAGGGCGGCGACTCCGCGCTCCTGGTTTCCGGCCAGCTGCAGGGCCACGGCGGCGAGCGCGCGCAGCTGCTCGCGCTCGCGCACCGCCCGCTGGGCGACCTGGAGTTGGAGCTGCGCGAAGCCGAAGAGGTCACGGTCGCGTTCGGTGAAGTCCTCGCCCGAGCGGACCAGTGTGTACCCCGCGACCTCGACCGTGTCGGAGCCGCCCGAGGCCACCAGGTGCCGGCGCAGGCCGAAGGGACGGAAGTCCAGGTTGTAGCAGTGGGTGCGCTGCCACTGGAGGTCCCCGGCGACATCGCTCACCCGCCAGGCCTCCAGGGTCGGCGTCTGCATCATGACCTCGGTCAGCGGGTGGTCGATGGGGTGGTCGTAGATGACCATCGGGTCCTGGTGGAAGGCGTCCCCGGGCAGCGCGAGGGCGGTCAGGCCCATCCCGTCGACCGAGAGCCGGTAGCACTGGGCCGCGTCGGCGCCGATCAGTCCCAGCAGTTCGGGCAGGGCCCGTTCCTGCAACTCCTCGACGGAGTCGGACTCCTCGAGTTCCTCCACGAGCGTCAGCACCCGACGCGCGTCCGCACCACTGATGTCCATCCCGTTTCCCCCGGCGCTGCTCTCGCCTGAGACGACGTTACGGCCCGTACGGGCTCGGGGAAGCCCGCTCGCGCATCCTCGATGGCATCCTGGAGGCACAAGGGGGCGCGCACGAGGGCAGGTGGGAGGCGTGGTGGACACGACGTCGACGAAGGCGGCAGCACAGGGCGGGACGGCCGTGACGCCCGTGCCACCGCGACCCATGCGTGCCGACGCCCGCCGCAACTACGAGCGGCTGCTCGCCGAGGCCCGGTCCGCCTTCGCCGCCCATGGCACGGACGCGTCCCTGGAGGACGTGGCCCGTCGCGCGGGCGTGGGCATCGGCACCCTCTACCGCCATTTCCCCAACCGGCACGCCCTGTTGAGCGCCGTCTTCGAGGACGCGGTGGGCGACCTGCTCACCCGCTCCCGCGAACTGCTCGACGCCCCGGAGCCCTGCACGGCCCTGGTGACCTGGCTCCGCGAGACGGTCACGCACGCGAGCGAGTACCGCGGCCTCTCCCGCGCCCTCATGTCGGTCTCCTCCGACACGACCTCGGCCCTGTCCCGCTGCAGCGCCCCCATCCGCGAGGCCGGCAACGCCCTCCTGGCCCGAGCCCAACAAGCAGGCAAGATCCGCGAGGACGTGGCCATCCAGGACCTCCTCCAACTCACCCACGCCATCGCCCTGGCAGCAGAGGAATCCCCAACAGACCCCCACCTAGCAGACCGCCTCCTGAACCTGACAGTGAAAGGCCTGGCTGCAACCCCCTAAGGGGCGCGGGGAACTGCGCGAGCAACCCACACAGACCGATAGCCGCGCACCCACAACGACCCCTACGGCGAGGTGGCGAAACGGCGCAGCTAACGTCGCCGCATATCTGCAACGCGCCCGCCGCGCTCAGCCCCCGCCGAAGCCTCACCAAGAACCGCGGTCCGAAGACCAGCCGCCCCCCGCCGAGGCCCCGGCAGAGCAACATCACGGCGCCCCTGTCGCGGGGGGACAGAATCACCACCCGCCCCACCCGAACCCCCGGAGGACCCCCCCGCGACCGCGATCTGCACCCCCTGATCCGCAAGCGCCTGCAACTCGGTGGAGGCCCGGTCGTCATGCGCCGGAGGCTCATCCGTCACCAGACGCGTGATCACATCCGTGGGCACGGTCTGGAACATCGTGTCCGTCCCGAGCTTGGTGTGGTCGGCGAGGACGACGACCTCGGCGGCCGCCTGCACCAACGCCCGGTCCACGGACGCGGACAGCATGTTGGACGTGGACAGCCCGCGCTCGGCGGTCAACCCGCTCCCGGACAGGAAGGCCCTGGAGACCCGCAGCCCCTGCAGGGACTGCTCGGCACCGCTGCCCACGAGGGCGTAGTTGGAGCCGCGCAGCGTGCCGCCGGTCATCACGACCTCCACGCGGTTGGCATGTGCCAACGCCTGGGCGACGAGCAGGGAGTTGGTGACGACGGTCAGTCCGGGCACTCGGGCGAGCCGGCGGGCCAGCTCCTGTGTCGTGGTGCCCGCCCCGACGACGATGGCCTCGCCCTCTTCGACGAAGCCCGCGGCGAGGTCGGCGATGGCCGTCTTCTCGGCGGTCGCGAGATGTGATTTCTGCGGAAAGCCGGACTCCCGCGTGAATCCGCCCGGCAGTACCGCACCGCCGTGCCGGCGGTCGAGGAGTCCTTCTGCCTCCAGTGCGCGCACGTCCCGCCGTACGGTCACTTCGGAGGTCTGGACGACGCGGGCGAGCTCACGGAGCGATACTGCCCCGTTCGCTCGCACCATTTCGAGGATCAATTGGCGACGTTCTGCAGCGAACACGAAACTGACAGTAACCCCAACGACCGTCTGCTTTCAGCAGTTTGCGCCGAATAACAGAAGTTGTTCGCACAGGAGGGCGAGAAGTGGTATAGAGCCTACTCGCCCCGCCTATGCCGCACGCATGCTCGACAACTCCCCGTGACCAGCGAGGAGTTGGTTTCGGCCGGGTCGGAGCCTAGAGACCCGCGCCGGTCTTGCGGTTGTGGAGCTGGCGCGCGACCTCCGCGATCGACCCCGAAAGAGAGGGGTACACGGTGAAGGCGTTCGCGATCTGTTCGACCGTCAGATTGTTGTCGACGGCGATCGAGATCGGATGGATCAGTTCGGAGGCGCGCGGCGCCACGACGACACCCCCGACGACGATGCCCGTGCCCGGCCGGCAGAACAGCTTCACGAAGCCGTCGCGGATGCCCTGCATCTTCGCGCGCGGGTTGCGCAGCAGCGGCAGCTTCACCACGCGGGCGTCGATCTTGCCGCCGTCCACATCGGCCTGGGAGTAGCCGACGGTGGCGATCTCCGGGTCGGTGAAGACGTTGGAGGAGACCGTCTTGAGGTCCAGGGGGGCCACCGCGTCGCCGAGGAAGTGGTACATGGCGATACGTCCCTGCATGGCGGCGACGGACGCGAGCGCGAAGACGCCGGTCACGTCACCGGCGGCGTAGACACCGGGAGCCGTGGTCCTGGACACCTTGTCGGTCCAGATGTGCCCGGACTCGCGGACCCGGACGCCCGCCTCCTCCAGGCCCATGCCCTGGCTGTTCGGGATGGCGCCGACGGCCATGAGGCAGTGCGAGCCGGTGATCACGCGGCCGTCGGAGAGGGTGACCTCGACCCGGTCGCCGACCCGCTTGGCGGCGGCGGCGCGGGAGCGGGCCATGACGTTCATGCCGCGGCGGCGGAAGACGTCCTCCAGGACGGCGGCGGCGTCCGGGTCCTCGCCGGGCAGCACACGGTCGCGGGACGACACGAGGGTGACCTTCGAGCCCAGCGCCTGGTAGGCGCCGGCGAACTCGGCGCCGGTGACACCCGACCCGACCACGATGAGCTCCTCGGGCAGCTCGTCCAGGTCGTACACCTGGGTCCAGTTCAGGATGCGCTCGCCGTCGGGCAGGGCGTCGGGCACCTCGCGCGGGTGGCCGCCGGTGGCGATCAGGACGGCGTCGGCGGTGAGGGTCTCCTCGGTGCCGTCGGCCGCGGCGACGACGACCTTGCGGGAGCCGTCGAGGGCCTGCATGCCCTCAAGGCGGCCGCGGCCGCGCATGACCCGGGCGCCCGCGCGTGTGACCGAGGCGGTGATGTCGTGCGACTGGGCGAGGGCGAGCCGCTTCACGCGGCGGTTGACCTTGCCGAGGTCCACGCCGACGACCCGAGCGGCCTGCTCCAGCGGCGGGGTGTCGTCGGCCACGATGATGCCGAGCTCTTCGTAGGAGGAGTCGAAGGTGGTCATCACCTCCGCCGTGGCGATGAGAGTCTTCGACGGTACGCAGTCGGTCAGCACCGACGCCCCGCCCAGACCGTCGCAGTCGACGACGGTCACCTCCGCGCCGAGCTGGGCGGCCACCAGGGCCGCCTCGTATCCGCCGGGTCCGCCACCGATGATCACGATCCGAGTCACGTACCCCATTGTCCCGCACTCCTCAAGGTGCTACTGCCCGGGGGCGAGGCAATGGGTTCGCAAGGGGCTCCTGATACGGGCGGGGCATGCGGTCCGGCTGCCGTACCCTCGACACATGTCGCTCTACGCCGCGTACGCCGGCAACCTCGATGCGCGGCTGATGACCCGTCGCGCTCCCCACTCGCCCATGCGCGCCACCGGCTGGCTCAACGAGTGGCGGCTGACGTTCGGGGGCGAGCACATGGGCTGGGAGGGCGCGCTGGCGACGATCGTCGAGGACCCCCTCAGCCAGGTCTTCGTCGCGCTCTACGACATCGCCCCGTTGGACGAGGAGTCCATGGACCGCTGGGAGGGCGTGGGGCTCGGCATCTACCGCCGCATGAAGGTGCGGGTGCACACCCTGGAGGGTGAGGAGTCGGCCTGGACCTACGTTCTCGACGGCTACGAGGGCGGTCTGCCGGCGGCGCGGTACCTGGGCGAGATCGCGGACGCGGCGGAGTCCGCCGGGGCGCCACACGATTACGTGATGGAGCTGCGCAAGCGCCCCTGCTGACCACAGCGGCCCGGGTTTCGTTGGAAACGACAAGACAACGATCGCCATCCCGTGTGCTCTGTCATCTACGCGCGTAGGCCCAAACCGGCTACTCTCGTGCGCGTGAACGCATCTCTTCTTCCGGACGACATCCAGGGCGACCCCCACGCCGCCGCCGACGCCGCCGCAGCGCGCCTGCGCGAACTGACCGGCGCCGAGACCCACGACGTCGCCCTCGTGATGGGCTCCGGCTGGGCTCCGGCCGTGGACGCCCTCGGCGCACCCGACGCCGAGTTCCAGGTCACCGAGCTGCCCGGATTCCCGCCCCCGGCGGTGGAGGGACACGGCGGCAAGATCCGCTCGTACCGCTCCGGCGACAAGCGGGCGCTGGTCTTCCTGGGCCGTACGCACTACTACGAGGGCCGCGGCGTCGCCGCCGTCGCGCACGGCGTCCGCACCGCCGTCGCCGCCGGCTGCAAGACGATCGTCCTCACCAACGGCTGCGGCGGTCTGCGCGAGGGCATGCGCCCCGGTCAGCCGGTGCTGATCAGTGACCACATCAACCTGACGGCGACCTCCCCGATCGTGGGCGCGAACTTCGTCGACCTCACCGATCTGTACTCGCCGCGCCTGCGCGCCCTGTGCAAGGAGATCGACCCCACCCTGGAGGAGGGCGTCTACGCCCAGTTCCCCGGCCCGCACTACGAGACCCCGGCCGAGATCCGGATGGCCCGGGTGATCGGCGCGGACCTGGTGGGCATGTCGACGGTCCTGGAGGCCATCGCGGCGCGCGAGGCGGGCGCGGAGGTGCTGGGTATCTCCCTGGTGACGAACCTCGCCGCGGGCATGACGGGCGAGCCGCTCAACCACGAGGAGGTCCTGCAGGCGGGCCGCGACTCGGCGACGCGGATGGGCTCGCTGCTGGCGCAGGTGCTCGGGCGGCTGTAGGTGTAGGCGCCGGCGCCGTTGCCGGGGGCTGCTCCCCGGGGCGTATCCACCGGACACCGCCTGCCCAACGGAAACTGCCCGACCATCGGGCACCGCCTGTCCACCGGAACCTGCCTGTCCGGGCCGGAACTTGCCCGTCCAGGCCGGACGTTGCCCGTCCAAGCCAGACCTTGCCCGTCCACCGGAAACCGAACGAGAGGTTGACCGACCGTGCACGACGAACTCTTCGCGCGAGCCCAGGCGTGGCTGGCCGAGGACCCCGACCCGGACACCCGCGAGGAGCTCGCCGCGCTCGTCGAGGCCCGGGATGTCACGGAGCTCGCCGACCGTTTCGACGGCACCCTCCAGTTCGGCACCGCGGGTCTGCGCGGTGAGCTCGGGGCGGGGCCGAACCGCATGAACCGCGCGGTCGTGATCCGGGCGGCGGCGGGCCTTGCCGCGTACCTGAAGAACAACGGCCGGGCGGGCGGCCTCGTCGTCATCGGCTACGACGCCCGCCACAAGTCCGCCGACTTCGCGCGCGACACGGCGGCCGTGATGACGGGCGCGGGACTGCGGGCCGCCGTACTGCCCCGCCCGCTGCCCACCCCCGTCCTCGCGTACGCGATAAGGCACCTCGGCGCGGTCGCCGGCGTGGAGGTCACCGCCAGCCACAACCCGCCCCGGGACAACGGCTACAAGGTCTACCTCGGCGACGGCTCCCAGATTGTGCCGCCCGCGGACGCGGAGATCGCCGCCGAGATCGACGCGATCGCCGCGCTGGCCGACGTACCGCGCCCGGAGGAGGGCTGGGACACCCTCGGCGAGGACGTACTGGACGCCTATCTGGCCCGTACGGACGCCGTCCTCGCGCCCGGCTCCCCGCGCACCGCCCGCACCGTCTACACGGCGATGCACGGCGTCGGCAGGGACACCCTCCTCGCCGCGTTCGCCCGCGCCGGCTTCCCGGAGCCGGTCCTGGTCGCCGAACAGGCCGAGCCCGACCCGGACTTCCCCACCGTCGCCTTCCCCAACCCGGAGGAGCCGGGCGCCATGGACCTGGCGTTCGCCACGGCCCGGAAGGCCGATCCCGACCTGATCGTCGCCAACGACCCGGACGCCGACCGCTGTGCCGTCGCCGTGCGGGACGGCGGCGAATGGCGCATGCTCCGCGGCGACGAGGTCGGCGCGCTGCTCGCCGCGCACCTCGTGCGGCGCGGCGCCCGCGGCACCTTCGCGGAGTCGATCGTCTCCTCCTCGCTCCTCGGCCGTATCGCCGAGAAGGCGGGGCTGCCGTACGAGGAGACCCTCACCGGCTTCAAGTGGATCGCCCGCGTCGAGGGCCTGCGCTACGGCTACGAGGAGGCCCTCGGCTACTGCGTCGACCCCGACGGCGTACGCGACAAGGACGGCATCACCGCGGCCCTGCTCATCACCGAACTGGCCTCCGGGCTCAAGGAGGAGGGCCGTACGCTCCTGGACCTCCTCGACGACCTCGCGGTGGAGCACGGCCTGCACGCCACCGACCAGCTCTCGGTGCGCGTCGAGGACCTCTCCCTGATCGCCGCCGCGATGCGCCGCCTGCGCGAGCAGCCGCCGACGCAGCTGGCGGGCCTGGCCATCACCAAGGCCGAGGACCTCACCGAGGGCACCGACCGCCTCCCACCCACCGACGGCCTGCGCTACACCCTCGACGGCGCCCGAGTGGTCGTCCGCCCCAGCGGCACGGAACCCAAGCTGAAGTGCTACCTGGAGGTCGTGGTCCCGGTCGCGGCGCACACCGCACTCCCGGCAGCCCGCACGACGGCAAGGGACCGCCTCGCGGCGATCAAACGGGACTTGTCGAACGCCGCCGGAATCTGACGTCCTGGCCCCCGCGGCCTCTCAGGGGGCCTCGTCCTCCCGGTCGCATTTCAGCTGTGCGTCTATCTGGCCGCGGTTCATGACCTTGCCGGTGTAGGTCATGAATTCACCGGCTCGGAGGGCTGAGGAGGACAGTTTCTTCAGGTCGATCACGCCGTCCACGCTGTCGGTGCGCCGGCCGTCCTGCAGGACGCGCACGGTGATCACGAAGTTCTGGGGAAGGGGCCCCGTCAGTCTCTGGCGCTGCGTGGTGAAGCTGCTGGATTTCCCGACGGTGAAGAGTCCTCGGGCCGCTTCCTCATCGGCGGGCCTGTCCGCCTTCCACAGCGACTTGTAGTCGAAGCTGTTGCGGTTGGCGCGGACCACGATGGCTGCTCCGTCGACGGTCTGCCCCGGGCACAGCGGGTAGGCGACGGTGACGGATCCGCTGCTCGACTGCCTGTACCCGACGTCCGGAGGGTCGGAGGGGGTGCGTGTACAGGCGGACAGGGTCAGCACCACCGGCAGGCCGCAGCCGAGTGTCCACAGCAGTCTCTTGGTCAGCACCACCGACAGCCCCCAGGCCGGCTTCCTTCTCGTACGTGTTGTGTCACGCGCCCCCGGCCCACCCCCGAGCCGCCGCGCACCGCTCAACCAGTCGCCACCAGAATCGCCAACAGCACCGCCCCCGCCACCGCAGGCCCCGCGATCTCGTACGCCCAGCGGACCGTCACCTCACCACGCGCCGCCTCCGACTCCCCCTGGGTCTCAAGGAGTTCGCGCAGGTCGTCCATGACCTTGTCGGACTCGGCGCGGGCGGGCCCGTCGGAGACGTCGACGCTGCCGCGCGACATTCCGCCGAAGCCGAAGTTCATCCCCCCGCCCAGCCCACCGGTACGACGCCCGCTCTCACCTCTGGCCTCGGCCGCGCGCTGCGCGTTCGCCCTGGCGTCGCGCGCCGCCGCCTTCTTCCGGGCCCGCAGCGAGACGGGGACGGCCCACAGCTGGTACTTGCGGCCGGACTTCACGACGACCTCGTTGGAGTAGCCGGACCGCAGCGAGACGACCTCTCCCCAGGGCACCGTGACGATGCGGAAGGGGTTGCGGATGCGCAGCCGCTCGTCGCTCGCGTAGACGGCGGGGCGCAGTGTGAAGGCCGTGACCAGCGGGACGAGCAAGATCATCGCGGCCAGCGCCAGCCACGGGGTGCGGTCGTGCCCGGAGACGATCGCGTCGATGCCGAGCCAGGCCACGATGGCCAGCAGCAGGACACCTGCGGCGATACCCGAGGGTGACCTGTAGATACGGTCCTTCTGCCCCGGGGTGGGGGGCTGCGGCGCTGGTGACTCGTGGTCGGGGGTCGTCATGCCTGCGATTGTGCCGCATGCCCACGTCGCCCGACCGATCGCCCGGGTACGGGTGGGGGCGGCCGGTCCGCAGGCAGGTGCGGGTCCGTCCGGGCGCGGGTCCGGGTCCGTCCCGTACGCATGCCCACGTCGCCCGACCGCTCGCCCGGGTACGGGTGGGGGCGGCCGCCCCCTAGACAGGTGCGGCTCCGTCCGGACGCGGTCCGGGTCCGTCCCGTACGCGGGTCCGGGTCCACCCCGTACGCGCGTCCGGGTCCCTCCCGTACACGGTGCGCGTCCCACGCGGTACGCGCGTCCGGGTCCGTCCGGGCGCGGGTGCCGCTCCCTCCAGAGCGCGAGCCCCCCGCGCGCAAGGCACACCTCCCTCCCGACAAGCCCGCGCAGCGATCCCCCTCCCCGGGCTGTACAGCCGCTACGCGCGTAGATATGCTCGTCTGGTGACCATGCCCACTAATGCACCCTCCGCAGCTCACGCACTGACGGACGTCACCGCGTCCGACCGCACGCTGCGCCGCTTCCTGCACGGGCTGCCCGGCGTCGACGCGGTCGGCCTGGAGGCGCGCGCAGCCTCGCTCGGCACCCGTTCCATCAAGACCACCGCGAAGGCGTACGCGATCGACCTCGCGATCTCGATGGTCGACCTGACGACGCTCGAAGGCGCGGACACCCCGGGCAAGGTCCGGGCGCTCGGCGCCAAGGCGGTGAGGCCCGACCCGACGGACCGCACGGCCCCGCCCACCGCGGCCGTCTGCGTCTACCCCGACATGGTGCCCGTCGCCAAGGAGGCCGTCGCCGGCTCGACCGTGAAGGTCGCCTCGGTCGCCACCGCCTTCCCCGCGGGCCGCGCCCCGCTCTCGGTGAAGCTGGCGGACGTGCGCGAGGCCGTCGCCGCGGGCGCCGACGAGATCGACATGGTCATCGACCGCGGGGCGTTCCTCGCGGGCGACTACAGCAAGGTGTACGACGAGATCACCGCCGTGAAGGAGGCCTGCGGGACCGCCGCCCGCCTCAAGGTCATCTTCGAGACCGGCGAGCTGTCCACGTACGACAACATCCGGCGCGCGAGCTGGCTCGGCATGTTGGCGGGCGCCGACTTCATCAAGACCTCCACCGGCAAGGTCGCGGTGAACGCGACCCCGGCGAACACCCTGCTGATGCTGGAGGCGGTGCGCGACTTCCGCGCCCAGACCGGGGTGCAGGTCGGGGTGAAGCCGGCCGGCGGCATCCGTACGTCCAAGGACGCGATCAAGTTCCTGGTGCTGGTCAACGAGACCGCGGGCGAGGACTGGCTCGACAACCACTGGTTCCGCTTCGGCGCCTCCTCCCTTCTGAACGACCTGCTGATGCAGCGTCAGAAGCTGGCCACCGGCCGCTACTCCGGCCCCGACTATGTGACGGTGGACTGATCACCATGGCTTCTGTCTTCGAATACGCCCCGGCGCCCGAGTCCCGCTCGATCGCCGACATCGCCCCGTCCTACGGCCTGTTCATCGACGGCGAGTTCACGGAGGCCGCCGACGGCAAGGTCTTCAAGACCGTCTCGCCGTCGACGGAGGAGGTCCTCTCCGAGATCGCCCAGGCGGGCGAGGCGGACGTGGACCGCGCGGTGAAGGCCGCGCGCAGGGCCTTCGAGAAGTGGTCGGCGCTGCCCGGTGCCGAGCGCGCCAAGTACCTGTTCCGCATCGCCCGTATCATCCAGGAGCGCAGCCGTGAGCTGGCCGTCCTGGAGACGCTGGACAACGGCAAGCCGATCAGGGAGACGCGCGACGCGGACCTCCCGCTGGTCGCCGCGCACTTCTTCTACTACGCGGGCTGGGCCGACAAGCTCGACCACGCCGGCTTCGGCGCCGACCCGCGCCCGCTGGGCGTGGCCGGCCAGGTCATCCCGTGGAACTTCCCGCTGCTGATGCTGGCGTGGAAGATCGCCCCCGCGCTGGCCACGGGCAACACGGTCGTCCTGAAGCCCGCCGAGACCACCCCGCTCTCCGCGCTCTTCTTCGCGGACATCTGCCGCCAGGCCGGCCTGCCGAAGGGCGTCGTCAACATCCTTCCGGGATACGGCGACGCGGGCGCCGCGCTCGTCGCGCACCCGGACGTGAACAAGGTCGCCTTCACCGGCTCCACGGCCGTCGGCAAGCAGATCGCGCGGACGGTCGCGGGCACCCGCAAGAAGCTCACCCTCGAACTGGGCGGCAAGGGCGCCAACATCGTCTTCGACGACGCCCCGATCGACCAGGCGGTGGAGGGGATCGTCAACGGCATCTTCTTCAACCAGGGCCAGGTCTGCTGCGCCGGCAGCCGGCTGCTCGTGCAGGAGTCGATCGAGGACGAACTCCTCGACTCCCTCAAGCGGCGGCTGTCCACGCTGCGGCTCGGCGACCCGATGGACAAGAACACCGACATCGGCGCCATCAACTCCGCGGAGCAGCTCTCCCGTATCACCGCGCTCGTCGAGCGGGGCGAGGCGGAGGGTGCCGAGCGCTGGTCGCCGGCCTGTGAACTCCCGGAGAGCGGTTACTGGTTCGCCCCGACGCTGTTCACCAACGTCACCCAGGCGCACACCATCGCCCGCGACGAGATCTTCGGCCCGGTGCTGTCGGTCCTCACCTTCCGCACCCCGGACGAGGCGGTCGCCAAGGCGAACAACACGCCGTACGGCCTGTCGGCGGGCATCTGGACGGAGAAGGGTTCGCGCATCCTCGCGGTCGCGAACAAGCTCCGGGCGGGCGTCATCTGGTCCAACACGTTCAACAAGTTCGACCCGACCTCGCCGTTCGGCGGCTACAAGGAGTCGGGCTTCGGCCGCGAGGGCGGTCGCCACGGCCTGGAGGCGTACCTCGCCCCGTCGAGCCCGGAGGGCGAGCGATAAATGAGTGCAGTTGAGCGCCTGTCTGTTTTCAAGACCTACAAGCTGTACGTGGGCGGGAAGTTCCCGCGTTCCGAGAGCGGCCGGGTGTACGAGGTGACCGACAAGAAGGGCAACTGGCTGGCGAACGTGCCCCTTTCGTCCCGCAAGGACGCCCGTGACGCGGTGGTCGCCGCCCGCAAGGCGTTCGGCGGCTGGTCCGGCGCGACGGCCTACAACCGCGGCCAAGTCCTCTACCGCGTCGCGGAGATGCTGGAGGGCCGCAAGGAGCAGTTCGTCCGTGAGGTCGCCGAGTCGGAGGGGCTGTCGAAGCCGAAGGCGGCCGCCGTCGTCGACGCCGCGATCGACCGCTGGGTCTGGTACGCGGGCTGGACCGACAAGATCGCCCAGGTCGTGGGCGGCGGCAACCCGGTCGCGGGCCCGTTCTTCAACCTCTCCTCGCCGGAGCCGACGGGTGTGGTCGTGGTCCTCGCACCGCAGGAGTCGTCCTTCCTGGGCCTGGTCTCGGTGATCGCCCCGGTGATCGCGACCGGCAACACCGCGATCGTGGTCGCGAGCGAGCGGGCCCCGCTGCCCGCCCTGTCGCTGGGCGAGGTGCTGGCCACCTCCGACCTGCCCGGCGGTGTCGTCAACGTCCTGTCCGGCCGTACGGCGGAGATCGCGACGCCGCTCGCCGCGCACCAGGACGTCAACGCGATCGACCTCGCGGGCGCCGGCACCGACGATGGCCTGGCGAAGGAGCTGGAGATCGCGGCCGCCGACAATCTGAAGCGGGTTCTTCGTCCACAGCCTGTGGACGGAGCCGACTGGGCGGCGACGCCGGGGACGGAGCGCATGACGGCGTTCCTGGAGACGAAGACCGTCTGGCACCCGACGGGCGCGCTGGGCGCGTCCGGCTCGTCGTACTGAGCCCGTCCGCTCCGGCAGACCGAGAGCCGCGTCCTCCCTCCGTCCGGGGAGAACGCGGCTCTCTCCTGTGCGCGGTCAGGACAGGCCGCTCGCGCCGCCGCCCAGCAGTCCCGCGACGCCTTCCAGCGCCGGTACGGCACCGACCGGGCCGGTCTGCGTGACCGGGCCGGTCAGCTGGGAGAGCGGGATGTCCACGCCGTTGCCGTGCGGGTCGCCGGCGGCGCCCCTCAGGATCGTGATGTCGCCCCCGACGCCGTTCAGCGGGCCCACCTGCGGCACGGCGGGGGCCGCGGACGCGGTCGCCGCGCCCGCCCCCAGAGCGGCCGAGGCGGTCGCGAGGGCGATCAGGGCGCGCGCCGCGGTGGAGTTGAGGGGGGACGAGTGTCGTGCCATGGGTGCGGCCACCTTCGAGTTCGCAGAGTAATCAGAACGACACGAAGGGTAGTTGAGGTGTGACGCACGCTCAAAAGCCGACCCGCGGGGTCGGCAGGGCGTACGGAATGCGTCAAACTGGTGTCCCGTGAGCAACCTTCCCTCCCCGCCCGCCCGCGTCGTGCTGCTCTGCGGCCCCTCGGGCTCGGGCAAGTCCCTGGTCGCCGCCCGCTCCGGGCTCCCCGTGCTGCGCCTCGACGACTTCTACAAGGAGGGCGAGGACCCGACGCTGCCGCTGGTCGCGGGCAGCCGGGACATCGACTGGGACCATCCCGGCTCCTGGGACGCGGACATGGCCGTCGCCGCGATAGCGGAGCTGTGCCGCACAGGCCGTACGAACGTCCCCGTGTACGACCTCTCGCTCAGCGCCCGCACCGGCGAGGAGAGCGTGGACATCGGGCGGACACCGCTGTTCATCGCGGAGGGCATCTTCGCGGCCGAGATCGTCGAGCACTGCCGGCGGGCAGGGCTGCTGGCGGACGCCCTGTGCCTGAACCGCGGCCCGATGCGCACCTTCCGCCGCCGCTTCCTGCGCGACCTCAGGGAGGGCCGCAAGTCGGTGCCGTTCCTGCTCCGCCGCGGCTGGCGGCTGATGCGGCAGGAACGTTCGATCATCGCCCGGCAGACGGCGCTCGGCGCCCACGCCTGCGACCGCGACGAGGCCCTGAGCCGGATGGCCGCCGCCGCGGTGGGCCGCCGCCCGGCAGCGGCGCGCACGACCTGAGCGACCGCCGCACGGCAGACACGAAAAGCGGGACTGGACGGACCCCCCGGCCCTCCAGTCCCGCTCTCCCCCGTTCCCCCGTGGTGCTCCCCCCGGACCACCTGTGCCGGTCCCCCGTGACCCCCGTTTCCCCCGTGGGTCCCCCCGGCGACCGTTCCCCCGGTACTTTCCCCCGTGTCCCCCCGACCCTCAGGCGACGAGCTCCCCGAAGGCGTCCTCCTCGTCACGGCCGAAGCTGAGGACCTCGTCCTCGCGCAGCCGGCGGAGCGACCGCCAGATGCTGGACTTCACCGTGCCGACACTGATGTCGAGGATCTCCGCGATCTCCGGGTCCGTGCGGCCCTCGTAATAGCGCAGGACCAGCATGGTGCGCTGGAGTTCGGGCAGCCGGGCGAGCGCCTGCCACAGGACCGCGCGCAGTTCGGTGCCGCGCATCGCGTCCGTGTCGCCGGGCGTCTCCGGCAGTTCCTCGGTCGGGTACTCGTTCAGCTTGCGGCGGCGCCACGCGCTGATGTGCAGATTGGTCATCGTGCGTCGCAGATACCCGCCGACCGCCGCCTTGTCGCTGATCCGGTCCCAGGCCCGGTACGTCGAGAACAGCGCGCTCTGCAGCAGGTCCTCGGCCTCGAAGCGGTCGCCGGTCAGGTGGTAGGCGGTGGCGTACAGGGAGGCGCGGCGCTCCTGGACGTAGGCGGTGAACTCCGCTTCCGACAGCGAACGGCGCTCCCCCGGGTCCTCCCCGTACGCGCTGCCCCCGTGCGTTTCCCCCGTGGTGTCAACCACCGACATGTACCCGGTGTGCTGACGCCCGGTGCCGCGAGCGCACCCCCGCCCGCTCACGGCACCGGACTTCTCTGAACCCCGGCCCCCGTTCACGTCGTGCAGACGCGTGATCACTGCGCTGATGCTGGTGCCGTGCAGCGTGTTCATCTCGCGCCCCCCGTCGTGGACTTCCGGTGTTCGGTCTTCTCAGGCGGTGCTTCCTTGCCTGTGCCGAAAAGCTTGCCCCGGCACCTTCATCGCCGTGTCCGCCGACTGTCACAGACCTGTCACAGGGGTCCCTCGTACGACGAGCACAGCACCGTCACAGAGAGGAGCTGTACGTGCACGTACTCGTACAGGAGTCGAAACCCTGGCCTGCCATGGGCCAGAATGAGCCCGTGCCTTCCCTGTTGCTGATCGAGGACGACGACGCCATCCGTACGGCCCTGGAGCTGTCCCTGACGCGCCAGGGCCACCGGGTTGCCACTGCTGCCACCGGTGAGGACGGTCTGAAGCTGCTGCGCGAGCAACGACCGGACCTGATCGTGCTGGACGTGATGCTGCCCGGCATCGACGGGTTCGAGGTGTGCCGGCGCATCCGGCGCACCGACCAGCTGCCCATCATCCTGCTGACCGCGCGGAGCGACGACATCGACGTGGTGGTGGGCCTGGAGTCCGGCGCCGACGACTATGTCGTCAAACCGGTCCAGGGGCGGGTGCTCGACGCCCGGATCCGGGCCGTACTGCGGCGCGGGGAGCGGGAGTCGAACGACTCGGCGAGCTTCGGCAGCCTGGTGATCGACCGCGCCGCCATGACCGTGACCAAGAACGGCGAGGACCTGCAGCTCACCCCGACCGAGCTCAGGCTGCTGCTCGAACTGAGCCGCAGGCCCGGTCAGGCCCTGTCGCGGCAGCAGTTGCTGCGGCTGGTGTGGGAGCACGACTACCTCGGCGACTCCCGGCTGGTGGACGCGTGCGTCCAGCGGCTGCGGGCCAAGGTCGAGGACGTGCCATCGTCCCCGACGCTGATCCGTACCGTGCGTGGCGTGGGCTACCGGCTGGACACCCCTCAGTGACACCAGCGCAAGGGGGAGTTCGCGGCTGGGCCGCGACCCGCAAGGGACATCTGTCACGACTGCGCTTCACCAGTCTGCGGCTGCGCCTGGTCGTGGTGTTCGGGCTGGTGGCACTGACCGCGGCGGTGTCCGCGTCCGGGATCGCGTACTGGCTCAACCGCGAGGCCGTGCTCACCCGCACCCAGGACGCCGTGCTCGGCGACTTCAAGCAGGCCATGCAGAACCGCGCGGGCACCCTGCCCTCGCACCCCTCCCAGGACGAACTGCAGCGCACGGCGGGCCAGATGGCCAACTCCAGCCAGCGCTTCAGCGTGCTGCTCGTCGCCGAGGACGACAACGGCCGGACGGTGTACGGCAGTTCGGGCGGTCTCGATGGCTTCTCGCTGCAGGACGTGCCCGCTTCGCTGCGGGCGGCGGTGAACAAGAAGCAGTCAGTCGACGCCGACTCCGGCAACAAGTACGCCTACCACCTGTACTGGCAGCGCGTCGTCGAGCACGGCACGCCGTATCTCGTGGCGGGCACGCGGGTGATCGACGGCGGGGCGACCGGCTACATGCTCAAGTCGCTGGAGCCGGAGGCCAAGGACCTCAACTCCCTTGCCTGGTCGCTGGGGATCGCCACCGGGCTGGCGCTGATCGGTTCTGCGCTGCTCGCGCAGGCCGCCGCCTCGACCGTGCTCAAGCCCGTGCAGCGCCTCGGGGTCGCCGCGCGGCGGCTCGGCGAGGGCAAGCTGGACACCAGGCTCAGGGTGTCCGGCACCGACGAACTCGCCGATCTGTCACGGACGTTCAACCACGCGGCCGAGGCGCTGGAGAAACGGGTCGACGACATGGCCGCACGCGACGAGGCGTCCCGGCGCTTCGTCGCGGACATGAGCCATGAACTGCGTACGCCGCTCACCGCGATCACCGCCGTGACCGAGATCCTGGAGGAGGAGCTGGAGGCGGAGACCGGGTCGATGGACCCGATGATCGAACCCGCCGTACGGCTCGTCGTCAGCGAGACCCGGCGGCTCAACGACCTCGTCGAGAACCTGATGGAGGTCACCCGCTTCGACGCGGGCACCGCCCGCCTCGTCCTGGACGACGTCGACATCGCCGACCAGATCACCGCCTGCATCGACGCGCGGGCCTGGCTGGACGCGGTGGAACTGGACGCCGAGCGCGGCATCCACGCCCGGCTCGACCCGCGCCGCCTCGACGTGATCCTGGCCAACCTCATCGGCAACGCGCTCAAGCACGGCGGCTCCCCGGTGCGGGTCGCGGTGCGCGCGTCGGACGCGAGCGCCGGAGAGCAGGCCGAGGTCGTCATCGCGGTACGGGACCACGGGCCCGGCATCGCCGAGGATGTGCTGCCGCACGTCTTCGACCGCTTCTACAAGGCCAGCGCCTCCCGGCCACGCTCCGACGGCAGCGGCCTGGGCCTGTCCATCGCGATGGAGAACGCCCACATCCACGGCGGTGAGATCACCGCCGCGAACTCCCCCGAGGGGGGTGCGGTGTTCACGCTGCGGCTGCCGCGGGACGCGTCGGAGCTCGCGGAGGAGTCCGAGAAGGACACGGCGAAGAACGGGGACGCGTGATGGTCGTACGACGTCTGCTGGCCCTCCCCGTGCTGGCCGTGCTGCTGGCCGGGTGCGGCATCCGCTCCACCCAGGTGCCGACCGACTTCGGGGCGGCGCCCTCGAAGGTGCAGTGCTCGCTCGCCGGGCCGGACGTCTCGACGCAGGCCCCGCGCGGGCTGGCGGTGCAGGTGTTCCTGCTGTGCGGCGCGTCGCTGGTCGCCGTGGACCGGACGGTACGGGTGCCGGACGGCACCGCGGACTCGCAGCGCCGGGTGCTGGTGGCGCAGGGGCTGCTGGACCAGCTCGCGGCGACTCCTTCGGCCGCCGAGAAGGAGGCCGGGTACACCACGGACGTGCGCGGCGGCATGAACGTCGGCGGCCCGCACGCCGGGGACCCCGAGGACGCGCTCCGGCTGAGCACCCCGCCCGCCGACCTCACGTCCTTCGCGCTCGCCCAGGTCGTCTGCACGTTCTCCGACTCGGCCGCGGCCGAGGGCGACGGCTCGGTCGTCCTCGGCGGCCCGGGGCGCGAGCCGCTGCGCCGCTACGAGTGCACGGACGAGGTCCGCTCCCGCCCGGGCACCGCGCAGCCGCCGTCGAGCCAGGTCACGGACGGCTGACCGGGCCGCGCCAGGGCGTGTGGCGCAGGACTCACACACGTACCTCGGGGCAACGCGGAACCGATCCTGCCGGAGGCCGCGTCTTGGGGGGCGTGCAGCGTGAAGGCTCCATCGGCGGCAGCGCCGAGATCCGCATCCGTGTGACAGGAGGTGTCCTCCTGGTCGCGCACCTGGCATTCGTCGCCTGGCTCACGCTGCGTCCGCTGGATGTGCCCTGGGTGACGCCCCCCAACCTGCAGCCGTTCGCCGGCGTACGGGCCGATCTCGCCCTGGGCGGGCCGGCCGCGGCCTGTCGTATCGCCGAGGGTCTCGCCCTTCTCGCGCCGCTCGGCGTGCTGCTGCCGATGGCGCACGGCAGGATCCGGGCCGTCCCGTTCGCCAGCTTCATGCGGACGGTCGCCGCGGGCTTCCTGGTCTCGCTGGGCATCCTCCTGCTGCAGACCGGGGTGCCGGGCCGGGTCCCCGACGTGGACTCGCTGCTGCTGAACACCGTGGGCGTGGCCCTCGCGCACCTCGCGGTCGTCCCCGCGTCCCGGTCCGGGCTCCGCCGCAGGTCCGAGCGGCAGGAGCGGGCCGCCGTCCGTCAGGAGGAAGCGGCTCAGGGTCGAACCCCGACGTTTCCCAGGGTCGGTATCGCACCATAGAGCGACGCTTTGCCCCCTTCGTCGACGTAGCGTTGAAGGCAGATGAGGAAGCCGTACGGGCCGCCTCAGACGACGCTCACGAAGGAGCCGCACATGTCCGCCCTCGTCCGCCCCACCCACGGCCGCATGATCGGCGGCGTGTGCGCCGGCCTGGCGCGGCGCTTCGGCACCTCTGCGACCACGATGCGTGTGATCTTCCTGGTCTCGTGCCTGCTGCCGGGCCCGCAGTTCCTGGTCTACATAGCGCTGTGGATCCTGCTGCCCTCCGAGGAGAAGGCCGCGGCCCGCGCCGCCTGGTGATCACCGGCCGTACGAACGCCGATGGGGCGCACCCCGGTCCAAGGGGGTGCGCCCCATCGGCGCGTTGTGCGCAGGGATCAGCCGCCGAGCGGCAGGCCCTTCACCGGCACGCCGCCCTGCACGGGCAGACCGCCGAGCAGCCCGGCGACCGGGGTGGACGGACCGTCGGCGATGGCCCGCTGGGCGGCCGGCTGCACGGAGGCGAGACCGCGCTCGATGGTGGGCTTGCCCTGAGCCACGGCCGCCTGGGCACCCGGCAGCGCCTGGGAGACGTTCTGCGCCGGGAGCTGGCTGGTGACGCTGTCCAGCGTCCCGCCTGCGTCCGGAAGCGCCGGGGCCGCGTTCGCGGCGCCCGCACCCGCGGCGGCGAAGGCGGCACCGAGAGCGGCGACACCGAGGGTCTTGGCAGCAGACTGCTTCATGAAAATGCGTCCTCGAAATGGGGTTATGGGGATGTGAGCGGTGCCACGACCGTAAACACGCACAGCCGTCCGCCGCAAACATCAAAATGCGGACGGGTTGTGAATACCCGTCCGCATGCCACACACCCCGAAATCCGGGATCAGCTCTCCCGGGGCGCAGAATCGCTGGTCGAGGCGGTCTGCTGGAACAGCCATTCGGACTTCAACTCGGCATATCCGGGCTTGATCACGTCATTGATCATCGCCAGTCGTTCATCGAAAGGAATGAACGCTGATTTCATCGCATTGACGGAGAACCACTGCATGTCATCGAGCGAATAACCGAACGCCTCGACAAGGTGCTCGAATTCCCGGCTCATACCGGTGCCCGACATCAGCCGATTGTCCGTATTCACGGTCGCACGGAAGTGCAGCCTGCGCAGCAGCCCGATCGGATGCTCGGAATACGACGACGCCGCGCCGGTCTGCAGGTTGGAGCTGGGGCACAGTTCCAGCGGGATGCGCTTGTCCCGTACGTAGGAGGCGAGGCGCCCGAGCTTCACCGTGCCGTCGGGGCGCACCTGGATGTCGTCGATGATGCGCACCCCGTGCCCGAGCCGGTCGGCGCCGCACCACTGCAGCGCCTGCCAGATGGACGGCAGTCCGAAGGCCTCCCCGGCGTGGATGGTGAAGTGGTTGTTCTCGCGCTTGAGGTACTCGAAGGCGTCGAGGTGCCGGGTGGGCGGGTAACCGGCCTCCGCGCCCGCGATGTCGAAGCCGACGACGCCCAGATCCCGGTAGCGGTTGGCGAGTTCGGCGCTCTCCAGGGAACGGGCCGCGTGCCGCATCGCGGTCAGCAGGGCGCCGACGCGGATGCGGTGGCCGCTCTCCCGGGCGAGCCGTTCCCCTTCCCGGAAGCCCTCGTTGACCGCCTCGACGACCTCTTCGAGGCTGAGGCCGCCCTCCAGGTGCTGTTCGGGGGCGTAGCGCACCTCGGCGTAGACCACACCGTCCTCGGCGAGGTCCTCCGCGCACTCGCGGGCGACCCTGACGAGCGCGTCCCGGGTCTGCATGACGCCGACGGTGTGGGAGAAGGTCTCCAGATAGCGCTCAAGCGAACCGGAGTCGGCGGCCTCGCGGAACCAGATCCCGAGCTTGCCGGGGTCGGTCTCCGGGAGGCGTGAGTAGCCCTGTTCCTGGGCGAGTTCGACGATCGTCCCGGGGCGGAGGCCGCCGTCGAGGTGGTCGTGCAGCAGGACCTTCGGCGCCCGGCGGATCTGGTCCGGCGTCGGGGTGTTCGACTTGGTCTGGCTCGTCATTTCCGCACTCTACCTCCTACGCGCGTAGATCACTTGGTGTACAGGACCGTCGATATGTAACGGTGACCGCAAGGACGGGTGAGGTACACCGGCGCTTCTGACACTGTTCTGTCATGGCACACCAAGCGATGCCGGTTCAGGCCCGGTTGGGGCGGGCGCTCGGCCAGGAGCCCACGGCGGTGAGCGGAGTGGTCCTGCTGCTCCCCGGCGGCGCCGAGGAGTCGGCCCGCCGACCGTCCCCCGTGCTGGCGACCGCATCCGTACGCGCGCTGGGCCGCCGGCTGGCCCGCGCGGGCCGGGCGGAGGGCCTGGCCACCCACGTCGTCCACTACCGCTGGCGCGGCTGGAACGGCAGCGAGGCGCACCTGGCCCAGGACGCCACCTGGGCGGCCGACGAGGTCGTACGGCGCTACGGGGACGTCCCCGTGTGCCTGGTCGGCCTCGACATGGGCGGCCGGGCCGCGCTGCGCGCGGGCGGGCACGAGGCCGTCGGTTCCGTACTGGCGATCGCCCCCTGGCTGCCCGAGGAGGACGTGGCCGCCTCGCCCGAACCGGTGAAGCAACTGGTGGGGCGTCAGGTGCTGATCGTGCACGGCACGAAGGACGAACGCACCGACCCCGAGCTGTCGTTCAGGCTTGCGGCCCGGGCGAAGAAGGCCAACCGCGACGTGTGCCGGTTCGAAGTCCACGCCGACGGCCACGGGTTGCACCAGTACCGCAGCGAAGTCCACGCGCTGGCCGAGAACTTCGTGATCGGCAGCCTGTTCGGCAGGCGCTTCTCCCGGCCTGTCGAGGACGCCTTCGCGGCGCCGCCCCCGCTGGGCCTGCGGATGCCGCTCGCCGCGGGGTTCGGCAAGTCGCTGCGCCGCTGAACGGCGCGGGGCGGCGCCGGTCCGGGGGCACGCGGGCGCGGGACACATGCCGGTCCGGGCGGACGCGCCAGACCGGGCGGCACGCAGGCGCGGCGGACACGCCACCCCGGGCGGCACGCAAGCCCGGGACACACGCCAGTCCGGGCGACACACGGGCCCGGGACACACGCCAGTCCGGGCAGGCCCGGGACACACGCCACTCCAAGCTGCACGCGGGCCCGAGCGGCACGCGGGCCCGAGCGGCACGCGGGCCCGAGGACACACGCCCCTCCGGACGGCACGCCAGCCCGGGACACACGCAAGCCCGAGCGGCACACAGGCCCGAGGACACACGCCCCTCCGGACGGCACGCCAGCCCGGGACACACGCCACTCCAAGCTGCACGCGGGCCCGAGCGGCACGCAGGCCCGGGACACACGCCACTCCAAGCTGCACGCGGGCCCGAGCGGCACACGGGCCCGAGGACACACGCCCCTCCGGACGGCACGCCAGCCCGGGACACACGCAAACCCGGGACACACGCAAGCCCGAGCGGCACACGGGCCCGAGGACACACGCCCCTCCGGACGGCACGCCAGCCCGGGACACACGCCACTCCAAGCTGCACGCGGGCCCGAGCGGCACACGGGCCCGAGGACACACGCCCCTCCGGACGGCACGCCAGCCCGGGACACACGCAAACCCGGGACACACGCAAGCCCGAGCGGCACACGGGCCCGAGGACACACGCCCCTCCGGACGGCACGCCAGCCCGGGACACACGCAAACCCGGGACACACGCAAGCCCGAGCGGCACACGGGCCCGAGGACACACGCCCCTCCGGACGGCACGCCAGCCCGGGACACACGCAAACCCGGGACACACGCAAGCCCGAGCGGCACACGGGCCCGAGGACACACGCCCCTCCGGACGGCACGCCAGCCCGGGACACACGCAAACCCGGGACACACGCAAGCCCGAGCGGCACACGGGCCCGAGGACACACGCCCCTCCGGACGGCACGCCAGCCCGGGACACACGCAAACCCGGGACACACGCAAGCCCGAGCGGCACACGGGCCCGAGGACACACGCCCCTCCGGACGGCACGCCAGCCCGGGACACACGCCACTCCAAGCTGCACGCGGGCCCGAGCGGCACGCAGGCCCGAGACACACGCCCCTCCGGACGGCACGCCGGCCCGGGACACACGCAAACCCGAGCGGCACGCAGGCCCGAGACACACACCACTCCGGACGGCACGCCGACCCGAGTGGCACGCGGGCCCGGGACGCAGACGACTCCGGGCGGCACGCCAGCCCGGCCGACCCGCAGGCCAGCCCGGACGGCACGCCAGCCCGGGGCACACGCCAGTCCGGCCGACCCACAGGCCCGAGACACACGCCAGCCCGGGCGGCAGCCAGGCCCGGCAGACACACAACCCCCGGCAGGCACGTCAGTCCGGCAGCAGGCTGCCCCTTCTGGAGAGCAGGAACTTCTTGAAGGCGGCCACGGGAGGGGTGTCGGGACGGTCCTCCAGCCAGGCCACCCCGATCTCCCGGACCGCGCGCTGCCCGGTGATCGCCAGCTCCACAACTCCCGGACGGGGCACGGTCGGTGGCGGCAGCAGGGCGACGCCGAGACCCGCGGCGACCAGACCTCGCAGGGTCTCCGTCTCCTCCCCCTCGAAGGCGGTCCTGGGCCGGAACCCGGCCTCCTCGCAGAGATGGTCGGTGATACGGCGCAGGCCGTAACCCGGTTCGAGGGTCACGAAGGTCTCCTCGGCCGCCTCGGCCAGCCGGATGCGGCGGCGGCCCGCGAGGCGGTGGTCGGCGGGGACGACCAGGCGCAGCTTCTGCTCGTCGAGACGGCGCGCCACCAGGCCGGGGGCGTCCGGGACCGGCGAGGTCAGGCACAGGTCGAGTTCACCCGCCCGCAGCTTCTCCAGCATCGCCTCGCCGTAGTTCTGGACCAGGCTGAAGCGGATGCGCGGATGATCCACGCGGAAGGCCTGCAGCAGCCCCGGGACCGTCTCCGCGCCCATCGTGTGCAGGAAGCCGAAGGCGACCTTGCCGGTGGACGGGTCGGCGTCGGCGCGGACCTCCTCGGCGGCCCGCCCGATCTCGGCGAGGGCCGGTTCGACCGAACCGAGGAAGGTGCGGCCGGCCGGGGTGAGGGAGAGTGTGCGGCCGTGGCGGGCGAACAGGTCGACGCCCAGGTCCTGTTCCAGCCGGACCATGGCGCGCGAGAGGGTCGACTGCGGCACCTGGAGTTCCTGCGCGGCCCGGGTGACGTGCTCGGTGCGCGCCACCCCTGCGAAGTGGGCGAGGCGCGGAGCCAGCAACATCACCATGTCTTCTGTGTCACTGGACGGTGACAGACGGGCCTGTGAGCTGTGTTGATGCACCATGGGAACGATTATGGCGATTCCGTGCATTGGACGGATGAGCGGGGGCGTCCGTAGCGTCGAAGCATGTCTCCCGCCGATACCGGGGCGTCCACCACCGTGGCCGCCACCTCTGCCGCCCCCGCCGCCCCCGTCGACTCCCCCGCCTCCGTCGCCGACACCCGCATGAACCCCGGCGGCCCCGGCTACCGCCGGATGAGCCTCGCCCTCTTCCTCGCGGGGGTCGCGACCTTCGCGCTGCTCTACTCCACCCAGGCCCTGCTGCCGCTGATCTCGGGCGAGTTCGGCGTGGCGGCGAGCTCGGCGAGCTGGACCGTGGCGGCGGCGACCGGCGGTCTCGCGGTGTTCGTGCTGCCGATGAGCGCGCTGTCGGAGCGGTTCGGCCGCCGCACGGTGATGACCGCCTCGCTGGCGGTCGCCGTGACGGTGGGGCTCCTGGTCCCCTTCGCGCCCTCGCTGACCGCGCTGGTCGTGCTGCGGGCCGTGCAGGGAGCGGCGCTGGCCGGGCTGCCGGCCTCCGCGACCGCGTATCTCGCCGAGGAGGTCCGGCCGGGGGCGCTGGTCACGGCTATCGGACTGTTCGTGGCGGGCAACAGCGTGGGCGGCATGAGCGGCCGGATCATCACCGGCTGGGTCGCGCAGGAGTGGGGCTGGCGCGTCGCGGTCGGCGTGATCGGGGTGATCGCGGTGGCGTGCGCGGTGGCCTTCCGGCTGCTGCTGCCCGCTCCGCGCCACTTCAGGGCGGGCTCGCTGAGGCCCCGGGTCCTGGCCCGCACGGTGCGCGACCACCTCGCCGACCCGCTGCTGCGCCGCCTGTACGCGATCGGCGCGCTGTTCATGACGGTGTTCGGTGGCGTCTACACGGTGATCGGCTACCGCCTGACCGAGGCGCCCTTCTCGCTCCCCCAGGGCATCATCGGATCGGTCTTCCTGGTCTACCTGGTCGGCACGGTCTCCGCCTCCACCGCCGGCCGGCTCGTCGCGCGCCTTGGCCGCCGCGGAGCCCTGTACCTGGCCGCCGGTACGACGGCGGCGGGCCTGGTGCTGTCCCTCGTGGGCTCCCTCGTGCCGGTCCTGCTGGGTCTGGTGCTGATCACCGCGGGCTTCTTCGCGGGGCACGCGGTCGCGTCGTCCGCGGTCAGCAGGACCGCGACCCACGGGCGCGCCCAGGCAGCGGCCCTCTACCAGTCCTCGTACTACATCGGCTCCAGCGCGGGCAGCACGGTCGGCGCCGTCGCCTTCCACGCCACGGGTTGGGCCGGGACCGTCGGGGTCGGCCTGCTGGCCGTGCTCGGGGTCGTGACGATCACGGTGCTCGGCACCCGTGCGGCACGGGTCGCGGCGCGCCGCGAGCACCGGCCCGCTTCCCTCGGCGCACCCTGCTGACCTGCCGCTTTCCCCACTCCGGGCGCCATTGTCAGTGCCCTGCGGTAGCTTCCGAGGTACTGGGGCGCAAAGGCGCGACACAGAACGGCCACAGGGGTGGGTGGACGATGAGTGACGGTACGACGGCGACCACGACGGCGGACCTCGACGTCAGGCTGGAGAAACACCGCGTCGAGCTGACCGGCTACTGCTACCGCATGCTCGGCTCCTCCTTCGAGGCCGAGGACGCGGTCCAGGACACCATGGTCCGCGCCTGGCGGAGCTACGAGAAGTTCGAGGGCCGCTCCAGCCTCCGCTCCTGGCTGTACCGCATCGCGACGAACGTCTGCCTGGACATGCTGACGGCGGGCAACAAGCGGGCCCGCCCCATGGACCTCAGCGAGTCGACGCCCCTCGCCCAGGCCGCCCTCTCCCCCCGCCCCGACAACACCTGGCTGGAGCCGATGCCGGACGCCCGGGTGCTGCCGACCGTCGAGGACCCCGCAGAGGCCGCCGTCGCCAAGGAGTCGGTGCGGCTCGCCTTCATGGCGGCCCTGCAGCAGCTGCCGGCCAAGCAGCGCGCGGTGCTCATCCTGCGCGAGGTGCTGGCCTGGAAGGCTAGCGAGGTCGCCGAGCTGCTGGACACCTCGGTCGCGTCGGTCAACAGCGCGCTGCAGCGGGCCCGTGCGACGCTCGCCGAGCGGGACGAAAGGGCGGCGCACGCGGCCGTCTCCGACCCCCTGGACGAGGAGCAGCAGAAGCTGCTGGAGCGCTATGTCGCGGCCTTCGAGGGGTACGACATGACGGCGCTGACCGCACTGCTGCACGAGGACGCGGTCATGACGATGCCGCCGTTCGACCTGTGGCTGACGGGCCACGACGACATCACGGGCTTCATGACGACGCTGGGCTCGGCCTGCGAGGGCTCGCGCCTGGTGCCGGTCCAGGTCAACGGCCTGCCGGGGTTCGCGCAGTACAAGCCGGACCCGGACAAGGGCGGTCACAGCCCCTGGGCGGTGCAGGTGCTGGAGATCTCAGACGGCCGGCTCACCGGGTTCCACTTCTTCCTCGACACCCAGCGGTGGTTCCCGCTGTTCGGTCTGCCTCTCCACCTCGATGCGGAGTCCGACCAGGTCCAGGAGGGCGCGTAGGGAGGGGGCGGGGTCGCGCAGCCGGATCCGGCCCCGGGCCCGCCGAGCGGCCAGCTCCAGCCGCGCCAGCAGGTCCACGGCGCCGAGGCCCGGGGGCCCGATGGCGGCGACGTCGACCACGAGGACACCCGTGCGGCCGGTCTCCAGGAGGGCGCGCACGTCCTCGCAGAGCCGTGTCACCTCGTCACGGGTGACAGGGCCCGGCAGCACGAGTACGTCGGGTGTCATAGGGTCCACGATCGGTAGACCGGGCGGGCGGGCGGAATTCATCGGGGCCTCGTCGCGAGCTCATCGGGGCGCACCTCCGACGCCGGATGTCCGCCCATCGGGATCACATTGACCTGCCACCCTTCTCCCCAGGAGGGTTGGATGTATGTCCCACCGATCAGCACCGCCCCGGATACCCGACGGCCTCCGCTTCGCTGAGGGGGCGCCGTGCAAGGCGTGTTGACGGGCTTCGCGGTCATCGCGGTCGTCATCGGGGTGGGGTACGTCATCGGGCGGGGCGGTTATCTCGGCGAGCACGGCCGCGAGGTGCTGACCAAGCTGGCCTTCCATGTGGCGACCCCGGCGCTGCTGTTCACCACGCTCGCGCGGGCCGACCTGTCGGTGATCTTCTCCAGCCGGCTGCTGGTGACGGCGATGAGCACGGCAGCGGCGGCCGGGGTGTTCGTCGCGGTGGGTGCCGTACGGGGCTGGGGTGTGGGCCGCACCACCATCGGCGCCCTGTGCTCCAGCTACGTCAACTCGGGCAACCTCGGCATCCCGATCGCCGTGTACGTGCTGGGCGACGCCTCCCTGGTGGCGCCGGTGCTGCTGTTCCAGATCATCGCGGTCTCCCCGGTCGCGCTGACGATCCTCGACCTGTCGGGCAAGGGCGCGAAGGGCCCGCTGTGGATGCGGCTGCTCACTCCGCTGCGCAATCCGATCGCGGTGGGTTCACTGGCGGGCGTCGCCGTGTCGGCGTCCGGCCTGAAGGTGCCCGATCCGATCATGGATCCCGCCGCCCTGATCGCCAACATGTCCGTCCCCGCGGTCCTGATGGCCTTCGGCATCTCCCTGTGCGGCAGCACCATGCCGGGCCGGGGCGCCGACAAGGGCCCGGTGTTCCTCTCGGTCGCCCTGAAGGCGGTGGGCCAGCCGGTGGTGGCCTGGGCCCTGGCGACGGGCGTCTTCGGCCTGCACGGCCACCAACTCCTCGACGTGGTCGTCACGTCGGCACTCCCGGCAGCCCAGAACCTGTACACCTTCGCGAGCCGCTACCGCGTGGCGGAGGGGTTGGCGCGGGACTCCATCCTGGTGTCGACGGTGCTGTCGGTGCCGGTGCTGGTGGTGATCGCTGCGCTGCTGGGTTGAGGGCCTCAGTTCAGCGGGAAGATGCCGGTGTCCAGGGCCAGTTCGAAGGGGGCGGGCAGGGTGAGTTCCTCGCCGTACTCCACCGAGGAGAGGACTCTGTAGGTGCCGCTCTGCGGTTCTCCGTAGAGCGTTGCCGTGGGGCGCCCTGACTGCCAGGCGTCCAGCAGGAGGTACAGGGGGACGCCGGCGACCGCGTAGCCGTGGGCCTTCTTGATGCGGTCGTGGTTGGCGTTGCTCTTGGACGTGACTTCCACGACCAGTTCCGCCTCGCCGGCGGGCACGCGCTCTCCGCGGCGTAGGGCAGCTCTCGGTACCACGCACAGGTCGGGGACGAAGAGACTGCCCGTCTCCGGGCACGTCAACCCGAGCGTCTGATAGACGCCCCAGTCGTCCGGAATCACTGAGTACAGGCGACGGTGAACCAGCTCAGCAGTGTCGTTGTGCTCTTCGGACGGCGGAGGCGACACGGTGACGATCCCTTCGATGATCTCCACCTTGCTGCCCTCGGGAGCGTCCGTCTCCTCCCAGACACGGACGATCTCGGCCCAGTCCGTGCCCCTCGGGGTCCCGGACTCGGCGGCGAGTGCGCTCATGGCGGTCTCCAATCGGTCGTCACCGATCCCAGCATGCCGAACGGGACCGGCGGGGGTCCACCGGTCCCGTTCATCCGGACGAGGAAAGTCCAGGTCAGGCGATACGTTCCCGCACCACCGGAGCGGCCGTGAACGGCGTGTCCGGGGACGCGATGTCGTAGGAGCCCTGCACCGACTGGAGCGCGTAGTCGAAGCGTTCGGGGGTGTCGGTGTGGAGGGTCAGCAGGGGCTGGCCCTCGGTGACCTTGTCGCCCGGCTTGGCGTGGAGTTCGATGCCCGCGGCCGCCTGCACCGGGTCCTCCTTGCGGGCGCGGCCCGCGCCGAGGCGCCAGGCGGCGACGCCGATGCCGTAGGCGTCGAGGCGGGTCAGGACGCCGGAGGACGGGGCCTTGATGACGTGCTGTTCCTTCGACGTGGGCAGCGGCGCGTCCGGGTCGCCGCCCTGCGCGGCGATCATGCGGCGCCAGACGTCCATCGCGGAGCCGTCGGCCAGGGCCTTCGCCGGGTCGGCGTCCGTGATGCCCGCCGCGTCCAGCATCTCGCGGGCGAGCGCGAGGGTCAGTTCCACGACGTCCGAGGGGCCGCCGCCCGCCAGGACCTCCACCGACTCGCGGACCTCCAGGGCGTTGCCCGCGGTCAGGCCGAGCGGGGTCGACATGTCCGTCAGCAGCGCGACCGTCTTCACGCCGTGGTCGGTGCCCAGGCCCACCATCGTGGAGGCCAACTCCCGCGCGTCCTCGATGGTCTTCATGAAGGCGCCCGAGCCGACCTTCACGTCCAGGACCAGGGAACCCGTGCCCTCCGCGATCTTCTTCGACATGATCGAGGAGGCGATCAGCGGGATCGCCTCGACCGTGCCGGTGACGTCACGCAGCGCGTAGAGCTTCTTGTCGGCGGGCGCGAGGCCGTCGCCCGCCGCGCAGATCACCGCGCCGGTGGTGTCCAGTACGTTCAGCATCTCCTCGTTGGAGAGCAGGGCGCGCCACCCGGGGATCGACTCCAGCTTGTCCAGGGTGCCGCCGGTGTGGCCGAGGCCGCGGCCCGACAGCTGCGGGACGGCCGCGCCGCAGGCCGCCACGAGGGGGGCGAGAGGCAGCGTGATCTTGTCGCCGACGCCGCCCGTCGAGTGCTTGTCGGCCGTCGGCCGGGACAGCGACGAGAACTCCATACGCTCGCCGGAGGCGATCATCGCGGCCGTCCAGCGGGCGATCTCGCGGCGGTTCATGCCGTTGAGCAGGATGGCCATCGCGAGCGCGGACATCTGCTCGTCGGCGACCTCCCCGCGGGTGTACGCGTCGATGACCCAGTCGATCTGCTCGTCGCTGAGTTCGGCGCGGTCCCGCTTGGTGCGGATGACGGAGATGGCGTCCATGGCCATGGCGTGCGTTCCTTCCGAAGGTTCCAGAAGCCGTACGACCCCTCCGCGCGATGCACACGTCAAAGGGGCCGCACGGGAGTCACTGGGTGAGATGGTCCGGGCCGAAGGCCTGGGGCAGCATCTCCGAGAGGGGGAGGATCCCCGCCGGGGTCTCCAGCAGGAGGTCCGGTCCCCCGAACTCGTACAGCAGCTGGCGGCAGCGGCCGCACGGGACCAGGATGTCGCCCCGTCCGTCCACGCACGTGAAGTGCGTCAGGCGGCCGCCGCCGGTCCGCTGCAGTTGCGAGACCAGCCCGCACTCGGCGCACAGGCTGAGGCCGTAGGAGGCGTTCTCGACGTTGCAGCCGGACACCGTGCGGCCGTCGTCGACCAGGGCTGCGACGCCGACGGGGTAGCCCGAGTAGGGGACGTACGCGTGCGTCATGGCCTCGCGGGCCTCGGTGCGCAGCGCCTCCCAGTCGACGGCGGACCGCGAGGTCACTTGCCCTGGCCCTTCCGGTAGCGCATGCCGTCCGCCTTGGGCATCCGCAGGCGCTGCGCGGACAGCGACAGCACGAGCAGCGTGACGACGTACGGGGTGGCGCCCACGAAGTCGCTGGGGACCTCGTCGGTGGTCAGGTACCAGACCAGGACCAGTACGGCGACGACGGCGCTGGTCAGGCCCTGCCACATCGCCTTCTTGTACAGCTTCCAGCCGGCCAGGCCCACCAGCAGCACGAACAGCAGGAGCAGCAGGGCGTGGACGGTCTCGCCGCCGTTGCGCAGCTGCAGCGCGTCGGAGTAGCCGAACAGGCCCGCGCCCATGGCGAGACCGCCGGGCCGCCAGTTGCCGAAGATCATGGCCGCGAGACCGATGTATCCGCGCCCGCCGGTCTGGTTCTCCAGGTACGTGTGCGAGGTGACCAGCGCGAGGAAGGCGCCGCCGAGGCCGGCCAGACCGCCGGAGATGGCGACGGCCACGTACTTGTAGCGGTAGACGTTGACGCCGAGCGACTCCGCGGCGATCGGGTTCTCGCCGCAGGAGCGCAGGCGCAGTCCGAACGAGGTGCGCCACAGCACCCACCAGCTGCCGATGAAGAGCACCACCGCCAGGATCGTCACCACGGACAGGTCGGTGACCAGGCCGCCGAGGATGCCCGCGATGTCGGAGATCACGAACCAGTGGTGCTTCTCGACGGAGTGCAACGCGTCCGAGAGCCCGGGGATGTCGAAGTTGGGCAGTGAGTCCACCGGCGGGGACTGCTTGGGGTTGCCGCCCTTGTCGGCGGCCTTGCCGTCCGAGAAGAACAGCTTGGCGAGGTACTGGGTGGCGCCCAGCGCGAGCAGGTTGACCGCGACACCGGAGACGATGTGGTCGACGCCGAAGGTGACGGTGGCGATCGCGTGCACCAGGCCGCCGAGGACACCGAAGCCGATGCCGCACAGCAGGCCGAGCCAGGGGTTGGTCTGCCAGCCGATCCAGCCGGCGCCGAAGGTGCCGAGGATCATCATGCCCTCGAGGCCGATGTTGACCACGCCGGACCGCTCGGACCACAGGCCGGCGAGGCCCGCGAGGCCGATCGGCACGGCGAGGCCCAGGGCCGCGGAGATCTGCCCCTCGGAGGTGAGCTGGTCGGCGCCGGTGATGATGCGGACGATCGCGACCAGGGCCAGGCCGGCCGCGAGGATGGTGAGGATCCGGCCGAGCGAGCGGCCCGAACCGGTGCGCGGGGAGTCCGCCTTGGGTGCCGCGGGCGGCGGCGTGTCGGTCATCGTGGCAGTCATCACGCCACCTCCTGCTTCTGGGTCGGGGCGGCGGCCTGGGCGGCGAGCTCGGCGCCGACCCGCTGCTGCTGGCGCCTGAGGCCGTAGCGGCGTACGACTTCGTAGGCGATGACGACGCACAGGACGATGACGCCCTGGATCACGCCGAGGATCTCCTTGTCGTAGCCCTGGAACTCCAGATGGTTGGTGGTGCGCTCCAGGAAGCCCCACAGCAGGGCGCCGAGCGCGATGCCCACGGGGTGGTTGCGGCCGAGCAGCGCGATGGCAATGCCGGTGAAGCCGATGCCGGACGGGAAGTCGTTGCTGAACTGGTGGCTGTCGTTGAGCAGGGTCGGCATGCCGATCAGGCCGGCCACCGCACCCGAGATGACCATGCTGGTGGCGACCATCTTCTTCACCGACACACCGCTCGCGGAGGCGGCGCTCTCGGACTGGCCGACGGTGCGCAGGTCGAAGCCGAAGCGGGTGCGGCCGAGCACGAACCAGTAGGCGATGCCGACGAGTACGGCGATGACGATGAAGCCCCACAGCTCACCGGCGGGGCCGGTGTCGAAGCTGAAGAAGTACGAGTCCTTCGGCAGCGGCTTGGTGGAGACGACGGTGCCGCCGCTCTGCAGTTCGGCGAGCTTCCCCGGCTGCAGGAGGTAGGCGATGATCGCGGTGGCGATCGAGTTCAGCATGATGGTCGAGATGACCTCGCTGACCCCTCGGGTCACCTTCAGAATCCCCGCGATGGCCGCCCACAGGGCGCCGGTGCCCATGGCGCACAGGATGATCAGCGGGATGGAGATCCAGCCGGGCGTGGTCAGCGCGCCGCCGAGGACGGCGGCGAAGAACGCGGCGATGCGGTACTGGCCGTCGACGCCGATGTTGAACAGGTTCATCCGGAAGCCGATGGCCACCGCGACGCCCGCGAGGTAGTACGTCGTCGCCTTGTTCAGGATGTAGACCTGGCTGTCGCTGGCGGTGCCGTAGGTGACCATGTCGCTGAAGGCGTCGCCCGGGTTCTTGCCGGTGGCGAGGATGACCAGGGTGGTGACGATGATCGCGGCGACGATCGCCAGCAGCGGTGCCGCGATGCCGAGGAGCAGCCGCTCCCTGTCGATGCGTTGGGTCAGCTTCTTCATCGGGCGCCGTCCTCGTCGTTCTCTGCGTGCTCCAGGTGGCCGGAGGCCGCACCCGTCATGGCGGAGCCCAGCTCCTCGGGAGTGATCGTGGCGGGATCGGCGTCGGCGACCAGCCGGCCGCGGTACATCACCCGCAGGGTGTCGGAGAGCCCGATCAGCTCGTCCAGGTCGGCGGAGATCAGCAGCACGGCGAGACCCTCGCGGCGGGCCTCGCGGATGTGGTCCCAGATCGCGGCCTGCGCTCCGACGTCCACACCGCGGGTGGGGTGGGCGGCGATGAGCAGCTTCGGCGCGTGGCTCATCTCGCGGCCGACGATCAGCTTCTGCTGGTTGCCGCCGGACAGCGACGCGGCGGTCACCTCGATGCCGGGCGTACGGACGTCGTAGGCCTGGATGATGCGCTCGGTGTCGGCGCGGGCACCCCTGATGTCGAGCAGCCGGCCGCGGGAGTTGGGCTTCTCGGTGACGTGGCCGAGGATGCGGTTCTCCCACAGCGGGGCCTCGAGGAGCAGGCCGTGGCGGTGCCGGTCCTCGGGGATGTAGCCGACGCCGGCCTCGCGGCGGCGGCGGGTCGGGACGCGGGAGATGTCGGTGCCGTCGAGCGTGATGGAGCCGGCGTCGGGTTCGCGGATGCCGACGATCGCCTCGACCAGCTCGGACTGTCCGTTGCCCTCCACGCCTGCGATGCCGAGGACCTCGCCCTTGTGGATGGTGAAGCCGATCTCGTCGAGGATGATCCGCTCGACGCCGTCGAGGTCGGTCTGGCTCAGGTGGAGCCCCGACACCTTCAGCATCGGTACGTCCGTGACCGTGGACTCCTCGGTCTCGGGCGTGGGCAGCTCGCTGCCGACCATCAGCTCGGCGAGCTGCTTGGAGGTGGTGTGGCGCGGGTCGACGGTGCCGACGGTGGTGCCGCGACGGATGACGGTGATCTCGTCGGCGACGGAGAGCACCTCGCCCAGCTTGTGGGAGATGAAGATGACCGTGAGGCCCTCGGCCTTGAGCTCGCGCAGGTTGTCGAAGAGGGCGTCGACCTCCTGCGGCACGAGGACGGCGGTGGGCTCGTCGAGGATGAGGGTCTTGGCGCCGCGGTAGAGGACCTTGAGGATCTCCACGCGCTGGCGGTCGGCGACGCCGAGCTGCTCCAGCAGGACGTCGGGCCGCACGTTCAGCCCGTACGCCTCCGAGATCTCCTTGATCCTGGCGCGGGCCCCGGCGCCGATGCCGTGCAGCTTCTCCGCCCCGAGGACGACGTTCTCCAGGACGGTGAGGTTGTCGGCGAGCATGAAGTGCTGGTGCACCATGCCGATGCCGCGCGCGATGGCGTCTGCGGGGTTGTTGAGGACGACCCGCTCGCCGCTGACCGTGATGGTGCCCTCGTCCGGCTGCTGCATGCCGTAGAGGATCTTCATCAGGGTGGACTTGCCGGCGCCGTTCTCTCCGCAGAGGGCGTGGACGGTGCCCGCGGCGACGGTGATGTCGATGTCGCGGTTGGCCACGACACCCGGGAAACGTTTGGTGATGCCGCGCAGTTCGACGGCAGCGGGAGGGCTGGACGCGTTGATGGCGCACTCTCCTGGGGGAAAGGGGCTGCGTAGGGGAGGGCAGGCGTCGGCGACGCTAGCGCGGCAACTCCGTGCTACACGCGTAGAGTTGACACATTGTTATGGCTCGGCGAGGGGGTTGTCACCAGCCCCTTCGCCGAGCCGTGGTCCGGCGGGAACCGTCAGGTCACGGAGTGGTCTTGACCTTGATGGAACCGTCGACGATCTTCTTCTTGGCCGCGTCCAGCTTCGGCTGGATGTCATTGATGAAGCCACCGCTGGTGGCCAGCTTCACGCCGCCCTTGGAGAGCGAGTAGACCTGGTTGCCGGTCAGCGGCTTGCCGTCGTGCACCGACTTGATGAAGTCGAAGACGCCGACGTCCACGTTCTTGACCATCGAGGTCAGGATCGAGCTCTTGTAGGCGGCCAGACCCGGGATGTTGTACTGGTCGGAGTCCACGCCGATGGCCCAGGCGCCCTTGACGCCGTGGACGGCCTCGATCGCGCCGTTGCCGGAGGAGCCGGCCGCCGTGTAGATGACGTCGGTGCCCTTGTCGAGCATGCCCTGCGCGGCCTCCTTGCCCTTGTCGGGGCTGGAGAAGCCGGAGAGGTCGGAGCCGTGCGTCAGGTACTGCACGTCGACCTTGACCTTGGAGTTGGTGTCCTTGACGCCCTGGACGTAACCCGCCTCGAACTTCTTGATCAGCGGGGTGTCGACACCGCCGATGAAGCCGACGTGGTTCTTCTTGGTCTTCAGCGCCGCGGCGACACCGGCCAGGTACGAGCCCTGCTCCTCGGTGAAGGTGATGCTGTCGACGTTCTTGGCGTTCACCACCGAGTCGACGATGCCGAAGCTGACCTTCGGGTACTTCGTGGCGACCTTCTGCATCGAGGTGGCGTAGGAGAAGCCGACGGCGACGATGGGGTTGTAGCCGGCGTCCGCCAGGTCGGTCAGGCGCTGCTCGCGGTCGGCCTCGGTGTCGGAGGTCTTGGCGGTCAGCTCCTTGATCGAGCCGCCGAACTGGGACTTGGCCTTGTCGGCGCCGCGGGCGGCGGAGTCGTTGAAGGAACGGTCTCCGCGGCCGCCGACGTCGTAGGCGAGGCCGATCTTGATGCCCTTGCCGCCGCCGGAGGAGGCGGACGAGGAGCTGTCACTGTCGGACGAGGTGCTGCCACATGCTGTGGCAGACAGTGCGAGAGCTGCGGTGGCGATACACGCAGCGGAAAGCTTGGCTACCCGGCGCACGGGAAGGCTCCTTCACCTGACCTGAGCGCCTCGTCGGCGCTTGATGTGAGCACCATGCCAGTGCTCGAGCCGGAACGCCCCGGCGGCGTTGGCTTCGCGGCATCGTAACGCGCGTAGATGTCAGAAAAACACCTCTCGCGAAGCCGTTATCGATTCGAGGCAAACACCGTCTGAACTCGGGACCTTGCGGCCTCGAACCGATCATTTCGAAGGGTGAACGAATGGCTTACAACCGTGTTGCGCCGGACGGCGGAACGGCCCCCGCGGGGGCCGCCCGACCGGGGGTTCAGTTACCGGCCGCGTCCAGCAGAGCCGCCGCCGTGAACAGCTCCACGCCCACGGTGATCGCCGACTCGTCGGCGTCGAAGTCGCCCTGGTGCAGGTCACGCACCGTGCGCTCGCCCGGGGTGCGCACGCCGAGCCGGGCCATGGCGCCGGGCACCTGCTCCAGATACCAGGAGAAGTCCTCGCCGCCGAGGCTCTGCTCGGTGCCCTCCACGGACTGCGCGCCGCGCCGCGCGGTCATGGCGTCGCGCAGCAGGTCGGTCACGTCGGGGTCGTTGACGACCGGCGGGACTCCGCGCACGTAGTTGATCTCCGGCTTCGCGCCGTGCAGGTTGGCGATCTCGTCGATGGCGGCGACAACCATGTCCGGGGCCTGCCGCCAGGCGTCGATGTCGAGGCAGCGGACCGTGCCGGACAGCTCGGCGTGCTGCGGGATGACGTTCGGGGCGTGCCCGGACTCGATCCGGCCCCAGGTGACGGCGAGCCCGCTGCGGGTGTCCACCCGACGGGCGACCAGCGCGGGTACGTCGGTGACGACGCGGGCGGCGGCGGTGACCAGGTCGGTGGTCAGATGGGGGCGCGCCGTGTGGCCGCCGGGGCCGTCGAGGCCGACCTCCAGGCGGTCGCAGGCGGAGGTGATGGCGCCCTGCCGCAGGCCGATGCGCCCGACGTCCACCCGGGGGTCGCAGTGCACGGCGATCATCCGGCCCACCCCGTCCAGCACCCCGCACTCGATGGCGTCGGCGGCGCCGCCGGGCAGGACCTCCTCGGCCGGCTGGAAGACGAGCCGGACCGGCCGGGGCAGCAGGCCGCGCCGGTGCAGGTCGGCGAGGACGAGACCGGCGCCCAGGACCACGGTGGTGTGCACGTCGTGACCGCAGGCGTGGGCCCGGTCGGGCACGGTGGAGCGGTAGGCGCACTCGCTCTTGGTGTCGGGGATGGGCAGGCCGTCGATGTCGGCGCGCAGACCCAGCATGGGCCGCCCGCCGTCCCACTCTCCGATGTCGCACACGAGCCCGGTACCGGTGGCGAGCACCCGCGGCGCTAGGCCTGCCGCCTCCAGCCGCGCCTTGATCGCGGCGGTGGTGCGGAACTCCTGGTTGCCCAGTTCGGGGTGCATGTGCAGGTCGCGCCGGAACGCCACGAGTTCGGCACGCAGCTCTTCGGGCAGCGTGCCGGGGAGCGCGGCTTCCCCGGGAAGGTCGACCTCGGGCTCGTCAGACATCAGTTGCTTCACCCTCTAAAGCGTAGGACGCCGGGGTGGCCAACTGACCCTCGATCAACAAAAGTTCAACCCCTCAGGGGAAGAAAATCTGGCCGCTCGACGCATAGCTGTGTGTAGAGATGGGTAAACTTGTCTTTTCTCTACGCATACCACGCTCGGCGCGGCCACGGCGGTTCTGGTCCACCTGTCGGAACGGCCGCTTCTGTCCGGCGGCCGCTCAGGCCGCCGTCACCGCCGACAGCCGGGTGACGTCCCGGGCCGTTCCCGTGACTCCCGACAGGAAGCCCTGCGCCCGGGGGGAGGCGTTGTCCGTGAGCCAGGCGGGGTCGATGTCGCAGACGGCGACGCGGACCTCCGTACCGGCCAGGGCAAGGGGGAGGGTGTGGACGACCGTGGAGGGGAAGCTGAGGATCGTCCGGCCGATGGGGCCGCGGCGGGCGATCAGCTCCAGCGGGAGGTCGGGGCGGACGATCTCCAGGCCGGTCTCGGTGGCCAGCCGGTGGAGCTTGTCCGTGCTCTCGCGGCGGTGGGCGAAGTAGCGGGTGACGCCGTGCGCCTTGGCCAGGGTGCGGACGGCCTCCAGATAGTGGTCGCCGTCGACCACGCCGGTCTCCACCAGCGAGGTGCCCACCATGTCCGCGGTCCTGGTGATGCGGGGCGGGCCGAAGCGGGCCCGGGTCCAGGCGAAGTCGTTCGCCGTCACGGTCACCCCTTCCGGCCGCTCGTCCACCGGCATCGAGGAGAAGATCTCCACGTGCCGCTTGGCGCCGGGGGTCAGCCGGCGGCGGGCCGAGGAGGAGACGGGCGCGAAGATCAGGTCCCGGGCGCCGGGGCGGCCGCCCTTGCGGTGCCAGCGCACCAGGCGCTCCCCACGGGCGAGCTGCGCGACGAACTCCATCGTGGCCGTGCCGTCGTCGACCACGACGAGGTCACGCGCCCTGGTGATGGTCAGCAGCAGCTGGACGTAGCGGGAGAAGGGGTCGCCCATCACGACCCGGCGCGCCCTGCGCAGCAGCGGTGTCAGACCGCCGATGGTCTGGAAGGGGGCGCCCGGGCCGCCGCGCGCCTCCTCCCAGCGGACCTCGTACCCCTCGTCCCGGGCCAGCTCCGCCATCCGGCGCAGCTGGCCTCGGGTCATGGGGTCGTTCGGGGACAGCACGACGAGCGTGAGAGCCGGTGCGTCACCGGCCGCGCGTCCCGCGTCGGATGCCTCCGCGGCCACGGGGGCATGGAGGTGCGCCCACTCCAGCACGTTGAGCAGCTGTACCGGGCTCTCGACGAAGGCGAGAGTGTGGGTGCCGGCTGACCCGGCGCGGGGGCTCATCTACGTACGACCGTCCCGTCGTAGAGCGATATCGGAGGTGTCAGACCGCGACCGGCTCGCCCGCGGCGGCGGCGATCTCCGCCTCGGCGACGACGCCCGCGACACGGCGCAGCTTCTTCATGGGGCCGAGCTCGGAGTCGTAGACCTTCTTGACGCCGTCGCCGAGGGAGGCCTCGATGGTGCGGATGTCGCGGACCAGGCGCGTGAGGCCCTGCGGCTCGACGGAGGCGGCCTGGTCGGAGCCCCACATCGCGCGGTCCAGGGTGATGTGACGCTCGACGAAGGTGGCGCCGAGGGCGACGGCGGCGAGGGTGGTCTGCAGGCCGGTCTCGTGGCCGGAGTAGCCGATCGGGACGTTCGGGTACTCCTCCTGCAGCGTGTTGATCACGCGCAGGTTGAGCTCCTCGGACTTCGCCGGGTAGGTCGAAGTGGCGTGGCACAGCAGGATGTTGTCGCTGCCGAGGACCTCGACCGCGTGGCGGATCTGCTTCGGGGTCGACATGCCGGAGGACAGGATGACCGTGCGGCCGGTCGCGCGCATCGCGCGCAGCAGCTCGTCGTCGGTCAGGGACGCGGAGGCGACCTTGTGGGCGGGGACGTCGAACTTCTCCAGGAAGGCGACGGCCTCGGTGTCCCACGGGGAGGCGAACCAGGCGATCCCCTTCTCCTTGCAGTACTCGTCGATCTGGCGGTACTCGTCCTCGCCGAACTCCACGCGGTGGCGGTAGTCGATGTAGGTCATCCGGCCCCAGGGGGTGTCGCGCTCGATGTCCCACTGGTCGCGCGGGGTGCAGATCTCGGGGGTGCGCTTCTGGAACTTCACGGCGTCGCAGCCGGCTTCGGCGGCCACGTCGATGAGCTTGAACGCGTTCTCCAGCTCGCCGTTGTGGTTGATGCCGATCTCGCCGCAGATGTAGACCGGCTGGCCCGGTCCGGCAAGGCGCGAGGAACCGAACTTACGCAGGCGGGAGTTGGTGCTCATGGCAGAACTGTCCTTACTTGGTTAGGGAGTCGAGAGAGGGGCCGAGGATCCAGCTGGCGATCTCTCGGATCGCGCCGTCGCCACCGGGGACGGTGGTGACCGCACGGGCGGCGCCGCGTACCACGTCGTGGGCGCTCGCGACCGCCACGGGCCAGCCCACGAGGGCGAAGCACGGGAGGTCGTTGACGTCGTTGCCGACGTAGAGCACGCGCTCGGGCGCGATGCCCTGCTCCTCGCACCACTGCTTCAGTGCGAGGTCCTTCCGGTCGATGCCGTGCAGGACCGGGATCTGCAGCTTCCGGGCCCGTGCGGCGACGACCGGGTTCTTCTCCGTGGAGAGGACCAGCATGTCCAGCCCGCTCCTGCGCAGGGCGGCGATGCCGAGGCCGTCCCCGCGGTGCACGGAGACGAACTCCTTTCCGTCGGAGTCGATCAGCACCCGGTCGTCTGTCTGGGTGCCGTCGAAGTCCAGTACGACCGCGTCGATGTCGTCGGCGGTCGGCAGCGAACCGGGGCGGTCCGCGTCGAAGAGGGGGGCCAGCGCGCGGGCGCGGGCCAGGTCGTGCGGGTCGTCGATCTCCAGCACGCGCGCGGGGTCGGTGCGGACCAGTTCGGTGCGGCCGAAGAAGCGGTGCTGGTGCTTGCGGAAGCCGGCCGCGTCCATGCCGTAGACCGCGCCGGTCTCCAGGAAGTCCTGCGGGCGGTCCTGGCGGCGCGGCCTGAACGACTTGTCGTGGTTGATGCCGTAGCCGCCGCCGGTGGCCGCGTCGGCCTCCGCGACGCTGCCCGCGGTGACCTCGTCGTCCGCGTCGCGCCACACGAAGCCGTGGAAGGGGGCCACGGTGTGGGCGGTGTCGGCGCCGTTGTGCGCGACGGCCTCGACGACGCCGTCCACGTCCTCGCGGACGATGAAGGGGCTGGTGCACTGCACCAGCAGCACCACGTCCACGGGCGAGCCGTGCAGCGCCTCGTGGGCGTCCATCGCGTGCAGCACGGCCGCCTCGGAGGTCGCCGTGTCCCCGGCGATGGCCGCGGGCCGCAGCACGATCTCGGCGCCCGCCTCGCGGGCCGCCGCGGCGATGGCCTGGTCGTCGGTGGACACCACGACATCGGTCACCAGCCGGGACGCCCGGCACTCACGCACCGCCCGCGCCACCAGCGGCACACCGCCGACGGGCAGCAGATTCTTCGCGGGCACACCCTTGGAGCCGCCGCGCGCGGGGATCACCGCGAGCACCCGGCGCATCGAAGCGCCTTGGCCCGCTTGCGGGTTGGACATGGGTTCAGCTCCTTGAAGTGGGATCGTGCGGCTCACAGCTCCCCCATCCGCCGGATGACGGGCGCCACCCGCTGCACCCCGTGCCGATACGCCCCCCGAGCGGCCCGGCGCACTATCTGCCGAACGGGCCCCGGCTCCTTGTCGGCGGAGGGTGCCCCCGGCAACACGCTGCCGTCGGGGCCGAGGTGGTGGCGGGCGAGGATGCCGGGCAGATAGCCGGGCGCGGTCGCGGGTGTGTAGTAGGGGGTCAGCGGCGGCAGGCCACCGGGTTGCGCCAGCAGCTTGGCGATGCGCTCGCGGGCCGCGTCGAAGGCGTACGCGTACGATCCGTCGGCCACGACGCCTTGCCGCGCCACCCAGTCCGCGTCCGGCACGGGCCGGTGTCCGGCGTCGAGTTGGTCCCAGGAGGCGAGGCAGCCCGAGCCGACGAAGTGGTGGTTGCCCAGCGTCTCCCGGATGCCCAGGTCGGTCAGGACGACCGTGGGGATACGGCGGTGCAGGGACTCCAGCGCGGCCGTCGAGCTGATGGTGACCAGCAGGTCGGTGCGGTCGAGGACCTCGCCCATGTGCCCGTACACCAGGCGGAAGTTGGCCGGCGGATCGAGCCGCTGGACCAGCTTCTGGTAGGGCTGCTCCTCGATGTGCGTGGTGTGCTCGCCCGGCCGGGAGCGCAGCTTCAGCAGCACCTCGCGGCCGGGGTGCAACTTGGCGTGCTGGATCAGCCGGTTGAGCAGGTAGGTGCGGTCCTTGCGGCTGTCCGGGACGGACGGCTGCACGGCGAACACCACCGTGTACGGGTCGTGTTCACCTTCGTAGGGCGCGCCGCCGAGGAACGGCAGCGCCACCTCGGTCACCGACGAGGCGTCGGCGCCCACGCCCTCGTACACGGCCCGGAAACGCTCCGCGTCCTGGCGGGAGTTGGCGAGGACGAGGTCCGCGCCGTGCCGCAGAAGCAGTCCGTCGGCGAGCTTCTCGTAGACGACGCCGACATAGCCGGTGACGACGACGGGGCGCTCGGCCCGGCTCTCCCACACCCGCTTGAGCCCGTGCAGCATCGCCTGCACGCCGCCGCCGACGAGCGCGAGCACGACCACGTCGTACGACTCCTCGGCCATGGCCCGCAGGAACTCGACGCTCGTGACCTCCCTGAGCGAGTCGGCGCGCACACCGACCTCCGCCAGCTGGCGGGCGGTCGGAGTCGCCCGTCCGCGCAGCAGGAATCCGCTCAACTCGAGACCGACTTGCGCGTTCTCGGGAGATACGGCTTCCATGGACGGGCCCGGGGCGATACGAGCCGCGGTCAGCGCACCCCATTTCCAGCGGGTGTCGGAGTCCGCGAGTACGGCGATTCGCGTGGGCTTCGAGGTACTTGGTGGCACGTCGAAGACGCTAGGAAGCAATTCCGAGGAGCGGCCCAACCGCACCTCAACAAACGGTTAACAACACCCCCCCGAGAACCGAACTGGCTCGCCGAAGCCCCGGAAGTACAGGCGATGCACCGATCCGACACATTGAGTTCACCCTCTGTACGGATACCGTAAAGTTCCCCCGACGGACGGCCTCCTACGCTTTCGCACGTGCCAAAGCTTTCCGTCATCGTGCCGTTCTACAACGTGCAGCAATACGCCCCGGACACCCTCAGAAGTCTTCGGTTGAACGCTCGACAGGATTTCGAGTTCATCCTGGTCGACGACCATTCCAAGGACGAGACTCCGGCCATTCTCGAACGCGCCGCCGAGCAACTCTCGGACGTGGCGCAGGTGCGCTATATCCGCCATGAGAAGAACGGGGGACTCGCCACCGCGCGCAACACCGGCCTGGACGCGGCGCAGGGCGAGTACCTGACGTTCCTGGACGGAGACGACTGGCTGGCCCCCGGCTACTTCGCCGAACTGGTGGGCGCCATCGAGAAGTTGGGCTGCGATTTCGTCCGCACCGACCATGTGCAGGCCACCGCACGCGCGCGCAGCGTGCACCGGGTGCCGATCGGCCGCCGCTGGGAGTCCATCGACCCGCGCGCCGCCATCCTGCCCGCCGACCGCAGCACCTCCGTCGACTACGCCTACGCGTGGGCCGGTGCCTATCACCGCCGGCTGCTCGACAGGGGCCTGCTGCACTTCACCGACGGTCTGCGCACCGCCGAGGACCGGCCGTGGATCTGGAAGCTGCACCGCGAGGCGGAGTCGTTCGCCGTGGTGAGCCTGCTCGGCGTCTTCTACCGGCGCGGGGTCGCCTCCTCCCTGACCCAGATCGGCGACGTCCGCCAGCTGGACTTCATCCGCGCCTTCGACCAGGTCATCGAGGAGACCGCGCAGGACCCGGACGCGGACAGGCTGCTGCCGAAGGCCGTGCGGACGTACTGCGCGATCATCGCCCACCACCTGTCCGACGAGGAGAAATGGGAGCCGTCCGTGCACCGGCAGCTGCGGGCCATGAGCGCGGCGGCGATCAAGCGCATGCCGCAGGACGCCCTCGGCGACGTGCTCGAGACCATGGACATCCACCGCTCCGCCAAGCTGCGGCGGCTGCGCCGCCGGGCCACGACCGCGAAGGCGGCTGCCTGATGTCGTCCCGTACCACGCGCATCTTCTGCGTCTCGACCCTGTACGGCGCCGCCACGCTCGCCGCCGCGATCGACTCGGGCTGCTTCCGCGAGCAGGACGGCCGCGAGCAAGACGGTGGGGAACCGGCCCGCCGGCTGCTGCTGGTCTTCAACAACTCGGCGACGCCGGAGGTCACTCCGCCCGTCGACGAGATGCCGGGCTTCGAGCCGCTGCGCGGCCACTTCGACGCCGTCCTGTCCTGGAACGAGGCCATCCGCCCCTTCCACCCCGGTGCCTGGACCCCGCGCTCGGACGACATCCCGCTGTTCGAGCGCTATCTGCGGCTGCTGTGGGGCCTGGGCGAGGACCGGGTGGAGCTGGTCCTGGAGTCCATCCAGGTCACCCCCGCGCTGAGCGTGGCCCAGCTGTTCACCGACGCCCCCGTCGACGTCTACGCCGACGGCCTGATGAGCTACGGCCCCACCCGCAACAAACTCGACCCGCTGGTCGGCACCCGGGTGCGGCGGCTGCTGCACCTGGACCTGGTGCCGGGGCTCACCCCGATGCTGCTGACCGAGTTCGACGTCCCGGCGCAGGTCCTGCCGACCGAGGCCTTCCTGAAGGTGATGGGCGAACTCGCGGCCTCCGTACGCGAGTTGCCCACCCTGCCGGACGACTCGGCGCTGCTGCTCGGCCAGTATCTGTCCGCGCTCGGCATCCTCTCCCCCGAGGAGGAGGAGGACCTGCATGTGCGGATGCTGCGCGGGGCGGTCGAGCGGGGCCACCGGGCGATCGTGTTCAAGCCGCACCCCACCGCACCGGCCCGCTACAGCCGCGCCCTGGAGGCGGAGGCCGAGAAGCTCGGCGTCGATCTCACCGTCGTCGACCTGCCGGTCCTCGCCGAGGTGCTGTTCGAGAAGTCGCCGCCCGGACTGGTCGTCGGCTGCTTCTCCACGGCACTGTTCACGGCGTCCGCCTTCTACGGCCTGCCGGTCGCCCGCCTCGGCACCGAGCCGCTGCTGGACCGGCTGACGCCGTACCAGAACAGCAACCGCGTCCCGGCCGTACTGGCCGACGGCCTGCTCCCGGACCTGGAGGGCCGCAAGGGGGAGGAGACGATCCCGGCGGACACGCTGGAGGGTCTGATGGCCGCGCTCAGCTACACCATGCAGTCGCAGATCCACCCCGGTCTGCGCGCGGCGGCGGAGCGCTATCTCTCCCGGCATCTCACGGCGCGCACCAAGCGGTACTTCAAGCGCAGGCGCCTCACCTCGCTGGGTCTGCCCGGCGGCATCCCGGAGCGGCTGGCCTTCCTGCCCCGCAACTCCACGGCACGGCGGGTGGTGCGCAGGGCGCGGGCCATCAGGAAGGCCGTGCAGCGCTGAGCGAGTCCCCGCAGGGAGCCCATGTGACGCACACAGCCGGCACGACGGTGGGGCGGCCTGGAGGTCCTTCGGACCGCACAGGCCGCCCCACCGTTTCGGCGCGTCAGGTTTCCCGGCGCCGCGCCCTACCTCCCGTACTGCGCCGCGACTCCCGCGATCAGCAGCTGCAGACCCTCCTCGAAGTGCCGGTCGTAGTCCTCGAAGATCTCCGCTCCGGCCGCGGCCGCGAGCGGGTACTCGGCCAGCATGCGGGCGCGGTCCCCGAGGTCGTAGCCCTCGCGCCGCTCCCCCGGCAGCGGCTTGACGCCCTGCTCCTCGATGACGAAGCCGATGGTGTACGCGTACGCGGTGGCGTTCGCGCGGACCGTCTCGGCGAGCGTGAAGCCGGCCGCGGTGAACAGCCGCAGGTTCTCCTCCATCTCCCGGGCGTGGTCGGTCCCGGTGAAGCGTGAGCCGCTGTAGACCCGCGCTCCGTCGCGGTAGGCGAGCAGGGCCGCGCGCAGCCCGTGGTTGACCTTGCGCATGCGCTCCTGCCAGGTGTCGTCCGGGTCGAGAGCGGTTCCGGCGACCATCCGGCGGTACATCTCCGTCGCCATCTCGTCCAGCAACGCCTGCTTGTCCTTGAAGTGCCAGTACAGAGCGGGCGCCTTGACGTCCAGCTCCTTGGCGATGGCCCGCAGCGTCAGACCGTCCAGGCCGGTCTCGTTCAGCAGCTTCAGGGCCGTGTCGGCGACCCGCTTGCGGTCGAGGGGCGCGCGTTTCTCCGTACTCACACTTGACAGCTTAACAGCGTTAAGGGCATCCTCGGGGTTGACGGCACTTAACAGCGTTAAGGAGAGTGGATCATGAGTACGACGGATGTCGTGATCGTCGGCGCGGGCCCCACCGGCCTTGCCCTGGGCGTCGACCTCGCCCGGCGCGGAGTGGACGCGCTGGTCGTGGAGAAGGCGGACGGGCTCTTCCCGGGCTCCCGCGGCAAGGGTCTGCAGCCGCGCACCATGGAGGTCCTGGAGGACCTCGGGGTGATGGACGCGATCCAGGCGGCCGGGGGGACGTACCCGGTCGGGATGGTCTGGAAGGACGGCGAGCGGGTGGGCGAGCACGTCATGCTCGACCCCGAGGAGATCAAGCGCGCGGCGGGCGACTCGGCGTTCAACGTGCCGTGGATGGTGCCGCAGTGGCGGACACAGGAGATCCTCTTCGACCGGCTCGAGGAGCTGGGCGGGCGGGTGGAGTTCGGGCGGGAGATCACCGGGCTCGACCAGGACGAGGAATATGTGACATTGCACTGCGCGTCCGGCCCCGACCTGCGCGCCCGCTACGTCGTCGCCGCCGACGGCGGCCGCTCGGCCGTGCGGCGCGCGCTCGGCATCGGGATGACCGGCGAGACCGTCGACCCGAACCCGGTCCTGGTCTGCGACGTCCGGATCACCGGCCTGGACCGCGACAACTGGCATGTGTTCCCGCCGAACGGCGACGACGGCTTCCTGGCGATCTGCCCGCTCGCCGGCACCGAGGACTTCCAGCTGGTCGCCCAGTTCCCGCAGGGCACCACGGTGGACACGTCCCTGGATGCCATCCGCAAGGTCACCGCCGCCCGCTCGCATCTCGCGCCCGAGGACATCACGGAGGTCCGCTGGGCCTCGGAGTTCCGGCCGCGGGCGGCCCTCGCGGACCGCTTCCGCTCCGGGCACGTCTTCCTCGCCGGGGACGCCGCGCACGTCCACTCCCCCGCCGGCGGCCAGGGCCTCAACACCAGCGTCCAGGACGCCTACAACCTGGGCTGGAAGCTGGGCGCGGTGCTGCGGGACGGGGCCGACCCGGCCCTCCTGGACACCTACGAGGAGGAACGGCGCCCCATCGCCGCGCAGATGCTCGGCGTCTCCACGGGCGTGCACCGCGGCGAGGTGCAGCGCGGGGCGGCGACGATGCAACTGGGGCTCGGCTACCGGGAGTCGTCACTGAGCGAGGACGCTCGGCCTACGGCGGACACGGACACGGACATGGACGCCGAGGTGCGGGCGGGCGACCGCGCACCGGACACTCGGGTGGCGGGCAAGCGGCTCTTCGACGCGTTCCGGGGACCGCACTGGACGCTGCTGGCCTTCGGCGTGGACGCGCCCGGGTTGCCGGAGTCGGTGCGCTGTGTGCAGGGGGCGGCTCAACTGCCGTATGGGAAGGGGCTGTTCCTGGTACGTCCGGACGGTTACGTCGGTCTGGCGGGCGACTCGGCGGACGGGATCGAGGAGTACCTCGCGCGGTTCGGCCTGCGCCGGTGATCAGTCGTCGCCGTCGAGGAGGGTGTCCACGGAGAGTTCGAGGCTGACGCCTACGGAGTCGGGGACGGGGACGGATTGGCCTCGCTTGTAGCGGACGGGGTCGGGGTACTTGCCGTTGGTGGGGTCGGCGTAGAGAAGCGCCTCGTCGTGCTTGCGGTCGGCGATGAGGTAGACGGGGACACCGGCCTGGGCGTAGCACTCGACCTTGGGGCCGAGGTCGTCCGACCAGTTCGACGACGTCACTTCCACGACCATGCGGAAGACGTTCGGCGCGTAGTAGTTCTTCGTGACGTGGGCGTCGCGGAAGTCCTCGTCGACGACAGAGAAGTCGGGGATGGCGAAGTCCTGCGGCAACGTGGGCAGCCAGAGGCCCACTCCCTGGACGTACCTGACCCCGGCCTTCCGGGCTCCGGCCCCATGGAACTCCACGACCAGCCAGGACAACGACAGGGCACGCGAGCCATCCGGCGGCGGTGTCACAACGAGCCTCCCCTGGAGAATCTCCACGCGGTGGCCAGGCAGTGCACGGGCGAGCTGGTCGGCAGCCTCGCCCAGGGTCAGCTCCTGCTGCATTACGGCCATGGCGTCCTCCTTTTGGGGCCCACTCTGCAACGAGAGTAACCGGATACCGGCCGACTCGGCTCATGATCACTCATACGGAGTATTCGCCCAGCTCAGAACACATTGTTCGGGACATACGTCCCCCACACCTCCCGCAACGCGTTGCACACCTCGCCCACGGTTGCCCGCGCCCGCAGCGCCTCCTTCATCGGATACAGAACGTTGCCCTCGCCCTCGGCCGCCTGCTTCAGGGCGGCGAGGGCGGCGTCCACGGCCGGCTGGTCGCGCTCGGCGCGCAGTTTCGCGAGCCGCTCCGCCTGCTGGGCCTCGATGGCCGGGTCGACGCGGAGCGGCTCGTACGGTTCCTCCTCGTCCAGCTGGAAGCGGTTGACGCCGACCACGACCCGTTCGCCGGAGTCGGTCTTTTGGGCGATCCGGTAGGCGCTGCGCTCGATCTCGGCCTTCTGGAAGCCGTGCTCGATGGCGCCGACCGCGCCGCCCAGGTCCTCGACCTTCCGCATCAGGTCGAGCGCCGCCGCCTCGACGTCGTCCGTCATCCGCTCGACGACGTAGGAGCCGGCGAAGGGGTCGACGGTCGCCGTCACGTCCGTCTCGTACGCCAGCACCTGCTGGGTGCGCAGGGCCAGGCGCGCGGACTTGTCGGTGGGCAGCGCGATCGCCTCGTCGAAGGAGTTGGTGTGCAGCGACTGGGTGCCGCCGAGGACCGCGCCGAGGCCCTGGACCGCGACCCGGACCAGGTTCAGCTCGGGCTGCTGGGCCGTCAGCTGCACCCCGGCCGTCTGCGTGTGGAAGCGCAGCATCATCGACTTGGGGTTCTTCGCGCCGAACTCCTCGCGCATCACCCGGGCCCAGATCCTGCGCGCCGCACGGAACTTGGCGACCTCCTCCAGGATCGTCGTACGGGCCACGAAGAAGAAGGACAGGCGCGGCGCGAAGTCGTCCACGTCCATGCCGGCGGCGACCGCCGTGCGGACGTACTCGATGCCGTCCTCGAGCGTGAAGGCGATCTCCTGCACGGGCGACGCGCCCGCCTCGGCCATGTGGTAGCCGGAGATCGAGATCGTGTTCCACTTCGGGATCTCGGCCCGGCAGTACCTGAAGATGTCGGCGGTCAGCCGGAGCGAGGGCCCCGGCGGGAAGATGTACGTCCCGCGCGCGATGTACTCCTTCAGCACGTCGTTCTGGATGGTGCCGGTGAGCCGGTCGGCGCTCACTCCCTGCTCCTCGGCGACCAGTTGGTACAGGAGCAGCAGCAGGGCGGCCGGTGCGTTGATGGTCATCGACGTCGAGACCTCGTGCAGCGGGATCCCGCCGAACAGCACCCGCATGTCGTCGATCGAGTCGATGGCCACCCCCACCTTGCCGACCTCGCCGTGCGCGAGGGGCGCGTCGGAGTCGTGGCCCATCTGGGTGGGCAGGTCGAAGGCGACCGACAGGCCCGTCGTGCCGTGGGCGATCAGCTGCCGGTAGCGGGCGTTGGACTCGGTCGCCGTACCGAAACCGGCGTACTGGCGCATGGTCCACGGGCGGCCCGTGTACATCGACGGGTAGACGCCTCGGGTGAAGGGGTACGACCCCGGCTCGCCCAGCTTCTCGGCCGGGTCCCAGCCCGCGAGGTCCTGCGGCCCGTAGACCGGTTCGATGGGCAGTCGGGACTCCGACTCGCGTGCCATGGTGTACCGCCTCCCGCTGGGTGCGGACCGGTGAGGACCCGGGTGGCACTCTCACCGTCCCGGTCACCACCATGCCCCGCTGTTCGCGAGGAGTCATCCGCGGGCAGCATCTGGGGTGACCCGCGGGTCGGTGGGTGAGAACGAGGGGGGTCGTGGTGCGTACTACGGGCATGGGGAGATCGATCGCCGCAGGTGCGGCACTCGCGGCCCTGTTCACCGTGTGCGGCTGTACGGTCCAGGGCGCCGACGGCAAGGGCCACTCGCCGGTGCACATAGAGCTGCCGGGCAGCAAGGCGCCCTCCACCCGGTCCGACGACAACCGGTCCGACGACAAGCCGGGCGGTACGGGCTCCACCGACGACGGGCCGAGCGCGCCCTCGGCCACGTCCGGCGCCCCGGTGCTGTGGTCCCGCGGCGACAGCGGCGACGGCGTACGGGAACTCCAGGCCCGGCTGCGGCAGGTCGACTGGCTCTTCGACGGTCCGACCGGGACGTACGACGACCTGACCGAGGACGCGGTCAAGGGGTTCCAGGGCAAGCGCGGGCTGCCGAAGACGGGTGAGACGGACACCGTCACCTGGCAGCGGCTGCGGCGGATGACGCACGAGCCCGGCAAGTGGGAGCTGTATCTGATGGGCGGCCAGCCCGCCGGACCCGCCGATCCGCGCTGTCTGACCGGGCGGGTGCTGTGCATCGACAAGACGAGCCGGACCCTGCGCTGGATGATCGACGGCCGGACCGTCTCGACGATGTCGGTCCGCTTCGGCGCGACGGGCACGCCGACCCGCGAGGGCGTGTTCCACGTGTACTGGAAGTCCCGCCACCACTGGTCGACGCTCTACGACTCGTCCATGCCGTACGCGATGTTCTTCAGCGGCGGCCAGGCCGTGCACTACTCCTACGACTTCGCCGCCCGCGGCTACGTGGGAGCCTCGCACGGCTGCGTGAACGTCCGCGACGAGGCGGCGATCTCGGATCTCTACGCGCAGGTCAGGACCGGCGACAAGGTCGTCGTGTACCGGTGACGTCGCCGGGGCGGAAGAAGTGTGCGGGGCGCGGGCGGGACCGGGGGAACGTGTCCCGCCCGCGCCTAGGTGCACGAGCCGTGGGTACGGGGGGAACCCCGGCTCTGTGCGACGGCCGATGACCAGTCGGCTCACTCAGTACTGCGCGGGTGCGGCCGAAAACGTTACTGGGGTGGCGGGGAAAAGCCGGGGAAAATGTGCCGCATCACATCGTCGCAGGTCAGCGGGTGTGACGGCGGGCGTTTGAGGGCGTGACAGCGGGGCTTCAGAGGGCGCTGTAGGTGGTGCTCGGCGACGGCTCGGGGGTTTTGATCAGCTGCTTGGGCAGCAGGGGGTGCACGGAGGGCGACACGCCGGTACCGCCGACGCCACCCGGCAGTATGCCGTGGCCGTCGTCGTCACCGCCCTGGTCGCCCTGGTCGCCGCCCTGGCCGCTGTCGTTGTCGTGCCCGTCCTGCCCGTCCTGGCCGCCGGAGTCGCCCTTGCTCCTGCCGTCCCGGTCGTCCGACCGGTCCTTGTACCCGTTCGTGTCCCGGTCCCTGCCCGGGCCCGCGCCCTCGGTCAGGGCGAGGACGCGCTTGCAGTACTTCCACACGCGCCGCGGGCTGGAGCCGCCCGCCGCGTCCTCCAGGGCCCGTCTGCGGTCGGGGCTCAGCTTCTTGCCGTGGCGTACGTCGCTGCAGGCCGAGGGGGCTCCGCTCCACCAGTGGCCGAAGCCGGCGCTCCGGTCGTCGTCGGAGCCGGGTCTGGCGGAGACGGCGCCGCCGGGCTCGGTGGCCGGGCCGGTGGGGCGGCCGGAGGAGCTGTGGGGTGTGGGCTCGCGGCGGGCGTTGTCGGGCGAGGGCGAGACCAGTGGGCGGTTCGGGGTGACCCCGGCCGTGACCGACGCCCCGGGGTTGGGCGTGTCGTCGCCGAAGGGGCCCAGCACTCCGCTTGTGGCCGCGAACGCGACCCCGCCGATCATGCCGGCCGTCAGTACGGCCGTGAGCACGTAGCGCGCGGACCGGAAGCTGTGGGAGCGCGGCTCGCGCCGGGCGGGTGCGCCGATGCGGATCAGCCCGGCGTCGGACGGAGAGGGGGCTCCGGGTTCGGCGGGTGCCGCGGGGTGCGGACCGGTGGCCGTGGGCCCGGCGCGGGAGGCGGACCGCGCGGCGCGGAAGGCGGCCAGCGCGGCGGCCTCGCCGGGGAGTTCGGTGCTGCTCAGGGCGGGTTCGACGGTCAGTCCGTCGAGGGTTTTCGCCAGCCGCTCGGCCTGGTCGCGGTCGGCCGCGTCGACAGCCTCCAGTGACGCACCGCGCAGCAAAAGCTCCGCTGTTTCGCGGTCCAGCCACTTGTACTGCTCGTCGGCCATCACATGTCCTTCTGCGTCCGCGCACGCGTATGCGTCACACTCGCGGACGTCACCGCGGCACCGCGCGGTTCTCGCTGGGGTGGCAGACCGTCCAGACCACCGGCCGATTCCGGATCGTCGGCGAGCAGTTCGGCCAGCCGCTTCAGGCCCCGGTGCGCCGCCGTACGGACGGCTCCGGGGCGCTTGCCGAGCGTCTCGGCGGCGGTCTTGGCGTCGAGGCCGACGACCACCCGCAGCACCACGGCCTCGGCCTGGTCCTGGGGCAGGCTGGCGATCAGCGAGAGCGTGCTGTCGGTGGCCAGCAACTCCATGGCCTCGCCGGCGGTGTCGGACTCGGCGGGCCTGCCGGTCAGTTCCGTCTCGTCGCCGCCGATGGCGGGGCGGCGGCCGCGCATGCGTATGTGGTCCAGCGCGCGGTTGCGGGCGATCCGGGCGGCCCAGCCGCGGAAGCGGTCCGCGTCGCCCTCGAAGCGCTCCAGGTCACGGGCTATCTGCAACCAGGCCTCGGACGCGACGTCCTCGGCGTCCGGGTCGCCGACCAGTGTCCGGACGTATCCGAGCAGGCGCGGGTGCACCGCGCGGTACACAGTCCGGAACGCGGTCTCGTTCCCGTCCTGCGCCGCAAGCACCGCGGCCGTCAGCTCCGCGTCGTCCCCCAGCACCAGTGGTTCCTCGTTCGGTGGTCGTGGCGTCGAGGCCGCCGATCGTTACGATGATCATCTCGTCTTCCGCGCCCGGCGCGAAAGGCACGTTACGGCCTGAAACCACTGCTCGTCCATGTTCGTACAACGCGCAACCACATGTGATGGGGACGGAACGCCTGCGGTGTGACAGAAACCGCACTCACGGCGCTGTAGGAAGTACGGGTCGCCGCGCGGCCCGTGCCGCGCGACGGCCGGGGCCTCTCCTGTGGGGGGTGGCGGCCCCGGCCGTTGCCTCGGTGAACATGGCTCGGCCCCCGACCGCTCTCCTACGGATGGCGCTCCGGAAACACGCGGTCATCCGTGTTCCCCGCAACTGAAGTCGGGCCCGTACCGGTGGTCTCCCGCGGGCGGTGCGCCCGCGGCAGCGGCAGCGGCATACGACGCGCACTGCGCGCTGTCCACCATCCGATCGCTGTCGGATGCGGCATTCGCGAGGCTGACACAACACACGGCGAGCAACAGGCCGCCGACTGCCAGAGGCAGACTACGTCGGGCAGGTGGCGGAGCCAGCAGGGCCCGTACCCGCTGCGGAACCTCCCCGCCGGTCGCGGCCAGCGCGGCCGGACGCGAGGCACCGGCGGACGCCAGCGCGGCGCGCCCGACAGCGTGCGCGACGATCGCACGGTCGCCGACGTGCTCCGCGGCCTCCTCGTCCGCCCAGCGCTCGAGGACGAACTCGCCCGCAGCAACCAGCGGCCTCAGCAGCGGGTTCAGGGCCGCCGTGAGCCTCCACAGACTCTGGAAGAGGTGGTGCCGCCGGCGCAGGTGAGCCCGCTCGTGCGCGAGGAGGGCCTCGCGCTCGCGGTCGGTGAGACAGTGCAGCATCCCCCGGGAGACGACGATCCTGCCCGGTGCCCCGGGCAGCGCGAAGGCCATCGGGACGTCATCGTCCACCACTACCAGCTCCGTGGCCTCGGGCAGCCGGGCGCACTCCCGCCGCGCCCGGACGAAGTGCCGGACCTGGTTCACGGCGGCCACACCGAGCGAGACGACGCCGACGGCCAGTATCAGGGCGCTGCCTCCCGCAACGACGAGGTAGACCGGGTCCTCGGCCCTCAGCACGGCCACCGACCAGCGGCCTTCTTCCGCGATCTCCGGGATCTGTGCCACGCCGGTGAAGGCGAGCAGGGTGAGCGCCCCCGCCCAGCCGACCGCCGTCACGAGTGCGGCACAGGCCAGTGCCCAGGCAGCGCGACGTGGGGGCAGCGCTCGTACCAGTCGGGGCGCGAAAACGGCGAGCACGGCCGTGACCGCGAAGGGGACGTAGACGCTGTACAGCACGGCCTTACGCCCTCCCCCCGGAGCGGTCGTCCTCGACGCGGGCTTCGCTCCCGGACAGGAGCTGGTGCAGCAAGTGCTCGTCCTGCTCGGACAGTTCCGAGACGAAGCGCGCCAGAACCGCCTGCCGGTCGGAACCACCCTCCAGCAACGAGCGCATGCGCTGGGCGGTGTGCGACGCCTCGTCCCGCACCGGCTCGTACGCATAGCTGCGGCCCTCGCGGTGCCGGACGAGCATGCCTTTTTCGTACAGCCGCGACAGGATGGTCAGGACGGTCGTATAAGCCAGGTCGCCTCGCAGCGCCCCACGGACCTGGCGTGCCGTCAGAGGTCCGTCGGAGGCCCAGAGCGCGGCAAGGACATCGCTCTCCAGTTCACCGCGGGCCCGCCGCCCCAACACCCCGGACGCGCCCTCATCCCCTGGTTCTTCCACCGGAATCCTCCCTTCGCCCCCCGTCCGCACAGACTACCCAACAGTCTCCTACTACTTGTAGGAGGTTCAGGCCGCGGAAGGAACTGGCGGGATGTGGGCCGTGGTGATCGTCATCGGGGTGCCGGTGACCGCGATGAGACAGGTCCCCGGGCCGTGGCCGGCCGGCATCGCACGGAAGCCCCCCTCGGGTTCCACGTGATATTCGCCGGTGGCGTGCGCGGCGAGCACTGCGGGGCCGGAGGCGATGCTCCACCAGTTGGAGGCGCCCTGGCCGGTGCGGCTCGCGAAGTGCGGCGTGAGGGCCGTGCCGGTGGTGTTGACGGCCCGTACGTCGATGGCGGTGACACCCACGCGCGCGTGGTGCGTGGCGAAGTGCGGCGAGAGACTCAGGCGCAGGGGCGGCGGGCTCATCGCGGCGATCGCGACGCACAGCAGGGCGGGGGTGAGCAACCCGGCCGCCAGGACGGTTTTCGCGCGGTCGCCGGTGACGTGGGGAAGACGCGGCTGCCAGGCGGTGGCGAACGCGGCCGCGGGGACGGTGGCGGCTGCCGCCAGCCACAGCGGGGTCATCATCAGGAAGTAACCGTCCTGGGAGCGGGTCGCGAGATAGAACACCGACCACGGCAGCACGGTCAGGGCGGGGCCGAGCCGGCGGACGAACAGCACGGTGGCGGCGAGCAGGCCGAACAGGAGCAGCTGGCTGCCGTAGGAGTAGTAGTCGAGGCGGCTGCTGCCGTTGGTGAAGTAGTAGGAGATGCCCATCAGGCCCTGGCCGTGCAGGATCGCCTTCTGGTCGAGCGGCAGCAGCACGCCGTGCAGCCAGGCCGGGAAGTCCGCGACAGCGAAGTAGGCGTTGGCCGCGGCCCAGGTGAGAGCGGCGGTGGCCGTGTAGCGTGCGGTCACCGCCGCTGCCCGCCTCCGGCCCAGTTCCCCGCGCCTGACGGCGTACAGCCCGATCAGCAGGAACGGGACGAGGAACCAGGCGAGTTGCTGAGCCGCGCAGGCGGCGCCGAGGCACGCCGCCCGCAGCACTCCCCTGGAGCCGAGATGACCACCCGCACCCGTGACCGGCCAGCGGACCACGACAGGGACGAGCAGAGCGAGAGCCGTGATCGCGGGGTAGCCCGCGTAGGCGTAGTGCGGCAGAAATCCGAAGCCGAGGCAGACCGCGGTGGCCGCCGGCCTCCAGGGCGCCGGAAGCAGGAACCACAACAGGACCGACGAGACGATGAACGCGACCGTGGTGACCAGGGTGGCGGCCGCCGCCGAGTGGACGACGGCGTGCACCGGGGCCGCGAGCAGCGCGGTCAGCGGCGGGTAGCCGTAGGTGTAGTCGGCGCCCCCGGACATGGTCTTGGTGATCCCGACGCGCGGTGTGCCGAACAGCCAGGGCCATGGCTGGCCGTAGACCCGATGGCCGTGCAGGATCTCGTTCGCCGCCTGGGCGGTCAGCACCCCCTCGTCGGTGCCCGAGTGATCGAGCAGGTAGCCGCAGATCACCAGCGCGACAGCGGTCGCCAGGACGACGGCGTCGACCCTGAGCAGCGCACGGCGGCTCCGCACGAGGAGGCCGGCGACGGCACAGATGAGGATCGAGGCGTAACAGAGTGAGATGACGCCGGCGACGGCCGGACGGGTGGCCATGGCGTGGGTCCAGGCGGCCCGGGCCCCGATGAACAGGCTGATCGTGGCCACGAGAGTCATCCCGCGGTGCAGAGGCTGGGGCCCGGTGTCCGGCCCACCGGTCGCCCGTGCCGGGGCCGGGGGTGGCGCCGCCGGGTTCGTGGCCGCACGCCGCCGAGTCCCGGTACCGGTCCCGATGCGATCGGTGTCAGCCATGACGCCCGTCTCCTCTGGCTCGCCGTCCCAGAACATCTACTACATCTCGTAGAGGTAAGCTCGGCGCGTGCGATTCCCCACGGGCCGCCGCGCGCATATCGGACGACTCCGCGTCACGAACGGAGGCGGGAACTTCCGGCCTCCAGTCGAGCGTCTACGGTTCAGCGGACGTCTACAAGGATGTAGTCGGTAAGCGGTCTACGTGAATTTGTCCGACGGAGGGCCATGCGGCAGAGAATCCTGGTCGTCGAGGACGATCACGCCCTGCGTGACGTGCTGCGCCGCGGCCTTCTGGACGAGGACTTCGAGCCCGTGCCGGCTGCCGACGGCGCCACGGCCCTGCGGCTGGCCGGCGGCGACATCGCCGCGGTCGTCCTGGACGTCGGGCTGCCCGACGCGGACGGCCGGGACGTGTGCCAGGCGCTGCGCGCCAACGGCTTCGGCGCCCCGATCATCTTCCTGACAGCCCGCCGGCACCTCACCGACCGGCTGTCCGGATTCTCCGCCGGGGCCGACGACTACCTGCCCAAACCGTTCCATCTCGCCGAGCTCGTCGCCCGGTTGCGGGCCGCGCTCAAACGGGCCGCGCCACCGGCCGTGGCGACGGCCGGAGATCTGGTCCTGGACGCGACCCGGCACACCGCGCAGGTCGGCGGGAGCCACGTCGACCTGTCCCCCACGGAGTTCCGTCTGCTGGCCACGCTGGTGGCCGCGGCAGGCACCCTCGTGCCCCGCCGCGAGCTGGTCAGGACCGCCTGGCCGGACGGCGCACAGGTCAGCGACAACACCCTCGACCAGTACCTGAGCCGACTGCGCCGCAAACTCCGCGAAGCCGGCAGCAGCCTCAGCCTGACCACAGTGCGCGGAATCGGGCACAGGCTGTCATGAAACGGCGCATGAACTGCCTGGCGCCCCGGACGCTGCGCGGCCGGCTCTCGCTCGTGGCACTGACCACCGCCGCGCTTCTGATGACCATCCTCACCGTCGTCTTCAACACAGCGACGGACCGGCACCTCCAGCACCAGGCGGACGACGAGCTGCGCACCCGCGCGGCCGCCGTCGCCACCACCATCGACGCCAGCGGCCCCCGAGTGCGGGTCCTGGAGACCGTCAACGACAGCCTCCTCGACGCCAACGTGTGGATCTACGCCGGGCCACGACTCCTGGAGAAGCCCCCGTCCAGCACGGCCGGCGGCACGCTGACCCGAGCCGCCGGCCGGCTCGCCGCACGCGGGAAACAGACCTGCGCCACCGTGCACTCCGACGGTTCCCGCTTCGTCCGCCTGTGCTCCCGGCCCCTGTCCGGCCACAGCGGCACCGCCACCGTCGTCACGGCCCTGGACCTCGCCCCCTACCGCAATTCCGCCGACACCCTGTTGCTGGGTTCGCTGGTCCTGGACGCCGTCATGCTCGTGTGCACCTATGCGCTGACGCGCCTGGCCGTCGGACGGGCGCTGCGGCCCGTGCGCACCATGACCGACCAGGCCACCCAGTGGAGCGCCACCGGCTCCGACCAACGCTTCGGCGCCGAGGACCATCCGACCGAACTGTCCGGCCTGGGCGCTTCCCTGGACTCATTGCTGGACCGCATACGCGGTGTGCTGCGCCACGAGCAGCAGCTGACCGGCGAGCTGTCCCACGAACTGCGCACACCACTGACCCGGATCATCATCGAGCTCGACTGGTGGCAGGCCCGTCCGCGCTCGGCCGCCGAGACCCACGCCACCCACGCGGTGATAGCGGAGGCCGCCCAGTCCATGCGCACCATCTGCGACACGCTGTTGAACGACGCCCGCGAAAGCGCGCGGAACACCACCCCGATCGGGGGAGCCACCGCCGTCGGCCCCGTGCTGCGTCAACTGGTCGAGCGTTTCGACGCGCGGGAGCAGGTGAGGACCGTCATCGACGGACCGGACCCGCAGTTGACGGCGGGCGTCGCGCCCGCCCTGCTCGAACGCATCGTCAGCCCGCTGCTGGCCAATGCCGTTCGCCACGCCCGCTCCTCGGTGACCCTTTCCGCACGGCAGCGGCCCGGCGGCGTCCGCATCGACGTCACCGACGACGGACCGGGCGTACCGGAGGCGTTCGTCGAAGACCTCTTCCAACCCGGCCGCCGCGCCGACCCGGACGACGGGCACGACGGCGCCGGCCTGGGGCTGCCGCTGGCGCGGCGGCTGGCCCGCACCGCCGGCGGCGACGTCTGCCACGACCCGGCGTACACCTCCGGGGCACGCTTCCTGGTCGACCTGCCGACGGACTGACCGGACTCAGTCGGTCCGCTGGGCGACCGCCTCCCGTTCCGTCGGGCGCGGGTGCGCGGTCCGGCGCTCCTGGACCTGCGCGTAGGCCATCAGGCCGACCAGGGTGGCCAGGAGCACGGCCGACGAACCGGCGGTGCCGAGGTTCAGACCGCCCTTGGCGACGGGCTTGGTCAGGAGGTCACCGGCGGTGGCGCCCAGGGGGCGGGTGAGGACGAAGGCGATCCAGAACAGCAGCACGTTCGGCACCACCGGCACCTTCATCAGGGCGACCAGGACGACCAGCCCGCCCGTCACGACCAGCACGCCCCCGGCGTAACCCAGTCCGGAGCTGTCGGAGAGGAAGTCGCCCATGGAGGTGCCGAGGGTGTTGGAGACGAGGATCGCCGACCAGAACAGAACCTCGGCGCGGAAGGTGACGATGTCCCGGATCTGGAAGGTCATGCCGGTCGCGTTCCAGGCGGCGAAGATGATCAACAGGATCGAGATGAGGATCGCGGCACCGGTCGGATAGCCCATGCCGAGGCCCTGCGGACCCCAGCCCAGTGAAGTGGCGTCGCCCGAGAGGTACTTGGCGCTCGCGTCACGGTTCATGAAGTCGGACATCGTGGTGCCGGCCATGCTGGTCGAGAGGATCACCGTCCAGTAGAAGAACGGGTTGTAGCGGCTGGACCTGAGCTGGACGACCAGGGTCAGCACGAAGATGAGCATCAGGGCGATCGTGGTGAGGAAGTAGCCGAGCCGCAGAGTCTGCGCGAAGAGGTCGCCGGCCGTCTCGCCGAGGGTGGTGGCGGCGATCTTCATGATCCAGAACGCCGGCGTCACTTCTGGGAGCTTCTTCGTCACCGACCTGGTCGAGCTCGCGACGTCCAGGTCGGTGACGAGTTCCGGTTGCTCCAATGTGGGGGGCTCCTGTTCGGGAGTACGACAGGGCAGTCGCGGAGCCGAGCTTGGCAGCTCCGGCCTGAACGCATCCTGAACGCCTGCAACGTGCCCGCTCAGGCTGCGTGGCGGGCTGCGCGCTGCGGCTCCGCCACGTCCTTGCGGGTGATCGCGAGATACACGACGAGGCCGAGGATGACCGTGAGGAACAGCGCGCTCGTGATGACGGTGCCCAGACCCACGCCGCCGTCTCCGGTGGGCTGGGAGAGGTAGTCGCCGATGGACGCGCCGAGCGGACGGGTGAGGATGTACGCGATCCAGAAGCTCCACACCGCGTCCAGGCCGAGCTTGAAGTGGGCGAGGGCGACCGCGGCGATGGCCAGGCCGAACAGGACCGCGGAGAGCCAGTAGCCCAGGTCCATGCGCTCGGAGAGAAGGTCACCGGCCGCGGTGCCGAGGGCGAAGGTGAACAGGACGGCGAGCCAGTAATAGGCCTCGCGGCTCGTGGTGTCGATGTGGTGGATGGACAGGGTCCGCTCGCGCCGGTACCAGACCACGAAGACGATCGCGAGGACGACCGCGAAGACGGTGGTGCTGGTCTCGAGCGGAACGCCCATGTTGTCGGTCAGGTTGTCACTGATCAGCGTGCCCACGACGCTGATCAGGGCGACGGCGAGCCAGTACACGCCCGCGCGGTAGGCGGTGGTGCGGAACTGCACGACCAGGACGACCGCCAGCAGGGCACTCATGAGGACCGACACACCGGTCAGGCCCAGGCCGGCCTTCTCGTTGAGCAGGTCCGCCGCGGTCTCGCCGACTGTCGTGCACAGCACCTTGATGATCCAGAAGTAGACGGTGACTTCGGGCACCTTGTTCCAGCCCGGTCGGCGACCGGAGGGGGTCATCCCGCTACCGGCCGCCGAGGGAGCGGGGCTCTGTGAGGTCTCGTATGTCATGGGGCCCGACCGTGTCACGAGATACCTGAACGCATCCTGACCACCGTGCGGCATCGTCTGCCCCAGCCGCCCCGCACGAGCACCATGAGTGGCATGAGTGGCATGACGACTCGTGATCGCGGCCGGGCGGATCAGTCGTCGCGGAGCGTCCTGCGGAAGGCCACGCAATCCTCGTAGGCCGGGAGCAGACCCCGTGCCTCCGCCTCGACCAGGGTCGGTGCCTGCGCGTCCTTGGGGGACAGCAGCGGCTCGATGCCGGCGGGCCACTCGATGGCGAGGTCGGGGTCCAACGGGTGGATGCCGTGCTCGCGCTCGGGGGCATAACCCTCGGAGCAGAGATAGACCACCGTGGCACGGTCGGTCAGCGCGAAGAACGCGTGGCCGAGGCCCTCCGACAGATGGACCGCGTGGTGGGTGTCGTCGTCGAGCCGGACGGCCTCCCACTGCCTGTACGTCGGTGAGCCGACGCGGATGTCGACGACGACGTCGATGACCGCACCGCGTACGCACTGGACGTATTTGGCCTGGCCGGGTGGCACATCCGCGAAGTGGATGCCCCGCAGGGTGCCCCACTTCGAGACCGAGCAGTTGGCCTGGGCCAGTTTGAGGTCCTGGCCGGTCGCCGCGCGGAACTCGGCGCCCCGGAACCACTCGTGGAAGCTCCCCCGGTCGTCGGAGAAGACCTTCGGCTCCAGCACCCACGCGCCTTCGATACCCAGGGGTCGCATGTCGTCCCTGTTCCTTACTTCTTGTACGTCCTGAGGGCGCGGCGGACCCTGCCGGCGAGGCGACGCAGCATCGACCTGCGCGCCGGGGCCGGGGACTTGGCGACGGCCGCGACCGGTTCGACGACGACAGTGCCGCCGTCGGCCCGCAGGGTCAGGGCGAGTGCGACGGACCTGCCCTCACGGGCGGCGGGCAGAAGCAGCCCCGGCCGCCACCGCCCGTCGGCGAGGTCGCCCAGCGGCAGGTCGGCGATCAGCTCGGCGCCGCCGGCCGGACGATCCGTCAGCACAACGGGCACGTTCCAGGTGGGGCTCGTGCCGAGGCCGGTCATTTTGAGCATGACATCGGCCCTGCCCGGGACGTGCAGCGGCAGGGTTGCCGTGAGGCGGGCGACGTCGCCGGTGACCGTGACCTCGGCCGGGGTCACGGTGGCGAGGTCGTACGAGAGCCGGTCGGTCCGCAGGCCGATGTCCAGCGAGAGGTTGCCGTGCGGGTCGGTCCAGTACGGCAGGACCAGGCGGGCCGGGGAGCCGACCAGGGCGCCGGTGCGCCCCTGGCCCGCGTCGTCACTGCGCACGGAACCCAGGCGGGTCTCCTTGGCCCAGCCGCAGGAGCTGATGCGGACGAGAACGTCCCAGATGCCGTCGCCCAGCTCCGCGCCGTTCGCCGCCGTGCGCGGGTCGATCTCGGCGGTGGCCCGCAGGATCTGCCGCGAGTAGCCGACCCGGCCCTTCACAGCGGCACTCTCGCGGGACAGCTCGACGGGCTGGAAGAACTCCGCCCCCGTGCCGCGCTCGCGCAGGACCAGGTCCGCCCTGGACTGGCCCAGGGGAGCCGAGGTGTCCGCGCCCGACAGCGCGATGGCGTCCAGACTGCTCTGCGGCAGCGGCGGGGCGAGCAGGTGCTTGTCGCCGTCCGCGCGGAAGGTGACGGGCTTGCCACCCGAGGCGCATTCGGCGGTGAAGCCGACCCTCAGCGTGCCGTCGTCCCAGCTCAGGCTCTCCAGGGCGCCGGAAGCCCTGATGCCTTTCTCCCACTTGGCGAATGCCTCGATGTCATCCAGGCGGTTCGCCGCGATCAGCCCGGCGACGATCTGCTGGGTGGGCTGCAGGCCCGCGGCGACACCGGGGCCGAAGCGTTCGACGACCACCTTGTGGATCTCGCCGAACAGCTCCTGACGGTAGTCCTGCGGCAACTTCAGCAGCCGCTGCCCGCGCATCCGCTCGACCATCTCGACGCGCAGCCACCGGCGGAAGAGCCGGTCGCGCAGCGGGCCGGGTTCGGTGAGTTCCTCGACGACGTCGAGGGCCTCTCGGAGGTTCTTGAAGTAGCCGGCCGGGTCGAACCGCTGGAAGCCCGCGTTGGAGGCGTCGTCCCGCTTGACGTGGTAGTAGCAGATGTAGTCGCTGAGGACGGAGACGTTCGCGGCCCGCAGGTATGCCTCGGTGACGAAGACATGGTCCTCCAGGCGGCGGCGCCCCTCCGGGTAACGGAGGTTGTACTTGTCCAGGAAGATCTTGCGGAACATCTTGTGCGGGGTGAGGCTGTCGATCAGCGGGGCGTCCCCGACGTTCGCGTGCGGGCGGTTCTCGCGGAACAGTTCCCGCGGGACGGTGCGGCCCTTGCCGGCCATCTTGCCCACGATCACGTCGGCGTCGTTCTCCACGCCGTAGTTGTACATACGCTCCAGGGCTTCGTCACCGAGCCAGTCGTCATTGTCCACGAACTGGATGAACTCACCCCTGGCGGCGCCGATGCCGACGTTGCGCGGCTTGCCGGACCAGCCCGATGCCTCCTGATGGATGACGTGCATGTGCGGGTACTCGGCGGCGAGCCGGTCCAGTCTCCCGGGGGTCCCGTCGGTGGAGCCGTCGTTGACGAAGATCGCTTCGTATTCGTCGTCCGGCAGGCTCTGGCGCAGCAGAGAAGCGATGCAGTCCTCGATATAGGCGCCCGGGTTGTAGACCGGGATCACCACGCTCACCTTGATGGGCACGTGCCTTTTGCCTCCGCTACTGACCGACGCCGGAACTACTACATCACGTACGACTTAATCTACTACATGTTGTAGAGTTCGATCGTCCACCTCATCTGCAGGATTCGACATGCCGCGAATGAAAGCTCTTGTTCTCTCCGGTGGCTCGGGCACGCGCCTGCGTCCCATCACCCACACGTCCGCCAAGCAGTTGGTGCCCGTCGCCAACAAGCCCGTGCTGTTCTACGGGCTGGAGGCGATCGCCGACGCCGGCATCACGGACGTCGGGATCATCATCGGCGACACCGCCGACGAGATCCGGGAAGCAGTCGGCGACGGCTCGGAATTCGGGATCGAGGTCACCTACATTCCGCAGGAACAGCCGCTCGGCCTGGCCCACGCGGTGCTCATCGCCCGCGAGTTCCTGGGTGACGACGACTTCGTGATGTACCTCGGCGACAACTTCGTCGTCGGTGGCATCACCGGGCTCGTCGACGGATTCCGCGCGGAGCGCCCCGACGCCCAGATCCTTTTGACCCGGGTGCCCGATCCGACCTCGTTCGGTGTCGCCGAGCTCGACGGGAACGGCCGTGTCACCGGCCTGGAGGAGAAGCCGGAGAAGCCCAGGAGCGACCTCGCGCTGGTGGGTGTGTATCTGTTCACCCCCGCCGTCCACGAGGCGGTCCGCAGCATCGAGCCGTCCTGGCGCGGCGAGCTGGAGATCACCCATGCGATCCAGTGGCTGATCGACCAGCACAAGGACGTCCGCTCGACGACCATCTCCGGCTACTGGAAGGACACCGGGAACGTCGACGACATGCTGGAGGTCAACCGCTCCGTTCTGGAGACGCTCGAGCCCGCCGTCGAGGGCACCGTCGACGAGTCGAGCGAGATCATCGGCCGCGTGCGCATCGACGCCGGTGCCGAGGTCCGCGGATCACGCATCGTCGGCCCCGCCGTCATCGGCCCCGGTTCGGTGATCAGTGACTCGTACATCGGCCCGTTCACCTCGATCTCCGAGGACTGCCGCATCGACGACAGCGAGGTCGAGTACTCCATCGTCCTGCGCGACTCCGCCATCTGCGGCGTACGGCGCATCGAGACCTCGCTCATCGGGCGCAACGTCCAGGTCACCCCCGCGCCCCGCACCCCCTCGGCCCACCGACTCGTCCTCGGCGACCACAGCAAGGTACAGATCTCCTCATGACGACCAGAATCCTCGTGACCGGCGGCGCCGGTTTCATCGGCTCCCACTACGTCCGCACCCTCCTGGGCCCGCAGGGCCCGGGCGACGTCACGGCGACCGTCCTGGACAAGCTCACCTACGCCGGCAACCCGGCCAACCTCGACGAGGTGCGCGACCACCCCCGCTTCGCCTTCGTGCGGGGCGACATCTGCGACCCCGAGCTGGTCGGGAAGCTGATGGCCGAGCACGACGAGGTGGTGCACTTCGCGGCCGAGTCGCACGTGGACCGCTCCATCGACGGCGGCGCCGAGTTCGTCCGTACGAACGTGATGGGCACCCACACCCTGGTCGACCACGCGCACCGGGCCGGGATCCAGACCTTCGTGCACATCTCCACCGACGAGGTCTACGGCTCCATCGACGAGGGCTCCTGGCCGGAGACCGACCCGCTGCAGCCCAACTCCCCCTACTCCTCGGCCAAGGCGTCGAGCGACCTGATCGCCCTCTCGTACCACCGCACCCACGGCCTCGATGTGCGGGTGACCCGCTGCTCCAACAACTACGGGCACCACCATTTCCCGGAAAAGGTCATCCCGCTGTTCATCACGAACCTGCTGGACGGCAGGAAGGTCCCGCTGTACGGCGACGGCGGCAACGTCCGCGACTGGCTGCACATCGACGACCACGTCCAGGGCATCGAACTCGTGCGCACCAAGGGACGCGCCGGCGAGGTCTACAACATCGGCGGCGGCACCGAGCTGTCCAACAAGGAGCTCACCCGGCTGCTGCTCGAGGCGTGCGGCGCCGACTGGGACGAGAGCGTGGAGTACGTCCAGGACCGCAAGGGCCACGACCGCCGCTACTCCGTGGACTGCACCAAGATCCGCACGGAGCTGGGCTACGAACCCCGCAAGGACTTCGCCACCGGCCTCGCCGAGACCGTCGCCTGGTACCGGGACAACCGTGACTGGTGGGAGCCGCTGAAGGGGCGCGCGGCGCTGTGACATCCACCTGGCTCGTCACCGGCGCGGGCGGCATGCTCGGCCAGGACCTCCTGGCCCGCCTGACGGCCGACGGAGAAGAGAGCGTCGGCCTGGCCCGCACGGACCTCGACATCACGGACCCGGAGGCGGTGCACACGGCCGTGGCGCGGCACCGGCCCGATGTGGTCGTCAACTGCGCCGCCTGGACGGCCGTCGACGACGCGGAGAGCCAGGAGCCCGCGGCCCTTCGCATCAACGGCGACGGCGCCCGCAACCTCGCGGCGGCGTGCGCCAGGACCGGCGCGAGATTGCTCCAGATCTCCACGGACTACGTCTTCGCGGGCGACGGCACCTCTCCGTACGCCGAGAATGCCCCCACGGCCCCCCGGAGCGCCTACGGCCGTACCAAGCTGACCGGCGAGCAGGCGGTGCTGAGCGCGCTCCCCGACGCGGGCTACGTGGTGCGCACGGCGTGGCTGTACGGCGCGGGAGGCGGCAATTTCGTCCGTACGATGATCAGGCTGGAGAGCGTCAGGGACGTCCTGGACGTGGTCGACGACCAGCGGGGCCAGCCCACCTGGACCGCCGACCTCGCCGACCGCCTCGTCCGGCTCGGGCGCTCGGCGCTGGCAGGTACCGCTCCGGCCGGGATCTACCACGGCACCAGCGGGGGCGAGACCACCTGGTTCGGCCTCACCGACGAGATCTTCCGGCTGCTCGGCGCGGACCCCGCACGCATCAGCCCGACCACCAGCGCCGCCTTCGTCCGCCCCGCTCCCCGGCCCGCCTACAGCGTCCTCGGCCACGACCGCTGGTCCACCGCCGGCATCGAGCCGATCCGCGACTGGCGCGAGGCCCTGCGCGAGGCGTTCCCGGCACTGCTGGCCGTCGAGCGGCCGTAGTCCGGGGCGGGACCTGTCACCGTGCCCCGGCCGGCTCCCGATCCGCCGGGTCGAGGCAGATCGAGGCGATGTCACAGGGCGGAGCGGCGGGCCAGCAGACCCAGCACCAAAAGGCCGGGGACCATGGGCAGCCAGCCGGTCAGCAGGCGGTAGCCGATGACCGCCGAGACCGCCGTCTGCCCCGGTGCTCCGGCGGCCGTGAGCGAGAGAGCCAGCGCGGCGTCCAGCGACCCCAGTCCGCCGGGCGTGGGAAGCAGCGCCGCCGCCCCGCTGGCGACGAGGTACGCCATCACCACATGGCCCACGGGCAGCGCGAGGCCGAGTGCGTGGACCACGGCCACGACCACGCCCGCGTGCAGCAACGCGAAGGCGACCGAGCCGCCCCACAGCGCGCAGGCGCGCGCTCGGGACCGATGCACTTCCCGTACGTCGGCCACGGCCCGCCCCACCACCCGCCTGAGCCGGCCGTCGGCCATGACCGCCAGGGCGAGGACCGCCACCGCGATCGGCACCAGGACCAGCACGTGCGGCGCCCGTACCGACAGCGGGACAACGCCCGGAGATGCCACCAGCAGGACGACCCCCAGCACGCACCGGACGATTCCGGCGACGGTCGCCTTCACGGCCAGCGCGGTCGCCGAGCGTCTGGTGGACAGGCCGCATCGGGTCAGGAAGCGCAGATTGACCAGGCCCGCCCCGGCCCCCGCGGGCAGGATGTGGTTGGCGGCGCACGCCGCGAACTGCGCGGCCACCAGCCGCCCTCGCGGCAGCCGCTCGACGACCGCCCCCTGCTGTGCCACGGCCGCGCACACCCACGTGGCGAGGGTGGCGCAACAGGCGAGCAGCAGCCATTCCCCGTCTGCGGCGGCCAGTTGCTCGGTGCCGCTGTCGAGCATGGCCCGGTGCGCGGCGAGCATGGCGCCCGCGGCGATCAGCACCGCCAGAGTGATCCCCAACCGGAGAAAGAGGTGCCTGCCCGCGGTCACGGGCGCGCAGTCGGACACGGCCATGGCAGTCACCGCCCTCGCCGGACGAAGGGAGCGACGTAGGCGTGGAGATGGCCGACCCGCTCCACGGGCCAGGTGCGCGCGTAGGCAGGCGGACCGTCCCCGGGTAGGGCGAGGACTGCTACGGGGGTCCGGTGGGCGTCGCGCGTCAGTGCGGCCACGGTGGTGCTGGTGTCGTGGCCGACGGTCTGTGCCGAGCCGCAGCCGGTGTAGTAGGCGATCGGCACGGCCTCGTACCCGTTGAGCAGGCACGGCGGCCGCACGCCGAGAGCGTGGAGGGCGGACGCGGTGCGGGACCAGTCGTCACGGTTGGCGGCGGAACTGTGCACGGTGCGTTCCAGGACGGCGTACTGCACCGCCAGATGGCCTGCCAGGCAGACCGCCAACAGGCTCACGGCGAGGACCCGCGCCGTCCCCCGGGCCTGGGCGCCGACGAGGTGCTGGAGACCGTGGGCGACGGGGAGGGCGAGCAGGGCGTAGGCGGGCAGCAGGAATCGGGGGGCCGCGTAGCCGATCAGGAACAGGTAGGGGACGGCGGCCGTGACCGCGCAGGCCGACGGGAGCACGAGAGGCAGAGTGCGCCGGGCACGGACGGCGACCACAGCGCCCAGCCCGGCGAGGACCGGCAGCGCGAACCACCACAGGGTCACCACCGGGTTGGGGGTCGATCCGGTGCAGGGGCGGCAGAGGGTGCGCCCGCCGAGACTGCGCAGTTGGTCGACGACCGCCAGGTGCCGGCCGAGACCGCCCTGGATGCGGGAGGCGTCAAAGAGACGTTGCGCGAGGCCGCCGTAGCTCAGGTACGCCTCGATCACCCACTCACCGGCGCCGGCGAGGAGCCCGGCGGCCAGCACGGCGAGGAGGCGTGGTCGGCGCAGGGAGAGCACGAGCAGAGGCAGCGCCACGTAGACGGCGTCCGTCGGACGCATCAACGCCATCAGCGCCGCCCCCGCGAACACGCCCCACCAGGCCGTCCGGTCACCTGCGTTCGCCCGGACTCGAACGAAACAGCCGACGCAGGCCAGGGCTGCCACGGCGACCCAGTAGTTCGGCATGGCTTGCGGGCCGTAGAACACGGTCACCCACAAGGAGACGAACAGAGCACCCGCCAGGGCCAGGACGCGCGGCCCGACGTGAGCTCGCCAGATGCGCAGAGCGACGTAGAGGGCCAGACCGGCCAGGACCGCCAAGTAGACCCGGAGGAGGGCGGTGGAGTCGGACCACGACGCGATCGGCGCGACGAGGAGCGAGATGCCGCGGGCGCGGGGCGCGCTGAAGAAGGCGGCGGGCACATGGCCGCCGACCTGGCTGACGTAGACCGTCTCGTCCCAGCCGAGACCGAGGTCCGGCCGTACGAGGACGAGCTGCGCGAGCGTGAAGGCCCCCGCGACAGCCGCGAGCCAGTGTTCGCCCCAGCGGCGCCGAGGCCGGACGGTCCGCGGCGGGAAGCCGGTGCGCGAGGCACGGGTCCTCGTGAGGTTCGCGCCGTCGGCCATACCGCACCTCTCGTCCTCACCTGCCCCCGGAACCGCCTTCTCCTACATCTCGTAGGAGAACATCTCACAGTACGGTTCGCCGGTTAGAGGCGGGTGAGAACACGCTGCGGTCGCTCCTCCAAGGTGAGACAAACGGCGGGCAGCGGCCCACTGGAGAGGGTCGAACGGCGTAGTGCCGACGAGGTACCGCGTGCCGCCGCCGCCCCGTGCACCGTTCAGGTTGCGTTCAGGCTCGGCGTGCCATCGTGCGGATCATGACCGCAGAGCACGTTCTCGACGACCGGCCCCTCGCTCCCGTACGTCAACTGGCGAACAAGGTGCCGGAGGTGACCGTCTACTTCTGGATCATCAAGGTGCTGACGACCGGGATGGGTGAAACGGCATCGGACCTCCTGGCCCGAGCCCTCGGCCCGTTTCCGGCAGTGGCGCTCGGCGCTCTCGCCCTGACGGCGTCCCTGACGGTCCAGTTCACACTCCGCCGGTACGTCGCCTGGGCCTACTGGACGGCCGTCGTCATGGTCAGCGTGTTCGGCACCATGGCCGCCGACGTCCTGCACGTCGGCCTCGGCGTGCCCTACGCCGTGTCGACCCCGGCCTTCCTCCTCGCACTGACCGCGGTCTTCGCGCTCTGGTACGCCGTCGAGCGCACCTTGTCCATCCACACCATCCGAACCCGCCGCCGCGAGGCGTTCTACTGGGCCGCTGTCCTCGCCACCTTCGCCCTGGGCACCGCCGCGGGTGATCTCACTGCCACCGCCGGCTTCGGCTACCTGGGCTCGGTCGCCCTCTTCGGGGCCGGCATCTGCGCGCCCGCCCTGGCCCATCGACTCGGCGCCCTCGGCCCGGTCACCGCGTTCTGGACCGCGTACGTCATCACCCGCCCCCTCGGAGCGTCCCTCGCCGACTGGATGGCCCTCGGCCACAGCCGCGGCGGCCTCGGTCTCGGCCTCGGGCCGGTCACCCTCGCCTGGACGGTCGCCATCATCGGATTCGTCGGCTACTTGGCGGTGTCACAACGCGACAGGGGCGCGCAGGTCGCGGCATGAGGTGAGACCCGGCTTGCCCGTTCGCCGGGCACCCGGCGCCCCGGCCCGGCATCGCGGCGGGCCAACTGGTCACCGCTGCTGGGCGGGGCTGGGCGGGGCTGGGCTGGGCTGGGCTGGGCTGGGCTGGGCTGGGCGGTGATACCGGGCCAACATCGCGGCAGAACAACTGGCCACCGCCGCCGGGCCGGGCTGGGCGGTGGCGCCGGGCCTGACCGGGGTCCCCGTTCGCGCCGTTCGTGCCGCCCTGGCCGCCGCCACCCCGCCGAACGCCTCGACCGGACCATGGGCGCCCCTCGGCCACCGACCCGGCGACGCGGGAGGCCCGCTGCTCGCCGCCGCCGCAGCCGCACTCGCCACCCTCACCCACGCCTGCGCCGTCCTCGCCGGCTCGGTGCTCACGCGCCTGCGGCGTCGCCCCGCTGGGCGGTGGCCTGCGGGCCTTCCTGAACTCCTCGGCCCTTTGCCGGGGCAGACGGACTGGCCGCGGAGGGGACGGCACCCGGCAAGCCGGGAACACCGTGCTCGCGCAGCGGGCCGACCTGCCAGCCGTGCGCCTGGCACGCGTCGAGGATGCGGGGCAGGGCACGCAGGGTGGTGCGCCAGGAGCCGGTGGCGGAGGTGCAGTCGGAGTCGTGCAGCAGGATGGTGCCACCCCCGTACAGGTCCCGCAGAACGGTGTTTTCGACGGATCGAGGGGTGGCCCGCCTGCGCCAGTCCTCGCCCCAGCAGGTCCACAGCACCGGGGTCAACTCCAGGCGGCGGCAGGCCAGATGGGCGGCGGTGCTCATCACCCCGTAGGGGGGCCGGAACAGTGCCGGTGGCCGGCCGGTGACGTCTGTGACGGCGTCGCGGGCGCGGGCGAGGTCGTCGTAGGTGGCTCGGGGGCCGCGCAGCAGCAGGGGGCGGTGGTGCCGGCCGTGGACGGCGATCTCGTGCCCGGCGGTGGACATCTCCTTCGCCAGTCCCGGCGAGCGCTCCAGCATCGAGCCGAGCAGGAAGAAGGTGGCACGTATCCCACGCGCGTCGAGGAGGCGGAGGAAGTGCGGGGTGGACAGGGGGTCGGGGCCGTCGTCGAAAGTGAGGGCGATGTGCCCCGGGTCGCCCTGCCCGGACAGACGCGGCATGGCCCTGTTGCGCAGCGGGCCGAAGGTCGAGACCACGGGCGCCGCCTGGAGGACGGCGAGCGCGGGCAGTGCGGTCACCGAGGCGAGTGCGGCGGCGCGGGCGAGACGCGACGGGGTCATCACCAGGCCCTCTCCAGGTAGTGGGTGACGGCGGGGAAGTGCTCGGGGGCTTCGGCGTAGGCGACGGGTGCGGCGACGCCCAGGGCGAGCGTGGCCGCCGTACCGGCAGCAGCCAGACCCCACCGCCGCCTCGCGGGGCGGCGCCTCGTCGCGGGCTGGGCGGCGGTGGGCGATTGGCGCCCGGTCCTGGCGGATATGGCGGGTACCGGGCCGGGAGCGGAGCGGTGCAGTTCGAGTCCTGCCGCGCGCTGGGCCTGGCCTCGGGGGCCGAAGAGGAGTTCGGTGAGCACCGGGCCGAGGTCCGCGGGATCGCGGATCCAGGCCGCGAGGCCCGCCTCGTCCAGGGCCGCGGCGTTGGTCTGGCCGTGGCCGGGGATGCAGCGGTAGCTGACCACCGGCAACCCGGCGGCGAACGCCTCCAGCGAGGTCAGTCCACCGGCGTTCTGGACCAGCACATCGCAGGAGTGCATCAGGCCGGGCATGTCGTCCACCCAGCCGAAGGCGTGCTCGATGCCGTCTCGTCGCAGCTCGTCGGCGAGGGCCTGGTTGCGCCCGCACACCACCACCGGCACCGCCACCCCCGTCTCCCGGATCTCGGCGGCGGCCCGCCCCACCGGCCCGACCCCCCACGAACCCGCGACCAGCAGGGCCAGCGGCGCCTGTTCGGGCAGGCCGAACCGGGCACGTGCGGCCCGGCGTTGTGCGTCGGTGGCGGGGGCGAACCGCGGGCCGGTGACGGGGCCGACGACGGTGACGGCAACCGCGCCCTGGGCGTGGGCCCGGGCCGCCGGGATCGCGTGCACGGCCAGGTGCGCGTCGATTCCGCGGGCCACCCACAGGGAGTGCACCGAGAAATCGGTCAGGTAGGTGAAGGCCGGCACCCCCAGCAGGCCGCGCCGCCGCAGCGCGCCCAGGACCTGACTGGCCCCCGGATAGGTCGAGACGACCGCGCACGTGTCCGGGCCGAGTGCCCGCAGGGTGGGCTGCTCGGCGCCGCGGAACAGCGCCCGCCACACCGCGCCGGGGCGCGAGGCGCGCTCGGTCGCCGCGTACAGGCGCTGATAGCTCGCCGGCATCCAGGTCAGCATGCGGTGGTAGACGTCGCAGATCAGCTTGCCGGTGCGCGCGGGCAGCAGGTCGAGGAAGTCGTACCGGTCCACCTGGAAGCCGTGCGCGGCCAGCCGGTCGGCCAGCCCGGCCGCGGCCCCGTCGTGGCCCGCGCCGACGCTCGCGGAGATGATCGCGATCCGCCCGGGGTCTGAGCCCGGCAGGTCTGCGGCGGATGCCGAAGGGGCCGCCTTCGGCATCAGGTCGTCGCGTTGGGCCACGCTGGATCAGCCTCCTGACGGGGATGGACGCACGGCCGCAGATGCCCGGGTCCGATGGGGCCGTGCGCAGGAAGGACGGGGCCGCGCCCCTGCACGGCCGAGCGTGGCCACTCGGTCCGGGGGCGCCGGAAGCACAAGCTACTACATGATGTAGAACTTGGGGAGCGTCCACCGGGATCGGCAGCCGTCCACCTGGATCGGCAGCCGTCCACCTCGTGACGGGTGCATCTCGACGCCCCGCGGGCGGCGCTCCGGCCGGCAGGGCGACCCCAGTACATGGTTCTACACCATGTAGTAGATTGAGGGGGCGGCCACCGCTGATTCACCGCGATGTCACCAACATGTCATCGCCGGAGCGGGGATGGGCCGACGGCGCCGGACCGATCCGCGCCGCGTCTCACCGACACGGAAGGACGTGCCCATGCCCGCGGCCGCCACCGCGCGACTGGCCCTCGACGGATCCGGCATCGACGGCTCGTTGTTCACCTCCGTCACCGACTTCGCCCGCGACACCAAGTGGCTCAACACCCCCTTGGAACTGTGGACCAATGTCGGCCTGGGCGTCTTCGCGGTGCTCATGCTCATGGGCTGGTGGAACGCGCGCCGCCGCGGCACCCGGGCGATGACCGTCGCGCTGGCCGCACCGGTCGCCGTCATGGTCGCCTTCGCCGCCGCCGAAGTGGTCAAGAAGATCGTCGGTGAGGTACGGCCCTGCCGGTCGATGCCGCACGCCTACGTCGTCGACGCCTGCCCCGCGCCCTCCGACTACGCCTTCCCCAGCGGCCACACCACCGTCGCCGCCGCGACCGTGGCCGCCCTGTTCCTGCTGGACCGCCGCCTGAGTGCCATCGCGGCCGTGTTCGCGCTGGTGGAGGGCTTCACCCGCGTCTACGTCGGCGCCCACTACCCCCACGACGTCCTCGGCTCCGCCCTCCTGGCCCTGCCCGTCGCCTACTTCACCAGCCTGGCACTGCGCCGCTGGGCCACCCCCCTGGTCGCGGCCCTGAACCGGGGGGCGCTGCGCCCGCTGCTGAGCGCCGAACCGCATACAGCCGCGCAGCACGCCGGCTAGCAGGGCAACGCGACGACGGCTATCAGCGTCGGCCGGTCGGCTCGTCGGCACCGGAACCGGCACCGGTCCCGGTCCGATAGGCGCGCAGGCTGCGGGACGAAGCCGGCCAGGGCTGCGGGAAGGGGCGAAGCCGCCGCCAGTCGTACGGCGGATGCCCCAGCTTCGGACGGCGCCGATCGTAGCCGTTGATCAGCGCCCAGCCTGCGACACACACCACGATCAGCACGCGCCCGGCGGCATCGCTCACGTGCGCTCCAGGCGCGCGCAGGCCACCGACGCCGGCGGTCCACAGCCAGTATCCGAGCAGCGGATAGACCACCAGCTGATGCCAGATCTTGGTCGGAGCGAGGGCTTGCTGACGGGTGAAGAACCCCGCCCGCAGCTCCGCCCACCACTGCACCAGGCCGAAGCACAGCCACAGCCCGCCCGACGCGATCCCCCACCACGGCCCGGCCGGCCCACCCGGCGCCGCCGTACCCATCCGCCACACTCCCAGCGCGACCGCCACGGCCAGCAGCGGATCACCGAGCAGCACCGCCACGAACCCGGTACGGAAACCCATCAGGCGTCGCTCCAGCAGCAGCGCCAGCAGCCACAGGCCGCCCGGCGTGACGGCAAGCACCGCGAGCGCGGCGATCCAGGGGCCGTGCTGCAGCGGCACTCCCAGCCAGGGAAGGAAGCGTCCGCTCACACCAAAGACGATCCCCCGGCCCGTCGGCGCCCATGCGCGACGGGGTCCACGTCCGCCGACCGGACGCCTGCAACTCGTCGATCACCAGGAACGGGTGGGACGAACGGGCGGTCACATCGAGGCAGTCGCAGACGACGTCACACCGATCGGTCGGACGTCAGTTGCTCTTGCCGTTGCCCTGGCCGGCGTTCCCGTCAGAGCCCTTGTCGGAGCCCTTGTCGGCGCTCTTGTCAGCGCCCTTGTCGGCCTTCTTGCCGTTGTCCGTCCGCTCCGGCTTCGCCGTCTTCTCCGGCTTGGTGGGTCCCTTGCCGTTGCCCGGCCTGTTCGGCGAGGGCGCGGTGGCCGGTTTGTCGCGTAGCTGCTCGGTGCAGTACGCCGGGACGTTCTTCTTGCCGCCGGCGGCTGTGATCAGGCGGTGCCAGGCCGTTGAGTCGAGGGGCTTGCCGTGGCCGGTGAGCTTCTTCTCGTACGCCCGGCAGTGCGCCTCGGTGTCCTTCGCGGTGGCCGGGCGGTTCTGCGCGGCGGAGGGGCCGGGGGTGCGGGGCGTGGTGGTGGCCGGGGGCTGCGTGCTGTGGGCGTCGGCGTGTCCGCCGTCCGGTGGGCCGCCGACGGAGTCGATCGCCGCGAACGCGACCCCGCCCAGGGTGAGGCAGGCCAGGGACAGCGTGAAGGTGATCCGCAGCGAGCGCCGGACACGGCGGTGCTCGCGCGGGCGCCAGTCGTCCCTGCGGCGGGTGCGTGAGCCGTGCGCCCCGGCGTCCCGGGCGGCCCTGAACGCGGCCACCGCCCGCTGCTCAGCGTCGGTGTCCAGCGCGTGCGAGCGCACCGCGTCGGCGATCAGGCTCTCCGTCACCGGGCCGAACCGCCCCTCCCCGCGGCGACCGGCGCGGGCAGTGCCGTCGCTGTGCCGGTCACCCATGTCCGTATCCGTCCGTGTCCCGCTCGTGGCCGCTCGTGCCTTCGCTGACGTTCATTTCGACTCCCCCAGCGTCCGGGGGTCCTCATTCGTCACACCCGGGCCGCCCAGCACGGCCGCAAGGCGCTTCAGCCCGCGGTGCGCGGCCGTGCGCACCGCGCCGGGCCGCTTGCCGAGGACGCGGGCCGCGGCGGGGCCGTCGAGCCCGACGACCACGCGCAGCAGCACGGCCTCGGCCTGGTCGGGGGGCAGGCTGCGCACCAGCTCCAGGGCGCGTTCGGTGGAGAGCGCCTCAAGGGCCTGGTCGTGGGTGCTGTGCGGGCCCGCCAGGTCCAGTACGTCCTGTTCCAGCCCGGCCGACCGGGGCCGTACCCGCTGCCGGCGCAGATGGTCGAGCGCCCGGTGCCGGGCGATGGTCGCGGTCCAGCCGCGAAAGCCCGCCCCGTCGCCCTTGAACCGCCCGAGGTCCCGGGCGATCTCCAGCCAGGCGTCGGACGCCACGTCCTCGGCGTCGTCGCCGACGATCCCGCGCAGATAGCCGAGGAGTCCGGGCTGCACGAGCCGGTACGCGACGGCGAACGCGGCCTCGTCGCCCTCCTGGGCCCGCGCGACCGCCTCCCCCAACTCCCCGTCGTGCGCCTGCGCGCGGCGGGGTTCCCGTTGCTGGCCCAACACCGTCCTCGTCGTTCGTGCGACTGATCCGGCAGGTCCCGGCCGAGCGGAACCCGCACCGTGCGCCACGTCGGCCCGTGAACACGCCCCCACGGTCATCTGCGTACGGCGTGACGGAAGTGTCACAGGTGATGTTCGGTCAGAGTCGTGCACAGAGTTGCGCGTCAGAGTTGTGCGCCGTGCGTCGGCGCCGCCGCCCGGGACAGGTGGGGGGGTCGGCACCGGCGGGCCGCCCGGCGATCACGACGGGCGGCCCGGTCTCCCGGTCTACGCCGGGCAGCGGCTCACAGCGTCGAATCCACCGGTTCGGGCGTCTTCGGCGCGGCGCTCTGCATCGTGGGCGCGCGGTCCGCGTTCACGACCACTCCCGCGACCAGGGCCGCCACCAGCAGCGCCCCCATCGCCCACCAGGTGGCGACGTTGAAGCCGTGCACGGTGGCCTTCGCCGCGAGCAGCCGGCGGTCCACGCCGGGTCCCGCGTGCGCGGTCAGATAGCGCGCGGTCACGCTGGCGGCGATCGTGTTCAGCAGCGCCGTACCGATCGAACCGCCCACCTGCTGCGCGGTATTGAAGGTCGCCGAGGCAGCGCCCGCGTCACGCGGTGCGACGCCTCCGGTGGCCAGCGACACCGACGTCATCATCGCCGAGCTCATGCCGAGCCCCAGCATCAGCATGCCGGGCAGGACACGGGAGGCGTACGCCGGTTCCACGCCGATCCCCGCGATGACCACCAGCCCGCCCGCCGCGAGGAGCAGCCCCGGCACGATCACCACGCGCGGCGGCACCCGGGTCAGCAGCCGGGCGGCGATCTGCGTGGAGCCGACGACCATCGCGACCGTCATCGGCAGATAGGCGACGCCGGTCTTCAGCGGCGACCAGCCGAGGACGGTCTGGAGGTAGTAGGTCAGGAAGAGGAAGACGCCGAACATGCCGATGGTGACCAGCAGCACGGTCAGGAAGGCGCCGATCCGCTGCCGGTCCTTGACCACCGACATCGGCAGCAGCGGCACCCGCGCCCGGGTCTGCCACAGCCCGAAGACCGCGAGCAGGACGACACCGGCGGCCAGCAGCGTCAGCACCAGCCCGTCGTGCCAACTGCGCGACTCCGCCTCGGAGAAGCCGTACACGAGGGAGAGCATCCCGGCCGAGCCGAGCAGTGCGCCGGGCACGTCGAGGCGGGCGTCTGGGTGGCGTTCGCCGGGCGCGAGCAGGGCCAGCGCGCCGAAGAAGGCGACCAGGGCTATGGGGATGTTGACGTAGAGGCACCAGCGCCAGTTCAGGTACTGGGTCAGCACACCGCCCGCGAGCAGGCCGATGGCCGCGCCCGCGCCGATGATGGCGCCGAAGATGCCGAACGCCTTGCTGCGGTCCTTCTGGTCGGTGAAGGTCGTGGCGAGCAGCGAGAGCGCGGACGGCGCGAGCAGCGCGGCGAACACGCCCTGCAGGGCGCGCGCCCCGAACAGCATCCCGGAGTTCGCGGCGGCCCCGCCGAGCGCCGAGGCGAACGCGAAGCCCAGCAGTCCGATGACGAAGGTGTTGCGGCGGCCGACCAGGTCGGCGATGCGGCCGCCGAGCAGCAGCAGTCCGCCGAAGGCCAGCGTGTAGGCGGTGATCACCCACTGACGGTTTCCGTCCGACATGTTCAGGTCGGACTGGGCGGAGGGCAGGGCGATGTTCACGATGGTCATGTCGAGTACGACCATCAACTGGGCGAGGGCGATCACGACCAGCGCCCACCAACGACGGTTGTCAGCCATGAGGCCATCGTGCGCCCGCCGACCCCCGTTTGTGAACGCAGGCGTCTCTTATTACGAGTTTTTTGCCGCCCAGGACGGGGTCGACGCCGCGTCCCGGCACAGCAGCCTGAGCGAGCCGTCCCCGTGGAAACAGCGCCTGGCCTCGTCGACCGGGTCCCACATCCGCCCGTCGGGTGTCCGGATCCAGTACTGCCCGCCCACCGACAGCCACTCGGCGCCGGTCTGACGGCTGATCACCTCACCGGCATACGCCCCGAACCCGCGCAGCACGCTCTCCACCGCGGCGTACGGCGCCTCCTCACGCCGTATCCCCTCGATCATCCGGTCGACGCGCCACAGGCTCTGCACCGAGTAGTCGAGGCGCAGCCGCGCCCCCTCGCGCATCGCCGCGACGGCGTCCGCCGCCCACCGCACGGGCTTCGTCGCCGCGTTCGGCCTGGTCTCGTGGAAGGTAGTCACATACACAGGAGCGAGGCCGGCGTGCCGGACGTCACAGGCATCCGGGGGGATTCCCGAGACCGGCGCAGGACCGCCCCAGCGCCGCCGCAGGACACTCACAGGACTCCCTCACGTGCGGCGCGCTACCCCAGGCGGGCGCGCCGCGCCACGACGGCCTGCAGCACCCGGCGCCCCTCGATCGAGACCTCCAGCGCCCGGCGCAGCCCGCCCGTACCGTGCCCGGCCAGCACCTCCAGCACGGTGACCTGACGGCGCAGCTCCGCCGCCACCAGCGGCGACATCCCCTCCGTACGCCCTGCACGGCGCGAGTCCAGCGACACGTCCGGGTCACCCACGGAATCCAGCAGGCGGTGGATCTGCAGCGCGGCGACCGAGCAGGCGTCCGCCCACACCCGCACCCGGTCCGCGCACCGGTCGTCCGGCGCCGCGCTCAGCATCCGGCGGGCCAGCAGCGCGGCCTCGCCCTCACCGGACGCCTCACCGTCGCCGGAACCCTCGCCCTCACCGGACGCCTCGCCCTCGCCGGACCCCTCCGGCCCGCCGAGCTTCTCGCGCGCCTGCCGGAGCCCCTCGCCCCAGTCCGCGCTCTCGTCGGCGTCGGAGAGGCTGGCCCACAGCGGCCGCAGCACCTCGTCGTCGCCGCCCAGCAGCGGCACGCAGCGATCCAAACAAGCCAACCCGCTGGCCGCCAGGCCGCGTTCGTCGGCCTGAGCGATCAGGTCCACCAGGCTCATCCACGCCTCCCTCTGCGGGTTCCATGCCGGGCTCAGCAGGGCGCTTCCCTTACGGAACCCGCATTTCCCCTTACTGCGTGCGATCGCCCGGGAGTGTCACAGCGGCACCACCCCCAGCCGGTCGAGCAGCCGGAAGAAAAGGTTTTCAGCCAACGGGTCCGCCTCGGCGGTCAGTACGTCGACCAGCGGGCCCGGCGCCACGTCGTGCCCCGCCTCGGCGGCCCAGGCGACCGCCCGGTCCGCGGCGTCGGAGGGGTCCAGGAAGTAGTCCTCCAGTGTGAGCCCCTCGGCCCCGGCGCCGACGTACCCGGCCATCGCGGCCCGCCCCAGACAGGCCGTCCACGCCCCGCTCGCGGGCGCCGCCGCCTCGACGACCACGCAGTCGCTGTCCATGACGTAGCCGAAGAGAGCGGGCACTCCGGTCTCCTCGGCGAGGACGTTCATGTTCCCGACCTCGCCGTCGCCGCTCGGGTACTCCCACACCTGCCAGCCGCCCGGCGCCTCGCTGCGCAGCTCCATGCCCTTGGCGCCGGACAGCGCGTCGAGTCCGGCGAGCGGCCGCTCGCTGCGGCCCACGACGAAGTACCCCCAGTAGCCCATGTCCCGTTCCCCCACGGCTCGTCGGCTTCGGCCCCGCGCCGAATACACCACAGCCGTACGCCTGTTCGCAGCCGTATGCCGCAACAGGCCGGGGGCGCCAGCGCGCTCAGCCCAGCCGGCCGGCCAGCGCCCGGAACTGCGGCCAGGTGAGCGCGGGTTTGCGCGGGTCCCACAGCTTCTGGACCGTCGCCCGCAGCGGCATCCGGATCCCGGCCGCGACCTGGTCCTGCGTCTGGGAGCCGGCGAGGTCGCACCAGACCGCGAAGGAGCCGCCGAGGATCTGCGCGTCGTACTTCGCCGGCACCGCCTGCGTACCGCGCACCACGCGCGGGGTCCACTGCCCGTAGATCCGCTCCCCGGTCGGGTACACGAAGTTGTTCGGCTGCCCGAGGACGTAGTAGAGGTACTCGTCGTTGTAGTTGACGAGCTTGCGCCCGGCGCTCAGATACGCCACCGGCTGCCGCGCCCCGAACTCCTTGCCGGTCCAGTACGCCACCTGGAGGTCCTTGGCCGGCTGCACGGACGTCCCCGCGTAGAAGCCGTCGTTCCAGGCCCGCAGCGTGCGGTCGTGGGCGCGGACGGTCTTGGCGCGGTCGTTCAGCCAGCCCGTCGCGAGGTCGGAGATGGTGCCCCCGGAGCCGTAGGCGCTCCTGGCGGCGGCGGCCAGCTGCGGGTAGGACGCCGACGGGCTGGAGACCATCAGTGCCTGGTACTCGTCGGCGCCGAGGTTCCACTGCCCGCCGGGGAAGAGGCCGGCGTACTCGTTCAGCAGGTCGTCGACGAGGTGGGCGGCCGCGGGCTTGGAGATGTCGACGGCTCCGCGCGCCGCGACCCCCCGCGCGTTGCGCAGCTGCAGATCGGGGTGGGCGGCGATCACGGCCCCGAGGTGTCCGGGCGAGTCGATCTCCGGCACCACGGTGATGTGGCGGCTCTCGGCGAGGTCGACGATCCTCTTGACCTGGGCCTTCGTCAGGTGCTGTTTGGAGACGATCTCGGGGTGCGAGTCGGACTCGATGCGGAAGGACTGGTCGTCGGAGAAGTGCAGCCCCAGCTCGTTGAACTTCAGATCGCCGAGCTCCCGCACCCGGTCCTCGATCCAGCCGGCGGTGAAGTACTTGCGGGCGATGTCCAGGTTGAACCCGCGCACCGGCTTGGCCGGTTGGTCCTTGACGACCCCCTCGGGCGCCGTGCCGCCACCGTGCACCTCCTGCTTGAGGGTGCGCGTGCCGTAGAAGACCCCCGCGTCGGCGGGCCCGCTGATGACCACCCGCCCGCCGCGCACGGTCATCGTGTACGACTCCGGGTCCGCCCCTTCGTCGTCGTTCAGCGCCAGCCGTACGTCCCCCGCCCTGACGTCGTCCTTCTCCCCGGCGTACGTCATCCCCAGCTCACCGGCGATCAGCCGGCCCTCGTCGGCCAGGTCGGCGTCGCTGACCACCACGCGGGCGCCGTGCGCCGGACGCCAGCCGGGCCCGCGCGCCGCGGTGTGGGAGCGCACGGCGGGGATGGTCGCGGGCGCCTTGGACAGGGCGTAGGAACGGGTCGGGCTCGGAGTCGGGCTCCCGCCGGACGCGCCGGTCGCGTCGGCACTCCCGTCGGCGGAGGGCTGCTGCCGCGCCGCTCCCGCCGGGCTGCTGTCGTCACCGGAGGCCCAGAAGCCCAGGCCGATCCCGAGCGCGATCGTGCCGGCGAACGCGCCCGCGACGATCGTCCGCCTGTGCTTCACCTTGCGCGCCGGAGGGCGGCGCCTGTGCTGGCTCACGCAGCCAACCTAAGACCCTCGGGCACCACGATGTGTCCACCACACGTTCCGAAACTCTCCCCTGCGGGTGAAATTCGGGCATCCGTCGGACACGTCATGCCCACTCTCGATAACGTGACGTCACACCTCCCACAGCATCCTCTGCCGAAACCCACGTGACGCCCACACACCTTCCTGGCCGAGTCGCCGCCATACCGGCGCTGCCCGAGCAGACGCGCACACCACCGTCCACGAACGCGCTGGAGAAGTTCAACACCGCGCCCGTGGACGAGGTCCGCCGTCTCCTCCTCACCTGCCTCCGCAGCCTCAGCTGGTCCCATCGGATCGCGGCCCACCGCCCGTACCCGGACCTCGACTCCCTTCTCGCCGCCTCCGACGAAGCGACCTACGACCTCTCCCCCGCCGACCTCGCCGAGGCCCTGGCGGGCGAGACCCTGCCGGCCCTCCCGGAGGAGACGTACGCGGCCGCGCACACGGCGCTCGGCGCGGCGCACGCGGCCTACGAGGCCCGCTTCGGACACGCCTTCGTCATCTGCGTAGGGGACGCACCGGCCGGCGAGTACCTCGACCGCATCCTCGAGGGCATCCGGTCACGGCTGACGAACGATCCGGAGGAGGAGCGGGTGGTGGCCGCGGAGGAGCTGCGACGGCTGGCCCGGGAGCGCCTCGTGCACCACCTCACGGGGACGTACGGCGCACACCGGGGCATCTCGCCCCGCGGCCCGCGCCCCTGAGCCATACGCGTGCCACTTTGATCACACCGGTAGGCCCCAGGTAAGCCCGGCGCCGTGGCCTGAGTACGATGCTGGGGGCCGGTGGACCGTACCCGGCCGGGCCCGACCGACAGCACAAGCCGGCGCGGCTCCAATCCCCGCTCCCGGAGGGACTTCCGTGCCGGCTGGAACGCTGTACCGCGGCCGGGAAGGAATGTGGTCCTGGGTGGCTCATCGAGTCACCGGCGTCCTCATCTTCTTCTTCCTGTTCGTTCATGTGCTGGACACCGCTCTCGTCCGTGTCTCCCCCGAGGACTACGACAAGGTCGTGTCCACGTACAAGACACCGATCGTCGCCGTGCTGGAGTACGGCCTCGTCGCCGCCATCCTCTTCCACGCGCTGAACGGCCTGCGCGTCATCGCCGTCGACTTCTGGTCGAAGGGCCCGCGCTACCAGAAGCAGATGCTCTGGTCCGTCGTCGGCCTGTGGGTCGTGCTGATGGCCGGGGCGATCTACCCCGTCCTCGGGCACGCCGCTCGTGAACTGTTCGGGAGCTGACACCGATGGCCACCACTGAAACCACCGCGTCCGGGATCGGCCCCGTCGAGGGCGCCTCGGTCTACAACGTCGACAACCCGGCGCCGTTGATCGAGGCCCCGCGCAAGCGCACCAAGAAGACCCCGAGGTCGACCCGGGGCAACTTCGAGATGGCCGCCTGGCTCTTCATGCGCCTGTCCGGCGTCGTGCTGGTCGTCCTGGTCATCGGGCACCTGCTGATCCAGCTCGTGCTGGACGGCGGCGTGTCCAAGATCGGCTTCGCCTTCGTGGCCGGCCGCTGGGCCTCCCCCTTCTGGCAGGTCTGGGACCTGCTGATGCTGTGGCTGGCGATGCTGCACGGCGCGAACGGCCTGCGCACGGTGATCAACGACTACGCGGAGCGCGCGAACACCCGCCTGTGGCTCAAGGGCCTGCTCTACACGGCCACGGTGTTCACCATCCTGCTGGGCACGCTGGTGATCTTCACCTTCGACCCGAACATCCGCTAGGCGCACGGGACTGAGGGACTGAGAGAAACACCCATGAAGATCCACAAGTACGACACAGTCATCGTCGGCGCCGGCGGCGCCGGCATGCGCGCCGCCATCGAGTCGACGAAGCGCAGCCGCACCGCCGTGCTGACCAAGCTGTACCCCACCCGCTCCCACACGGGCGCCGCGCAGGGCGGCATGGCCGCCGCGCTCGCCAACGTGGAGGAGGACAACTGGGAGTGGCACACCTTCGACACGATCAAGGGCGGTGACTACCTGGTCGACCAGGACGCCGCCGAGATCCTGGCGAAGGAGGCCATCGACTCGGTCCTCGACCTGGAGAAGATGGGCCTGCCGTTCAACCGGACGCCCGACGGGACGATCGACCAGCGCCGCTTCGGCGGTCACAGCCGCAACCACGGCGAGGCCCCGGTCCGCCGCTCCTGCTACGCGGCCGACCGCACCGGCCACATGATCCTCCAGACGCTCTATCAGAACTGCGTCAAGGAGGGCGTGGAGTTCTTCAACGAGTTCTACGTCCTGGACCAGCTGATCACCGAGGTCGACGGCGTCAAGCGGTCGGCCGGTGTGGTGGCGTACGAGCTGGCGACCGGTGAGATCCATGTCTTCCAGGCGAAGGCCGTGATCTACGCCTCCGGTGGCTGCGGCAAGTTCTTCAAGGTGACCTCGAACGCGCACACCCTGACCGGTGACGGCCAGGCGGCCGTCTACCGGCGCGGGCTGCCGCTGGAGGACATGGAGTTCTTCCAGTTCCACCCGACCGGCATCTGGCGCATGGGCATCCTGCTGACGGAGGGCGCCCGCGGTGAGGGCGGCATCCTGCGCAACAAGGACGGCGAGCGCTTCATGGAGAAGTACGCGCCGGTCATGAAGGACCTCGCCTCCCGCGACGTCGTCTCGCGCTCCATCTACACGGAGATCCGCGAGGGCCGCGGCTGCGGTCCCGAGGGCGACCACGTCTACCTCGACCTCACGCACCTGCCGCCGGAGCAGCTGGACGCCAAGCTCCCGGACATCACGGAGTTCGCGCGCACCTACCTCGGCATCGAGCCCTACACGGACCCGATCCCGATCCAGCCGACGGCCCACTACGCGATGGGCGGCATCCCGACGAACGTCGAGGGTGAGGTCCTCAGCGACAACACGACGGTCGTCCCGGGCCTGTACGCGGCCGGCGAGGTCGCCTGCGTGTCGGTGCACGGCGCCAACCGGCTGGGCACCAACTCGCTGCTGGACATCAACGTGTTCGGCCGCCGGGCCGGTATCGCGGCGGCGGAGTACAGCCAGAAGGCGGACTTCGTCGAGTTGCCGGAGAACCCGGCGCAGCTCGTGCTCGACCAGGTGGAGCGACTGCGCAGCTCGACGGGGACCGAGCGTGTGGCGGACATCCGCCGCGAGCTGCAGGAGGCCATGGACGCGAACGTCATGGTGTTCCGCACCGAGCAGACGATCAAGACCGCGGTCGAGAAGATCGCCGAGCTGCGCGAGCGGTACCGCAACGTCGCGATCCAGGACAAGGGCAAGCGGTTCAACACCGACCTGCTGGAGGCCGTCGAGCTGGGCAACCTGCTCGACCTGGCCGAGGTCATGGCCGTGTCCGCGCTGGCCCGCAAGGAGTCCCGCGGCGGTCACTACCGCGAGGACTACCCCAACCGCGACGACGTCAACTTCATGCGCCACACCATGGCGTACCGCGAGGTGGGCGACGACGGCACCGAGTCCATCCGTCTCGACTACAAGCCGGTCGTCCAGACCCGCTACCAGCCGATGGAGCGTAAGTACTGATGGCTACCCCTGTTCTGGAGAAGGAAGGCGCGGCCGGGCAGCCCGAGCCGGGCTTCGCCGACTCCCCCTACATCACCGTCACCTTCCGGGTCCGCCGCTTCAACCCGGAGGTCTCCGCCGAGGCGACCTGGGAAGACTTCCAGCTGGAGATCGACCCCAAGGAGCGCGTCCTCGACGGTCTGCACAAGATCAAGTGGGACGTCGACGGCACGCTGACCTTCCGCCGGTCCTGCGCGCACGGCATCTGCGGCTCCGACGCCATGCGGATCAACGGCAAGAACCGCCTCGCGTGCAAGACGCTGATCAAGGACATCAACCCCGAGAAGCCGATCACGGTCGAGCCCATCAAGGGCCTGACGGTCCTCAAGGACCTGGTCGTCGACATGGAGCCGTTCTTCCAGGCGTACCGGGACGTGATGCCCTTCCTGATCACGAAGGAGACGAACGAGCCCACGCGCGAGCGTTTCCAGACCGCCGAGGACCGCGAGCGCTTCGACGACACGACGAAGTGCATCCTCTGCGCCGCCTGCACGTCCTCGTGCCCGGTCTTCTGGAACGACGGCCAGTACTTCGGCCCGGCGGCCATCGTCAACGCGCACCGCTTCATCTTCGACTCGCGCGACGAGGCCGGCGAGCAGCGCCTGGAGATCCTCAACGACCGTGACGGCGTGTGGCGTTGCCGCACGACCTTCAACTGCACGGACGCCTGCCCGCGCGGCATCGAGGTCACCAAGGCGATCCAGGAGGTCAAGCGGGCGCTGATCACCCGCCGCTTCTGAGCTTCGCTGCCCCTACGGCGGCACGGGCCCCGTCTCCGGTTTCGCACCGGGGCGGGGCCTTCTCGCGTCTGCGGCAATCACCGATTCCGGCGGCCCGTGCACCTATTGTGACGGTATGCCAGGCGATCGCTCGTACGAAATGCTCGGATTCGACAACGTCCTGCTGCCGGTCGGGGATCTCGACGTGGCGGTCGGCTTCTACGAGAGCGCCGGGTTCACGGTGGGGTTCCGGTTCGACGAGGCCGGGATCGCCCTGCTGAAGGTCGGGGACGAGACGCCCGGCGTCCTGCTGCGGGCGGAGGAGGGGCTGGGGCACCGGCCGCCGCCCTGGCCCTCGACGCGGCTGTGGATCGAGGTCCCCGACGCCCGCACGACGGCCCGCACCCTCGCCTCGGCCGGCATCGCCCCGCTCGACGAGCCCTTCTCCGTGGCCACGGGCTGGACGGTGGAGATCGCCGATCCCTGGGGGAACGTCGTCGGGTTCACGGACTACAGCAAGCGCCCGGAACTGGGCCGCCGCCCCTGAAACAGCCACCCTTCTCCTTGGTTGAACACGTTCAAAAATAGGTCTACAGTCATCCCTGTCAGCGTTTTGAACGCGTTCAAGAAGGGGTGGGGGCATGGACCGCACGGTCGTCGCCTACGTCATCTACCTGCTGGTCAGCATCGCGCTGACCATCTGGGTGGCCCGCACGCTCAGCCGCAACGGACGGATCTTCCTCGCCGATGTGCTCAAGGGGAACGAGAACCTCGCCGAGGCGGTCAACCACCTTCTGGTGGTCGGCTTCTATCTCGTCAACCTCGGCTTCATAGCCCTGTACCTGAGCGGCGACAAGACCATCGAGGACACCCGCCAGATCTTCGAGACCCTCTCGACCAAGCTCGGCGTGGTGCTGCTGGTGCTCGGCGTGATGCACCTGGGCAACGTCTGGGTCCTCAACCGGATCAGGCGGCGCGGGGCACTGGAGCGGGAGCAGGTGCCGCCGGTAGCGCCGCAGGACTGGGTCCGGGCGTGAGCGGCACGGGCGTCACCGCGGCGGACCGGGTCCCGGTCCGCCGGCTCACGGTCCTGTACGACGCCGACTGCTCGCTGTGCGCCTTCCTGCGCGACTGGCTCACCCGGCAGCCGCAGCTGGTGCCGCTGGACCTGGTGCCCGCCGCGTCGGAGGAGGCCCGTCGGCGCTTCCCCGGCCTGGACCACCGCGCCACCCTCGACGACATCACCGTGGTCGGCGACGGCGGACAGGTCTACCGCTCCGCCGCCGCCTGGATCGTCACCCTGTGGGCGCTGCGCGAGCACCGGCCGCTCGCTCACCGGCTCAGCACACCGACGGGGATGAAGCTGGCCAAGGGCGCGGTCCTGGCCGCCGCCAAGTGGCGGGGCACGCAGTGGGGTGGCGCGGTCTACCGTCCCGCGGACGGATGGTCGTACGACCCGCGCCAGGGGTGGACGTACAGCGCACCCCGCTGCGACGGCGGAACCTGCGTGACCCCTTAGGCTCTGATTCCGTGCCTGCGAAGAACGACGGCCCCGAAGAGGGCGGCAACCCGACCAAGTCCGAGCAGACTCGCGCGCTGATCCTGGAGACCGCGATGCGGCTGTTCCAGGAACGCGGCTACGACAAGACGACGATGCGGGCCATCGCCACGGAGGCCGGCGTCTCCGTGGGTAACGCCTACTACTACTTCGCCGGCAAGGAGCACCTGATCCAGGGCTTCTACGACCGGATCGCCGCCGAACACCGGGTGGCGGTCCGGGAGGTGCTGGACCGCGAGAGCGAACTGGAGGCGCGGCTCGCCGGGGTGCTGCGGGTGTGGCTCGACATCGCCACGCCGTACCACGAGTTCGCGGTGCAGTTCTTCAAGAACGCCGCCGACCCGGACAGCCCGCTCAGCCCCTTCTCCCCGGAGTCCGAGCACGCGCGCGAGGAGGCCATCTCCCTGCACCGCGAGGTCCTGGCGGGCGCGACGAAGACCAAGGTCCCCGAGGATCTGCGGGACGTCCTGCCGGAGTTGATGTGGCTCTCCCAGATGGGCCTGGTGCTGTACTGGATCTTCGACCGCACGCCGGACCGCGAACGCAGCTACCGGCTGGCCGAGCGGGGTGCCCGGCTGACCGCCCGCGGCGTGTATCTGGCCCGCTTCCGGGTGCTGCGCCCGCTGGTGCGGGAGGTGCACGAGCTGTTCACGGACTTCCTGCCGGGGATGACGAAGGTGCTCCCCACCCCCGGCAGCAAGTCCTAGCCGTATTCGACTCGGGGCGCGGTCAGTTGACCGCGTCCACCTCGCCCGCCAGCTCGACGTCGAAGACCAGCGGCCCCTCCGCCACCACCACATGGGCGGCCCGTGAGCCGTACGACGTGGCCGTGGCCGCCAGCAGGTACGTGCCCGGCGCGGGCACCGACACGATGTACGAGCCGTCGGCCAGGGAGGTCACCCGGTCCAGCTGGCGCCCGCCCGAGGTGAGCAGCGTCACCGAGGCACCGTCGACGGGCTCGCCGTCGGCCGTGCGGATGAAGCCGTGCACCACCGAGGAGGGACCGTCCGCTTCCGGTGACCGGGGCGCGGCGTCCTCCTTCGGCTCGACCGCGAGGTGCGGCAGCCGCTTCTCCAGCCAGGCCGGCAGCCACCAGTTGGACTTACCCAGCAGATGCATCGCGGCCGGCACCAGGGCCGTACGGAGAATGAAGGCGTCCAGGGCCACCGCGGCCGCCAGGCCCACGCCCGCCATCGCCGCCCCCGAGTCGCCGCTGAGGACGAACGCCAGGAACACGCAGACCATGATCAGGGCGGCGCTGTTGATGACCCGGCTGGTCTCCGCCAGGCCCACCCGCACCGCGCGCGCGTTGTCCCTGGTGTGCACCCACTCCTCGTGCATCCGGCTGACCAGGAACACCTGGTAGTCCATCGAGAGGCCGAAGAGCAGCGACAGCATGATCACCGGCAGGAAGGCGTTGATCGGCCCCTCCTTGCCGAGGCCGAGCAGGTCGAGCCCCCAGCCCCACTGGAAGATCGCGGTCAGCACGCCGAAGGAGGCGGCCGCGGCGACCAGGTTCATCACGGCGGCCGTCAGCGGCACCACGAGCGAGCGGAAGGCGACCAGCAGGAGCAGGAAACCGAGGCCGATGATCGTCGCGATGAACAGCGGCAGCCGGTCGCCCGTCACCGACGCGAAGTCCTTGGACACCGCGGTCACACCGCCCACATGGGCCTGCGCGCCCGCCTGCGGGATCACCTCGTCGCGCAGGGTGTCGATCAGGTCGTCGGTCTGCTCGGACTGCGGTGACGTCGTCGGTACGACCTGGATCACCGTCACGCCCTTCGCGGGCGGCAGCGCGGCCACCCGTGCGACCCCGGAGGCCGACTCGATGCCCTTGACCAGCGTGGCCGTGTCACCTCCCTCGCTGACCACCTGCAGCGGGCCGTTGAAGCCGGGTCCGAAGCCGTCGGCGAGCAGGTCGTACGCCTTCCTGGTGGTCGTCGACGCGTCGTCGTTGCCCTGGTCGGTGGCGCCGAGGCGGAGCGAGAGGACGGGAATGGCGAGGACGGCCATGACGACCAGGGCGAGCGCGGCGATCCTGCGGGGGCGCTTCTGGACGTTCGCCGACCAGCGCGCGGCGAGCCCGCTCGCCGTCTCCGCCTCGGGACCGCTCGCGGCGAGCCTGCGCCGCTGGCGGCGGCTGAGCACGCGCGGGCCGAGGAGGCCGAGCAGGGCCGGCAGCAGGGTGGTGGCCGCGAGGACGCTGAGCACCACGGTCAGCGAGGTGGCGATGACCACGCCGTCCAGGAAGCGCAGCCGGGTCACGAGCATGCCGGCGAGGGCGATGCAGACGGTGCCGCCCGCGAACAGCACCGCCCGGCCCGAGGTGTTGAGGGCCGTGACCGCCGACTCCTCGGGATCGAGCCCGCGCTGGATGCCGCGCCGGTGCCGGGTGACGATGAACAGGGCGTAGTCGATGCCGACGCCGAGGCCGATCAGGGAGGCCAGCAGCGGGGCGATGTCGGGGATGTCGGTGGCGTGGCTGAGCAGCTGGGTGGAGGACAGACCCATGCCCACGCCGAAGACGGCGATCGCGATGGGCAGCAGCATCGCGAACAGCGAGCCGAAGGCCAGGAAGAGCACGACGGCCGCGGCGACGATGCCGACCAGTTCCGACAGGCCCTGTGGCGGCTCCTGGACGCGCTGGATCGCCTGGCCGCCCAACTCGACCTGCAGGCCGCCGCGTTCGGCGTTCTGCGCGGTGTCGACGACGTTCTGCACGAGGTCCTTGGGCACCTCGTTCGCTCGCCTGGCGAAGGTCAGCTGGGCGTACGCGATCTTGCCGTCGCCGCTGATCTGCGCGGCCCCGCGGGCGCCCGCGTACGGGCTGGTCACCTCGCCGACGCCGGGCATCTTCGCGATTCTGTCCAGGGCGGGCTGGATGCGGGAGCGGACCGCCTGGTCCTTCACCGAGCCGTCGTCGACCTTCCACACCACCGTGTCGGTGTCGCCCGAGGTGCTCGGGAAGGCCTTCTGCATCAGGTCGTACGCGCTCTTGGAGTCCGTGTCGGGGAGGGAGAAGACGTTCGCGTAGTCCGTGCCCGCGTTCGAGGCCGAGAAGCCCACGCCGAACAACGCCCCCACCCATAGCAACAGGACCACCAGCCGGTGCCGATAGCACCACCGTGCCAATGCCGCCACGATCAACGCTCCTTTGTCGGTCGTCGGTTGGTCCCCCAGGTCCTGGGCACCAGGATTGGCGGCGTGGCACGCGTGTGGACACGAGAGAGGCATGACTCTCAAGGAACTCCAAAGACCGATCCGTCCCGGCCGCCGGTGCTCCGCCCGATACTGGGGACATGACGACCGCTCCAGGCACCGTGCTGGTGGTGGAGGACGAGCCGAGCATCGCGGACGTCCTCGCCATCGCCCTGCGCTTCCACCGGTTCGAGGTGATGATCGCGGGCAGCGTCCGCGAGGCACTCGCGCTCATCGAGCGCACCCGGCCCGACGCGGCGCTGCTCGACGTCATGCTCCCGGACGGCGACGGACGGGCGCTGGGCCGCGAACTGCGCGAGCGGCAGCCCGACCTCGCGCTGGTCTTCCTCACCGCACGCGACTCGCCCGCCGAGATCGTCGGCGCCCTCGGCTTCGGCGACGACTACATCACCAAGCCGTTCAACATCGACGAGGTCATCGCGCGGATCACGGCGGTGCTGCGCCGCACCCGCCCCGCGGACGTCCTGCCGCAGCGGCCCCCGCTGACCTACGGCGACCTGGAGCTGGACGAGACGACGTACAGCGTCCACCGCGCGGGCCGCAGCGTCGAGCTCACCCCCACCGAGTACGCCCTGCTGCGCTTCCTGGTGCGCAACGGCGGCCGGATCGTGCCCAAGGAGCAACTGCTGCGCCACGTCTGGCAGTACGAGCACACGCCGCCCGAGTCGACCATCGTGGAGACCTACATCAGCTATCTGCGCCGCAAGCTGGAGGCGCTCGGCCCGCCGGTGATCACCACCCGGCGCGGCGTGGGGTACGGGCTGGCATGAGGATCCGCTGGCTGAACTGCGAACGCGGCGTCCACTCGCTGCGCGCCAAGCTGACGCTGACCAATGTGGCGCTGCTCGCCCTCGGCATCGTGGCGACCACCGCGATCAGCCTGATGGGCATGCGGTACTACCTGCTCGACCAGGTCGACTCGCAGCTGACCAAGATGCGTGACTCGCTGGGCGGTTCGCAGCTCACGATCCGGCAGATCGACTCGCTGAGCGCCCTGTCCTTCGTCCACGACCGGCTGGTCCCGGACAAGCAGCGCTCGGACCCGGACTCGATCTACGCGGCGCTCAACTCCCGGGGCACCGCGATCGGCATCCTGGGGGTCGACCCCACCGAGGCGCAGATCGGCCTGGCCCACGCGGTCGGCGACGCCGCGGCCCTGTCCCGGGACGCCGATCCGCACGACGTGAAGGTGCACGGCACCGCGTACCGCGTCACCGCCGTCCAGCTGTCCGACGGCACCTATGTGCTGATGGCCAGCTCCACCGAGGCCCTGCACAACGGGATGAGCAAGGCCCTCAAGCTCGACTTCGCCGTCGGCGGTCTGCTGCTCGTACTGCTGGCCTGCGTCACGCTGTTCAGTGTGCGGCGCCGGATGCTGCCGCTGGAGGACATGGTCGAGACGTCGTCGGCGATCGCCGAGGGCGATCTGACCCTGCGCGTGCCCTCCAGCACCCATCCCACGCAGGAGGTCGAGCAGCTGCGGCTCGCCCTGAACTCCATGCTCCACCAGGTCGAGTCGGCGTACCGCACGCGCGAGCACAGCGCGGCCCAGCTGCGCCGCTTCGTCGCCGACGCCTCGCACGAGCTGCGCACCCCGCTGTCCGCGATCCGGGGCTATCTCCAGCTGTACGACAAGGGCATGCTCAGCGATCCGGACGAGCGCAAGCGTGCCTGGGAGCGGGTGCTGGCGGAGACGGACCGCATGGGGCGGCTGGTGGACGAGCTGCTCACCCTGGCCCGCCTGGACCAGCAGCCCGAACTGCGCTTCCGCAACGTCGACCTGAGCCGCCTGGTGCGGGACGCGGCGGAGGACCTGCGGGTGCAGCAGCCGGAGCGGCCGATCACGGTGGACGCCGACGGCACCCTGCTGGTGCGGGCCGACGAGTCGGGCCTGAGGAAGGTGCTCGGCAACCTCCTGGGCAACGTGCGCACGCACACGCCCGCGGACGTCCCCGTACGGCTGGAGCTGACCCGCGAGGACGGGAACGTACGCCTGTGTGTCGCGGACCGGGGTCCGGGGCTGAGCGACGAGGACGCGGCGCGGGTCTTCGACCGCTTCTTCCGGGCCGGCGGCGGCGCGGGCAGCGGTCTGGGCCTGGCGATCGTGCAGGGGGTGGTGGAGGCCCACGGCGGTGAGGTGGCGGTCGACACCGCGCCGGGCGAGGGCTTGCGGGTGAGCGTCACGCTGCCCACGCAGGGGTGCGGGGAGCCGCGCGATCAGCCGTTGACGCCTCGCAGCCGCGAACGGGGAGACACGCCGCTGCCCGGAGCGTCCCTGCGCCGCTAGCCGCCGCCAGCCATCACTGGCCGTCACTCCGCCGTCAGCGGGGCGACGAGCGCCCACACCGTCTTGCCGTGCCGCCCTCTGCTCCACACCCCCCAGGCCGCCGAGACGCTCTCCACCAGGTGCAGGCCGCGGCCGGCCTCGTCCGCGTCACCGACGATGCGCAACCGCGGCTCCAACTGCCCTTCGTCCGACACCTCGATGAGACAGGACCCGTCCCCGAGCGCGGTCACCGCCACCTCGAACTCCCGCTCCAGCAAAGGCCCGTGGCGTACGACGTTGGTCGCGAGCTCGGAGACCAGCAGGACCGCGTGGGCCAGCGCCGGATCGTCCGGTGCGTGGCCCCAGTCGGCCAGATGGTCCCGGACCCGGTGCCGGGCCAGACCGACGGATGCCGGATGCCGGGGCAGCCGGAAGGAGTTGCGTCTCAACACGTCTTCTCCTCACCCCACGCGCACCTCCGTCACATCGTGCTGCGTCGGGTGAGCCTGCGTCGTCACGGTCGTGAATGTCAACGCCGCGCGCTCGCGCCGGATTTGGGGTGAGGTGGGTCAGGCCCGCGTCGACGCCAGTTCGATCACCGTGATGTCCGAGGGCGCGCCCACGCGCGTGGGCGGCCCCCAGGCGCCCGCGCCCCGGCTGACGTAGAGCTGGGTGTCGCCGTAGCGCTCCAGGCCCGCGACGGTCGGGTTGGCGGCCGCCGCGATGAAGTTGCCGGGCCAGAGCTGGCCGCCGTGGGTGTGGCCGGAGAGCTGGAGGTCGACGCCGTGCTTGACGGCGTCGTGGATCTGGACCGGCTGGTGGGCGAGGAGCACGCACGCGCGTGCCGTGTCCCGGTCGCCGAGCGCCCTGCCGAAGTCGGGGCCCTGGCCGGTGCTCTCGCCGGCGATGTCGTTGACGCCGGCCAGGTCGAACCACGGCAGTTCGGTGCGGGCGTTCTCCAACGGGTGCAGCCCGAGCCGCCGTACCTCCGCGACCCACTGCTCGGCGCCGGAGAAGTACTCGTGGTTGCCGGTGACGAAGTAGGAGGGCGCCTTCAGCTGCCGCAGCGGTGCCGCCGCCGGAGCCAGGTTGTGCACGCTTCCGTCCACCAGGTCGCCGACGACCGCGACGATGTCCGGCTGGGTGGAGTTGATCGTGTCGACGACCTTCTGCGTGAAGCTCCGGCCGAGGGTCGGGCCCAGATGGATGTCGCTGACCACCGCGATGCGGTAACCGTGCGCCGCGCGCGGGAGTTTGGCCAGCGGCACGGTCACCCGCTTCACGCGCGGGCCGCGCAGCACGCCGTAGGTGCCGTAGCCGACGGTCCCCACGGCGGCCGCGGCGCCCACGCCCGCGACGACCCGGGAGACGAAGAGACGACGCGAGGGGTCCGGGACGGGCGCGGATCCGGGCCCGGATTCAGCCTCCGTGCCCGGCTGCGTTTCCGTCTCCGGCTGCGTTTCCGTCTCCTTCGGTACCGCGGCGCCGCGCCCCCGGCGGGCCAGTACACGTCGCAGCAGCGGCCGTACGACCTCACCGGCCACGACGGCCAGCAGCAGGTAGATCGACAGGGCGAGCCACAAAAAGCCCGGCCAGGCGAGCACCTGCTGGAGCCAGAAGGGCGCGCCGGCGCGCTCGGCGACGAGGGCCCCGACGGCCAGCACCCAGCCGCCGGCGATGACCGCGACGCCCGCCCGGCGCACCGGGCCCGGCCGTGCGGTCGTGTCGCGGAACAGACGGCGCCACAGATACCAGTTGGCCGCGACGAGCACGCCGAGCGCGAGCAGGGCGGCCAGGACGTAGACGACGACCATCGCGGCTATGAGGTCTGGCGCAATGCGCGCAGCCCGCGCAACCCGATGCACCCGATGACCGTCCCCAATACGAAGGAGACGACAGCGAGCGTCAGATGCACCCAGAAGTAGGCCGTCGGGTGACCGTCGTCGAACGCGAGGCCGCTGCCGTCCTTGACCAGGTTCTTGACGAAAGTGACCCAGATGATCCAGCTCCACACCCCGAAGGCGAGCAGGAACCAGGAGACGGGGCGACTGAGCTTCATGCGTCCAGTATCGCCGCCCCCTGTGCCGTTCGGCGGCCGGGGTGGGGTGGGAGGCGGGACTTCACGGCGTACTGCATGTACGTTTCCGTCCGTGCCCGCTCCCAAGAAGACCGTCAGGCGATCCCTGCTGGTCACCTCCGCAGCCCTGTCTTCGCTGGCTCTTGCCGCGCCGGTCGCCCTCGCGGCTCCGCACCCGTCCACGAGTCCGTCGGCCACTCCCCCGGCGAAGATGTCGAGCGTGGGCGGTGCCCGTCTCGGGCAGCCGGGCACGCAGGTGGATCTCGGCAGCGGCGCCCCTGTGCTCCCCAAGGGCCTCACCGCCCGCTCCTGGATCGTCTCGGACGCCGAGTCGGGCGAGGTGCTCGCCGCGCACAACGCGCACTGGCGGCTGCCTCCGGCGAGCACGATGAAGATGCTGTTCGCGGACACGGTGCTGCCGAAGTTCCCGAGCACCGAGAAGCACAAGGTCGTCCCCTCCGACCTGGCCGGCATGGGCGTCGGCTCCAGCATGGTCGGGATAAAGGAGGGCGAGTCCTACACGGTCCACGACCTGTGGCTCGGTGTCTTCCTGCGCTCCGGCAACGACGCCGTGCATGTGCTGTCGGCCATGAACGACGGCGTCGGCAACACCGTCAAGGAGATGAACGAGCACGCCGAGGAGCTCCAGGCCCTCGACACGCACGTGGTCACACCCGACGGCTACGACGCCCCCAAGCAGGTCTCCTCGGCGTACGACCTGTCGCTGTTCGCCCGCTCCGGGCTGCAGAAGAAGGACTTCCGCGAGTACTGCTCGACCGTGCGCGCCCAGTTCCCGGGCGAGACGAAGAAGGCCAAGAAGGGCAAGAACGCGGGCAAGCCGGTCCGCGGGTCCTTCGAGATCCAGAACACCAACCGGCTGCTGAGCGGCGACTACGACACCCCCGTCTACCAGGGCATCGCGGGCGTCAAGAACGGCAACACGACGAACGCGGGCGCGACCTTCACGGGCGTCGCCGAGCGGAACGGCCGGGTGCTGCTGGTCACCGTCATGCACCCGGAGAAGGCCGAGCACAACGAGGTCTACAAGGAGGCCGCCAAGCTCCTCGACTGGGGCTTCAAGGCATCCGGCAAGGCGAAGCCGGTGGGCGCGCTGGTGGCGCCGAGGAGCGCGCAGCCCAGCGCCCGACCGGAGGCGTCGGGCCAGGCGGGCGGGGCGGCCGGTGACGCGTCCGCCAAGCCGGTGGCGAGCGACGCCGCCAGGGGCGGCTCCGGCGGCATGGGGGTCGCACTGGCCATAGCGGGTGGCGTGCTGGTGCTGCTGGCCGCGGCCACGTTCCTGGTCAACCGCCGCTGGCCGCTGCCCGATCTGGTACGTCGCCGGACTCGTCCGTGACCCCCTCCTGCTCCTTGCTCTGCGTCGCCGTCCACGCGGCGCAGAACAGGACCAGCTTCGCGGTGAAGTTGATCCACAGCAGCAGGGCCACCGGCACACCGAACGCGCCGTACATGCTCTTCGCGGCGACCCCCTGCATGTAGCCGCTCAGCAGGGCCTTCAGCAGCTCGAAGCCGATCGCGCCGGTCAGCGCGGCGACCATCAGCCGGCGGCGCGGCGGCTCGACGCCGGGCAGCAGGGTCAGCACGACCAGGAGCAGCAGGAAGTCGGCGCACACGGCGACCGCGAACGCGATGACGTACAGCAGGACGCTGCCCCAGCCGTTCTTGTCGATGCCGATCCGGTCGGTGATCCACCCGACCATCGCGGAGGCGACGGTGGAGGCGGCGATGGTGACCAGGACGGCGCCGCCGAGTCCGACGAGGATGCCCAGGTCCTTGGCCTTGCGCAGGAGCGGGTTCTCCTCCTCGTCGGGCAGCTCCCACACCGCCCGCAGGCAGTCCCGCATGGAGCCCGCCCAGCCGATACCGGTGAACAGCAGCAGGGCGCCCGCGATGAGGCCGATGGTGCCCGCGTTGTCGACCAGGCCCTGGATGTCGAGCTGGTCGGAGATCCCGGGCACCTGCTCGGCGATCTTGTTCTGGACGTCATTCTGCTGTGCCTCGCTGAGCGTGGCGGCGGCGATCGCGGCGCCCACGGTGAGCAGCGGGAAGAGCGCGACGAAGCTGGTGAACGTCATCGCGGCGGCGAGGCGGGTCCACTTCACCCGGTCCAGGCGCCCGTACGAGCGCCACGCGTGCGTGAGCATCAGGCGGGCCACCAGCGGGCCGACGACGGGGAGCTTCTTCAGCCAGTCCATGATCCGACTCTCCCCTCGCCAGAGAAGCGCGATGTGCGAGTACCCCGAATGGACGGGACTGTTATGACGCCGTGGGCGAACAAGGGTGTCGATGCCGCTCGCTCATACCGGGACGATACGGTCACCGCATCCCGGCGACCTGCCCCGCCGTCCCGCCCTCAAGACACCTAGGAGCCGCTGTCGTGAAGGATGCCTCCGGCCTCCCCCAGTCCCTGCTCGTCCTCGGCGGTACGTCCGAGATCGCGCTCGCCACCGCCCGCCGTCTCATCACCCGCCGCACGCGCACGGTGTGGCTCGCGGGACGCCCCTCGCCCGCCCTGGACCGGTCCGCGGAGCAGCTGCGCGGCCTGGGCGCGGATGTGCACACCGTCGCCTTCGACGCGCTCGCCCCGGACTCCCACGAGACCGTCCTCGGCAAGGTCTTCGCCGAGGGCGACGTCGACATGGTGCTGCTGGCCTTCGGCATCCTCGGCAACCAGGCACGCGACGAGCGGGAGCCGGCCGCCGCGGTGCGCGTCGCGCAGACCAACTACACGGGCGCGGTGTCGGCGGCCCTGGTGAGCGCCTGTGCGCTGCAGGCGCAGGGCCACGGCTCGCTGGTGGTGCTCTCCTCCGCGGCCGGCGAGCGGGCCCGCCGCAGCAACTTCATCTACGGCTCCAGCAAGGCGGGCCTGGACACCTTCGCGCAGGGCCTGGGGGACGCGCTGCACGGCACGGGCGCGCACGTCATGGTCGTACGCCCCGGCTTCGTCCGCTCGCAGACGACCCCGGAACGCCCGCAGGCGCGGCTCGCGACCACACCGGAGGCCGTCGCGACGGCCATCGAACTGGGGCTGCGGCGGCGCTCGGAGACCGTGTGGGTGCCCGGCGCACTGCGCTTCGTGATGTCGGCGCTACGGCATCTGCCGCGCGCGGTGCTGCGGCGGCTGGCGGTCTAGCCGACGGCGCCGGGGATCTTCAACGGCTGGGGATGCTGCCCCGTACATGACCACCTTGGGGCGGCACCACCGAGCTGCCGAAGGGGTACTCGCGCAGCTTGCGCCAGACCCCGTCGGGGCCCTGTTCGTACAGCGCGAATCCGGTGCACGACCACTCGGCCTCGTAGTCGGCGAGCTCCTCGAAGGCGCGGTCCATCGACTCCTCGTCGATGCCGTGCGCGACGGTGACGTGGGGGTGGTACGGGAACTGCAGTTCGCGCGGCACGGGGCCGGAGGCGTCGCGGACCTGCTTCTGCAGCCGTGTGCACACCTCGGCGCCCTCGTCGACCCGCACGAAGACGACGGGTGACAGGGGCCGGAAGGTGCCGGTCCCGGACAGCCGCATGGGGAACGGCCGCCCGGCCGCGGCGACCTCGGTCAGATGCGCCTCGACGGCCGCCAGGTCGCCGCCGTCGATCTCCGTCGGCGGCAGCAGGGTGATGTGCGTGGGGATGCCGTGGGCCGCGGCGTCACCGAAGCCCGAGCGCAGCTGTTGGAGCAGGCTGCCGTAAGGCTCCGGGACCGCGATCGACACGCCGATCGTTACGGTCCCCACGTCGTCTCCTGTCGTCGTGACGGATTTGTTCTGGGCCGTCGGCTATCGACTGTACGGCCACGGCTGTGCTGCGGGCAGGCGCAACCGGAGTGATGTGCAGCGCTCTGCCAGTGGTACGTCTGTGCCGGTACGTCCGCCCGGCGGCGGGGTCAGTGCTTGGCGGGCAGGAAACCCACCTTGTCGTAGGCCCGCGAAAGGGTCTCGGAGGCGACGGCACGCGCCTTCTCCGCCCCCTTGGCCAGGATCGAGTCCAGCGTCTCCGGGTCGTCCAGATACTGCTGGGTGCGCTCCCGGAAGGGCGTCACGAAGTCGACCATGACGTCGGCGAGGTCCGTCTTGAGCGCGCCGTACATCTTGCCCTCGTAGTCCCGCTCCAGCTCGGCGATCGACCTGCCGGTGAGGGTCGAGTAGATGGTGAGCAGATTGCTGACGCCGGGCTTCTTGTCGGCGTCGTAGCGGATGACGGTGTCGGTGTCCGTGACCGCGCTCCTGACCTTCTTCGCGGTGGCCTTGGGCTCGTCGAGGAGGTTGATCAGACCCTTGGGCGTGGACGCCGACTTGCTCATCTTGATCGACGGGTCCTGCAGGTCGTAGATCTTCGCCGTCTCCTTGAGGATGTACGGCTTCGGGATCGTGAAGGTCTCGCCGAAGCGTCCGTTGAAGCGCGTGGCGAGGTCGCGGGTCAGCTCGACGTGCTGGCGCTGGTCCTCGCCGACCGGGACCTCGTGCGCCTGGTACAGCAGGATGTCCGCGACCTGGAGGATCGGGTAGGTGAACAGGCCGACGCTCGCGCGGTCGGCGCCCTGCCGGGCCGACTTGTCCTTGAACTGGGTCATGCGGGAGGCCTCACCGAAGCCGGTGAGGCAGTTCATGACCCAGGCCAGCTGGGCGTGCTCGGGAACATGGCTCTGGACGAACAGCGTGCAGCGCTCGGGATCCAGACCGGCCGCGAGGAGCTGGGCGGCGGCGAGCCTGGTGTTGGCGCGCAGCTGTGCCGGGTCCTGCGGAAGGGTGATCGCGTGCAGGTCGACGACCATGTAGAACGCGTCGTGCGACTCCTGCAGGGCCACCCACTGACGTACGGCGCCGAGGTAGTTGCCGAGGTGGAACGAGCCTGCGGTGGGCTGGATTCCGGAGAGCACGCGGGGACTGTCAGAGGCCATGTTCACCATTCTCTCAGGTACCGGGGACCGATCCGGAACTGGTCGGAAACAGATGGGAACCGATCCGTCTGCTGCGGTGTAACAAGGGTGTGAGAACGCGGGAGGGGGGCCGCATCGTCGATGAGGCCGCGGTGATCGCACGCGTACGCGCCGGGGAGGCGGAGGCGTACGCGGATCTGGTGCGGGCCCACACGGGCATCGCGCTGAGGGCGGCCGCCGCACTCGGGGCGGGAGCGGACGCGGAGGACGTGGTGCAGCAGGCCTTCGTGAAGGCGTACTGCGCGCTGGGCGGATTCCGCGACGGCGCGTCCTTCAAGCCATGGCTGCTGTCGATCGTCGCCAATGAGACCAGGAACACCGTGCGCACGGCGGCCCGGCAGCGCACGCTCGCCGGCCGGGAGGCGGCCCTCGCCCAGGCCGAGCCGCTGATACCGGAATCGGCGGATCCCGCGGTGGCGACGCTGGAGACGGAGCGCCGCAGCGCCCTCCTGTCCGCGCTGGAGAAGCTGAGCGAGGAGCACCGCCTGGTCGTCACCTACCGCTACCTCCTGGAGATGGACGAGTCCGAGACGGCCCAGGCCCTGGGCTGGCCGCGCGGGACGGTCAAGTCCCGCCTCAACCGCGCCCTGCGCAAACTGGGCCGGCTCCTGCCGGACTTCGAGCCTCGGGAAGGAGGTGATGAGCGTGAGTGAGGGACGCGATGCCTACGACGGCGAGGGCGACGGCGGCCGCGGCCCGGCGGGTCCCGGTGGCCGGGGGCCGCGCGGGCGGGGCGGTGACCGGGCGTGGCGGCCGTGGAGGCCGGGACGTGCGGGCGATGCCTCCCGGCTGCCGGACGAGCTGAGGTCGCTCGGGCGGTCGCTGGATGCGCCCGGGACGGGCGGCGGCAACGGCGGCGATCCCCTCGACTCGGAGACGATGGTCGAGCGCGTGCTGGGACAGATACTGGCCGAGCGGATGCCGGTTCCGGTCGCCGAGCCCCGGGGCGCCGGTGAGCGGCTGCGTGCCCTGCGGCGCTGGACGCGGCTGCGGTGGCGTTCGCTGACCGCGTGCCTGTGCGGCCTGCTGACGGTTCTCGCGCTCACGCCCCCGGTGCGGGCGGCGGTTCTGGACTGGTTCGACTTCGGCGGTGTCGAGGTGCGGTACGACCCGTCCGCGGTGCCTTCGCCGGGGGCCGAGGTGCCCGGCTGCGGCAGGTCGGTCTCGCTCGGGCAGGCACGGCAGCGGGCCGGGTTCGAGCCGCTGGTTCCGCGCTCGCTCGGCGTCCCGGACACAGTCGAGGTGACGAGCGAACCGCACCGGCGCTTCCTGGTCGGCCTGTGCTGGCGCGAGGACGGGCGCACGGTCCGGCTGGACGAGTTCCCGGCCCGGCTGGACATCGGCTTCACCAAGACCCTGCGCGAGCCGCCGGAGTGGCTCGAACTGCACGGGAAGCCCTCGGCCGACGGCAATCCGAACTACGCCCTGTGGTTCCCCCGCCCCCATCTGCTGAGCTTCTGGCTGGTCGACGCGAGCGGAGACCGCTTCACCCGCAAGGAGCGGACGGCCGGGCCGACGCTGCTGTGGACCCATGAGACCGGCGCAGGGAGCGTGACGCTCCGGCTGGAGGGGGTGACGTCCAAGAGCCGTGCCGTGGAGATCGCGCAGTCGCTCGACGGGGCGGCGGGGACGTCCTCGAAGTAGTTCACCGAAATAGTTCACGGGTGGTGGGAACCCCGGCGGGCCGGGCGGTGTACCAGAAGTGACACGCGGCTCGGGGAGGGCCGCGGGAGACCTTCTGACAGGGGGACGGAATGCGTGGGTACAGGCGGCGGGCTCGTGAACTGGCGGCGCTGACCGGGGTGTTGGCGGTCACGTTCGCTCTGATGGTGTGGGGCGCGTCGTCGGCCTCGGCGGGTGGGCCGACGAGTGTGCTGGTGACCTCGCCGCAGAGCGCGGAGGCCACCGCGCTGTACTACGCGGACGCGGAGTACGGGAAGTTGGAGCAACTGCTCGGCCCCTCGGGCACGGGCAGCAGGGCTCAGCCGCCGGAAAGGGAACTGGGCGGCGAGCGGCAGATCAACGCCACCTGGATGGCGCACGACATATCGCCCTGGCGCGTGGACCGGATCTTCCCGGGCTACTCCGGCTCCGGCCCGGTCTGGATCCATACGGCGGCCGACATACCCAACGGCATGAACGGCTACTGGCACCGAGCCGAACACCCCGCCCAACTGCGCTCCTTGCTAGGGAAGTTGGGCGTGATGGGCAAGGACACGGGTGACGGCTACGGGGGGATCTTCCCGGCGCCCTGGGAGTCGCGGGAGCCGGGGGTTGCGGGTCCTTCGACCCCGGCTGCGGACTCGGCTGCGGACACGGCCGACACGGCCGCGGATACGGCCGCTGTGCGGGTCGGCGCATCCGGGGCGGACGAGGGGGCCGAGTGGTGGGCCAACTGGTGGTGGAGCCTGCCCGGCGTGGCGGTGGGGGTTGCGCTGACGCTGGTTGTGGGGCCGCTCGCCTCGCGTGGGCCGGTGAACCGGTGGAGGCGGGTGCGGGACGGCGGTTCCAGGCAGGAGCTGCGGGACGTATGAGAGGGCTTGGGTGGGGAGGAGGGGGAGGAATGGCGGGAATGGCTGGCATGGGGGGCCTGGCAGGTCTGGGAGGCCGGGCAGGCCCGGGAAGCTGGGGAGGCGTGGCAGGCCCGGGAAGCTGGGGAGGCGTGGCACGCCCGGGAAGCTGGGGAGGCGTGGCAGGTCGGAGCGTGAGGGTCAGGTCGCGGCTGGTGGTGGTTCTGGCGGCGGTGGCCGTGCTGGTGCTGTGCGGGATGCCGGGTCAGGCGGCGGCATTCGCAGCGGCAACGTCAGCGGCGACGCAGGCGGAGGCCCCGGATCACCCCGACCTCGCGATGATCATCGCGGGCGGCACGGGACGTACGACGGTGTTGCGGAAGGGCCGGCCCGCCTTCGCCCATCTGCGGCAGTTGCTAAGGCCGGACTACATGGGGACGGAGCGGGTGCCGCAGGCGTGGAGCGAGGGGCGGTATCCGCCCGTGGACTTCACGGTGGTCTGGGGGCTGACAGGGATTGGCGGCTGGCCGCAGACGAACCGTGCACCCGGCGGTGACGTGGCTGTCGAGCGGCAGGACCAGCTACTGCTGGCGGCGGACGGTACGCCCTGGATACGGACGGATCCGGCGCCGGACATCCAGGACGACGACATCCGCTGGCACCGCGCACCGCGCTCGATCTTCGCCGAGCTGAAGCAGGACAAGGTGCTGGTCGGGCTGGGTGACAGCGCCCCCTCGGCCCGGGCCTCGGGTGCCGCGACCGCGCGGGACGGGTCCGGCTGGGATGTGGGGCATGCCTGGTGGGCGCTGCCGGGGCTGGGTGCGGGACTGGTGATCGGCGTCGGCGGCACGCTGCTGATACGCCGCGCGGCGGCCCGGCACGGAGCCGGACCGCCGCGCGAGGAGCCACGACAGGAACTCATCGACCTTTGACGGTCGCACAAGGCAGCGGGCGTCAGCCCAGGTCGATCTCCGGGTAGAGCGGGAAGCCGGAGACGAGGTCGGTGGCGCGGTGGGAGATCTCGTCCGCGATCTTCGGGTCCAGGATGTGCTGGGCCTTGGAGGGGGCGCCCGACTTGGTGGTGCCGGGCTCGGCGGTGGTGAGGACGCGGTCGATCAGGCCCGCGACCTCGTCCATCTCCGCCGTGCCCAGACCGCGCGTGGTCAGGGCGGGGGTGCCGATGCGGATGCCGGAGGTGTACCAGGCGCCATTGGGGTCGGCCGGGATGGCGTTGCGGTTGGTGACGATGCCGGAATCGAGGAGCGCGGCCTCGGCCTGGCGGCCGGTGAGGCCGTAGGAGGTGGTGACGTCGATCAGGTTGAGGTGGTTGTCGGTGCCGCCGGTGACGAGGGTGGCGCCGCGGCGCATCAGGCCCTCGGCCAGGGCGCGGGAGTTGTCCACGATGCGCTGGGCGTAGTCCTGGAAGGAGGGCCGGCGGGCCTCGGCGAGCGCGACGGCCTTGGCGGCCATGACGTGCGGGAGCGGGCCGCCGAGGACCATCGGGCAGCCGCGGTCGACCTGGTCCTTGAGGGAGTCGTCGCACAGGACCATGCCGCCGCGCGGGCCGCGCAGCGACTTGTGCGTGGTGGTGGTGACGATCTGGGCGTGCGGTACCGGGTCGAAGTCGCCGGTCAGCACCTTGCCCGCGACCAGTCCGGCGAAGTGCGCCATGTCCACCATCAGCGTCGCCCCGACCTCGTCGGCGATCTCGCGCATGATGCGGAAGTTCACCAGGCGGGGGTAGGCGGAGTAGCCGGCGACGATGATCAGCGGCTTGAAGTCACGGGCCTGGGCGCGGAGGGCGTCGTAGTCGATGAGGCCCGTGACCGGGTCGGTGCCGTAGGAGCGCTGGTCGAACATCTTGCCGGAGATGTTCGGGCGGAAGCCGTGGGTGAGGTGGCCGCCCGCGTCCAGGGACATGCCGAGCATGCGCTGGTTGCCGAAGGCCTGGCGCAGCTCCGCCCAGTCGGCGTCGGAGAGCTCGTTGACCTGGCGGACGCCCGCCTTCTCCAGGGCGGGGGTTTCCACCCGCTGGGCGAGGACGGCCCAGAAGGCGACCAGGTTGGCGTCGATGCCGGAGTGCGGCTGGACATAGGCGTGACGGGCGCCGAAGAGTTCCCTGGCGTGCTCGGCGGCGAGGGACTCGACGGTGTCGACGTTGCGGCAGCCGGCGTAGAAGCGGCGGCCGACGGTGCCCTCGGCGTACTTGTCGCTGAACCAGTTGCCCATCGCGAGGAGGGTGGCCGGGGAGGCGTAGTTCTCGGAGGCGATCAGCTTCAGCATCTCGCGCTGATCGTGGACCTCCTGGCCGATGGCGTCGGCGACTCGCGGCTCGACGGCACGGATCACGTCGAGGGCGGCACGGAAGGCGGTGGACTCGGTGGACAGGGGCTGCTGCTCTGACATGTCGTCGGCCTCCGGATGGCGTGGCTGGGAGCATTCACGGTTCACGGTCTGCCCAGGCGCACGGCACTCGCTCACTGCACGAGCCGCTCCCCGATGGTCGGTCCCATCCCAGCGCGCCAGTCACGGCCCGCCGGTCAGCCTACCGGCCGCGCCGAAAGCCGGAGGTCCGGCGTCCACCATGCGAGCGACGGGTGGGCGGGCGAACCAGCGGGGCGTGGGCGCGGGCGTCAGAGGATGACGTGCGGCAGGAAGCGGGCGTACTCGTCCGTGATCAGGCCCGAGGACTCGCGGATGCCGAGGCCGGCCGACTCGTCCTCCACGACCCATGCGCCGAGGACGACGCGGTTGCCGTCGAAGTCGGGCAGTGGGGCCAGCTCCTGGTAGCAGCAGGCTTCGTCACGGGTGCCGTCCGGGTGCTGCGCCGTGCCGGAGGGGCCGGTGGCGGGCTCGTGGACGGTCACTCCGGCGCCCTCGCGGCCGAGCAGCGGTTTGGCGACGTAGCCCGTGGTGCCTGCCAGTTCACGGGGGCCGTCGAGGTAGGCGGGGAGGAGATTGGGGTGGCCGGGGTGGAGCTCCCAGAGGATCGCCAGGAGGGCCTTGTTGCTGAGGAGCATCTTCCAGGCGGGTTCGATCCACAGCGTGCTCCCCGTGCCGCCGCCGTTGTCCAGGGTGTCGAGGACATGGCCGGCGAAGCGGTCGGTGGTGAGCCACTCCCAGGGGTAGAGCTTGAAGCAGCTGCGGATGAAGCGCAGTTGGTTGTCGACGAAGCGGCCCGAGAGGGAGTCCCAGCCGATCTCCTCCATGGAGATCCAGTCGGTGTCCAGGCCGGCCTGCTCGGCGGTCTCCTTGAGGTAGGCGACCGTCATCAGGTCCTCGCCGAGCTCGTCGTCCGAGGAGTGCGCGAAGTACAGGGGGCTGCCGGGCGGCAGCAGCGGGGCCTGCTTCTTCCAGGCGGCGACGAGGCGTTCGTGGAGGGAGTTCCACTGGTCGGCGCCCGGGAAGCGCTCCTCCATCCAGAACCACTGGGGCGAGGCGGCCTCGACGAGGGAGGTGGGGGTGTCGGCGTTGTACTCCAGCAGCTTCGCCGGGCCGGTGCCGTCGTAGCGGAGGTCGAAACGGCCGTAGACGGAGGGGAGTTCAGCGCGCCGGTGCCAGGCCTCGGCGACCGCGTCGGCGACCCGGGGGTCGGTGACGCCCAGGTCGGCGAAGCGGCCGGCGGTGACGATGTGGTCCGCCGCCGCGAGGCACATGCGGTGCAGTTCCTCGACGGTCTCCTCCAGCGCCTCCACCTCGTCGAGGGTGAAGGAGTAGTAGGCGCTCTCGTCCCAGTAGGGGCGCAGCGAGTCGTCGGGGTGACGGGTGAGGGGGTATATGAGGCCCTGTTCCTCGACGGTCCGCTGCCAGTCGGGGCGGGGGGTGATGGTGTGGCGTCGCATGGTGTGTGCCGCGTCCGGGCTCAGCCGCCGGAGCTTCCCTTGCCGCCGCCGAAGCCGCCGCGGGAGACGCCGTGCCCGCCGGAGCCGCCCGAACCGCCGGACGCCTTGCGGGGCTTGGTGAAGGAGCCGTCGTCGACCCAGGAGCCGTTCTTGCTGCCGCCGTAGTACCAGACCCCGTGGGCGGAGCTCTTGGTGGAGGTGCAGTTCTTGTCGGAGACGACCTTGTAGCCCTTGGCGAGGTGGTAGCTGTCGCGGTCCACGCAGCGCTTGTCGGGGTCCGAGGAGCAGGCGGTGAGGGTCGCGGCGAGAAGGCCCATGCCGCCGAGCACGACCGTGCCCGAGCGAAGTTGCCGACGTACGTCCGCCATGTCCGTGTCTCCCCGTTGGTACGGCCGATGTGGCCGGTTCTGCTGATGTGACAGGAGGTCAGCCTAGAGACAGGTGTGAGCGCACCGAGAGGGACCCCACCCGTCGCGCGCCTCCCCTACAGTCACTTTGTGATCTTTGGCATGGTGTGCGCTCTTGGCGCGGCGGTCTGCTTCGGTACCGCGACGGTGTTGCAGGCGGTCGCGGCGCGGGCGGCCGGTGCGGAAGGGGGCGCCGGCGGGGAGGCGGCGCTGCTGCTTCGGGCCGTGCGGCAGTGGCGGTATGTGGCCGGACTGGCGCTGGACGGGCTGGGGTTCGTGCTGCAGATCGCCGCCCTGCGGTCGATCCCGATCTACGCGGTCGCGGCGGCTCTCGCCTCCAGCCTGGCGGTGACCGGGGTGGTCGCGGCGCGGCTGCTGAAGGTGCGGCTGACCGGGACGGAGTGGGCCGCGGTCGGGGTGGTGTGCGCGGGGCTCGCGATGCTGGGGCTGGCATCCGGGGCCGAGGGGGACCGCGAGGGTCCGGCGGCGCTGCCGTGGGTGATGCTCGCGATCGCCGTCGTGGTGCTGCTGCTGGGGCCGGCGGGCGGGCGCTGGTCCGGGCGGGGGCGGGCGCTGGTGCTGGGGTCGGGCGCCGGGATCGGGTTCGGGGTGGTGGAGGTGTCGGTGCGGCTGATCGACTCGCTCGCGCCGTCGGACCTGCTCACCGATGCCGCGACGTACGCGCTGCTCATCGGCGGGGGTGCTGCCTTCCTGCTGCTGACCTCGGCCCTTCAGCGCGGCTCGGTCACCACGGCCACCGCGGGAATGGTGATCGGCGAGACGATCGGACCGGCCCTGGTGGGCGTGATCTGGCTCGGCGACCGCACCCGCGAGGGGCTGGCCTGGCTGGCGGTCGCGGGGTTCGCCATCGCCGTCGCGGGTGCGCTGGCCCTGGCACGGTTCGGGGAGGCACCCAGCACGGAATCGGCGGATTCGAGGGCCTGAGCTGTCGAGGTCCGCCGCGCGCAGGGGCGTGGGTCCGGCGAGAAGGAACCGCTGGGTTCACGGCTCGGGCGAGTCCGGCAGTGCCGCGCACAAGGCGTCGAGTGCGCCTGACCAGGCGTGGTCCGGGGGTGTGCCGTAGCCGTCGCGGGGGCGCTGGCCCTGGCACGGTTCGGGGAGGCACCCAGCACGGAATCGGCGGATTCGAGGGCCTGAGCTGTCGAGGTCCGCCGCGCGCAGGGGCGTGGGTCCGGCGAGAAGGAACCGCTGGGTTCACGGCTCGGGCGAGTCCGGCAGTGCCGCGCACAAGGCGTCGAGTGCGCCTGACCAGGCGTGGTCCGGGGGTGTGCCGTAGCCGACGACCAGGGCGTCCAGTCGTTCGACCGGGGCTTCGGGGTGGCGGTAGCGGTGCAGGGCGTGTACGGCCAGGTCCTGCCAGGCGGCTGCCCTGAGCGTCGCCTGTTCGGTGCCGGGCGGCAGCCGGAGCACCACGTGGAGGCCGGCCGCGATGCCGGTGGCGTGGACCTGCGGGGCGCGCCGGGCGAGTTCGGCCACCAGCGCGTCGCGGCGGCGCCGGTAGCGCAGCCGGGCGGCGCGCACATGGCGGTCGTAGGCGCCGGAGGTGATGAACTCCGCGAGGGTCAGCTGGTCCAGGACCCCGCACATGTCCTTGCCGCCCTTCGCCCTCGCCGCCTCCTCGACCAGATCCGGCGGCAGCACCAGCCAGGCCAGCCTGAGGCCGGGGGCGAGGGACTTGCTGGCGGTGCCCGCGTAGACCACGTGGTCGGGGTCCAGCCCCTGGAGGGCGCCGACGGGCTGGCGGTCGTAGCGGAACTCGCCGTCGTAGTCGTCCTCGACGACCAGTCCGCCGGTGCGGCGCGCCCAGTCGACGACGGCCGCGCGGCGGTCGCGGTGCAGGGTGCCGCCCATCGGGAACTGGTGGGCGGGGGTGAGCAGGACGGCCGCCTGGTCGGTCAACTCCCCCGGGTCGGTGCCGCGTTCGTCGAAGGGCAGCGGGACGGTGCGCAGTCCGGCGTTCGCCAGCAGCCTCCAGTGCGCATCGAGGCCGTACGACTCCACGGCCACCGTCCGTGCGCCGCGCGCCCGCAGCGCGGCGCCGAGGATCTGCAGCCCGTGCGAGATGCCCGCGCAGACCAGGATGTGTTCGGGGTCGGCGCGTACGCCCCGGGCGCGGGCGAGGTAGCCGGCGAGGGCGGTGCGCAGTTCGGTGCGGCCGCGCGGGTCGCCGTAGTCGAAGGCCTGGTTCGGGGCGGTGGTGAGCGCGCGGCGGGCGGCCTTGAGCCACTCGGCGCGGGGGAAGGTCGCGAGGTCGGGGAGGCCCGGGACGAGGTTGTGGGCGGGGCGGCTGCGCGGGCGGCGGCGGGGTGCGGCGCCGGCCGGCGGGACGACGGTTCGCTGCGCCACCCGTGTGCCCGAGCCCTGGCGGGCGGTGAGCCAGCCCTCCGCGACGAGGTCGGTGTAGGCCTCGGCGACGGTGTTGCGGGCGATGCCCAGGTCGGCGGCGAGGACCCGGGAGGAAGGCAGCCGGGTGCCGGGGGCCAGCCGGCCGGTGCGCACGGCCTCGCGCAGGGCGTCGGTCAGACCCCTGCGGACCCCTGGGCCGGTCGGCTCCAGATGCAGGTCCACACCCAAAGTGGCCCACGATTTCGCCATGAGAATGGACCATACCCCTGGGCTGCCCGGAACCTAGGGTCGAGAGCATGACCACAGACGAAGACACCGAGTACGCCGCCGAGCAGCCGGCCCGGATGCGCTGGGCCTCGCACGCGCCCGAGGTCTACAAGGCGATGGCCCGCCTCGACACGGCCGCCAAGCAGGGCCTGGACCCCCGTCTTGTGGAGCTGGTGCGGCTGCGCGCCTCCGCGATCAACCACTGCGCCTTCTGTCTCGACATGCACACCAAGGACGCGCTCGCGGCGGGCGAGAACATCCAGCGGATCGTGCAGCTGAACGCGTGGGAGGAGTCGAAGCACTTCTACACGGAGAAGGAGCTCGCCGCGATCGAGCTGACGGAGGCCGTCACCGTGCTGACGGACGGTTTCGTGCCGGACGAGGTGTACGAGAAGGCCGCCAAGCACTTCGAGGAGGCCGAGCTGGCCCAGCTGATCGCCACCATCGCGGTGATCAACGCATGGAACCGGTTCGGCGTGACCACGCGCGCCGTGCCGGGTCACTACCAGCCGGGCGATTTCAAGTGACGGCCCGTACGCAGGTGCTCGACCGCGCGGTGGGGACGGCGATGTCCGCGGTCAGCGCCGCCGCCAAGAGGGGCCTGGGCGACCCCGCCCTCGCCGAACTGGTGGTGATCCGCGCCTCGCAGCTCAACCACTGCGCGTTCTGCCTCGACATGCATCTCGCCGTCGCCCGGAAGCACGGCGTGAGCGAGCAGCAGCTCGATCTGCTCGCGGCCTGGGAGGAGGCCGAGGGCGTCTTCGACGAGCGGGAGCGGGCCGCGCTCGCGCTGACCGAGGCGGTCACGGTGCTGACGGACGGCTTCGTGCCGGACGAGGTGTACGAGCGGGCCGCGAAGCACTTCGACGAGCCGCGGCTGGCCCATCTGATCGCCCTGGTCGTCGCCATCAACAACTGGAACCGGGTGATGGTCACCCGCCGTGTGGCGCCGGGGGGTTACACACCATGAGCAAGGTGGAGGCCTTCCGCGCACTGCACCACGGCCGGCTGCCGGGCGACCCGCTCGTGCTGCCCGGCCCCTGGGACGCGGTCAGCGCCCGGGTGTTCACCGAGGCGGGCTTTCCCGCGCTGGCGACGCCCAGCGCCGGGATCGCCGCCTCGCTCGGCCACGAGGACGGCTCGACCCCGGCCGACGAGATGTTCGCCGCGGTGACGCGCGTCGTGCGGGCCGTGGACGTACCGGTGTCGGCGGACGTCGAGGACGGCTACGGGCTGGCGCCGAAGGAGCTGGTGGAACGGCTGCTGGAGACGGGAGCCGTGGGCTGCAATCTGGAGGACTCGCACGCGGGCGAGCTCAAGGACCCGCGCCGGCACGCGGACTGGCTCGCCGAGGTGCGGGCCGCGGCGGGCGACCGGCTCTTCGTGAACGCCCGCGTCGACACCTTCGCGCACGGCGACGGCGACCCCGAACAGGCCATCGAGCGGGCCGCGTTGTACGTCGCCGCCGGCGCCGACTGCGTCTATCCGATCGGCGCCCCGGCGGACGTACTGCCGCTGCTGCGGTCAGGCATCCAGGGGCCGGTCAACATGCTCGCCCGGCTCGACGGCAAGGGTCCCTCGCTCACCGAACTGGGTGAACTCGGGGCCACGCGCATCACGTTCGGGCCGGGCCTGCTGCGGTGGGCGGCGCTGGCGCTGCGCGGGATGACCGACGAGCTGCGCAAGCAGCGGTGATCAGGACAGCCACGCCTTCCAGGTGGACGCATGGCTGTCCACCCACTTCTTCGCGGCGTCCTGCGGGCTCATCTTCTGGTCGGCGATCATCAGGGAGACCTCGTTCTGGTCCTCGGTCGTCCACTTGAACTTCTTCAGGAGGGCCGCAGCCTTGCCGCCGTTCTTCGCGAAGCCGGAGTTGAGGTACTTCTGCAGCGGGGTGTGCGGATAGGCGCAGGCGACCTTGGCCGCGTCCGCGTCGCAGCCCTCCTTGTACGGCGGCAGTTTCACCTCGGTCATCGGGACCTTCTTGAACAGCCACTGCGGCGCGTACCAGTACGTCAGGAAGGGCTTCTTCTCCTTGGCGAACTGCTTCATCTGCGTGATCTGCGCGGCCTCGGAACCGGCGAAGACGACCTGGTAGTTCAGCTTGAGGTTCTTCACCAGGGCCTTGTCGTTGGTGACGTAGGACGGGGAGCCGTCCATCAGCTGGCCCTTGCCGCCGCTCTCCGGGGTGCGGAAGAGCGAGGAGTACTTGTCGAGGTTCTTCCAGTTGGTGATGTCGGGGTGCTGCTTGACCAGGTAGGTCGGCACGTACCAGCCGATGTGGCCGGTGACGCCGAGTCCGCCGCCGCGGGTGATCGTCTTCTTGTCGGTGACGTACCGCTTCTCCTGGTCGGGGTGGCCCCAGTCCTCCAGGATCGCGTCGACCCGGCCCTGGCTGAGGGCGTCCCAGGCGGGCACCTCGTCGACCTGGACGGTGTCGACGCGGTAGCCGAGCTTGTGCTCCAGCAGGTACTGGGCGACGGCGACGTTCGACTGCGCGCCGACCCAGGACTGCACGGACAGGGTCACGGTCTTGGCGCCCTGCGCGTTGGCGAACGGCGACGCCTGCTTGGTCATGTCGGCGGCGCCGCAGCCGGTGACGAGGCAGAGGGCGGCGGCCGTGGTGGTGATGAGGGCTGTCCTGCGGCTCAGTGCAATGTCACATGTCACGTGTCACACGCCACCCTTCGTTCGGCGTTGCGTCGGCTGCGTGACCCGGTCCAGCATCAGCCCCAGGCACACGATCGCGGCCCCGGCCACCAGACCGGTCGCCAGGTCGCCCTGCGCGAGGCCGAAGACGACGTCGTAGCCGAGCGCGCCTCCGCCGACCAGGCCGCCGATGATGACGACGGCGAGGACCAGGACCACGCCCTGGTTGAGGGCGAGCAGCAACGCGGGCCGGGCGAGCGGGAGTTGGACCTGCCGCAGCTGCTGGGTGCTGCTCGCGCCGAGCGAGCGGGCCGATTCCAGCGCCGCCGGGTCGACCTGGCGCAGACCCTGGGTGGTGATCCGGACGACGGCGGGCAGCGCGTAGACGACGGCCGCCGCGACCGCGGGGGCGCGGCCCACGCCGAAGAGGGCGACGACCGGGATCAGGTACACGAACTGCGGCATGGTCTGGAAGACGTCCAGGACGGGTCGCAGCAGGCGTTCGAAGCGGTCGCTGCGGGCGGCCGCGATGCCCGTCGCGAAGCCCAGGACCAGGGTGACGGCGACGGCCGCCAGGACCTGGGAGAGCGTGTCGAGCGAGGGCTTCCACACGCCGAGCACGCCGATCCCGGCCATGGCGAGGACCGCGGTGAGCGCGGTGCGCCAGGTGCCGATGAGCCAGGCGAGCGCGGCGACCAGCAGCAGGACCGCCCACCAGGGCAGCCACTGCAGTCCGCTGCGGACCGGGTCGAGGACCCAGGTGGTGAAGTGGCCCGCCCAGTCGGCGGTGCCGCCCACGACGGGCACGCCCGAGTACAGGTGCGCGGTCATCCAGTCGACGGCGCGGTTGACCGGGTCGGCGAGGTTCACGGTCCAGGAGTCGGGCCAGTCGAGGCGGCCGGCCAGCCGTCCGGCGAGCGCCACGACGACGGCGGCGACGGCCGCGTAGAGCCAGGCGAGGCGGCTTCCGGGCGCCTCGCCCGCGCGCTCGCCGGCGGCGGCGGTGATGCGGTCCAGTACGACGGCCAGCAGCACGATCGGGATGCCGGCTTCGAGGGCCGCGCCCACGTCGACCGAGGCCAGCGCCTGGTAGACGCGGTCACCGAGGCCGCCCGCGCCGATGACGGAGGCGATGACGGCCATCGAGAGCGCCATCATGATCGTCTGGTTCAGGCCCAGCAGGAGTTCCTTGCGGGCGAGCGGGATGCGGGCGGTCAGCAGCCGCTGGGGCGCGGTGGCGCCGAGCGACTCGACCGCCTCGAGGACCTCCTTGTCGGCGCCGCGCAGGCCGAGGGCGGTGAGCCGGGCCATGGGCGGGGCGGCGTAGACGACGGTGGCGAGGACGGCCGCGGGCACGCCGATGCCGAAGATCAGCACGACGGGCAGCAGATACGCGAAGGCCGGCAGCACCTGCATGGTGTCCAGGACCGGGCGCAGGGCCCGGTGGAAGCGGTCGGAGAGACCGGCGGCGAGGCCGAGCACGAGGCCCACGAGCACCGACACGAGCACGGCGACGACCATGAGCGCGAGCGTCTGCATGGTGGGCACCCACATGCCGAGCAGCCCGCAGGCCAGGAACGCGGCGGCCGTGCCGACGGCGAGCCGCACCCCGGCGACGCGCCAGGCGACGACGGCTCCGATGGCCGTGACTCCGGCCCAGCCCGCGGCGAGCAGCAGCAGATAGACGGCGCGTACGCAGAGCACGACCGCGTTGCTGATGTAGCCGAAGAAGTACAGGAACAGCGGGTGGCTGTCGCGGTTGTCGATGATCCAGTCGCTGGCGTCGGCGAGCGGCTTGGAGACGTCGACGGTGAGGGCGTGCGGCCAGCTGCCGCTGGCCCAGCGGGCGTCGGCGAGGGGCACGAGTACGGCCGCGAGGAGTGCCAGCAGCAGCAGCTTCTGCGCGGCGCGGTGTTTCAGCACGCCGGGCAGGCCGACGCGCGGGGCGGATGCGGTGACCGTCGCCATCAGACGGCCTCCTTCTTCGGCTCCGTTCCCGCCACCACCCCGAGCAGGCGCTCGTGGTCGACGACGCCGAGGCAGCGGCCGTCCTCCACGACGCAGGCGGCCCTGCCGCTGCGGGCGACGACCTTGATCGCGTCGGCGACGACCTCGTCCGGGTCGAGGGCGCCGGGGTGCTCGGTGCCGTCGCAGCCGCCGGGCCGCATGGCCGTACGGACCGTCATGACCTGTTCGCGCGCCACGTCCCGGACGAACTCGCGGACGTAGTCGTCGGCGGGGTGGCTGACGATCTCCTCCGGGGTGCCCAGCTGCACGACGCGGCCGTCGCGCATCAGGGCGATACGGTCGCCCAGCTTCAGCGCCTCGGACAGGTCGTGGGTGATGAAGACCATCGTGCGGCCCTCCTCGCTGTGCAGGCGCACGACCTCCTCCTGCATGTCGCGCCGGATCAGCGGGTCGAGCGCGCTGAACGGCTCGTCGAAGAGCAGCACCTCGGGGTCGACGGCGAGCGCCCGGGCCAGGCCCACGCGCTGGCGCTGGCCGCCGGAGAGCTGGGCGGGGCGGCGCTGTTCCATGCCCTCCAGGCCGACCTTGGCGACGACCTCCTGGGCGCGGGCGCGCCGCTCGGCCTTGCCGAGGCCCTGGATCTCCAGGCCGTAGGCGACGTTGTCGATGACGGTGCGGTGCGGGAGCAGGCCGAAGTGCTGGAAGACCATCGCGGCGCGGTGCCGGCGCAGTTCGCGCAGCCGGGTCTTGTCCATGGCGCGGACGTCCTCGCCGTCGATGACGATGCTGCCCGCCGTTGGCTCGATCAGCCGGGTCAGACAGCGCACGAGGGTGGACTTGCCCGAGCCGGACAGGCCCATCACCACGAACACCTCGCCCTTGTGGACGTCGAAGGAGACGTCACGGACGGCGGCCGTGCAGCCGGTGCGCGAGCGCAGTTCGGCGGGCTCCAGTGCCGTCAGCTCGGGGTCGCCGGGAACGCGGTCGCCCTTCGGGCCGAACACCTTCCACAGCCCCTCCACGGAAAAGACCGGGGTACTCATCACGCACCACTTCCCATCAGGTCTACGGCCCTCTCCCCGACCATCAGCACTCCGATCATCGGGTTCACGGCGGTCATGGTCGGGAACACGGAGGCATCGGCGATGCGGATGCCGTCCAGCCCGCGGATTTTCAGCTCCGGGTCCACGACCGCCCGCGGATCGTCCGCGGCGCCCATGCGGCAGGTGCCCGCCGGGTGGTACACGGTGTGCGCGACCTTGCGGGCGTACTCGCTCAGTTCCTCGTCGCTGGTGAGGTGCGACCCGGGGGCCACCTCGCGCTTGAGCCAGCTCGCGAGCGGTTGGGTCCGCGCGATCTCGCGGGCGATACGGATGCCGTCGACGAGGGTGCGGCCGTCGTAGTCGTCCTCGTCGGTGAAGTACTTGAAGTCGAGGGCGGGCTTGACCGACGGGTCGGCGCTGGTCAGGTAGAGGCGGCCGCGGCTCTTCGGCTTGGGGATGTTGGGGGTCATCGAGACGCCGTGCGGCGGGCGTTCGTAGCCCAGGCGCTCGGGGTTGTCCGTGAAGGGGACCTGGTAGAAGTGGAACATCAGGTCCGGGCCCGCGTGTTCGGGGTCGCGGCGCACGAAGAGACCGGCGTCGCTGTCCATCGCGGAGTTCTCCGGGATCGGCCCGTGGGTCTCCCAGACGATCACCGACTCGGGGTGGTCGAGCAGGTTCTCGCCGACGCCCGGCAGATCGTGCGCGACCGGGATGCCGAGCGCTTCGAGGTCCGCGCGCGGGCCGATGCCGGAGTGCAGCAGCAGACGGGGCGAGTCCACGGCGCCCGCGCACAGCACGACCTCGTTGCGCGCGGTGAGGAGGATCTCCTCGCCGTCCTTGGTGCGCACATGCACGCCCTCGGCGCGGGTGCCGTTCAGCTCCAGCCGGTACGCCCAGGTCTCCAGCAGGATCGTGAGGTTGTCGCGCTCGTCCATCACGGGGTGCAGATACGCCACCGACGCCGAGGACCGCTTGTTGTTCTCGGGGTGGTAGGCGAGGTCGAAGAATCCGGTGCCCTCGGTGAACGGGGCGCGGTTGAAGCCCTCGACGCGGGGAACCCCCGTCGCATGCTGAGCTGCGTCGACGAAGTCCCGGGCGATGGGATTACGGTCCTTCTCGTCGACCGGGACGATGTTGTTGAGCAGCCGGGCGTAGTACGCCTCCATCGGCACCGCGCCCCAGCCCTTGGCGCCGGCCTCCTCCCACTCGTCCCAGTCGGAGGGCAGCGGCTTGAAGGCGATCAGCGTGTTGTGCGAGGAGCAGCCGCCGAGGACCCGGGCCCGGCTGTGCCGGATGTGGCTGTTGCCGCGCGGCTGCTCGGTGGTGGGGTAGTCGTAGTCCAGCTCGCCGCCGAGGAGACCCATCCAGCGGCGCAGCGTCAGCACGTCCTCGCGGCCGACGTCGCTGGGGCCGCCCTCGACGACGGCGACGGTGACGTCCGGGTTCTCGGTCAGGCGCGAGGCGATGACGGAGCCGGCCGTGCCGCCGCCGATGACGACGTAGTCGTAGACCTGGTTGTTCTCGGGCATGGGGGATGGTGCTCCAAGAGGCGTCCGGGGATGGGGGGATCGGTCGGGGGCGGTTCGGCTCAGCCCGCGAACCAGCGCACCGGCCTCGGCGCGAGGTTCTGGTAGACGTGCTTGGTCTCGCGGTATTCGGCCAGTCCGGCGGGGCCGAGTTCGCGACCCGTGCCGCTCTTGCCGAAGCCGCCCCACTCCGCCTGCGGAAGGTAGGGGTGGAAGTCGTTGATCCAGACGGTGCCGTGGCGCAGCCGCGCCGCGACCCGGCGGGCGCGGCCGGCGTCCGTGGTCCACACGCCGCCCGCGAGCCCGTACTCGGTGTCGTTGGCGAGGGCGACCGCCTCGTCCTCGGTGCGGAAGGTCTCGACGGTGAGGACGGGTCCGAAGACCTCCTCGCGCACGACGCGCATCTCGCGGTGGCACTGGTCGAGGACCGTCGGCTCGTAGAAGTAGCCGCCCTCGGGCCGCTCGGGCGACGGGTCCGGACGCTTGCCGCCGATGCGCAGCACGGCGCCCTCCTCCAGCGCGGAGGCGACGTAGGACTCGACCTTGGCGCGCTGCTGCTCGGAGACCAGCGGGCCGCACTCGACGCCGTCCTCGCTGCCGCGGCCGAGGCGGATACGGCTCGCCCGCAGGGCCAGTTCGGCGACGAACCGCTCGCGCAGGCTCTCCTCGACGATGAGCCGGGCGCCGGCCGAGCAGACCTGGCCGCTGTGGATGAAGGCGGCGTTCAGGGCCTGGTCGACGGCGGTGTCGAAGCCCTCGTCGGTGGCGCAGGCGTCGGCGAAGACGACGTTGGGGTTCTTGCCGCCGAGTTCGAGGGCGACCTTCTTCACCGAGGGGGCCGCGGCCTCGGCGACCTTGGTGCCGCTGACCAGGCCGCCGGTGAAGGAGACCAGGTCCACGTCCGGGTGCTCGGCGAGCCGGGCGCCGACCGAGTGGCCGGGGCCGGTGACGATGCCCGCGACGCCGGAGGGCAGCCCGGCCTCGTTGAGCAGGTCGATCAGGGCGATCGTGGTCAGCGGGGTGATCTCGCTCGGCTTGATCACGAAGGTGTTGCCGGCCGCCAGGGCCGGGGCGATCTTCCAGCTGGCCTGCAGCAGCGGATAGTTCCAGGGCGTGATCAGCGCGCAGACGCCGACGGGCTCGTGCACGACGACGCTGTGGATGTCGGGCGAGCCGGCGTCGACGACGCGGCCCGGGGCCTCGCCGGCGACCAGGTCGGCGAAGTAGCGGAAGGCGTCGGCGACACAGTCGATGTCGACCCGGCCCTCTTCCACGGTCTTGCCGGCGTCGCGGCTCTCCAGCCGCCCGAGCCGCTCGCGGTCGCGCACCAGCAGGTCGGCGACGCGGCGCAGCAGTGCGGCTCGCTCGGCGACGGGGGTGCGGGGCCATGGGCCGTCGTCGAAGGCGCGGCGGGCCGCCGCGACCGCCAGGTCCGTGTCCTTCTCATCACCCTCCGCGACCAGAGCGAAGGGCTGTCCGTCCGCCGGGTCGATGATCTCGCGCGTGGCTCCGGAGGCGGCTTCCCGCCACTCGCCCGCCACGTGGATGGTCGCCTGCGCGTCCAGCCCCTGGGTTTCCGCTCTGTCCGCCATGTTCCGTGTTGCCTTCCGTTCCTGTTCGCATCCCTGGGTGACACAGGTGTCACCCACGAGGACCGGGAGCGCCTGCCCCTCCGCCCTCGGATACATGCGTGATCGGTGCCGAAAGTGCGCCGTGTCACGGAGAAACGTCCTGGTACGGGTAACCCGATGGACGCTCGTTAATCCTTTGACTAAAGTCAAAGAACATGGAGTCAGGACGTACGCACCCTGTGACTGGGGAGCAGACGAGGGAGCCTGCGAGTGAAGACGTGAGGGCGCAGGTGAGGGCCCTCCGCCGGTTCAACCGCTACTTCACGCGCCGTATCGGCGTACTGGACGACCACTACCTCGGCCAGGACCGCCCGCTCGGCGAGGCACGGCTGCTGTTCGAGATCGGCGACGGGGTCTCGCTGCGCGAGCTCAGGAGCCGTCTCGGCCTGGACGCCGGGTATCTGAGCCGGATGACGAAGGCGCTGCAGTCGCAGGGCATGGTCCGGGTGCGGGTGCATCCGGCCGACAGCCGGCTGCGGATGATCGAACTCACGCCGGCCGGCCGTATCGAGGTGGACGAGCAGAACCGTCGGGCCGACGCGCTCGCGGAGGGCCTGCTCGACGCACTCGACGCCGACCGGCGCGCCCAGCTGATCGAGGCGATGGCCACCTCGCAGCGGCTGCTGCGGCTGGCCGCCATCACCGTCGAACGCGTCGACGGCGCGGCCCCCGACGCCCGCGCCTGCCTGGACGCCTACGCCGCCGACATCGACGCCCGCTTCCCGGAGGGCTTCGACAAGTCCGACCTGGTGAAACCGGAGGAGGTGTCCGGGGACGCGGGCGCGTTCTTCGTTGCCTACGAGGAGGGGCACCCGGTGGGCTGCGGCGCGCTGCGCCGCCTGGAACCCGGCGTCGGCGAGATCCGCCACGTCTGGATCCACCCCGACACCCGCCGCCTGGGCCTGGCCCGCCGCATCCTCACCGAACTGGAACGCGCGGCGACCGAACACGACCTGTACGTCGTACGCCTCGACACGCATCGCACACTCACGGAAGCGCAGGCCATGTACCGGGCGTCCGGCTACACCGAGATCCCGCCGTACGTCGACCACATCTACGCCCACCACTGGTTCGAGAAGCGCTTGGCAACCCCCTCAGAGGCGCGCCCCTAGGGGCGCGGGGAACTGCGCGACCAGCCACGACGAACCGGCACCCGACCCACAGGGATTAGCCACCCCACTCGGCCAACAACTCCCGCACCACCCCCCTGAGCCACGCATGCGCCGGGTCCGCATCATGCCGAGGATGCCATGCAAGCCCCACCTCCAGCGGCGGCAGCCGAAGCGGCACCTCGTAGACGGCCAGCCCCAGTGCGGTCACCTGCGGCAGCGCCCATGAGGTGATCAGCCCGGTCAGATCGGTCTCCCGCAGCACGAACAGGGAAGCCGGAAACGTACCCACGGTCCCCACCACCCGTCGCCTGAGGCCCAGTTCGGCGAGTGCGGCATCGACCGGGCCGTGCAGCCTCCCCCGCCGGGACACGATCAGGTGATCGACCTCCTCGGCGAACCGCTCGGCCGTCAACTCGCCCTCCAACAGCGGGTGTCCGGCCCGTACGGCCGCCAGCATCCGGTCCTCGCGCAGGGTCTCCACGTGCACCTCCGGCGCCGTGGTGTCGACGACCCCGACCTCCAGATCGGCGGTGCCCTCGCGCAGATACGGCTCGTCCGCGTGACTCTCGGAGAGGAACCGGATCCGGATGCCGGGAGCCTCCTCGGCGGCGCGCGCGAACAGGGCGGGCGCGAGCGAGGCGGCGACGGCGTCGCTCCCGATGATCGTGAGGGTGCGGCGCACGGTGCGCAGGTCGGCGTTCCGGCCCGGCGCGAACAGCGCCCTGGCCCGCTCCACCACCGCGCTCACCTCGGCCCGTACCGCGAGCGCGTGCGGCGTCGGCACCATCTGCCGCCCGGCGCGCACCAGGACGGGATCGCCGAGCGCCTTGCGGATCCGGCCGAGGGTGCGGCTCATCGCGGGTTCCGACAGATGCATCCGGCGGGCGGCCCCGCTGACGCTCTGCTCCTCCAGGAGCACGTCCAGGGCGACGAGCAGATTGAGGTCCAGGCCCGCCGGACCGCCCGGATTCTCGGATTGCGTCACACGCATCGATCCCTTGCAAAGGTTGCACTGGAGTGCAGGACGGTGCCGAGCCTACGGTGACAGGGCATCCCGCACCAGCCCGAGCTCCCGAGGAGGAGCCATGCCCCCGCACGCCCTGAAACGGTCCACGCTGCTGGTCATGTGCGCCTGCGTCCTGGTCGCCCAGTCCATGGTCGCCGCCATCAACCTCCTGATCCCGCAGCTGAGTTCGTCCTCGCTGCACCCCTCGCACACCGAGGTGCTGTGGACCGTCGACGCCTACGTCATCGTCTTCGCCTCCCTGCTCATCCCGGCCGGCGCCTTCGGCGACCGCTACGGACGCAAGGGCGCCCTGCTCACCGGCCTCGCCCTGTTCGCGGCGGGCGCTGCCACCAGTGCCCTCGCACCGGATCCGGCGGTGCTCGTCGCCGGGCGGGGGCTGTCGGGCGCGGGCGCCGCCCTGATCACCCCGTCCACGCTGTCGATCCTGATGCGTCTGGCCGGTCTCGAGCGCCGGGCCCAGGCCATGGCCTCCTGGACGCTGTCGCTCGGTCTCGGCGGGATGCTCGGCAATCTGGGCGGCGGTCTGGTCGGGCAATTCCTCAGCTGGCGCGCCCTGTTCGGCGTGATGGTCCCGCTGGCCGCACTGCTCGCCCTCGCCGTCGCGCTCACCACCCCGCGCACGGAGCGCGCCCCCGGCAACCACCCCGACCCCCTCGGCACCCTGCTGCTCACCGCGGCCCTGGTCGCCCTCCTGTTCGGCATCATCGAGGGCCCGGCGTACGGCTGGGGTTCACCGCGCATCCTGGGGGTCTTCGCCGCGGGCGCGGCACTGCTGACCGCCTTCACCCTGCACGCCCTGCGCTCCCGCACCCCCCTGTTCGACCCGCGCGTCTTCAAGTCCGCCCGGCTGCGCGCCACTTCACTCGGCATGGCCACGGGCTTCTTCGGCCTGTTCTCGCTCTTCTACGTCAACTCGCAGTATCTGCAGGATGTGAAGGGCTACGGCCCGGCCACCACCGGCGTCGCGATCACCCCGCTGATCGTCGGCATGGCACTGGTGCCGAGGCTGGCGGCGCGCTGGGCCTCGCGTCCGCGGCCGGTCATCGGCGGGGGCCTCGCCCTGATCGGGCTGGGCCTGCTCGGCGCGTCCACCGCGGACGCGGGCACGTCCTACCCGGCGTACGCCTGCTGGCTGCTGGTCATCTCGGCCGGTACGGGTCTGTCGATGCCCGCGCTCACACTCGGCGTGGTCACCGCGCTGCCCGCGGGGCAGGCGGGCCTGGGCTCCGGGCTCGGCACCTCGGCCCGCGAGGTCGGCGCGGCCCTCGGCATCGCCGTCACCGGCACGGTTTTGGCCGCCCACCCCGACTTCGCCCACGGCATTGGCCCGGCCCTACGGACGGTGGCCGTACTGGTCCTCGCGGCGACGGCGGTGGTCGTGGCCGGTTACGGCAAGCGCGCGAAAACACGCACTATCGCGTCCGGTGAGGAACGCGCACTATCGCGTTCGGGACGGTCATGACCCCCAACTTCCCTTCCCCGCTTGCACGTTCCGAGGAGCCGCCCATGCCCGCCCTGCTCTCCCCGGTCCTGGACCTGCTCACGCTCCGGGGCACCATCACCGAGACCGAGGCTCTTTCCGCCCGCATCCGCCGTCTGCGCATCGAGGGCGAGGCGCTGTCCGGGCTGTCCGTCCGCCCGGGTCAGCAGGTACGGGTCGTGGTCGGCGGCGGGCTGACCCTGCGCACGTACTCGATCTGGCGCTACGACCCCGCCGGCGCCGTCGAGTTGTGCGTGCTGGACCACTCCGGGGGCGGGCCCGGGGCGCGGTGGGGACACGGCGCCGCGGTGGGTGACCCGGTCCGGTTGCGCAAGCCGGAGGGGACGTTCGTGCTGCGGCCCGACGCCGCCCACCATGTCCTCGTCGGCGACGAGACGGCCTCCGTGGCCTTCGGCGCGATGCTCGCCGCGCTGCCCGAGGACGCGCACATCTCCGGCTGCGTCCAGACCGCGACGGAGGCCGACCGTCTCCCCCTGCCGCACGGCCACCACCTCAACTGGTCGCTGCCCAGGGATGGTTCACTCGCCGACGCCGTACGGGACCTGGCCCCCGCGCCCGGCGGGATCGCCTACGTCGCCGGGGAGGCGCGCACCGTGCAGCAAGTGCGGCAAGTGCTGGTGCGGGACGCGGGCTGGGACCGCCGGTCCGTGCTCACCAAGCCGTTCTGGGCACCGGGCAAGCGCGGGCTCGAGTAGCGGTCAGCCGCACTGCGCGTCGGTCGGGCAGAAGGAGCGCACCGCTGTTGCGAGTGGCTCGCGCACCTGCTCCGGGTCCGCGCTCGCGGGGGCGCTGGAGCGGATCGCGTAGAGCGTGCCGTCGGCCGCGCGGAAGCGGTGGTCGATGACCTGGCGGGGGCCCTTCAGGCCCTTCTGGGTGGAGTCGTAGCGGTAGAACAGCTCGGCCCAGGTGTCGCCGCGGTCGCGTTCGACGACCTGGAAGCCGGGCAGTTTGCGGAAGCCGAACCCCGAGTCGGTCTCGGCCAGGGTCAGCGACTCGTACGGGGTGGCCTCGGTGACCTCGAAGATCTGCAGCTGACGGCCGCCGGAAGGGGCGTCGTAGTAGACGACGGGCGCCAGCTTGCCCTGCTGCTGGCTGCGGACCCAGCCCTCGGGGACGTCGACCGTGTAGCCGACCGGGTCCTGGGCGCGGCGGTAGCCGACCGAGGGCGAGGCGGACGCGAGCGCCGAGGCCGTCGCGGTGCCGGTGGGTGTCGGGGTGTCGCTGCCACTGGGCGCCGGGCTCTGCGACGGCGTGGTGGTGGCCGTGACGCTGACGCTCGTGCCCGAAGTGGCCGTATCGTCGGTCGAGTTGTCGCGGGTCAGGTACCACACGCCCGCTCCGGCGCCCGCGCCGATGACGGCCATGGCGACGAAGGCGAGCAGCACATTGCGGGCTCCACGACGTGGCGCGGGGGCGACCGCCGGGGTCGGGACGGTCGTCGGTACGGGGCTCGGCGCCGGGCCCGGAGGGGGCGGCGGCGGGGGCGGCGGCCAGGCCGACGGACGCGGGTTGCCGGTGTGGGTCTGCGCGGACGCCCACGGCGGTGGCGTCTGCCCGGCCTGCGTCTCGGCTGACGCCCACGGCGGCACGGAACCCGGCGGCCGGGTGGACCAGGCCGCCTGGCCTCTCTCCTCGCTGGGCTCGCGCTCCGGACCCGAACCGGAGCGGCGGTCTTCGTCGTAGCCGTCCCAACCGTTCATGACATGCCCCCGAATCACCCCATTGGGTATCGCAGTCCGACGGTAGCGGCGAAAACGGCCACGGGCCCCGTTCCGGCGAGAACCGGAACGGGGCCCGTGCAGGGTCGTGACGAAACCGTGAAGGGCTCGGACGAGACCCCGGATGAGACCGGGGGATCAGATGAGACCGAGGGCGCGGACCGCCTCGCGCTCCTCCTCGAGCTCCTTGACGGAGGCGTCGATACGCGCGCGGGAGAACTCGTTGATCTCCAGGCCCTGGACGATCTCGTAGGCGCCGTCCTTGGTGGTGACCGGGAAGGAGGAGATCAGGCCCTCCGGGACGCCGTAGGAGCCGTCCGACGGGATGCCCATGGAGACCCAGTCGCCGTCCGCGGTGCCGTTGACCCAGGAGTACACGTGGTCGATGGCGGCGTTGGCGGCCGACGCGGCGGAGGAGGCGCCACGGGCCTCGATGATCGCGGCACCGCGCTTGGCGACGGTCGGGATGAACTCCTCGGCCAGCCACTTCTCGTCGTTCACGGTCTCGGCGGCGTTCTTGCCGGCGATCGTGGCGTGGAAGATGTCGGGGTACTGGGTGGCGGAGTGGTTGCCCCAGATGGTCAGCCGCTTGATGTCGGCGACCGTGGAGCCCGTCTTCTTCGCGAGCTGGGTCAGCGCGCGGTTGTGGTCGAGGCGGGTCATCGCGGTGAAGCGCTCCGCCGGTACGTCCGGCGCCGCGGCCTGCGCGATCAGGGCATTGGTGTTCGCCGGGTTGCCGACGACGAGGACCTTGACGTCGTCCGCGGCGTGGTCGTTGATGGCCTTGCCCTGCGGCTTGAAGATGCCGCCGTTGGCCTCAAGGAGGTCACCGCGCTCCATGCCCTTGGTGCGCGGACGGGCGCCCACGAGGAGACCGACGTTCGTGCCGTCGAAGGCGACGTTCGGGTCGTCGGTGATGTCGATCCCCTGCAGCAGCGGGAAGGCGCAGTCGTCGAGCTCCATGGCCGTGCCCTCGGCGGCCTTCAGCGCGGGCGTGATCTCGAGGAGGCGGAGCTTGACCGGCACGTCCGCGCCGAGCAACTGGCCGGAGGCGATGCGGAAGAGGAGGGCGTAACCGATCTGGCCGGCCGCGCCGGTGACGGTGACGTTCACGGGAGTGCGGGTCATGGCGTTCTCCGTATGACAGCTGTCGGTGGGCGTCCTTGCCCTGGGGTGCGGACGGACGTACAAATGATCGATCTCTTGGTGTCAAGAGAGATCCACCGGTCAGGCTATCGCGCATCCCGAACCCCGGACGTCCGGGTCCGTGTGGCCCGCCCCACAGAGCGTGCCCCGTACGAAGAAAACCCGGGCGGCAGGAATAGTCCCTTCCAACCCGGGCACGCGAACCGTTACCCCCACGGGAGTCCGGCACAGTCGGTATCCCCCAGCGGCGGCCGCCTCTGTCCCCCCTCTCCCGGACGGGCGGCCGCCCCCTCTGTGGGCTACTTCGTGCACCCCTTCTGGCCCGACGCCAGCGTCGCGCAGGCCCGCGCCTCGCCCGCGTCCTTCACCGCGACCATCGGGGTGTACGCGATGGTGTCCCCGGCCGTGGTGATGCTGTCGTCCTGCGCGGCACCACCCGCGGTCACCTGCACCGAATCGCCCTGCGCCGCCTGGGTGATACGGCCCCAAGCGGCGCCGCACGTCTTGCTGTAGCGCACCTCGACGGTGGTCGCGCCGACCACCGCGGTCTTGGCGGTGGTCACGGCGGTCACGTCCTTGGTGCAGCCCATGGCCTCCGCGTCCTTGCCGGTGCAGGTGGCCCCGGCGCACTTCACACCGGGCGGCAGATCGGTCTGCGCACTGGCGGACGGGGACGGCTTGGCGCCGCCCTCGTTCTTCTTGCCGCCGCCGTGGTCGGTGAGGAAGAAGACGCCTGCGATCACCACCAGCACTCCGACGACACCCGCGAGGAACATCGTCAGCCTGCGCCGGCCCGCGCCTTGCGAGGAAGGACCTCCGCCGGGCCGCGGACCCTGCGGCGGCTCGCCGAACGGGCTCGGAGGTGTGCCCGGCGTCCAGGCAGGATCCTCAGCAGAGGACGCCGACGGGGGTGTGGTCGCGGGCGTCGGCGACCCGGTCCCCGTCGGCCGGGCACCGGTCGGCGCCGGGCCCTTGTAACCGGCCAGCCCCCAGGAGTTGGCGCCGGACGAGCCAGTCTGCGAGGTCTGCGGAGCCTGTGAGGTCTGCGGAGCCTGCGGTCCTTGCGCGGAGGTGGGCTCCGCGTCCCGTACCTCGGGCCCCGTCGGCTGCGACGGCACCGACGGGGCCACTCCCGCCGGTCCCGCGACACCCGGCGTCGCCGTCGCGCTGCCTGATCTGCGGGCCGCCTTGCCGCCCTTCGCGTCGGCGGGCGGCGCCCCGAACTCCGAGAGCGCGGCCCGCGCCTGGGAGATGCGGATGGCTTCCATGGTCATGTCGTGACGCATCTCCGAACGGCTCCAGGCGCGCTCGGCGAGCTCCCACATGGTCGTCAGATGGACCGGATTGGTGCCCGTCACCTCGGCCAGCGCCACGATCGCCCCCTTGGGCGCGAGCAGCCGGCCGTTGAGGTATCTCTCCCAAGACGTCTTGCTGTAGCCCGTGCGGTCGGCCACCGACGCGATACTCAGGCCGCTGCGGTCCACGAGCCGCCGCAGCTGGCTCGCGAACTCCCTGACCTGTGGATCGAGTTCGTCCGGCAAGGCCCTCCAACGAGGCATTGCTTCCCCCCTCTTCCCCCCGGTTGGTGCTGGTCTTCCTCGCAGATCTCCCGCGCGTGATGCCCGTTGTGGCTACCCACAGGGATGCGCCCGACAAGGATCTCAGTTCCCGGGATGGGGGCGCACGGGAGCGTGCGGGCGGCTCGGCAAGCACCGTTGCACGCCGACCCGGCCATGGTCCAGTGTCCCGCCGACGGCCCCCTCCACCGCCCGGCCGGACCCGTTCACGCTAGCTGGCGCGGCGAACAACTCCGTGTCAAATCCGCGAACTTGCCAATACATCGACACCGCAGACACACATGGACAACCCCAGGCGTCACGGCCGCATTCATCCCACTCAGGGGCAACTCACCCCAACGCGACGGCGGCGACGAGCAGGATCAGCAGCATCAGGACGAGGAGCAGTACGCCGTAGAGGATCAGCCCCGCGCCGGCCCTGCGCCCGGCCGCCTCCTCGGGGGTGTCCCACCAGGGCAGGGTGGGGTCGTCCTCGTACTCCGGCGCGCTCTCGTCCCCGGCGGGCCTCGCCGGGCGGGGCCAGGCCTGGACGGCCAGTTCCCAGCGCACGGTGAAGCGTTCGGCCTCCGCGCTCTCCAGGCCCGCGATCCGGCACAGGGCCGTGACCGCCTGCCGGGGCGGCGGCTGGGTGGCGTTGAGGTAGCGGTGCCAGGAGGACTTGCTGTACGCGGTGCGGGCGCCGAGTGCGACGAGGCTGAGCCCCGTGCGGTCCTTCAGGAGGCGCAACTGCTCCACGAAGTGCCGCACCTCCGGCGGCAGATCGTCCGGCAGCGGCTGCCAGCCGCCCATCGCCCACCTCCACGGCTTCCTCGCTTGTGTCCGGTCTGGTCAGGTGACGACGCCGGAGGGCCGATGGTTCCCGCGTTGCGGAACGGTCACCTCCGTGCCACAGCGCTCTGACAGCCGTTGAACAGGCCGTTCGCCGTGCACGAGGGTGGTTGCGGGCGCCGGTCCGTCCTTGCTCGGGGGAGGGGACGGGCCGGCGCCGTCGTCAGCTGCTGCTGACCGTGAAGTGCAGCGTGTCCTTCAGGAACGGGATCTGCAGCCACGGGTGCGGCTGCACCATCATCGCCAGCAGCACGATCACCAGGCCGAGCAGACCGTAGGTGACGATGTCCGTGAAGCGGGAGCGCACGGCGAGCATGCCGACGTCGGGGATGACCCAGCGCAGCACGGCGCCCGCCACCAGGCCGAGGCCGATCAGCAGGGTGCCGTAGCGGAAGAGGTCGAGCGCGGTCAGCAGCAGGCCGAGGGCGACCACGGCGCAGACGACGAGGATCGGCCACTGCCGGGCGGGTGCGGGGGCGTCCGAGGAGGCCGCCCGGCCGCCGCCCTCGGGCCGTGCGGTGTCCCTCGTGAACAGCGGGAAGCGGCGCGTGGTGCGCCGCGGCTGCCCCTCGGCGTCGGGGGCGCTGATCGCGTCGCGCACTGTCTCCTCCGCCTGCCGCTCGGGGTGCTCCACCTCGTGCCCGGCCTGCTTCGTCGCGTTCTCGGGGCCCTTCGCCTCAGCCGGCACTGCGCTCCGCCGCCTCGACCACGTTGACGAGCAGCTGGGCGCGGGTCATCGGGCCGACTCCGCCGGGGTTGGGCGAGATCCAGCCGGCGACCTCGGCGACGCCCGGGTGGACGTCGCCCACGATCTTGCCGTCGGCGCTGCGCGAGACGCCGACGTCGAGGACGGCCGCGCCCGGCTTGACGTCCTCGGGCCGGACCAGATGGGCCGAACCGGCGGCGGCGACGATGATGTCCGCCCGCTTGAGGTGGGAGGAGAGGTCGCGGGTGCCGGTGTGGCACTGAGTCACGGTCGCGTTCTCGCTGCGGCGGGTCAGCAGCAGCGGCATCGGGCGGCCGATGGTGACACCGCGGCCGACGACCACGACCTCGGCGCCCTTGATCTCCACGCCGTAGCGGCGCAGCAGCGTGAGCACGCCGTTCGGGGTGCAGGGCAGCGGGGCCGGCTCGTTCAGGACCAGACGGCCCAGGTTCATCGGGTGCAGGCCGTCCGCGTCCTTGTCGGGGTCCATCAGCTCCAGGATGCGGTTCTCATCGATGCCCTTGGGCAGCGGCAGCTGGACGATGTAACCGGTGCACGCCGGGTCCTCGTTCAGCTCGCGGACGACCGCCTCGATCTCCTCCTGGGTGGCCGTGTCCGGCAGTTCGCGCTGGATGGAGGCGATGCCGACCTGCGCGCAGTCGCGGTGCTTGCCGGCGACGTACTTCTGGCTGCCGGGGTCGTTCCCGACGAGGATCGTGCCGAGGCCGGGCGTGACGCCCTTCTCCTTCAGCGCCGCCACGCGGGCGGTCAGATCGGACTTGATCGCGGCTGCGGTGGCCTTGCCATCGAGAATCTGGGCGGTCATGGCCCCATTCTCCCGGATGACCGTCCCCGGGTTCCAATCCGGGGTCCGGTCCGTGAACCGTCCCAAGATCGCCGAGATTGCGCTTGCACAACACATATGGCGTGCGGCTGGACAAGTAAGCGGGCGGTAAAGAACGATGGCCGGACAGTGCCGCGGGCAGCTCATCGGGGGGATTGCCGCACCACAGACACCTTCCTCCGTACGGCGCCGCGCGTCGTCCCCGCACGTGGAACCAACGGAGGAAAACCCGCCATGAGTTTCGGCGACCCGAACAACCCCTACGGCCCCCCGCAGGGTCAGCAGCAGGGCTACGGCCACCCGCAGCAGCAGCCGCAGGCGCCGGGCTACGGCTACCCGCAGGCACCGCCGATGCAGCAGCCCTACGGCGCCGGCGCCCCGATGACGACCATGCCCGGCACGGTGAACACGGCCCGTGTGCTGCTGTGGGTGATCGTCGGCCTCCAGGCCGTCGGCCTGATCTTCGTGGCCCTCGGCCTTGCCGCCATCGACAAGGCGAAGGACTCCACCAACGACAGCACCATCCAGAACATGCTCGGTGACTCGACCGGCATCCTGTGGGGCTACCTGATCTTCGCGCTGGCCTGGCTGGTCTTCGCGGTCGTGCTGGCGATCAAGTTCAAGGACGGCGGCAACAACTTCCGCGTCACCACGCTCGTCTTCGCCATCATCACCGCGGTGCTCGGCGTCTACCCGTTCGTGCTCGTGGGCCTCATACACACCGTGCTCGCCATCCTGGTGGCCGTCTTCGTCGGCAACGCCACCGGCAAGGCGTGGTTCAACCGCCCGCGCTACTGAGCGCTTCGGCACCAACCCGCGCGCGGCACTGAACAGTTCGCGCCAATAACTCGCCCCGGGCCGTGTCTCACCCTTCCGAGGGGGACACGGCCCGGGCGCGTCGCCCTACCCTGGCGTGGATAGCTGCAGGCACGGGGAGACGCACCTTGTACAGCATCATCGTGGTACCTCCGCCGACCCCGGAGGAACACCACCACAGCCAGTTCCGTCTCGCACCGGGCGAGCGGCTCACCTTCGGACGCGCGGCGCACGACGTCGAGCTGCACATCCCGCACGACGGAGTGTCCCGCAGAGCCGGTGAGATCACCGCGCAGGGCGCCTTCTGGATACTGAGCAACCTCAGCCGCGAGCAGACGTACGTCGTGGAGAACCCGGAGGGCGCGGGCGAGCACATCAAGGTCGGTCCCGGCCGCCTGGACGCGCCGGTCCCCTTCGAGTTCTCCCGGATCGTGCTGCCCGCCGCGGGCGACCTGCTGGCGATCGAGGTGTGGGCGCCGCGCCACGACTATCTGCACGCCGAGGACGCCCTCGACGGCTCCACCACCGCGCCCGCCTTCTCCGTGGACCGCACCAAGCGCTACTTCGCCGTCCTCGCCGCGCTGTGCGAGCCCCGGCTGCGCGGCGAACCGCACGCCCCGCTGCCCACGGTGGACCAGGTCGTCGACCGGCTGCGCCCCAACTGGCCGACCGCGTCGCGCACTTCGGTGCAGTGGAACATCGACTACCTCGCGGTGAAGCTGCGCCTGAAGCCGGGCCCCGAGGAGGCGGACACCGGCCCGCGCCTCAACGGCAAGAAGGAGTCGCTGGTCTCGCTCGCGCTCCGCTTCGACCTCGTGCGGGAGGACGACCTGGTGGTCCTCGCCTCCGCGCGCTCCGGGCGGGTGGTCAGGTGACCGATCCGTACGCCGTGCCGGTGCCCAGGGGCTACCGGACCGGCCACTGGGAGGTCAGGGAGCCCATCGCGACCGGCGCCTTCGGGAGCGTCTACGAGGGCAGACGCGTCGGCGGCCCGGCCGAACTGCCCCGCACGGCCGCCCTGAAGTTCCTGCCCACCGGCACCGGCACCCCCCGTCAGCTCACGCATCTGCGCGAACTCATCGACCGCGAGGTCGAGTTGCACCGCCGGCTGCGGCAGCCGCGGCTGATCCGGATGTACGAGACGCTCGTCGTCGACGACCCGGACCGCCCCGCCCTCGACGGCGCCACCGTGCTCGTACTGGAGAAGGCGGAAGGATCGCTCGGCGCCCTCCTCGACCGGGCGCCGCAGCCGCAGGCGGGCCCCGCGCTCCTCGCGCAGATCTGCGAGGGGCTGGCCCAGCTGCACCGCGCCGGATGGGTGCACGGGGATCTGAAACCGGCCAACGTGCTGCTGATGAAGGACGGTTCGGCCCGGCTGGCGGACTTCAACATGGCCGCGGAGCTGGAGGGCACGCACGCGTACACCCCCGCGTTCTCCACACCCGACTACACCCCGCCGGAGCTGCTCTGGGGGGAGATCGGCGAACGGGGCCGCAGGATCCGCCCGTCGGCGGACGTGTGGGCCTTCGGCGTGCTGGCGCACCTGGTGCTGACCGGCTCCTTCCCGCTGCCCGGCGGCACCGCGAGCGCCCGCCGCGACGCGGCGGTGGCCTACGCCCGCGGCACCGACGAACTGCGGCTGTCCCCCGAACTCCCGGACGCCTGGCGGCAGATCGTGCGGGACTGCCTGGCCCGTACGCACGCGGACCGGGTCGGCACCGACGCGCTGCTGCGCCGGGTCGAGGAGGCGGCGGGCACGGACCGCTCGCCCCGGCTGCCGAGGGTGCTGCTGCGCCGCAGACGCCGCGGTGCGAGGGCGCTGGCCTGGGTGGCGGCGACGGCGGCCGTGGTGGCGCTCGGCTACGGCATCAGCGACTGGGCCGACCGGGGATCGGGGGACGCGAAGCCGTCCGCGACGACCGCTGCCGGCTACGGCGCCTCCGAACTGCGCACGGACAAGGGCATCCCGGTGCGGTACCGCCGCCTGATCGTCGACTCGGCGCACGAGTGCCTCCAGCGGGAGGTCTCCCCCGCCCTGATCGCGGCGATGCTGAAGGCGGAGAGCAACTTCGACCCGAACCTCTCCGACCCCGCCAAGGGCGAGTACGGCATCGCCCGCTGGACCCCGAGCGTGCTGCGCTGGTGGAGCCGCTCGGACGGTGTGCCCGCCTCGGCGACGCCCACTCCGCCGCTGTCCCCCTCGGTGTCCATCCCGGCCATGGGCCGCTACCTGTGCTTCATGGAGCCCCGTCTCGACACCTCCCTGCCGGGCGACCGCCGGGTCCTGCTCGCCGCCGCCTACCGGACCTCGTACAAGAAGGTGAACGACGCGGGCGGTGTTCCCCCGAAGTACCGCCACTACTGCGCCCGCGTCGCCCACTACCTCAAGGAGTACGCCCCTCCCGGCGCGAAGTGACCCTGAGACTTCTCAGGTACCGCGCGCGGGCGGCGCGCGCGAGCGTGGACGCACGGCCGCGGGCTCCGGCCTCCTCGGGGGAGGGCCGGAGGCCGCGGTCGTCCCCCGCTGCTGTACGGTCCCGGTGTCCCGCCCGAGACCGCGGCGCGGGCCCGGACCCCGGGGGGATCGTGAACCAGCAGCCAGTTCCGGCACCGAGAGACCTGCCCGGCGGAAGGACGAGGACCGCTGTCGCCGTGGCGCTGATCGCGGCACCGCTGCTCATGGTGGCCACGGCCTGCGGATCCAAGGACGACGGCGGGCACGACGCCTCGACGGCCGCCGCACGGCCCGCGGCGAGCCGCACCGGTGCGACGACGCCTGCCGCGCACACGTCCGCACCGCCCGGCCCGGCGCAGCGGCTGGCCGACCTTGACGGCAACCTGCGCCCCGCCGAGCAGTACGCGCAGGTCCTCTCCGCCCTGGCACCGCGCTGCAAGGAGGACACGGCACATCTGGCGACCGTCGTCGACACGACGCTGAAGTCCATGAAGAAGAAGGGCGGCGCGGACACGGGAGACGACGAGTTCAGCGTCCTGCAGAAACTGGAGGCCGCGGTGCCCGCCGGGAAGCCGAAGGCCGACTGCGCCGCGTAGGCCGCGGCCTACGCGGCGGGCGAGGGGAACTGACGACGGCGCCCCCGCACGGCCGGAGCTGTGCGGGGGCGCCGTCGCTGCGTCACGTACGGCCCGTCAGTGGAAGAAGTGCCGGGTGCCCGTGAAGTACATCGTGACGCCCGCCTTCTTCGCGGCCTCCACGACGAGTTCGTCGCGGACCGAACCGCCCGGCTGCACCACGGCCTTGACGCCGGCGCCGGTGAGGATCTCCAGGCCGTCGGGGAAGGGGAAGAACGCGTCCGAGGCGGCGTACGAGCCCCGGGCGCGCTCGGCACCGGCCCGCTCGACGGCGAGCTTCGCGGAGTCGACGCGGTTGACCTGACCCATGCCGACGCCGACCGAGGCGCCGTCCTTGGCGAGCAGGATCGCGTTGGACTTGACGGCGCGGCAGGCCTTCCAGGCGAAGGCGAGCTGCGACAGCTCCTCGGCCGACAGCGCCTCGCCGGTCGCCAGCGTCCAGTTGGCCGGGTCGTCGCCCTCGGCCTGGAGGCGGTCGGTGACCTGGAGGAGGGCGCCGCCGTCGATCGGCTTGACCTCGACCGGGTTGGCGGGGCGGCCCGGGGCGCGCAGCACGCGGATGTTCTTCTTCTTGGCGAGGGCCTCCAGCGCGCCGTCCTCGTAGTCGGGCGCGACGATGACCTCGGTGAAGATCTCCGCGACCTGCTCGGCCATCTCCCGGCTCACCGGCCGGTTGACGGCGATGACGCCGCCGAACGCGGACAGCGGGTCGCAGGCGTGCGCCTTGCGGTGCGCCTCGGCGACGTCCGAACCCACCGCGATACCACAGGGGTTGGCGTGCTTGATGATCGCGACGCACGGCTCGTCGTGGTCGTACGCGGCACGGCGCGCGGCGTCCGTGTCCGTGTAGTTGTTGTACGACATCTCCTTGCCGTGCAGCTGCTCGGCCTCGGCCAGACCGCCGGTGCCCGAGACGTACAGGGCGGCGGGCTGGTGCGGGTTCTCGCCGTAGCGCAGCGTGTGGGCGCGCTGAAGGCTGCTCGCCGTGAAGTCGGGGAACTGTGAGTCGTCCGCGGGGGCGTAGGCGGAGGCGAACCAGGACGAGACGGCGATGTCGTACTCGGCCGTGTGCCGGAAGGCCTCGGCGGCCAGGCGCTTGCGGGTCGCGAGGTCGAAGCCGCCGTCCTTGACCGCGGCGAGGACGTCGCCGTACCGCACCGGGCTGGTGACGACGGCGACCGACGGGTGGTTCTTGGCGGCGGCGCGCACCATCGACGGACCGCCGATGTCGATCTGCTCGACGCACTCGTCGGGCGAGGCACCGGAGGCGACGGTCTCCCGGAACGGGTACAGGTTCACGACGACCAGGTCGAAGGGCTCGACGCCCAGCTCGGCCAGCTGCTCGCGGTGGCTGTCCAGGCGCAGGTCGGCGAGGATGCCCGCGTGCACCTTGGGATGCAGGGTCTTGACCCGGCCGTCCAGGCACTCGGGGAAGCCGGTGAGCTCCTCGACCTTGGTGACCGGGACGCCCGCGGAGGCGATCCTCGCCGCGGTGGAGCCGGTGGAGACGAGTTCCACGCCGGCCTCGTGCAGCCCGCGCGCGAGGTCCTCCAGGCCGGTCTTGTCGTAGACGCTGACGAGCGCCCTGCGAAGGGGCCGCTTGTTCTCGGCGGTCACTGGATAACTACCTTTCGTCCCTCAATGCGATAGCCGTTGCGGGCGAGCCGCCCCACGACATCGACGAGCAGCCTTCGCTCGACTTCCTTGATGCGCTCGTGCAGAGCGCTCTCGTCGTCCTCGTTGCGGACCTCCACCACGTCCTGCGCGATGATCGGCCCGGTGTCGACGCCGTCGTCGACGAAGTGGACGGTGCAGCCGGTGACCCTGGCGCCGTACGCGAGCGCGTCCCGCACACCGTGGGCTCCGGGGAAACTGGGCAGCAGGGCGGGGTGGGTGTTCACGAACCGCCCGCCGAAGCGCGCGAGGAACTCCTTGCCCACGATCTTCATGAACCCGGCGGAGACGACCAGGTCGGGCTCGTGCGCGGCGACGGCCTCGGCGAGGGCCGCGTCCCACTCCTCGCGGCTGCCGAAGTCCTTGACCCGGCAGACGAAGGTCGCGAGCCCGGCGCGCTCCGCCCGCGCGAGCCCCTCGATGCCCTCGCGGTCGGCGCCGACCGCGACGATCTCGGCCCCGTAGGCCTCGGCTCCGACGGCCGCGATCTCGTCGAGGAGCGCCTGCAGATTGGTACCGGATCCGGAGACCAGCACGACGAGGCGCTTGACCACGGGCTTGGCGGCCACGGGTGGGGGCCCTTTCTCGGGGGAGCGTTTGTACGGTCGTACGAATGCTTCGAGCCCCGGGATACGGGGAAGTCTACGAAGCGGCCGAACGGCAGCAACGATACCGGCACTGCGCACGGCCCCCACGGGACGGGGGCGTGGCCGGAAGGTAGCGTCTGGGAGAGTCCCGGTCGGGAACGCGGTCGTCGTGCGGTGCGTTTCCCAGGGGAAGACTCACCCGAGACAGCCGTACGAAGGCCTGATCGCAGCCGTATCACCTAGGGGAAGACGCTCACTTGATGCCGGACCGCAGCCTGCGACTCCTCACGCTCCCCCCGCAGCCGTTGCAGGGAGGGGAGCGCCGCGGCGTGCTGCTGCGCGAGCGCCCCGCCTCACCGCCGGACGCGCCCTCCGACCGGAAGAACGGCGGCACGGGCGCCGAGGGGCGGGACGGACGGGACGACGACAAGGACAACCCCTTCGCCCCGCCGCCCGAGGGGGCGCCGGACCGCCCGTGGCAGCCGCGTCGCCCGGCCGACGGCGAGGGCGGCGAGGGTTCCGACGGCGGCAGCTCTCCCTGGGGCAGCCAGTGGAGCGACCGCCAGCCGGGCCGCTCCCCCGGCGGCTTCGGGCAGCGGCCCGGCAGTCCGCAGCCCGGCCCCGAGGGCCAGGGCGGGAACACTCCGGGCCCGGACATGCGCTGGGACCCGACGGACCCCGCCCAGCGCCGCGCGCGCTACGCCCTGCTGTGCGGCATGTGGGCCTTCTTCTTCGCCCTGTTCAACTGGCCGTACGTGGCACTGCTGCTGGGTGCGCTCGCCCTGTACTGGGGCGTGAGTTCGCTGCGCGCCCGGTCCTCCGCACCCCAGCGCGCGGCGGAGCCGCCGGGCCGGCCCCAGACGACGGCGGCGGTGACCGGCCTGGTGACGGCCACTCTGGCCATCGCCCTGGTCGCCGCGGCGTTCACGGCCCGGCTGGTCTACAGCGACTACTACTCCTGCACGAACGACGCCCTGACCAACCAGGCGAAGCAGTCCTGCAGCGACCTGCTGCCGAAGGAGCTGCGCGGAATGCTCGGCGCCAACGACTGACGAGGCGGCGCCGGGCGGGGGTCACGGCTCGTCGGGGGCGTCGGGGGTGGCCGGCTTCTGCGGTGCCTTCAGCGCGTCCGGTGTGGTCGGCTTCTGCGGTGACTCGAGCGCGTCCGGTGTCTTCGGCAGGTCCGGTGTCCTGGGCAGGTCGCCCGTTCTGGGCAGGACCGGCTCGCTCTTCAGTTCCGCCCAGCGCGCCTCCAGTGCCGCCCAGCGGGCCTCGTGCGTGAGGTCGTCGCGGTGGGGAGCCGGGGGTGCGGGCAGCGGCTCGGCGGGCAGGAAATCGTAGGCGGAGCCGTCCTTCTCGCTCAGCGGACCGTAGACGTCACCCTCGTCGTAGGGGACGGACGGCGGCTTCGCGGGGGTCGGCGCCGGTGCCGGGTCCGCACCGCCCGGGCCCTGCTGGAACCCGAACCACGCGGCGACCGACGCGACCGTCCGCCGGATCAGGCCTCCGGGCGCGGGGGGCATCACCCCCGGCTCTGCCGATGTCGGCCCGTTCACCTTCGGCTCCAGGCTCCTCGGCTTCGCCGTATTCGGTTCCACCGTCTTCGGTTCCATCGTGTTCGGCCCTCCCGTCCTCGGGTTCGTGACCCGCAGCTCCAGGGTCTTTTTCGTCCTGCTCTTCTCGGCGGCCAGGCGGCGCGTGCGGCACAGCCAGGCCCGTCGTAGTACCGCCGTGGGAACCGCGAGCAGCGCCGTCCAGGCCAGCGCCGCGAGCCCCGTCTGCCACCACACCGGCCCGAACCGGGCCAGCTCGGCGACCCCGAGCGGGCCGCCCGCGAGGCCCGTGAGCACGGCCGTGGCGACGGCGCACAGCAGCGCCGCCAGCGCGGCGGTCCCGGCGGTGTGCGCCGAGCCGGGAGACTGCGCCCGGCCCACGAACCACCCCACGGTCAGGGCGGCGGCCGGCGGCACCAGCGCCGCGGCCCAGTTCACCCACTGTCCGGGTCCGGCGTCCGGCACCGCGGCCAGCAGCGGAAACGGCGGCAGCAGCGGAGCCGGAGCCGAGGACAGCGGTCCCACCACATGCCCCGCACCCAGGGCGAACCCCGGTCCCAGGGCGTACGCCGCTGCCCACACCGCCGCGTTCGGCACCAGCGACGCGCACAGCAGCAGTACGGCGAAACGGCCCGACCAGCCCTCCGTGAGCTGCACGAACGTGCCCCGCGCCGCCGCTCCGTGCCACAGCAGCGAGGCCGCCACCAGCAGCGCCCCGCCGCCGACGAGCGCCGCCGCGCCCGCGCCCGCG
>NZ_JAFJSY010000110.1 GCF_019857225.1 Streptomyces plumbidurans
GGCCGGCGCCCCGCGCACCGGCGCCCTCGGCACCGAGTCGGCCGAGGAGCTGGCCGCCACCGCCGCCAACGCGGGCCTCGCCCCGCTCGGCGCCACCGCGATCCCCGAGCTGAGCCTGAGTGCGACCGAACGGGAGCTACAGACCCTGCCCGGTACCGACCTGACGGCGAGTCAGCGGGCCAAGCCGCACATCGGGCCGAGGCCCCGCATCATCACGCGCCGCGGCTGGGGCGCGAACGAGAAGCTGCGCGAGAGGGGCTTCGTCTACACGAAGAAGGTCAAGGTGGCGTTCGTCCACCACACGTCGACCGGCAACGGATACCGCTGCTCGCAGGCCGCCTCCGTCATCCGCGGTATCTACCGCTACCACGTCAAGAGCATGGGCTGGCGCGACATCGGCTACAACTTCCTCGTCGACAAGTGCGGCAACATCTACGAGGGGCGCGCCGGGGGAGTCGCGAAGGCGGTCCTCGGCGCCCACACCCTCGGGTTCAACACCAACAGCATGGGAGTCGCCGTCCTCGGCAGCTTCGGCTCCCACAAGCCGCCCGCGGCCGCGCTGAAGGCCATCTCGCGGCTCACGGCCTGGAAACTCGGCCTCTACGGTGCGAATCCGCGTGGAAAGACATATCTGAAGTCGGGGGGTGGCAATCTCTACCGAAAGGGAAAGAACGTACGTCTGAATGTGATCTCCGGCCACCGTGACGGCTTCGCCACGGCCTGCCCGGGCACGCAGCTCTACCGCAAACTCGGCACGGCTCGCTCCACCGCGGCCCGCTACCAGGGCCGTTAGGGCCGCACCGGGCGACGGGGAGGGGCCGGACGGAGGACGCATTCATGCCATCGGGGGACGCCGGGTGGAACCGCACCACACCGCACGGCCGTCGAAGGCGCCGCACAACGATCTGCATACACTGGCCGGCCGAAAGACAGTTCGGCCGGTCCCGGCAGGAAGCAGAGACGACAGGTGACAGAAGCGATCCTCCTGGTCGGCGGCAAGGGCACCCGGCTGCGGCCCCTCACGGTCCACACGCCGAAGCCGATGGTCCGGGCGGCCGGCGTCCCGTTCCTCACACACCAGCTGGCGAGAGCCAGAGCCGCGGGCGTGGAGCACATCGTCCTGGCCACGTCCTATCTGGCCGAGGTCTTCGAGCCCTACTTCGGCGACGGTTCGGCCCTGGGCCTCCACCTCGAGTACGTCACGGAGGAGGAGCCCCTCGGCACGGGCGGCGCCATCCGCAATGTCGCCTCCCGGCTGCACTCGGGCCCCGACGAACCGGTCCTGATCTTCAACGGCGACATCCTGACCGGGCTGAACATCCGCGCCCTGGTCGACACCCACGCCGAGAGCGGCGCCGACGTCTCCCTGCACCTGACCAAGGTCACCGACCCGCGCGCCTACGGCCTGGTCCCCACCGACGAGACGGGCCGCGTCCTGGCCTTCCTGGAGAAGCCGCAGACCCCCGAGGAGATCGTCACCGACCAGATCAACGCGGGCGCCTACGTCTTCCGCCGCTCGGTCATCGACGCGATCCCGGTGGGCCGGCCGGTCTCGGTGGAGCGGGAGACCTTCCCCGGCCTGCTCGCGGCCGGAGCCCATCTGCAGGGCATGGTCGACTCGACGTACTGGCTGGACCTCGGCACCCCGGCGGCCTTCGTCCGCGGCTCCGCCGACCTCGTGCTCGGCCGCGCCCCGTCGCCGGCGGTCCCCGGCCGCTGCGGCGACCGGCTGGTGCTGCCGACGGCACGGGTCGCACCCGACGCCAAGCTCACGGGCGGCACGGTGGTGGGCGAGGGCGCCTTCGTCGCGGAGGGCGCCCGGGTCTTCGGCTCGACGATCCTGCCCGGCGCCGTCATCGAACCGGGCGCCGTCATCACCGACTCCCTGATCGGCACCCGCGCCCGCGTGGGCGAGCGCTCCGTCCTGACCGGAACGGTCATCGGCGACGGCGCGGTCGTCGGCGCCGACAACGAACTGCGCGACGGCGTACGGGTGTGGTGCGACGCCCGGATCCCGGCGGGCTCGGTGCGCTTCTCGTCGGACCAGTAGCCACGCTCCAGGGGGCGCCCCGGGTCTCACACGCGCGGCGCCCCCGTTCGCCGAACGGGACGCGGGCCGACCCGTTCGCGGTGTCAGAGGCGGCCGATGTCGCCCTTCGGCATCCGCGGTGCCCGCCGGGGCGGCGTACGGCCGCTGAGCAGGATCAGCCGGGCCGCGCGATGCCGCTGCCCGGCGTACGGCTCCAGCAGCTCCAGCATCGCGGCGTCGTCCGCGTCCCGGTCCCCGGCCAGCGCCCACCCGACGATGCCCGGCAGATGCAGGTCCCCGACGGTCACGGCGTCCGGCGCGCCATGGCTGCGCTGCACGGTCTCCGCCGACGTCCACGGGCCGATGCCCGGCACGAGTTCCAACCGCGCCTGCGCGGCCGCCGGTTCCATCCCGACCGCCTCCTCCAGCCGCGCGGCGACCCGCACGGCCCGCAGGATGGTCGAGGCCCGCTTGTTGTCGACCCCGGCCCGGTGCCACTCCCACGAGGGGATCAGCGCCCAGGTCCGCGGGGCCGGCATCACCCACAGCCGGCCGTCGGCCGCGGGCCCCGGCGCCGGCTCGCCGTACTTGCGCACCAGCAGCCGCCACGCCTGGTACGCCTCGACGGTCGTGACCTTCTGCTCCAGGACCGAGGGGATCAGCGACTCCAGCACCAGCCCGGTGCGCGTCAGCCGCAGTCCGGGCCGCCGGTGGCGGGTGAGTGCCAGCAGCCGGTGCCGGGGCGCGAAGGCGTCCGGTTCGTCCGCGGCCCCGAGCAGGTCGGGCAGCTGCTCCAGCAGCCACTCGGCCCCCGGGCCCCAGGCCTCGCCGCGTACGACGGTGCCTTTCGTGAAGACCCGCAGCGTCCCCGGCCCCGCCGGGGTGAGGCTCGCCCGCCACACCGAACCGTCGGGCGTCGCCCGGAACGTCGGATCGCCCGACCCGCGCCGCAGCGGCCCGAGCACGAGTCCGAGGTCGAGCGGCCCCTCGGGCACCACCGTCCGCACCCGCCCCGGCGCCGCGCTCTGCCGCGGCACCGCACCGCGCGCGGGCACGGCGACCTGCCCACCGCGCACGGTCGTACGGGTGGGCCGCGGAGCGAACCGTCCTGCCATGAATGAAGTCCCGGGAGACGAGAGGAACCCTGTGGGGCACAGGGCGGGCCCTACGAGAGTAGGCGCACGCGTGCGTGCCTCACCGGACCTCTATGAAGCTGCCCGCGTCCCGCTCGGGCCTGGGCCGCGGTTCCTCGGCCGGATGCCCGACCGCCACGGCGCCCATCGGATCCCAGTTCTGCGGCAGCCCCAGCACCTCGCGCACGACGTCGCGGCAGAACATCGTGGACGACACCCATGCGGAGCCCAGCCGCTCCCCGGCCAGCGCGACCAGGAAGTTCTGCACGCCGGCGCCCGCGGCGACCACGAACATCTCCCGCTCGGCGCCGTCGCGCCGCGGGTCTCCGTACGTGTGCGAGCCGTCCATGACGAGACACGGCACCACCAGATACGGCGCGTTGCGCAGGACGTCGCCGCGGCGCACCCGCTTGGCGATGGACTCCTCGCTCTTGCCGTCCCGGCGCAGATCGGCGATCCACGCGTCACGCATGGCGTCGAGCAGCCGGGTCCGCGCCTCCTCGGACTCCAGCAGCACGAACCGCCACGGCGTGGTGTGGTGCGGCGCCGGAGCCGTCACGGCCGCGGCGACCGCCCGCCGTACGGCACCGGGGTCGACCGGTTCGCCGGTGAAGGCCCGCACGGTGCGGCGTTGTGTCACCGCCGTACGGATGGCCTCGGAGGTCCCGAGCCGGAACATGTCGTCCCGTCCGCCGCGCACCATGGCCCGCGCCCCCTGCCCGTCGTCCTCGGCCACCACGTGCGTCAGCCCGCGCACCACGGCGACCGGAAGGCCGGCGGCCTTGCCCTTGACCAGGTCGCCCGCGGCGGCCAGCTCGTCCGCTGTCGCCACGACCGTCGCGCTGAGCGGATTGCCGTACGCGTCCGTGCCGCCGCGCAGATCGTCGAGCACCCGCACACCGGCGGCACCGATCGCGACGTCCGTGAGTCCCGAGCGCCAGGGGCGCCCGAAGGTGTCGGTGACCACGACGCCGACCTCGACACCGAGGGCGGCGCGCAGTCCGTCCCGGATCGCCCGGGCCGAGGCGTCCGGGTCCTCGGGCAGCAACAGAACCGTGCCGGAAGGGGTGTTGGAGGCGTCGACACCGGCCGCGGCCATCACCAGCCCCTGACGGTTCTCGACGATCCGCAGCGTCCCGCGCCGGGCCACGACCCGCACGCTCTCCGCCTCGATGGCGGCCTCCCGGTCGTCCGCCGCGACGATCCGCCCCTCCGCCTTGGACACGATCTTCGACGTGACGAGCACGACGTCCCCGTCGGCCAGAGCGGGCTCGGCGGCGGCGATCAGCTTGGCGACGTCGTCGCCCGGGGCGACCTCGGGCAGCCCGGGCACGGCCCAGACGCGGAAACCGGACGTGTCGCGGGCGTCCCCGGCGCCCCCGGAAGTGCTGTTGCTCAAGACGTCCGCACCTCCCGCGCCAGCGTCAGCGCCTCCTGCGCCATGCGGGTGGTGGCGTCGAGGTCGGTCATCATCAGGGGTACGGCACGGCAGCGGATTCCGGCGCTCTCGACCCGCTCCACCACGGATGCGTCCACGGTGTCGACGAGCCAGCCGTCGAGCAGCCCCGAGCCGTAGTGCTCGGCGACCGCCGCGGCCGTCGACTCCACGCCGACCACCGCGAGCACCTTGTCGGCCATCCCGCGCACGGGCGCGTCCCCGACGATGGGGGAGAGGCCGACGACCGGCACACCGGCGTCGGCGATCGCCTCGCGGATGCCGGGCACGGCGAGGATCGTGCCGATCGACACGACCGGGTTCGACGGCGGGAACAGCACCAGGTCCGCCTCGGCGATGGCCTCCAGCACACCCGGCGCCGGCTTCGCCTGGTCGGCCCCGACGGGCAGGACCGCCTCGGCCGGCACCGAGGCGCGCAGCCGCACCCAGTACTCCTGGAAGTGCACCGCCTTGCGCTCGCCGTCGACCTGAACGGCCACATGCGTCTCGACCCGGTCGTCCGTCATGGGGATCAGCCGCACGCCCGGCTGCCACCGGTCGCACAGCGCCTCGGTCACCGCGCTGAGCGGATAGCCGGCGCCGATCATCTGCGTCCGCACGATGTGCGTGGCGAAGTCCCGGTCGCCGAGGCCGAACCACTCCGGGCCCACGCCGTAGGCCGCGAGCTCCTCCTTGAGGTGGAAGGTCTCCTCGGCGCGCCCCCAGCCCTGTTCTTCGTTGATGCCGCCGCCGAGCGTGTACATCACCGTGTCGAGGTCCGGGCAGATCTTCAGCCCGAAGAGGTGGATGTCGTCCCCGGTGTTGCCGATGACGGTGATGTCCGCGTCCGGCGCGGCCTGCTTCAGACCGCGCAGGAACCGGGCACCACCGATGCCGCCTGCCAGAACCACGATGCGCATGGGGCAAGTCTTGCAGGCGGGTACGACAATGCGTCAGCCGGTTGCAGCGCCGACCTCGTCGTGCGGCGCCGCCGCGGCCGTGCACGCGGAGTGCATCGGCATCTCCGTGAGCCCGGGGTAGTAGACGTGCAGACTGACCGCCGGCTCCAGCGCGTCGTTGACCACCTCGTGCACGTACCCCGGCGCGAACACCCGCTGCGCGCCCGCGCCCAGCGCGCGCGTGCCGCGTCCGGTCCGCTCGGTCAGCGTGCCCTCCAGGACGGTCAGCACACCGGAGGAACGCCCGTGGTCGTGCCGTCCGCTGCCCTGGCCCGGCACCCAGGACAGCAGCCACACCTCGTAGCCGGGCCCGGTGCGCAGCCGGTGGTACCAGCGCGTCGTGGCGTCGTACTCGACGAGGTGCTCCCACTGCGTGCGATCGGCGGCGATGGAGCGCGCGAGGCCCGCGAACTCGGCGACGGTGGCCGGGTGCTCGCGCGCGGGCTGCAGCAGATGCTGGACTTCGAGGATGTCGCCGGCGATCTGGAGGTCGTTGTCGCTGTTCATGAAGTGCGGTGGTTCCTCGGCGAAGAGTGGGGCTGGCTGGGGTCGCGGTTCGTCCGCCCGTGGCGGGCGGCAGATGCCCTGGTCGGGCGTCGGGAAAGGGAACAGCAGCCGAGTCGGGACGGACTCAGAGGCAGCCGGAGCGGGTTCGGCTCAACAGCTGGAACAGCAACAACAGCTACAGCGAGCGGGGGCAGCACCGAGGGACCCGGTCGTGCGGGTCGAGGTGAGTGCCGAGTTCGCGAGCATGCCCACAAGAACACCGGGTCACACCTCGAGTGTCAACTCGGCGCCCGGTATGTGGGACCCGGTTCACCCCATCCGGTTCATCTGCGAGGCGAAAGGTTTGTGCACGGGCCACCCGGGACACATGGCGCACAACCGGGCGCACAAACCTCGTTGCGATCCCGTGATCCGAATGTGATCCGGTTTGCATCGAGGGGCGCGTGGAACGAGATCGGATCTACGGGCGTCCTTCCCCGTACAGGCTCTGCGCGGAGCCGGAGGCCCTTCCGGGCCCTTTCTGCGTGTCAAGGTTTATGCCGATTTGAACACTTTCCGCATGGCCTTGGTTCCGCAGAGTGAATAAGGGGCCCAATAGCAGATCTCGGCTTGACTCGCCCGGAGCAGCACACTTGTAATTTCACTCGTGTCGTTCAGCCGGGATCGGTAACGGCCACATCACGGGGACGCGAAAGACAGACGAGGGGCGCACATGACCGAGCTGGTGCAGCAACTGCTGGTCGACGACGCGGACGAGGAACTCGGCTGGCAGGAGCGCGCGCTGTGCGCCCAGACCGACCCCGAGTCCTTTTTCCCCGAGAAGGGCGGCTCCACCCGCGAGGCCAAGAAGGTCTGCCTCGCCTGTGAGGTCCGCTCCGAGTGCCTCGAGTACGCCCTCGCCAACGACGAGCGATTCGGCATCTGGGGCGGTTTGTCCGAGCGGGAGCGACGGCGCCTGAAAAAGGCCGCCGTCTGAACCACGTATCGTCCCGATCGATCCGAACGGCCCGTCGCAGGTGGGTTATCCACAGGCGGCGGGCCGCCGTCATGCCCAGCCGATAGTGTGGTCGCTCGTCCGAGACGCCTCGCTGCCCCCAGGGGGCACAGGCGTCCACCGCAGTCCATCGAACCGGGGCCCGTACCTCGATGTCCGTGCACAGCCACTCGGCAGCCCAGCAAGGTCTCGCTGCCGCACCAGAGTTTCCGCGTCACGTGGTGACGGCGGTGGTCGTCTCCCACGACGGCGCCCGCTGGCTGCCCGACGCGCTCGCCGGGCTGCTCGGCCAGGAGCGTCCCGTCCAGGCCGCCATGGCGGCCGACACCGGCAGTGCGGACGACTCCGCCCAGCTGGTCGCCGACGCCCTCGGTGCCGACCGCGTCCTGCACCTCGCCCGGCGCACCGGCTTCGGCCAGGCCGTCGAGGAAGCCGCCCGCACCGCCCCCGTCCTCACCCCCGAGGAGCTGCCCTACCTCAAGCGGCCGAGCGGCTGGGACCCGGTGACGCGCAGCTGGCGCGACGACGCCTACGACCTGCCGGAACTGCCGTACGGCGAGCCGGTCCAATGGCTCTGGCTGCTGCACGACGACTGCGCCCCCGAACCCGACGCGCTGGCCCAGCTGCTGCGCGTCGTGGACAACGAGATGGAGCTCGGCCGCGACGACGTGGCCGTGGTCGGCCCCAAGCTCCGCGGCTGGTACGACCGCCGCCAGCTCCTGGAGGTCGGCGTCAGCATCGCCAACTCCGGCCGCCGCTGGACCGGGCTGGACCGCCGGGAGCAGGACCAGGGACAGCACGACCACGTCCGGACCGTGCTCTCGGTGTCCACCGCCGGCATGCTGATTCGCCGCGACGTCTTCGAACAGCTGGGCGGCTTCGACCGCCGGCTGCCTCTCATGCGCGACGACGTCGACCTGTGCTGGCGCGCCCACGCCGCGGGCCATCGCGTCCTGATCGCCCCGGACGCGGTCGTACGGCACGCGGAGGCCGCCTCCCGCGAGCGCCGCACCGTCGACTGCGTGGGCCGCACCGCCGCCTCCCCGCACAAGGTCGACAAGGCCGGCGCCGTCCACACTCTTCTGGTGAACGCGCGTACGGCCGTGCTGCCCTGGGTGCTGCTGCGGCTGGTGATCGGCACGCTCCTGCGCACCCTCGCCTACCTCGTCGGCAAGGTCCCGGGGCAGGCCGTCGACGAGATCCGCGGTCTGCTGGGCACCCTGCTGCGGCCCGAGCGGATCATCGCAGGCCGGCGCATGCGTGGCCGCCCCCAGATCGACAAGGACGAGCTGCGCGCCCTGTTCCCGCCGCCGGGGGCGACCGTGCGGGCCACCGTCGAGCAGGTCGCGGGCAATCTCGGCGGCCGCTCCGACCCCGAGGTGACCACCGGCGCCGGGCGGCACGGCGGCGCGGTCGAGTCCGGGCCCGGCGGCGACGACGCCGACTTCCTGGAGATCGAGCAGTTCGCCCGCCTCAAGCGGATCGGCCGCAAGCCCGGCCCGATGCTCTTCCTGGTGCTGCTGTTCGTCTCGCTGGTCGCCTGCCGGCAACTGCTCGGCGGCGGCGCGCTCGCGGGCGGCGCCCTGCTGCCCGCCCCGGCCGACGCCGGCGACCTGTGGTCGCGCTACGGCGACGCCTGGCACGCCGTCGGCGCGGGCGGCACCCCCTCGGCGCCGCCGTATCTGGCGATCGTGGCGCTGCTGTCCTCCGTGCTGTTCGGCTCGACCGGGCTCGCGGTCACGGTCCTGCTCGTGGGCTCCGTGCCGCTGGCGGGCGTCGCCGCGTACTTCGTCTCCCGCCCGCTCGTCGAATCGCGCCTGCTGCGCGCGTGGGCGGCCGTCGTCTACGCCTTCCTGCCCGCCGCCACGGGCGCCCTCGCGGGCGGCCGCATCGGCACGGCGGTCCTGGCCGTCCTGCTGCCGCTCATGGCGCGCGCGGGCGTCGCCGCCGCCGGGCTGACGAACGGCCAGGGCGCGCGCGGCAGTTGGCGCGCCACCTGGGCGTACGCACTGCTGCTGACGATCGCCACGGCGTTCACGCCCATCGTCTGGCCGATCGCGCTGGTCCTCGGCGTCGCGCTGCTGGTGCTGCGCCGCACCGACCTCTCCGCCCACGGCCTGCGGCTGCTGGCCCAGTTCGGCACCCCGCTGCTGGTCCTGGCGCCCTGGTCGCTGTCGCTGCTCCCGTTCGGCTTCTTCAAGGAGGCCGGGCTGGAGTACGGCTCGTCGGCCGCCTCCGCCCTCGACCTGCTCGGCGTCAGCCCCGGCGGGCCGGGCACGGTCAGCGGAGTGATGCTCATCGGCATCGTCCTGGCCGCACTGGCCGCACTGCTGCGCTCGGAGCGCCAGTTCGGCATCTGGGCCGCCTGGGCGGTCGCCCTGGTGGGCCTCGTCTTCGCGGTCCTGTCCAACCAGTCGACGTGGGCGGGCCCGGCCACCCTCGTCTACGGACTCGCCCTGCTGGCCGCCGCCGTCCTCGGCGCCGACGGCGCACGCACGCGCGTGGCCGAGCAGAGCTTCGGCTGGCGCCAGCCGGTGGCCGCGCTGATCGCCTTCGCCGCGGTCGCGGGCCCGCTGGTCATCGCCGTCGGCTGGATGATCCGCGGCGCCGACGGGCCCGTCGAGCGGCAGGACCCGGTGCAGGTGCCCGCGTTCGTCGCCGAGGAGAGCGGCACCCGCGACCAGGCCCGCACGCTCGTGCTCGACAGCGACTCCACGGCCCGCGTCGGATACTCACTGGTGCGCGGCTCCGGCGCCCGTCTCGGCGACGCCGAGAGCGCCGCGGCCGAGGGCGAGAACGCCAAGCTCGACAAGGTCGTCGCCAACCTGGTGGCGGGCTCCGGCGCCGACCAGGCCGACCAGCTGGGCAAGTTCGCCGTCCGGTACGTCCTCGTCCACAAGGGCGCGCCCCGCGAGGTCACGCGCGTGCTGGACGCCACCCCCGGCCTCACCCGGCTGAGCCAGCAGGGCGGCAGCGCGCTGTGGCGGGTCGACCAGGAGGTCGCGCGCGCCACCATCGTGCCCGCCAACGGCTCCGGTGCGGCGGTGCCGGTCGCCGCCGGACCCGTCGAGATCCACACCACGGTCCCGGCCGGTTCGGACGGCCGCGTCCTGCGTCTGGCCGACACCGCCGCGGACGGCTGGACGGCCACGCTCGACGGCAGGGCCCTCACCCGTACGACGGTCGACGGCTGGGCGCAGGGCTTCGAACTGCCCTCCTCCGGCGGCACGCTGGACGTCACCTACGACGACCCGATCACCCACACCGCATGGCTGTGGCTGCAGGGCTTCCTCGCCGTGGTCCTGGTCGTCATGGCCCTTCCCGGCCGGCGCCGCGACATCGACGACGACCTCCCCGAGGAGCCTGCGGTCCCCGCCCAGGCCGTGGCCGGCGAGGGCCGCAGGGCCCGCCGTCTGCGCGCCCAGGCCGAGGCCGAAGAGGCCGTCCCCGGCGAGGACTTCCCGCCCCCTCCGCAGGAGGAGCCACCGGCAGCCGTCCCGCAGCAGCCGGCGTACGACGAGTGGGACCCGGCGAGTTATGCGGGAGCCCAGTACAACGGCTACGACGAGCAGTACCAGGACGCGCAGCAGTACCAGCAGGGCGCGTACGACCAGACGTACCAGGCGGACCCGTACCAGAGCGGCCAGTACGACCCGTACGGCTACGGCAACGCTCCCCAGGGGACGTACGACCAGAGCGCCTACGACCCGTCGTACCAGCAGCAGGGCTACGACCCGGCGTACGACCCGGCGCAGCAGCAACCGCACACCCCTGAGCGCCCCGACGGGAGTCAGCAGTGAACCGCACCACCCTCTCCCTGATCGCGGGCGCCACCGCGCTCGTCGCCGTCACGGGCCTCGCCGCGCTGACCGCGCCCGGCGACTCCGGCGCGCACACCGCCCAGGCGGCCGCCGAACTGCCCGTGGAGCGCACCAGCCTGCTCTGCCCGGTGCCCAGCACCTCCGACCTCGCCGACACGTCGTACACCTCGTACACGCCTGTCACGAAGGGTGCGGGGAGCGGGGGCAAGGGCGAACTGCGGTCCGCGGCCGAGGAGTCGGCGGACGGTTCCGGCGACAGCGGCACGTCGGGCGGCAAGAAGGACGCGAACAAGGACGGCAAGGGCGGCGACAAGAAGAGCGGCAAGAGCGGCAGCAAGGACAAGGTCGTCAAGCCGGTCCTGACGCCGAAGGGGCCCGGCAAGCCCGTCACGGGCGACTCCTCCGGTTCGGACACGCCGGCGTTCATCGGCACGGCCGAGGGCGGCTTCGCGCCCGGCTGGACGGTGCAGGAGACCACCGAGGTCGCCGCGGGCACCGGGCGCGGCCTCCAGGGCGTCAACTGCACCGCACCGGACACGGAGTTCTGGTTCCCGGGCGCCAGCACGGACACCGGCCGCACCGACTACGTCCATCTGACCAACCCGGACGACTCCGCCGCCGTCGTCGACATCGAGCTCTATGGCAAGGACGGCACCATCGAGTCGACGGTGGGGGAGGGCATCACCGTCGCGCCCCACTCCACCGACCCGGTCCTGCTGTCGACGCTCACGGACGAGAAGCAGACCAACCTCACCGTGCACGTGAACGTGCGCAGCGGACGGGTGGGCGCCGCCGTGCAAGCCCTCGACGACAAGCTCGGCGGCGACTGGCTGGCCGCGTCCACGGACCCGGCGGGCAGCCTCGTTCTGCCCGGTATCCCCAAGGACGCCACGTCCGTGCGCCTGATCGCCTTCACCCCCGGTGACGCGGACGCCGACCTGAAGGTGCGGCTCGCCTCGCCGTCCGGCCGGATCACACCCGCCGGGAACGAGACGCTGCATGTGAAGGCGGGCATGACCAGCGCCGTCGACCTCGGTGCCGTCACGCGCGGCGAGGCGGGCTCCCTGGTCCTGACGCCCACCGACGACTCCGTGCCGGTCGTCGCGGCCCTGCGGGTCGTGCGGGGCAAGGGCGACAAGCAGGAGACGGCGTTCATCCCGGCCACCGGCCCGGTCGGCACGCGCGCCACGGCCGCCGACAACAGCGGCAAGGGCTCGACCCTGTCCGTGGCCGCGCCCACCCGCACCTCCCGCATCAAGGTCACCGCCTCCGCGGGCAGCGGGGGCGGCACGGTAGCGTCCAAGACGTACACGATCAAGGCGGGCACCACCCAGGACATCCAGGCCCCCGCCCCGAGCGGTCTGAAGGGCACCTACGCCCTGACGGTCGAGACACTCTCCGGCGGCCCGGTCTACGCCGCGCGCACCCTCGCGGCCACGGAGGAGGGCGTTCCGGGCTTCACCGTCCAGACCCTGCCGGACGACCGCGGGACGGTGGCGGTGCCGCAGGCGGACCAGGACCTGTCGGTGCTGCAGAAGTAGCCGGATCCGCCGGTGGCCGCACCGGCGGACGGAGACGGACGAAGACGGAGACGACGAGCGGCGCTCATTCCTCGCCGTAGCGCGGATCCACCGTCTCCGGGGTCAGCCCGAGCAGCTCGGCCACCTGCTCGACGACGACCTCGTGCACCAGCGCCGCCCGCTCGTCGCGGCCCTTGGTGCGGATCTCCACGGGGCGCCGGTACACGACCACCCTGGCCGGTCGTCCCTCCCTGGAGGGAATCGTGCCGCCCAGCGGGACTGCCTCGTCGTTCCAGGTCTGGCCGGGCCCGTCCAGACGCGGCACCTCGAGGACGAGGAAATCGATGTCGGCGAGCTGCGGCCACCGCCGTTCCAGCCGCTCCACGGAGTCCTGCACCAGGTCCGCGAACGCGTCGGCACGGCTCGCGGAGAGCGGTACCTGGGGCGGCGCGATGGGGCCGCGCATGCCCCGGCCGTGGCGATCACGACGGCGGGGCCCGGGGCCGGCGACACGGTGCGGTACGGGGTTGTCCATCACTGACGAAGCGTAGTCCTCGCCGCGACCGCACGCCGCGCTCCGCGCGGTGTGCCGGGCTGCCCGGCCCCCTCGGAACCACATGTCACAGGATGACCATTCCGGCCAAGATTGGGCTCGATTCCGTATCTCTGCCGGACCGGTGATCTCGATGCAAATGACGGTGTTTGTACGGAGTGTTGATCGAGAGAGGGGGTGCACTTCGTCCTGTGAATGATCGTTCGTGCAGGTCAGCCGAGAGGGCCCGCGGAGGGGCGTGGGGTGTTTCACACCACGACACGGTGGAGTGACCTGGGGGAGAGTCGTCGCGGCCCGCTCAAGAGTGCGGTACCGTCCAACGTCGTGAGCCCTGTACGTCGCTGTTCGCGCACCGCTTGCGGCCGTCCCGCCGTCGCGACGCTGACGTACGTCTACGCCGACTCGACCGCGGTCCTCGGCCCGCTCGCCACCTACGCCGAACCCCACTGCTACGACCTGTGCGCCGAGCACTCCGAGCGCCTCACGGCCCCGCGCGGCTGGGAGGTCGTCCGGCTGCTGGACGGCTCCGCTCCGGCCCGCCCGAGCGGCGACGACCTGGAAGCGCTTGCCAACGCGGTGCGTGAGGCGGCCCGTCCGCAGGAGCGCGCGGCGGGCGCCGGCGGCGGAGGGCGGTCGACGGACCCGATGGAGGTCGCGCGGCGCGGACACCTCCGCGTGCTGCGCTCGCCCGACAACTGACGTTCGTTCCAGGGCGTCCACCCCGTTCTCGTGTGCGTTCCGTGCATCTTTCGCTCAGTGGTGCACGGGCATTGACGCCTCCTTGTCGCGGACACGACCATTCCGTACCGGCGGGAAATCGCTTTCCGCATGCCGGAATCCGGGGAGGCTCCCGTGTACGTCCAGGAACTGGAACCCGTCGCCGACTCGCTCGGCCTGTCCGCCCTCGTCGCCGCCCTGCCCCTGCTGATCGTTCTGGTGCTGCTCGGCGGAGTGCGCATGAAAGCCCATCTGGCGGGCCTGACGGGGCTTCTGGCGGCCGTTCTGGTCGCCTGGCTCGCCTACGGCATGCCGCTCGACCAGACGGTCTCCAGCGCCGTTCAGGGAGCCGTCTTCGGTCTCTTCCCCATCCTGTGGATCGTGGTCAACGCCCTGTGGGTGTACCGGATGACCGTCCGCACCCGGCACTTCGACATCCTGCGCCGCTCCTTCGGACGCCTCTCCGACGACCCACGGGTCCAGGCGCTCGTCGTCGCGTTCTGCTTCGGCGCGCTCCTGGAGGCCCTCGCCGGATTCGGCGCCCCGGTCGCGATCTGCTCGGTCATGCTCGTCGCCCTCGGCTTCGACCCGGTGCGCGCGGCCGTGGTCTCCCTGGTCGCCAACACCGCGCCGGTCGCCTTCGGCGCGATGGGCACACCGGTCGTCACCCTCGCGCAGGTGTCGGGACTGCCGCTCGACGACGTCGCCTCCGTGGTGGGCCGTCAGACCCCGCTGCTCGCCCTCGTCGTACCGCTGATCCTGGTCGCGCTGGTCGACGGCCGGCGCGGACTGCGCGAGACCTGGGTGCCCGCCCTGGTGTGCGGAGTCGCCTTCGGCGTCGCCCAGTTCGCCGCCTCCAACTACGTCTCCGCCCAACTCGCCGACATCTGCGCCTCCCTGGTGGGCGCGGCCGCGCTGGTCGCCGTACCGCACGCGCGCGTGCCCGCCACCGAGTCCGTACGCGCGTCCGTGCTGACCGGCACGCGCAGCGAGGAACTGGACGAGGAGGACCCGCGGCGCGAGATCCTGCGCGCGTACTCCCCGTACGCGCTGATCGTCGTCGTCTTCTCGGTCGCGCAGATCCCGGCGGTCAAGGACTGGCTGGCGAAGACGACCCAGACGTACGACTGGCCGTTCCTGGACGTGGCGGGGCCCGACGGGAAGCCGGTCGGCGGCAACGTCTTCAGCTGGCCGATCGTGTCGACGGGCGGCACGCTCGTGCTGATCGCCGGCCTGATCACGGCGGTCGTACTCGGCGTGCACGCGCGCGTGGCGGTCAAGGAGTGGATCGCGACCGTGCACGAACTGCGGTTCGCGATCCTGACCGTGACGTCCGTGCTGGCGCTCGCGTATGTCATGAACCTCTCCGGGCAGGCGGGCACGATCGGCCACTTCGTGGCGGCGGCCGGCGCGGGGCTCGCGTTCCTGTCGCCGGTGCTCGGCTGGTTCGGCGTGGCCGTCTCCGGGTCCGACACCTCCGCCAACGCGCTGTTCGGCGCCCTCCAGGTGACCGCCGCGCGCGAGTCCGGGCTTTCGCCTGAACTCCTTGCGGCCGCCAACAGTTCGGGCGGCGTCCTCGGCAAGATGATCTCGCCGCAGAACCTCACCATCGCGTGCGCGGCCGTGGGGCTGGCGGGACGCGAGGGCGATCTGCTGCGCAAGGTACTGCCGTGGAGCCTGGGCCTGTTGCTGGTGATGTGCCTGATCGTGGTGGGTCAGAGCTCTCCGGTCCTCAGCTGGATGCTGCCCTGACCTGAGGTTACGGCGCGAACGCCTCCTGAGGGTCCACACCGTGCACGGGCATCCGGTACGGGTAGTTTGGGGCGACCGACAGGACTTTCAGGAGGGTTGGCCGTGGCTGCTGATCTGTCACAGATCGTGAAGGCGTACGACGTGCGCGGGGTGGTCCCGGACCAGTGGGACGAGTCGCTGGCCGAACTCTTCGGGGCGGCCTTCGTCCGGGTGACCGCGGCGGACGCGATCGTCGTCGGGCACGACATGCGGCCGTCGTCGCCCGGCCTGTCGCGTGCCTTCGCGCGCGGGGCAGCCGCACAGGGCGTCGACGTGACCGAGATCGGCCTGTGCTCGACCGACCAGCTGTACTACGCCTCGGGCGCGCTGAACCTGCCGGGCGCGATGTTCACGGCCTCGCACAACCCCGCGCAGTACAACGGCATCAAGATGTGCCGCGCGGGCGCGGCGCCGGTGGGCCAGGACACCGGGCTCACGCAGATCCGCGAACTGGCCGAGCAGTGGACCGAGTCGGGGGCTCCGCGGCCGGCCGAGAAGCAGGGAACGATCACGCAGCGCGAGACGTTGTCGGACTACGCGGCCCACCTCCGCTCCCTGGTCGACCTGACCTCGGTCCGCCCGCTGAAGGTCGTGGTCGACGCGGGCAACGGGATGGGCGGCCACACCGTGCCCACGGTGTTCGAGGGCCTGCCCCTGACCCTCGTCCCGATGTACTTCGAGCTCGACGGCACGTTCCCGAACCACGAGGCCAACCCCCTGGACCCGGCGAACCTCGTCGACCTGCAGCAGCGCGTCCGCGAGGAGGGCGCCGACCTCGGCCTCGCCTTCGACGGCGACGCGGACCGCTGCTTCGTGGTCGACGAGCACGGCGACCCCGTGTCCCCGTCCGCGATCACGGCACTGGTGGCCGCGCGTGAACTCGCGCGCAACGGCGGCAAGGGCGTGATCATCCACAACCTCATCACCTCGTGGTCCGTCCCCGAGGTCGTCAGGGAGCACGGCGGCACGCCGGTCCGCACCCGCGTCGGCCACTCCTTCATCAAGGCCGAGATGGCGAACGCGGGCGCGATCTTCGGCGGCGAGCACTCGGCCCACTACTACTTCAAGGACTTCTGGAACGCCGACACGGGCATGCTCGCCGCCCTCCACGTCCTCGCGGCCCTCGGCGGCCAGAGCGGCCCGTTGTCCGCGCTCACCGCCGAGTACGACCGCTACGTCGCCTCCGGCGAGATCAACTCCACCGTCGCCGACCAGACCGCCCGCCTGGCCGCCCTCAAGTCCGCGTACGCCACCCGCGAGGACGTCACCCTCGACGAACTGGACGGCCTCACCGTCACCTCCACCGACTGGTGGTTCAACGTCCGCCCCTCCAACACCGAACCCCTCCTGAGACTGAACACCGAGGCCCGCGACGAGGCGACGATGACGAAGATCCGGGATGAGGCACTGGGGCTGATCCGGGGCTGAGCGGCGGGCGCCTTTGGGGGGCGGGTGCGGGCGGGTTTTCGGGTTTGGGTGTTGGCGGCGCTTCGGGCCGGGCTGCTGGCGGTCCTTGGGGTCCGGGTGCTGGCGGCCCTTGAGGCCTAGGCGCCCGGCCGTCTTCGGGCTTGAACGCCGGTCGCCCTTCGGGGCTGAACGTCGACCGTCGTCCGGAGCCGAGCTCCAGCCGTCATCCGGGCCCAGACGCCCACCACCATCCGGGCCCAGACGCCCACCACCATCCGGGCCTGAGCGCCTGCGGCGCTTCGGGCTCGGGCGCTGGCCGTCGCCCGTGGCCCGAACTTCAGCCGTCACCCGGGTCCGGGCGCCCACCGTTTCAGCCGGGCTTGAACTTTGGCGGCCTTTCGAGGCTGAACGCCGACCGTCGTCCGGAGCCGAGCTCTGGCCGTCACCCGGGCCCGGGCGCCCAACGTCAGCTGGGCCCGAGCGCCGTCTGCCCTTCGGGCCCGGGCGCCAGCCGCCCCTCAGGCCTGAACGCCGGCCCTCATCCGGAGCCGAGCTCCGACCGCTCTCCGCGCCCAGGCGCCCCCGCCCTCCGACCCCGGACCCCCACCCGTCACCCACCCCTGACCCCACCGCCGCAGGCGAAGCCCCGGCGCCCGGCGCCCCCTTCGCGAGGCCGTTCGCCCCGGACTTCCCCAACCCCGGCACCCCGTTCGTCACGGCGGTACGCTGACCTGGCACATCCGCACAGGCCCACGCCGAAGCAAGCGCACACGTACACGCGTTCCCCGAAGGGACACCTCATGCCGCTCGAAGCCGCCCTCCTGGAGATCCTCGCCTGCCCGGCGTGCCACGCCCCGCTCAAGGAGCAGGAGTCCGAGCTGATCTGCACCGGCGTCGACTGCGGCCTGGCCTACCCCGTCCGGGACGGCATCCCCGTGCTGCTCGTGGACGAGGCCCGCCGCCCCGCGTAACGCCGAGCCGCGCCACCGCGAAACGCCGGACCCGCCGTCCGCGCACCAGGTCCCGGCGGGCGTACGACCCCGGCGCACACACAGATCCCCGGCGATCGGAGGCTGCCGCCCATGCTCGACGAATCGCTGCTCGATGCCCCCGAGGCCCTCGCGGAGGCCGACCGGCGAGGCCTGCTCCGCGGCGCCGCGGAGGCAGGCGCCCGTGTCCGCACGGCCGCGCGGCACGCCGCCGAGGCAGGCGTGGGCGACCTCAAGCCCGACGGCCGCCCCCGCGCCGTCCTCATCGCGGGCCCCGGCGCCGCCGCCATCTGTGCCGCCGACCTCCTCGGCACGCTCGCCGGCCCCGGCAGCCCCGTCATCCGGCTCGCCCCCACCGGCGTCGCCCCCGCCGCGGGCGCCCTGCGCTGGGAACTCCCGGGCTGGGCCGGTTCGGTCGACCTGCTCCTGATCACCACCCCCGACGGCACCGAACCGGGCCTGTCGCTGCTCGCCGACGCCGCCTACCGCCGGGGCTGCACCGTCGTCGCGGTCGCCCCCGCCGACACCCCGCTCACCGAAGCGGTCGAGGGCGCCCACGGCTTCTTCGTACCGATGGCGACCGCCCCGTACGAGAACGACGAACAGGAACTCGCCGCGTCCGCCCCTGGCGTCCTGTGGGCCCTGCTCACGCCTTTGCTCGCGCTCATGGACCGCACCGGTCTGCTCTCCGCGCCGCCGGAGGCCGTCCTGAAGGTGGCGGACCGCCTCGACCACATCGCCGAGCGCTGCGGGCCCGCCATCGCGACTTACAGCAACCCCGCCAAAACCCTCGCCGCCGAACTCGCCGACGCACTGCCGGTCGTATGGACCGAGGGCGTCTCGGCGGGCCCGGCCGGCCGCCGTTTCGCGGCCGCCCTCGCCGAACTCTCCGGCCGCCCCGCCGTGGTGGCCGAACTCCCCGAGGCGCTCGCCGCGCACAGCGCCCTGCTGGCGGGCCCACTCGCCGCCAGCGCCGACCCGGACGACTTCTTCCGCGACCGCGTCGAGGAGGCGCCCGCCCTGCACGCGCGCGTGGTGCTGCTCCGCGACCGTCCCATAGGGGGCCTCTCCGCCGCCCCCGCCGCCCGTGACCTGGCCCTCAGCCATGACACGCCGATCAGCGAACTGGAGCCGGAGGCCGGCGGCGAACTGGAGACCCTCGCCGAGCTGATCGCCATCACGGATTTCGCCGCCGTTTACCTGGCGCTCGCCTCGGGGGCCTGATCTTGACGCCGACGCCGTGACCGCCGTACGCCACACGCACCCGACTCGCGGGCGCCACGCCAACGCGGCACGAACGCGGGAGCCACGTGCGGACAAAGCCGTCGTACGCGCGCACGACCGACCGCGGCCGTACGCGTCACGACACCGGCGACCGTACGCACCACGAAACCGGCGGCCGCAGACATCACGAAACCGGCAGCCGCCCGCACCACGAACCGGCAGAAGGAACCGCATCCGCATGGACCGCCTGGACAACACCATCCGCCCCTACGCCTGGGGCTCCACCACCGCCATCCCCGCCCTCCTCGGCGTCGAACCGAGCGGTGAGCCGCAGGCGGAGATGTGGATGGGCGCCCACCCGGGCGCACCCTCACGCACCGAGCGCGGCACGCTCGTCGAGGTCGTCGACGCGGACCCGGAGCAAGAGCTCGGCGCGGCGGCCGTCGCCAAGTTCGGCCCTCGGCTGCCCTTCCTGCTCAAGATCCTCGCCGCCGGCGCCCCCCTCTCCCTCCAGGTGCACCCCAACCTGAAGCAGGCCAAGGAGGGTTACGAGGACGAGGAGCGCCGCGGCATCCCGGTCGACGCCCCGCACCGCAACTACAAGGACGCCAACCACAAGCCCGAACTGATCTGCGCGCTCACCGAGTTCGACGGCCTGTGCGGCTTCCGCGAACCGCTCCAGGCGGCCGACCTGCTGGCCGGCCTCGGCGTGGACTCCCTCAAGCCGTACGTCGACCTGCTGCACGCCCACCCCGAGGACGCCGCCCTGCGTGAGGTCCTCACCGCGATCCTCACCGCCGACCCGGAGGAGATGCGGCACACGGTCGCCGCAGCCGCCACCGCCTGCACCCGCCTCGGCGGCGCGTACGCCCCCTACGCGGACATCGCCCACCACTACCCGGGCGACCCCGGCGTCCTCGCCGCCATGCTCCTCAATCACGTCCGCCTGCAGCCCGGCGAGGCCCTGTTCCTCGGCGCGGGCATCCCGCACGCGTATCTGAACGGCCTCGGCGTCGAGATCATGGCCAACTCCGACAACGTCCTGCGCTGCGGCCTGACCCCCAAGCACGTCGACGTCCCCGAACTCCTGCGCATCGTCCGCTTCGAGGCGAGCGATGCGGGCGTACTGCGCCCCGAGGCATCCCCGGACGGTGAGGAGGTCTACGAGACCCCGATCGACGAGTTCCGGCTGTCGCGGTACGTCCTGCCCGAGGGCGGCGGCCGCCACGACCTCACCCGCGACACGCCGCAGATCCTGCTCTGCACGGCCGGTACGGTGCGGGCGGACGGACACGAACTTCTGCCCGGCCAGTCGGTGTTCGTCGCGGCAGGAGAGAAGGCCGAGGTGTCCGGAGCGGGCACGATCTTCCGCGCCACTGTGATCGTATGACCGGGGTTGTGGATACCTGAGGGGTCGTTGCCGGGCGGTGCTGCAAGAATGGCCAACCGGCAAAGGACGGGCAAAGGCGGCGGGCGAGGGCCCGGCCGGCAGCAGGTACGTAGGCGAAGGGACAACGCGGACACATGAGCGCGTCAGGCGGCACCAGGGCGATCGTGGCGGCACTCGGCGCCAACCTCGCGATCGCGGCATCGAAGTTCGTGGCGTTCGCGTTCAGCGGTTCGTCGTCGATGCTCGCCGAGGGCGTCCACTCGCTCGCCGACTCCGGGAACCAGTTCCTGCTGCTGATCGGCGGCAAGAAGGCCCAGCGCGAGGCCACCCCGCAACACCCCTTCGGCTACGGCCGCGAGCGGTACATCTACGCCTTCCTGGTCTCCATCGTCCTGTTCTCCGTGGGCGGCATGTTCGCGATCTACGAGGGCTACGAGAAGATCCGCCACCCGCACCAGATCGAGCACTGGTACTGGCCGGTGGGCGTCCTCGCCTTCGCGATCATCGCCGAGGGCTTCTCCTTCAGAACGGCCATCAAGGAGTCGAACGAAACGCGGGGCACGCTGTCCTGGGCGCAGTTCATCCGCCGCGCCAAGGCACCCGAGCTGCCCGTCGTCCTCCTGGAGGACTTCGGCGCCCTCATCGGTCTGGTCCTCGCGCTCGGCGGCGTCGGCCTCGCCCTGCTCACCGACGACGGCGTCTGGGACGGCATCGGCACGGTCTGCATCGGCGTCCTGCTCGTCCTGATCGCCCTCGTGCTGGCCTCCGAGACCAAGTCCCTGCTGCTCGGCGAGTCCGCGGGCACCGAGGAGGTCAAGCAGATCGAGGCCGCCATCGTCGACGGCAAAACGGTCACCGGCATCATCCACATGCGCACGCTCCACCTCGGCCCCGAGGAACTGCTGATCGCCGCCAAGATCGCCGTACAGCACGACGACACCGCCGCCGAGGTGGCCTCCGCCATCAACGCCGCCGAGGCCCGCATCCGCGAGGCCGTCCCCATCGCGCGCGTGATCTACCTCGAACCGGACATCTACAGCGAGGCGGAGGCGGCCAAGGGCCCCGACCGCGAGGCCACCCCCGGCGGTCCCACCCCGCACCCCGCCGGCCACTGACAGCACGCCACCGACGAGCGTCGTCGTACGGGGAAGGGGGAAGGGCCCGCCGAACGCCCGGCGGGCCCCTTCGTCAACCTGCACGGCCATGTCACACCTGCACAGCCCACGGCGGAGGCGGAGGCACCACCACACGCTTGCGTACGGCCACTGCCGCGATCCCGAGCCCGATCCCGGTGAGCGCCAGCGCCAGACCCACCAGCGCGGCCACCCCGAGCACCGCCGGCTCGGTGTAGTCGTCCGTCACCCGGCCCCGGACCGCGCTCACGGGCACGGTCCCGTCGTGGTCGGAGGCGAAGAACCGCGAGTCCGCCGAATCGGTCCGGTGATCACCGAGCATGAAAAGCCGCCCCTTCGGCACCTTCACGTCGTACCGCGCGCCCACTCCGTCCGCGATGCCGTCCGCGACGTACGGCTCGGCGAGGGGCTTGCCGTTGACGGTGAGCCGCTCGTTCTGGCCCTGGCCCGTGCAGCACACGATGTGATCGCCGCCCACACCGATGACGCGCTGCATCACAGGCGCGTCGAAGCCGTAGCGGTCCGGCGCGGAGTAGAGCACCACATCACCGCGCCGGACCTCGGTGCCCTTCACGCGCTCGTACATCAACTGCTGCCCGCGCTTGTACGTCGGCGCCATGCTGCTGCTCGACACCGTGCTCCCGTGGAAGCCGGTCCACAGCGCCACCGCGGCCACCACCGCCAGCACCACCCCCAGCGACCCCAGCACCCCTGCCCATATGCCGAGCTTTCGCGCCCCGCTCATCGCCACTCCCTCCCCACGCGGAACATCCGCGCCGCGCAGAGGGTAGCGGCCGTCTGTGAACCCGCTGAGCGGGCCCGCGCCCTCGCGTCGGCTCGATCTGTTCGTAGGTGGACTGGGGACGCCCGGGCCTACCGGTGTAGCTTGGATGGGAGCCAGACGTCGCTGCTGATGGCGGTCGGGCGGTCCCGTGCGGACCGACCGAGGGAGAGAGGGCCTCCGACGGACTGCGCTGCGCGCACGCGGACATGCCTTGTGTCCTCTTCGGGCACCCCTGTGTCCGCCGCCGCGCAGAACAGCCGTACCCACCTCGCCCCGATCCCGAGGAGCAGCTCGCAATGACGACTGTCGACAACCGACAGGACTTCAAGGTCGCCGACCTCTCGCTGGCCGAGTTCGGCCGCAAGGAGATCACCCTCGCCGAGCACGAGATGCCCGGCCTGATGGCGATCCGCAAGGAATACGCCGAGACGCAGCCGCTCGCCGGCGCCCGCGTCACCGGCTCCCTGCACATGACGGTCCAGACCGCCGTGCTCATCGAGACCCTGGTCGCCCTCGGCGCGCAGGTCCGCTGGGCCTCCTGCAACATCTTCTCCACCCAGGACCACGCGGCCGCCGCCATCGCCGTCGGCCCGAACGGCACGCCCGACAACCCGCAGGGCATCCCGGTCTTCGCCTGGAAGGGCGAGACCCTGGAGGAGTACTGGTGGTGCACCGAGCAGGCGCTGACCTGGCCGAACACCCCCACCGGCGGCCCGAACATGATCCTCGACGACGGTGGTGACGCCACCCTCCTCGTCCACAAGGGCGTCGAGTACGAGAAGGACGGCAAGGTCCCCTCCGTCGACACCGCCGAGTCCGACGAGCACCGCGTCGTCCTCGAACTCCTGCACCGCACCATCTCCGACGGCTCCCAGAAGTGGACCCAGCTCGCCTCGGAGATCCGCGGCGTGACCGAGGAGACCACCACCGGCGTCCACCGCCTGTACGAGATGCAGCGCGACGGCGTCCTGCTGTTCCCGGCGATCAACGTGAACGACGCCGTCACCAAGTCGAAGTTCGACAACAAGTACGGCTGCCGCCACTCCCTGATCGACGGCATCAACCGCGCCACCGACGTCCTCATCGGCGGCAAGACCGCCGTCGTCTGCGGCTACGGCGACGTGGGCAAGGGCTGCGCGGAGTCCCTGCGCGGACAGGGCGCCCGCGTGATCATCACCGAGATCGACCCGATCTGCGCGCTCCAGGCGGCCATGGACGGTTACCAGGTCACGACGCTCGACGAGGTCATCGACAAGGCCGACATCTTCGTCACCACGACCGGCAACAAGGACATCATCATGGCCTCCGACATGGCCAAGATGAAGCACCAGGCCATCGTCGGGAACATCGGCCACTTCGACAACGAGATCGACATGGCCGGCCTCGCCAAGATCCCCGGCATCGTCAAGGACGAGGTCAAGCCGCAGGTCCACACCTGGACGTTCCCCGACGGCAAGGTCATCATCGTGCTGTCCGAGGGCCGCCTGCTGAACCTGGGCAACGCCACCGGCCACCCGTCGTTCGTGATGTCCAACTCCTTCGCAGACCAGACCCTGGCCCAGATCGAGCTGTTCACCAAGCCCGACGAGTACCCGACCGACGTCTACGTGCTGCCCAAGCACCTCGACGAGAAGGTCGCCCGCCTCCACCTGGACGCGCTCGGCGTGAAGCTGACCACGCTCCGCCCCGAGCAGGCCGCGTACATCGGCGTGCAGGTCGAAGGCCCCTACAAGTCGGACCACTACCGCTACTGAGCGGCGTGGTTCCACCCTGGTGAGCGCGTCGGTGCGCTGACACGCTCACCAGCAGCAGTACCTCCGAGGCAGGCCCCCGCACCCCCGTGCCGGGGGCCTGCCCCTTTGACCGCTGTGCCCGGACCAGCCCGTCAAGACCCAGGACCCCCATGCCCCGCGGCCGTTATTCGCTTCACGATCCGCACGATCACACCCCCGTCGCTGAAGAGCACTTCCAGTGCGCCCCCGGCCCCACCGGCTGGCGGTATGTCTCCCGGCTGACCGACCCGTCGGGCGGCCAGACCGGCTCCGTCGACCTCGCCCTCGACGAACTCGGCCGTCCCATCCGCCTGGAACTCCATGCCGCGGACTGGCAGGTCCGCGGCGCCGCCATCGACGGCGTCACCTGGGTCCGTACCGACTCCACGGGGACTCATGCCACCGAAGGCAACGTGCGCGCCCACGCCTTCACCGGCACATCCCCCGCGTTTCTCATCGCCACCGCCCGTCTCCTGCGCCTCACCCCTTCCGCCGCGGCAACCCGCGTACGCCTCGTCGCCTTCACGGACCCCGTCCTCGCCCCGCGCACCGTGGACCAGTCCTGGGCTCTGGTGAACAGCGAAACACACGCCACTGACAACGCCCCCCTGACCGTGGACGAATACCAGGTCACAGCCCTGGACACGGGCGAACAGTACGTCGTGCACATCGCCGGCGACGTGGTACTCGCAGCGCCCGGCATCGAGCTGGAAGACCTCGAATCCCCACCGTCGACATTCTCGTGAGGCGGTCCGAGCGAGTGAGCAGGAGGGGCTACGCGGGCGGCGCGAACCCGGTGGACGCCTCGGACTCCGCAGAGCCGTCGGCCTCGGCGACGCCGCTCGCCCCGTCGACGCGGCGGCTGACCGGGGGCACGGGCACGTTCTGCGCCACCGTGGGAGACCACGCGGGAGGCTCGTAGGAGCCCGGCGCACCGACAGCCGAACTCCCGGCAGCCGAGCCCCCGGCCGCCGACCCGTTCGCGTACGCCCGCCGCACTTCCCGGGCCTGCCGCTCCTGCATCACGGCCGCCAGAAACGCCGCCGGCGGAATGCCCTGCGGGATCGGCGCCCCCGTACGATCCGCGAGATCCGAGGCGAGCCGCTCCGCCATGGCCCAGCCGACCTGCGGGTCCAGCTGCTGCATCCGCGTCAGGTACTGACGGACGGCGAGCCACAACCCGTCCGGTACGGCGGACAGATCAAGCTGCGAGAACCTCCCGGCCAGCCAGGGCGGCGGTGGAGGCAGAAAGCCCGTCCGCGCGAACGGCACCCGCTCCCGTACGACGAGAGTCCCGGCGAACACATCACCCAGCCGCCGGCCACGGGCCGACACCAGGGACGCGATACAGGCGACGACCCCGAACGTCATCAGGATCTCGACGACCCCGATCCCCCCGCGCACCAGCGCATGCCGGAACCGGATCGGCCCGCCGTCGTCGCGCACCACCCGCAGCCCACAGGCCATTTTCCCGAGAGACCGTCCATGGCTGAGCGTCTCGACCGCGATGGGCCCACCCACCAGCACCAGTACGAAGCAGGCGATCGACACCGCGATCTGCGCAGCATCGTCCAGCGAGGCCGTGGCCGCGACGAGCGCGATGGTCAGAACGATGTAGGCGACCACGGCCACGCCCAGGTCCAGCAACACGGCAAGCGCCCTGCTGGGCAGCCTCGCGGGGCGCAACTCCAGCGCCACCGCCTCGCCCGTCACCAGCTCACTCACGCCCGTCGTCCTTCCTCCGGCCTGCCTCTTGAACGGTCAGTCTGCCAAGCTGTGGGCGCATCGTGCCCCAGTACGACAAGCTGACACCACGATGAGCCGCCGACGAACAGCCGAGGAGCAGGAAGACCGATGGACCTCGACGTCTTCGTCACGACCCACCGAGCCGAGTGGGACCGCCTCGACGCGCTCCTCAAGCGCCAGCGCCGCCTCACCGGTGCCGAGGCCGACGAACTCGTCGCGCTCTACCAGCGCACGGCCACCCATCTCTCTCTGATCCAGTCCAGCGCCCCCGACCCCCAGCTGACCGGACGACTCAGCCAACTCGTGGCACGCGCGCGTAGTGCCGTCACAGGAACCCGACGCGCCTCCTGGCGCGACGTCACACGCTTCCTCGCGTACGGATTCCCCGCGGCGGTCTACCGATCGCGCCGCTGGTGGGTCCCCACCGCGCTCCTGTCCACGGTCATAGCCATCATCCTGGGGTGGTGGATAGGCACGCACCCCGAGGTGCAAGCCACCATCGCGGCCCCGAGCGAACTACGGGACCTCACCCGGCCCGGAGGCCAGTACGAGACGTACTACTCGAGCCATCCCGCGGCGTCCTTCGCCGCCCAGGTGTGGACGAACAACGCCTGGGCCGCCGCCCAGTGCCTGATCTTCGGCGTCTTCCTCGGACTGCCCGTCTTGTGGATCCTCTTCCAGAACATGCTCAACCTGGGAGTCGGCTTCGGCCTCATGTCCTCGGCAGGCCGACTCGACACCTTCCTCGGCCTGGTCCTCCCGCATGGCCTGCTCGAACTGACCGCGGTGTTCGTGGCCGCCGGCACTGGACTCCGCCTCGGGTGGACCCTCATAGACCCGGGCCCCCGCTCCCGGCGCACAGCTCTCGCCGAAGAGGGACGCGCCGCCGTAGCCATGGCGATCGGCCTGGCGCTCGTCCTCTTCGTCTCCGGCGCCATCGAGGGGTTCGTGACCCCGTCGGGCCTGCCCACCTGGGCCCGCATCGGCATCGGCATAACCGCCGAGCTCACCTTCCTCGCCTACGTCTTCGTCCTGGGCGGCCGAGCCGCACGAGCCGGCGAGACCGGCGACGTCGCGGCAGTCGAGCGCAGCGCCACGGTGCCTACGGCCGCCTGATGTGCGGACACGCCCACTGAGCTGTTAGTCTCTCCTTCGCCCCACAGGTGCCGTTGACACGGCACTAACGGGGAGGTAGATTCGAACAGTTGCCTAGAAACGGGTTCAACCCTGTTGGCAGCAGTGAGTGTCTGTCTGCTTCATGGAAGCACTGATTCCAGAGAAGCCCTTCCTGATGAATCGGAAATAAGCGGCCGGTCAGTCCGGCCCGAAAGTTCTGATAAAGTCGGGTCTGCCGGAAAGGGAAACGCGCAAGCGGAAACCTGGAAAGCGCC
>NZ_JAFJSY010000111.1 GCF_019857225.1 Streptomyces plumbidurans
GGGCCCGGGGGCGGGCGGTGCGGGCGGCGTCGGCAGCTGCGGGGACCGCGGCGGCGCGCCGAGACCCGACGCACCCCCTACCCCGGCCACCCCTTCCGCACCGGCCGCACCCGCAACCCCAGCCACACCGGGCGCCCCCGCCGTACCCGTCGACCCTCCGACGCCCTGCGGCCCTACGACACCCGTCGATCCCAAGCCACCCTGCAGCCCCCCAACGCCCTGCAGCCCCCCGATATCCTGCGACCCTCCGACACCCTGCGATCCCCCGACACCCTGCGGCCCCACAACACCCGCCGACCCCCCAACACCCCGCAACTGCGCAACGCCCCCAGGCCCCCCCGACCCCGTTCCCAGCAGCTCCTGCGGTACGACGAGGACGGCCTGCACCCCGCCGTAGATGTTGGTCTGCAGGCGGACGTTGATGCCGTGGCGGCGGGCGAGCTGCGAGACGACGAACAGGCCGATACGGCCGTCCGCGAGCAGGCTGGCGACATTGACCTGGTCGGGGTCGGCGAGCAGGGCGTTCATCTTCTTCTGCTCGCCGACCGGCATGCCGAGTCCGCGGTCCTCCACCTCGACGGCCAGGCCGGAGGTGACGAGGTTGGCGCGCAGCAAAACCTGGGTGTGCGGGGCGGAGAACACCGTTGCGTTCTCGACGAGTTCGGCCAGCAAATGGATGACGTCGGCGACGGCGTGGCCGCGCAGGGTGCCGTCGACGGGGGGCACGAGCTTGACCCGGGAGTACTGCTCGACCTCGGCGATGGCGGAGCGCAGCACCTCGGTCATGGAGACGGGATGGCTCCACTGCCGGCGCGAGACGGCGCCGCCGAGCACGGCGAGGTTCTCGGCGTGCCGGCGGATGCGGGTGGCGAGATGGTCGACGTGGAAGAGGCCCTTGAGCAGATCGGGGTCCTCCATCTCGTTCTCCAGCTCGTCCAGGATCGAGATCTCCCGGTGCACCAGGGACTGCAGCCGCCGGGCGAGGTTGACGAAGACCTCGAGCTTCTGCTCGCTGCCCGCGTGGCTGGAGAGCTGGGCGGCCTGCACGACGGCGGTGACGGCGCCGTCGTGCGCGCGGGTGAGGTCGACGGCGAGCAGTTCGAACTCGTCGGCGCCGTCGGGCGGTCCGCTGCGCGGCTTGCGCTGGGGCGGGGCGTCGCCGCGTCTCAACGCCTCGACCAGGGCGCGCAGTTCGGCCTCGCCGCGGGCGCTGCTGCGGCGCAGGGCGGCCACGCGGTCGGTGACCGAGCGGGCGGCGCGTTCCGCGGCCACGACGGCGATCAGGATGCCCGCGAGGGCGACGGCCGAGGCACCGGCCAGCACGCCCCACAGGGTGAGGCCGGGCCGCGCTCCGGTGGAGCGCACGGTGAACAGGACGGCCGCGCCCGCGCTCAGGGCCACCGCGATCGGCGGCAGCACCGCGAGCCGCAGCAGCTGAGGCCGTATGTGCGCCTCGGGCTGCGAGGGAACGGGACGGGCTACGGGCCGTCCGTGCCGTCCGCCCTCGCGGCGGTCTGCGCGTGCGGCCGGGGCGCGAAGGTGAGACATCGGAGTCCTCGTCGTACTGGTCCGTCGGTGCCGGAGCGCGGGCTGCGCTTTTCGGGCAGGTGTCGCCCGATGGACACTCACAGTAGTCGGCAACGCATCATGTGCGGTGGGCAGTTGACAAAGTCCCCCGCACAGCGTCCCGCTCTGGTATGAGGCGTCGTACGACAGACCGATAAACCAGGAACGCGCGCGATCCCGTCGGAAAAGGTTTCGATCAGAGCTGGTCAGAAGCGGTCGCGGCAACGTGATGAAGGCCGGGGAGCGGATACTCCCCGGCCTTCATCGATTGATCTTTTTCGCCCGGCGATCAACCCATCCGGATCGTTCGAAGCGCTTCTACGTCCCCGGAAGCCCTCCCCCGAGAATCACTCACCGTAGCCATCCGGCCCGTCGGCCGGGTGCTCAGCTCTTGGGCTGGGTGAACCGGATGCTGTTGCCGAAGGGGTCGCGCAGGCCGCAGTCGATGCCGTACTCGCGCTCGGTGGGCTCCTCGGTGAACTCGACGCCCTTGGCCCGCAGTTCGTCGTAGGTCTTGCGGCAGTCGTCCGTGCGGAAGATGAGGTTGCCGCCCGTCGCGCCCTTGGTCAGCAGGTCGCGCACCTGCTCCGCGATCTCGTCGGACAGCCGCGGCGGACCGGGCCGCTCCAGCAGGACCTCGCGGTCGGGCTGCCCGGGGACGTTGACGGTGAGCCAGCGCATGAAGCCGAGGTCGGCGTCGGTGTTGACCTCCAGGCCGAGCTTGCCGACGTAGAAGTCGAGGGCCTCGTCCTGGTCGAGGACGTAGATCTGCGAGTGTGTGATTCCTGTGAACATGTGCAGCACGCTACGAGCCCGCGGCCACGAAAACTTATCCAGAACTGCTCTGTCACACACTCGGCCGCATCCACGCCATCGTGAAGCAGGTGGGCACGTCCAGGGCGACGGCCTGCTTGCGGTACTCCCTCGGCGAGCGGCCGACGACGTCCCGGAAGGTGCGGCTGAAGGTGCCCGGGCTGCCGAAGCCGACCTCGAAGCAGATGTCGGTGATGCTGCGGTCGGTCTCCCGCAGCAGGAACATCGCGCGCTCCACGCGGCGCCGCTGCAGATAGCGGTGCGGCGTCTCACCGAAGGTGGCCCGGAAGGTGCGGGCGAAGTGGGCCGGGGACACATGGGCGATCCGGGCGAGGGCCGGCACGTCCAGCGGCTGCGCATAGGAACGGTCCATCGCGTCGCGGGCCCTGAGCATGCGGCGGTTGGTCTCTTCGACAGCACGGCTCACAAGGACCGACCCTACGCCGAGGCGGGCGATCCCGGCCGGATCCCATGATCCGAGCCCACAGTGGTCGGCCCCGCACGTAATGTGCATCCTGATAAGATCATTCCGCCTGTCGACAGGCTGCCGGCACTTGTTGCCGCACAATCTGAACGACAGTCAACAACCGTAGCTGGATGGCGTGTTGAGCTTGCGGAGGAACCACGGAGCAACACTCTGAGGTTCGCGAGCCGGTGGTAGCATCCCCCGCATCTGCGACCTTGATCCACTCACTTCAGGCGCTGACTTGAGGGCCGTCTGCTCGGCACGCCACCGCGCGTGAGCAGGCGGCATGCTGTGTCGCGGGTGCGTACTCGCGGGGGAGTGTATCCGTCTACGTCCGCATTTCATGCGCCGGGAAAGGTTTTCATGTCTCGAGACGCGCTTGCGTGGTGCCTGGTTGCGCTGGCGGCGATAGCCGTCGCCGCGATCGCGGTGCTCGTCGTCCGCAACAGGGCCCTGGGTAGAAAGAAGCGGCAGGCCGAGGACTCGCTGACGACTCAGCTGAATGCCGCCAAGAGCCAACTGCTGCAGACCCAGGCAGAGCTGACGAAGTACCAGAAAGAGTTCGACGGAACGATCCGGGAGGCCGAGGAGGCCTCGGAGGAGAGTACGAAGGCGGTCCTGAAGGGATCCGCCAGCTTCCTGCAGAGCCTTGCCGCCGAGCAGATGACCGTCCTGGAGCAGATCCAGCGCAAGTACGGCGGCGACGCGGTCCTCGGCGATCTCCTCGAAGTGACCCACGCCAACGCGCAGATGCAGCGCAAGGCGCAGGGCATCGCCGTGCTGTGCGGTGCGCCGGTCGGACGCCGCAGCCGGCCCGCCAGCGTCTACGACGTGGTGCGCAGCGCCCAGTCGCAGATCCGCAACTTCCGCCGGGTGGAGATCCGGCAGCAGACCGGGGTCGCGCTGAAGGCCTCCGCCGTCACGCCGGTCGCGCTCGCCGTGGCCGAACTCCTCGACAACGCCGCCAGTTTCTCGCAGCAGGACGCTCCGATCGATGTGACCTTCCAGCGCATCCAGAACAACCTGTGCATCATGATCGACGACGGCGGCGTCGGCATGAACGACGAGGAGAAGCAGCGCGCGAGCGAACTGCTCTCCGGCGATGTCGTCCCGCGTCTGTCGCAGCTCGGCAACCAGCCGAAGTTCGGCTTCCCGCTGATCGGCCTGCTCGCCCGCCAGTACGGATTCCGGGTGGACGTCACCGGGGACTCCCGCTACGGCGGTGTACGCGCCGTCGTCCTGCTGCCCGAGGGCCTGTGGACCGAGGAGCAGCCGTCCCCGGTGGAGCAGGAGCCGGTGAGCATCGCCCGCGTCCCCGAGAGCGGCACGCAGAGCCGGCCCCGCACGGTGAACGGCCTGCCCAAGCGCGCGTCCCGGCAGACCCCCGTCGCCGTCGCCTCCGTGGACCAGGAGGAGCAGCCGCCGCGGACGACCGAGGACTCCGGCCGTTCCTCCGGCCGCAGCCTGGGTGCACTGGGGGCCCTGCAGCGAGGCACCCTCTCGGGCCGCAACCTCGACTCCTCGCCCACCGAAGGGTCCCAAGACGCATGACCACCGATCTCTCGTGGATGCTCGAGGACATCGTGACCAATGTGCCCAAGGCACGGCACGCTGTCCTGCTCTCCGCGGACGGCGTTCCGCTGGGGGCGTCCGAAGGCCTTGTCAGCAAAGACGTGCGGACCATTTCCGCCGCCATGGCGGGGATGCAGTCGCTCAGCCGGGCCACGTCCCACTTCATCGAGCCGGTGAAGGACCCGCGGTGGCACCAGACGATCATTGAGTTCTCCCATGGGTGGATCTTCCTCATCGGGGCCGGCGAGGGTGCCTATCTCGCCGCCGCGGCGGAGCCGGACGTCGACATCCAGCAGATCTCCTTCCGGATGCACCGACTCGTCGCCCGGCTCGGCAACAACCTGACCTCACCGCCGCGGGTGGACGCGGAGGAGTCGTCCGCGGACGGCGGCGCCTCGGCCCGGGGTGCCGCCGGTGACCGGGGGGGCCTGGTGCTCGCCGACCTCGACCAGGTGATCGCCGAGGTGCACGGCGCCCGGCACGCCGTACTGCTCGGCATCAACGGCCTTCCCCGGGGCGCGAGTTCGGGCATCAGCCGGAACCTGGTCGACACGATCTCGGCCGCCATGACGGGCATTCACGCCTACAGCCGCGTCACTTCGCAGTTCAACGGCGTTCACGAGGACGCCGGGTGGCGGCAGACGGTCATCGAGTTCCAGCACGGCTGGATCTTCCTGATCGCGGGCAGCAAGGGCAGCCTGCTGGCCGCGGCCGCCGAACACGACACGGACATCGAGGAGTTCACCACGCGTCTGCACGAGGTCGTGCCCAGATTGAGCGAGGAGCGGATATCGAGGGAGGGAGCACCCAGCGATGCCTGACGAGCACGACCAGGACCAGGAACCGGAACTGGAACTCACGTCGGCGTTAGTGCCCTTCTTCGTGATCACCAACGGGCGGGCCCTGCCCTCGGAGCAGCAGTACGAGCGCACCGCCCTGGTGACCGCGCTGGGGGGCACCCCGGCCGCGGCACGCACGCTGTCGCCCGAGGCCCAGGCCATCGTGGACCTGGTCGCCCACGGTTTCCTGTCCGTGGCCGAGGTGGCCGGTCACACCCATCTGCCGCTGGGCATCGTGCGCATCCTCCTGGCGCAGCTCGAGGAGAGCGGTCTCGTCCTCGTCAGAAAGCCCGTACCGCGGGCCGAGCCCACCGACCGAGAACTGCTCGGCGACGTCCTCGCTGGCCTGAAATCCAAATTCGGAGCGTAACCCGTGTACCTGGATCCAGACGTCCTGCGCTCGGTGAAGATCCTCGTCGTAGGTGCCTTCGGAGTGGGCAAGACCACCTACATCGGGAACATCTCCGAGATCGAACCCCTGCAGACCGAAGAAGAGATCACCGAGGCCAGCGTGGGGGTCGACGACCTGTCACGCACGCCCGAGAAGACGACCACCACCGTCGCCATGGACTTCGGACGGCTCACGCTCAGCGACGAGCTGGTCCTCTACATCTTCGGGACGCCGGGACAAGAGCGCTTCAAGGAGATGTGGGAGGAGCTGTCCCGGGGAGCCCTGGGTGCGCTGGTCATCGTCGACCCCCAGCGGCTGGACGAGTCGTTCCCGGTCCTGGACCTCGTCGAGCGCTTCGGCCTGACGTACGCCATCGGCGTCAACCACTTCGAGGGCACCACCACCTATCCGCTCGAGGAGGTCCGCGAGGCACTGAACCTGCCCGCGGACACCCCCGTCGTGGGCTGCGACGTGCGCGACCAGCGTTCGGCGGCCCAGGCACTCATCACTCTCGTGCAGCACCTTCAGTCCCTGCTCGACTAGGAGCCCGCCATGCACCAGCATCACGACAGCCAGCAGATACCGGCCGGTTGCCCCGCGCACGGCAATGTCCCGCTGTACGGACCGCAGTTCGGCTCCGACCCCGAGGCCACCTACAGCCGTCTGCGCTCCCTCGGCCCGAGCGCCGCCGTCGACATCGCACCCGATGTCCAGGTCGAGTTGGTCACCAGCTACGACGCGGCCCTGTACATCCTGCAGAACCCCGCGTCCTTCGTCCGTGACTCGCGCCGCTGGAACGCCCTGAACGAGGGCCGGGTCCCCGCGGACAGCCCGGCCGTACCGATGATGGGCTACCGGCCCAACGCCCTGTTCAGTGACGGAGCGGCGCACGCCCGGCTGCGCCAGGCGGTCGTCGACAGCCTGGCCACCGTCAACGAGCTCCAGCTGCGCCGCAAGGTCCAGCAGTCCGCCGAGTACCTGATCAGCCAGTTCAGTTCGGAGCCGCGCGGTCAGGCCGAGCTGATGGCCTCCTACGCCCAGCCCCTGCCGCTGCTGGTCTTCAGCGACCTCTTCGGCTGCCCGCCCGAGCTCGGCGACCGTGTCATCGTCGGCATCAGCGGCATCTTCCAGGGCACCCCCGGGGCGGACGAGGTGCTGGGCACGGCGCTCGCCGAGCTGATCGCCCTCAAGCACCGTCAGCCGGGCACCGACCTGACGACGCGTCTGATGCAGCACCACGCGCAGCTGACCGACGAAGAGGTGCTGCACCAGCTCGTGACGCTGCTGTCCGGCGGCACCGCCCCGCTGGCCGCGGCCCTCGGCACCAGTACCGCGCTGTATCTGAGCGAGGAGGCCCAGGCCGCCCTGCCCGTCGAGGAGGCCGTCTTCCAGACCCTGTGGAACTACGCGCCGATCGCCAACTACGCGGGCCACTACCCGACGCACGACGTGGAGCTGGGCGGCAGGGTCCTCAGGGCGGGCGACCCGGTGCTGATCTCGTTCGCGGCGGCCAACACCGACCCCAAGCTGACCCAGCAGCGCGAACAGCTCAGCGCCAAGGCGCACTTGGCGTTCGGTGCGGGTCCGCACGCCTGCCCGGCCAAGGACCCGGCCTTCATGATCGCGGTGACCGCGGTCGAGTCCCTGCTGACCGGACTGCCCGATCTGGAGATGCGCGTCCCCTTCAAGGACCTCCAGTGGGCCGAGGGGCCGTGGAGCCGCTCGCTGGTCACCCTGCCGGTGAAGTTCACCCCCCGCGCCCTCGCCCCGGCCGGTCCGGCGCGCTCCGCCGGAGCGCAGCCGTCGGCGCCGGTGCCGCAGCCCGCCGCGACCGCGGTGCCGCACACCGAGGCCCGGGCGGCGAGCCAGCCCCGGGGTCTGTTCAGCCGCTTCAGGGCTTGGCTTGGCGGAGAGTGACGAAGGTAACCCTCACCAGACCGACATTAGTGGATGTTTCAATCAGCGCATGGGTACGTATGGCGGCTGGTTTCCCAGGAAGGAGCCGCCATCGTGGTGGTCGACGCCCCCTCGTCGCACGACCGTCGTTCAACCGTCAGCCTCTTCGCCCGTCTGCGGACGGCGGAGGGGCAGGCCGACCCGTTCCCCGTCTACTCCGAACTCCGCTCCATGGGTCCGGTCGCTCCCGCTCCCTGGGGCGGCCTGCTCGTGACCGGCTTCGACCTCTGTGACCAGGTGCTGCGCGACCGCAGTTGGCTGGAGCCGGACAAGAACTGGCGCGAGAAGCAAGGCCCGCGCACCCGCTGGAACGCTCCCTCGTCACGGGAGATGAGCAACACCCTGCCCGCCCTCAACCCCCCGGACCACACCCGCATCCGCCGGGCGGCCGGCACCTTCGGCCGTACCGCGCTGAAACGGATCGGCCGGACGATCAGCCGGGCCACCGACCAGCTGTTGATCTCGCTGTCCGAGCAACTGCACCACGGCGAGGCGGACTTCGTCTCCATCGTGAGCGAGGAACTCCCCATCGCGGCGATCGGTGAGTGGCTCGGGCTGCCCACCGCCGACCACGCGCGCCTGCGCGAACTGACGCACGATCAGGTCTTTACGCAGGAACTGCTGCCCACGGCAAGCCAGTTGGCCCGCTCCGACGCCGCCACCGCCGAACTGCGCGCCTACTTCATGGATCTGGTCCGCCGGCGGCGCCTGAAACCCGCCGATGATCCCGTCTCCCTGTGGATACAGACCTGGGACACCCTGGAACCGGACAGGGACAAGGCCGACCAGGCCGTGTACTTCCTGGCCCTGTTCATGCTGCTGGCCGCCCTGGAGACGACGTCGACCCTGCTGTCGACGATGACGTTACGGCTCCTCGAACACCCCTTGCTCTGGGACCTGCTGGCCGCCAGCCCCTCCTTCGTACCGGCCTTCGTGGAAGAAACCCTTCGCTACGACCCGCCCACGCATGTGATCAGCCGGGTCGCCACCCACGACCGGACGGTGGGCGGGATCGAGATCGCCCAGGACGCCATGGTCCACCTCATGGTGGGAGCGGCGCACCGCGATCCGGCCCGGCACACCGACCCCGACCGCTTCGACCCCCAGCGCGGCAAGTTCGACCATCTCGCCTTCAGCAACGGCATCCACTACTGCCTCGGCGCGCCGCTCGCCCGGCTGGAAGCCCAGACCCTCCTCCTCCACCTGGTCAGACGTCTGCCCCGCCTCACCCTCGTACGACGCCCGTCCTGGGCGCCCCGGGTGGCGTTCAGACGTCTGCTGAACCTGGACGTCGCCCTCGCATGACGCAAACCACCGATCCCCTCATAAGCCGTGTGCACAAAGCCGTGGCCGTCGACCTCGACGGCCCGGTGCTCCGTGTCGCTCTCGACCCGCCCCGGGGAGACGACACACTCGGCACCGCCGTCCTCGACGACCTGCTCACCCTCCTCGACGACCTCCACCAGCGACCCGACATCCGTGTCCTGGTCCTGTCCTCCCTCGGCGAGAACTTCTGCCGGGGGGCCGATCGCGACGAGTACCGGGCCGCGCTGGCGGCGGACCCGACCGGTGCCTCGCTGCGCCGCATCGCGGACAAGGCCCAGCGGCTGTGCCAGGCACTGGAGACCGCGCACGCCATAACGATCGCCCGCCTGCACGGCGAGGTCATCGGCGCGGGCCTCGCGCTCGCCTCGTACTGCGACCTGCGCGTCGCCGCGGACAGCTGCCGCTTCCGTATGCCGGAGGTGGGGCTGGGCCTGCCGCCCGCCTGGGGCGGAGCCATGGGCCGCCTCGTCGCCGAGGCCGGCGCGGCGAGCATCCGCGAACTGATGCTCACCTGCGACCGGTTCGACGCGGCCACCGCCCAGCGGCTCGGCCTCGTGCACAGGACCGCGCCCGTCGATCAGCTGGACGTGGCCGTCGACGCCTGGGTGAGACCGCTCGTACGGCGCCGCCCGGAAGCCCTCGTCCTCACCAAGCGCATGCTGGCCGGGTACGCCCGCGCCGACCGTCTTGCTGACATGTCCCTGATCGACTCGCACCTCCTCGCGGCCCAGCTCACGGAGCTGTTCGCCGACGGGGCGCGGTAGTCAGGACGGGGCGCGGTGGTTCAAGGGCCCTGACGCAAGCCGCAGGAAACAGGCCCGCGCCCGCCCCTACGGCAGCGGGCCTCCCCCACCGGTCTCCGTATGCACGGGGACCGGTCTCTCCTCAGCCCGCCGTCACCGTCGTCGGCTCCCCCGTACCGTCCGCGGGCCCGTCCTGCGCAACGGTGTCCGTGTCGGCCTGGGCCTTGGCGCCGGCGTCGGCGGACGTCTTGATCGCGGCCTCCGTCAGGGCGTCGGTGACGGGCCAGCCGCCGGAGGGGGCGAGGGCCACGGCCCGCCACCACGGGTCGGTCGGGACGGTCTCGGCGGTGGGCTCGAAGGGCTCGCCGGGCAGAGGCACGGCGACCCGGGAACCGGTCGCGCGCCCGGCGGCCAACGTGCCCTCGCCGGGCTCCGCCCACGGGTGCATGGCCAGGTTGAACGTGGCCCAGTGGATCGGCAGCATCACGCCGTCCGGCCGGCCGCCCTGCAGGTCGAGGTGGGCGCGCATGCCCTCCTCGGGCGTCATGTGGATGTCGGGCCAGAAGTCGGAGTACGCACCGATCTGGATCATCGTGGCGTCGAAGGGCCCGTGCTCGGCGCCGATCTCCTTGAAGCCGTCGAAGTACCCGGTGTCGCCGCTGTGGAAGATGCGGTGCTCGGGCCCGGCGACGGACCAGGAGGCCCACAGGGTGTGCTGGGTGTTGCGCAGGCCGCGGCCGCAGAAGTGGCGGGCCGGGGTGGCGGTCAGGGTGAGGCCGCCGACCTTGGTCGCCTCGTGCCAGTCCAGCTCGCACAGCCGGTCCGGGGAGACACCCCAGCGCTCCAGGTGGGCGCCGACGCCGAGGGGGACGGCGAACAGCGTGTCCGTGCCGGCGAGCGCCTTGATCGTGGGCAGGTCCAGGTGGTCGTAGTGGTCGTGCGAGATGACGACGACGTCCACCGGGCCGAGGGCGGCCAGGGGCAGCGGCACCGGGTGCAGCCGCTTGGGCCCGACGAAGGGGAACGGGGAGCAGCGCTCGCCCCACACGGGGTCGAAGAGCACCCGCTGTCCGTCGATCTCGGCGAGCACGCTGGAGTGACCCATCCAGGTCAGCCGCAGTCCGGTGGCGGGCGGCCGGGCGATGTCGGCGAGCGTGGTGGGGTGCACCGGCACATTGCCCTCGGGGGCGCGCCGGGGGCGCTGCTCCTTGTCGAAGAAGACCTTCGCGAAGTCCACCGTCGAGCCGGACGGGCGGATCCGGGCCGTGCCCCCGGGGTTCTGGAAGACCCCGTCCTTGAAGTGCGGCGATCTGCGGATGCGCGCGAGGCGCTCACCGCTCGGGTCCGCGCCGAAGGCCTCGGGCCGCAGCGCACGGAGCCCGGAGCTCAGGGGACGGGAACCTGACACGGTACCTCCAGGTGGAGTCGGTGAGTCATTCCATTATGGTCGGCCCCTCTGACAACACCGGCGTCGTCCGGGCGCAGCGCGCGCTTTCCAAGGAAAGCCCAAAGAAGCAGTCACCGGGTGAACCGCCGGCGGCCGGTGTCCATTCCAAGGAGATCGCATGACCGCCCCCCTGATGTCGCTCACCTGGACCGATCACCTCACCGGCCGCCAGGGCTACCTGGTCGTCGACCGGCTGGTGCGAGGCGTCTCCAGCGGCGGTCTGCGCATGCGCGCGGGCTGCACGCTGGAGGAGGTCACCGGGCTGGCCCGCGGCATGACCATGAAGGAGGCGCTGCATTACAACCCCGAGGGCCGCTACATCCCCCTCGGCGGCGCCAAGGGCGGCATCGACTGCGACCCCCAGGACCCGGAGGCGTACCCGCTGCTGGTGCGCTACCTGCGCGCCATGAAGCCGTACGTCGAGCGCATGTGGACCACCGGCGAGGACCTCGGGCTCACCCAGGACCTGGTGGACCGGGCGGCCGCCGAGGCCGGGCTCGTGTCGTCCGTCCAGGCCGTGTATCCGCTGCTCGACGACGAGACGACGGCGCGGCGCCGCCTCGCGGACGCGTTCGGGATCGAGGTGGACGGCATCGGGCTGGACGAGCTGGTCGGGGGCTGCGGGGTCGCCGAGTCGGTGCTGACGGCCCTGGACCGGGCGGGCGTGCCGCGCGCCGGGACGCGGGTCGCCGTGCAGGGGCTGGGCACGATGGGCGGCGCCACCGCCCGCTTCCTCGCACGCGCGGGGCTGGTCGTCGTGGCCGTCGCCGACGTCAAGGGCACGATGGCCAACCCGGAGGGCCTCGACGTCGAAGCACTGCTCGCGGCACGGGACGCGTACGGCACCGTGGACCGCGCGGCACTGCGCCCCGGCGACCGTGAACTGCCGGGCGACGCCTGGCTGTCGGCCGAGGCGGAGGTGCTCGTACCGGCGGCGGTCTCGTACGCCATCGACACCGCCAACCAGGGCCGGGTGAAGGCCCGTTGGATCGTCGAGGCGGCCAACATGCCCGTGCTGCCGGCCGCGGAGCACCTGCTGGCCGCGCGCGGGGTGGCCGTGCTGCCCGACGTGGTGGTCAACTCCGGTACGAACGCCTGGTGGTGGTGGACCCTGTTCGGCGACATCGGCCCGGACGCGGACGAGGCGTTCGCGCACGTACGCCGTTCGATGCGCGCCCTGGTGGAGCAGATGCTGGCCCGCGCGGAGGCCGAGGGCACCGCCCCGCGCGCGGCCGCCCACGCCATCGTCGCGGACCGGCTGCCGGTGATCGCGGAACGCTTCGGGTGGTACCGGTGACGGCGCGGTTCACTGTGGACGCGCACGCCGTCCGGCGGGAGTCGGAGGCGCCATACCCTGGCGGGAATTGAGCGAAGAGGCGGGCGGCAGCAGAGTCGAGGGCGTACGGAGCGCACTCACCCGAGGAGCATCATGCCCGCCATCGACGCCCAGGATCTCGCTGCCCGCTACATCGGCCTGTGGAACGAACCCGACCCGGAGACCCGGCGCAAGACCGTGCACGCCCTGTGGGCCGAGGACGGACAGCACATCCTCCTGCCGCCGCAGCAGATGCACGACCAGGCGGTGGGGCTCGGCTTCACCTCCGCCGCCCTGGAGGCCAGGGGCCACGACGAGCTGCACGCGCGCGTGTCGCGCGCCTACGAGGAGTTCGTCGCTCCGGGCACCTACGAGTTCCGTATCCAGGAGGCGCCCCGGCAGCTGCGGGACGTCATCACGTTCCGCTGGGAGTCCTTCCACCGAAAGGAGGGCCAAGTGACCGGAGGGGGCCGGGACTTCCTCGTCCTGGACGACACCGGCCGCATCCGCTTCGACTACCAGTTCCCGGACTGAGCGGTCGCCGGGGCTTCGCGGGCGAGCGCGGATAGGGTCGGGCGGCATGACGGTTCAGACGGTGCAACTGTGTGTCCTGCTGTGGGCCCGGCCCGGTGCCGCCGAGGCCCTGGTCGCGTACGAGGACAAGGTGCTGGCCCTGCTCGGCGAGCACGGCGGCCGGCTCGTGCAGCGCGCCCGGGCCGACGGAGCCGAAGGGCGGCCGGACGAGATCCAGCTGATCGAGTTCGCCTCGCAGGACGGTTACGAGGGCTACATGGCCGACGCACGGAGTACCGCGCTGGCCGGTGAGCGCGACGCGGCGATCGCCCGGACCGAGCTGTACCCGGTCGAACTCGCCGAGTGACCCTCCTCACCCGGCACCGTCCGCCGCGACGCAATAGGGTGCACGGGTGGCGAGAGTCCGGTTGAGTGTGCCCGAGCGGCGTGCGGAACTGCTGCGGGCCGCGATCGAGCAGATCGAGGCGCGGGGCGTGGCGGCGGTCAGGATCGCCGACGTCGCCTCGGCGCTCGGCGTGAGCAACGCGCTGGTGCTGTATCACTTCTCGACGAAGGAGAAGTTGGTCGCCGCCGCGTTCACCTTCGCCGCCGAGGACGACCTCGCGCACCTGCGCAAACTGCTCGGCCGCCGTACGACGGCGCTACGACGACTGCGGTCGGCGGTGCGCTGGTACGCGCCGACGGGCCAGGCCAAGGGCTGGCGGCTGTGGATCGAGGGCTGGGCGGCGGCGCTGCGCGAGCCGGCGCTGCAGGAAGTCACCCGCGACCTCGACAGGCAGTGGAAGGCCGCGATCACCGAGGTCGTCACGGAGGGTGTGGCCGCAGGCGAGTTCCACTGCCCGGACCCCCACGCCGCGGCCCTCCGCCTGACAGCCCTCCTCGACGGCCTCGCCGTCCAACTGACGTCCTACACCGGCACCATCTCCCGCACCCGAGCCCAGGACTGGGTCGACGAGGCCCTGGCCCGAGAACTGGGCCTGGAACGGGCAGAGTTGACGGCATCAGGAAGCTGAGCCGCCGTGCCCGGACCCCGGGTCGTTCCACCGCACCGAACCGCAGTACCGGCCGGGCCCGAACGGACGGGACCGCCAGGCACGCCCGTCCTACCGGGCCTGAAGCAGGCGGCCCTGACCACGCCCGGAGGCCGACACCGTGCCCGAAAACGCGGGCTCACGCCGCCCGGTCGCCTCCGGGTCGTTCCGCCGCCCCGGACTGCAGTGCCGACCAGGGCCGAACAGGCCGGGCCGCCGGACGCGTCCGGCCCACCGAGCCAGGAGAGTGCGGCGCTGGACAGCGTCCGAAGGCTGGACCCCCACCCGGATCAAAGGCTCACGCCGCCGCGTCGCCTCGCTCGCCGCCAACCGCTCTACTGACCGGCACCAACAGGCGGGACCGCCAGGTGCGACCCCGCCCGTAGTAGGAACGCGCACCGCCGGGCTACCCAGACCGCCCCGCCGACCGGCGGAAGCGCCGACGCGCCGCCGTCGCACTCGGACAAGGGCAGGCAGCAGGCACACCGCTCGGAGGCCGAACCCCCGCCCGGAGCGGGACCTCCGCCAAGCCGGACCGCCGACCCCGGCGGTCCTCAAGCCACCGACGAGATCCGCATCTTGATGTCGTGCGGCGACAGCGTGCCCTTTGCGGTGACGTGGTCTCCGGAGGACTCGCCGCGCAGGCGGCGGCCGATCCAGGGGACCAGGTACTCGCGCGCCCAGTGCACGTCGTCCCGGCGGATCTCCAAGGTGCCGCGGTGCGGCAGCGGGGGCCAGGGCTGGTCCGGGTCGGCCGGGATCTCCAGGCCGAGGACCTGGCCGGCGCGCAACGCCACGCGCGTGTGCCCCTCGGGTGAGAGATGGAGCCGGTCGCCGTCCCAGGCCCGGCGGTCCTGGACGCTCTTGAGGGACCACAGGTCGAGCACCGGACAGCCGTACCGGTCGGCGATCGCCCGGACATGCCCGTTGTACGTGGCGATCTTGCCGCGCAGATGCTTGAGCACGGGCACGCCACGGGTGTCGAAGCCGGTCGTCACCATGACGGTGCCGGCGGCCTCGGTGAGCCGGGCCACGGCCCGCTCGAAGCGCTCGGCGACCTCGTCGGGGTCGGTGCCGGGACGGATGATGTCGTTGCCGCCCGCACAGAAGGAGACCAGGTCCGGGGCCAGTTCGATGGCCTTGGGCACCTGGTCCGCCACGATCTGGTCGAGCAGCTTGCCGCGTACGGCGAGGTTCGTGTACCCGAAGTCGCCCTCGGGCCGCCGGTCCGCGAGAAGTACCGCGAAACGGTCGGCCCAGCCGACGAACGCCCCGTCGGGGCCGGGGTCGCCGACGCCCTCGGTGAAGCTGTCCCCCACCGCAACGTACGACCCGATCACTGCTCTGCTGTCGTTCTTCGAATCGTCTGCCACATCGGGAGATGATCCACCCTCGAATGTGACCTACGCGACCGTAAGAAACCGCAGGAAGGGGTTGACGGGCGGTGAGATAAGACACTCCTAAAGTGTTCGCCAAGCCCGGAATAACCCTGTGAGCAGCGATGTTGGAGCGTCAACCAAGCGGCGCACCCCAGCCGTCGCGCCAACGGACATACCGAAGGCCGGACCCGGGGATCGGGGTCCGGCCTTCGGTGGCGTGTCAGGCAGGTGGCTGTGGGGGCGTCAGCCGACCGTGACGCCCTTCGAGCGGAGGTAGGCGACCGGGTCCACGTCGGAGCCGTAGTCGGGCGTGGTGCGGATCTCGAAGTGCAGGTGCGGGCCGGTCACGTTGCCGGTCGCCCCGGACAGGCCCAACTGGCTGCCTTCGCTCACGGCCTGGCCGGCCGAGACGGAGAGCTGGGACAGGTGGGCGTACTGCGCGTAGTGCCCGTCGGTGAGCTTGACGACGACCTGGTTGCCGTACGCACCGCCCCAGCCGGCGGAGACGACCGTGCCCGCGCCGACGGACTTGACCGTGGTGCCGGTCGGGACGACGAAGTCGACGCCCGTGTGGTACCCGCTGGACCACATGCTGCCGGGCACCTTGTAACCGGTGCCGATGGCGGAGCTGTTCACCGGGAGGGTGAAGCCGGTGCCGCTGGGCGCGGACGCCTGGGTGGCGGTCGTCTTCTTGGGCGCGGACGCCTTCGGGGCCGAAGAGGCGGTCGCGTGCGACGACTTGGTGGCGGCCGTCGCGGCCTTCTTGCCGAGGGTCAGCTTCAGACCCGGGTGGATCATCGACGGGTCGTCGCCGACGGCCCGGCGGTTGTCCGAGTAGAGCTTCTTCCAGCCGCCGTTGACGTGCTGCTCGTCGGCGATCTTCGCGAGATAGTCGCCGACCCGCACCGAATAGGTGCGAACGCCGTTGTGGTGCGCGGCGCTCTTCTTCTCGGCGGCCTTCTTCTCGGCGCCCGGAAGGGACTGGACGGCCTTTTGCGAAACGGACTGGGAAACGGAGTCCGCGGTGGCGGCATGAGCGCCGGTGGCGCCCATGAGCGGAAGTGCGAGTGCGGCGCCACCGGTTCCGGCGACGGCGATCGAGCGGGTGAAGCGCAGGGGCTTCTGACGACGGTGCTTACCCTTCGCGGGCATGGCGAATTCCTCTCCGGCGCCTACGAGGTGAGCTGTCGGGTGCGAGCTGGAGATGCCCGGCCGCGCGTTTGACGCGGCTTTACCCCAAGCCGTTCCGGAGACCGGAACAGGCGGTGATACCTGTGGGTCCCCCGCTCCTGCCGTTCACGGGTGAGTTGTGCGGGCACCGGGCGGCGGCAGGATTGGGCGTCCGTCCGGATCGGTGGTGAACGTAAGCGACAAAGACGCCAAGCAACAAGTGACGGTTCCCGGGAATTGCGTTTCTCTTGATCCCTTGTGGGAAATAGCGGTGACCGAGCGTGCATTCCGGGACGGCCTTCCGGCGCGAATCCCCTTGTAAAACATGTGGATTACGTGGACATGACGGACCACGTACGGTCACGGATATGACGCTCCTCACCCACCCGCACCCCAGGAGCCCCTATTCACGGGCGAGTTGGAAGTAAGCGGACAGATTACCCAGATGCGACGTAAGCGGATAACTGTCGCGTCGTCGCGACGCCTGTGGACAACTGATTGCCCCAGGAACCCATGTCGTATGGTCGACAGAGCCCGTCGACGAGTCGCGCCGTTCGGGTGGAGTGGGAGGAGCATCCGTGACGCAGCAGATCCCGTCGACCGAGCCGGAACTCACCGGTGTCCGCAATTTCCGCGACGTCGGCGGCCTCCCGACCACGGACGGCCGACGGGTGCGGTTCGGAGTGCTGTTCCGCAGCGGCCACCTCGCGCACGCGACCGAGGAGGACGCCGAGTTCCTGGCCTCCCTGGGCCTGCACACCGTCTTCGACTTCCGCAACGCGGCGGACAAGAAGCTGGAGGGCCCGGACGTCGAGCTGCCGGGCGTGCGCAATGTGAACCTGCCGCTGTCCGACCCGGCGGACGGCGCCGAGTTCTGGAAGATGGTCCGCGACGGCGAGATCGAGCAGCTGCGCGGCATCCTGGGCGACGGCCGGGCCGCGGACCGGATGATCACCTCCTACCGCACGATCATCAAGGAGCGCACCGCCGAGCACGCGCGCGTGCTGCGCTCACTCGCCGAGGACAGCGTGCCCGCGCTGATGCACTGCGCGGCGGGCAAGGACCGTGCGGGCCTGTCCATAGCGGTGACGCTGCTCGCCCTGGGCGTCGAGCGCGAGGCGATCATCGCGGACTACCTGGAGTCGAACGCCAAGCACCGCCGCTACAAGGTGCGTCGCAGCAGCTCCTCCTCCGCGGGCTACTCCCCCGAGGTCATGGAGCTGCTCAGCCCCCTCTTCGAGGCCCGCGCGGAGTATCTGGCGGCGGCCTTCGAGACGATCGAGGAGACCTGGGGCGACATCGACAGCTATCTGGAGCAGGGCCTGGGCCTCACTCCCGAGCTGCGCGCGAGCCTGCGCGAGCGACTGCTCGACTGAGCCGGCCCCGCCGCCCCGCCTACTTCGCTCCGACCGAGAAGAGCAGGTAGATGAAGGCCGCGAAGAGGTGCCCCACCGCGATGTAGATGATCAGTCGCACCCACAGGGCGCGGGGGAACTTCTCCTCCATGTCGGTCATGGCATGTCTCCGGTGATCGGGCCCAGGCACAGCGTGGCCGTGGGGCTCTGCAGAAGGGTGTGTACGAAGAGGAGCTCGACCCCGTCGACGTCCTCGGCGGCGATCCGGTGCGGGGTCAGCGAGTCGAAGTGCGCGCTGTCGCCGGGACCGAGCCGGTGCGCGGTGTCCCCGAGGCGCAGCCGCAGCCGCCCCTTGAGGACGTACAGCCACTCCTCGCCGGGGTGCACCCGCACGATGTCGCCCTGCGAGCCGTGCGGGACGTGCACCCGCAGGGCCTGCATCCCGCGACCGGAGGCGCCGGCCTGCCAGTAGGTCCAGCCGCCCGCGGCGGTCGGTTCCATGTCGCCGGCGCGCACGACGGCGTCCCGGTCGGCGACCGTCTCGCCCAGCAGTTCCGAGACGGTCGTACCGTAGATACGCGCGAGGGCGAGCAGTACCGGCAGCGAGGGCTGGCGCTGCCCGGTCTCCAGCCGGGAGAGATGGGCCGCCGACAGTCCGGCGGTGCGGGCCGCCGCCTCCAGCGTGAGGGAGGCCCGGCGGCGCAGGGCGCGCAGCTGTGGCGCGACGACGGGCAGGACGTCCCCCTGGCCCGCCGCGGAAGCGGCATCTGAGGCGTGCATGCCTCCATTCAGCCCGACTATTGCCCAGCAGGCAAAATTTTTGCCTCAGAGGCAAAATCGTCGCCAGGCGCCCCCGAAATGACCCCGGACTGCTACGCTGCTCCCACCATTTGAACACGTTCAAAACAGGAGGGACCACATGCAGGGAAGCACTCCGGCCGACTGCGACGTCACACCCGCCGCCGCCTTCGGCCCCGTCTCACTGTTCCTGGGGCTGATGGCGGCGGTGGGTTTCGTGCCGTGGCTGACGTGGGAGATGTTGTCGCTGATGATCCTCGGCGGCGGACTCGCCGTCGTCGTCGGCCTCGTCGGTGTCTGCTACGCCGGGCGCGGCATCGGCCGTCGGTGGATCGCCGTCACTGGGACCGTCCTGGGCGTGCTCTCGGTGGTCTGGGCGTGCGTCGTCGTCACCCCTTACCTCCCCCTGCTCGGCCTCTGATCAGCGATTGGCCACCGCCTGCTTGACCAGTGTCTTGCCGAAGTCCCACATCAGGCCGCCGCCGCTGTGTGCGTCGTCCATGACGGCGGTGAAGGCGTCGACGAAGCGGTCCACGTCCTCCTCGCCGATGACCAGCGGCGGGATCAGCTTGATCACCTCCAGATGGTCGCCGGACACCTGCGTGAGGATGCGGTGGCGCTGGAGCAGCGGTACGACGACCATCTGCGCGAACAGGCCCTTGCGCGCGGCCTGCAGCATGGTCCAACGGCTGCGCAGCTTCAGCGACTTGGGCCTGCCGAACTCGATGCCGATCATCAGGCCCCGGCCGCGGACGTCGGCGAGCAGCTCGTACTTGTCGATCAGCGCCGCGAGCCGGGACCGCAGCAGCTCACCGGTCACCCGTGCGTTGGCCACGATCTGCTCGTTCTCCATGACCGACAGCACGGCGAGACCGGCCGCCATGGCCTGGGCGTTGGCCCCGAAGCTCGCCGAGTGGACGAGGACCCGGTCCATCGACGAGTAGACCTTCTTGAAGATCCAGTCCTTGCCGAGCGTGGCGCCGACCGGGACATAGCCGCCGGACAGGGCCTTGGCCACGCACACCAGATCCGGTTCGACGCCGTCCTCGTGCTGGTAGGCGTAGAAGTCGCCGGTGCGGCCGAGGCCCGTCTGCACCTCGTCGGCGATGAGCAGCGCCTTGTGCTGGTGCAGCAGCTCCTGGGCGCCGAGCAGATAACCGGGCGGGGCCTCGTGCACGCCCTTGCCCTGGATCGGCTCGACGATGAGGGCTGCGACGTCGCCCTTCTTCAACTCCCGGGCCAGCGCGTCGAGATCACCGAGGGGTACGGCGGTGTCGGGCAGCAGCGGGGCGAAGCCGTCCCGGAAGCCGTCCTCGCCGTTGACCGACAGCGAGCCGGTGGTCAGGCCGTGGAAGGCGTGGTCGCAGTACAGGATGCGCGGCTTGCCGGTGGCGAACCGGGCGAACTTCAGCGCGGTCTCCACCGCCTCCGTGCCGCTGTTACCGAAGAACACACGGTCCAGATGCGGGCTGTGGGTCAGCAGCTTCTCGGCCAGCAGCCCGGGCAGCGGCTGGCAGTCGAAGCGGGTGAGGTCGGCGAGCTGGGCGTCGAGGACGTCGTGCAGCGCCTTGCGGACGACGGGATGGTGGCGGCCCAGGCCCATCACCCCGAACCCGGCGAGCATGTCCAGGTAGTCGTTGCCGTCCGCGTCCCAGAAGTGGGCGCCCTCGGCACGCTCGTAGACCTTGTCGAAGCCGATGGTGTGCAGCATGCGCGGGAGTTGGTGGTTCAGGTACTTCCCGTGCAGCTCGTAGCGCTCGGCTCCGCGCTCGGCCAGGAGAGCGCCGAGGTCGAACTCCTTGGTCATTCAGCCTTCTCCTTGACTGTGCCGCCCGGCTGTTCGCCGACGGCCAGGGTGTCCTCGGCCTCCTTGACGGCGAGGCTCGCGCTGATCCGGCCGGCCACCTCGACGGGTGTGAGGCCTATGTCGGCCAGCACCTCGCTGCGTTTGGCGTGCGCGAGGAACTGCTCCGGGATGCCGAACCGGCGTACGGGGACGTCGACTTCGGCGTCGCCGAGGGCCAGCGCCACCGCGGCGCCGACTCCGGCCGCGCGGCTGTTGTCCTCGACGACGGCCACCATGCGGTGCTCGGCGGCGAGCGGCGGGAGTGCCGGATCGACGGGCTTGACCCAGCGGGGGTCGACGACGGTGCACGAGATCCCGCGGGCCTCGAGCAGCTCGGCGGCCTGCAGACAGACGGGCGCCATCACACCGACGGCGACCAGCAGCACGTCCGGCGTGCCCGGTCCGCGGTGCAGCACGTCGACGCCGCCCACCCGGTCGACGGCCGGGATCCGCGGCCCCACCGACTCCTTGGGGAAGCGCAGCAGGGTGGGCGCGTCGTCGACGGCGACGGCCTCGCGCAGCTGGGCGCGCAGTTGGTCGGCGTCGCGCGGGGCTGCGATTCTGAGCCCTGGCACGACCTGGAGGATCGACATGTCCCACATGCCGTTGTGGGAGGCGCCGTCGACACCGGTGACGCCGGCCCGGTCCAGGACGAAGGTGACCCCACAGCGGTGCAGTGCCACGTCCATCAGCAGCTGGTCGAAGGCGCGGTTGAGGAAGGTGGCGTAGACGGCGACGACCGGGTGCAGTCCGCCGGTCGCGAGACCGGCCGCGGAGACGGTCGCGTGCTGTTCGGCGATGCCGACGTCCCAGACGCGGTCCGGGAAGCGGGCGGCGAACTTGCCGAGGCCCACCGGGTGCAGCATCGCCGCGGTTATCGCGACGACGTCCTCCCGCTCCTCGCCGATCGCGGCGATCTCGTCGCCGAACACCGAGGTCCAGGAAGGGCCGTTGGACGGCGCGAGCGGCTCGCAGGTGAGCGGGTCCATCACGCCGACCGTGTGGAAGTGGTCCTCCTCGTGGGCGAGGGCGGGTTCGTAGCCGCGGCCCTTCTCCGTGAGGCAGTGCACGAGCACCGGCCCGTGGAAGCGTTTCGCGCGGCGCAGCGCGGACTCGACGGCGCCGATGTCGTGTCCGTCGATCGGGCCCACGTACTTCAGGCCCAGGTCCTCGAACATGCCCTGCGGGGCGAACGCGTCCTTGAAACCCTTCTTCGCGCCGTGCAGCGACTCGTAGATGGTGTTGCCGACGACGGGCGTGCGCAACAGTACGTCCTTGCCCCAGGCCAGCACCTGCTCGTAACTGTCCGTGGTGCGCAGGGTGGCCAGGTGGTTGGCGAGACCGCCGATGGTCGGTGCGTACGAGCGCTCGTTGTCGTTGACGACGATGATCAGCGGGCGGTCCTTGGCGGCCGCGATGTTGTTCAGCGCCTCCCAGGCCATGCCGCCGGTGAGTGCGCCGTCGCCGATGACGGCGACGACATGGCCCTTCTCCCCCTGCACCTCGCGGGCCTTGGCCAGCCCGTCGGCCCAGCCGAGCGCCGTGGAGGCGTGGCTGTTCTCGACGATGTCGTGCTCGGACTCCTCCCGCGAGGGATAGCCGGACAGGCCGCCCTTGCCGCGCAGCTTGGAGAAGTCCTGACGGCCCGTCAGGATCTTGTGCACATAACTCTGGTGGCCGGTGTCCCACACGATGCGGTCGACGGGCGACTCGAAGACCCGGTGGAGTGCGATGGACAGTTCCACCACCCCCAGATTGGGCCCGAGGTGTCCACCGGTCCTGGCCACCGCGTGCACCAGGAACTCCCGGATCTCTTCGGACAGGTCACCGAGTTCCGCCTCGGACAGCGCCTTCAGGTCGCGTGGTCCCCGGATGTTCTCCAGAATCGTCACGCTCGGGCCCCCTCTCGGTCCGTACCTTGCCTCAACTCACAGTCACTGCCGGTTTCCCCGTGACGCCGGGGGCATCCGATACGGCCCCGTCCTGCTCCATCTGCTCGGCGATCTTCATCGCCTCTTCGATCAGTGTCTCGACGATCTTCGACTCCGGAACGGTCTTGATGACCTCGCCCTTGACGAAGATCTGCCCCTTGCCGTTGCCGGAGGCGACACCGAGGTCGGCCTCGCGCGCCTCGCCCGGCCCGTTGACGACGCAGCCCATGACGGCCACCCGCAAGGGGACCTCCATGCCCTCCAGACCCGCGGTGACCTCTTCGGCGAGCTTGTAGACGTCGACCTGCGCCCGCCCGCAGGACGGGCAGGACACGATCTCCAGGCCGCGCTGCTTGAGGTTCAGGGACTCCAGGATCTGGATGCCGACCTTGACCTCCTCGACGGGAGGCGCGGACAGCGAGACCCGGATGGTGTCGCCGATGCCCTGCGACAGCAGCGCGCCGAACGCGACCGCCGACTTGATCGTGCCCTGGAACGCCGGGCCCGCCTCGGTCACCCCGAGGTGCAGCGGGTACTCGCACTGCGCGGCCAGCTGCTTGTACGCCTCGACCATCACGACCGGGTCGTTGTGCTTGACCGAGATCTTGATGT
>NZ_JAFJSY010000112.1 GCF_019857225.1 Streptomyces plumbidurans
CCGATGCCGATGTCCTCGGCCATGGTGATCTGCACGTGGTCCACGAAGGACCGGTTCCAGATCGGCTCGAACATCGTGTTGGCGAAGCGCAGCGCCAGGATGTTCTGGACGGTCTCCTTGCCCAGGTAGTGGTCGATGCGGAAGACCTGGTCCGGGGCGAAGACCTCGTGGACGACCTTGTTGAGGTCCTCGGCGGACTTCAGGTCGTGGCCGAAGGGCTTCTCGATGACCGCGCGGCGCCAGGACCCGGAGCTCTGGTCGGCCAGGCCGTGCTTCTTCAGCTGCTGGATGACCACGGGGAAGGAGCGCGGCGGCACGGACAGATAGAAGGCGAAGTTGCCGCCCGTGCCCTGTGCCTTGTCCAGCTCCTCGATCGTGCCGCGCAGCCGCTCGAAGGCGTCGTCGTCGTCGAAGGTGCCCTGCACGAAGCGCATCCCCTGGATGAGCTGCTGCCAGACCTCCTCGCGGAACGGCGTACGGGCGTGCTCCTTGACGGCGTCGTGGACCTCGGCGGCGAAGTCCTCGTGTTGCCACTCGCGGCGTGCGAAGCCCACGAGGGAGAAGCCCGGCGGCAGCAGACCCCGGTTGGCGAGGTCGTACACGGCGGGCATGAGCTTCTTCCGTGACAAGTCGCCCGTGACGCCGAAGATGACCAGGCCCGACGGCCCCGCGATACGCGGGAGCCGTCGGTCTGCGGGGTCACGCAGCGGGTTGCTGCTCGACAAAGATCAACCCTCCGAGGGGGCGAGGCGCTTCAGCTCCGCCTCGGTCGACTTGAGCAGGTCGTCCCAGGACGCCGCGAACTTCTCGACGCCCTCGTCCTCCAGAAGCTGCACCACCTCGTCGTACGAGATCCCGAGCTTCTCGACGGCGTCGAGGTCGGCGCGGGCCTGCTCGTACGTCCCGGCGACGGCGTTGCCGGTGATCACGCCGGACTCCTCGGTGGCGTGCAGGGTGGCCTCGGGCATGGTGTTGACCGTGTTGGGCGCGACCAGGTCGTCGACGTACAGGGTCGGCTTGTAGGCCTTGTCCTTCACGCCGGTGGAGGCCCACAGCGGGCGCTGCTTGCGGGCGCCCGCCTTCTCCAGCGCGTTCCAGCGGTCGGAGGAGAAGATCTCCTCGTACAGCTGGTAGGCCAGGCGCGCGTTGGCGACGGCGGCCTTGCCGCGCAGCGCCTTGGCCTCGTCGGTGCCGAGCGCGTCGATCCGCTTGTCGATCTCGGTGTCCACGCGGGACACGAAGAAGGACGCCACCGAACGGATCAGCGAGAGGTCCAGGCCGCGCGCCTTGGCCTTCTCCAGACCGGCCAGGTAGGCGTCCATGACCTCGCGGTAGCGCTCCAGCGTGAAGATCAGCGTGACGTTGACGCTGATGCCGAGGCCGATCACCTCGGTGATCGCCGGCAGGCCCGCCGGGGTGGCCGGGATCTTGATGAGGGTGTTGGGGCGGTCGACCAGCCAGGCCAGCTGCTTGGCCTCGGCGACCGTCGCCAGGGTGTTGTTCGCCAGGCGCGGGTCGACCTCGATCGACACGCGGCCGTCCTGGCCGTCGGTGGCGTCGAAGACGGGGCGCAGGATGTCGGCGGCGTCCCGGACGTCCGCCGTGGTGATCATGCGGACGGCCTCTTCGACGCTGACCCTGCGGGCGGCGAGGTCGGTCAGCTGCTGGTCGTAGCCGTCGCCCTGCGAGATCGCCTTCTGGAAGATCGTCGGGTTGGTGGTGACGCCCACGACGTGCTGCTGGTCGATCAGCTCGGCGAGGTTGCCGGACGTGATCCGCTTGCGCGACAGGTCGTCCAGCCAGATCGCGACGCCTTCTTCGGTGAGGCGCTTGAGTGCGTCTGTCATGGAATTACATCTCCTACGTGTCGTATATGGGCGTCAGCGCTGGGCGGCGGCGAGGGATTCCCGGGCCTTCGCGGCCACGTTCTCCGCAGTGAACCCGAACTCGCGGAACAGGACCTTGGCGTCCGCGGAAGCACCGAAGTGCTCCAGGGAAACAATGCGACCGGCGTCCCCGACGTACTTGTGCCAGGTCAGTCCGATCCCCGCCTCGACAGCGACCCGCGCCTTCACGTTCGGCGGCAGGACGCTGTCCCGGTACCCCTGGTCCTGCTCCTCGAACCACTCCACGCACGGCATCGACACGACGCGCGTCGGCACCCCGTCGGCCTGGAGCTGCTCGCGCGCCTCGACGGCGACGTGCACCTCGGAACCCGTGGCGACGAGGACGACCTGCGGCTCGCCGCCCTCCGCCTCCAGCATCACGTAACCGCCGCGTGCCGTGTCCTCGTTCGGCTCGTACACCGGCACGCCCTGACGGGTCAGCGCCAGGCCGTGCGGGGCGCCCTTGCCGAAGACCTTGGTGTAGCGCCGCAGGATCTCGCGCCAGGCGATCGCGGTCTCGTTGGCGTCGGCCGGGCGGACCACGTTCAGGCCCGGGATGGCGCGCAGCGAGGCCAGGTGCTCGACCGGCTGGTGCGTCGGGCCGTCCTCACCGAGCCCGATGGAGTCGTGCGTCCACACGTACGTCACCGGCAGGTGCATCAGCGCCGACAACCGCACGGAGTTGCGCATGTAGTCGGAGAAGACCAGGAACGTACCGCCGTAGACACGCGTGTTGCCGTGCAGGGTGATGCCGTTCATCTCCGCGGCCATGGAGTGCTCGCGGATGCCGAAGTGGATGGTGCGGCCGTACGGGTCCGCCTCCGGCAGCGGGTTGCTCGCCGGCAGGAACGAACTCGTCTTGTCGATGGTCGTGTTGTTCGAGCCGGCCAGGTCGGCCGAGCCGCCCCACAGCTCGGGGACGATCGCGCCGAGGGCCTGCAGCACCTTGCCGGAGGCGGCACGCGTGGCGATGCCCTTGCCCGGCTCGAAGACCGGGACCTTCTCCTCCCAGCCGGCCGGCAGCTCGCCCTTGGCGATGCGGTCGAACTCGGCCGCGCGCTCGGCGTTGTTCTGCCGCCACAGCTGGAACGACTTCTCCCACTCGGCCTTCGCCTCGCGGCCGCGCTCCAGCGCCTGACGGGTGTGCTTGAGGACCTCGTCGGAGACCTCGAAGGTCTTGTCCGGGTCGAAGCCGAGGACGCGCTTGGTGGCCGCGACCTCTTCGTCGCCGAGCGCCGAGCCGTGCGCGGCCTCGGTGTTCTGCGCGTGCGGGGCGGGCCAGGCGATGATCGAGCGCATCGCGATGAACGACGGCCGGTCCGTGACCGCCTTCGCGGCCTCGATCGCGTTGTAGACGGCGTGCGGGTCGATGTCGCCGTCGGGCTTCGGGGCGATCCGCTGCACATGCCAGCCGTAGGCCTCGTAGCGCTTGACGGTGTCCTCGGAGACGGCCGTCTCCGTGTCGCCCTCGATCGAGATGTGGTTGTCGTCCCACAGCAGGATCAGATTGCCCAGCTGCTGGTGGCCGGCCATCGAGGAGGCCTCGGAGGAGATGCCCTCCTGCAGGCAGCCGTCACCGGCGATGCAGTAGATGAAGTGGTCGAAGGGGGACTCGCCCTGCGGAGCGTCCGGGTCGAACAGGCCGCGCTCGTAGCGGGCGGCCATCGCCATGCCCACCGCGTTGGCGACGCCCTGGCCGAGCGGGCCGGTCGTGGTCTCGACGCCCCTGGTGTGGCCGTACTCCGGGTGACCGGGGGTCTTCGAGCCCCAGGTGCGGAAGGACTTCAGATCGTCCAGCTCCAGGCCGAAGCCGGCCAGGTAGAGCTGTGTGTAGAGGGTCAGGGACGAATGGCCGGCGGACAGCACGAAGCGGTCGCGGGCCACCCAGTCGGGGTCGGCCGGGTCGTGCCGCATCACCTTCTGGAAGAGGGTGTACGCGGCGGGCGCCAGGCTCATCGCCGTACCCGGATGGCCGTTGCCGACCTTCTGTACGGCGTCGGCGGCCAGGACGCGGGCGGTGTCCACGGCCCGCTGGTCCAACTCGGTCCACTCGAGGTCTGTGGTGGTCGGCTTGGTGCTCACCCTGAGTCAGGGCTCCTCTCCACATGTCGAATGCCGGTGACTTGGCGCCCACCGGCCGCTGTCGAGCCTACCCCCGTGAGTACGCGCAATTTTTCGAGTCATTCCAGACTGCCGGGAGTCCGGGGGATCCGCCTCCCGACTGCGTTGATTCGGTGTTCGGCATCTGAATACGCACCCGCTCCTCGGGCTGCTCAATCGAGCTCGAGTACGACGACCGGGCGCACCGGTGCGTCGCAGGTGGTGGGCCCCGCCCAACACGACCCCACCCCCGCGAAGATCGGGGTATGGGCAACGTCTAAAGTGGCGTGGTACGCGCGAGCCTTTACCGGGACTTCACACGGGTCGGGCTTGCTGGGATGTCTCTGTAGGGGTGTGCGTGACGGCCGTCGAATCCCGTCCAGCGGGGGTAATCGGTGCGAGCGAGAGCCCGCGTCACCGGCCGTTCGGGGCCCGTGTCAAGGCGTTCGTGGCGCTGACCAAGCCACGGATCATCGAGCTGCTGCTCATCACCACCGTCCCGGTGATGTTCCTCGCCCAGCAGGGCGTGCCGGACCTGACGCTGGTGCTGCTCACCTGCGTCGGCGGCTACCTGTCGGCGGGCGGCGCCAACGCGCTGAACATGTACATCGACCGCGACATCGACGCGCTGATGGACCGCACCGCGCAGCGCCCGCTGGTCACCGGCATGGTCAGCCCGCGCGAGTGCCTCGCCTTCGGCATCACGCTCGCGGTGGTCTCGACCCTGCTGTTCGGCTTCGCCGTCAACTGGCTGTCGGCCTGGCTGTCGCTCGGAGCACTCCTCTTCTACGTCGTCGTCTACACGATGATCCTCAAGCGCCGTACGTCGCAGAACATCGTGTGGGGCGGCATCGCGGGCTGCCTGCCGGTGCTCATCGGCTGGTCGGCCGTCACGAACTCCATGTCGTGGGCGCCGATCGTCCTCTTCCTCGTCATGTTCTTCTGGACGCCGCCGCACTACTGGCCGCTGTCCATGAAGGTCAAGGAGGACTACGCACGCGTGGGCGTGCCCATGCTGCCGGTCGTCGCCTCCAACAAGGTGGTCGCCAAGCAGATCGTCATCTACAGCTGGGTGATGGTCGCCGTCTCCCTGCTGCTGACCCCCCTCGGCTACACCGGCTGGTTCTACACGACGGTCGCCCTGGCGGCCGGCGGCTGGTGGCTGTGGGAGGCGCACGCCCTGCAGAACCGCGCCAAGGCCGAGGTGACGGGCGGCAAGCTGAAGGAGATGCGGCTGTTCCACTGGTCCATCACCTATGTGTCGCTGCTGTTCGTGGCGGTGGCCGTGGACCCGTTCCTGCGCTGACCCCTGTGACGTCCGACGGGCGGGGTGCGTGGTCAAGGCCACGCACCCCGCCCGTCGCCGTTGGGTCTACCCGTCGGTAGCATCCTGGCCATGGCAGAGACTGAGCAGGTTGACCCGAAGGCCGAGCGCAAGGTGGCGCGGCTCGCCAAGCGGATCGGCGCCTTCTCCAAGGCGCACGGCGGGGCCGAGGGACAGGTGGCCCACGTCGGCGAGCGCGGCGCGCGCATCGTCCTGGTCGGCGAGGACGGCGGCTGGGGCGACCTGATGGCGCCCTCCTACGAGCTGGCCGAGCAGGCCGTGGCGAAGGCCGGCATCACCGTCCACGAGTCCTTCGACGGCGAGTTCGCGGCCAAGGTGCGCACGGGCCCGTACGAGTGGACGCGCATGGCCGGGATCCAGTTGGGCGGTCCGAGCAACACCTGACGCCGGTTCACCCGTTAGGACCTGTGAGGAGTACTGGTCCACTGCGCGGGAGTCCGGATGATCGAAACGCCGTCCCTGGTGGACCAGTACTGCCACGGCGTACTGAGGACGGAGCTGGGCCTCGGCACCTTCGAGGCCCAGCTGGCCCGCACCGAGGGTCCGCCCGCACCCGGCACCACCCTCTTCGACACCCAGACGGGCTTCGCCGTACGGCGCTGGTGCCCGCCGCTGCTCGGCCTGGAACCGCACTGCGCCCCCGCCCGCTATCTCGCCCGGCGCCGCGAACTCGGCGTACCGGAGGCGGGCCGCAGGCTGCTGCGGGGCAGCGGCATCACGACGTACCTGGTCGACACGGGCCTGCCCGGCGATCTGACCGGCCCTTCGGAGATGGCCTCCACGGGCGACGCCGAGGCCCGCGAGATCGTCCGTCTGGAGCTGCTCGCCGAACAGGTCGCCGACACCTCCGGCACCGTCGAGTCCTTCCTCGCCAACCTCGCCGAGTCGGTGCACGGCGCCGCCGGGAACGCCGTGGCCTTCACCTCCGTCGCGGGCGTACGGCACGGTCTGGCGCTCGCGCCCGAGCCGCCGGGGCCCGGGGAGGTGCGGGGCGCCGCGGCCCGCTGGCTCAGCGGCCGCCGGGTGGGCGGGGAGCTGAGCGATCCCGTGCTGCTGCGGCACCTGCTGTGGATCGCGGTCGCCTCGGGCCTGCCGCTCCAGCTGCACGCGGGGCTCGGCGAGCCCGGCCAGCGCATCGACCGCACGGACCCGGTGCTGCTGACGGACTTCGTCCGCGCGACGGCGGGCCTGGGCACCGACCTGATCCTGCTGCACGGCTACCCGTACCACCGCCACGCCGCCCATCTCGCCGGCGTCTTCCCGCACGTCTACGCCGACTCGGGCGCCGCGCTGGTGCGGACCGGCGCCCGCGCGGCCACGGTCCTCGCGGAGATCCTGGAACTCGCCCCCTTCGGCAAGATCCTCTTCTCCAGCGGGGCGCACGGCCTGCCCGAACTGCACGTGGTCGGCGCCCGGCTGTTCCGCGAGGCCCTCGGCCGGGTGCTGGGCGGCTGGGTCTCCGACGGTGCGTGGTCGCCGGCGGACGCGCAGCGGGTGGCGGGGCTGTTGGCGGCGGGGAACGCGCGCAGGGTGTACGGGCTGGAGTGAGCCGTACGCGAAGCTCGTAGCCGACGTACGCGAAGCCGTACGAGACGCGGCTCTACGCGCGCGTGCCGACCGTCACCTCGGCCGCCGGGCCCGGCAGGTCCGCCACCGTCACCGGCCGCTCGCGCAGCGAGAACAGCACCCGCAGGACCCAGATCCAGATCAGCGCCGAGCCGAGCATGTGCAGGCCGACGAGGGCTTCGGGCAGGTGCGTGAAGTACTGGACGTAGCCGATGACGCCTTGGGCGAGCAGGACCACGAACAGCTCACGGGTCCGGGACAGGGGGCCCTTGGGGGCGTCGACCGCCTTGAGGATGAACCACAGGGCGAAGGTCAGGGTGACCACGATCCAGGCGAGCACGGCATGCAGCTTGGCGACCGTCTCCCAGTCGATCGGGATCCGGTCGACCTCCTTCGAGTCACCCGCGTGCGGTCCGGCGCCGGTCACCACCGTGCCCACCGCGATCAGCAGCACCGAGGCGAGGACGAGGAACCACACCAGCTGCTGCACCGGCTTGCCGACCAGCGGCCGGGGCGACCCGTCGCCCTCGCGGGAGCGGTGCCACATGAGCGTGGCGACGGCGATCAGGGCGGACGACAGCAGGAAGTGCGCCGCGACCGTGTACGGGTTGAGGCCGACGAGGACCACGATGCCGCCGAGCACCGCGTTGCCCATCACGATCCAGAACTGGGCCCAGCCGAGCCGGGTCAGAGCGCGCCGGAACGGCTTCTCGGAGCGGGCCGCGATGATCGCCCAGCCGACGGCCGCGCACAGCACGTACGTCAGCATGCGGTTGCCGAACTCGATGGCCCCGTGGAAGCCCATCGCGCTGGTGGCGGTGAGGGAGTTGTCCGTGCACTTGGGCCAGGTCGGGCAGCCGAGTCCGGAGCCGGTCAGGCGCACCGCACCGCCGGTGACCACGATGATCACCGACATGACGAGCGCGGAGAGAGCCGCCCGCTGGACCGTCCGGGGTGTCGGGGTCCAGCGTGCGGCGATGAAGGAGAGCGGGTTGCGCAGGGCCGCCACGGCGTCGGCGCGGGTCACGTTTGGCACGCGCACCATCGTAGGCGGCTGCTTGTGCACTCGTTCACGAGGGTCCATGACGCCCTCCTACTCCCAGCGGAAGAACTTCCCCGCGGCCGCCAGCCCCACGACCGCCCACACGGCCAGGATCCCCAGGTCGCCCCAGGGGACGGCGGCGCCGTGCTGGAGCACGTCGCGCAGGCCGTCGGACAGGGCCGAGATGGGGAGCAGCCCGAGGACGTCCTGGGCGCCCTGCGGGAACTTGTCCATCGGCACGATCACCCCGCCGCCCACGAGCAGCAGCAGGAAGACCAGGTTCGCGGCGGCCAGGGTCGCCTCCGCCTTCAGCGTGCCCGCCATCAGCAGACCGAGACCGGAGAAGGCGGCCGTGCCGAGGACCAGCAGGAGCAGCACGGCGCCCGGGTTGCCGTGCGGCGACCAGCCGAGCGCGAAGGCGATCACCGTCAGCAGGATCACCTGCAGTACCTCGGTGACCAGCACGGACGCCGTCTTCGCGGTCATCAGGCCCCAGCGGGGGAGCGGGGAGGAGGCGAGGCGCTTGAGGACGCCGTAGCGGCGCTCGAAGCCCGTCGCGATGGCCTGGCCGGTGAACGCCGTGGACATCACCGCGAGCGCCAGGATGCCGGGGGCGAGGAAGTCGACGGACTTGCCCGCGCCGGTGTCGACGATGTCCACCGAGCTGAACAGCAAGAGCAGCAGCGTCGGGATCACGACCGTGAGCAACAGCTGCTCGCCGTTGCGCAGCAGCATCCTGGTCTCGAGCGCCGCCTGGGCGGCGATCATGCGGGGCAGGGGCGCGGCCCCGGGCTTCGGCGCGTAGGTGCCGGTGGCCGTGGTCATGAGCGCAACTCCTTACCGGTCAGCTCCAAGAACACATCCTCCAGGGTGTGCCGTTCGACCGAGATCCGGTCCGGCATCACCCCGTGCTGCGCGCACCAGGACGCCACCGTCGCCAGCAGCTGGGGGTCGACCTTGCCGTTGACGCGGTAGGAGCCCGGTGTCAGCTCGGCCGCGCTGCAGTCCGCGGGGAGCGCCTTGAGCAGCGAGCCGACGTCGAGGCCGGGGCGGCCGAGGAAGCGCAGGGTGTTCTCGGCGCCGCCGCGGCACAGCTCCTCCGGGGAGCCATGGGCGATGACCCGGCCGGCGTCGAGGATCGCGACGTCGTCGGCGAGCTGCTCGGCCTCGTCCATGTAGTGCGTGGTGAGGATGACCGAGACGCCGTCGGCGCGCAGATCGCGGACCAGGTCCCAGGTCGCGTGGCGGGCCTGCGGGTCGAGGCCCGCGGTCGGCTCGTCCAGGAACACCAGCTCCGGGCGGCCCACCACCGCCATCGCCAGGGCCAGGCGCTGCTGCTGGCCGCCCGACAGGCGCCGGTAGCTCGTACGGCCGCAGGAGCCGAGCCCCAGCCGCTCGATCAGGGCGTCGACGTCCAGCGGGTTCGCGTGCAGTTTCGCCACGTGCCGCAGCATCTCGTCCGCCCGGGCGCCGGAGTAGACCCCGCCGGACTGCAGCATCACTCCGATGCGGGGGTGCAGCCGGCGGGCCTCGCGGACCGGGTCGAGACCGAGCACACGCACCGTGCCGGAGTCCGGCCGGCGGTATCCCTCGCAGATCTCCACCGTGGTCGTCTTGCCCGCGCCGTTCGGACCGAGTACGGCGGTCACGCCCGCCTCGGCCACCAGGTCGAGGCCGTCCACAGCGGTTTTCGTGCCGTACCGCTTCACCAGGGCCTGAACCTGGACCACGGGCTCACTTCGCATGGGCCCGAGTCTAGGGACGGCGGCCCGGGCTCCGACGGCCGGGTGCAGGATCTCCACCGGCGAGCACAAACAAAGATCGTTTCCGCAGGTCGGATCAGGCGGACCTATCGGATTAGGTGCACCTAAGTGACGCAGGGCACCGTCCCCCGGCGCCGGCGCCGCTTGCCGGGTCCAGAGGAATTACGCAACAATGGCGTTGTGAAAAACGTCGGCGAGGCTCTGGAGACCCCGGCAGGGGTGCACCAGGAGGAGCACGCGACCGGTGAGCGGTCCACCCGCAACCGCGTCGCGCGCTCCATCCTGGACCACGGCCCCTCGACCGTCGCCGAGCTGGCCGGCCGGCTGAGCCTGACCCAGGCCGCCGTACGCAGGCATCTCGACGCACTGGTCGCCGACGACGTCGTGGCACCCCGTGAGCAGCGGGTCTACGGAACCCGCGGCCGAGGCCGCCCCGCCAAGGTCTTCGCGCTCACCGACTGCGGCCGCGACGCCTTCGACCAGTCGTACGACAAGCTCGCCGCGGACGCCCTGCGCTGGATCCGGGAGCGCTTCGGCGGGGACGAGGCGGTCGTCGCCTTCGCGCGCGCACGGATCGCCGAACAGGCCGACGCCTACCGCAAGGCGATCGAGGCCGCCGCCCCCGAGAAGCGCACCGAGGCCCTGGCCAGGGCGCTGAGCGCGGACGGGTACGCTGCTACGGCGCGCAGCGCACCGGTCGGCGAGCAGCTGTGCCAGCACCACTGCCCCGTCGCCCATGTCGCGGAAGAGTTCCCGCAGCTCTGCGAGGCGGAGACCGAGATCTTCTCCCAGCTGCTCGGAACGCACGTCCAGCGACTGGCGACCATCGCGCACGGTGACGGCGTCTGCACGACGTTCATCCCCAAGATTTCCCAACAGACCACTGACAACGCATCCGCAAGCACGGCCGGGAGGAACCCCGCATGACTCTCCCCATCGAGGAGACTGCCCACCCCGAGCTCGAAGGCCTGGGTAAGTACGAATACGGCTGGGCCGACTCCGACGAGGCCGGTGCCTCTGCCAAGCGCGGCATCAACGAGGACGTCGTCCGGGACATCTCCGCGAAGAAGAACGAGCCGGAGTGGATGACCAAGCTCCGCCTCAAGGGCCTGCGCCTGTTCGACAAGAAGCCCATGCCGAACTGGGGCTCGGACCTGTCGGGCATCGACTTCGACAACATCAAGTACTTCGTGCGCTCCACGGAGAAGCAGGCGGAGTCCTGGGAGGACCTGCCCGAGGACATCAAGAACACCTACGACAAGCTGGGCATCCCCGAGGCCGAGAAGCAGCGCCTGGTCGCGGGCGTCGCCGCCCAGTACGAGTCGGAGGTCGTCTACCACCAGATCCGTGAGGACCTGGAGGAGCAGGGCGTCATCTTCCTGGACACCGACACCGCCCTGAAGGAGCACCCCGAGCTCTTCAAGGAGTACTTCGGCACGGTCATCCCGGTCGGCGACAACAAGTTCGCGTCGCTGAACAGCGCCGTGTGGTCCGGCGGCTCCTTCATCTACGTGCCGAAGGGCGTGCACGTCGAGATCCCGCTGCAGGCCTACTTCCGTATCAACACGGAGAACATGGGCCAGTTCGAGCGGACCCTGATCATCGTCGACGAGGGTGCCTACGTGCACTACGTCGAGGGCTGCACCGCGCCGATCTACAAGTCGGACTCGCTGCACTCCGCGGTCGTCGAGATCATCGTCAAGAAGAACGCCCGCTGCCGCTACACGACCATCCAGAACTGGTCGAACAACGTCTACAACCTGGTGACCAAGCGCGCCGTCGCCTACGAGGGCGCCACCATGGAGTGGGTCGACGGCAACATCGGCTCCAAGGTGACCATGAAGTACCCGGCCGTCTACCTGATGGGCGAGCACGCCAAGGGCGAGACCCTCTCCATCGCCTTCGCGGGCGAGGGCCAGCACCAGGACGCCGGCGCCAAGATGGTCCACATGGCGCCGAACACCTCCTCCAACATCGTCTCCAAGTCGGTGGCGCGAGGCGGCGGCCGCACCTCCTACCGCGGTCTGATCGAGATCGGCGAGGGCGCGCCCGGCTCCAAGTCGAACGTCCTGTGCGACGCGCTGCTCGTCGACACCATCTCCCGCTCGGACACCTACCCGTACGTCGACGTCCGCGAGGACGACGTGTCCATGGGCCACGAGGCGACCGTCTCCAAGGTCTCCGAGGACCAGCTCTTCTACCTGATGAGCCGTGGTCTGAGCGAGTTCGAGGCGATGGCGATGATCGTGCGCGGCTTCGTCGAGCCGATCGCCAAGGAACTCCCCATGGAGTACGCCCTGGAGCTCAACCGGCTGATCGAGCTGCAGATGGAAGGCGCGGTCGGCTAGCACCGGCCCCCCTCGAGCAGCCAGCGAAACCCGACGTAGGAAGAGAGCAGACCGACAGCCATGGCTGAGGCTCAAAACATCCCGGTGGGCAGCACGACCGCCGGCCAGATCGCGGTGGCCGCCGAGTCGACCGTCGCCACGCGCATGAGCGCGCCCCCGTCCTTCGACGTGCAGGACTTCCCCGTCCCGCACGGCCGCGAGGAGGAGTGGCGGTTCACGCCGCTGGAGCGGCTGCGCGGGCTGCACGACGGCACCGCCGTCGCCACCGGCGAGGGCGTCAAGGTCGCCGTCGAGGCCCCCGAGGGCGTCGTCGTCGAACTCGTCGACCGCGACGACCCGCGCCTCGGCCGTGCGGGCACCCCGGTGGACCGCGTCGCCGCCCAGGCCTACTCCGCGTTCGAGAAGGCCGGTGTGGTCACCGTCCCCAAGGAGACGGTCCTCACCGAGCCGATCCGCATCGCGGTGCACGGCGAGGGCGGCGTGCGCTACGGCCACCAACTCGTCGAGCTGGGCGCGTTCGCCGAGGCGGTCGTCGTCATCGACCACACCGGTGACGCCGTACTCGCCGCCAACGTCGAGTACATCCTCGGCGACGGCGCCAAGCTGACCGTCGTCTCCGTCCAGGACTGGGACGACAAGGCCGTGCACGTGGCCCAGCACAGCGCCCTGGTGGGCCGGGACGCGAGCTTCAAGTCCGTGGTCGTCACCTTCGGCGGCGACCTCGTACGGCTGCACCCGCGGGTCTCCTACGCCGGCCCCGGCGCCGAGGCCGAGCTGTTCGGCCTGTACTTCACGGACGCCGGCCAGCACCAGGAGCACCGCCTCCTGGTCGACCACAACACCCCGCACTGCAAGTCCAACGTCGCCTACAAGGGCGCCCTCCAGGGCGAGTCCGCCCACGCGGTGTGGATCGGCGACGTCCTCATCGAGGCCAAGGCCGAGGGCACGGACACGTACGAGATGAACCGCAACCTGGTGCTGACCGACGGCGCCCGCGTCGACTCGGTGCCGAACCTCGAGATCGAGACCGGCGAGATCGTCGGCGCCGGCCACGCGAGCGCGACCGGCCGTTTCGACGACGAGCAGCTCTTCTACCTGATGGCCCGTGGCATCCCGGAGCAGGAGGCCCGCCGCCTCGTGGTCCGCGGCTTCTTCGCCGAGCTGGTCCAGCAGATCGGTGTCGCGGACATCGAGGAGCGCCTGCTCGCCAAGATCGAGACCGAGCTGGAGGCCACCGTCTGATGGCATTCGTACGCGCCTGTGGGCTGAGCGAGCTGGAGGAGGACACCCCGAAGCGGGTGGAACTCGACGGCACGCCGGTCTCGGTCGTGCAGACCGAGGGCGAGGTGTTCGCGATCTTCGACGTCTGCTCGCACGCGAACGTCTCCCTCTCCGAGGGCGAGGTGGAGGACTGCCAGATCGAGTGCTGGCTGCACGGCTCCAGCTTCGACCTCCGCACCGGCAAGCCGTCCGGCCTTCCCGCGACGCGCCCCGTCCCCGTATACCCCGTAAAGATCGAAGGGGACGACGTGCTCGTCTCCCTCAACCAGGAGTCCTGAGGCACCCATGGCAACGCTTGAAATCCGAGACCTGCGCGTCACCGTCGAGGCCGACAACGCCACGAAGGAGATCCTCAAGGGCGTCGACCTGACCGTGAAGCAGGGCGAGACGCACGCCATCATGGGCCCCAACGGCTCCGGCAAGTCGACCCTCGCCTACTCCCTCGCGGGCCACCCCAAGTACACCGTCACCGGCGGCACCGTCACCCTCGACGGCGAGGACGTCCTCGCGATGTCCGTCGACGAGCGCGCCCGCGCGGGCCTGTTCCTGGCGATGCAGTACCCGGTCGAGGTCCCCGGTGTGTCCGTGTCGAACTTCCTGCGGACCTCCGCCACCGCCGTCCGCGGCGAGGCCCCCAAGCTGCGTACCTGGGTGAAGGAGGTCAAGGAGGCCATGGAGCGCCTCAACATGGACCCCGCCTTCGCCGAGCGCAACGTCAACGAGGGCTTCTCCGGCGGTGAGAAGAAGCGCCACGAGATCCTTCAGCTGGAGCTGCTCAAGCCGAGGGTCGCGATCCTCGACGAGACCGACTCCGGCCTCGACGTCGACGCCCTGCGCGTCGTCTCCGAGGGCGTCAACCGCGTCCGCGAGACCGGCGAGGTCGGCACCCTGCTGATCACGCACTACACGCGCATCCTGCGCTACATCAAGCCCGACTACGTCCACGTCTTCTCCGGCGGCCGCATCGTCGAGTCCGGCGGCGCCGAGCTCGCCGACAAGCTGGAGAACGAGGGTTACGAGGCCTACGCGAAGCACGACGTGGTCGACACGAAGGGTGGCGCATCCGCGTGACACAGCTGCCGGGCCTCCTCGACGTCGAGGCGATCCGCAAGGACTTCCCCGTCCTGGACCGCCAGGTCCACGACGGCAAGAAGCTCGTGTACCTGGACAACGCGGCGACCTCGCAGAAGCCGCGCCAGGTGCTCGACGCCCTGAACGAGTACTACGAGCGCTACAACGCCAACGTCCACCGCGGTGTGCATGTGCTCGCCGAGGAGGCCACGGCACTGTACGAGGGCGCGCGTGACAAGGTCGCGTCGTTCATCAACGCGCCCAGCCGCGACGAGGTGATCTTCACCAAGAACGCCTCCGAGTCGCTCAACCTCGTGGCGAACATGCTGGGTTGGGCCGACGAGCCCTACCGCGTGGACCACGAGACCGAGATCGTCATCACGGAGATGGAGCACCACTCCAACATCGTGCCGTGGCAGCTGCTGGCGCAGCGCACGGGCGCGAAGCTGAAGTGGTTCGGCCTCACCGACGACGGCCGTCTCGACCTGTCGAACATCGACGAGATCATCACGGAGAAGACGAAGATCGTCTCCTTCGTGCTGGTGTCGAACATCCTCGGCACGGTCAACCCGGTCGAGGCGATAGTCCGCCGCGCACAGGAGGTCGGCGCGCTGGTCTGCATCGACGCCTCGCAGGCGGCGCCGCACATGCCGCTGGACGTGCAGTCGCTGCAGGCCGACTTCGTGGCCTTCACCGGGCACAAGATGTGCGGGCCCACCGGCATCGGCGTCCTGTGGGGCCGCCAGGAGCTGCTGGAGGACCTGCCGCCGTTCCTGGGCGGCGGCGAGATGATCGAGACGGTGTCCATGCACTCCTCGACCTACGCGCCGGCGCCGCACAAGTTCGAGGCGGGCACGCCCCCGATCGCCCAGGCGGTCGGCCTCGGCGCGGCGATCGACTATCTGTCCGCGCTCGGCATGGACAAGGTCCTCGCCCACGAGCACGCCCTCACCGAGTACGCGGTGAAGCGGCTGGCCGAGGTCCCCGACCTGAGGATCATCGGCCCGACCACGGCCGAGGACCGGGGCGCGGCGATCTCGTTCACGCTGGGCGACATCCACCCGCACGACGTGGGCCAGGTCCTCGACGAGCAGGGCATCGCGGTCCGCGTGGGTCACCACTGCGCGCGGCCGGTCTGCCTGCGCTACGGAATTCCTGCGACCACACGAGCGTCGTTCTATCTGTACTCCACGCCGGCGGAGATCGACGCGCTGGTCGACGGCCTGGAGCACGTACGGAACTTCTTCGGATGAAGGGCTGACGCGTGAAGCTGGACTCGATGTACCAGGAAGTCATCCTGGACCACTACAAGAACCCGCACGGGCGGGGCTTGCGGGATGGCGACGCCGAGGTGCACCACGTCAACCCGACCTGCGGCGACGAGATCACCCTCCGGGTGAGGTACGACGGCACGACGATCCAGGACGTGTCGTACGAGGGCCAGGGCTGCTCGATCAGCCAGGCCTCGGCCTCGGTGCTGAACGACCTCCTCGTCGGCAAGGACCTGGCCGACGCGCAGAAGATCCAGGAGACCTTCCTGGAGCTGATGCAGTCCAAGGGCCGGATCGAGCCCGACGACGCGATGGAGGAGGTGCTGGAGGACGCGGTCGCGTTCGCCGGTGTCTCCAAGTACCCGGCCCGGGTCAAGTGCGCCCTCCTGAGCTGGATGGCGTGGAAGGACGCGACGGCCCAGGCCCTGGGCGGAGCCGACGCCGAAAGGAAGACGGCATGAGCGAGACCCTTGAGATGAAGCCGGCCTCGGAGGAGGAACTCCGCGAGGCGCTGTACGACGTCGTCGACCCCGAGCTGGGCATCGACGTGGTCAACCTCGGCCTGATCTACGGCATCCACATCGACGAGGCGAACATCGCGACGATCGACATGACCCTGACGTCGGCGGCCTGTCCGCTGACGGACGTCATCGAGGACCAGGCCAAGTCCGCGACGGACGGCCTCGTCAACGAGCTGCGCATCAACTGGGTCTGGATGCCGCCGTGGGGCCCGGACAAGATCACGGACGACGGCCGCGAGCAGCTGCGCGCGCTGGGCTTCAACGTCTGAGGCCCACCGAAAACATCTGCGGCCCCGTTCGAAACGGCCATACCGTCTCCGGTATGGCCGTTTCGCTGCATCACATCGTCGTCGACGCACACGACCTCCCCGGACTCGCCCGCTTCTGGTGCCGGGTCCTCGACTGGCGGATCCTGTCGCAGAAACCGCGTGAGGTCGTCATCGGGCCGGACGAGTTCGCGCCGACCGGGATCTGCTTCATGCCGGTGAGCGACCCGAAGACCGTCAAGAACCGCCTGCACTTCGACCTGGCCCCGGACGACCAGGAGACCGAGGTCGAACGCCTCCTCGCACTGGGCGCGCGCCGCGTCGACATCGGCCAGGGCGACCGCGTGGGCTGGGTGGTGCTGGCCGACCCGGAGGGCAACGAGTTCTGCGTACTGCGCCCGAAGGCGTCGCTGATCTCGTTCCGCGAGGCGTCATCGTGAACGGTGTTATGTACTCTCGTACACATGGGATTTCTGATGCTTCTCGCGGCCATCGCCGCGGAGGTCGGTGGCACCACCGCCATGAAATTCAGTGACGGCTTCAGTCGGCTCTGGCCGTCCGTGCTGACGCTCCTCGGGTACGTCGTCTCCTTCTGGCTGCTCGCCCAGACGCTGAAGAGCATGTCCGTCGGCACGGCCTACGCGATCTGGGCCGGGCTCGGCACCGCGGCCATCGTGGGCATCGGGATGGTCTTCCTCGGGGAGGGGATGACCGTACAGAAGGCCGCCGGGATCGCCCTGATCATCGTCGGCGTCGTCGTGCTCAACCTCGGAGGAGCCCACTGATGCCCCGCCGCTACGACCCCGACCGCCGCCAGCGGATCATCGACGCGGCGATCCGCGTGGTGGGGGACAAGGGCCTGGCCGGCCTGAGCCACCGCTCCGCCGCCGCCGAGGCCGACGTACCGCTCGGCTCGACGACGTACCACTTCAAGACCCTCGACGAGCTGATGGTCGCCGCGCTGCGGCAGGCGAACGAGGGCTTCGCCAAGGTCGTCGCCGCACACGGCGCCCTGGAGGACACCGGGTGCGACCTGGCCGCCGAACTCGCCCGGATCCTCGGCGAGTGGCTGTCCGGCGACCGCACCGGCGTGGAGCTGGAGTACGAGCTGTATCTCGCCGCCCTGCGCCGCCCCGCCCTGCGCCCGGTCGCGGCCGAGTGGTGCGAGGACCTCGCGCTGCGGCTGGCCCGGCGCACCGACGCGGTCACCGCGCGGGCACTGGTGGCGCTGATGGACGGGATCTGTCTGCAGGTCCTGCTGACGGGAACCCCCTACGACGAGGGCTTCGCGCGCGAGGCGCTGTCCCGCGTGATGACGGCGCCGACCGGCACCTGAGACACCGTGACCCGCGGTTGGCCTCCGCGCCCTCCCGCCGGTTAGGTTGCCCTCATGACCGACACGACTGCTTCTCGCACCACCGGCGCCGTGGCCACCGGGCTTGCCACGATCGCCGCCGACGGCACTGTTCTCGACACCTGGTACCCCGCGCCCGAGCTGAGCGAACAGCCCGGCCCGTCCGGCACCGAGCGGCTGTCCGCCGAGAAGGCCGTGGAACTGCTCGGCGAGGGCGCCGCCAAGGCGATCGGCCCGGACGCCCGCCGGGGCGTCGACGTGGTCGCGGTCCGCACGGTCATCTCCACCCTCGACGAGAAGCCGATCGACGCGCACGACGTCTACCTCCGGCTGCACCTCCTCTCGCACCGCCTGGTCAAGCCGCACGGCCAGAGCCTTGACGGCATGTTCGGCTTCCTCGCCAACGTCGCCTGGACCTCGCTGGGCCCGGTCGCCGTCGACGACCTGGAGAAGGTGCGCCTCAACGCCCGCGCCGAGGGCCTGCACCTGCAGGTGACGTCGGTCGACAAGTTCCCGCGCATGACGGACTACGTCGCCCCCAAGGGCGTGCGCATCGCCGACGCCGACCGCGTCCGCCTGGGCGCGCACCTCGCCGAGGGCACCACGGTCATGCACGAGGGCTTCGTCAACTTCAACGCGGGCACGCTCGGCACCTCCATGGTCGAGGGCCGGATCTCCGCGGGTGTCGTCGTGGGCGACGGCTCGGACATCGGCGGCGGCGCCTCCACCATGGGCACCCTGTCCGGCGGCGGCAACGTGATCATCTCCCTCGGCGAGCGCTGTTTGGTCGGCGCCGAGGCGGGCGTCGGCATCGCGCTCGGCGACGAGTGCGTGGTCGAGGCCGGCCTGTACATCACCGCCGGCACTCGCGTCACGATGCCCGACGGACAGATCGTCAAGGCCCGCGAACTCTCCGGCGCCTCCAACATCCTCTTCCGCCGCAACTCGGTCACCGGCACGGTCGAGGCCCGCCCGAACAACGCGGTCTGGGGCGGCCTGAACGAGATCCTGCACAGCCACAACTAGCTCCGGGGAGCCCCTTGGCGCCTAGCGCGCCCCTCCGCCTCCGTCACGACCGCAGCGTCGCCGCGAACTCCGCCAGGGCCGCGAAGTCCGCCTCGCGCAGGCCGAGACGGGGGCTGACGTGGTGCAGGAGGGCGGGGGCGCCGTGGTGGGCGGAGACGTACTCCTCGTCCGCCGGGCTCTGCTCGTCGTCGACCCAGGCGAAGGGGCGGCCCTCGGCGTACGCCACGATCGCCTCCGTCTTCCAGTGCACCCCGTCGGGACGCGGCGCGAACAGGTCGGCGCCGAAGTCGACGTAGGGCAGCTCGGGCAGTCCGATCACGGGGGCGATCCAGCGGTTGGCGGCGTCCATCCAGGTCGTCGCCCAGCACAGGTCGTAGTCGAGCCCGAGCAGCGCGGCCCCGTGGGAGGGGTTCAGCCAGACGCGAAGGGCGCGGCCCGGCTGGAGGGCGACCCTGATCGTCGTATACCCGTCGGGCCGCCGTTCGGGCTTCGCGGCCCAGGGGTTGAGAGGGCCGTCGACGTCGAGGAACAGCAGCGGGCGGCTCACGGGGACAACGTACGGCACGAGGGGTGCCGGATGCCGAAGGGGCGAGGAGCTGCAGGGTGAAGAGGCCGGGGCCCCGCTCAGCGGGCCACCAGCCGCTCGTACTCCGCCAGCAGTCCCCGGACCGTCTCGCGGTCGGCGGGGCGCAGTGGGGCGCGGACCGGGCCGGCGGGGTGGCCGAGTTCGTGGAGCAGGGCCTTGGTGGTGACCGTGCCGGGCAGGCCGGAGGACATCATCAACTCGATGAGCGGGGTGGCGCGTTGCTGCAGGCGGGCGGAGCCGGAGGTGTCGCCCGCGTCGAACGCGTCCAGGACCGCGCGGAGTTGCTCCGGGACCACGTTCGCGACGGTGCTGATCCAGCCCGCGCCGCCCACCGCGTACAGGGCGAGGTTGTGCTCGTCGCAGCCCGCGTAGTACGCCAAGTCGGTGCGGGAGAGCACCTTTTGGGCGGCCAGGAAGTCGTAGGAGCAGTCCTTGACCGCCACGATCCGCGGGTGCGCGGCGAGCCGGATCATGGTGTCCGCCTCGATGCGGGTGCCGGTGCGGCCCGGGATGTCGTACAGCACCACCGGCAGCCCCACCGCGTCGGCGACCGTGCGGAAGTGCTCTTCCAGGGCGTCCTGCGGGGGCCTGCTGTAGTACGGGCTGACCACCAGCAGGCCGTCCGCACCCGACTTCTCGGCCTGGCGGGCGAGCTCCACCGTGTGCCGGGTGTCGAAGGTCCCCACCCCCGCCACGACCGGTGCCCCGCCCACCGCCTCCCGCACCGCCTCGACGAGCACCGCCTTCTCCGCGTCCGTGGTGGTCGGCGACTCGCCCGTCGTCCCCGAGAGCACCAGCCCGTCGCACCCCCGCGCCACCAGATCCGCCGCGAGCCGCTGCGCACCGTCCACATCGAGCGCACCCTCCTCGGTGAACGGAGTGACCATCGCACACAGGGCGCGGCCGAAGGGAGCGGCACCGGCCGCGGCAGGCGTCATGTCAGTCGTCATGTCAGGCGTCATGGCAGCAGTGTCGGCGCGAGGACAGTGAAGCTCCACTTAATTTTTCTACGATGTATTGCTAAGCAAGTCTTTGAAATGAACACCGGCGACGGGCCCTATGTCCAAAGAGGCCCCACATGAGTCACCATGGTCAGGTCGGAGAGCGGCAGCAGTGCGTCATGGGAGGCGACATGAAGCTCGGCAAGGCACTCGCCACGGGAGTCGCGGAGGAGCAGCCGCAGGCAGCGGCCCAGGAACCCGAAGAGATCGAACTCCCTGAGGAGACCACGGAACTGAAGGCCCCCGAAGAGGTTCCGGCGGCCCGATGAGACTGCGGCTTCCGGAGGAACGCCCTACGGAGCCGCCGACCGGATACAAGATCGCCCACCCGGTGCTGTCCCACGACGGCACCCGGGCCGGGTTCACCGGTGTGTCGCTGGGTGGCGCGCTGCCGTACGGAGTCCTGGCCGATGCGGCCTGCGTCTACGGCCTGCGTCACCGCGCACCGCACCGCCGCTGCGCCTGCGGGTTCCACTGCGTGCACGAGCGAGCGGTGGCCGAGGCGATGCTGTGCACGACCGAGCACCGGGCGGCCGTGCTGCTGGAGGTCTCCGTCCTGGGCGCCTACATCCGCTTCGAGCGCGGCTTCCGCTACGCCCGCCAGCGCGTGCGCGTCGCGACCGTAGGCCCCTGCGCCTGCGGCGCGGCCGCCTCGGCGCTGGCCGACGCGG
>NZ_JAFJSY010000113.1 GCF_019857225.1 Streptomyces plumbidurans
CCGCGCTCCAGGTCCGGCGGCGCCGCCGCGGGCACCCGCCCCACCGACAGCCGCCCGCCGACAGCGGGCGCGACGACGGCCCAGGCCCGCACGGCACGGGCCAAGAGCACAGCCGCCGCCATCACCAGGACCACTCCCCGCCCGCCCCGCCCCACCGATGTCTTCGCCGACCTCCTGGTCGCGGTGCTGAGCGGGCAGCGCCCGGTGCACGCGATGCTGGGGCACACCGCGGGCCGGGCCTACGACGAGCTGGCCTGGCTCGCACAGCGCGGCCCGCTGCGCGCCCGCGGCACCCGTCCCGTCGTCCGCGACATCGGCTACTACGAGGCCGGTCCCGGTGCCGTGGAGGCCTTCGCCCGGATCGGCGCGGGCGAGCAGCTGCGGGCCATGGCCTTCCGCCTGGAACGCGGCCGCGACCTGCGCTGGCGCTGCACAGCAGTGGAACTCGGCGGCCCCCGCCCACCCCGCCCGACCGACGACGACTAGCGCCCGGCCGCCCGGCCGCCCGTCCGCCCATCCGCCCGTCCGCCCGGATCCGGCGTACGCCGAAGGGCCGGGTCCCCCGAGAGGACCCGGCCCTTCACGTCGGCTGCTGCGCCGCGGACGAGGCGGCGCGCCGCGTGGCCCCCGCCCACCCCCCGACCGACGACGACTAGCGCCCGGCCGCCCGGCCGCCCGGCCGTCCAGATCCGGCGTACGCCGAAGGGCCGGGTCCCCCGAGAGGACCCGGCCCTTCACGTCGGCTGCTGCGCCGCGGACGAGGCGGCGCGCCGCGTGGCCCCCGCCCACCCCCCGACCGACGACGACTAGCGCCCGGCCGCCGTCTGCCCGTCTGCCCGGCCGCCCGGCCGCCCGGCCGTCCAGATCCGGCGTACGCCGAAGGGCCGGGTCCCCCGAGAGGACCCGGCCCTTCACGTCGGCTGCTGCGCCGCGGACGAGGCGGCGCGCCGCGTGGCCCCCGCCCACCCCCCGACCGACGACGACTAGCGCCCGGCCGCCGTCTGCCCGTCTGCCCGGCCGCCCGGCCGCCCGGCCGTCCAGATCCGGCGTACGCCGAAGGGCCGGGTCCCCCGAGAGGACCCGGCCCTTCACGTCGGCTGCTGCGCCGCGGACGAGGCGGCGCGCCGCGTC
>NZ_JAFJSY010000114.1 GCF_019857225.1 Streptomyces plumbidurans
GGCCGCCGTCTGCCCGTCTGCCCGGCCGCCCGGCCGCCCGGCCGTCCAGATCCGGCGTACGCCGAAGGGCCGGGTCCCCCGAGAGGACCCGGCCCTTCACGTCGGCTGCTGCGCCGCGGACGAGGCGGCGCGCCGCGTCACTTCCTGCGGCGGCGCCCGCCCCGCGCCTGCTTGCGGCGCTCCGCGCGCGTGAGGCCGTCGGCCTCGGAGCGCACCGGCTCGTCGTCGCCGGCGAAGTCGCCCTCGATGGTGCCGCCCTCGCCGTCCACGGTCGGGGCGGAGAAGTGGAGGTTGCGGCGCTGCGGGGCGTCCAGGCCCTTGGCGCGGATCTCCGGGCGGACACCCGCCTGGGCCGGAACCGCGTCCTGCTTCTCCATGTCGACCGGCGTCGTGTCCTCGACCGGGACCTCCTCGACCTGCTGCTCGACCTGGACCTCCAGGTTGAACAGATAGCCGACGGACTCCTCCTTGATGCCCTCCATCATGGCGGTGAACATGTCGAAGCCCTCGCGCTGGTACTCGACCAGCGGGTCCTTCTGCGCCATCGCGCGCAGGCCGATGCCCTCCTGGAGGTAGTCCATCTCGTAGAGGTGCTCGCGCCACTTGCGGTCCAGGACCGACAGCACGACCCGGCGCTCCAGCTCACGCATGATCTCGGAGCCGAGCTGCGCCTCACGCTGCTCGTACTGCTCGTGGATGTCGTCCTTGATGGACTCGGAGATGAACTCGGCGGTCAGACCGGCCCGGTCACCGGCTGCCTCCTCCAGCTCCTCGACGGTCACCCGCACCGGGTAGAGCTGCTTGAAGGCGCCCCACAGCCGCTCCAGGTCCCAGTCCTCCGCGAAGCCCTCGGCGGTCTCCGCCGCGATGTACGCGTCGATCGTGTCGTCCATGAAGTGGCCGATCTGCTCCTGCAGATCCTCGCCCTCCAGGACGCGGCGGCGCTCGCCGTAGATGACCTCGCGCTGGCGGTTGAGGACCTCGTCGTACTTCAGGACGTTCTTACGGGTCTCGAAGTTCTGCTGCTCGACCTGCGACTGAGCGGACGCGATCGCGCGCGTGACCATCTTGTTCTCGATCGGAACGTCGTCCGGCACGTTCGCCATCGACATCACGCGCTCGACCATCTGGGCCTTGAAGAGCCGCATCAGGTCGTCGCCGAGGGAGAGGTAGAAGCGGGACTCGCCCGGGTCGCCCTGTCGGCCGCTGCGGCCGCGCAGCTGGTTGTCGATACGACGCGACTCGTGCCGCTCGGTGCCCAGGACGTAGAGCCCGCCGAGCTCCTTGACCTCCTCGAACTCGGCCTTCACGGCCTTCTCCGCACGCTCCAGGGCGGCGGGCAGGAACTGCGCCCACTCCTCGATGTGCTCCTCGGGGTCGAGGCCGCGCTGGCGCAGCTCCGCCTCGGCGAGGTCGTCGGGGTTGCCGCCGAGCTTGATGTCGGTGCCACGACCGGCCATGTTGGTGGCCACGGTCACGGCGCCCTTGCGGCCGGCCTGGGCGACGATCGTCGCCTCCCGGTCGTGCTGCTTGGCGTTCAGCACCTCGTGCTGGATGCCGCGCTTGGACAGCTGCTGCGAGAGGTACTCGGACTTCTCGACCGACGTCGTACCGACGAGGATCGGCTGGCCCTTCTCGTGCTTCTCGGCGATGTCGTCGACGACCGCCTCGAACTTCGCGACCTCGGTGCGGTAGATCAGGTCCGACTGGTCCATGCGGACCATGGGCCGGTTGGTCGGGATCGGGACCACGCCGAGCTTGTAGATCTGGTGGAACTCGGCCGCCTCGGTCATGGCCGTACCGGTCATGCCGGAGAGCTTGTCGTAGAGGCGGAAGAAGTTCTGCAGGGTGATCGTGGCGAGGGTCTGGTTCTCGTCCTTGATGTCCACCCCTTCCTTCGCCTCGATCGCCTGGTGCATGCCCTCGTTGTAGCGGCGGCCGGCGAGGATACGGCCGGTGTGCTCGTCGACGATCATGACCTCGCCGTCGATGACGACGTAGTCCTTGTCCTTCTTGAAGAGCTCCTTGGCCTTGATGGCGTTGTTCAGGTAGCCCACCAGCGGCGTGTTCACCGACTCGTAGAGGTTGTCGATGCCCAGCCAGTCCTCGACCTTGCTGACGCCGGGCTCGTGGATGGCGACCGTGCGCTTCTTCTCGTCGACGTCGTAGTCGCCGGTCTCCTCGAGGCCCTTGAGCGGGTTGCCCGCCTCGCCCCTCTTCAGGCGCAGGACCAGCTTGGCGAAGTCGCCGTACCACTTGGTGGCCTGGTCGGCGGGGCCGGAGATGATCAGCGGCGTACGGGCCTCGTCGACGAGGATGGAGTCGACCTCGTCGACGATGGCGTAGTTGTGCCCGCGCTGGACGAGCTCGTCCTTGGACCACGCCATGTTGTCGCGGAGGTAGTCGAAGCCGAACTCGTTGTTCGTGCCGTAGGTGATGTCGCAGGCGTACTGCTCGCGGCGCTCCGCCGGCGCCATGTTGGCGAGGATGCAGCCGACGCTCAGGCCGAGGAACTTGTGGATGCGGCCCATCAACTCCGAGTCGCGCTCGGCCAGATAGTCGTTGACCGTGATGATGTGGACGCCGTCCCCGGACAGCGCGTTCAGATACGCCGGCAGGGTGCTCACCAGCGTCTTGCCCTCACCGGTCTTCATCTCGGCGACATAGCCGAGGTGGAGGGCGGCGCCGCCCATCAGCTGCACGTCGTAATGGCGCTGGCCGAGGACGCGCTTGGCCGCCTCGCGCACGGTGGCGAACGCCTCGGGCAACAGGTCGTCCAGGCTCTCCCCGTCCGCGTACCGCTGCTTGTACTCATCGGTGAGGGCCCGCAGCTCGGCGTCGGAGAGGGCGATGAAATCCTCTTCGATGGAGTTGACCTGGTCCGCGATGCGGTGCAGCTTGCGCAGGATCTTGCCTTCGCCTGCACGCATGATCTTCGAAAGGACGGACACGGGGGTTGGTCTCCTTGCCGGTCGGGCCTGGGACGGTCGGTTTTCCATTTGACGTACTGAGCAACGGCCATCGTATGCGAGGACCCCGCCCAGCCGGGAGCCTGCCGGGACGACGACCGCGACCGGCTTCTCGCACCGCTTCAAATCTTCTTCAAAAGGGACAACGGACGGGCCCCGTTGATGGTGCCGGATCGCGCCGACGAATTGCGCGAATTGTGATCACCCGCTCACGCAGGGCCAAAAACATGGCGTCCTCGTCGCATGTCCACGCAGAATCGGGCGATGGAACCCGTGACGCTCACGACCGCCCGGCTTCTGCTGCACACGGTCGGGCCCGAGCACACCGACGCCGTGCACGCCGCCGCCCAGGACCCCGACATCCGGCGCTGGACGACCATCCCCTCGCCCTATCTGCCCGAGCACGCACGGAACTTCACGCACCAGCTGGTCCCCGAGGGGTGGAGGAGCGGTTCGATGCTCACCTTCGGCCTCTTCCTCCCCGAAGGGGAGGAGCTGGTGGGCATGCTCGGCCTCACCATGCGTTCCCTGAGCGTGACGGAGATCGGTTATTGGGGCACCAAGGAGCACCGCGGCAACGGCTACGTCACCGAGGCCGTCGTCGCCGCCTCCCGCTGGGCCTTCACCGATCTGTCGGTGGACCGTGTGGAGTGGCGTGCGGAAGTGGGCAACCGGGCCTCACGCGCGGTGGCCGAACGCGCGGGCTTCGTCGTCGAGGGCGTCCTGCGCTCCGCGCTCATCCAGCGGGGAATGCGCCGCGACTGCTGGGTCGGCTCGCTGCTGCCCTCGGACCTCGGCCTGCCGTCCACGGCGCCCTACCTGCCGGCGCCCGACCGCACCCCGAAACCGTAATCCCGATGAGGTGTCCCCAGGTCAGGGGCGATTGTCAGTGCCGCCTTCTATCGTGCGGAACATGACGACCCCGCGCCCCTCCACGGATCTCTCGGCAGCCGACGCCCGCCGCATCGCGCTGCGCGCCCAGGGCCTTCTCGGCAGCCCGGACCGCCGGGCCGGTGTCCGCGGCGTCCTGCGCCATCTCGGTGCGGTGCAGCTGGACACGATCTCCGTCCTCGCGCGCTCGCACGAGCTCATTCCGTACGCCCGGCTCGGCGCGGTGGGCCGCAAGGCGGTGGAGAGTGCCTACTGGAAGGCCGGTTCGGCGCACCCGCACACCTTCGAGTACTGGTCGCACGCCGCCTGCATCCTGCCCGTGGAGGAGTGGCCCCACTTCGCGTTCAGACGCCGCGCCTATCGCAACCGCCCGCACTGGAACCACGAGCTCCCGGACGGCGCCTACGACCAGGTCATCAAGCAGCTGCGCGCCGAAGGCCCGCTCACGGCAACGGAGTTGGGCGGCGCCAAGCGCACCAGCGAGTGGTGGGACTGGTCCGGCGCCAAGGTCGCCGTCGAGCGCGCGCTGATGTACGGCGAGGTGGTGTGCGTGGAGCGCCGCGGCTGGAAGCGGGTCTACGACCTCGCCGAGCGCGCGATCCCGCAGGAACTGCTGCACGACGAGCTGGACGACACGGAGTGCCTGCGCCGTCTGGTCCGCCTCGCGGGCCAGTCCCTGGGCGTCGGCACGCGCGCGGACATTGCCGATTACCACCGCCTCAGGGGCGAGCAGGTCGACGCGGTCATCGCCGACTCGGGCCTCGTCCCGGTCACCGTCGAGGGCTGGGGCAAGCCCGCCTGGGCCGACCCGGCGGCCCTGGAGACCCCGCCGCGCGGCCGCCACCGCACCACCCTGCTGTCCCCCTTCGACTCCCTGGTGTGGGAGAGGGCGCGCACGGAGCGGATCTTCGGCTTCACCCACCGCCTGGAGGCCTACGTCCCCAAGCCGAAGCGGGTGTACGGCTATTTCGCCATGCCGGTCCTCGCCGGAGGCCGCCTCGTCGGCCGCGTGGACCCGGCCCGCGAGGGCAGCACACTGGTGGCCCGGCAGGTCACGCTGGACGGCCCCAAGGCGGTGGCGGCCGTGGCACAGGCCCTGTGGGAGGCCGCGAGCTGGGTTGACTGCACGGACGTACGCGTGGAAAGGGTGGACGCGCCCGAACTGCGCGAGCCCCTCGCCAAGGAGCTCACCCGCACGCTCGGCTGAGCGCCGGCGGATGCCGGGCGTCAGCGGATGCCGGGCGTCAGCGGATTTCGAGAATCTTCTCCCGCATCGCGTACACCACCGCCTCCATCCTGGAGTGCAACTGCAGCTTCTCCAGGATGTTGCGCACATGGTTCTTCACGGTGTTCTCGGAGATGAACAACTCCTTGGCGATGTCACGGTTGTTCATGCCCGTGGCGACGAGTTTGAGGACCTCCAGCTCACGGTCGGTCAGCCGCGGCGCGGGCACCAGCCGGCGCTCGTCGGTCCGCTGGATCATCGACTTGAACTCGGTGAGCAGCTTGGACGCCATGGACGGACTGATCTGTGACTGCCCGTCGGCCACCGCGCGAATGGCGGTGGCCACCTCGTCGGTGGAGATCTCCTTGAGGAGATAACCGGTCGCACCCGCCTTGATCGCGTCGTAGAGGTCGGCCTCCTCGTCGCTGATCGTCAGCATGATGATCTTGGCGCTGGGGGCGACCTCCTTGATGGAGGTGCAGGCCTCGATCCCACCCCGCTTGGGCATCCGCACGTCCATCAGAACGATGTCGGGCAGCAGGTCGGCGGCCTTGTCGACGGCCTCCGCGCCGTCCCCGGCCTCGCCGACGACCTGGATGTCCTCCTCGGCCGCGAGCACGATCTCCAGACCCCGGCGGAAGAGGGCGTGGTCGTCCACGACCAGGACCCTGATGGGCTCCTTGCGTGCAGAGCCCGCTTCCGGCCCCATGCCGACGACGCCGCCGTCGGCATCCTCGTCATGCGTCGCTCCGAAGCTGTCCGCCATCGTTCCTCCCCCTGAAGGCTGTGGCCTGTGGTGCTGTGCCAACGCGCCAACCCAAGGCAGCGGCCCACCGGTTGAGCCGTTGCGGCCATGATTCCATGCCTGGACGACAACGAGGTGACGCAGGCGCGCACGAACCGGTCGCACACCGGTGCCCCTGGGGGCGCACGGGCGCTCCAGGGGCACAGGCTCGGCCGTCAGCCGCGCGGGTCAGCCACCCAGGGTGCCGCCCGGCGCGGGAGCCTGCGCCTGGGCGACCATCGGGTCGGTGCTGAGGTGGATGACGCCGTAGTCGTATGCGTGCCGCCGGTAGACGACACTCGGCTCCTTGGTCTCGGAGTCGACGAACAGATAGAAGTCGTGGCCGACCAGTTCCATCTCGTAGAGGGCCTGGTCGAGCGTCATCGGGGCTGCCACGTGGGTCTTTTCGCGGACGACGAGGGGGCCTTCGCCCTTCACCTCGAGAGAGCCGATCTTCTTGGTGGGCACACTGTCCGGCTCTTCGTCCCGGACCGCGCTGCCGTTTCCGTTGAGCGTCGCCGCACCGGGGACGTGGTCGGGGACCTCTGCCGCCGAGATCCTGCGCGAGCCACGGCGGGAGAACCGCTTGTCGTGCTGCTTGCGCAGCCGGGCGTCGAGCTTCTCCGCCGCCAGGTCGAGCGCCGCATACGGATCGCTTGCCGCCGCCTCCGCCCGGATCACCGGACCGCGGGAGCGGAGCGTGATCTCCACTCGGTCGCAACGGTCGGCCTGTCGGGGGTTCGGCTCCTTGGACACCTCGACGTCGAGGCTGATCACCTTGCCATCGAGCTTCTGGATCTTCTCCAGCTTCAGCTTCTCGGCCACGTGCTTGCGGAACCGCTCGGGCACCTCGGTCTTGCGGCCCTTGACGACGATGTCCACGCAGAACTCCGTTCCCGGATCACTCCGCTTCAGTGGCGGAGCATCTCCCTTTCGCACCAGGCTCCGGCAGCTCCGGAACCTCGGACTCGGTGACTTCCACCTCCTCCCCCGCGGACAAGATCTCCACTCCACCGCCGCGGGTGATTGCGAAAACCCGCAGCCCGGCATTCGCGTATGAGAGGGATGGCCTGCGCCTTTCTCTCACAACCGAACATATCTCGCCCGGACGGATGTCGTCACCCTCTACTGCGGCGTACCTCCGTTCAGGTGAATTGACCCTCTCATTACCTGCAACGATGCAACTTCGCAGTCAGTTCCGGTTTATTTCGAAAGAATCCGGCATCGCTGCGACCACAGCGGCGCAGATGCTGTCATCCGCGCGGCCCACGCCCGCGAATCCCGGCACGGCGTGCCTTCGGCCGGTCCCTTCGTGCCTTGATCCATTCATTCGTTCCCCCATGACTGCCCCGGCAGTTCCCCCGTACACAACCGGAGTTGCTCCACGGCAAGAAATCAGCCCCTCTTCTGCCGTCCCTCCTTCCCCTCCCGTCCGCGCCCACTCGTGCGCCGTCGCCGCCCGCACGGCACGCGCCGCCTCCGTCAGGGACGCACCCGTGGTCATCAGGTCGTCCACGAGCACGACCGGACCGCCGCGCAGCAGCCGGCCGCCACCGGGCCCCACGGCCAGCGCGCCCGCGAGATTCTCCAGCCGCTCACGGGAGTTGAGCCCCGACTGGTCGGCCACCGCACGCCGCTGCCGCAGCACGGCGAGCACCCGGGCCGCGGTCCCGGACCGCCGCAGCTCACCCGCCGCAGCGAGTGCGATCCGCCGCGCCGGATCGTGTCCCCTCGCACGCACCGCCGCGCGCGATGACGGCACGGGAACGAGCAGCACCGGCCGGCCACCACCGCCGCTCGCCGCACCGGACGCCGACCCCAGCCCGGCCCGTACGGCCCCTGCCAAGGCCGTGCCGAGCGGTGCCGCAAGCCCAAGCGCACCTCGCTCCTTGTGGGCCAGCAGCACGGCCCGGACCTCGTCGGCGTACCGGGCGGCCGCGTGCACCACGGGCAGCCCGGGCGGCTCCGGCTCCGGTCGCACCCGGCCCGGTGCGGCCCCCGTCAGGGCGGCACGGCACTCCTCGCAGAGCACCGTACGAGGCATCCCGCAGCCTCCGCACTCGGCCGGCAGCACCAGGTCGGTGAGGTCCTGCCACCACCCCCGCATGCCCACCACTGTGCCAACGCCCGGACCGCCCTGCCAGCCCTGTGGAAAACTCCCTGTGGACAACTGCCGCGGGGCCGCGCCGACCCGCAAAAACGCTCGCCCGTTCGCTGGTTCACCGGTTCACCGGTTCACCGGTTCACCAAGCCTCATGCCACCCGGTGATTCACCCCGGATAAACCGGCGCCACCCCGTCCGTGACCTTCTGCCACTGCGTCCCGGACTGCAGCCGTACGATCCCGTCCTCCGAGTACGCCACCATGGGCAGGGTGTCGGACCCGGCCGCGGTGATCTCCTTGATCCCGCTGAGGGCCGCGGGTGCGGGCCCCTCCGGCGTGGAGCCGTCCGCCAAGACGTAGCGCATGGTCTGCACCCCGCCGTGTTCACGCCCGGCCACCACGAGGCGGCTGTCCCCGGCCCAGGACATGGCCGTGACGCTCTCCAACTCCGGGGAAGCTGGGCGCAGTTCGTCCACGGAGACCGTCGGGCGGTCCTCCGCGGTCTCCTGGCGCCGCTCGATCCGCCCGATGACCAGCGACGTCTTGTCGCCCTTGGCGACCACGAGCGCGACCCGCACCCCGTCGGCGGCCACCCGCACCCCCTGGATGCGGCCGTCCAGTTCCGGGGTCTTCACCACGACCGGCTCGCCCTTGCCCTGCTGCAGCAGAAGCAGCCGGGGGTCGCCGGGGTCGCGGTCGGCCACCCACAGGTCGCCGTGCGAGTCCCAGCTCGGCGCCGTCAGCCGGTCCTTCTCCGACTTGCCGCGGCTGGTCAGCACGGGATCTCCGAGCGCACCGACGGAGGACAGCGGCGCGACGTACAGGTCCTTGCCGTCGCCGCTGACCGCGGCCCCCGTGGCCTCGTCGCGCGACACGGCGACCGACCTCAGCGCCTTGCTTCCCTCGCCCAGCGCTCCGGGTACCGGCTCCGCCTTGGTGCCGCTGTTGCCGGCCGCGATCCGTACGAGCCGGCTCTTGTTGTCCAGGAAGTACACATAGCCGGGGTTGTCCACCGAACCGCGCGCGGCGGTGGCGCCGGGCTGGTCCTCGCTGAGCGAGCACAGCTGCGTGTCGCCGGACCGCAGCCGGACCTCGTCCACCGCCGGGGTGAGGTTCTGCAGCGTGAACAGCAGCTGGGCCGCCATCTCGGTGCACCGGTGCGCCCCGACCTCGGCCGCCTTGGCGTTCAGCGGCACGGTCAGCCTGTTCTGGTCGTCGGGCGTCAGCGTGTTGACGCCCTTCTGCAGCTCCGTACCGGTGGGGAAACTCGTACGTACCACGGGATCGAGCCAGTTCGTGGGCCCGTTCAGCAGCGAGCGGACCATCTGTGTCATGGGGTCCACGCGCCGGCGCAGATACACGGGGTCCGCGACGGCCGTGGGGTGGGAAGCCGTCCCGGCCGCGGCGTCCGTGGCGAAGTAGTACTTGTTGACGGACACGTAGTTGCGCTGGAAGTCCGACTTGCCCATCACGACGCCCTGCGGCAGCCGGTCGATGCGCCACTGCTTGGTCTTCTTGTCGCGCGTGAGATGCACCGGCGCGGTGTAGTCACCACTGGCGGGCGAGTACGCCTGCTGCGAGTCCACCCTGGCGACCTTCTTGCCGGTCAGCGTGAACGAGAGGTCGTCGCTGTCCTCCCGGCCGCCCAGGCGGTTGGAGTCGATGCCCGGCCCGTCCGCGAGGACCGTGCTGGACTGACCCGGCCGCCACGCCTGCGACGCCTCCTTGGTCAGATACTGGCGCGCCGTGGAGTAGTTGGGATCGTCGCTGGTCAACGCCTCGAGGAAACCGGAGACGATGTCCGAGGGCAGCGCGTTGTCCGGGGGCGGCATGGCGAAGACCCGCACCTGGGTGTCCTGCCGCGGCGTGGAGTCGACCCCGCTCACATCTCCACTGTCGGGCATGGAGGCACACCCCGACAGCAGTACGACGCCACAGACGCCGTACGCCACCACGCGCAGCGGACTTCGCCCGGCGCCCCCCTCGCGGTCAGCGCCCACGGAATGCCTCCCCCTGCTTCCTCGAGTCCTCCGGCCCGGTGTCCGGGGGGCTCGGGGTCTCGCTCACCGCTCCGCCCTCGGCGGGCGTCTCGTCCTGTCGTCGTGCTCCGGACGCGGGCCGGGCCACCACGCGCGCGCCGTTCCCGGGCAGCGCCGTTGGGTCGACCGTGGGAGCCACACCGGACAGCCGCTGCGCCATCGGCGGTATCTGGTCCGCGGCCTGCTGCGCCGGCACGGTGGCGACCTTCTCACCGCCGCCGGACGGCAGCCCGGCGTCGCTCAGTCCTCGGTTGCGCCGCGAATCCTTGGGCTCCAGCGGTATCGGCGAGCCCCGCAGCGGCTCGTCCGCGGTCCGCGGCAGCGTCAGCCGGAACTGCGAGCCGCCGCCCGGCTCGCCCCAGGCCTGCAGCCAGCCGCCGTGCAGCCGTGCGTCCTCCAGGGCGATGGACAGCCCGAGGCCCGTTCCGCCGGTGGTACGCGCGCGTGCCGGGTCGGCCCGCCAGAAGCGGCTGAACACGCGCGTGGCCTCGCCGGGCTTGAGCCCGACGCCGTAGTCGCGTACGGCGACCGCCACCGCCCCGCCCGCCGAGGCGAGCTTGACCACGACGTCCTTGCCCTCGCCGTGCTCCACGGCGTTGACCACGAGGTTGCGCAGCACCCGCTCCACGCGCCGGGCGTCCGCCTCGGCGACGACGGGCTGCTGGTCGCCCTTCACGCGTATGTGCGTGCCCTTGCGCTCGGCGAGCGGCTCGGCCCCGCTGACGACCCGCCGCACGACCTCCCTGAGGTCTATCGGCTCGGCCTCCAGCGCCGCCGCGCCCGCGTCGAACCGGCTGATCTCCAGCAGGTCCGCGAGCAGCGACTCGAACCGGTCCAGCTGGTCGGCCAGCAGCTCCGCCGACCGCGCGGTCACCGGATCGAAGTCCTCGCGCGCCTCGTGAATGACGTCCGCCGCCATCCGTACGGTCGTCAGCGGGGTGCGCAGCTCGTGCGACACGTCCGACACGAACCGCCGCTGCATCCGCGACAGGTCCTCCAGCTGCTGGATCTTCAACTGCAGGTTCTGCGCCATCTTGTTGAAGGCCTCGCCGAGCCGCGCGATGTCGTCCTCGCCGGTGACCTTCATACGCTCCTGCAGCCGCCCGGCGGACAGCCGCTCGGCGATCCCCGCCGCCATCCGCACCGGCGTCACGACCTGACGCACCACCAGCCAGGCGATGGCCCCGAGCAGTACGACGACGAAGAGCCCGGCGGTCGCGAGCGTGCCCTTGACCAGGCTCAGCGACTTCTCCTCCTGCGTGAGCGGGAAGAGGTAGTACAGCTGGTACGGGTCGCCGTTGGGGTCGTTGACCTGCTTGCCGATGACCAGCGCCGGCTGGGTCTCCTTGCTGTTGCTGTAGACGATGCTGGTGTAGCTCTGCGCGGCTCCCGTGCTGTCGCTGATCCGCGAGCGCAGACTGTCGGGAACACTGGCCGAGGGGTCGACGTCGCCGGAGGCGCGCGGCCCGCGACCGCCACCGCCGTTGTCACCGGCGGGCAGCGTCACCACGTCGAAGGCGCCCTGGCCGCCGCTGGAGAGCGAGTACACCAGGTCGCTCATCCACTGGATGACGTTCTGCGAGGGACGGCCGTCCGCCGTCGTACCGCCGCCGTCGGTGGTCCCCGCCGCGGCCTCGTCGGCCTTCTGCTTGGCCACCGAGAACCCGCCGGTGGCCTGGCTCTGCGAGGCCTTCACCTTGGCGTCCAGCAGGCCGTTGCGCACCTGTCCGATCACGACGAAGCCCAGCAGCAGGACGACGCCCAGCGACATCAGCAGCGTGGTGGCGACGACCTTGAGCTGGATGTTGCGCCGCCACAGCCGCATGACGGGCAGCAGTGGCCGGCGCACCCAGCGCATGAAGAGCCGCAGAACCGGGCTGCCCTGGACACCGCCCTGGAGCAGGCCGCCCTCCAGCATGCCGTCCCAGCGGGAGCCGGCGGTCTTCCGGCCCACAGACCGCCCCGCGCGGGGGCCGGAGGACCCGGGCGTCGAAGCGGCGCTGTGACCGGACATGTCAGCTCGGTCCCGCCTTGTAACCGACGCCCCGGACGGTCACCACGATCTCCGGCCGCTCCGGGTCCTTCTCGACCTTCGAGCGCAGCCGCTGCACATGAACGTTGACCAGGCGGGTGTCCGCGGCGTGGCGGTAACCCCAGACCTGCTCCAGCAGCACCTCGCGGGTGAACACCTGCCACGGCTTGCGGGCGAGGGCCACCAGCAGATCGAACTCCAGCGGCGTCAGCGCGATCGACTGCCCTTCCCGCTTCACGGAGTGCCCGGCCACGTCGATGACGAGGTCGCCTATGGCGAGCTGCTCCGGCGCCGGCTCCTCCGACCTGCGCAGGCGCGCCCGGATGCGGGCGACCAGCTCCTTCGGCTTGAACGGCTTGACGATGTAGTCGTCGGCACCGGACTCCAGCCCGACCACCACGTCCACGGTGTCGCTCTTGGCCGTGAGCATCACGATCGGCACACCGGACTCCGCCCTGATCAGGCGGCACACCTCGATGCCGTCGCGTCCCGGCAGCATGAGGTCGAGCAGCACCAGATCGGGCTTGCTCTCACGGAAGGCGGCCAGCGCCTTGTCGCCGTCGGCTACGAAAGACGGCTCGAAACCTTCACCACGCAGCACGATGCCGAGCATCTCGGCCAGTGCCGTGTCGTCGTCGACGACAAGGACTCGTCCCTTCATAAACGACATCATCCCATTCTCGTAACAGTGACAGAGGCGCTGGTGAGCAGGGTCACTGGCCCGTGACGATAGTCGTACCGCGCGGTCACTGTCTGCCTCGTACGCCGACGTCGATGTCATCGACGGCTGTCAATCACCCAGCGTAGGCGCACCCTGACCGCGGAATCGGCCCCCAGCGCCCCTCGGACGGCGCCGGGCGACCCCTTTCGAAGCCGCACGCCGGCCGGTGTCTCGCGTCAGCCGATCGTCACCTGCCGCGCCTTCGCGCACACCTCTGCCAGGGCCTCGGCCGTCACGGGCGAGACGGTGCCCTCCTCCGTGACAATCGCGGTGACCAGCTCGGGCGGCGTCACGTCGAACGCCGGGTTGTACGCCTGGGTGCCCAGGGGCGCCAACGGGATCCCGCCTCCCGCCTCCGCTCCCGCCAACGGCACCTGCGGCGCCACGATCTCGGTCACCTCATGACCGGGACGCTGCTCCACCTCGATGGACGCCCCGTCCGGGGTGTCCGCATCCACTGTCGTCACCGGCGCCACGACGATGAACGGCACATGGTGGTACCGCGCGAGCACGGCGAGCGGATAGCTCCCCACCTTGTTCGCCACCGAGCCGTCGGCCGCGATCCGGTCCGCCCCGATCAGCACCGCGTCCACCTCGCCGGACGCGAAGAGCGAGCCCGCCGCGTTGTCCGTGAGCAGGGTGTACGCCATGCCACTGCGCGCCGCCTCATACGCCGTCAGACGCGCCCCCTGCAGCAGCGGACGCGTCTCGTCCACCCACAGCCGCCGCAGGCTCCCCGCCCGGTGCGCGGCGAGCGCCACCGCGAACGCCGTGCCCTCCCCGCCCGACACCAGCGACCCGGTGTTGCAGTGCGTGAGAATCCGGTGCCCACCGCCGGGCAGCAGCTCGTCGAGCAGCGCGAGCCCGCGCTCGGCCATCCGGGCGCTCGCCTCGGCATCCTCCTCGTGCAGCTGACGCGCCGCGGCCAGCGCCGCGCTCGCGGCCTGCGCGCCGCCACCGCTCCTGGCGAACTCGGCACGCCACGCGGACTGCGCCCTGCGCACACCCACGGCGAGGTTCACCGCGGTGGGCCTGGCACCCGCCAGCGCGTTCGCCGCGTCGTCCACGTCGAAGCCGCGCGCGGCGGCGAGCGCGACGCCGTAGGCCCCCGCGATGCCGAGCAGCGGCGCCCCGCGCACGGCAAGCGAACGGATCGCCTCCACCAGCGCGGGCGCGTCCGTACAGACCAGCTCGACCTCCTCTGCCGGCAGCCTCGTCTGGTCGAGAAGCACCAGTACGGGGCCTTCGGGTGGCTCCTCCCAGCGGATCGCGGGGATATCGGTCGGCCTGCCGTCTTCGCCGGATTGCGCGTGCTGATCAGCCATGCGGCCAGTCTGCCCCTTGTGCGGCGGACAATTGAAGGTGTGCAGCCCACACCGCGGCCGGGACCCGGGTGAGCACCCCATGGCACGATGGCTGCCAACCTGCCGCCGCGACCGCGGACGGGCACCGTGAAGGAGCGACGATGAAAGACACTCCGGGCTGGGCCTCGCCCGGATCTGCCCCCTCCGACGGGCAGGAGCCCGGCGCGTCCGGTCCCGCCGGTCCCACCGACCGCCCAGATGGCGCGGAGCCTGCGGACCAGCCCGGCCCCGGCCCTCAGGACGGCCCTGACGCGCAGAGCCACGGCTCGCAGTGGTCCAGCCGGCAGCCGCCGCCCGGCCAGTGGTCCGCGCCCTCCGGGCCCGCCGACCCCGGCCGTCCCGCTCCGCCCCCGCCGCCCGGCCCGGGCTGGGGCAACCAGCCTCCCCCCGGCCCCGGTGGTCACGGGCCCTACGGCGCTCCCGGCCACCCCGGTTGGGGCGGCGGCTGGGGCGGTCCCCCGCCCGCCGCCAAGCCGGGCGTCATCCCGCTGCGCCCGCTCGGCGTCGGCGAGATCCTCGACGGTGCGGTCTCCACCATGCGCACCCACTGGCGCACGGTCCTGGGCATCTCCCTGACCGTCGCCGTGATCGCGGAGATCATCGTCATCCTGCTCCAGGGCCTCGTGCTGAACGACACCAGCACCGCCGCCCTCGACGATCCCAGCGCCACCGCGAGCGAACTGACGCGTGCCCTGGGCGAGGCGATGCTCAGCTCCGGCGCCGTCTTCCTCGTCTCCCTGATCGCCACGGTCGCCGCGACCGCCCTGCTCACCACCGTCACCAGCCGTGCGGTCCTCGGCCGTTCCGTGACCACCCGCGAGGCCTGGCGCGACGCCCGCCCTCAGGTGTTCAAGCTGCTCGGCCTGATCCTGCTGCTGCTCGTCATCTCCGCCGCCATCGTGGCCGTGGGCGTACTGCCCGGGATCCTCGTGGCCGCATTCGGCAGCGCCGACGCGGGCCTCGCGCTCGCCGTCCTGGGCGGCCTCGGCGCAGGTGTCCTCGCGCTGTGGCTGATGGTGCGCTTCTCCCTGGCATCGCCCGCGCTGATGCTGGAGAAGCGGGGCGTGACCAAGTCGATGAGCCGATCCGCGAGGCTCGTCCGCGGCTCCTGGTGGCGCGTCTTCGGCATCCTGCTGCTCGCCGGAGTCATCGCGAACATCATCTCGGCGATCGTCGTCATCCCCTTCACCTTCATCGCCGCGGCGTTCAGCGGCGGCGGCATCAGCGGGCTGCTGAACAGCGGGACGGGCGACCTCGGCTGGACCTTCCTCATCATCAGCGGAGTCGGCTCGGTGATCGGCTCCATGATCACGTACCCGATCAATGCCGGTGTCACCGTGCTTCTCTACATCGACCAGCGCATCCGCCGGGAAGCCCTCGACCTGGAACTGGCCCGCGCCGCGGGTGTCACGGGCTACGGCACCGACGCCGACTCGCGGGGCTGATGCCGTGAGCGTGACGGGGGGAGTTTTCACGGCCGGGCCGGCTGCAATGCCGCGCGCCGCGGCATCGGCCGTAAGGACGCTGACACTCGCGAGCAGCCCGTCCGGCTGGTCGCTCGCCCGCACCGACGACCAACCGCCGGTGACGATCGGGCGGGATCCCGCGCGCGAGGCGGCCCGCCGCGAGCTCTCCAAAAGGCTGTACCACGAGAACGACCCCAGCCTGTTCCAGCGCGCCCTGAACGCCTTCTGGGACTGGGTCGACAAGCTCTTCGGCTCGGCGGCCTCCGCGACACCCGGCGGCGCGCTGGGCCTGGTCGTCATCATCGTGGCCGTCCTCGTGGTGCTCGCCGCCCTGTGGTGGCGCCTGGGCACACCGCGCCGCCAACCCACCTCGGCCGCCGCCCTGTTCGACGACCGCCCCCGCAGCGCCGCCGAGCACCGCGCGGCCGCCGAGGCGCACGCCGCCCAGGGCCACTGGAACCAGGCCGTCCAGGAACGCATGCGCGCCATCGTCCGCTCCCTGGAGGAACGCGCGCTCCTCGACATCCGCCCCGGCCGCACCGCCGACGAGGCGGCAGCCCAGGCGGGCCGCGCCCTGCCCTCCCACACCGACCGACTGCGCGAGGCCGCCCGCGACTTCGACGACGTCACGTACGGCGGCCGGACGGCGAGCGAGCAGTCGTACCACCGCATCGCCGAACTCGACCGCGAGCTCGAACGCACCAAGCCCCGGCTCACGAGCAGCAGCACCAGCAGCACGGCCGGCAACACCCGCCAGGGAGCCGCCGGATGACCACCGAGGCCACGCTTTTGTCCACCTCGGTCTCGCCCACCGCCCGACAGGTGTGGACCCGCTCCCGCGGCATAGCGCTCGCCGTCGTGCTCCTCCTGGCCGCGGCCGTGGCGATCGCCGTGATCCGCTCGGACACCAAGCACGGCGAACTCGACCCGCGCTCCGTCGGCCCCCAGGGCAGCCGTGCCGTCGCCGAACTCCTCGCCGACCGCGGGGTGTCCACGCGCGTGGTCACCACCCTGGACGAGGCGCGCGCCGCGGCCGCCCCCGACACCACACTTCTGGTCGCGGTCCCCGACCTGCTGACGCACTCTCAGCAGACCCGGCTGCACTCCTCGATCGCGGGCTCCGGCGGACGTACCGTCCTCGTCGCCCCCGGCAGCTGGTCCGTCGAAAAACTCGTCCCCGGCGTCACCGCGGACCCCGCCACCAGCTTCGACTCGACACTCACCCCCGAGTGCCGACTGCCCGCCGCCGTCCGAGCCGGCAGCGCCGACACCGGCGGCATCCGCTACACGACCACGCACCTCGACGCCGGCGAGTGCTACCCCAGCGAGCGCCTGGCCACCCTGCTGCGCATTCCCGCGGCCTCCGGCGACGGCGACACCATCGTCCTCGGCGCGCCCGACATCCTCTTCAACGACCGCCTCGACAAGCAGGGCAACGCCTCGCTCACCCTTCAACTCCTCGGCTCCCGCCCCCATCTGGTGTGGTACCTCCCCTCGCTCTCCGACGCCTCGGCCAACCCGGACAAGGAAAAGGGCCTGCTGGATCTGCTCCCCTCCGGCTGGCTCTGGGGCACGCTGCAGCTCTTCGTGGCGGCAGCCCTCGCCGCCCTGTGGCGGGCACGCCGGCTCGGCCCCCTCGTACCCGAAAGACTCCCCGTGGCCATCCGCGCCTCCGAAACCGTCGAAGGCCGTGCCCGCCTCTACCGCAAGGTGAACGCCCGCGATCGCGCGGCCGCCGCTCTTCGCTCCTCCACGCGCATCCGCCTCGCTCCCCTCGTCGGCGTCCCCGTCACCCAGGCGCACACGCCCGAGGCCCTGCTTCCCGCCCTGTCCGCCCACCTCCACGGCGACGGACAAGGCCTGCACCCCCTGCTCTTCGGCCCGCCGCCCGGCGACGACGCGGCCCTCATCGCACTCGCCGACCAACTCGACGCCCTCGAAAGAGAGGTACGCCGTCCATGATGGACCCGACCACTGACAACGCCGGGTACACCGGGGACCCGGGCCAGGCCCGCGCCTCCCTGGAGGCCCTGCGCGCCGAGATCGCCAAAGCCGTGGTCGGCCAGGACCCCGCCGTGACCGGCCTCGTCGTCGCCCTCCTCTGCCGCGGACACGTCCTCCTCGAAGGCGTCCCCGGCGTCGCCAAGACACTGCTCGTCCGCGCCCTCGCATCCGCACTCGAACTCGACACGAAGCGCGTGCAGTTCACCCCCGACCTGATGCCGAGCGACGTAACGGGCTCCTTGGTCTACGACGCCCGCACCGCCGAGTTCTCCTTCCAGCCCGGCCCGGTCTTCACCAACCTCCTCCTCGCCGACGAGATCAACCGCACGCCCCCGAAGACCCAGTCCTCCCTCCTCGAGGCCATGGAGGAACGCCAGGTCACCGTCGACGGCACCCCCCGCCCGCTGCCCGACCCGTTCCTGGTCGCCGCGACCCAGAACCCCGTCGAGTACGAGGGCACCTACCCCCTGCCCGAAGCCCAACTGGACCGCTTCCTGCTCAAACTGACGATCCCTCTGCCGTCCCGCCAGGACGAGATCGACGTCCTCACGCGCCACGCCGAGGGCTTCAACCCGCGCGACCTGCGCGCCGCCGGCGTACGCCCCGTGGCCGGGCCCGCCGACCTGGAGGCCGCCCGCGCAGCCGTCGCCAAGACGGCGATCTCCCCGGAGATCACCGCCTATGTGGTGGACATCTGCCGCGCCACCCGCGAGTCCCCCTCACTCACGCTGGGCGTCTCCCCTCGCGGCGCGACCGCCCTCCTGGCCACCTCACGCGCGTGGGCATGGCTCACCGGCCGCGACTACGTCATCCCCGACGACGTCAAGGCACTGGCCCTCCCCACCCTGCGCCACCGCGTGCAACTGCGCCCCGAGGCAGAGATGGAAGGCGTCACGGCCGACTCCGTCATCAACGCGATCCTCGCCCACGTCCCCGTCCCCCGCTGATGGCACTCACCGGACGCGCCGCGCTCCTCGCGGCCCTCGGCTCCCTCCCCGTCGGCATCTGGGACCCCAGCTGGACGGGCATCCTCGCCGTGAACGCCCCCATCGCCGTGGCCTGCGCATGCGACTTCGCACTCGCGGCACCGGTACGACGACTCGGCCTGACCCGCTCCGGCGACACTTCCGTACGTCTGGGCGAGACGGCAGACGTGACCCTCACAGTCACCAACCCGTCCGGTCGCCTCCTCCGGGCCCGCCTGCGCGACGCCTGGCCGCCGAGCAGCTGGGAGCCCGGCACCGAGGTGGCAGCCTCCCGCCACCGCCTCACGGCCCCCGCGGGCGAGCGTCGGCGCGTCACCACCCGCCTGCGCCCGACCCGCCGCGGCGACCGCCACGCGGACCGGGTGACGATCCGCTCCTACGGCCCCCTCGGCCTCTTCACCCGCCAAGGCACCCACAGGGTCCCCTGGACCGTACGCGTCCTGCCGCCCTTCACCAGCCGCAAGCACCTGCCCTCGAAGCTCGCCCGCCTACGCGAACTGGACGGTCGCACCAGCGTCCTCACCCGTGGCGAGGGCACAGAATTCGACAGCCTGCGCGAATACGTCACCGGCGACGACACCCGCTCCATCGACTGGCGGGCAACGGCCCGCCAGACCACGGTCGCCGTACGCACCTGGCGCCCCGAACGCGACCGCCACATCCTTCTGGTCCTGGACACGGGCCGCACCTCCGCAGGCCGCGTGGGCGACGCCCCACGCCTCGACGCCTCCATGGACGCGGCCCTGCTCCTGGCAGCACTCGCCTCACGCGCCGGCGACCGCGTGGACCTGCTCGCCTACGACCGCCGGGTACGAGCCCACGTTCAAGGCCGTACGGCCCGCGACGTTCTCCCGTCCCTGGTCAACGCGATGGCCACGCTCGAACCCGAACTGATCGAACTGGACGCCCGAGGCCTGACGGCAACCGCACTCCGCACCGCGCCCCGCCGCTCCCTCATCGTCCTGCTCACCAGCCTCGACACGGCCCCTGTAGAAGAAGGGCTGCTCCCCGTCCTCTCGCAACTCACCCAGCGCCACACAGTTCTGGTGGCCTCCGTCGCCGACCCCCACATCGCGCAGATGGCGAAGAGCCGCGGAAACACGGAAGCCGTCTACGACGCCGCAGCCGCCGCCCAGGCGCAGAGCGAACGCCACCGCACGGCAGAACAACTCCGTCGCCACGGTGTGACGGTCGTCGACGAAACCCCGGACGAACTGGCGCCGGCGCTGGCAGACGCGTATTTGGCTCTCAAGACTGCAGGGCGTCTTTAACGCGGGGAGGTTGCGCCGGGGGCGCATACACACGCCTCCAAACGCAGAAAACCCCCGCACCGAAAGGTGCGGGGGTTTTC
>NZ_JAFJSY010000115.1 GCF_019857225.1 Streptomyces plumbidurans
CGGGCGGGCGAGCCCGTGCTGGTGGTCCCCGAGGGCGACCGGCTGGTCGTGCTGGCCACGGACGGCGGCGCTGCGGTCGCCGCGTGCGGCGAGTACGCGGCCGCCCTGGAGGCCGCGCGGACCGGCCCGGCGACGGCGGGGGAGCCGGCCGGCGAGGAGGACGAACTGGTGGTGGGGCTGTCGGCCCCCGTCGGACCGATAGCCGCCACGGCGGCCTACAAGCAGGCCGAGCAGGCGCTGTCGGTGGCCCGGCGGCGCGGGCGGGTGTGCGTGGCGCACGAGCAGCTGGCGGCCGGTTCCGTGGTGCCCCTGCTGGACGACGACGCGGTGAAGGCCTTCGCGGACGGCCTGCTGCGCCCCCTCCACGAGCACGACGCCACCGGCCGCGGCGACCTGGTGGCCTCGCTGCGCGCCTGGCTGTCCCGGCACGGCCAGTGGGACGCCGCGGCGGCCGACCTGGGCGTCCACCGCCACACCCTGCGCTACCGGATGCGGCGCGTGGAGGAGATCCTCGGGCGCTCGCTGGACGACCCGGACGTACGGATGGAGCTGTGGCTGGCGCTGAAGGCGGCGTCGGCGGAGTAGGCGACCGTACGCTCTCGCGCCCCGGACATGGCCGAACCGTCGCACCCCCGCCCCCGACCCCTCCACCGCGGCCAAACACGCCCCCGCCCCGGCCCGCCTACGGTGTACCCGAACCACCCTGTACACCCCCTGATGCGGAAGGGCCGGGACCCCTATGACTTCCACCACCGCCTTCTGGCTCGCCGGCCGCCAGGCCACGGGCGAGGACACCTTCGACGTCACCTCCCCGTGGGACGGCCGGCTCGTCGGCACGGTCGCCGTGCCGACCGATGCCCAGGTCGAGGAGGCGGTCGCCGCCGCCCACGCCGTCCTCGACGACTTCGCCGCGACGCCCGCGCATGTCCGGGCCGCCGCGCTCGACCACGTCAGCCGCCGGCTCGTCGAGCGCACCGAGGAGATCGCCCAGCTGATCACCGCCGAGAACGGCAAGCCGCTCAAGTGGGCCCGCGGCGAGGTCGGCCGCGCCGTCTCCGTCTTCCGGTTCGCCGCGGAGGAGGCCCGGCGGTTCAACGGCGGTGAGGCCCAGCGCCTCGACACCGACGCCGGCGGTCAGGGCCGTCTCGCCCTCACCCGCCGCTTCCCCAAGGGCGTCGTCCTCGGCATCGCGCCCTTCAACTTCCCGCTGAACCTGTGCGCCCACAAGATCGCCCCGGCGATCGCAGCCGGCGTGCCGATCGTCCTGAAGCCGGCCCCCGCCACCCCGCTCTCCGGCCTGATCATCGGCGAACTGCTCGCCGAGACCGAACTCCCGGCGGGTTCCTGGAGCATCCTCCCGGTCGCCAACGACAAGATGGCCGCCCTGGTCCAGGACGAGCGGCTGCCGGTCATCTCCTTCACCGGTTCCGAGAAGGTCGGCTACGCGATCATGGACTCGGTGCCGCGCAAGCACTGCACCCTGGAGCTGGGCGGCAACGGCGCCGCGGTCGTCCTCGGCGACTACGCCTCCGACGCCGACCTCGACTGGGCCGCCACCCGCATCGCCACCTTCTCCAACTACCAGGGCGGCCAGTCCTGCATCTCCGTGCAGCGGGTCATCGCGGACGCGTCCGTGTACGACCGTCTGCTGCCGCGCATCGTGGCCGCCGTCGAGGCCCAGGTCACCGGCGACCCGGCCGACGCCAAGACCGACGTCGGCCCGCTGGTCAGCGAGGACGCGGCCAAGCGCGTCGAGACCTGGGTCCAGGAGGCCGTGGACGCCGGGGCCACGCTCCTGGCGGGCGGCAAGCGCGACGGCGCCTCCTACGCGCCGACCGTCCTCACCGGCGTACCGGCCGACGTGACGATCTCCTGCGAGGAGGTCTTCGGACCGGTGCTCACCGTGCAGAAGGCGGACGACGAGGCGGCGGCGTTCGCCGCGGTCAACGACTCCAAGTACGGCCTCCAGGCAGGGGTGTTCACGCACGACCTGCAGGCCGCCTTCCGCGCCCACCGGGCCCTGGAGGTCGGCGGCGTCGTCATCGGCGACGTCCCCTCCTACCGCGCCGACCAGATGCCCTACGGCGGCGCCAAGCAGTCCGGTGTGGGCCGCGAGGGCGTGAAGTTCGCGATGGACGACTACACGTACGAGCGCGTGCTGGTCCTCACGGGGCTCGCCCTCTAGCAGCACCTTCGCCGCGTCGGCTTCCGCACACCCTCAGCCGCGGAAGCCGACGCGCGCGAGCCGCAGTCGGCCGCGCAGGACGAGCCGCACGTCGTGCACGCCCGCGGCAGCGATGCCCGCGACGGCCGTGGAGTAGGCGTACGGGTCGCCGGCGGCGGTCTTCTCCGGCCGCAGCACGGCGAGCACGGCACCCCCGTCCAGGGACAGCTCCGCCACACCCTCGCCCGCCACCAGGGCCGTCACCTCCGTGACCCCGTCGCCGAAGTCGCAGTCGCGGTAGAGCAGTTCGGCGTCGCGGCCCGCGACCGGAGTCACCGCGTCCCCCGACACCTTCGTGCGGTCGACGATCGCGGCCCCGCTCTGCTCGTCGAAGTCGGCCGCCTCCAGACCGCGCCGCACGACCGGGCGCGGCGCGGCCGGCTCGCCGTCGAGCAGCACCGTCGTACGCAGCCGGACATCCTCGCTGGACGCACCGGCCAGCAGCTCGTACGGGCCCGGATCCAGCCGCCATCCGCCCCGGGCCACGTCCCAGAACTCGAAGGCGGACAGCGGCACTTCGAAGGACAGCTCCTCCCGCGCGCCCGGCGCCAGGGTGATCCGGCGGTGCGCGACCAGCTCCCGGCGGGGGCGCGGCAGTGCGGGCTCGACGGCGCGCGCGTAGAGCTGCGCGACCTCGTCGGCGGTGACATCGCCGGTGTTGGTGACCGTGAAGGAGACGTGCACCGCGGTGCTCGTCACCCGCGCCGCGAGGTCGCCGTACGCGAACGACGCGTAGGACAGCCCGTGCCCGAACGGGAAGAGGGGGGTCCCCTCGAAGTACTGGTAGGTCTGGCGCCCGCCGATCACGTCGTAGTCCAGCAGGTCGGGCAGGTCGGCGTCCGTCTCGTACCAGGTCTGCGGCAGACGGCCCGCGGGGGAGACGTCCCCGGACAGCACCCGGGCCAGCGCGGTGCCCGCGGCCTGGCCGCCGTGCGCGGTCCACAGCACCGCCGGGAGCGCGGAGGTCTCGACCGCGTACGGGTACGAGGAGACCAGCGCCAGCACCGTCCTCGGGTTCGCGGCACGGGCCGCGCGCAGGATGCGCTCCTGGTGGTCCGGCAGCCGAAGCGTCGTACGGTCCTCGGTCTCGCGGCCGTTGAGGTGCGGATCGTTGCCCGCCACCACCAGCACCACGTCCGCCCGCGCCGCGACCCGGGCGACCGCGTCCTCGGCGCGCTCCGTCACGACGATCTCGAACAACTCCGGGCCCGCGTCGGCGATTTGCACGCCGTCGGCGGCGACACGGACGTGGCGACCCGTACCGACATGCCTGAGCAGGTGGCCGCCGTCATGGGCCTCCAGCCGGAACGTCTCCTGGACGACCCAGCCGCCCGGCTGGTCGGCGGACGCGCGGACCCGGCCGTCCTCGGCGACCGACAGATAGCGGCCGTCGGGGGCGCGCAGGGTCAGCAGCCCCTCGCCCCAGTCGATCAGCGCGAACTCGGTGCCTACGGCGTCCGTGGTGAGCGGCGGCAGATCCGTGCGGCCCGCCAGCAGCGCCGGGTCCAGGGCGCCCTCGGCACCCCGCACAGCGTCGGCCGCCTCCGACGGCGGGACGTGGAGGAACGTACCTGTCGACGTCTTGAGCCGGACTCGGTCCACGCCCTCCGCGAACTGCAGCCGCTCGGCGCCGAACCGCTCGTACAGGCCCTCCAGCGGGGTCGAGCGGTGAATCAGCGTGCCGCTGTACCAGTCGAGCTTGCACTCGTCGGCCAGCAGGCCCACCACGGCGATCCGGGTGTCGGGTGCCAGCGGCAACACCCCGTCGTTCTTGAGGAGCACGATCGCCTGCTCGGCCGCCTCCTGGGCGAGCGCGCGGTGCTCCGGGGTGTCGAAGTCCCCGGTGTCGGCGTGCGGGTCGAGGCCCGGATCGAACTCGCCGAGCCGGAAGCGTACGGAGAGCTGGCGGCGCACGGCGGTGTCGATGTCGCTCTCGGTCAACAGGCCCTGTTCGTAAGCCCCTTTGACCCGTTCGACGATCTTCGAGCTGTCCGTGCCGTGGTCGGTGAAGCTGTCGACGCCCGCCCGCAGCGCGGCTGCCGTCGCCTCCTCGTGGGTGTCGAAGTAGTGCTCGGCGTCGACCAGGTTGGAGGGAGCGCCCGCGTCCGAGCAGACCAGCAGCTCCTGGTCCGTCCAGGTGCGCAGATGGCGGCGCAGATACGGCGAGACGTGGTTGGGGCGGCCGTTGACCAGGTTGTACGCAGGCATCACCCCGGCCACCGCGCCCGCCTCGACCGTCTCGCGGAAGGCGCGCAGGTCGTACTCGTGCAGCACGCGCGGGCGGACCGAGCTGGACGAAGTCGCCCGGTCCGTCTCGTTGTTGTGGGCGAGCCAGTGCTTGAGGACGGGTGCGGTGCGCCAGTGGACGGGGTGGTCGCCGCGCAGCCCGCGGGTGTACGCGGTGGCGATGGCCGACGTCAGCCTCGGGTCCTCGGAGTAGCCCTCCTCGTTGCGCCCCCACAGCGGATGGCGCAGCAGATTGACGGTGGGGGACCAGACGTTGAGGCCGACCCGCTCGTCCTTGGCGCGCATCGCGCGGGCCTCCTTGGAGACCGCCTCGCCGATACGGCGCACGAGTTCCGGGTTCCAGGTGGCGCCGAGGCCCACGGCCTGTGGGAAGACGGTGGCGGGGCCCATCCAGGCGACCCCGTGCAGCGCCTCCTGGCCGGTGCGGAACGCCTCGACGCCCAGGCGCTCCACCGCGGGCGCGAACTGGTGCAGGAAGGAGACCTTCTCGCCGAGCGAGAGCCGCCCCAACAGGTCGTCGATGCGCTTCGCGAACGGCAGGTGAGGATCGCGGAACGGCGGCAGGTGCGGCGTCTGTGCGGTCACGTGAGGTCCCTTTGCGCTGAGGCGAGATGGCGCTTTCGAAGCGCTTCGATGCTCATTCGCCCCATGCTCGGGTGTCAAGGGATGCTCCTCGCCACTCCAAGCAGCGCATAAGGAAAAGTCGCCCTCGACAGCTCCGAGGAATCTTGGGAGCGACCCTTGTGCACCCCCGGGCGTTCACTTACCCTCACCACCGACATCGAAGCGCTTCGACTGTCGAATTCGCCAGTTCCAGTTGGCCAGTTCCACTCATGACACCGCTGCCGACGGCCACCGCCGGGTGTCCTGGCGCGCCACGAAGGGTTGACGCAATGACGCCGAACGCCGCTTCACCCTCATCCGGCCTCTCCGGCTCCTCAGGCTCCTCCGGCTCCTCAGGCCCGAGCCGGAGAAGCTTCCTCGCCTCGACGGCGGTGGCCACCGCCGCGGTGGCGGGCGGGATGCCGCTGCTCGCCGCCTGCGGGGCATCGGACACCACGTCGCGCGGCGGCTCCTCCGGCGGCAAGGGCGCGAAGAAGCTGCTGCCGTCCTACGTCGCCGGCAACGTGGTGAGCCCGGACATCCCGGCGAAGAACGGCTCGGCGATCGGCTTCACCTCCAAGCTCGACCTCGCGGGCCTGAAGACCTCGGTCCCGAAGAAGCTCGGCAAGGGCGGCAAGCTCACCGTCATGTCGCCGTTCTGGGGCTCGCCGCCCAAGCAGGACAACGCCTACTACAAGGCGATGAACGACCTGATCGGCGTCGACGTCGTCTGGCAGAACCAGGACGGCAACACCTACGACCAGAAGCTCGGCGCGGTCCTGGCCTCCAGCGACGTACCGGACGTGGTGGTCGTCCCCAGCTGGAACATGGGCGGCAAGATACCCACCGCCATCATCAGCAAGTTCGCCGACCTCGGCCCCTATCTCTCCGGCGACAAGGTCAAGGACTACCCGAACCTCGCCGCCATCCCGACCGACGCCTGGCGGCGCTGCATCATCGGCGGCAAGCTGCGCGGCCTGCCCCAGCCCTCCCCGTACGTCACCGGCATCGTGCCCCTCTACCGCAAGGACATCTTCGACAAGGAGGGCTACGAAGTCCCGCGCTCCGCGGACGAGTTCATGTCCCTGGCCAAGGAGATCACGAACGCCAAGGCCAAGCGCTGGGCGTGCATGGACATGAAGTGGACGGCCTTCCAGGCCTTCGGCGTGCTCTCCGGCAGCGAGAAGCCGCTCGGCTGGAACCTCGTCGACGGCAAGCTGATCAACCGCATCGAGACCGACGAGTACCTCGAAGCACTGGAGTGGACCCGCAAGCTCTTCGCCGCGGGAGTCGTGCACCCCGACGCCAAGATGGGCAAGAACGCACCCGACCCGGGGCCCAAGTTCGCGGCCGGCGAGTTCCTGATCTACGCCCAGAACATCACCCAGTGGTGGAGCCGCACCGCCGAACAGGCCACCCAGAACCCGGACTACAGGATCTGGGGCATGGACATCTTCGGCCACGACGGCGGCGACCCGAAACTGTGGGCCGAACAGCCCGCGGGCATCTTCGCCTTCGTCAACAAGAAGGCCTCCGAGGCGCAGATCCGCAATGTGCTGGCCGTCGCCAACGTCACCGCGGCGCCGTACGGCACCAAGGAGTACATGCTCACCAACTACGGCCCCGAGGGCACCGATTACACCGTCAAGAACGGCGTGCCGGTCAAGACCACCCAGGGCAACAACGAGGTCCTCAACGCCTACGTCATGATCGCCAGCCCGGCCGCCACCATCGCCCACCCCGACTTCCCGGACGTCGCCAAGGCCCAGGTCGAATGGCAGCAGCGGATGGGCGCCTTCACCAGGAAGTCCAGCTTCTACGGCCAGATGATCACCGAGCCGTCCCGCTACACCAACCTCATGAACGACTTCGAGCAGCTCGAGGACGACATCACCCGCGGCCGCAAGAAGATCTCTGACATGCAGCAGGCGGTCTCCGACTGGAAGAGCAAGGGCGGCGACAAGTTGCGCGACTGGTACCGGAAGCTGCTCGACGACAACGGCTCTTCGGCGAACTGACCCGGGCACCGAGGCAAGGAGAAGGCCGTGTCCCACAGCACGGTGCCGCGCAGCAGGGCCGAGGCACACGACCGGGCGGACCGGACCTCGACGGCGTCCGACGGCACCACCAAAACCCGGAAGAAGGCGAGCAGGGGGAAGCGAACGGGCAAGCTGAGCCTGCGCCTCAGATTCAGGCGCGACCGCGTGCTGCTGCTGATGACGCTGCCGGCGATCCTGCTGCTCCTGCTCTTCAACTACCTGCCGATCCTCGGCAACATCGTCGCCTTCCAGGACTACGACCCCTACGTCAGCGACAACGGCATCGTCTCCATGCTGCACAGCCCCTGGGTCGGGCTTGAGAACTTCCAGCGGATCTTCGCGGACTCGGCCTTCTGGAACGCCGTCCAGAACACCCTGGTGCTGTTCTCCCTGCAGCTCGTGCTGTTCTTCCCCCTCCCGATCGCGCTCGCCCTGCTCATCAACAGCGTGGTCAGGCCGAGGGTGCGGGCGCTGTCGCAGGCGATCATGTACCTCCCGCACTTCTTCTCGTGGGTGCTGGTCATCGCCGTCTTCCAGCAACTCTTCGGCGGGGCGGGCGTGTTGTCGCAGCTGCTGCGGCAGCACGGGTACGACGGCCTGGACATCATGACCGACCCGTCCACCTTCAAGTTCCTCGTCACCGCGGAGTCGGTCTGGAAGGACGCCGGCTGGGGGATCATCGTCTTCCTCGCGGCGCTGGCCTCGGTCAGCCCCGACCTGTACGAGGCGGCCGCGATGGACGGCGCGGGGCGCTGGCGGCGCATGTGGCACGTCACCCTGCCCGCACTGCGGCCGGTGATCGCCCTGCTGCTGGTGCTGCGCGTGGGTGACGCGCTCACCGTCGGCTTCGAGCAGATCCTGCTCCAGCGTGATGCCGTAGGCCCGGGAGCGGCGGAGGTCCTCGACACCTTCGTGTGGTGGAACGGCGTACGCAACCAGGACTTCGGCTACGCGGCCGCAGCCGGACTGATCAAGGGCGTGGTCAGCCTCGGACTGGTCCTCGCCGCGAACAAGGTGGCCCATCTCATGGGCGAGCAGGGGGTGTACAAGAAATGACCGCCGTCATCGACAAGCCGCCCGTACGGGAGCGGTCCGGGTGGGCCGCCGCGCCGCGCCCCGCGTGGGAGGAGGAGCCGAACAAGGCGAGCCTCGCCGGCAAGGGCCTGGTGCTGACCCTGGCCTGCCTCGGCATCCTCTTCCCGCTCTGGATCGTCGTCGTCACCAGCGTTTCCTCACGCAAGACGATCGACGAGGCCGGCGGCCTGGTGATGGTCCCGAAGGGGATCACCCTCGTCGCGTACAAGGAACTGCTGAGCGGCGGCCAGGTCACCCGGGCCGCGATCATCAGCGTCCTGGTCACCCTGGTCGGCACGCTGTTCTCGATGGCCGTGTCCGTGCTGTGCGCCTACGGCCTCTCCCGCATCGGCTCGCTCGGCCACCGCTGGCTGCTGATGCTGCTGCTCGCGACGATGTTCTTCAGCGCGGGCCTGATCCCCACCTATCTGCTGGTGCAGTCCCTGGGGCTGACCGACAGCTATCTCGCCCTGATCCTGCCGAGCGCGGTGAGCGTCTTCAACATTCTGGTCCTGCGCGGGTTCTTCATGGGCATCTCGCAGGAACTGATCGACAGCGCGCGGATCGACGGCGCCGGCGACTTCCGCATCCTGTGGCAGATCGTGATGCCGCTGTCCCGCGCGGTCCTCGCCGTGATCACGCTGTTCTACGCCGTCGGCTACTGGAGCGCCTGGTTCAACGCCTCCCTGTACCTCAACGACCAGAACATGATGCCGCTGCAGAACGTCATGATCCAGCTCGTCCAGAAGCAGGAGGCGCCCGTGGGACTCGGGCAGGCGATCAAGACGGGGCAGCTGTCCGGGCTGGCCGTGCAGATGGCCGTGATGGTGCTGGCGCTGCTTCCGGTCGCGGTGCTGTCGCCGTTCGTCCAGCGGCACTTCAAGAAGGGCATGCTCACCGGGGCGATCAAGGGATGACGGGCCTCGCCGATGTCACCCGCGGACGCATCCTCTTCGGCGGGGACTACAACCCGGAGCAGTGGCCCGAGGAGGTGTGGGTCGAGGACATACGCCTCATGAAGGCCGCCGGGGTCAACTCCGTGACCCTGGGCGTCTTCTCCTGGTCCCGGCTCGAACCCCGGCCGGGAGCACGGGAGTTCGGCTGGCTGGACCGGCTCATGGACCTGATGCACGACAACGGCATCGGCGTCGTCCTCGCCACCCCCACCTCCTCGCCCCCGCCCTGGCTGGGGCGGCTGCACCCCGAGACCCTGCCGCGCGACGAGGACGGCCGCACCGAGTGGTGGGGCGGACGCCAGCACTTCTCGCACTCCAGCGCCGCCTACCGCCGCTACGCCGCCGCCATCACCGAGGACCTCGCCGCCCGGTACGCCGACCACCCCGCGCTCACCATGTGGCACATCAACAACGAGTACTGCACCTACGACTACGGCGACGAGGCCGCGGTCCGCTTCCGCCAGTGGCTCAGACGCAGACACGGCACACTCGACGCCCTCAACTCCGCCTGGGGGACCGCCTTCTGGAGCCAGGGCTACGGCGACTGGGAGGAGATCCTGCCACCCCGCCACGCCCACTACCTGAAGAACCCGGCACAGGTCCTGGACTTCAAGCGCTTCACCTCCGACATGCTCCTGGAGTGCTGCACCGCCGAGCGCGACATCGTCCGCCGTCACACCCCGCACCTGCCGGTGACCACCAACTTCATGCCGTTGTGGTCCGGACAGGACGCCTGGCGGTGGGCGCGGGAGGAGGACGTCGTCTCGGTCGACCTCTATCCCGACCCGCGCGACCCCTTCGGCGCCCAGCACGGCGCGCTCGTGCAGGACCTGACCCGTTCGCAGGCCCGCGGCCCGTGGATGCTGATGGAGCAGGCCGCAGGACCCGTCAACTGGCGCGGCGTCAACCATCCCAAGCCCCGGGGCCTGAACCGCCTCTGGTCCTTCCAGGCCGTCGCCCGCGGTGCCGACGCCGTCTGCTACTTCCAGTGGCGCCAGTCCCGGCAGGGCGCCGAGAAGTTCCACTCCGGGATGGTCTCCCACGCGGGAGAGCAAGGGCGGACGTACCAGGAGGTCAAGCAGCTCGGCGCCGAACTCGCCCGGATCGGCGGCCAGGTGACGGACAGTCACACGCCGGCAGCCATCGCGGTCCTGCACGACTGGCACTCCTGGTGGGCGAGCGCCCACGAGGGCCGCCTGTCCACCCGGGTCGATCACGCCCAGATCCTGACCGTCTGGCACCGCGCGCTCTGGCAGGCCCACCTCGCCACCGACTTCGCCCACCCCGAGCACGACCTCGGCGCCTACCGCCTGGTCGTCGTCCCCCAGCTGTACGCCCTCACGGACGCGGCCGTCGACAACCTCCTCTCCTACGTCCGCGACGGCGGCACCCTCGTCTGCGGCTTCCTCACCGGCGTGGCCGACCAGGACGACCGGGTGCGCCCCGGCGGCATGGACGGGCGGCTGCGCGAGCTGCTCGGCATCCGCACCCTGCACGAGTGGTGGCCGCTGGACGAGGACGAGACGGCCGCGACCGACGCCTTCGGCGGAACCCTGTGGTCGGAGGAGATCGAAGCCGCCGAGGACGCCACCATCGAGGTCCGCTACACGGGCGGCGAACTCCACGGACTGCCCGCGGTGCTGCGCAGGGGCCGCGCCTGGTACCTCTCCACGCTTCCCGAGCCGCACGCCCTGCGCGCCCTGCTCGCCCGGATCGCGGCCGGCGCCGGCATCCGTCCCGTCCTCGACGGCCTGCCCGACGGGGTCGAGGCGGTCCGCCGCGGCGACCTGCTCTTCGTCCTCAACCACGGGCGGGAGCCCGTGACCGTGCCGCTGCCGGGCCGCCACCACGACCTGCTCACGGGAACGCCCGTCGAGGACGGGCTCACCCTCGGCCGGTACGGGGTGGCGGTGCTGCGCCCATGAGCTCGACCTCAGGAAGACCACGTCCTCGCCCCGGGGGCGTGGTGACCCCGCAAGTCCCGCAACTCCCCCCACCCATGGAAGGGACACCATGGCAACACACACACCGGGCCGTCGCATCGGCATGGCCCTGATCGCTCCCACCCTCGCGCTCGGCGCCACCGTCGGCCTGGCCTCCGCCCCCGCGTCCGCCGCCGTCTGGAGCTCCTGCGACCAGTGGGGCAACACCACGCTGAACGGCTACACGCTCTACAACAACATCTGGGGCTCGGGCGCCGGCAGCCAGTGCATCTGGGCCAACTCCGGCACCAACTGGGGCGTCAACGCCAACCACCCCAACACCGGGGGGATCAAGTCCTACCCCAACGCCAAGAAGGTGATCAACAAGTCGATCACCTCGCTCGGTTCGCTCTCCAGCAGCTACAACGTCTCCGTGCCGTCGTCGGGCGCGTACAACACCTCGTACGACATCTGGGACACCGGCTACCAGTACGAGATCATGCTCTGGATGAACAAGACGGGCGCTGTCGGCCCGCTCGGCACCTCGCAGGGCAATCTCATCCTGGGCGGTCACACCTGGACCGTCTACAAGGGCAACAACGGCTCCAACGACGTCTTCTCCTTCGTCCGCACCTCCAACTCCAGCTCCGGCACCGTCAACGTCCTGCCGATCCTGAAGTGGATCAAGGACACCAAGGGCTGGTTCGGCAACGTGACCATCGGCGATCTGCAGTTCGGCTTCGAGATCACGTCCTCCTCCGGCGGGCTGGACTTCACCGTCAACAGCGAGAGCGTCAGCAGTAGTTGACCCCACGGCGGGCCGCGGTGGGGTTACATGGACCGCATGCGAACCACGACCCCCCTCCGTACCGCCGTGATCGCCGCCGCCGCGCTGTTCGCCCTGCCGGGCACCGCGGCGGCGGCACCCGCGCACGACACGACCGCCGCGACGAGCACGGCCCGCACCGACCCTCTGCGGCCGGTGGCCTCCCTCGCCGCCGACCGCCTCGCCACCGCGGACCTGGTGGCCGCCGCCAAGTGGGGCACCGACAGCCCGATCGACGACCCCGCGCGCGAACAGGTCGTCCTCGACACCGTCGCCGCACAGGCCCGGCAGATCGGTGCCGACCCGGACGAGATGCGGCGCATCTTCCGCGACCAGATCGAGGCCAACAAGGTCGTCCAGCGCGGCCTCTACCGCCGCTGGACCACCCACCCGGACCAGGCCCCGACCACCAAGCCGGACCTCAACGTCGTCCGCGAGACCATCAACCGCATCAACACCGACCTCGTACAGGCCGTAGCCGACACCACAGCCCGCCGCACATCACCGATCTGCCGCCCCGAACTGACCGTGGCCGCCGCAGAGGTCACCCTCACCAAGCACACAGACCTCCTGCACACAGCAGCCCTGACCCGCGCCCTGCCCTCGATCTGCCGCAACTGACGCAAGTCTTGGGCTTACAGCGGCGCGGGCTTGGGCTTTCGGCTTTTAGGGGCGCGGGGAACTGCGCGACCAGCCACAGCGGCGCAGCACCCGCCCACCGACCTATCGCACCCCACGCTCCACAACAACCGGCACCCGCGCCCCATCCCGCAAAAACAGCGGAATCCGCTCCAACGGCGCGTCCACGGTCACAGCCGCACCCCCCGCATACGTCACCCCGGTCCACGCATCCGTCCAGGAGGACCCCGCGGGCAGATACGTCGTCCGAGCCGTCGCGCCGGCCGTGAGCACCGGCGCGACGAGCAGATCCGGGCCGAGCAGATAAGCGTCGTCCACCGACCAGGCCGCCTGGTCCTGAGGGAACTCCAGGAAGAGCGGCCGCATCACCGGCAGCCCCTCCTCGTGCGCCTGGCGCATCACGTCCAGGACGTACGGCTTCAGCCGCTCGCGCAGCCGCAGATAGCTCTCCATGATCGCCCCGGCCTCCTCGCCGTACGACCACACCTCGTTCGGCCCACCGGTCATCTCGGGCCCGAGCGGCATCCCCGGGTCGCGGAAGCCGTGCAGCCGCATCAGCGGGGACAGCGCGCCGAACTGGAACCAGCGGATCATGACCTCGCGGTAGGCCGGGTCGTCCGGGTCACCCCCGTGGAAGCCGCCGATGTCGGTGTTCCACCAAGGGATGCCGGACATCGCGGTGTTCAGCCCCGCGGCGATCTGCCGGCGCAGGGTCGCGAAGTCGGTGCCGATGTCGCCGGACCACAGGGCGGCGCCGTAGCGCTGGCTGCCCGCCCAGGCCGAGCGGTTCAACGTCACCACCTCACACTCGCCGGCAGCACGCAGGCCCTCGTGGAACGTGCGGGAGTTCTCCGCCGGATAGCTGTTGCCGACCTCCAGGCCGGGGCCCGTCCAGTAGCGCAGGTTCTCCTGGAAGCCCGGCTTGAGTTCGGGCTCGCAGGCGTCCAGCCAGAAGGCCGTGATGCCGTACGGCTCCAGGTAGTTCTCCTTCACCCTGGACCACACGAAGTCACGCGCCTCGGGGTTCGTGGCGTCGTAGAACGCGACCTGGACGGTGGAGGCGACCCCCTTGTCCGGCCAGTCGGCGTGCGCCATCGGGCCGTACTGGGTGCCGACGAAGTAGCCGCGCTGCTCCATCACGGGATGGTTCTCGCTCAGCGGTGACACCGACGGCCAGACGCTGACCACCAACTTGACGCCCAGCTCCTCCAGTTCACGCACCATCGCCGCCGGGTCCGGCCACTCGGCCGGGTCGAACCTCCACTCGCCCAGATGCGTCCAGTGGAAGAAGTCGCAGACGATCGCGGAGATCGGCAGCCCGCGCCGCTTGTACTCCCGTGCCACCGCGAGGAGTTCCTCCTGCGTGCGGTAGCGCAGCTTGCACTGCCAGAAGCCGGCCGCCCACTCGGGCAGCATCGGCGTGCGGCCGGTGACCGCGCTGTAGCGGCGCTGCCCGTCCGCCGGGCCGCCCGCGGTGATCCAGTAGTCGATCTGCCGGGCCGAGTCCGCCACCCAGCGGGTGCCGTTGTACGCCAGCTCCACCCGGCCGATCGCCGGGTTGTTCCACAGCAGCGTGTAGCCGCGGCTGGAGGACAGCACCGGGACGCTGACCTCGGCGTTGCGCTGGACCAGGTCCACGACCAGGCCCTTCTGGTCGAGGCGGCCGTGCTGGTGCTGGCCGAGGCCGTACAGCTTCTCGTCGTCGTAGGCGGCGAAGCGCTGCTCCAGACGGTGGTACCCGTTGCCGACGGCCGTGTACAGCCGCGAGCCCGGCCACCAGAAGTGGGCGCGCTGCTCGGCCAGCAGCTCCGAGAGGTCGTCGGTGCGCAGAAAGCGGACCAGGCCCTCGGCATCGACCTGCACGGTCAGCGCTCCGACCGTCAACTGCCCTTCCCCGTCACCGATCTTGATGCTGCTCTCGGTGGCCGGAACCTCGTCGAGGAGCGCACCCGGAGTGTCCTCGAGGATGGGCCCGCCCAGCCGCGCGCGGACCCGGACCGCGTCCGGCCCCCACGGCTCGATGCGCAGCGTCTCCTGGCGGCCGCTCCACTCCAGCGCGCCGTCCCGCTCACGGAAGGTGCCGGCGGTGGGGGAGGACTGCGCGAGGCTGATCCGGGTCTGGTTCTCCGCAGGCTGATTCACGAGGGGTGCTCCCGAAAGGACATGAGGGTGCCCGCAGGGCAGGGGAAAGGCAGCGGTCAGGTGGTGCGGGAGGGCGCCGGACCCGTGCTCGCACGGACCGTCAACTCGGGGGAGATCAGGACGACTTCGTCGGCCCCGCGGCCGTCGAGCTTGGCGACCAGGCGCTCCACGGCGTGCCGGCCCATCTCCTGCGCGGGAATGGCGACGGACGTCAGTCGCACCGAGGCCTGGACGGCGACCTGCTCCGGGCAGACGGCGACCACCGACACGTCCTCGGGCACGGCGCGGCCCTGCTGGCGCAGCAGCGCGAGCAGCGGCTCGACGGCCGACTCGTTCTGCACGACGAAGCCGGTGGTGCCCGGGCGCTCGTCGAGGATGCGGGCGAGGGTGAGGGCCATGGCGTCGTAGCCGCCCTCGCACGGCCGGTGCAGCAGGCGGACGCCCAGCTCCTGGGCCCGCGAGCGCAGTCCGTCGAGCGTGCGCTCGGCGAAGCCGGTGTGCCGCTCGTAGACGGCGGGCGCCTCGCCGATGACAGCGATGTCACGGTGGCCGAGCATCGCGAGGTGCTCGACGCACAGCGCGCCCGTCGCCCTGAAGTCCAGGTCGACGCAGGTCAGTCCGGTGGTGTCGGCCGGCAGTCCGATGAGCACGGACGGCTGGTCGGTGCCGCGCAGCAGCGGCAGCCGCTCGTCGTCGAGTTCGACGTCCATCAGGATCATCGCGTCGGCGAGCCCGCTGCCGGTGACCCGGCGCACGGCGTCGGGGCCCTCCTCGCCGGTCAGCAGCAGGACGTCGTAGCCGTGCGTGCGGGCCGTGGTGGCGACCGCGATGGCGATCTCCATCATCACCGGCACATACATGTCGGTGCGCAGCGGGACCATCAGCGCGATGATGTTCGACCTGTTGCTGGCCAGGGCGCGCGCGCCGGCGTTCGGGTGGTAGCCGAGCTCGCGGATGCTCTGCTCGACCCGTTGCCGGGTGGTCGTGGAGATGGACCGCTTGCCGCTGAGGACATAGCTCACCGTGCTCGCCGAGACTCCGGCGTGCTGGGCGACCTCGGCGAGGGTGACCATCCGGCTCTCCAAGCGTGTGAAGCGCTTCGACTGTGCGCATGACGAACAGTGGCGGGTGAGGGTGGTTCGACACTAGCCCCAGCCGAGGTGGGTGTCCATAGGCTGTCGAAGCGCTTCGACAGCCTCTCTTTGAGGCGTGCCGATCCTCCGCGAGGGAGCCCCGGCCGTCAATTCGGCCCAACGACCGTGCCCCAGGGGTGGTGGGGCGGCCCGGGATCGGGTACATACGATCGGGTAGCACCCACCGGTAACCAAACCGGTCCAAGATCCCCTCCTCGCGGCGAGGTGAGCCTCATGTCCGCACCATCCAGCAAACCCACCGTCTCCGAACGTGAGGCCCGCCAGGTGGCGGAGGCGGCCAGGGAACAGGAGTGGCGCAAGCCCAGCTTCGCCAAGGAACTGTTCCTCGGCCGCTTCCGGCTCGACCTCATCCACCCCCACCCCCTGCCGACCGACGAGGCCGTCCAGCGCGGCGAGGAGTTCCTCGCCAAACTGCGCGACTTCTGCGAGACCAAGGTCGACGGCGCGCTGATCGAGCGCGAGGCACGCATCCCCGACGAGGTCATCACCGGCCTCAAGGAGATCGGCGCCCTCGGCATGAAGATCGACACCAAGTACGGCGGGCTCGGCCTCACTCAGGTGTACTACAACAAGGCACTGACCCTGGCGGGTTCCGCCAGCCCCGCCATCGGCGTCCTGCTCTCCGCGCATCAGTCGATCGGCGTACCGCAGCCGCTGAAACTGTTCGGCACGCCCGAGCAGAAGGAGCAGTTCCTGCCCCGCTGCGCCCGCACCGACATCAGCGCCTTCCTGCTGACCGAGCCCGACGTCGGCTCCGACCCGGCACGGCTCGCCACCACGGCCGTGCGCGACGGCGACGACTACGTCCTCGACGGGGTCAAGCTGTGGACCACCAACGGCGTGGTCGCCGACCTCCTGGTCGTGATGGCACGGGTGCCGAAGAGCGAGGGCCACAAGGGCGGCATCACCGCCTTCGTCGTCGAGACCAACTCGCCCGGCATCACCGTCGAGAACCGCAACGCCTTCATGGGCCTGCGCGGCATCGAGAACGGCGTCACCCGCTTCCACCAGGTCCGGGTCCCCGCCGCCAACCGCATCGGCCCCGAGGGCGCGGGCCTGAAGATCGCGCTGACCACGCTGAACACCGGGCGGCTCTCGCTGCCCGCCTCCTGTGTGGCGGCCGGCAAGTGGTGCCTGAAGATCGCCCGTGAGTGGTCCGGGGCGCGCGAGCAGTGGGGCAAGCCGGTCGCCCACCACGAGGCCGTCGGCGCCAAGATCTCCTTCATCGCCGCGACGACCTTCGCCCTGGAGGCCGTACTCGACCTCTCCAGCCAGATGGCCGACGAGGACCGCAACGACATCCGCATCGAGGGCGCGCTCGCCAAGCTCTACTCCTCCGAGATGGCCTGGCTGATCGCCGACGAACTCGTCCAGATCCGCGGCGGACGCGGCTTCGAGACGGCGGAGTCCCTCAAGGCCCGCGGCGAGCGGGCGATCCCGGCCGAGCAGGTCCTGCGCGACCTGAGGATCAACCGCATCTTCGAGGGCTCCACCGAGATCATGCACCTGCTGATCGCCCGCGAGGCCGTCGACGCCCACCTCTCCGTCGCCGGCGACCTCATCGACCCCGACAAGTCCCTCCAGGACAAGGCGAAGGCAGGCGCCAACGCGGGCGTCTTCTACGCCAAGTGGCTGCCAAAACTGGTCGCCGGACCCGGACAACTGCCCGTCTCCTACGGCGAGTTCAAACACGACGTCGATCTCTCCGCGCACCTGCGCTACGTCGAACGGCACGCCCGCAAGCTGGCCCGCGCCACCTTCTACGCCATGTCCCGCTGGCAGGGGAAGATGGAGACCAAGCAGGGCTTCCTGGGCCGCGTCGTGGACATCGGCGCCGAACTGTTCGCGATGAGCGCGGCCTGCGTACGGGCCGAACTGCTGCGCAGCCGGGGCGACCACGGCCGCGAGGCCTACCAGCTCGCCGACGCCTTCTGCCGCCAGTCCCGCATCCGCGTCGAGGAACTCTTCGGGCGGCTGTGGAACAACACCGACGACCTCGACCGCAAGGTGGTCAAGGGCGTGATGTCGGGCACGTACGAGTGGCTGGAGGACGGCATCGTCGACCCCTCGGGCGAAGGACCGTGGATCGCCGCATCCGATCCCGGACCCTCACAGAAGGAGAACGTGCACCGCTCCATCGGGTGAGCCCGCGCACGTCACGGCACGCCCCGCAGGGATCCCCCCGCCGCTCGTTCTTCATGCGGCCCACACAAGGGGGGATCCCGCTCCAACCGGGAAGAGCGCGACAAGCCACCCACCCGAGCGACGCACTGTCCTTTCGGTCGCGCACCTCGGCAACAATGGAGGGATGACGGACAGCCCAGCCCCACTCGCCGACCCGCATCTCGTCTACGACCCCGTCGCGGGCGGTGGCCCGAAGGACGTGGTGATCCTCGGCTCCACCGGGTCGGTCGGCACCCAGGCCATCGACCTCGTGCTGCGCCATCCCGACCGCTTCCGGGTCACCGGGCTCTCGGCCAGCGGCGGCCGGATCGCGCTGCTGGCCGAGCAGGCCCACCGGCTGCGGGTGCGCACCGTGGCGGTCGCCCGCGAGGACGTCGTGGCCGAACTGCGCGAGGCACTCGCCGCGCAGTACGGGGCGGGTCAGCCGCTCCCGGAGATCCTCGCCGGGCCCGAGGCGTCCACCCAGCTCGCCGCCTCCGACTGCCACACCGTGCTCAACGGCATCACCGGCTCCATCGGCCTTGCCCCGACCCTCACCGCCCTGGAGGCGGGCCGCACCCTCGCGCTCGCCAACAAGGAGTCGCTCATCGTGGGCGGCCCGCTCGTCAAGGCGCTCGCCAAGCCCGGGCAGATCATCCCGGTCGACTCCGAGCACGCGGCCCTGTTCCAGGCGCTGGCGGCCGGCACCCGCGCGGACGTGCGCAAGCTCGTCGTGACGGCCTCCGGTGGCCCCTTCCGCGGCCGTACGAAGGAACAGCTGGCGAACGTCACCGTCGAGGAGGCCCTCGCGCACCCCACCTGGGCCATGGGCCCGGTGATCACGATCAACTCCGCGACCCTGGTGAACAAGGGGCTGGAAGTGATCGAGGCACACCTCCTCTACGACATTCCCTTCGACCGCATTGAGGTGGTCGTGCATCCCCAGTCGTATGTCCACTCGATGGTTGAGTTCACGGACGGTTCGACGATTGCCCACGCGACGCCCCCCGACATGAGCGGGCCGATCGCCGTGGGTCTCGGCTGGCCCGAGCGGATTCCCGGCGCGGCCCCGGCCTTCGACTGGAGCAAGGCGTCCACCTGGGAGTTCTTCCCGCTCGACAACGAGGCGTTCCCGTCGGTGAACCTCGCCCGGCACGTGGGTGAGCTCGCGGGCACCGCCCCGGCGGTGTTCAATGCGGCAAACGAGGAGTGCGTGGCGGCGTTCCGCGCCGGTGCACTGCCCTTCAACGGGATCATGGAGACCGTGACGCGGGTGGTCGAGGAGCACGGCACACCGCGGACGGGAACCTCACTCACCGTGTCGGACGTCCTCGAAGCGGAGACCTGGGCACGGGCCCGGGCCCGGGAACTGACGGAGCAGACGGCTTCGGCCACCGCGGAGGCGCGTGCATGACATCCCTGATGATGGTCCTCGGCATAGTGATCTTCGTGGTCGGCCTGCTGGTCTCGATCGCGTGGCACGAGCTGGGGCACCTGTCCACCGCCAAGCTCTTCGGCATCCGCGTGCCGCAGTACATGGTGGGCTTCGGCCCGACCATCTGGTCACGCAAAAAGGGCGACACGGAGTACGGGTTCAAGGCCGTCCCGTTCGGCGGCTACATCCGCATGATCGGCATGTTCCCGCCCGGCGACGACGGCCGGATCACCGCGCGCTCCACCTCCCCCTGGCGCGGCATGATCGAGGACGCCCGCTCGGCGGCCTTCGAGGAGCTCCAGCCCGGCGACGAGAACCGCCTCTTCTACACCCGCAAGCCCTGGAAGCGGGTCATCGTGATGTTCGCGGGCCCCTTCATGAACCTCATCCTGGCCGTCGCGCTGTTCCTGACGGTCCTCATGGGCTTCGGCATCGCACAGCAGACCACCACCGTCAGCTCGGTCTCCCAGTGCGTCATCGCGCAGAGCCAGAACCGCGACACCTGCAAGAAGAGCGACCCGGCCTCCCCGGCCGCGGCGGCCGGACTCAAGGCGGGCGACAAGATCGTCTCCTTCAACGGGGTGCGCACCGACGACTGGAACAAGCTCTCCGACCTCATCCGGGCCACCCCGGGCAAGGACGTGGCGATCGTCGTCGAGCGCAAGGGCCAGGACATGACCCTGCACGCGAAGATCGCCACCAACCAGGTCGCGAAGAAGGACTCCTCCGGCCAGGTGGTGCCCGGCAAGTTCGTCAGCGCGGGCTTCCTCGGCTTCAGCGCGGCCAACGGCGTGGTCCGTCAGGACTTCGGCGACTCCGTGTCCTGGATGGGCGACCGGATCAGCGAGGCCGTCAACTCCCTCGCCGACCTGCCCGGCAAGATCCCGGCCCTGTGGGACGCGGCCTTCGACGGCGCCCCGCGCCAGCCGGACTCCCCGATGGGCGTGGTCGGCGCGGCCCGCGTCGGCGGCGAGATCTTCACCCTCGACATCCCGCCCACCCAGCAGCTGGCCACGGCCCTGATGCTGATCGCCGGGTTCAACCTCTCCCTGTTCCTGTTCAACATGCTGCCGCTGCTGCCCCTCGACGGCGGGCACATCGCGGGTGCCCTGTGGGAGTCGCTGCGCCGGAACCTGGCCCGCGTGCTGCGCCGCCCGGACCCCGGCCCCTTCGACGTGGCGAAGCTGATGCCGGTGGCGTACGTGGTGGCCGGGGTCTTCGTCTGCTTCACCTTGCTGGTGCTGGTGGCGGACGTGGTCAATCCGGTCAAGATCAGCTGAGGGCGCTCGTCCTCGGCTGAGGGGGCTCGTACGACGGCCCGGCGATCCGCCTCAAGTGGAACACCATTGAGCGGATCGTCGGGCCGCCGTGTGCCGGTGTTCAGGTCCGTGCCGTAATCTCGGAGCCTGGAGCCCGCTGCTGACGGGACCTGGCCTTGATCCACGACTTGGGGTTGCACAGCAGATGACTGCGATTTCTCTCGGCATGCCGTCCGTTCCGACCAAGATCGCCGAACGGCGCAGGAGCCGTCAGATCCAGGTCGGGACCGTGGCCGTGGGCGGGGACGCCCCCGTGTCGGTGCAGTCGATGACGACGACGCGTACGTCGGACAT
>NZ_JAFJSY010000116.1 GCF_019857225.1 Streptomyces plumbidurans
TCCGGGTCGGGGCCGGGCCCCGCGATCCCCGCCCTCGGCCGCGCCTGGCCCGTGGGCGCGCACCCCGCGGTCCTGCGGGGCTGGGAACCCCCGGCGACGCTCTACGGCCGCGGCCACCGCGGCGTGGACCTCGCGGCCCCGCCGGGAACCCCCGTACGCGCCGTGGCACCCGGCCGCATCTCCTACGCAGGGCGGGTGGCCGGCCGGGGCGTGGTCTCCCTGCAACTGTCCGGCACGGACCTGCGCACGACGTACGAACCCGTACGGGCGACGGTGACCAAGGGCGAGGAGGTGGACGCCGGGGACGTGCTCGGCACGGTGGAGCCGACGGGCTCGCACTGCACGACCTCTTGCCTGCACTGGGGCCTCCTGAGAGGCAGCACCTACCTGAATCCCCTGTCCCTGCTCCCACCGGACCTCTTGTCCCACGGCCCGTCCAGACTGCTGCCGGTGGTGGGGGTGCCGTTGCCTCGTGAGGTCACGTAGTTGAAGTTGGGGCGCACGGAGGTGAGGTGGCGCGGGCGGGCTGCTCAGCCCCGCACTCCCCGCAGGGCCATCCCCACGGCCGCCTCGGTGATCGCCGAAGGCTCCTCCGCCGCGCCCAGTTCGATCCGCCGCACGGCCGCGTCCACGATTCCCTGCAGCAGCATCGCGGCCAGCCGCGGCTCGGAGTGCCCCAGCTGTGCGAGGGCGTCGCCGATCATCGTCACGAGCCCCCCGTGCGCGGCCCGGATCTTCTCGCGGGCTCCCGCGTCCAGTTCGCTAGCGGAGATCGCCACGACGGCCCGGTGCCGCCGGTCCCCCACCAGCGCCAGTTGCCGGCGCACATACGCCTCGACCTTTGCCTCGGCCGTCTCCTCGCGCTCCATCGCCGCCGACACCTCCGCGGCCCACACGGGAAAGTCGACCTCGCACAGCTCCTCGACCACGGCCGCCCGGGACCGGAAGTACTCGTACACCGAGGACCGTGCGAGACCCGTCCGCTCGGCAAGGGCCGGAAAGGTCAGCGCCTCCGTCCCGCCCTCGGACAGCAACGACCGGGCCGCGTCCAGCAGGGCGGCTCGCTGCATCGACCGGTGCTCGGCCACGGAGGCCGCTCGAATCCTTGGCACGTCAACCACTCTACGGACGCACCACTCGCAGCGGGAGCGCTGCACCCCTCTCGGCGCCCGAAGCTCAGCGCCCGAAGCTCGCCAGCTTCGCCCTCAGCTGCAGCACCGACTTGGTGTGGATCTGGCTGACCCGGCTCTCGGTCACGCCCAGGACGTTGCCGATCTCGGCGAGCGTGAGCCCCTCGTAGTAGTACAGCGTGACGACGGTCTTCTCCCGGTCGGGCAGCGTGTTGATCGCCCGCGCCAGAAACCGCCTCAGTTCGCGGTCCTCCGCCACCTCCACGGGGTTGTCGGCGGCGGTGTCCTCCAGTGTGTCCATGAGGCTGAGCCGGTCCCCGCTCTCGCCCCCGACGTGCAGCAGCTCCTCCAGCGCGACCACGTTGGCCAGCGACAACTGGCTGAACACCGCGTGCAGGTCGTCGACCTGGATGCCCATCTCGGAGGCCACCTCGGTCTCCGAGGGTGTCCGCCTGAGCCGCGCCTCCAGCGTCGCGTACGCGCGCTCCACGTTCCGCGCCTTCTGCCGCACCGACCGCGGGATCCAGTCCAGCGCCCGCAGCTCGTCGATCATCGCGCCCCGGATCCGGGTGATCGCGTACGTCTCGAACTTGATCTCCCGGTCGATGTCGAACTTCTCGATCGCGTCGATCAGCCCGAACACCCCGGATGAGACGAAGTCGGCCTGCTCGACATTGGGCGGCAGCCCGACGCTCACCCGTCCCGCCACGTACTTGACCAGCGGCGAGTAGTGCAGGATCAGCTGCTCCCGCAGCCGCTCGTCCCCCGTGTCCTTGTACGACCGCCACAGCTCGTCGAGCGTCGAGGGTGCGGGCGGCCGCACGCTGCCACCTTCACGGGCGGCTGGGGGGACCGCCGCCCGGTCGGACCCGGAGGTGTGCTGGGGCATTCGTCGCCTTGTGCCGTTCTGCAGTGAAGTGGGGATGCCTGGGTGAGCTGTCGGTCTGATGTCGAGATGCCTGTCTGCGTCGGAATCCTCGTGAGCGTAGCGTGACTGGAGAGTCGCAGTGAGCGAAGAACGGCCCGCGATGCGTACGCAGATACGTTCCGCAATGCGCTCCACCGAGTCACGGCGGTCGCTCTGCGTGATGCCGGTCGTTCGCCAACTACGGGCATTTGCACAGGTCTCGGGCTTCCCCCGGACGGCCGAACACATACGGTCAGCGTCAGCGGCGACCCCCTCGGACGGAGATCATCGCCTGGCGCGTCAACTTCCAGCCGTCGCCGTGTCGTTCGACGTAACCAAGTGATCGGAGTTCGTACAGCCTCGCGATCGCGTCGTCCGGTGTGGTCTGCGCGTCCCGCGCGATCGCGCCGGGCCGCGCGGCGCCGCGGCCGGGCAGTGCGGCCAGCACCCGCCGGGCGCCGGGGTCCAGCAGATCTCTCGGCAGCACGGGCCCCCGCCGGTCCGGGGCCAGCTCTCCCATCTCGCCGACCAGTTCGACGACGTCCGCGGCGTCGGTGACCAGCTGGGCACCGTCCCGCAGCAGTTCGTGCACCCCGCCGGACAGACCGCTGGTGGCCGGACCGGGCACGCCCATGGTGTGGCGGCCCAGCCGCTGCGCGGCCCGCGCCGTGACCAGCGACCCGCTGCGATGGGCCGCCTCGACGACCACGGTGCCGCGGGTCAGGGCCGCGATCACGCGGTTGCGGACGATGAATCTGCTCGGCGTCGGATGATCACCGGGTGGCAACTCGCCCACGACGAGCCCCTGCTGCGCGATCCTGGTGATCAACTCGGTGTGCCCGCGCGGGTAGGGCCGGTCGACCCCGCAGGCGAGGACGGCCACGGTGGCGCCGCCGGCCCCGAGCGCGCCCCGGTGCGCCGCGCCGTCGACCCCGTAGGCGCCGCCCGAGACCACCACCCAGCCCTGCTCGGCGAGCTCCGCGCCGAGCAGCGCCGCCATGTGGGCGCCGTACTCGGTGCAGGCGCGGGCGCCGACGACGGCGACCGAGCGCAGCGCCCACATCCGCAGGCCGGCCCGTCCCCGCACCCACAGGCCGAGCGGCCGTGCGTCCCCGAGGTCGTCGAGCTGCCCCGGCCACTCGGCGTCCCCGGGCGTCACGAACCGCGCTCCGGCGTCGCGTGCCGCGGCGAGATCCCGCTCCGGCTCGGCCTGCCGCGCTCGGCTCAGCAGGCCTGCCCAGCGCTTGTCGGTCGCTCCGCCGAGCGGCGGTCCGCCCTCGCGCAGCCGCCGGACCAGCCCGCACGCTCCCAGCTCGCGCACCCAGCGCCCGCCGGTCTCGTCGCCCGGTTCGAGCACCCGGGCCAGGAAGATCCTGGCGAGCCGCTCGGCGTCGTCGCCGGCGCTCATGTCAGTGCCCCGATGGCCATCGGGACGCCGCGCGGGACGCCCGTGCGCAGCTGGAGGGCCAGAGCCACGTCCGTGGCGTCGGGGCGGTCGTGGCCGACGAGGTCCGCCACGGTCCAAGCGACGCGCAGGACCCGGTCGAGCCCGCGCGCGGTGAGCACTCCGCGCTCCAGGTTGCGCTCGGCGTCGTCCATGGCCCCCGGCCGTGCGTGCCAGCGGCCGCGCAGGTCACGTCCGGGGATCTCGCTGTTGGTCCGCCAGGGTGTGCCCGCCAGGCGTGCGGCCGCTCGCTCCCTGGCCGCCCTGACGCGGTCGGCGACCGTGGCGGTCGCCTCACCGCGGGCGCCGGGCTCGGCCAGCTGGGCCCGGGTGACCGGATCGACCTCGACGCGCAGGTCCACCCGGTCGAGCAGCGGGCCGGACAGCCGGGCCTGGTACCGGCGGATCGCGGACGGCGGGCAGTCACACAGCGAGTCACGCTGCGAGAAGCGCCCGCACGGGCACGGGTTGGCGGCGAGGACCATCAGGAATCTGGCGGGGAACCGCACCACCCCGGCACTGCGCGCGATCACCACATGCCCCGCCTCAAGGGGCTGCCGCAGAGCGTCGAGGGTCTGGCTGTGGAACTCCGGCGCCTCGTCGAGGAAGAGCACGCCCCGGTGGGCCAGCGACACCGCGCCGGGCCTCGCGATGCCCGGTCCGCCGCCGACGAGCGACTGCATGGTGGCCGAGTGGTGCGGGGCGCAGTAGGGCGGGACGTCGATCATGGGCTTGCCCGGCGGCAGCAGTCCGGCCACCGAGTGCACCGCCGTGACCTCCAGCGACTCCTCCCGCCCGAGCGGGGGCAGAACGGCGGGCAGTCGCTCCGCAAGCATGGTTTTTCCTGCTCCGGGAGGCCCTTCGAGGAAAAGATGGTGTCCGCCCGCGGCGGCCACCTCGACGGCCGTGCGGGCCGAGGTCTGGCCCACGACGTCGGCCAGGTCGTGATCGTGGTCGTGCTGCGCGGCGCCCAGGCTGTGCATGCCGGTGGCCGCTCCGGTGCCCGGCACGCGCAGCCCGGCCAGCAGCGGGTCGGGGCGGCCCAGCTCGTCCGGTTCCTCCTCGGGCACGGGTTCGTCCGCCAGAACGGCGATGAGCTGCCGCAGACTGCGGATTCCCAGCACCGACACACCGGGCACCAGCGAGGCCTCGGCGGCCGCGCACTCCGGCACGACCACCTGCTCGTAGCCGGCGTCGGCCGCGGCGAGCACCGCGGGCAGGATGCCGCGCACCGGGCGCACCCTGCCGTCCAGTCCGAGTTCGCCGATCATCACGATGTCGGCGAGCACCCGGGGGTCGATCCGCTCCGCGGCGCCGAGCACCGCGCAGGCCACCGCCAGGTCGAAGCCCGATCCGGCCTTGGGCACCGACGCGGGGCTCAGGCCCACCGTGAGCTTCTTCTGCGGCCACTCGCCGCCGGAGTTCACCACCGCCGCCCGCACCCGGTCGCGGCTCTCGGTGAGGCTCTTGTCCGGCAGCCCCACCAGGGTGAACGCGGCGATGCCGGGCTCCAGGTCGGCCTGGACCTCGACGACCACGCCCTCGACGCCCACCAGGGCCACGGAGCACGTACGCGCGAATCCCATCTCAGGCCACCCCCCGCGCGTGCTCGACCTCGGGGGCGCCGCGGTCGGGGAGCAGGATGCCGATCAGGTCGATGCGGCAGCCTCCCGGTGGGGCGCCGCCGTGCTCCTGGGCCCACCGCTCCGCGAGGCCGCGCAGACGGGCCGCCTTGACCGGGGTGACCGCGGCCATGGGGTCGTAGCAGCCCGCCCTGCGGGTCTTGACCTCGCAGACCACCAGGACGTCGCCGTCCCTGGCGACGATGTCGATCTCGCCGGTCCTGCCGGCGCGCCAGTTGCGCTCCAGGACCGTCATTCCGGCCTCGGTCAGCCGCCGCGCGGCCACGTCCTCGCCGTACCTGCCGAGAGCACTGCGTGCGTTCATGTCGGCACCACCTCCGGTGCCAACCGTCACGCATCCGGCCCGACCGAGTGGATCTTGGTGGACCGCTCACCGATTGTGGAAAAACCCGTCACTCACACGAGTGGGGATCCTGCGGATCAGCCGCTCGGCAGCTCCAGGTCGCTCTTGTTGAGCTCTTCGATGTTCACGTCCTTGAACGTGAGTACCCGCACCTGCTTGACGAACCGAGCCGGCCGGTACATGTCCCAGACCCAGGCGTCCGCCATGGAGACCTCGAAGAAGACCTCGCCCTGGACCGAGTGCACCTGCATCTCGTAGTCGTTGGTCAGGTAGAAGCGCCGCTCGGTTTCGATCACGTATTTGAACAGACCGACGACATCGCGGTACTCCCGGTAGAGCTTCAGCTCCATCTCGGTCTCGTACTTCTCGAGGTCCTCGGCGCTCATGGCAGCTTCCCCTTCAGCCGTGCGATCCCACCATTGTGCGCCAGTCCCGTCAGCCCCTAGACGATTTCCGCGTCAAGGGTCACGGGCCCGGCCGGGGGACCTTCGTCGAGCAGCCGGCGCAACAGCTCGGCGAGTCTGGTCGGATACACCGTCTCATGCGTCCGGGCCAGTTCCTGACAGGTCCACCAGCGCGCTCCGGCGACGCTGCGCCGCTCCAGCTCCGTCAGGCCCGTGCCCCTGGGCACCTCGCCGGACGAGTCCGCCGTACGGGCCAGGTAGTACCACTCGTCCTGGTCCCAGCGTCGGCCCGCGAAGGGGAAGGAGCACCTCCGCCGCCACAGCACCGGCCCGAGCTCCACGTCGGTGATGCCCGTCTCCTCGGAGAGTTCCCTCAGCGCGGCCTGTTCACGACTCTCCTCGCCCTCCAGTCCGCCGCCCGGTGTGAACCACCAGTCGTCGGCCGGATCGTCCGGCTCGTGGCCGTGCAGCAGGAGGATGCGGTCGTCGGGGTCGAGCAGGACCACCCGGGCCACCTTGCGCAGTCCGCGCGAGTACGGGTCCTCCCGGGCGCCGGCGGCCTCAGCGGGCACGCACCGGCTCCGTCCGCGCACGGGAGCGTCCCGTCCGCTTGGCGATCGGGCCGTACGCACCGCCGGCGAAGACGAGCACCGCACCGGCGATGATCATGGTGAGGATAATGCGCAGCGGCCCGGGCTGGGACAGCGCGCCGAGGGTCTCGAAGCCGGTGGGGCGCTCCAGCATGCCCTTCATGGGCCATACGACGGCGTCCACGCGGGCGGTCACGGCGGAGGCGGCGACGGTGCCCTGGGCCGCGTCGCTGAGGTGGGCGGAGGAGTCCAGGGAGCCCTCGCGCTCGTCACCGAGGAGGAACAGCCGGCCCTTGGGGACCTTCACCGAGGGGATCTTCTTGTCCTCCACGACGCTGCCCTTGAGGTAGGACTCGTCGATCTGCTTGCCGTTGACGGTCAGCTTGCCGTCCGTGCAGCAGGAGACGGTGTCGCCGCCGATCGCCACCACGCGCTTGACCACGGCCGACCCGGTCACCCACGTCTTGTCGTTGAAGACGACGACGTCGCCCCGGCGTATGTCTCCGGCGTCCACCCGCTGGGCCAGCACCCGGTCGCCGGCATCGATCGTCGGTGTCATCGATGTGGTCGGCACGGTGTACGGCCGGTAGATCACCGCTCCCCAGGCGAATCCTCCGAGGAACAGCACAACGCCCAGTGCGACCGCCAGCCCGGACAGTCGCTGTCCGGTCCTGGTGCCCACCGGGCTCGTGCTGGTGCCACCGCTGCGCGGGGCCGTACGCGTAGTGCTCTCGCCACCCATGGGTCCGCACCCTACCCGGCGGTACCTGACCCGGTCAGCCCCTCATGGGCGACCGGGGCACAGCTACACCAGGGCTTCACCAAGGCAGCGTCAGACGCCCTCGGCCGGGCCGCCCCGGCGGGTGTCGACCGGCGCGATCCTCCTGCGCCGCCACACCACCACCGGCACCGTGGCCGCGAGGGCGAGGGCGTTCGGCGCGGCCGTCATGGCGGCGGACGCCGAGGACTGCTTGTCCAGGCCGGGCTGGTCGAAGGTGTCCGGAACCGGCAGGGTGTCCCAGCGGGTGATCGGCCAGGCGATGACGATGGCACGTCCGACGACCTTGTTCACCGGGACCATGCCGTTGTGCTTGTCGCTCTGGTTGTAGCGCGAGTCGCGGGAGTTCTGGCGGTGGTCGCCCATGACCCAGATGTAGCCCTTGGGGACCTTGACCGTGAACTGGCCGCCCTGGTCGTCCACGCTGCACGGCGTGTTGCCGGCGAAGACGACCGAGGAGTCGTTCAGCGCCTTGCCGTTGACCGTCAGCGGGCCGGTGCCCTTGCAGGAGACGGTGTCGCCGCCGACGCCGATGACCCGCTTGATCAGGTCCTTCTCCTCGGCGGAGGGCATCAGGCCGATCCAGCTGAGGACCTTCTGCAGGGCGTTCGGGCTGGCCGTCGGCTCGCCCGCCAGCCAGTTGTCCGGGTCGTGGAAGACGACGACCTCGCCGCGCTCCGGCTCGGAGCCGAACCAGGGGGTGAGCTTGTCGACCAGGACCCGGTCGCCCTCCTGGAGGGTGTTCTGCATCGAGTCGGACGGGATGGAGAACGCCTGCACCAGGAACGTCTTGATCAGCAGCGCTAGCACGAGCGCGATGCCGATCAGGATGGGCAGCTCCTTCCAGAAGGAGCGCTGCTTCCCGGCCTTGGGGGGCGTGCCGCCCGCACCCTCCCGCTCCGCCCGGCCCCGACCGCCCGGCTCCGTGCCCTCGGTCGCCCCGGAGTCATTCCCGGAGGTCACGGCGCTGTCCGCGGCCGGGACGGCAGCGTCCACGGAGTTCCCGCGGTGCTCCTCGCCGTCGTGTCCGGACCGTGCGCCAACCGCCACATCCCCCACGCCAACTCCTTACTCTGTGCCGCCGCCTGCCCCATACACGGCGCAGGCCCACCACTCCCATAACGAGCGGGAGTTCCGCAGGGGTCGGGAGCTGGATCGTTCCGTTGAAATCGTCCGGAGCAACCCTATGCGACAGCTGGGGGGACGCGGTCGTCCCCGACACGGAGTTGGAAACGGAGGCGAAAGTTTTAGGTTCCTTCAAGGTGGTCCAGTGACCGAACGGCCACGCGATGACCATGGCCCGGCCCACGACCGAGTCCTCGGAGACCGTGCCGCCGTAGTCGGTGTTCTGGTGGGCCCTGGAGTCCGCGGAGTTGGCCCGGTGGTCGCCCATCACCCACAGTCGGCCCTTGGGGACGGTGATGTCGAACTTCTGTGTGGAGGGGGCGTTTCCCGGATACAGGTAGTCGGCCTCGGTCAGGGGGACGCCGTTGACGGTCATCCGCCCCTGGGCGTCGCAGCACTTGACGTGGTCACCGCCGACCCCGATGACCCGCTTGATCAGGTCCTTCTCGTTGGCGGAGGGCAGCAGGCCGATGAAGGTGAGGCCCTCCTTGACCTGCTTGACGACGATGGGGTCGTTCTTCTTCGTGGTGGGCTGCTCGTCCGCGAGCCAGCCGCCCGGGTCGTGGAAGACGACGACGTCCCCGCGCTTGGGTTCGGAGCCGAACCACGGGGTGAACTTGTCGACCAGGACGCGGTCGCCGATCCGGATCGTCTGCTCCATCGAACCGGACGGGATCACGAACGCCTGGACGAGGAACGTCTTCAGGACCAGGGCTATGAGGACCGCGACGCCGACCAGGAGCGGTATCTCCTTGACCGCGCTGCGCCTGCGCTTTCGTTTGACCTTGCGCTGCAGCTTGCGCCGCTCGGCGCGGGTGCGGCCGCCGCCCGCCGCGGGGCTGACGGTGCGGCGCGAGCCGGTGGGCAGGAGGTCGTCGGTGCCGTAGGGGTTGCTCGGTGTGCCGCGGGGTTTGCCACGGTTACCCATGGGCACCGCCGGCGGCGGGCACGCGCGCGTAGGCGCCGGGACGGTGCAGGCGGGTCCAGTGGGCGGTGGGCCAGACGATCCAGTCGGCGCGGCCGACGACGTCGGACACCGGGACCATGCCGCCGCCGGGTGAGCCCAGGTGGTCGCGGGAGTCGCTGGAGTCGCTGCGGTGGTCGCCGAGGACGAAGAGGGTCCCGTCGGGCACTACGGCCTTGAAGGGCACCGTGGACGGGCCGTCACCGGGATACAGGAACGTCGACTCGTCCACCGACCGGCCGTTCACCTCGATCCTCCCCTTCTTGTCGCAGCAGACCACGTGGTCTCCCCCCACACCCACGACACGCTTGATGTAGTCGCCCTTGCCGAAGTACCCGGTGCCGTCGAACACGACGACATCGCCGCGCCGCGGCTCGGCACCGAAACGGTACGCCAACTTATTTACGAGAACGCGGTCCCCGATCCTCAATCCGTTCTCCATGGATCCGCTGGGAATCTGGAACGGTTGCACCACGAAAGCGTTGAGAACCAGCAAAAACACCAGACAGACCAGCAGCGTCAGCGAGATCCGCCCGCCCGGCAGCCAGTCGGTGATCCGCGCCACCAACGCGAAACGCGACCGTTCCTCCGGTCCTCCCGTGTCCGAGGTCTCCTCGGACGGGGAAGGGCGGGAGGAGCGGTCGCGCTCCGTCTGCTGTGGTTCGGTGTCCATCGGGGCGGAATGTTATCCGGCCGCCCTGTGGACCCCGGCGCGAGCTCAGCTCTCGCGCTTCTCCTTGATCTTCGCAGCCTTGCCGCGCAGCTCGCGCAGGTAGTACAGCTTGGCGCGACGCACGTCACCGCGGGTGACGAGCTCGATCTTCTCCACGATCGGGGTGTGCACCGGGAAGGTGCGCTCGACGCCGACGGAGAAGGAGACCTTGCGGACCGTGAAGGTCTCGCGGACGCCGGCGCCCTGGCGGCGGATGACAACACCCTTGAACTGCTGCACACGGGAGCGGTTGCCCTCGATGACGCGCACGTGGACGTTGACGGTGTCGCCCGGGCGGAAGGCCGGGACGTCGCTGCGCAGCGACGCGGCGTCGACGGTGTCGAGCAGGTGAGACATTTCGTCTGCTTTCTTCGCCCATGCCACAGGTCATAGGCGGGAGCTAGGTTTCCAGGAGGATGCTGTCCGTGCCGGGGCGGGCGTCGTGTCCCCCTGTGGCAGGGGCGCACGCCGGACGACGCACAACAGCGGCCTATTCTTCCATGCCCTCGGTCCTGCGCCAAAATCGGCCGTACGGCTCTCCCTGCGGATCAGGGGCCCAGCCCAGGATGGAGAGCATCTCGCGGTCCTTCTTGTCGAAGGCCTTGGGGTCGCAGCGCTCGATGAGGTCGGGCCGGTTGGCCGTCGTACGCCTGAGGGCCTCGTCGCGGCGCCAGCGGGCGATCCTGCCGTGGTGGCCGCTGAGCAGCACGTCGGGGATGTCCCGGCCGCGCCACTCGGGGGGCTTGGTGTAGACGGGACCCTCCAGGAGGTTGGCCATGGCGCCGGGTGCGAAGGAGTCGTCGCGGTGGGACTCGGCGTTGCCCAGGACGCCGGGCAGCAGCCGGGCCACGGCCTCCGTGACGACCAGGACGGCCGCCTCGCCGCCGGCGAGGACGTAGTCGCCGATGGACACCTCGTACACGGGCATACGGGTCGCGTACTCGTCGATCACCCGCCGGTCGATGCCCTCGTAGCGCGCGGGCGTGAAGACCAGCCAGGGCCGCTCGGAGAGCTCCACGGCGAGCTCCTGGGTGAAGGGGCGGCCGCTGGGGGTGGGCACGATCAGCGCGGGGGCGTGGGAGCCGGTCTCGTAGCCGTCGGCGAGGACGCAGTCGAGCGCGTCGCCCCAGGGGCCGGTCTTCATGACCATGCCGGGGCCGCCGCCGTACGGGGTGTCGTCGACGGTGTTGTGGCGGTCGTACGTCCATGCGCGCAGGTCGTGCACGTGGACGTCGAGCTGTCCACGCGCGCGTGCCTTGCCGACGAGGGAGACGTTCAGCGGTTCGAGGTACTCGGGGAAGATCGTGACGACGTCGAGGCGCATCTCTTACGACTCTTCCCGCGACGAGGCGATCTCTGCCCTGTCGTCGATCAGGCCGGGCGGCGGGGTGATGACCGCCCGCTGCTCCTCCAGGTCGATCTCGGTGACGATCTCCTCGACGAAGGGGATCATCACCTCGCTCCCGTCGGGCCGCTCGACGATGAAGAGGTCCTGGGAGGGCAGGTGCGAGATCTCGGTGATGCGGCCGACCTCGACGCCGTCCGCGGTGACCACGTCCAGGTCCATCAGCTGGTGGTCGTAGTACTCGTCCTCCTCCTCGGGCAGCTCGTCCGGGTCGACCTCGGCGATCAGGACGATGTTGCGGAGGGCTTCGGCGGCGGTGCGGTCCCTGACGCCCTCGAAGCGCAGGAGGAGGCGGCCGCTGTGGACCCGGCCGGTCTCGATGGTGAGGGGTCCCGCGTCGGCGGGATCGGTGGTGAGCACGGCTCCGGGCGCGAGCCTGAGCTCCGGCTCGTCGGTGCGTACCTCGACGGTGACCTCGCCCTTGATGCCATGGGCACGGCCGATCCGCGCGACTACCAGCTGCACGTGTCCAGATCTCCTGTCATACGGCTCGGGCCGGGGACGGCCCAGTGGCCCTCCCCGGCCCGAGCCGGTGCTGTGTTCCTGCGTGTTGCGTCAGCGGACGTGGTCCACGTCGACGAGGTCGACGCGGACACCGCGGCCGCCGATGGCGCCCACGACGGTGCGCAGGGCGCGTGCGGTGCGGCCGTTGCGGCCGATCACCTTGCCGAGGTCGTCGGGGTGGACCCGGACCTCGAGCACACGCCCGCGACGCAGGTTGCGCGAGGCGACCTGCACATCGTCGGGGTTGTCGACGATGCCCTTCACGAGGTGCTCGAGAGCCTCCTCGAGCATGCTCAGGCCTCGGTCGACGCGGACTCGGCGGAAGCCTCGTCCTTCTTCTCAGCCTTCTTCTTCTGGGTGATGGCCTCACCCTTGCCCTCGTCGTCGCCGCCAAGGGCCTCGAACGACGGGCGCGCGGCCTTCTCGGCCGGCTGCAGCAGCGGTGCCGGGGCGGGCTCGCCCTTGTACTTCTGCCAGTCGCCGGTCTTCTTCAGGATGGCGAGCACGGGCTCGGTCGGCTGGGCGCCGACGGAGAGCCAGTACGCCACGCGGTCGGCGTCGACCTCGATGCGCGAGGGGTTCTGCACCGGGTGGTACAGGCCGATCTCCTCGATCGCACGGCCGTCACGGCGGGTGCGGGAGTCGGCGACGACGATGCGGTAGTGAGGCGAACGGATCTTGCCCAGACGCTTCAGCTTGATCTTGACTGCCACGGGAGTGGGTTCTCCTGGATTGACGTGGTTGGGCACGGCGAGACGGCCGCGTGGGGTTGCGGTACCCGAGTGCCCGATGGACGCGTCAGCCGGAGGAGAGAGGGGTCCTGTGCGGCTGTCGAGTACAGCTAGCCATTGTGCCACACCCCGAGGGGCGCTTTTGGCGGCGGGTGTGCGCGGGCGCCCGGGCATGCCTCAGGGGCACCCGGCTCTGCGGGTGCCCCGAGGCCGGTCGCACAGCCCACCGCGGACTGTGCGACTGTCACAGCACCGACAGCCACGAGATGCCGGTACCTCGTACGGCCGCTACGCCGCTCCCATGACCTCCGGAATCCGGAACGGCTTCCCGCAGCCGCCGCAGACGATCGGGGCCTGGGCCAGGACGGACGGGACCACGCGTACGTTGCGGCCGCAGTCGCAGACCGCCTTGACGCGCACTCCGCCGCCGGACGAGCCGTGCCGGGCCGCCGGGCCCCGGAAGCTCTTCGGGGTGTCGGCGGAGGTGGCCGCCGTGTGCGCCTTCAGGGCGCGCTGCAGCCGCTCCATCGTCGGGCGGTACCGGCGCCTGGCCTCGGGGTTGAGCGTGACCAGCGAGAAGCCGCTGCTGGGGTGCGGCTCCTCGGGGTGGTCCAGGCCCAGCTCCTCGGCGATGGCGAGGAATCTGCGGTTGTGGTAGCGGCCGGCGCGGGACGTGTCGCGCACGCCGCGCGAGGCGGCGATGCCATGGACTGCCTCATGGAGCAGTCGCTCGAAGGAGAGCTCGTGACCGCAGGCGGACGAGGACTCTCCGATCAGGGACTCGGGCGCGGCCAGATCGGGCAGCTCGGGGTGGTACCGCTGAATGTCGGCCCACGCCTGCGCCAGCTCTGCGGCCAGAACAGGTGGTGTCTGTGTCGTGCTCACGTAATGACAACGAGCGGGGGTGCCGCTGTGTTCCTATTCCGGGGCATCCCAAATAATTTGCACGTACCCGTCAGTTGCCGCTGATGCGTCCGGACGAGGGCGGGTGCGCTGATCTGCGGAGAAACCTCACAGCTCATACCAAGGCGGTACGTAGTCCGCCCTACGACCCGGCGCGTAGACGATGTCCACGGGCCGGTGCGGCTGTGATCCGCCGATGCGCAAGGGGCGTTTCGGCCGCTCTCGCGGCGGAGGGCTCCCTCTCACTGAGCGCCGTCGACGTCCGCGACGTTACCGGGCGCCCGTCCGCGCCCCGGCACCGGCCCGGTGATCGTAGTGGCCCAGGTTGCCGTCATGTGAAATCTCGCCACTTCCGGGGCGAACCCTCAAGCAGGGCCCCGCCGGCACTGGACGCGCGGTCGAGTGCGGAGTTACCTGGCATACGGGGACAGTGCGAGCGCACGTCACGGGGGCCATGCAATCGGGCACAGCGGCAACTCTCGGCGGATTGGGGCGCTTTACATGACACCTACGCTCGTGCGACGGCACCTCCCTCACGAGGACGAGACACCCCGTGTGGATCTGTGTGCACGCGCGCGTGACTGGTCGGAGATCCAGGAGCGGATGCTGGTCCCGCTCTACGAGACCGTCTACGAGCGACTGGAGGTGGGCCCCGGCACCCGGCTGCTGGGTCTCGGCTGCGGCAGCGGCCTCGCCCTCGTGATGGCGGCGTCCAGAGGCGCCACGGTCACCGGTGTCGACCACTCCTCCCCCGAACGGCTCACCCTCGCGCGGGAGCGGCTGCTTCCGGACGCGTGGGGTGCACGCGCGCGTGCGGGCGCTCGGCTCGTCGAGGGTTCACCCGCGGACGCAGGGGCCGCGAGCGGCGCGGAGACGCCCGCGTACACCCTGGTGACCGCTTTCGAGCCCATCGGGTGTCTGGCGGGCGACTCGGAGGGGCTCGGCGGGCTGCTGCGGGCAGCGACGCCGCTCGCCGAGCGCGGGGCGCCCGTGGTGCTGGCCGGCTGGGGTCCGCCGGAACGCTGCACCACGTCGTCCGTGCTGCGGGTGGCCACCAGGCTGGCGGATCCGCTGCGCAGCGCGGGCAGTTGGCGCCCCGCCCTTCGCGACGACCTGGAGGAGGTGGCCGAGCGGGCCGGGCTCAGGCCCGACGGCTCGGGGCGGGTCGCGTGTCCCTTCGGGTACGCCGACACGGACAGCGCCGTCCGGGGTCTGCTGTCCACCGGCCTCTTCGACGCGGCGGTCGCCGCGACGGACCAGGCTCAGGTGGACAAGGAGCTGTCCGAGGCGCTGCATCCGTATGCGCGGCGCGACGGCACGGTGTGGATGCCCAATGTGTTCCGCTACCTCATCGCGCGCGTGCCGTAGCGCGTGCCCTAGGGCGTGCCGTAGGGCGGCGGTCAGGCCTCCTCCTTGCTCAGCCGCGTGATCCCGGCGATCCGGTAGGCGTCCGCCTCCTCCAGGGTCTCGTTCGCCAGCAGCGCCTCGGCGAGCGCGTTCAACCGGGAACGGTGGTCCCGCAGTTTGCGGCAGGCCTCCTCGTAGCACTCGTCGACGATCCGGCGCATCTCGCCGTCGATCACGTCGAGGGTCTGCGGGGCGGCCGCGAGGCCGTACGCCTGCTGGGCGTCGCCGGGCAGCGCGGAGAGCCGGCCGACGCGCTCGCTCATGCCCCACCGGGCGACCATGCCGCGCGCGATGTTCGTGACCTGCTCCAGGTCGTTCTCGGAGCCGGTCGTGACGACGCCGTAGACGACCTGTTCGGCGGCCATGCCGCCGAGGGCGCCGATGATGCGGCCGCGCAGGTACTCCTCGGTGTAGGCGTATTTGTCGGACTCCGGTGTCGAGAGCGTGACGCCGAGGGCGCGGCCGCGCGGGACGATGGTGATCTTGCGGACGGGGTCGGCGCCGGGCTGGAGCATGCCGAGCAGGGCGTGGCCGCTCTCGTGGTAGGCGGTGCGCCGGCGCTCCTCCTCGGGCATCACCAGCGGCCGCTCCGCGCCCAGTTGGACCTTTTCCAGGGCCTCCGAGAGGTCGCCCTGGGTCACCCGCTCCTGCTTGCGCTTGACGGCGAGCAGGGCGGCCTCGTTGGCGAGGTTGGCGAGTTCCGCACCGGTCATGCCCGGGGTCGTACGGGCGACCTGGCCGAGGTCGACGCCCCGGTCGAGCGGGATCTCGCGGGTGTGGATCTCCAGGATGGCCTTCCGGCCGCCGCGGTCCGGGGGCGAGACCTGGACGACGCGGTCGAAGCGGCCGGGGCGGGTCAGGGCCGGGTCCAGGACGTCGGCGCGGTTGGTGGCCGCGATGACGATGACGCCCTCGGAACCGGAGAAGCCGTCCATCTCGGTGAGGATCTGGTTCAGCGTCTGTTCGCGCTCGTCGTGGCCGCCCACGCCGGAGCCGGCGCCGCGGGCCCGCCCGATGGTGTCGATCTCGTCGATGAAGATGATGGACGGCGCGACCTTGCGGGCCTCGGCGAACAGCTCGCGTACGCGTGAGGCGCCGACGCCGACGATCATCTCGATGAACTCGGAGGCGGACGCGGAGAAGAACGGCACGCCCGCCTCACCGGCGACGGCACGCGCGAGCAGGGTCTTGCCGGTGCCCGGCGGGCCGGTGAGCAGCACACCGCGGGGCATCTTGGCGCCCATCCGGCGGTAGGCGTCGGGGTTCTTCAGGAAGTCGACGACGTCGTTGAGCTCGCCCTCGACCTCGTCGATGCCGGCCACGTCCTCGAAGGTGGTGCGCTCCTGCCCGGGCTCCAGCTCGACCGGCTTGGGCGGCGCCTTGCGGCCGAGCATCCCGCCCGCCCCGCCGAGCCCGGCGCTCATCCGCCGGGCGACGAGGACCCACACCGCGATCAGCAGCAGCATCGGTGCCAGGGAGATGAGGAGATTGGCCAGAAAGCTACGGTGCTGGACGACCGGCTCCGCCGTGACCGTGACGTCGTGCTTGGTCAGGTTTTCCCACAGCTGGTCGTCCGCGAAGGACGGGCGCTGGGTCTTGAACTTGGTGTATTTGCCGTCGCCCTCGGGGTTGTCGCGCCCCTTCTTGAGCTGGCCCTGGATCGCGTCGCCCTTGGCGTAGATCTTCTTGACGTTGCCCGCGTCGACCTGCTTGCTGAACTCGGTGTACGAGATCGTCGGCTCGTCGCCCTCGTTGAAGAACGACAGGATCAGGTTCGCGATCAGGTACACGACCAGCGCGGTCAGGATCAGGCTCCACCAGCCGCCGCGCATCTTCCGCCCGCCCGGCGACGGCTTCTGCGGCTCCTCGGGGGTGCCTTCCGTGCGCCAGGGCTGGTCGGGCGACTTGCGCGGCGGTGCGGGGTTGGTCATATCGGGACGTTACGACAACGACCAACCCCCGGCACGCGCAGCGGGTGCGCCCGGCTCCCGGGGCGTCAGCCCATGAACTTCTTGAACTCGTCCGGCAGCTCGAAGTCCTGCGGAGGCTGCTGGCCCGGCACGCCGAACGCGTTGCCGCCCTGGGCGGCGGCGGCCCTGCGCTCTGCCTCCTCCTGCTCCTGCTGCTTGCGCTTCATGGGGTTGCCGGAACGCTGCTTGCCCTTGGCCTTCTTGGGCTGCTTCTTGGTCCGGCCGGGACCACCGCCCATGCCCGGAACGCCGGGCATCCCCGGCATGCCGCCGCCCTGCGCCATGCGGGACATCATCTTGCGGGCCTCGAAGAACCGCTCGACCAGGTTCTTCACGGCGCTGACCTCGACACCGGAACCCTTGGCGATACGGGCGCGGCGCGAGCCGTTGATGATCGTCGGCTCCTGGCGCTCGCCCGGGGTCATCGACTTGATGATCGCGGCAGTGCGGTCGACGTCCCGCTCGTCCAGGTTGTTGATCTGGTCCTTGATCTGGCCCATGCCGGGCAGCATCCCGAGCAGCTTCGAGATGGAGCCCATCTTCCTGACCTGCTCCATCTGGGCCAGGAAGTCGTCCAGGGTGAAGTCCTGGCCCTTCTTCGACGCCAGCTTGGAGGCCATCTTCTGGGCCTCTTCCTGGCTGAACGTCTTCTCCGCCTGCTCGATCAGGGTGAGCAGGTCACCCATGTCGAGGATGCGGGAGGCCATCCGGTCGGGGTGGAAGGCGTCGAAGTCGTCGAGCTTCTCGCCGTTCGAGGCGAACATGATCGGCTTGCCGGTGACCTGGCGGATCGACAGGGCGGCACCACCGCGGGCGTCACCGTCGAGCTTGGACAGGACCACGCCGTCGAAGCCGACGCCGTCACGGAAGGCCTCGGCCGTGGTGACCGCGTCCTGACCGATCATCGCGTCGACGACGAACAGGATCTCGTCCGGGCTGACCGCGTCGCGGATGTCCGCGGCCTGCTGCATCAGCTCCTGGTCGATGCCGAGGCGGCCGGCGGTGTCCACGATCACGATGTCGTGGACCTTGGACTTCGCGAAGTCGATGGAGTCCTTGGCGACCTTGACCGGATCGCCCACGCCGTTGCCCGGCTCGGGCGCGTAGACCGCGACGCCGGCGCGGTCGGCGACCACGCTCAGCTGGTTCACGGCGTTCGGACGCTGGAGGTCGGCGGCGACGAGCAGCGGCGAGTGGCCCTGCTCCTTGAGCCAGTGGCCGAGCTTGCCCGCGAGGGTGGTCTTACCGGCACCCTGCAGACCCGCCAGCATGATCACGGTCGGCGGCTGCTTGGCGAAGCGCAGGCGCCGGGTCTCGCCGCCGAGGATCGTGACGAGTTCCTCGTTGACGATCTTCAGCACCTGCTGGGCGGGGTTCAGCGCGCGGGAGACCTCGGCGCCGAGGGCACGCTCCTTGACGTTCTTGATGAACGACCGGACGACGGGCAGGGCCACGTCCGCCTCGAGGAGGGCGATACGGATCTCGCGCGCGGTGGCGTCGATGTCCGCCTCGGAGAGCCGTCCCTTGCCGCGCAGGTTCTTGAAAGTCGCTGAGAGGCGATCGGAGAGAGTATCGAACACGGCGGCGTCGGTCCTCGGAGTCGGTGTCAGTGTGAGCGTCTTCCAGGGTATCGGGCCGCGCAAGACAATCGCCCCGCCCGGCCCTCTTCCAGGTCACGCCCGCAACATCTCCTCCAGTTTCCGCGCCACCGACGCCGCCTCCTCGCCGGGCAGCGGCGCGCCCTCGGGGCCGGTCACGTAGAAGGCGTCGACGGCGTTGGCGCCCAGGGTGGAGACATGGGCGCTGCGGACCAGCACCTGGGCGTCCTCCAGGGCGCGGCCGATGCGGAACAGCAGGCCCGGCGCGTCCTGGGCGCGTACCTCGATCACCGTGGCCAGCCGGGAGGCGGCCGGGGCGACGGTCACCCGGGGCGGCGGGGCCACGACGCCCCGGCGGCGCGGGTAGGCGGCGTCGCGCTCGGCGAGGCGGCCCGCGATGTCCAGGGAGCCGTCGAGGGCGCGGACCAGGTCGGCGCGCAGCCGGGTGGCCTGCGGCAGGGAGCCGTACTCGGCGGCGACCCGCCAGTTCAGCAGCAGGACCGCGCCCTCGACGCCGTCCGGCAGGTCCTGGGCGCGCAGCTCGGCGGTGCGCACGGTCAGCCGGTGCATGGCGAGCACGCCGGCCACGGCGGGCAGCACTCCCGGCTGGTCCGGTACGGCGATCAGGAGCTCGACGCCGAGCGGCTCCGGGTCGCCGGGCGGCTGCTCCTGCGCAGGCGGCTCGGTCTGTGCCCGCAGGGCGAGCACGGGGCTGCCGGTGGCGACCGCCTCGATGGCGAGCCGTTCCTGCTCGGCGGTCGGCGCGGCGGACTCGGGCTCGTCGGGGACGTCCCCGGCCAGTACCGCGGAGACCCGCTTGACCAGGTCGGCGACGAGGGAGCCGCGCCAGGACGACCAGGCGGCCGGGCCGGTGGCCAGCGCGTCGGCCTCGGTCAGGGCGTGCAGCAGCTCCAGCGTGGACTGGCTGCCGACGGCCTCGGCCACCGAGCGGACGGTGGCCGGGTCTTCCAGGTCGCGCCGGGTGGCCGTGTCCACGAGGAGCAGGTGGTGGCGTACGAGAGCGGCGATCACGGCCACGTCGTCGCGGTCGAAGCCGATGCGGGTCGCCACGTCCCTGGCGATGGTCTCGCCGGCCACCGAGTGGTCGCCGGGCCAGCCCTTGCCGATGTCGTGCAGCAGCGCGGCGACCAGCAGGAGGTCGGGGCGGTGGACGCGGCGGGTGAACCCGGCGGCGCGCACGGCGGTCTCGATCAGATGCCGGTCGACGGTCCAGATGTGCACGGCGTTGCGCTGCGGGCGGCAACGCACCCGCTCCCAGTCCGGAAGCAGCCGGGTGATCAGCCCTTCCGCCTCCAGCGCCTCCCAGACGTCGACGGTCGAGCGGCCCGAGCCGAGCAGCGTCACGAGCTGTTCGCGGGCCTCGGCGGGCCAGGGCGTGGGCAGCGGGCGCACGGTCGTCGCCAGGCGCCGTACGGCGTGCAGGGAGAGCGGGAGGCCGGCCTGTGCGGCGGCGGCCGCGGCGCGCAGCGGCAGCACGGGGTCGCGCTCGGG